>CAYXTR010000013.1:0-136229 GCA_964468185.1 uncultured Planctomycetales bacterium | reverse complement strand
TGGGCTCCCAGAGGACTTGCACCTCTACGTCATCACGCCATGCCCGGCGCACCAAAAAGAAGGCACGGGTCGGAGGGAGGACCCGTGCCTGGTTGGTCTCGGCTGGACGCGGTGTCGTTAGACGCCCGGGGCGCGAGGAACGTGGAAGGCGGCGTGACGGAAGCGCCGCTTGAGGCCCAGCCAACCGAGAATCGAGAACGGCAGGTAACCAACGAAACCGGCACCGCACGCGCCGGCGCCGCAGCCTGGTGGCGCAACGTCGTCGAGCGGTGTATCGGGTTCATCCTGCCCACTATCGTCGCCTCCGGGATTATCGCCGGAGGTTGCGGCCACTGACGTGAAGGACCAGACGGGCCCGGGGGTCGAGCCGACGTCATTGACGGCCACAACCTGCCAGTAATAGGTGGTACCGTGTTCGAGGTTGAGGGCGTTCCAGGCTGGGGTGGTGGTAGCGCCGAAGTACGGCGGGGACTGGGTGAGACCCAGGTGGAGTTCGTAGCTGGTCGCGCCGGTGGCGGGTTCCCACGTGAGCGGCGTGTCGATCGCGACGGCATCGGTGCGGTCTGCTGGCTGGGGGTTGCTTGGCAGGCCGGGGAGGCTGGCGCAGTCGACGACGTCGATGATTGCTGGTGCGCTGGTGATGCTGCCGCAGGCCGCGGTGACTACGACGTCATACGTGCCGCCGTCGCCGAGAGTCACCGGATCGAGGATGAGGTTGGCGGCGGTCTGGCCGGTTAGGGGCTGACCGTCGCGTCGCCAGGCGAAGGTCGCCTGTTGGTCGGCTGCGACGACGACATAGAGTTCGACGCGGTCGCCGGCACAGGCACCTTGGGATTGGGGATCGCGGAGGATTGCCGGTGCCGGCAGGACCGTGACTGTAGCGGGTTCGCTGAGCGTCTGGCCGCAAGGGCTGGTGACAATGACGTCGTAGGCGCCGGCGTCGGCGGGCGTGATGTTGTTGATTGTCAATGTTGCTGATGTTGCGCCGGTGAGCGGCGTGCCTTCATGTTGCCACTGATATTGGAGCGGCGGGGTGCCGTCCGCGTCGACGGTCAGCGTGACGGTAGCGCCGGCACAGGCTTGTTGGTCGGCGGGTGGGGTGAGAACGACCGCGCCAGTGTTGACGGTGAGGGTGGCCGGTTCGCTGACTGTTGCGCCGCAGCGGCTGTCGATCGTAACGTCGTACGTGCCGGCGTCGCCGGTGGTAACGGCGGGTAGCACGAGTGTGGGGGTATTTGCGCCGAGGATCGGCAGACCTTCGTGGCGCCACTGGTAGGTCAGGGGTTCGGGGCCGGTGGCGGTGACTGTGAAGGCTGCAGCGGCGCCGATGCACGCGGATTGCGATTGCGGTTGAGTATCGATCACCGAGCCTTCGTCGACGGTCAGTTCCGCCGGGTTGCTGAGCACGTCGCCACAGTCGGTGGTGATCACGACGTCGTAGGTGCCGGCGTCGGCCGGGGCGACGCTGTCGATGATGTACGTCGCGTTGATAGCGCCGTCGATGGGTGTGCCGTCTTTTCGCCAAGTGTAGGTGACGGGCTGGGGTGCGTCGACGTCGATGGTGAACACCGTTTCGTCGCCGGCGCAGGCCGCTTGCGATTGCGGTTGGGTGAGGATGGTGGCGAGGGCGATGACATCAAGCTGGGCCGGGGCGCTGGTGATTTCGCCGCAGTTATTGCTGACAAGAACGTCGTACGTGCCGCCGTCGGCAGGGGCGACGGGATCGATGGTGAATTCGGGCTGGGTGGCGCCATCGATCGGGGTACCGTCGTAGCGCCACTGATATTGCAGGTCGCCGGTGCCGGTCGCGACGACGGTAAACGTGACCGCGGCCGTCTGGCAAACTTCGTGGCTGACGGGATCGGTGGTGATTTGTGGCGTGGTGCCGACGGAGACGAGGGCGGGGTCGCTCAGGTTGGCGCCGCAGGGGCTGGTGACAAGGACGTCATATATGCCGGCGTCGGTGAGCGTGAGCGAGTCCAGGTTCAACGTCGCGGACGTGGCACCGGGGATGTCCGTGTTGTCCTTGCGCCACTGGTACGTCAGTGGCTCGAACCCGGTGGCGGTAACAGTGAGGCTGACGGCATTGCCTTCGCAGCCAGCGATATCCTGGGGTTGTGTGGTGATCTCGGGTTCAGCGAATACGCCGACGGTGGCGGGTGTGCTGGTGAGTGTGCCGCAGACACCGTCGATCAGGACGTCGTAACTGCCGGCATCGAGGAGGGTCACGCTGGGGACTTCGTAGATGGCGTCGGTGGCGCCCGCGATGGGCTCCCCGTCGAGTCGCCATTGGTATCCAAGCGGCGCGGGGCCTTCGATGGCGACGCTGAGTTGGAGGGGCTGGCCGACGCAGAGGTCTTGTGAGTCGGGTTGGTCGATGATGACGTTTTCGTCGAGGACGGTGAGGGTGGCGGGGTCGCTGAGGATGTCGCCGCAGGGACTCGTGACGAGGACGTCGTAGGTACCGGCGTCTTCGACGGTGACGAGGTCGATGGTGTGCGTGCTACTGGTCGCACCTTCGATGGCTTCGCCGTCCTTGTGCCATTGGTAGGTTAGCGGTTCGGGACCGGAGGCTGTGACGGAGAAGGTTGCTGACGCGCCCTGGCAGGCGTCGTGTGACATGGGCTGCGTCAGGATTTCGGTATCGGCGAAGACGGTGAGCGTGGCAGCGGGGCTGAGGGTGTTGCCGCAGTCGCTGATAACGAGTACGTCATAAGCGGCCTGGTTTTCCGGCGTCGCGGTGTCGATTGTGAGCGTGGGACCGGTGGCACCTTCCAGTGGCTCACCGTCCTTGTTCCATTGATAGGCGAGCGGCGGGAGTCCGGTGGCGGCGACCGTGAAGGTAACCGGGTCGCCGAGGCAGGCTTCCGCGTCGGCGGGTGGCTCGTCGATGACGGGTTCGGCATAGACGGCGAGTTGGGCGAGGGCGCTGGTGTTGGCACCGCAGGGGTTGGTGAGCACGACGTCGTACATGCCGGCGTGCTCGACTGTGACGTTGTCGATGGCATAGGTTGAAGCGTTGGCGCCGGGGATGTCCTGGCCGTTGCGGCGCCACTGATACTCAATGGGGCCGAGGCCGGTAACGTCTACGGAGAATGTCACGGCTGCGCCGACGCAAACGTCGTGATCGGCAGGCTGCTCGACAATGTAGGGACCGGTGTCGACCTGCAGCAGCGCGGTTTCGGAGAACTCGGTGCCGCAGGGCGAAGTCACGCGGCAGTCATAGTTACCACCGTCATCGATTTCGACGAAGGGGATATGGTAGGTTGGGTTGGTAGCGCCGAAGATGATGCTGCCATCGCGGCGCCATTGGTATTCGAGCGGTTCGGAACCGACGGCGGATACGGAGAACGAGATATCGCCGCCGAGGCAGACGGTGGCGGGCTGGGGATGCTCGAGAATGGTGGGCGGCTCGAGCAGCTCGAGATCGGCGGAGTCGCTGGTGGCACTGCCAAAGTCATTGCTGACAATGACGTCGTAGCTGCCGATGTCATCGGGGCCCATGGGGTCGAGGATGAGTTGGGCGTTGGTTTCGCCTTCAATATCGACACCGTCTTTGCGCCACTGGTAGGTGAGCGGCGGCGTGCCCCAGGCGAAGACTTCGAAGATGACTGTGTCGCCTTCGCAGGCGCTTTGCGTCTCGGGGTGGATGGAGATGACGGGTGGGGCGGCGTCGAGTGGGCAGCCCCAGCGTGCGATGTGGCCCGAGGGGTGGCCACCGGCGATGGTAAAGGCGCCGCCGGCGTAGAGTGGGAGGGGTTCGTTGGCGGCGATGCCGTCATCGTAAGCGGCGATGGCACGGACGCCATCGTTTACGCCGCCGTCGAGGGCGTGCCAGGCGGCGCCGTCCCAACGTGCGATGTAGGCGACGACCTCTTCGCCGGCGGTTACGAACGGGCCGCCGATGTACAGGCTGGCGGGATTGCCGTCGGGGCCGTCGTGGTCGATGCTGGCGATGGACCAGACGGCGGCATCGGCACCGTCGCCGAGGGGTGTCCAATCGTTGTCGCTCCAGCGGACGACGCGGTTGGCTGGGGTGAAACCGGCCATGGTGAAGTAGCCGGCGAGGTAAAGGCCGGGTGGATCTCCGCCCGGGCCATCGACGTCGTGGGGGATCATGTCGTAGACGATACCGTTGACGCCGTTTTCGTTGGGGCCGGCGATGAGGGCTTCCCAGGTGGTGCCGTTCCACATGGCGACACGGTTGGCCGGGATTTCGTCGGCCATGCTGAAACCGCCGCCGGCGTAGAGGCGCGGGGGCTCGGGGCCGTCGGCGTCGGCGTCGAAGACGGCGAGGGTGTTGACGTAGTTGTTCATGCCGAGGCCGACGGCGGACCAGGCGGTGCCGTCCCAGCGGGCGACGCGGTTGGTGTTGACATCGTCGGCGCGGGTGAAGATGCCGCCTACGTAGAGTTCGGGGTTTTCGGGGCCGTCATCGTCAGGGTCGAGGACGGTGAGGGCATAAGCGACGCCATTGAGCCCCCCTGCCACCGGTGACCAGTGGGTGCCGTTCCATTTGGCGATGCGGCTGGCACCGGCCTGGCCGGCGATGGTGAAATTGCCGGCGGCGTAGAGGGCGGCGGGTGCGGGGCCGTCGCCGTCGGAGTCGTAGACTTCGAGGGCAAAGACAGTGCTGCTCATGCCTTCGCCGAGCGGGGACCAGACCTGTCCATCCCAGCGAGCGATGCGGTTTACGGTGATGCCGCCAGCGGTGGTGAAGGCGCCACCAACGAAGAGTGCGGGTGGTTGCGGGCCGTCGCCGTCCTCATCGAAGACGCAGAGGGTGTGGACGATGCCGTTGATGGTGCTGGCGGGGAACTGGTCGGACCATTCGGGCTGGCAGGGCTGGGCGAGCGCGGCGGGGGCAAGCAGTGCCAGACAGATGGCAACGATCCACGCGAACGGCAAGGGGTCTCCCCGCGCAATAGGTGAGGCTGTCCCACTCACATGTTGAGCCAACATGGCCACATCCCTTTCCCTCAGAAACAGGCGGAACGTTTCTGTGTCTCGTGCGCCGGGCCCGACGTCCGGTTGCACGGGCGGGACTCCGGTGGTCCGAATCATAAGTCCTTATCGGACAAGCACGGGAGCGATTCCGATATGTAGTGTATCTGGGCCTGAGTGGGTGTGCAAGCGGAAATGTGGAACCGGTTCCGAAAAAGTGGGTGAGTGGGCGTTGCAGCTTGCAGAATCAAGATCGGACGGGAGTGGCGGACTGTCTGATAACTACGATATCCTGCTACGCCGATTGCATTGCGCGGGGATCAGCCGCCGCGTTTTACGCGGTGGACGAGGGTTTGGGCGGAGAGTTTGATGCCCTGCATCATGCCTTTGAGGGCTTCGCGATTGGGGGCGTATTCCATGGCGGTGTCGGTGTAGACCAATCCTTGCTCGATCATTTCTGCGAGGGATTGGGTGAAGTTGCGCATGCCGCTCTCTTTTGAACCCAGGATGATCTCGGGTAGATCGGTGTCTTCACCTTCGCGGATCTTCTCCTTGACGATGGTATCACCGAGAAGGACTTCAGTGGCGGGGACGCGGGATATCGCCGGATCAATTGCCGGAACGAGCCGCTGGGCGCAGATGGCCTTGAGGCTGTTGGCGAGCGAGCTGCGGATGAAGTCGTGCTGGTCGGGCGGGAAGAATTCGAGCATGCGGGCGAGGGCCTGCATGGTGTCGGCCGTGTGGAGGGTGCAGAACACCAGGTGTCCGGTCTCAGCCGCCTGGAGCGCGGCCAGGAGCGTGTCCCGGTCGCGCATTTCGCCGATGAAGATGATGTCCGGGT
Organism: uncultured Planctomycetales bacterium; assembly: GCA_964468185.1. Classification (GTDB taxonomy): domain Bacteria; phylum Planctomycetota; class Phycisphaerae; order UBA1845; family Fen-1342; genus JANQFV01. Next base: position 130,444 of record CAYXTR010000013.1, on the reverse strand, counting down.
CTTGGCGGACGGCGCCGCGAAGGGCATCGGCAAAGCTCTCGACATCGAGACCGAGCTCGCGCTGGCTGACGAAGGCCTTCTTTGGGTGGAACGTGAATTCGATGGGGTCTTCGATGCTGATGATGTTGACGGCCTGGGTCTCGTTGATGCGGTCGATCATGGCAGCCTGGGTAGTGCTCTTGCCGCAGCCCGTGACACCGCAAACGATGATGATGCCTTCGAACGTCTCTTCGGCGAGTTTGCGGTAGATGGGAGGCAGGCGCAGCTCTTCGAAGCTGGGGATAACGCCTTTTACGCGGCGAATGGCGGCATGCATCTGGTCACAGGAGCGCATGATGTTGATGCGGAAGCGGTCACCGTCGGGGAGGTTGTAGGCGAAGTCGAGTCCGCCTTTTTCATCGAAAATGTGCTTGCGGTGTGGGGGGATCACGGGTTCGAGGAGTTTCTCGATGAGGCGCGAATTGACGTCGATCTTCGGGAGGTTGGTGCGGCGAATGTCGCCGGCGACGCGGTAGGCGGGCGGGACCCCCGTCTTGAGGTGGAGGTCGCTGGCTTCGAGCTCGCGCATTTTCTCGAGAAGGGGAATAATGGAGTCGGGCATGACGCTTTGCATGGTACACCTCGAGACATGACGGGGCCGGCCGGGTCGCCGGCAGATGTTTATAGGATACGGGCTGGGGGCGTGGCAAAGCAACCCGGGCTGCCGCCGCCCCCTACTGCTGCGGTGATTTGCTATTCGGCGGCGGAGGCTCCAGGGCTGGTGATTCGTAGACCGTGGCACCCATGCCTTCACTCACCGTGAGGATGGCGTGGCCGGCGGCGGAGAAGCAGGCGGCTTCACCCTGCGGTTCGGCGGCGAGGCGCAGGCGGGTGGGCTGCTGTTTGACAAGATGACCGGCCAGGGGCGTAGCTGAGGTGGGCAGGGTCCAAAGCCAAGCATCGACATAGCAGCGCAACATCAACATCCGGCCATCAGCGCGCATATCAGCGGCGGTGATGATGCGCGCCCGGGGACGGGTCGGGGGCAATTCGATGCGGGCAACGTTGGACAGCGTCGTGATTCGGTCTTCACGCCATGGGGCGGGCAGTTGGTAGACATGGGTGTGGCCGTCGGTGCGCTTGGTGAAGAAGTAACCGTCGCCGGTTTGTGGGTGGACGGCGAAGGCTTCGACGTCGGCGGGGCCATCCGCGTAGCGCAGGCGGAAGCGTTGTGGTGTGACTTGGACACGTCCATCGGGCCTGGTGGGCAAGTCGGGCTCGGCGAAGCGGTATAGCTGCACTTCGCGGCGACGCGCGCGATTGTCGCCGATGTCGGCCACGCACACGTCATAGCGACCGGGTCCGCCGGACGGTGCGAGGGCGATGTCCTCGTAGTCGATGGCGCGGGCACCCTGGAGATAGATGACGCCGCGTGTGACGCCGTCACGGTCGATCAGGAAGACGCGCGGCTCGTCGCCGGAGTCGTTGTGTACGTAGAACAGCCCCGGGTGACGATGGCTGGCGCTGATTCCGGAGGCTTCGGTGATTCGATCGTCCTGGAGGGCCGTGATTGGGCGAGGGCGTTCGGCGTATCGCGTCGGTTGCGTGGCAGGTGGTGAGATGAACGGCCAGAGCAGCAAGGCCGGCCCGATGAGCTTGAGGAAGCACACTGCGGGCATGCTCAACGTACCTGGCGCAGGATATCGCCGGAGAAGATTGCGTTGGGCATGACTTCGCATTCGGCCCAACAGCCCGGGCAGCGGTCGACCCAATCGCGGGACTTGGCGCTGGTGCCGTTGAACCAAACTGCGTCGAAGGGCTGGCCGCGGAGGTTGCCGACGCTTTTGGTGTTGAACTGGCAGACGGGGACGTCGCCGTTGGGGAGGACGCGGATGTGGCTGCGGAGTGCGACGCAACGTGGTTTGGGGCGGGCGTTGGGTTGTTGACGCAGGCGGGCAAGCAGGCCTTTCAGGTAGTAGGCTTTGCCCCAGCGAAGGAGGGGGGAGCGATATTGGTCGACTTCGGCGAGTTCGCGCTCGACGAATGCGATCGAGGCGTCGCGGTCGAGCGCCTGGTGAAGTGGGTAGCCGGTGGGGACGATGACGTGCTCGGCTTCGCGGCCCTGGAACTCGAGGCGATACATGGAGGAGTCGCTATAGGCGAGGACCGAATGAACTTCTACGCCGTACTGGTCGAGTTCCTGTCGCAGGCCGGGATTGTCTTCCAGAGACTGGTTTGAGATGACGGTGTGATTGGCGCTGACCTCGATACCGTGGGTGTCGCGCAGCTCGGCCAGCACGCGGATGGTCTCCATGGCCTTTTGGAAGGTGACGGCCTTACCGCGGTTGCGATCGTGCTCTTCGGGGAGGCCGTCGAAGGAGACCATGAAGCGGAGTCGTTTGGGATCGGGGAAGGTCTCGACGAATTCGCGGGCGCGCTGCGGCAGCGAGCCGTTGGTCGTGATGTGGATGACGCGCGGGCGGGAAGCCGCGAACACCGCGCGGCCGATTTCGGGCATGTGCTTGAGGACGAATGGTTCGCCGCCGGTGAGGCGCACGATGTCGAGTCGGCCGATCTTGCGGAAGACGTCGGCGACCTGTGCGGGGGTCATTTCGTCGTGCTCGCGGATCTGCCAAGAATCGCACATTTGGCAGCGGGCGTTGCAGCGAAAGGTGACGATGTAGGTACACCACGACGGTCGGGGGACGCGACCGGCACGGTTGCGAACGACGGATGTCAGCCAGTGGATCGGTCTCATGCGACGTCGACGGGGATTCGCTCTTCCTGGGGCTCGCGCGTCAGCTCGCGGATGAACTGCTCGATCGTCTCGACGGCTTCGCGACGACCGTTGCGTACCGCGGCGCGGATATTCTCCAGGTACATCGCTTCGTTGGCAAGGAAGGAATGAATACGGTCGGCCGAGAGCTCGTCGGGGTCGAGCATCATACCGAGCCCCATGCGGCTGAGGGAGGTGCCGTTGAGGCGCTGCTCGACGCAGGCTTCGGGCATGACAAGCATAGGTTTGCCCAGATGAACGGCTTCGCCGACGAGTTGATTGCCGGCGGTGCTGATGATCGCGCGGCAGGTGGCCATATCCTCGACGAAAGGCATGTTGCTCATGGGCTTGAAGTGGAGCTTGCGATCGATGCCGCGGCGTGGGGTACCATAGATCAGTATCGGGAGGTTTGCTGCGTGGAGGGCTGCTTCGACCTCCGGCGTGAATTGGTATTGGCCCTTATTGAAGTAGACCAGAAGGTGTTCTCCGCGCATGGGCTGCGCATTGAGGACCTCGTCGCGGAGTAATGGTCCGATGACGCGGACGCTGGACCAGCGTGGTTTGCAGTCGTAGAAGCTGGAGACGATGATGCGCTCCGGGCGGCCCATCAGGAAACGATATACGAGCACGTCGCGGCGACTGCGGACGCGATCGCGAAAGGGGATGGGGGGCTTGCAGTAGACCATGACGCCGAAGTGGTCGAAGCCGATGCGCGGGATGCCGAGGTGGCGGGCGACGCGGTGGGTCCAGGGTTCGGCATCGGAGATGACGACGTCGGGGCGAAAGTCGGCCATAGCGTCGCGCACCTGCTGAAACTCGGGGCCGTGGAACAGGAGTTCGAGGACGTGCCAGAAGTTCTGCTTCAGCGTGAGCAGGCTGGTCGTGCGACCGCGTTTGTTGTAGCCGTAGCCGAGCGTGGGGATGCGGACGACGGGGTATTGCGGTGAGAGTTGGTCGTAGGCGTCGCCGCCGGCGAAGACCTGCACCTCGTGGCGTTGCATGAGGTCGGGAAGGACGGAAGCGCTGCGTGTAGCGTGCCCCCTGCCGTAACCGAAAACGCCATAAGCGATTCGCACGCGTTACTCCTTGTCTGGCCCAGAGTAGTGGAGTCCGCGGGCGTCAGGATAATGTTAGATTTGCGTGAGGCAACGGAAAAAACCGGTCACGGCATGCAAAGCGTCCGTCCACGCGACGTGGAGGCTTGTGGGCGGCCGACGGCGGCGAGGAGACCGGCGGCGAGTCCGAGAAAGAGGACGCCGGAGCCGCCGGCGGAGACGAATGGGAGCGAGATGCCCTTGGTGGGGACGCTGTTGGTGACGACGCCGACGTTGAAGGCTGCCTGGAGGCAGATGGTGAGGGTGAGGCCGAGTGCCAGGAGGCGGCCGAACGGGTCGGGGGTGTTACGTACGATGGCCCAGCCGCGCCAGGCGAGAAGGAGGAAGAGTGTGACGATGGCGATGCCGCCGACGACGCCGAGTTCTTCACAGACGATGGCGAGGATGAAGTCGTTATTGTCCTGCGGGAGGTAGCCGTACTTCTGGACGCCGGCGCCGAGTCCGCGCCCGAACCAGCCGCCGGCGCCGATCGCGAGAAGGGCCTGATTGATCTGGTAGCCTGCGCCGGCGGGATCTGGATCTGCGGTGAACCAGGTAATGATGCGTTGGATGCGGTGGGGTTTGATGATGATCAGTCCGATACCACCGAGCAGGCCCAGCAGTGCGATGCTGGCGATGTGCGTGAGGCGAGCGCCGCCGGCGAGTAGCATTGCGACCATAACGACGCCGAGGAGTGCGGCGGTGCCGAAATCTTCGAGGCCGGTGAGACCGATGAGAAGGAGCGCTCCGCCGGCGGTTGGGAGGAACCCGGTGCGGAGGTCGCGGATGTGGCCGGGCGGGAGCGGGTCGGGTGCGGGTTTTGTCGCGTATGCGATGGGGCCATGGGCGGCTGGCTTGGCGAGAAGTGGGAACCGTTTGCGTCCGGCAGAGATGCGGCCGACGGGGCGCGTGAGGGCGGCGGCAAGCCATACGACCAAGACGATTTTGGCAAACTCGGAGGGTTGGAAGCCGAGGCCGAGTCCGGGAATGACCAGCGCGCGGCGGGCCCCGAGCGCGTGGTGGCCAATGCCAGGGATGAGTACGGCGATCAGGAGGGTGATGCCGAGCGCCAGGAGTACGATGGCGGGCCAGGCGCGGCCGCGCTCCCAGGCGAACAGGTGGTAATCAACATGCGCGGCGACGAGCATCGCGAGGAAGCCGAGGAGTGCGAAGGCACCTTGTCGGAGCGGCGAGGCCCACCAGTGGCGCCAGTCGAATGGCTCGCCGGCGACGGTCACGGAGGCGGAGTAGACCATGGTAACGCCGAGCGTCATCAGAACGCCGCAGATGAAAAGCACAGCGGGGTCGTAGAGGCGCGTGGCGGCGAGCAGTCCGGAGCGGCTGTCGAGGTCGGTGATGGCGATGGGGGCGTGCGACATCGGTGCCTTACCTCAGTTTGATCGTCAGTAGTGCCAGGGCAGCAAACAGGACGGCGACGAGCCAGAAGCGCATGACGACCTGCGTCTCGGTGAGTCCGCCCAGGTGGTAGTGGTGGTGCAGGGGCGCGCAACGAAAGATGCGGCGGCCGCCCATGGCTTTGTAGCAGAAGATCTGGATGAGGACGGAGAGTGCTTCGATGACGAAGATGCCACCGACGATGAAGAGCCAGAGCTCGAGGCGGGTGACGATGGCCACGTAGCCCATGAGGCCGCCGAGGGGCAGTGAACCGGTGTCACCCATGAAGACGCGCGCTGGATAGGCGTTATACCACAGAAAGCCGAGGCAGCCGCCGAGGACCGCACCACATAGTACGGCGAGCTCCTCCGCTTCGAGGATCTGGGGGAAGCCAAGCCGGACCGACAGGGTGTGTTCGCCGACGACAATGGCGAGGACCATGAACGCGAAGGCGGTAAGGGCCATGCAGCCGCTGGCGAGTCCGTCCATGCCGTCGGTGAGGTTTACGGCGTTGGACGTGCCGGCGATGACAACGACGGTAATGGTGTAGAAGGCGGGGACGCTGAGCGTGGTGATGGCGTATTTGTAGAAAGGGATGTTCAGGACGTTGTAGTGGATGAGGTAGTGGGCGTCGAGGTCTTCGCCCCAGCGTGCGCGAAAGACGTTGGTTTCGCCGGTGCGGTGGATGAAGATGGCGAGCAGGAGGCCGAGGGCAAGTTGGAAGACGAGTTTCTCCCACATGCGGAGGCCGTCGCGGGTACCGCTGCGGCGGCCGGCGGTGAGTTTGAGCCAGTCGTCGATGCCGCCGAGGACGCTGAGCCAGACCAGGCAGAAGAGGCCGAGGATGATATAGAAGTTCTGGAGATTGGCGAGCGTGAGGACGGTGAGTCCGATGGCGATGCTGATGAGGATGCCACCCATCGTGGGCGTGTTGGTCTTGTCCTGGGTCGCGCGGTTGAGGGCTTCGTGGTCAAAGTCGGGACGATCGCCGATTTTGAGCTCGATGAGTTTGCGGATGGTGTAGGGACCGCAGGCCCAGACGATTGCGAAGGCCAGTAGAACGGCGACGATGGCGCGAAACCACGCGGAGCCGTAGGCGTAGTTGGTGTTGCCTTCGGTCAGCCAGTAGAAGAAGTGGTACAGCATGGCTCAGGAGACGTCCCGCTTCAGAAGGGTTTCGCGAAGAGGTTCGACCAGGCGTTCGAGACCGACGGCGCGTGACGCTTTGAGCAAGACCACGTCGCCCGGCGCGACGGCGCGGGCGAGTTTTGGCAGGCAGTCGTCGACGTCGGTGCAACGTTCCACTTTGGGTCCGAAGAGGCCGGTGCTGGCCAGTTCGTGGTGCATAACGTCGGTCGCGGGGCCGATCAGGAGCACGCGATCAACGCCGGATTCGCGGAGACGTTCGGCGACCTTGCGATGGAGGTCGCCGGCCTGGCTGCCGAGTTCGCGCATCTCGCCGAAAACGACGACCCGTTTGCCGTGGCAGGGCATTTGCTCGAGGACGTCGAGGGCGGCGGCAGCGCTTTGGGGATTGGCGTTGTATGAATCGTTGATGATGGTGACGCCGCCCAGTTCGAGGACTTCGTTGCGCATGGGCGGCGTGACGAATGACTCGAGGCGGACGGCGGCCTCGTCGTAGCCGAAGCCGAAGCGGCGGGCGATGGTGACCGCCGCGGCGGCGTTGACGGCATTGTGGCCCCCGGCGAGGCGGAGGCGGAAGGGGAAGCGTTCGTTGAGCTTGAAACGCAGCCAGGGTTTTTCGTATTCGGGCTCGGTGAGGCGGACGTCGGCGGCGGGATCGCGGCCGAAGGTGGTTACGGTCAGGCCGGTTTCGGGCAGGTAGTTTCTGACCTGAGGTGTTTCGGTATTGACCGCGACAAAGCCGCTGGGACGGACGTGGGAGAAGATGGCACACTCCTCGGCGGCCACGCCGGCAAGGCTGCCGAGACCTTCCAGATGTTCCTCGCCGATGGACGTGAGGACGGCCATGTCGGGCTCGACGATGGCGCCGAGGGCGGCGATTTCGCCGGGGGCGTTGGTGCCGATCTCCACGACGAGGTACTCGTCGCCCTGCTCGGCCGACAAGAGCGTGAGGGGGACGCCGATGTTGTTGTTGAAGCTGCGGGGTGAGGCGCGGCCTTTGCGGCGGGCACTGAGAATGTGATGGATCATCGCCTTGGTGGTGGTTTTGCCATTGCTGCCAACGACGGCGATGACATCGGCGGCGAGTTGCTGGCGGTGAAACGCCCCGAGGCGTCCGAGCGCCTGGACCGTGTCGGGAACTTCGATAAGGACGCTGGTTGTTGGCAGATTGAGGTCGCTGTGTGCGATGCTGTCGGCAACAGCGTGAGCGCGGCTGCTGGCGACGACGGCGGCTATGGCGCCGCGCTGCAAGGCGTCGGGGACGAAATCGTGGCCGTCGAAGCGGGGGCCGCGAATAGCGAAGAAGAGATCATTGGGCGTGACCGTGCGCGAATCGGTCGAGACGCCGCCAACGCTGACGGTGGCGAGCCGGCCCCAAGGGCGGGCCTCCATGGCCTGTACAATCTCGCCGAGGGTCAGCCTGATCACTGCGGTGCGTCTCCGGAGCTGGTGGTCTGAAGTTCGGCGGCGGCCTGAATAGCGACCTCGATGTCATCGAAGTGGATGCGCTGAGTGCCGACGATCTGGTAGTCCTCGTGGCCCTTGCCGGCGATGAGGACAACGTCACCTTCGGCGGCGCCATCGAGGGCATGCTTGATCGCCCGTGCCCGATCGGGCTCGACGGTGACATTCTGGCGTTGGCTGGCGTCGAAGCCGGAGAGAATATCGTCGATGATGGCCTGCGGGTCTTCGGTGCGCGGGTTGTCGCTCGTGACGACGATGGCATCGGCGAACTCGGCGACGGCGTGAGCCATGCGCGGGCGTTTGGTGCGGTCGCGGTCGCCGCCACAGCCGAAGACGACGAGCAGGCGCTTGCGGGCGAGTGGCCGCAGGACGCTGAGGACGTTGCGGAGGGCGTCGTCGGTGTGGGCGTAATCGACGAAGACGTCGGCACTGCTCAGGCAGGGTACGCGTTGCAACCGGCCGGGGATGTTGCGGACGGTTGTGAGACCGCGCTGAATGGCGTCAGGGGATATATCGAGTGCGCGAGCCAGGCCGGCGGCGGCGAGGGCGTTGTAGACGTTGTGGCGGCCCACGATGGCGTTTTCAAGGACGAGCTCAGTGCCGTCGAGCATCATGCGGTAGACGGTGCCTTCGCTTGTGCTACGGACGATGCGGGCGTGAAGGTCGGCGTCGGCGTCGAGCGCGTAACGCACGATGTGTGCCGGGCATTCGCCGATCATTTCCGCATGGTGCGGATCGTCGGCATTGACGACGGCGACGGCATCGGGGGCAAGCTCGGTGAACAGGCAGGCCTTCGCGGCGCGGTAATTCTCGAACGTGCCGTGATAGTCGAGGTGGTCGCCGGTGAGATTGGTGAATGCGGCGGCGGTGAAGTGCAGGCCGGCGGTGCGTTTCTGGTCGAGGGCGTGGCTGGAGACTTCCATGACCGCGGCACCCGCGCCGGCGTCGGCGCATTCGCGGACGTAGGCGGCGAGTTCGAGCGGGCCGGGCGTGGTCATGCCAGCGGTGACGCTGCGGCCACAGAGGTCGTAGTGCATGGTGCCGAGCAGGCCGCACTTGATGCCGGCGGCGCGTAGAATCGCGCGGGTCATGAAGGCGGTGGTGCTTTTGCCGTTGGTGCCTGTTACGCCAACGAGCTGCAGGCCGCGGCAGCCATCGTCAGCGAGGCCGTGCCAGCGGAGGGCCAGGGTGGTGAGGGCGGCGCGGGCGTCGGGGACGTTGACGATGAGGGCGCGGTCGTTCGGGGGGAGGTCTTCGCCGAGGATCACGCGGGCACCGCGCTGGATGGCGTCGGCGACGTACTGACGGCCGTCGACGCTGGTACCACGGACAGCGACGAAGATACCGCCGGGCTGAACGCGGCGTGAATCGTCGAACACGCCGGCGACGGCGCGCTGGCCGCGGGTGGCGAGCACGTCGTCGGGAGCGATGCCATGTAGCAGTTCATTCAAGCGGCGCATGACAACCTCGGATGCGACCCCTGCAATTGTACTCTGGCCGGCAATGACCATGTTGCTTCATCCTCCCGGATGGGTCAGCTACGTCCGCTGCACGTCTGCCAGACGACCTCATCTTCGCTTTCGGTCAGCTCTGATGGCACGCGCATGTACTTCAGGGTTGCGGCCAGAATCTGCTTGACGACGGGCGCCGCAACGACACCGCCGTAGTAGCCGTCCTTGCGTGGGCGGTAGATCGAGACGAGGACGACGGCGCGCGGATGCGACGCGGGTGCGCCACCAACGAAGGACCCCACGTAGGCACCCGGTTCGTAGCCGCGGCCGTCAGCGCGGGCAATCTGGGCGGTGCCGGTCTTGCCGAAGGCCTGATAGTCATCAAGGGCGGCCGCCTTGCCGGTTCCGTCGAGGACGGTCTCGACCAGCGCTCGGTGGCGGAAACGCTGTGCGACCTCTGGCCGCAATACCTGCCGGACCATGACGGGTGCGGAGTTGTCCCAGATCGTCTGGCCGGACGGGTCGATGATGCCGCGCACGACGCGCGGCTTCAGGAGTCGGCCGCCATTGCAGAAGGTGCTGAAGGCGGTCACGATCTGGATCGGCGTGACGGCGATTTCCTGACCAATGGGGATCGACTGGGTGGAGTACGACGTCCAGTCGTCGAGTTCGTGGACCTGGCCGGGTTGTTCGCCGGGGAGGCTGATGCCGGTGCGCTGACCGAAGCCGTAGTTGCAAACGTAGTCGTGGAGCCGCTGGTTGCCGCAGATGTCGCCTACCAGGCCCATACCGATGTTGCTGGACTTGCTGACGATGCGATGGAGCGGCAGCACGTCGTAGGCGTGGGTGTCGTGGATGACGCGGCTGCGGCCGAACGTATGGGCCGGACCGTTGATGGCGAATACCTGATCGATGTGGACGAGCTCGTCGTTGAGGGCGGCGGCGGCGATGAAGGGTTTGAAGATGCTGCCGGGCTCGTAGGAATCGGTGACGGCACGGTTGCGCAGTTCCTCCCAGTGGTTGCGGCGTTTGGCTTCGGTCCACGCGTTGAAATCGGGAGGCAACGGTCGCGCGGGGTTGAAGTCGGGGACGGAAGCCATGGCGAGCACTTCGCCCGATTGCGGATCGAGCACCACGGCGCAGCCCCACTCGGCATTGTGCTTTTCGACGGCGGCGGTGAGGGCCCGCTGGGCAGCTTCCTGGATATACGCGTCGATGGTCAGCACGATGGTGGCGCCGGCACGCGTCATTTCGAAGTCGGCGGCTTTCGAGTGGATGCGGCGACGACGGACATCGACGGTGACGGTGCGCTCGGCGGCCGTACCGGTGAGGCGCTCGTCATGGATGAACTCGATGCCGGCGAGGCCCTGGGTATCGATGCCGGCGAAGCCCAGGACGTGGGGGGCGAGGCCCTCATGGGGATAGATGCGCTCCGATTCCCACTGCACGCCGAACGCGCGCAGACTGCGCGCCGAGACGACTTGCCTGAAGGCAGCGAACAGGTCGTCGGAGACACGGCGCTCGACCCAGACGAAGCGTGATTCGGGGTCGGCGTTGATGAGCTGCATGAGGCGCTCGGGTCGCCAACCAAGGACCGGAGCGATGCTGTGGGCGGCGTAGCGGGCATCGCGAACGAGCGCGGGATCGACGTAGATGGAGGGCCGCCGTACGGTGCCGGCCAGTACGCGGCCGCGGGTGTCGAGGATCTCGCCGCGGAGGGCGGGGATTGTGATCGTGACGTTTTGTTGGCGAATGGCGCGCTGGCGAAGGTCCTGGCCCTCGTTGGACGCGATGTAGGCCAAGCGGGCGGCGCCGCCGACGAGAAGCAGGCCGACTCCGGCGAGGAGAGCTGCACTGATCCGCAACATGTTTGCACCTCCGTGTGCACGGCGTCCGGCTCAATCGGGAGCGGGGGCCGGATCATCCTCCTGGGCATCCTCCGTGTATTGGCGGAGGGCGTTTTCGACGCGCTGGCGGAGCAGCATGGGGTTGCGCAGGCGGGCGAGCTCGAGCTCGGCCTGGCGCAGGGTGTGGCGGATGTTGTCCGCCTGCTGCTGCTGGCTGGCGATTTCGTAGTGCAGACGCGTTGTTTCGGAGCGCAACACCACCACCGCCAGCAGCACCGCCAGCCATAATAGCAAAACCGCGATCATTCGCATCAGCGTCATGCTCACAACCGGGCGCGGCGAGCGGGCCCGCGCTGCTGACACGAGGGGAGACGTCGCTCAACCGGCCATCACGACACCGACCACGGGCAACTTGATCTTCATACCGGGGAAGATCTTGTGCGGGTCGATCTTCTCATTGACCTCGACGATTTCATGCCACCGGCGGTGGTCGTTCAGGAATCGCCGGGCGATGCTGGCCAGCGTATCGTTTCGGCGAATCGTATACCAGCGAAACTGTTCGGGTTCTGCGGTGGCCGTGGATGAGGCGAAACGGACCTGTGCCGTGCCGCGTGTGTCATCGGTAAGGGCGAGGGTGATTTCGCGCTGCGGGGGCAACACCAACTCTTCGCCCACGAGAATGCGGTTCTTGCGGCTTCGCAAATGCGGGTTGGCATCGATGACGAGGCGAATCAACCGGTCGTTGCTGGTCCCGTAGGTGCGGTGGATGATGGTCCAGAGGGTGTCGCCGCGAGCTACGGTGTAGCGTGTGCTGGTGGCCGGGATTGTTGCATCAGCGGTCGCCGGACCGTCGGATTCAGACTTTGGCGGTGCCGGCTCGGTCATGATGCCGGTGCCGGCGTCGGCGAGGGCCGTGTCTGCCGGTTCATCTTCCCAGCCGGTGGGACCACGTAGTTTGGCCGGTAGCAGGGCGGAGGGCGTGCGGTGGTCACTGCTGATCGCCGGCTGGTGCAGCGCGAGCGTGGCGCGCGGCTGAGCGCTGGCCTGCATGCTCTGGTCGACGGCGCTGGGGCGGGCGAAGCGTTGTGCCAGCGTGCGACGATGCGCCACCTCACCCAGCACCCGCGGCGTTGGAGACGTTGCTTCGGAAGCAGCGGTGCGAGCGGGACGTGCCATGAGTGGAGAGACCAGTTCGACCCGCGGGGCTTCGATCTGCTGGATGATCCAGCAAGCGCCGCCGATGAAGGCCATGCAGATCATCATTGCTGCCTTGACGTTCAGTGCCATAGCCGCCTCCTTGCGTGCCAGGGGGCCTAACTTGTTTCCGTCCGTTCCGCGACGCGCAGCTTGGCGCTGCGGCTGCGGGGATTGGCTTCGCGTTCTGCGGGCTCGGCGATAATGGGGCGGCGGGTGAGTTCGCGCATGGTGCCCGCCTTTTTCGCCTCGCGGAGGTATTGCTTTGCCAGGCCGTCCTCGAGACTGTGGAAGCTGATCACGGCCAGTCGGCCGCCGACGCGCAGGTGCGTGATCACGCGTTCGAGAAAGGCACGGAGATTGTCGAGTTCCTGATTGACGGCGATGCGCAGGGCCTGGAAGACGCGGGTGGCCGGGTGGATCTTGCCGGGTCTCAGCCCGCGGGGGCCGCCAAAAGCCGAGCACACGGCTTCGGAGAGCGCACGTGTGGTTGTAATGCGGCCGGTGTGGCGGACCTGGCAGATGCGCTTGGCGATCTTGCGGCTGCCGGTTTCCTGCGCGTTGAAATAGAACAGGTCGGCGAGTTCTTTCTCGGAGAGTGCGTTGACGAGGTCGATAGCGGGGGTGCCCGCGCTCTGATCAAAACGCATGTCGAGGGGGCCTTCCTGGTCAAAGGAGAAGCCGCGCTGCGGGTCGTCGAGCTGGGCCGAATTCACGCCGAGATCGAGGAACATGTGATCCACCTTCGAGACGTTCAGCCGTCCGAGGGCCTCCGGAAAATCGACGTAGCTGGCCTTGAACAGGTCAACGTTTTGTGGGGCGATTTCGACGAGGCGCTGGCGTGCGATCTCGACCATTTGCTCGTCGACATCGAGGCCGATATAGCGGCCGTCGGGCAGAATGCGCGGGAGTAATGCCACCGCGTGCCCGCCCAGTCCGATGGTGCCGTCGAGGATCACGTGGCCGGGTTGGGGGTTGAGATGCTCGAGCACCGGTTCGAGCAGGACGGGCTTGTGCTCATATGGTGAGACTCCCACGACGCGCATCCAGACTTAAAAGGCGCAGCTATCACATTCTCCGGTGCGAGGGCCGAAACCGGCTGGACATGTCACCCCACCGTCCGCTAGAGTACTTCCACTCGCTGCGGACCTGCAGTGAGACCGTGGCCGCCGCTGGCCGTCCCTGGCTCGCAAGCGGCCGATCTGGACAGTCCCGCACGACTGCCCTGCGGAGCTGGAAGGCATCCTTGCCTGACCGGCCCCGCTACCCACCGCGGGGCCAACTCCGCACGTTCAACGTTTGCCCGGGCTGCGACGGTGACCGCGATTCCGCCGCCGCAACCCTACCTCGCGTAACCCAACCGCGTTGTACTGTTACCGGCCTATTCGGGGCCGGATGATTCGCCGCCAGCTTCCCTGGGAGCGAGTTGTTTCATTTCTTCGACGGCGCGGGTGCGCTGCTCGGGATACTCAGGCCACATCTGGGACTCGAATTGTTCGAAGTCGTCGCGTCGCCAGAGTTCGAGGTGGTCGCGGACCGCGATCAGGACGGCCTCCCTTTCCAGGCCGGCTCGCTTGAGCAGGCGGTCGGGGATCAGGACGCGCCCCTGGCTGTCGGGATCCAACAGCGCACTCTGTGAATACTCGAACTGGCGATAGGCATAGGCCGCGTCGCTCAGGGCATCGTCGTCGGGCAGATTCGCCCGCAGCCGCTCGTAGTACTTCTCCGGGTACAAGGCCAGGGTTCCGCGGCGACGACCGGGCATGACGTAGAACGAGTGCCCGTCGCGTTCCTCGCTGAGCTTCCTGCGAATCGCAAACGGGATCGACAGGCGGTTCTTGCTGTCGATCGAAAGCTCGTGTGTACCGGCGAGGAACATTCATTTTCGCCCTATGGGCCCACTGACCGCCACTTGACTAATCCAGTTAGGGAAAGAATACCACCGAGACCCACATCATGCAACCTGGATTTGCTGATTTTCGGACCGACGGAGCGGTTTCGTTACTGCGGCTGCAGATCATCCGGTGGATGGAGCCGCAAGCGAATGTGGCACGAATTGGTCCAAACACCATCGGTAGTGCCCGGAGTCGCGCGAGTCCTTCGTTGTCCGTCTGATAAAAATCTCTCCGCGAGCGAGTGCGCAGAGTACTTCCCGCCAAGCGCGAGAGTGCGTTGCGGATCGTCACCTCCCGTAGCGCCGCCCCCGGGTCAGTTGCAGCCGGGGCCTTCGCTGAGGCGTTCCCATTCCTCGCGGACGAGGTGCAGGCCGTGGACGCAGTACTCGAATTGCTCGCTGAGTTGCTGGAGGACGTCGGCGGGTGGGGCATCGTTCACGCGAGTGAGGTCGCAGGCGATGCCGTAGGAGCGTTTTCCCTGGAGGAGATACTCGCGCAGGCGGTCCACGCCGCCCTGGTGGCGGGCACGGAGATGTTCCGGATAGACACCGGTCCAGAACAACGTGAAGTCGCCGATGTACTTGTTGATCAGCCGCTTGCGTTCGGTATCGGTGACGTCGGGCCCCAAATCGGCGAGGGCCTCCATGCGCGAGATTTCGCGGATGGCTTCACGATCAACGGTTTGGAGGCGGTAGATGTGGTCGATGTGGACGAACTCGGCCAGAAGACGGGCCAGGTAAGCGGTGACGCCGGGATCGCACAGGCCCATCTCAACGAGGAAGACATGCTCCACGAGGCCGTCAAACAACTGGCGTAGTGGATCGTGCCCGCCGGGCTTAGGCGTCATGCGGCACCTCTCGGCCGAACCAAACGAACCGTCACGGACGACGGGGTATCCGCCACCCGGGATTGTAGGCATGCCGGATTGTCCGGCATCCCGTGGATCTGGGCTGCACGGTTGCGACTGGCGTCGTTGCAGACCGTTATCGTGGCCATCGACCGAATCGGCGGCGGTATTCAGGGAATTAGTGAGGTCCGATTATCCGCGTGATCGCGGACGGCGGGGGCCGGGCGGCATGCCCTCGGGCCGTCCGAAAATCATGCGTCCGGCGGAGGTTTGCAGGACGCTGGTGATGACGAGGGTGACCTCTTCGTTGATTTTGTCGCGGCTATTCTCGGCGACGACCATGGTGCCGTCCTCGAGGTAGCCGACGCCCTGCCCCACTTCCTCGCCGGGCTTGATGATCTTCACTGTCATGTTCTCGCCGGGCATGACGACGGGCTTGAGGGCGTTGGCGAGGTCGTTGATGTTGATGACATCGACGCCCCGGATCTGGGCGATCTTGTTGAGGTTGTAGTCGTTGGTGACGACGCGGCCGTCGACCTTTTTGGCGAGGGCGACGAGTTTCTGGTCGACGTCGCCGCCTTCCTCGACGCTGGGAAGGCGGGTGTCGGCGATGCGGATCTCGACCTTCTCATTGGTCTGGAGCTTGTTGAGCATGTCGAGGCCGCGGCGACCCCGGTTGCGTTTGAGTTTGTCGGAGCTGTCGGCGATGGCCTGGAGCTCCTGGAGGACGAAGCGGGGGATGAAGAGCGGGGAATCGATGATGCGTGTGTCGCAAATGTCGGCGATGCGGCCATCGATGATCACCGACGTGTCGAGGATCATGGGTCGGGCACCGCGGGACTGCTTGGCGAATTCGACGTAGGGGATGACGAAGCGAACGTCGTCCTTGGTCTGGAGGATGAAGCTGATCGTGAGGTAGCAGCAGGTGACGCCAATCATGAGTTTGATGGCACCGACGAGCGGCTCACCTTCGAGGCCGCGGAAATAGACCTCGACCATGAGGTCGACGATGAGGCCAAAGCCGTAGGCGAAGACCATGCCCACGACCAGACCGAGGAAGGCACCGGACAAGGCGGCGAGTGACTTGCGTGGCAGGAGCGTCTCGATGGCGACGAAGATCACGGCGACACCGAGGGTGGCAATGACCCAGGTAGTGGCTTCGTTGGCGAGGGCTTCGCTACGGCCGGCTCCCAGGACGGCGACAGCACAGATCAGGATGAAGAATAAGCCCCGTAAGACCCAGATAACCATGATGATGATCCTCTCGTATTGATTGACGGACGTATAATCAGCGCGGTCGCCCGTGTTGTACAGGTGACCATTATGAATGCGACAATGCGGAATCCCCAATGATCGCACCGTCGAGATCCGAATCCGCATATTTTAGAGTCAGTCGACGCCGGCTCAAGACGCTGGCGCGCGTGATCGTGCTGACGACCTCGGCGGTTTCCATGGCACGGCCGGGCGGAGGGGCAGATGGCACGCCGCTGCGCGAGACACTTACGCGCCTCGTCGAGCGAGGTGAGACGGCGAGGGCGCTGCGGCAGGCCCAGCAGGCGTTGCGGGAAGATCCGGATAATGAGGCCGTACGAAACGAGTACATCGACCTGCACCATTCCCTGGCCCGCACCTGGCTGGCGGAGCGCCGCTTTGAGGATGTGCTGACGGCCGTGGAGGCGATTCTGGCAATCGATCCGCAACACGAAGCGGCGCGACGCATGCAGCGGGAGATCGAAAGGGCGCGAGAGCGTTCGTCGGAGCATCTTGAAGAGACTGACCTATTGCTGAAACTCGAACTGTTCGATGCGGCTATCGAGCGGTTGGATGCGTTGGCGGCATTGCGGCCGGAACTGGCTGATCAGCTCAAGCGGCGACGGTTGGCGGCGTTGGCTGGGGCAGCGGACGATCACTACCTGGCGCGGAACTTCAACGAGGCTTTTGCCTTGTATGAGAAGGTCTTGAGCGAGCGGCCCGACGCCTCATCCGCTGTGCACTCCCGCTGGGCGATTTCGCTGGCACTGGCGCTGTCTGAAGGAGGTTTCTCCGAAGAAGCGGATCCGAACGCCGCGGGTCGGCTGTTGGCGCGGGCCATAGACGTGCTGGAGCGAACTCGGGAACCGATCATCGGTCAGATTGTGGGCGGGATGCTTGCGGAGCGTGCGGGGAAGTACCTGGACGCGGGCCGGACTTATGCGGAAGCCCTGGGAGAGCGCTGGGCCTTGTCGCCGGTAGATCGTCGCCAGGCAATCCTGGCCCGGTGGCGTGAGCGGGCAATTGCACAGGCGCGGGCGATTTACGAGCAAACTCCAACCGAGCGGCGTAACGGGTTCTGGTCCATCGCGCTGCCGGAAACCTGGAAGCATCGGCAAACTGAGCACTTCGACGTGTATGCGCGGAATGACCAGGTGGCGCAGCGCGTGGCGGCCGGGGCGGAGTTTCACTACGACGGTATTCGCAACTGGCTCGGTGCAGCCGGATCGAGTGATTGGTCCGCACGATGTGAACTACGGGTACATGCGACGCAGGAGGCGTTGCACACCGCGACGGGCACCGGCGGGATTACCTATGCGGTGAGCAACGTGCGCACGCAGGGCGAACGCGTTCTGCAGCGGCGGCTGGATGTGTTTCAGGGAGATCCGTGGTTGCTGAGCAGTACGTTGCCGCACGAGCTGACACATCTCGTGCGCGGTGCGGCGCGTGAGAAACTACCGCCGTTGGCGGTGGAAGAAGGGATCGCTCTGCAGGCTGAACCGCCGGCAAGAAAGCTCATGTATCGGCGTTTGCTGGATCGGCAGCCGCCGGACCCGCAGGCCTTGCTGGCCGTCGCCAAGCTGCCGAAGAATGTCGAAGGGTTTTACGCCGAGGCCGGTGCGTTGACGTCATGGTTGCTGATGCGCGCGGCTGGGGAAGGGCCAACGGGTGCGGCGCCGATTGCGCGGGTGCTGGAGCTCTTTGCAGGTGGTGTCCCGGCCGACTGGTGGGCGACGCTGGGATTCAAGAGGGAGCGGACGATGCGCGGGTCGTGGTCGGAATGGTATGCGGCGCGGCGTGCACCACACCGTATGGCACTGATGATCCTGGTGGAACCGTCGGCCGGGCTGCGGAAGACGGAGCGCGGAGTTGACGAAGGAGTTGAGTCACGAGGACATGTGGACCATCCGTGACAAGCACAACTCGGCGGCACGCGAGCAGCGGGCGCTCCGTGCAATACGGCACCTACGGCGCGCGGATGCGCGGTTTGTTTCGCTGATCGAGGAGATTGGGCCGCACCGCCCTACTATCACCGCGGATCCCTTCATTGCACTGGTCGGATCTATCGTGCAGCAGCAGGTGTCGATGACAGCGGCGGCCGCGATTTATCACCGGCTGCGAACGCTGTGCCGGCACAATCGGTTAACGCCGCGGGCAGTGCTCGATTTGGAGTCAAGCGCGATGCGCGCGGCTGGATTGTCGCGTCAGAAGGTGGAATACGTGCGCAATGTTGCGGCAGCATTTGCATCGCGCCGCCTGACGCGGCACAAACTGCATGCGATGCGTGACGAAGACGTGGTAGCAGCGACGACGGAGATCAAGGGGGTGGGGCGCTGGACGGCGGAGATGCTCTTGATCTTCTGTCTCGAGCGGCCGGACGTATGGCCGATCGATGATCTGGGTTTGCGAAAAGGGGTGGCCCAGTTGCTCGGTGAGGCGGAATCGCCGGCACGGGATGAGTTGGCAGCGCTGGCGGAGCCGTGGCGCCCCTATCGTACTTACGCGACCTGGTATTTGTGGCGCAGCTTGGAGGGGCCGGTTATGCCGGGGGTGGCGGTGCGGCGAGCCAAAGCGAGAGACGGAGAGAACAAGAGATCAAGGCTGGGTTCTTGAAACAGACTGGAAGTGTCTGGGGTGTCGTCCATCACAAGCGGCACGCAGCAGTGCGTGGGGCGGCGGGGGATTTACCAGCTCAGGCCGCCGCGGAGGGGGCGTTTGCGTTTCCTGGCGGACTTTTGCTCCTCGGTTCCGGTGGCCTCGGGCAGTTCGGGCTGGGCCTCTTGCTCGATTGCGGCTTTGATCGAGAGTGAGATGCGACGCTGGTCCGGATCGACGGAGAGCACGCGGACCTGGACCACCTGGCCCGTTTCGACGACGTCGCCGACGGCGCGGACGTGCTTATCGGATAGCTGCGAGATGTGGACGAGACCCTCGACGCCTTCCTCAAGCTGAATGAATGCACCATAGTCCATGATGCGCGTCACGGCGCCGCTGACGACGGCGTCCTGGTGATAGCGTTCCTCGATATTGTGCCAAGGGTCGTCGGCCAGCGCCTTGAGGCTGAGACTGACGCGACGCTTTTCTGCATTGACGTCGAGGATTTTGACGCGAACGCTATCGCCGGCAGCCACCACATCTTTCGGGTGATGGACCCGCTGCGTCCAGCTCAGTTCGCTAACCGGAATCAAGCCCTCGACGCCGGCCTCGATTTCCACGAAGGCGCCGAAATCCATCAGCCGCGTGACCTTGCCGGTGATCGTATCGCCGGCGTGAAACTTGCTGTCGACCAGCGACCAGGGGTCGGTGGCAAGTTGTTTCAGACCCAGGGAGATGCGGTCTTTGACGAGGTCGACTTTGAGGATTTTCACCTCGAGTTCATCGCCTTCCTTGAGCATTTCCTTCGGGTCGTTCACGCGGCTGTAGCTCATGTCACTGACATGGAGCAGGCCGTCGATGCCGCCGAGGTCGACGAAGGCGCCGAAAGGTGCCAGGCGGCGCACCACGCCTTTGCGGACCTGCCCTTCCTGGAGTTGGAAGCGAAGTTGCTCGCGTTCTTCCTCGCGTTGTTTCTCAAGCACGCGCCGCCGGCTCAGCACGACCTTTTTGCCGCGGCGATCGATTTCAGTGACCTCGGCTTCGAGCCAGCGGCCGATGAAGGGCGCGAAGTCTTCGTGGCGTACGAGGTCGACCTGGCTCATGGGCATGAAGCCACGCAGACCGTGTACGCGGAGCTCAAGGCCGCCGATATTGCTGCCAGTGACGCGTCCCTTGACGATATCGCCGACGCGTAGCGACTGCAGGTCGGCCTGGACTTTGGCCTCGCGAAGGGAAAGGCGCATGAGGCCGGAATCGCGGTCGAAGCCGTGCGGGACGACTTGCAGCGTTTGCCCGACTGTGGGTGGTTCGTCCGGCTCGAATTCGTCCAGGGGCAGGACGCCCTCGCTCTTGCTGCCGATATCGACGAAGACGTCAGGTCCATCGATGCGGATGATCCGGGCGTCGATGCGGCCGGATTCGTCGGCTACCGGCTCAGATGGCGCGGCGGCGGCAAGGTGTTTTTCGAGGTCGTCGGCCGAGAATCCCTGCATGGGATCGTCGACGTCGGGATTCAATTGCGACTGATCGTGTTCGGACGGGTCAGTTGACACGGCTTCACCGTAAACAAGGGCCCCAAGTTCAGGAATGATTCATCGTACCACCGGCGGCGACAGTTACAACCGATTTTGTGAGGATGCGGGGCGCGTATTAGGGGTGGCTGTCGCTTGACACGACCAGTCGGACCACCCCCTCCAGGGTTGGGGACATGAACCTGCGAGACGTTATAAGAGCAGGCGGCCCGCGCTGCTCACGCAGCCGAGCCGCCTGATTGATTGCTCCGCGTCAGGTCACCGGTCGATGATTACGGGACCATGACCGAGTCGGTGTTCCGCATGGGGCCGCTCTGATCCTCGGGTCGGTTGCCGAGCATCGTTCCTTCGAGCGTACCATCTTCATCCTGGTAGGTGTAGATGTTGTCGTAGTGGGCACCCACGATAGGCTTCTTGACGAACTCAGCGTGGCCATCCTGGAAGAGCACGTTCTGCCCCTCGCCAGCGTGGTTGCGGCTGTTGTAGTCCGACCACTCATCGTTGTCAGCCTGGAGAATCTCAGTGGCACCATTAATGCCGGGCAAGCTGACAGTGTCGTTGAGGTTCATAGCATATTGGTCCGGTACTACGCCTTCGTCGTTAGCGGAATCCGCGTCAAAGAAGGGGCCCTTATCGGCCATGATGGCCATACGCGTGTCGAGGTTCTCGTTCGGGCGCCCCTTGGGGCCGAACGGCAGCTGATAACCGTAACTCACATACGGGTATCCTTTGAAATCGAACCGGTTACGGCCCGGCTGGGCGGCCACTTCGTTGTTGCCCTGGATGTTCCGCAGGTCGTCCTCGGAATCACCCGAACTGGGGCAGATGAACTGCTTCACCGTGCAGGTACCCTCGATCACCAACATGAAGAGTGAGCGGCTGGGGTGCACAGCGGTGTCGTTGTCCGACGTGAGTTCAGTCGTGTGGAGCATGCCCATCATGCCGACGAAGTCGACTGCCATGGCATTGGGGTCGCCACTGCCACTGTCGCCACGCTCGTACGGGGCCACGGGGTACCAGTCGTAGTTGTCGTTCGAGTAGACCTTGAGGCCCTGGCCGATGCCGCGAATGTTCGAGGCACAGACGGCGCGTTTGGTGATTTCACGTGCGCGCGCCAAACTGGGCAGCAGGATGGAGATCAACAGCGCGATGATCGCCACCACAACCAAAAGTTCAATCAGCGTAAAACCTTTTCTACGTTTCACCGAAAACCTCCTGCGACGTCTCCCATAAGTCCAGTTCCCGATCAGTCGGTCTTGCAAGGCCACCGGCCAAACCGGCAACTTACGTTACGTTAATATGGCATGGTCTCCGATCTGAACCGGTGATCGCACTCAACGCAAGTGCGACCATGCCTGACCGACCGTTCAGACGCGCTACGGAAGCGGCGATCAACGCGATCTGCCGACCGCACAGCCGTATGGGAGTCGGCTGCCCGCGCATCGACGGGGTAACACAGCAGTTTCAACATGAGAAGATTACGTAGCCGCAACCCGCCGAGGGCGCAACTACAGCGCACTCAACAATGGCTCGACTAACGTGGCGGGAACGAACGTGGAAAGGCAAAGAACGAGGGTTGAATCAATCCGTAGAATACGAGGCTAAGATGATTACGAAAATGACTGGATGAATACCCTCATTCGATCCCGTCTTCTGTTATGTCCAAGTATCAGGATACCACCGACTGGAGGCGTGTCAACTACGGAAGCGCAATTTCTTCGGGCGCGCCGCGTTCGCCACCAGTAATGATAGCGCACTAATCAACTGAACTTGGAAGCGGGATCTGCTCGATCTCGTGAACTGAACCTCGACCTACGCCGTCTTGAGCAGCCCGCGCCAAATACGAGACATCAATGCCCGGTTTCAGGCCGTTCTTTCGCCGAAGCACCATAATCCTCTCTCGGCCAACGACATCGACGGCAACGGGATCGACGCCCACAAGCAGATGGCCATAGTCGGCGATGTCCCCCTGGCGTGCTTCGGGGCCGTTTTGGAGCACGACCCGTAATGCGTTGACGACATTGAGCTTGACGATACGGGACACGGTCGGGTGTCCTATAATATTGCCGACGAATGGCGTGCAGCCATTGTCGTGACAATGGCCGGGGTGCCGGATTATCGCGTGCGAGATGTTCTTCATGGCGCCGGACATGCCAGCGATGTGGTGGGTCTTGAGAAACGGAACGTTGATAATCGCATCCACGGTGGTGAGATTCCGTGCAAGCTCCTGCTTGCCGTTGCCCACCTCGATCGCCGATCCCCAACCGAATTCGGGCTCCGCGGTACCCAGTTCCTCGACGAGCGAGGCGCTTACTTCGATCAGCGAGATTTGCGACGCGCGGTAACCCGCATGCTCCAGTATGTCGATCAGGACGCGAGCCATGATTGGGGTGGTCTGAAGCGTCTCGGCGCCGACGCTGTTGAACTTCAACGCGATGCGCTCCGCTTTTCCCAGCAGGGTTCGCACCGCTGCTCTCGGAGAGGCCTCACGCACCAGCGTCTGCAACGACATGGCGAGCAAGTCGGCGAGTTGGACCTCGTCGGCGCGCGCCCCTTTTGAGAAGCGCGTCGCATCGGCGACCACGACGCGTGACCGTGTACGGTTGGCCCCCAGCCACCAGGGAGAGATGTTGGTCGGCTGGGTAGCGGCCGGCTGTGAACTCGACGGTTGCGTGGTGGGGCCCTCGCGGTTGTCGATGGTCTGTAGCTGACCACCGTGAGCGATTCTGGATGCGGTACCAGTAAGCATGGCTGCTACGGCTGCACTGAGGAAGTCGCGCCGGGACCAGTTACCGGGCCGTTCGGGTTGTTTGCCGAGGTGCCGTTTCACAACTACTCTTATCGATTGAATTCAACTTCCTCGTTTCGTGGAGTTTGTTGCGATGTCTTCAATCGATGATGGTTATACGACGTACCAGCGAAAGCTGGCGGGAATCGGCCAGGCGCACCTGTTACGGTTCTGGGACGAATTGAGTGATCCGCGAAGGCGGGAATTGCTCGATGATCTGGATCAGATCGACTTCGAGCGGTGTTTGCCGCTGATCGATTCGCATGTACGGAATCGACCGGAAGTGCACCTACCCGAGCGAATCGAGCCGCCCGACAGCTATCCGGCCGAGCCGGGGCCCGAGCAGGTCGCGCTGTACCGGCAGGCTCGTGAGCTGGGTGAGGAGGCAATCCGCGCGGGGCGGATTGCGACGTTTACTGTGGCCGGTGGCCAGGGGACGCGGCTGGGGTTCGACGGGCCGAAGGGCGCGTTTCGGATCAGTCCGGTCCGCAATGCACCGCTGTTTCAGTTGTTCGCGGAGGAGCTGTTGGGAATTGAACGCCGCTATGGCCGGCGGCCACGCTGGTACATTATGACCAGTCTGACCAATCACTCCGAGACGGTGACCTTCTTCGAGCAACATAGCCACTTCGGGCTCGACGCCGACGATGTGATGTTCTTCCGGCAGGGTCAGATGCCGGCTTTCCTGCCGGACGGACGGATTGCGCTATCAGAGAAACACCGGGTGGCGTTATCGCCGGACGGCCATGGGGGGAGTTTGCGAGCGCTGGCCGAATCTGGAGCGCTGGCGGACATGCGTGAGCGAGGGATCGACACGATCAGCTATTACCAGGTGGACAATCCGCTGGTGCATGGGGTTGATCCGCTTTTTATCGGTCTTCATCTGCGTGACGAGTCGGAGATGTCGAGTAAGGCGGTTACGAAGGCACACGACACGGAGCGGGTGGGCAATTTCTGCGTGGTGGATGGCAAGGTGGCGGTGATCGAGTACAGCGACCTGCCGGATGAACTGGCTTACGCCAAGAACCCGGACGGGTCACGTAAGTTTGATGCCGGGAGTATCGCGATTCATGTGCTGAGTCGGTCATTCGTCGAGCGTCTTACCGCCCGCGGGTCCGGCGTGCAGTTGCCGTGGCACCGCGCGGACAAGAAGGTGACGACCGTCGATGCGCAGGGCAACCGGGTAGATCCGGAGCAGCCGAACGCGGTGAAGTTGGAGATGTTCGTCTTCGACGCCATACCGCTGGCGCGCAACCCGATCGTGCTGTATACGAAGCGGGAGGAGGAGTTCAGTCCGGTCAAGAATGCGGAGGGGACGGATTCGCCGGCGACTGCGCGGCGGGATCTGATACGCCGCGCTGCACGCTGGCTGGAAGGGTGCGACGTCGCGGTGCCGCGGACTGACGAGCGCGAGCCGGCCTTGCCGCTGGAGATCGCCCCGCGATTCGCGGTCGATGCTGACGATCTCTGCCGGCAACTCACATCCCCGCCGGAACTACAGCCGGGGCGGGCTGTGTTGCTGGAGTAACGCCACGCATGACGCGTATGCGGAGTAAGTGGTGATGGGGATATGACGGGTCAGGGTCGCAGTTCGGCCTGCATGGCGTCGCAGACGCGCTGAAATTCGGCTTGCAACTCCGCGAGCAATGTGTCGGCATCATGGATTTCGCCGGCACGTGCCTCGCGTTCAACCGTGTAGCTGAGTTCCGCGAGGTGGGTGGCACCGAGGTTCGCGGCGCAGCCCTTCACGCCGTGGGCGGCGCGGGCGAGGGTCTCGCAATCCCGGGCCGGCAGCGCCTCTTCGATAGACTTCAGCAACGGTGGAATCTCCGCCTCGAAGAGTTCGAGCAGGCTTTGAACCAGTCCCTCGTACTCGGTGGGGTCGCTGCCGCGCAGCTCGTCCCAGGTCTGCTGATTGAGGGGGCTGTTCGCTGCCGGTGATTCCTGTCCAGCGGTGGAGTCGGCCTGTTCCGGTGCGGTGTCGCGAGCACGATGCCACTCGCCGCAACGTTGCATCGCGAGCTTGAGGTCCACGGGCTTGATCGGCTTGGCGAGGTAGTCGTCCATGCCTGCTTTCATGCAAGCGTCGCGATCCTCCTGCATGGCGTTGGCGGTCATGGCGACGATGCGCGGACGCTGTTCCGCGGGATAGCGCTCACAGATTTTGCGCGTGGCGGTGAGTCCGTCCATCTCCGGCATGCGGACGTCCATGAGGATGACATCGTAGGATTGCCGGCGGAGCGCCTCGAGCACTTCATTGCCATTGGCAACGACGTCAGGACGATATCCCATGCGGTTGAGCATGGCCACGGCGAGCTTCTGATTCACGGCCATGTCTTCGGCCAGCAGGATGCGCAAGGGGCACTGGTCAGCGAGACGCGTGTCGAATGCGGATTCGGGCCGCCGCAGGTAGATACGAACCGGGCCGTTAGCCGCCTCGGCCCGCATCGTGAAGTAGAACGTTGATCCGCGGCGGGGCTCGCTCTCGACCCAGATGCGTCCCTCCATGAGCTCAACCAGGCGTTTGCTGATCGCGAGGCCCAGGCCGGTACCGCCGAAACGGCGTGAGTGGGACGCATCGACCTGGCTGAACGACTCGAACAGGCACTCCATGCGGTCTTCAGGGATGCCGATGCCGGTATCGCGCACCGCAAACGTCACCTCGTACTGCCGATCGTCGACGGGGGCGGCGCTAACGGTGACGACCACTTGGCCGCGCTCGGTGAACTTGACGGCGTTGCTGAGCAGATTGACGAGGACCTGCCGCAGGCGGGCAGCATCACCGATAACGGTATTGGGCATCTGCGGGTCGAGGACGTAGGCCAGCTCGATTCCTTTTTCGGTAGCTTGCGGAAACAGGTCGAGGGCCGACTCGAGGCAATCGCGAAGGTCGAAGGGCTCGCGTTCGAGCTCGACGTGTCCGGACTCGATTTTGCAGAAGTCGAGGATGTCGTTGATGATCGCCAGGAGCGCGTCGCCGCTCTCGCGAATGGTCTCGACGAAGTCCTCCTGTTCGGCGGAGAGGCGGGTTTCGAGGAGCAGGCCGGTCATGCCGATGACGGCGTTCATTGGCGTGCGGATCTCGTGGCTCATGTTGGCGAGGAACTGGCTTTTGGCGCGATTGGCGGCCTCGGCCCGGGCGGTCGCCTCTTCCAGCGCCACGTTGGCCGACTGCAATTCCTCCTGCTGGGCCCGAAGTTGTTGCTTCTGGGCCTCGAGCTCGATATTGACGGCGGTGAGGGCGCGATTGGTGGCGGAGAGTTCCTCATGTTGGGCGCGCAATTGTTGCTTCTGGGCCTCGAGCGTGAGATTGGCATTGCGCAAGGCGGCGTTGGCCCCTGTGAGCTCTTCCTGCTGCGCGCGTAGTTGCTCGCGCTGGGCCTGGAGCTCCTGGTTGGTCTGCTGAAGCTCCACCGCCTTGTCACGCAGCTCGCGTGCAATGTGCTTGCGCTCTTCGATCTCGGTGCGGAGCGTGGCATTGGTCACCTCAAGGGCGGAGCGCACGCGACTGTTGGTGATCGCTCCGGCCAGCAGGCTGCCAAACACATCCAGCGCCAGGAGATCGACCGCCAGATCGGACTCAGGCGGTGGGTCGGCGACCAGAAGCAACCCGAGACGCGGGTCGTCGCTATGGGCATCGGAGGCCAGCGGCAGGACGAGGAAGTGCTCGGAAAGCCCCAGTTGGACAGCCGGCCGTTGCAGGGCCGGGTCGAGCTCGTCATGCGTGACGACCACGGGCTCGTGCGTCGTGTCCCACAGGTGCTGTACCAGTGGATGGCCGCTGGTCCACTGCTGGCGAATCTCGGGGGCGAGCCCGACGGCGCCTTCGCACGCGAGACGACCATCGTCGCGGCGCACCAGCGCAATGACCTTCCCGTACTGAAGCACGGACGCGATCAGCGTCACGCAGTTCTCGCAGACCGCGTCACAGGCCCCATGCGAGAGGCGCGCGAGCGAGTCACTGCAAAACGCGAGCATCTCGAACACGCACAGGATGCGGTTTTGACGCGCGGTCGACTGCGACAACGGCTGGCACCTCTAAATGACTCAGCGAGCGCCGGCGAGATACATGCGAAGTAGTCCGCCGGTGTGTCCGATAAGCGCACGGCACGGTCGGTGCGCAAATGTGCCCAGTTAGTTGTCGGCCGATTCGCGCTGGGACCGTTGTAAGGGCTGCCCCGTATGTCGATTCGCAGGCGGGCAAGCCGGACAGGCAGCGTGGCGCAACGGTATTCTCGGACCTGCGCGATTGATCGTTGCAGGGAATGAACATTCCCGGCGTGCGACCCGATATCAGGGTGTGAGTGTAGTAGAACTGCGCTCACGGTTCGGGGCGCACCGCGTAGTGCGCCGACGTGCTGCTGGCGACGAGACTGGGGCAGCGTCGCGCGAAGTTTGCCTTGGGGGGGGTAGGTAGTTGGTGGTGCTGCATGCGCAAGCTCAAGCTCGATGAAGCCGCGTTGAGGAAGCTGCTGGACGAACTGGATAGCCAGGACGCCGGTGGTGTCAGCTCGTCGCCACAGGGACCGGATGGGTTCTTCAAGTATCGCGTCCCCGCATTGCGGGTTGACCTGATTCGGGCGCGCGACGAGGTTGAGTCACAGATTGTCCCGACGCGCAAGTTGGGACCGAGGGCGATCTACTTTCTGGCCGGCAGCCTGGTGCATTCGGATTGTCCCTGTCGGGTGCACCTGGTGACGATTCGCAATAATTGGCAGACGGTGGCCGGGAAGGTCTCGGGGTGTCGCTACTTGCCCGGTTCGGCGGGTGTGCATGAGATTTTCGTGACGTTTGACCGCCCGATCGACCCAGTGTCTTTTGCGACGACGGCGACCAAGTCGCGCATTCTCGCGGCGGATGACAGTCAGGTCTCGCAGAAGCTGTATGCGCGTTTACTGGACACGATGAACGTCGATCTGACTTGCGTGTCAAACGGACTACAGGCGGTCGAACAGGCCCTGGCGGATACGTATGACCTGATCCTGATGGATCTGGAAATGCCGGAACTGGATGGCCTGTCAGCGGTGAAGATGCTGCGGGAGAAGGGTTACGTGCGTCCGATCGTGGCCGTGTCCGCCATGACGGAAGACAACGATCGGGATCGCTGTATCTCGGCAGGTTGTGATGACTTTCTGCCCAAGCCGCTGACGCGCGAGTCGCTGGCGACGGTCGTGATGCGGAACAAATCGGAGCCGCTGGTCAGCGCGTTGCTGGATGATCCGGGGATGACCGAGCTGATTGACGGCTTCGTGGCGAGTTTGGGTGAAGCGATCAGTCGTCTCGAATCGGCGTACGGGACGCAGGATGTGGAAGGACTCGAGCGCGAATCCCGGGCGGTGAAAGGTGAGGCCGCGGGCGTGGGCTTCGGAGCCATCACGGACGCCGCCGGCGCCCTGGAGCATGCCTGCAAGCGGAAGGACGAGGCGACGGTGCTGCGCGCCAAACTGACGGAACTCATTCGGCTATGCATGTCGGCGCGGCCGGCGACCAGTCAAAGCTTCGCCGGCGGCGATCCTGACGATGCGGAGGATCCGGAAGCTGCGGCGGCCGAGGGCAAGTAGCGCGCCCATCGGCTCAGTGTCCGCCAACGCGTCTGCCTAACCACCGATCAGGCTGACGAAGGGGGCGATGTCGTCGAAGTCGACATCGCCGTCGAGGTCGGCATCGGCATTGAGCCAGCGGCAATCGGGGTAGGCGGATTCGTATTCCGCCTGTCCGCTGAGCGCCTTCACAAAGGGCTGGATATCATCGAAATCAACGGTGCCGTTGCAGTCGGTATCGCCGGTGATCCACAAGCTGTCGCCGTAGACCAGCGTGACTTCAGCGACGTTGGATGTACCGGCCGCACTGCCCACCTCGAACGTGAAGGTATCCGTACCGCTGGCATCGGGGACTGGTCGGATCAGGCGGTAGGCGCCGCTCTGGTCGGGGGCGACTGTAGCTTGGGCGGGCTCGGTCAGGAGCGTGAAGGTCAACTGGTCGATGCCGTCGTAGGTGGCGGGAAGTTCGACCACGATCGGATGTTCCGGCAGCACGAATTTGGTGTAGTCGAAGGCCATGGGGGGAAGGCCGCTGGGGGTGCCGTCATCGGTGGAGAGCTCGAGTTGGACGGGCGCGCTGCGGACGCGGCTGCCATCCAGGTAGAGCGCCTCGGCCTGGAGCGAAGCGGGGCCGGCGCCGAGGGTGCGGCCGTAGACGGTCAACGTGGGGGACCCGCTCGTCGAGGCCGCAACGACGCGTCCGTTGTGAATCAGGCGTGTTTCAATGGGGGCCTCAGTGGAGGTGCCGATGTCGCAAACGAAGGCGGTGGCAAGATCGCCGGCGAGGGGCAGCGGATCGAGCGTTGTGCTGCGGCCGGTGTTGTCGACGACGAGCTCACCGAGCCAGCGGCCAGCGGACTTCACGTCGGTGTCGTCGAACGCGAGGACGCGCAGGTCGTGCCAGCCGTCGCTGAGGAGCGTCGTGTCGACAGTGAATGCCTCGCCGGGCAGGATGGAGGCGAACAGCAGGCCGTCGACCAGCAGATCCAGTTGGGCGATGTCGGCGGTCGGATGGGTGGTGGTCGCATTCGGCGTAAGGGTGATCGTACCGCTGACAGGTGCGGTGGGCGCGTCGGGTACGGTGACCGTCGGCAGATGCGCAAATGGTCGGGTCATGGGATCGCCGTAGAGCAGCATTTGAAATGGATAGTAGAGTGCTGAACGGAAAGCTGCTTCGCCGAGTGAGGCGCCTTCGAGGTAGAAGCGATGCAAGCGGGGGTTCGGGAACTTGCCCGTGTAGTTGCAGGGCTCTTCGACGGCTCCCCAGGAACCGCTGGCACCTTGTTGAATCCAGGCGCTGACCTTGGTTTGTGAATCGGTATCGAACCGGGCGGCGTAGCTGGTGAGGTGATCGGCGAATGCGCCCGGGATCAGGGTGAAGGAGTCGCCGGGAATGTTCAGGTGATCGTCGCCGGTAACGACGCCGAGGCAATCGTCCTCGCCGGTGGGAAGCGCGCCGCTGAGGATTTCGGCCTGGCCACCGATGTCGGTGATTGCGCTGACAACGCCGGGATAGAAGTCGGCGCGGACGTTGCGAAGTGGGTCAGCGGTATTGTCCATGAAATAGAAGGTGCCATCGGGGCGGCTGCCATCGGCGGCGACGCTGCGGTCGATCATGTCGAGGGTTTCGGCGATGGTGTTGCCGTTGTTGCCGGCGTAGCCGAGCGTGGCGCCGATGAAGTACTGCTCGGCGACACTGCTGTCGCTGGGATTGCCGCGATACCAAGCGATTTCGCTGTCGAAGCCGTGGTGATCGAAGGTAACCGGGAAGAAACGATTGACCTTGTTGGACGAGAGCGTACCGGTGAGGATGTCCTCGGCCTGGAAGGCGAGCGTGTAGCAGGATGGTGTTGCAAAGCGGCTGACGGGGTAGCATTGGTCGCTAACGAGATCCGGGGCGTAGACGTAGAAGGGCGCGCCGGGCATGAGGACGACATAATCGACATGGTCGGCGGTACCAGCGTTGGTGAGGTAGCCGAAGAACGCGTCGAGATTGTTCTCGGCGAAGGTCGGATAGTCGCTGGCGCCGGGGTACATGTACAGGACGTTATTGGCGGGGATTTGGCGGGCGTTGACGTAATAATTTGCCACGTGGAGCGAATCCGGGTCGGCGGGGTCAACGATGAGGAGCAGATTCTCCGGGGATCCGCCGGCGAAGGCTACGGGTGAGCAGGCGGCGGCAAACGCGGCGACGATAGTGGCCGCGCCGATTGCGCGGTAGCGGGACACATGAGTGAACATGGAGCGCTTCCTTCCTGGCTTCCTGTTTTTCGTGAGCGTGGTTGACAAGCGGGGAGCCGGTCCGATAAATATGCTCCCGCCCTGTGACGCAGCATCTCATATTACTCATTTGGGGAGGCTGTTTCTCGGTGAATTGACGGAAAATCGCGTGCACCACCTCCGCCGAACTGATGTTTCAAATTTGATTGTCCGGCCCCTCGGGGTGGCGTACAATAGGAAGTAGCTGGGAACCTTTGCGCGAAAGGGCGGGCTTTTGATGCCGCGCAGCAAGCAAACACATATTGAGACCACAGCAGCGCATGCGCAGCGGGAGGCGTTACGTCCCATTGCGCCGCCGACGTCTCGTGGCGCGCTCGCGGATCTGGACACGCAACTCATGCTCCAGGTCCGGGAAGGCAATCGCGAAGCGGCGAATATGCTGTATCGTCGGAATCGACAACGGATCGCGGGCTATATCACGCGCATTATGGGGCGTTCGCGGGCGGTCGAGGACCTGACGCAGGATGTGTTTCTGCAAGCCATCACACACGCTGACCAATACCGCCCCACCGCCAAGGTGACCACCTGGCTGTATCGCATCGCAACCAACCTTTCGCTGAATTACATGAAGCGGGCGGATGTGAAACGGCAGGCCGCTCAGCCGGAAGATGCGCCGCTCGAAGTGGTCGATCGGCGTAGCGAGGCGCCTGATCAGCAGATGAGTCTCGACGAGGTCCGCAGCCGGGTCAACGAGGCTTTGCAAAGTCTGCCGGTGAATCAGCGGATTGCACTGACGCTGTTTGAATATGAGCAGTGCTCTTATGAGCAGATTGCGGCGGTGCTGGAGACGACCGTGGAGGCGGTGCGCAGCCTGCTTGGACGCGCCCGGACGACGATGCGGCGGAACTTGCAGGGTTTGTTGTAGCCGCTGTACCTGCGAGGCGATCCACGACCGACCGACGGTTGGTCGCCCGTGAGTTTTGGAGCGACTTCGTCGCCGGTATCCCCACGTTTTAGATCCGATAACTTTACATTCCGCGCTTCAGACGTCATCTTCTGGCAAGGATCAGGCCATTGGAGGGCGACGGTCAGCACGGAAGCGGGTCGGTCTTTTCCGGGCAGTGACATGGACCACCTGGACGTCGAAAGGGCGCATCTCCTTCTGCAAGGAAGACTTACGGCTGAGGACCAGCGGAAGTGGGAGGGTCATCTGCGGGAGTGCGAACGGTGCCGCGCCCTTGTCGAGTCTGAGCGTGCGTTTCAGTCGGTGCTGGTCCTGGGGCGGGAGCCGGATCAACGCAACGTGGAAGCGACTTACGATCTGCCACCGGCAGAGCAACCGGCAGAATTGCCGCTGGCGACGCGTGGCGAGCAGCTATGGCGAACCGTGCTACTGGGCGCGGGCTTGGCAATCAACGTGGCGCTGGCCGTGCTGCTGATCTGGCAACTGGGGCGTGCCACTGCGGGCGAGTCGGTGGATCGCGTGGTCAAGGGGATACCGGCTGGGCTGGAGCGTCGCGTGGTATCCAACATGGATGCGCTCGTGACGCTCGAACGCGATCCATGGCTGATTGACGAGTTCGGGGCCGTGGAAACGCTCGACGGGCTGATCGCCGATCCGCCGAACCGGGAGGTGGAGTAGTGGATCGGTTTGCGATGCTGATCGTGGTGGCGGGCATTCTGCTGCTCTCAGCGGCGAATCTGGCAGCCTATTGGACGCAGGCCGAGCCTGAGCCGCCGACCACGTCGCAGCCGGTGACGGGTTGGGACAGGTGGCGCGCGTCATCGTCGGCCGTACGGCAGCGACTTCTGGAACGCCATGATCTGCTGATTCGACGTCCGGACATGCAGGAGGTACTGCAGCGGGCCCGCTGGTTCGACCGTTTGCCAGAGAGCCGACGAGACTATTTGCGCCGGCTGCATGGGCTGTTGCAGGAGGTCGTGGCGGACGTCGACCCTCAGACGCGACGGCTTCTATTGCGGCAACCTGCGCGGGCGCGCTCATTCTTCGTGTACGAGCAGCTCGAACGAGCGCAGCCGGCACGGCTGGAGTCGTTGCGAGCGGAAGCGCGGCGGACGCTGCCGGAGGCATCATCGTAGACTCATGCCCGGGCGGAGGCCCCTGCTGCTCTGTACGATACGCACTACGTTCCGTATTATGCCGGCGGCCGTGGACGTGCGTTGCGGTCGCGAATTGCGCATTGGTCCGCAAGGAGGCGGACCCTGTTCAGGCGTTTAGGGAGTGGCCATGTCACGCTATCGCATGTGGATCGGGTGTGCCTTGCTGGCGGGAGTTTTTCTGCTGCCGGCAGGCTGTTTGCTCTTTCCGGGAGACGCTGAAACGGTCATCAACGTCGGCGACGGGCTGCGAGGCGAGGTGGTCGTCAGCGACGCACAGGCTCCGTCAGCCTTCGCCTTCGCGGCCGACGGAAAAATCTTCTATGCCGAACGCAAGACCGGGCACATTCGCCTGATCGAGGATGGCGTGCTGCTGGAGACGCCTTTCGCGAGCGTGCCCGTCAATTACGCGGGTGAACGCGGCCTGCTCGGCCTGGCGGTTCATCCCCAATTCAACCTGAACGGCCGTGTCTATGCGTTTTATTCGCGGTCAGATACGGATATCTCCACGGCGAATCCGGACGCGATCGTGGATCACCGCGTCGTCTACTTTGAGGCACCGGTCGACATTGATGGGGTCGGTTCGCTGGCCACCGGCGGAGAGGTCTTCGTGGCATCGCTGCCGGCGGGGTCGGGGACGACGCGCATCGGTGGGCAGCTCACTTTCCTGCCTGACGGAACATTGCTGGTAGCGATGGGTGATCTGGGGGACGATGGCAACGTGCAAGGCGCGGAGATTCTGGTCGGCAAGGTGCTGCGCTATCGCGATGACGGGTCGGTCCCCGGCGATAATCCGGATCCGAACTCCCCCGTCTTCGCAACCGGCTTTCGGGCACCGCGCGGGCTCGATGTCGACCCCGTCACCGGCGACGCGTGGATGACCGAACGCACGCGCGACGGCGTGCACGAGTTGAACGTGATCTTCTCCGGCGGGAACTACGGCTGGCCGACGGTCACGGGGACAGCCGACACAGCGGCGGAAGACGACTTCGTGGCCGATCATCCGACGTATGTGGATCCGATTGCCGTGCGGGCGGCGTCCGACGGGGCCGTTGCCGGTGCAGCATTCAACCCTGAAACGAAGTACGGCACGGGCGAGCTGCTCCGGTTCTTCTTTGGGCTGGTGGAGCGGGGTGAGGTCGTAAGTCTGTCACCCCGCGCCGACCGGTACGGCAGCAGTGGGTCGCGCGTGTTCGCCAACCGTTTCAACACGCCCATCAACGCGGTTGGCTTCACGACCGCGGGCACGCTGTACGTAGCCTCGGAGAATGCGATCACGCGCGTACGACCGCTGACGCTGTTCCCAGCGCAATAGCGGGTGACACAAGCACTGCGGGGGGCTACTCCACGCCGCCCCGGCCGTTAGTGGCCCGAGGTTTCTTCGGTCAACTCGCGCTCGGCCTGGACCCAGTCGCTGTGCGGATCACCGGCGGCGCCGTTGCGGCGCAAGTAGATCTCATACGCGCGCTGGCGAATCTGCTCCTCGGTGGGCGTCACGGTGGCACGGGCCTGGGTGGCCGCCTTGCGGGTGGCGGGAGAACTACGCTTGGCGACCTTCTTCGTGGTCTTCTTGGTGGTTCTGGTCTGCTTAGCCATCCAGCGATCTCCGTATCTGCTGAGTCCGCATGTATTGGCGGACAGGAGTAAATGCTGCGGTGCGCGATCCGTCGCACCGGTGTTTTTCGACGTCGGCGCGCATTCTACCGATCGAAACCGCCCTGCATAGGTCCCCTATGCGCATTTGGCGGGAAGAATTCGGTTGAAAGCGTCGGGTCAGACCTGTGGCGCAGTCATGCGTCGGGCGTCGAGCGCCTCATTGAGCTGCTGCTCATCAAGCACCTGCTGCTCCAGCGCGACCTCGCGCACCGTGCGCCCGGACTGGTAGGCCTCCTTGGCGATGGCCGCG
Source organism: uncultured Planctomycetales bacterium (assembly GCA_964468185.1). Taxonomy (GTDB): domain Bacteria; phylum Planctomycetota; class Phycisphaerae; order UBA1845; family Fen-1342; genus JANQFV01. Next base: position 95,406 of record CAYXTR010000013.1, on the reverse strand, counting down.
GCACGATCGTAGCCGATGAGAGGTGCCAGACTGGTGCACATGGCGAGCGACTGCTCGACAAGTTCCTCGCAACGAGCCTGATTCGCTTCCAGCCCGGCGATGCACTTGTCGACGAATACGTGGCAGACGTTGCCGAGTATGCGGATCGACTCCAGCAGATTGTGGGCCATGACGGGCATACCGACGTGGAGGTCGAAATTGCCGAGGGTCGCGCCGGCGTGTGAGACGGCGGCTTCGGTGCCGACAACCTGGGCACAAACCTGGAGCACGGCCTCTGGAATTACGGGGTTGACCTTGCCGGGCATGATCGAACTGCCGGGTTGGACAGCCGGCAGGAGCAGTTCGCCGATACCGCAGCGCGGACCACTGCCCATGAGTCGGATGTCATTGGCAACCTTGGTGAGACTGATGGAGATGACCTTGAGGATGCCGGCCGTGCCGACGAGGGTGTCCTTGGCGGCCTGGGCTTCGAAATGGTTGGGGGCTTCGTGGAAGGACTCGCGGGTCTCATGGTTGATGATCTCGCAAACGAGTCGGGCGAATTCAGGGTGGGTGTTGATGCCGGTGCCGACCGCTGTGCCGCCAATGGGCAATTCGCGGAGGATGATGATCTTCTGCATGATGCGGCGGTCGGCGTGGGCGACCTGGCTGGCATAGCCGCTGAATTCCTGGCCGAGGCGGATGGGGGTCGCATCCATCAGATGCGTGCGGCCGATCTTGACGATTTCGTCGAAGGCCGCGGCCTTCGTCTTCAGGGCCTCGCGCAACTTGTGGAGGGCGGGCATCAGGTCGCCGTGCAGGGCTTCGACGACGGCGACGTGGATAGCCGTGGGGATCACGTCGTTGGACGACTGCCCCATGTTGACGTGGTCGTTGGGGTGTACCAGGCGGGAGCCGCTTTCGCCGCCGAGGATCTGGGTGGCACGATTGGCGATGACCTCGTTGGCATTCATGTTGGACGAGGTACCGGAACCGGTCTGGAAGACGTCGACGACGAAGTGCGCGTCGAGCTTACCATCGATGACCTCGCGGGCAGCCTGCTGGATAGCGCTGCCCATCTTGGGGTCGAGTTTCTCAAGCCGTTTGTTGGCTTCGGCGGCGGCATATTTGACGAGGCCGAGCGCCCGGATGAGGCGGCGGCCAAGCCGATAGCCGCTGACGGGGAAATTAAGGACGGCGCGCTGGGTGGACGCGCCGTAGAGGGCCTCGGCGGGGACTTCGAGTTCGCCCATCGAATCGCGTTCGGTGCGTGTCGCTGGCATGTCGCTCCCTTCTCTGATAATGCCGGCACGGCGGCGCTGTCTTGGAAGTGTAGTCAGGACCCGAGCGGCTCGCCACGTGTGGCGGCGGTGAGGAGGCCGCCAAGCGTGAAGGTCGCGCGGCATTGTCCTACACTATGTAGCGACGCCGGAGGAATGCTATGAGCGTACCCAGTTCGATTTACAGCGTGCCGTTGGCCCTGCTGACCGACCTGTACGAGTTGACGATGGCGTATGGGTATTGGAAGGCGGGCGTGCGGGAGCGGGAGGCGGTGTTCAACCTGTTCTTCCGCAAACCGCCGTTTGATGGGGGCTACACAGTGGCAGGTGGGCTGGGGTATGTCGTGGATTACTTGCGTCATTTCCGGTTTGCGGACGGCGATCTGGTGGCACTGGGGGAGGTGCGGGGCAACGATGGTGAGCCCGTGTTCGAGGAGGCGTTTCTGGAATATCTGCGCGCGTTGCGACTGGAATGTGATGTGGACGCGATGCCGGAGGGTACCGTCGTGTTTCCGCAGGAGCCGCTGGTGCGGGTACGGGGGCCTTTGATTCAGGCGCAGATGCTCGAGTCGGCGTTGCTGAACATGATCAACTTTCAGACGCTGATCGCGACCAAGGCAGCGCGGGTTTGTCAAGCGGCGGGGGATGGACCAGTGATGGAGTTTGGGCTGCGACGGTCACAAGGGATAGACGGGGCGCTGGCGGTGGCTCGGGCAGCCTATATCGGTGGGTGCGCGGCGACGTCGAACGTGCTGGGTGGGCATTTATTCCGCATCCCTGCCAAGGGGACCCACGCGCACAGTTGGGTGATGTCATTTGATACGGAAGAGGAGGCGTTCGAGGCTTATGCGGATGCCCTGCCGAACAACTGCATCTTCCTGGTTGATACGTATGACACGTTGGCGGGCGTCCGGCGGGCGGTGGAGGTTGGTCACAAGCTGCGCGAGCGCGGCCATGAGATGGTGGGCGTTCGGCTGGATTCGGGTGATCTGGCGTATCTGAGCATCGAGTCGCGGAAGATCTTGGACGCAGCCGGGTTTGAAGATGCGAAGATCGTGGCGAGCGGCGATCTGGACGAGTATCTGATCGACAGTCTGCGGCAGCAGGGTGCGCGGATTGACATCTGGGGCGTGGGAACGAAGCTGGTGACGGCGTATGACGAGCCGGCCCTGGGTGGGGTGTACAAGCTGGCGGCGGTGCGCGAGCCAGGCGAGGACTGGCAGTACAAAGTCAAGCTGTCGGAGCAGAATGTCAAGATCTCGACGCCGGGAGTGTTGCAGGTGCGCCGGTTTGAGCAGGGCGGAGAGTTCGTCGGGGATATGATTTATGACGAGCCACTGGGGTGTGGGAAGAACGGCGAATGCACGATTGTGGACCTGGCGGATACGACGCGACGGAAGCGGATTTCATGTGAGGCGCAGCATGAGAATTTGCTGGTGCCGGTGATGCGTGGCGGCGAGATTGTGTATGGGGTGCCGACGATTGAAGAGAGCCGCGCGCGGGCAAAGGCGCAACTGGACAGGTTTCATCCGGGCATCAAGCGGCTGGTGAATCCGCATCAATACCCGGCGGGGCTTGAGCGTGGGCTGCACGACTTGCGGACGCGGCTCATTATGGTAGCGCGCGGGCAGACTTGAGCTGTACGCCGCTGGGAGCGTGGAACGCGCATTAGCGAAGAATCGGAAAGGCCATGAAAGCACTGATCATCGTGGATTTGCAGAACGACTTTCTGCCCGGCGGGCCGCTGGAGGTAGCCGGGGGCGATGAGATCATTCCGGTTGTAAACCGGCTGGCGGAGCAGTTTGAACTGGTCGTGGCGACGCGGGACTGGCATCCGGCGAATCACGGGAGCTTCGCGATCGTGCATGCGGGCCACCAGGAGGGGGAGACGATCGAGCTTAACGGTCTGTCACAGATGCTGTGGCCGGTGCATGGCGTGCAGGACACGCCGGGGGCACAGTTCCCCAATGAACTGAACACCGACCGGATTGAGCGCGTATTCAGCAAAGGTGAGGATCCGGGTGTCGATAGCTACAGCGGCTTCTTTGCTAACGGGCGACGAAAGGCGACGGGTCTCGCGGATTACTTGCGAAGCCGAGGTGTGGACGAGGTCTATATCGTCGGGTTAGCGCTGGATGTGTGCGTGCGGGCGACGGCGCTGGATGCTGTGGAGTTGGGCTTCGAAACTCACGTTGCGGAAGATGCGACGCGGGCGGTGAATATGCATCCGGAAGACGGCGCGCTGACTTTGAACGCGTTACGCGACTCGGGAGTGCGAGTCGTTCGAAGCGATGAGATCGTGCGGTGAATTGCTGGATGCTGCGGAGTTGAGAGGCTGGCCGGCGCGGAGGGCGGAGGCTACACGTTTTGGCGAAGGGCGCTAGTCGCCCATGTAGGGACGCTGTTGCGCGACTTCTCGTTCTTGACCGTCATTGCGTACGGTCATTGTGTCGGCCGGACCGACGAGCGCGCTCGGCGGACGGGCTGCGAAGACGCTGGCCACGAACCGCCGATAGGAGATGGTGTGGATCGAGGCTCCGCCTCGGCTGGTGGTAAGCACGCCGGTACGCCTTGTATCCGGGATCTGGCCGGTCGACATCGACTTGCCATCGATCGCAGTAGCTACACCGCCAATCCAAGTACCAACTGTCGAATCCGGTGGCGTGTAGCCGATGTCGTGTTTCAAGAACTCCATTTCGGGCGCGATGCCGAGCGCTTCGCGCTCTTCCTCCGTCAGCTCGGGCACCTTGTAGTCGGGGGTGAGATTCAGCTGGGGGTGGCCGGAGCGGCCTTCGACGGCGACAACGGCGGGGACCACGCGATGGGTTTGGGGGAGCGTCAGTAACTCCTCCTCGTGTGGAGACGCGGTGACGGCGACGTTCTTGTCGCTGGCGCAGCCCACTAGGACCGTCAGCACGAACAAGCCGATGCAGCCAATCAAGTTACTTCTCATGGGCGTATGCCTACCCGATCGCCAGGAAATTGGCAAGCAACTTGTTACCCTCGCCGGTCAGGAAGCTCTCGGGGTGGAACTGGACGCCGAAAAGCGGCCACTCCTTATGGCGGATGGCCATGATCTCGTCGGCGTCGTCGGCGGTCGTGGCGCAGACCTCGAACTCGTCGGAGAGGGTTCCGCTGCGGATGATCAGGGAGTGGTAGCGTGTCGCTTCGAATGGATTGGGGACGCCGGTGAAGATGCCGGCGCCGTTATGACGGATCATGCTGGTCTTGCCGTGCATGAGACGCGGGGCGCGGATGACCTCGGCACCATTGACCCACCCGATGCACTGATGCCCCAGGCAGACACCCAGCAGCGGGATCTTGCCGGAGAAGTGCCGGATCACATCATTGCTGACGCGGCCATCGGGCGGGGTCCCGGGGCCGGGCGAGATGATGATGTGGTCGGGTTTCAGGTCCGCAATCGCGTCAACAGTGATCTGATCGTTGCGGTAGACGCGGATATCGAGCGTGGGGTCGAGCTCACCAAGCCGCTGGACGACGTTGTACGTAAATGAGTCGTAGTTGTCGATCAGCACAATCATCAGCGTGTCTACCAGCCGGGGGCCCAGACGTACAACAGTTGCGGCGCGGGGCCGGTCAGCCATTCCGGCAACTCGACGTGGATAACGTTGACCTGCTCCGGCGGCGACGCGGTCCGCGAGTAGATGTTAGGTCGGTAGGCGATTGGTTGCACGTAGCGGACGACTTTCACCGGCTTTGATTCCAGGCCTGCGAGCTGCTTCGCCCCGGCGATGGCTTCGCGTAGCGTGCCGACCTCGTCGACGAGGCCGAGTTCGGCTGCTTCGGGACCGAGGTAGACCCGGCCATCGGCGAGTTGGCGGACCCCGTCGGGTCCGATATTCCCCCGGCCCTTTTCCACCACGCCGACGAAGCGTTCGTACATGCCGTCGACGAGCTTCTGGAATACGGCTCGCTCCGTGGGGTCCATCTCGCGGAAAAGGGAGCCCATGTCTTTCAACTCGCCGCTCTTGATGACGTTCACGTCGACGCCGATCTTTCGCATGGTTCCGGAAAGCTCAGGCAGAATCATAATGACGCCGATGCTGCCGGTGACGGTGGTCGGGTAGGCGTAGATGCGGTCGGCTGCGCAGGCGAGGTAGTAGCCGCCAGAGGCTGCCACATCGAGCATGCACGCGACGACCGGCTTGCCGGTCTGCTGGCGGACGCGTTGCAGCTCGTTGTACATCAGGTCGGTGGCGGTGACGGTGCCGCCGGGAGAGTTGATGCGCAGGACAATGGCCTTGACGCGGTCATCCTCGGCAGCGCGTTTAAGCTTCTCGGTGAATACCGAGACCGGATTATCACCGGCAGGGCCGATCAGGGACGATGGGCGTGCGTTGATCAGCACGCCATCCACATCAATGAGGGCAACACGGTTGAGCGTCCACGGGCTCTCGCTGATGACGATTCTCTCATCGAGCCCCTGGCGGGCGGGGACGGGCGTGATGAGGAAAGATGTTGGGCCGCAGCCGACTGTGAGGAGAGTCAACAGCAGTAGTGTTCCGCGAAGATCTGCCAGAGTGCGCCAGATTGTCGCCAACCGGGTGGTTTGTTCCGTCATTCTGATCTCCAAGACCTGGCCGTGCCGCCGAACGGCTGAGCACCTATACTCGGGCACGCTCTGGTGGACACAACTCGCGTGCGGAGGTGCGTGGCGGAAATGATACAACCCTCGGAAGCCGAATTCGACCGGGCGGTGGAGCAGGCTTTGGCGGAGATTCCGGCGGAGTTTCGGCCATATCTGGAGAACGTGATGATCGAGGTGCGCTCCCGGCCGGACCGCGAGTTATTGGAGGCGCACGAGGCGCCGGAGGGTTTGCTAGGGCTATATGTGGGAGTACCGCTCGAGGAGAAGGGTCCGGAAATGGCGCCGCTCCCCATGCCGGACCGTATTTACATTTTTCATGACAACCTGTGTGCGGCGTGTGACTCGTGGGATGAACTGGTGGACGAGATTCGGGTCACCGTGCTGCATGAGATCGGGCATCATTTCGGACTTGACGAGGATCGGCTAACGGAGCTCGGGTACGACTGATTCTCGCTGACGCGCGCCCTCTGCACTTCATTCCCAGATTCTGACGTCAGCAGGCCGTTAGTCCGATCTATCCGGGGAGTAACCGCGGCTGCGCGGTGTGGACCGATAACGATCTTTCCAGACGGACGCGTGACGATGCCTGTTGCCGAGAAGCCAGCTCATGTTGCTGATGCGCCGCGGACGGTCGCCGCTGATGTGGCGGGCGAACCAGAGTCGAGGTTTGTGCCGCAATCGGTGGCGACGTCGAGTCAATCTTTGCTGGTGGGGATCGTCCTTGCGCTATCCATTGCGTACGTCCTGGCGCAGGTTGTGGGATTCTGGCCGTACTATGTGGATGACGCCTATATCGGCTTTCGGTGTGTTGAGAACTTCCTCGCGGGTGCGGGGTTCTTTTTCAACCCGGGGCAGCGTGTGGAGGCGGTAACGAATATCGGGTGGCTGCTGACGCTGGTGCCGCTGGCGACCTTCCTGCCGGTGACGGTGGCCGGCAAGCTGATGGGGGCGACGGGCCTGCTTGTCGCCGTGGTGCTGTCGGTGCGTATCGCGCGACGATGTGTCGGCCACGGCGTGCCGGCGTGGGCTCTGGCCCCCCTGCCGCTGCTGATTGTGGCGCAGCCTGACTTCGTCTATTTCTCGCTGGCGGGAATGGAGACGGGCTTACTGGCGGCGGGACTCGCAGTACTGGTAACGCTCGGTGTTGACGGGCAGCGACCACTGGTGACGGCTGGCGTGGGCGCGGTCTTGTTCACCGTTCATCCCGAGGCGGTGGCGGTGTATCCGTTGGCGCTGTTGTTGCAGTGTGGCGCGCGTTGGCAGCGTTGGCGGCGGAATGTGGCCGGCGTGGCGGTGTTTGGCGGGAGCGTGGCGGCGATCACGCTGGGGCGCTGGCTGTATTTCGGAGATGTGCTGCCGAATACGTTTTACGCCAAGCCGGGATCGATAACTGGCGCGATCAATGGCGGGTTGCGCTTCCTGGCTGGCAACAATACGAATATCGCCTGGCCGTTCGCAACCGTGCTGGTGCTGCCCCTGCTGCTGGCGGGATTGGCGTGGATGCGGCGAGAAAGTCGAGCCGCAGCGGCGCATGTGTCGGCGACGGTGCTGGTGGGACTGGGCTTTGCGGCTTATTCGGGGGCGGACTGGACGGGCATGGGGCGCTACTTCGCGCCTTACGTGCCGCTGGCAATGATTCCGTTGTGGCTGGGCATTGTTGGGCTGTGTCAGCTGGTGGTGGGGGCAAACTGGAAGCCCGCGGGGCCGGCGGGGGTTGCAGTGGCGGCTTTGCTGATCGTTGGTGTCGGGGCATTGCAGATGGGTGAAATACGGCGCGACTCGTTCGTACGTACATACCCCGGCTATGTGATGTCGGCGATGCCATTGCAGCAGCCGGTGGCGTGGATGCGGGATGCACTACCTGATGACGCGGTCGTTGCGACGCGACGAATCGGGCTGGTGGGTTACGGTACGGGACGGCATGTTTTTGATTACAAGTTTGGACTGCCCGAACGTGGCGTGGCGCGGAAGATCCGTGCGCGCGGGGAGTTCTTTGAGAATCCCCGGGCTCCCGACCTGGCCGACGATTGGCGGCGTGTGCAGCCTGATTATCTGCTGGAGGATGCGCCCGTCATCGATGTGATTATCGCCGATGCGGGGGGGACGCGGGAGGCGTTTGAAGTTCACGGGACGATTTATCGCGTGTGCCGCGAGTTCGAGTTGGGGCCGGAGGCGACGTGGGTATTGTGTGAACGGGCAGATGTCGGTACGTGGGAAGGCGGGAATGGGGGAACGGGCTCGGCGCAGCGGCGTTGGTGGCCCTTGCTGGGCCGTGTGGGTTGTCGGTGACTTTCGGATGATGCGGAGATCACCGGGCGTCAGGCTCGGAGGCCTGACGCTACAGGTGTTGACGTGGTTTCAACCATCGTCCTCTGGCGTCGCGTCGTCTTCGGGGGCTTCCTCTTCTTCGGGAGTGTCAGGCCCCTCCACGTCGCCGGCGGCCTTGGCGGCCTCATCGACTTCGCGTTCTTCCTTTTCGCCGACGATGCGTGCGACGGCAACGACGCGGTCGCCCTCGCCGACGCGGATGAGCCGAACGCCCTGGGTCGCGCGGCCGATTTCGCGCAGTTGATCGACCGTCATGCGCATGAGGATGCCGTACTGTGTGATAAGGATGAGTGAGTCCTCGTCGGTTACGCCGCGGAGGGCGACGACGGGGCCGTTGCGCTCGGTGGTCTTGATGTTGATAACGCCTTTGCCGCCGCGGCGCGTGAGGCGGTATTCGTCGACGGCGGTGCGTTTGCCGTAGCCGTTTTCGCAGATGGTCAGCACGCTCATGCCGGGTTGCATGACGACCATGTCGACGACCATGTCGTCGCGGCAGAGGTTGATGCCGCGCACGCCGCGGGCGGAGCGGCCCATGGCACGGACGTCTGCTTCCTTGAAGCGGCAGGCCATGCCGAGGCGGGTGCCGAGGACGATTTCGTTATCGCCGGTGGTGAGCGAGACCTTGATGAGGCTGTCGTCGGCTTCGAGGGTGATGGCGATGATGCCGCTGGGGCGGGGGTTAGAGAAGGCGGCGAGCGGTGTCTTCTTGACGAGGCCTTTCTCCGTGGCAAAGAAGACGAAGCTCTCTTCGAAGCGTTTGACGCGCAGGACGGCCATGTGGCGTTCGTTCGACTGCATGCTGAGCATGTTGGCCAGTGAGCGGCCGCGGCTGGTGCGGGACATGCTGGGGATGTCATAGACCTTGAGCCAGTACACGCGGCCACGGTTGGTGAAGAACAGCAGATAGTCGTGTGTGGAGCAGACGCGCATCTGCTCGATGAAGTCGCCGTCCTTCTGTTCGGTGCCGCGGACGCCGCGGCCGCCGCGGCCCTGAGCGCGGTAGGTCTTGACCGGGACGCGCTTGATGTAGCCTTCGTGTGAGATCGTGACGACAACGTCTTCGCGAGCGATGAGCTGCTCCATGTCGATGGAACCCACGGGGGCAGCGATCTCGGTGCGGCGCGGCTCGCCGTACTTATCTTTCAGCTCGCGCAGGTCTTCGGCGATGATGTCGAAGACGCGGCGCTGGTCGCTGAGGATCAACTCGTAGTCGGCGATCTGGTCGACGAGGTCGGTGTATTCCCTGGCGAGCTGCTCGATCTCCAGCCCGGTGAGGCGACGCAACTGCATGGAGAGGATGGCGTCGGCTTGCGTCTTCGTCAGGTGTTGGTCACTGCTGGTCGCACGCTCGACGAAGACTTCGGGCAGGAGGCGCCGCACGGTGGCCGCCTCGCTGAGGCGCAGCGGTTTGTCCATGAGGCGCTGGCGAGCGGTGTCGACGTCGGGCGATTCCTTGATGAGCTGGATGATGTCGTCGATGTCAGCGACGGCGAGAATCAGCCCCTCGAGCACGTGGGCCCGCTGCCGCGCTTTGCGGAGCAGGTACATCGTCCGGCGGCGGATGACGTCGACGCGGTGGTCGATGAAGTGCTGAATGAGCTGGCGCAGGCTCAGGGTCTTCGGGACACGATTCACCAGGACGATGTGCAGCGCGTGCAGGCTGCTCTGGAGTGGTGTGTAGCGCCAGAGCTGATTCATGACGACGTGCGCATTCGCGTCCTTCTTGAGGACGATGACGAGGCGGACGAGCTTGTCGCGGCCGGATTCGTCGCGAACGTCGGCGATGCCCTTGATCGTGCCGTTCTGGATGTTGTCGAGCAGGCGGTCCTTGATAGTTGGCAGAAGGACGCCGTAGGGGATTTCGTCGACAACGATGTTGACGCCGCCGCCCTTGGTGTCTTCCAGGTGCATTTTGCCGCGGACGACCATGGCACCGCGGCCGGTTTCGTAGGCTGCGCGGATGCCGTTGGTGCCACAGATCACGCCGCCGGTGGGGAAATCGGGTCCTTTGACGATCTGGCAGAGCTCGTCTGTGGAGAGCTCGGGGTTGTCCATGATGGCGATGGCGGCGTCGCAAACTTCGTTGAGGTTGTGCGGGAGGAGACGCGTGGCCATGCCGACGGCGATGCCTTCGGCGCCGTTGACGAGCAGATTCGGGAACTTGGCAGGCAGGACGACGGGCTCTTTGAGGGTGGCGTCGAAGTTGTCCTCGAAATCGACGGTCTCTTTGTCGAGATCGTCGAGCATCTCCTGGGCCGGGCCGGCGAGGCGGGCTTCGGTGTACCGCATGGCCGCGGGCGGGTCGCCGTCGATGGACCCAAAGTTGCCCTGGGGGTCGATGAGCATGTGGCGCATGCTCCACTCCTGGCCCATGCGGACGAGGGTGGGGTAGATGACGGTGTCGCCGTGGGGATGATAGTTGCCGCTGGTGTCGCCGGAGATTTTGGCGCATTTGCGGTGTTTGCCTGCGGGGCGCAGGTTGAGGTCGTGCATGGCGACGAGGATGCGGCGTTGGGAGGGTTTGAGGCCGTCGCGTACGTCGGGCAGGGCCCGGGCCATGATGACGCTCATGGCGTAGGTCAGATAGGACTCCTGCATCTCGCGGGAGATGGGGGTCGGAATATTCTGACTTTGGGGGGTCTCGATCTCGCTCATCCTGCGTCCTTGCTCCTACAACGCCAGCGGCCCGCCCCATGCCGGCCGTGGCACACTGTGGCGGTCTGGCAGCCGGTGGGACCACGACCGCGCCGGCGGGTTCCCTGCTGCTGTCCGAAGCGGGTAGATTATACCGGAAAATGCCCGTAAACGTCACCACCCGGCGTGCTTAACAAGGCCGGTGCGCGGGGCGAGAATATCCGGCGTGTCGGGACGAATCCCTTGTTGATCGACCGGCGGCAACAAGGTCGGCGGCGGCGGTGCGGATGAGGTGCGTCATGGCCCACTTGTGCATGTTTGGCGGACACGAAGGCGAACTGGGATCGGACCATGGGCCGTTCATCACGGTCTTTGGTGGGACAGAGCTGCGGCGTCCGCCAGCGGCGCGCATCATCATCGACCTCGGTCGCTCGGAGCAGCCGAACTTTGTGTCATACGGGTTTTTCACGTTGTTCGGGGGTGCGTCGATCGTGTGGCCGTCGCTGGCGGCGGAGTTTCTGGCGCTGACGGATGCGGTGGGCAGTGGTGGGCTGACGTTGGAGGAATGGGACCGGCGGGTGGGTAAGGATGGCGCCCAGGGGCCGATTCGGGTGAACGCGATCACGCTGTTTGCGGGCTTTGAAGGTGATGAATTGCCGTCGGAAGAAATCGAAATAGAGGAGATCGGGTTGCAGAAGCATCTGGGTCGGATTCCGGATGAGGCGAGTGAGATTCTGATGTTGGCGATCGGGCAGCGCGGGGTCGTGCGGCTGTCAGCGGTGCGGCAGGCGGTTTCAGTGGCGTTGCAAGGGCGGCGTGGGGAGTAGCAAGCGGACACTTCGGCAGGGAAACGGGGCACTTCTCAGGCTCACTCAGTGGGCGACGTGGAGTAAGGTCGTTTCACCGGATACACTTGACCGGAGCACGGGCATGGCACGCGATCCGAAGCTGGCGAACCGGCTGGGATACTACGGCCTGCTGCTATCACTGATCGGCATGTTCTGGCTGAATGGGCTGATTCCCGATGGGCCGAATCCGGGAGGTGGGCTTCCTGTTGACACCTGGTTGGCGGTCGCGGTTTGTGCGATGGGGCTTGCGCTGGTAACGACGAGTGTCGTGTTGATTGGCCCGCCCCGGCCGAAACAGTGAAGAGTTAGTTCCGCAACCGGACGACGATTGGACGACCATTTCACGCGGTTGAAGGGGTTGCTCCACATTGGGCGCGTCGGCACCATACGCAGCACGATGGTGACTACCGGGCCGGTTGCTACTCCTGAGCAGTTTACGCCATTTGACTTGTCACATTGGTCGGCGATCGGTGCGGTGGTCGTGGTATCGCTCGTGCTGAGCGGGATGCTGCGTGCGACGGCGGGAACGCCGGCCGGGCAAGTGGTACGCAGAGGGGTTTGTTGGGGGATGGCGGCGTTGATGCTGGGGGCGTTTGTGGTAACACAGGCACAGCTCATATGGTCGGATACATGGACGGCGGCGGAAAACCTGCCGCTGCATCTGTGCGACATCGCTGTTTTTCTGGTGGCGGGAACGCTGATTGCAGCGGGCCGGCGTTCGCACGCGGATCGGCGATGGCGGTTCGGGTTGCGGCGACAGACGTGGCCGGCGTTTCGGCGGCAGCCGGGCTGGCGGTGGCAGTTTCTGTATGAGCTGGCGTATTTCTGGGGGATTGGGGGTACGTCGCAGGCGATTGTGACGCCGGACGTGGTGGGGGTTTTCCCGGACGCGAGCTGGCTGCGATATTTCGTCCTGCATGATTCGATTTTGATCGGGGTACTGGTGTTGACGGTGGGGCTGCGGATGCGGCCGCAACCGGGGGCGTTGTGGCGGTGCTGGGTCGTGACGCTGGCGCTGGCGGTTCTGGTGCTGGTGATTAATGCGGGGTTGCGCGCGGCGGGGATCGACGCGAATTACATGTACCTGTGCGGGCCGCCGGCGAATCCGACGCTGTATGACCTGTTCGGGCGGTGGCCGTGGGCGCTACTTTCGCTGGTGGTAGTGGGGACATTTCTGCTGGCGGTCTGTTATGCGCCGTTCGGGGTGCTGGATTGGGTGAATCGACGGGCAGCGGCGCGGGGGCGTTGAGCGCCGGCGTTTAGAACAAGGCGGCTTCGGAGACTTGTTCCAATTCGTGCATCCATTGGTCCATGTGGGGTGCGATCACGCGGGCGAGTTGTAGCTGGATGAGGTTGAACAGAAAGTGCGCGATGATCACGACGAGCGTGCTGCGGGTGAGGACGAAGGCGACGCCGAGGACGGCCCCGACGCCCATGATCTGCACGACGCCGAGGACACCCTGGGTGATGTGCAGGCTGGCGAAGATGAAAGTGGAGATCGCGACGGCTCCCCACCACTGGCAGCCGAGCCGATGCAAGTACGGCATGAGCAAGCCTCGAAACAGCATCTCTTCATGAATCGCCACCGGGATGAGCAACAGTACGCCGAGCCAAAAATTCTCCAGCGGCAGCATCTCCATGAACTTCTCGCGCTCCATCAGGTCCTGTTGCAGCTCGGGAAAGAGGCTCACCAGGACACCGACAACGAGCAGCATCACGAAGAACACGAGATAAACGGCGAAGAGCGTGACGAGGGACCACAGCACCTGCCAGCCGACGCAAGTGGAGCGCAGTCCGAGATCGTCTGCGCTGATCCGGTGGCGATAGACGAAGTAGGCTGCCAGGACGACGAGGAGTAAGGCGTCGAACCACTTGCCGAGGGCGAGCAGCCAGTGTGAGGCGGTGAGTTCCCACTGCTCTGCGGGGGTGAGCCAGAGCATGCCGGCCTGTACGCCGAAGGGGATGACCAGGCCGACCATGAGGACGAGGCTGAGGTCGAGGCCGGCATCGTGACGGGTGAGGCGACGCAGCGGGTGCCAGGGCGGGCGGCCACGCGGGACGGGCACGGCGTATGTGACGTGTGACGCGGGTTGCACGGAGACCGGGCGGGCGGGGACGGGTGTCTCGTTCGCGTGATGGGCGTCGGACGGGTCGTGACTCAAGCAGCACCTCCCGGGATGGGTCGCGGCCGGGTCGACATGCGGCGGTTGCCGATCTATACCTGACCACGATAATAGCGGCGAGGATACGATTCGGCGCCTGCCTGGAGAACTGATGGCTGTAAAACGTGGGAAAGTGGAAGGACCGGCCGGCGGGGTGCGTGCGGGAGAGCGCAGCCTGCGGGGCTGGAGTTGGAATCGGCGGGGCAAGCTCATTTCGCGCCCGGTGCGGTGCAAGAAGGAAGAGTGGTATATCGCGCGGGCGGCGCTCAAGGAGGATGCGCTGCTGGAGAGGGCGGAACTGCTGGTGACGTTCTTTGCGGGTGAGGAGCCCGTGCGGCAGCGGTCGTTGCGTCTACACAGCCTGGCGCATGCCGGGCGTGAGGACGAGCTGATCGGCTGGACTGAAACGCCGGAAGATGCAACTCATTTACAACTGTGCATCCCGGATTTTGGGTTGACGGGTGCGATCGAGGAGATCGTGCTGCATGACGTTTCGGAGCGGGATCCGAAGTGTCATCCACTGGCGAATGTACCGCGGTGGAAGGCGTACAAGCCTCCGTTTACGCTGGAGCGGGTGATTCTGCCGACGTCGCTGGCGCGGCTCGAGGAGGAGTTGGACGGGATCAAGGTCGAGTTGGCGGATCCGCCACGGTCGATGTCGAAGCTGCGGGCCATGGCGCGTGGGGCAGCGGCGATTCTGGATCCGGCGTGGGTGCGGTCGCTGAAGCTGTCGCTAGCGGATGTGGAACAACTGGCACGATCTTCGTGGCTGATTATCGACCTGGAGACTCTGACGCGCCTGCTCAAGGAATCCGGCGCCGCTCCGGTCGAGTTGATCACACACAGCAGCCTGCACGGCATCATGTCGGCGCGGGTCGAGTACGCTGACGTACCGACGCGGGGGCTGGCGCTTCAGGACGTCATTCCGTACGCGTACCTCGATGGCGAAAGCCACTTCTGCCTGCGGGGGATCAAGAATTCGTCCAAGTGGCGGCGGTATGCGGACGAGGTAGGCATGGCGACGCTACTTTCGAGCGAAACGCCGTGGGAGCATAAGCACGCGGATGTGCTGGCGGCGATGCGGCCGGTGCCGGGCGGGGAATTGATCGCGACGGATGTGCCGTGGCTGGTCGCGCGGCGTTTTGGGCCGCTCGTGGCACCGCAACTGGCGACGCATCTGTTGCGGATGCTGGTGGGGCTGCCGGCCAATGACCATTTGCAGTACTGGATGCGGTGGGAGGATCCGCAGACGCTGGTGCGTGATATCACGGACCTGGCCAAGCGGTATGGCATGGAGGCGGTGCGGTGGGCATCTGCGGACCCGGGTCTGGCGCATCTGGGCGTGACGCTGCCGGCGTGGGGTGAGCAGGCCACGCAGCACACTGTGCTCCGGACGGGGCGCATGGACCCGGCGGATATCCACGACGGGCTACCGCCGGAGCCGATGATGCTGCTGATGAAGTGGCTGGCGCGGGAAGCGCGCGAGCAGACCACGTGGGCCCGCAAGGTATTGCAGCAGCAGACCGTTACGTGGCAATTCGACGCAGCGGACGGGCTGAGGCACGCGGCCATCTATGACGCAGCGCCGAACCTGAACGGTCAGATGCCGCGTGTGGTACATCTGCGGATGGGGAGACCACTTGGCGGACAAACGGACCCGAACCTGCTGTGGTTGGCGCGGGATGAGGGCTTGCACGGCGGCGATTCACTGGCATTTCAGGATGAGTTGGTGCGGCGGGTGCGGCGGGTGCTGGAGGCTGGTGTCGGGCGTCAGTCGCGCTGATTTGCCTCGCGGCACGGTCCGTGCTACAAAGCCCGCTTGGAAAATCAGTGGCGACGACGCGTGTATAGTCGTTGCTGGCCCTGTCGTTCGACTTCCGCAAGACGAGAAGACATGAGCTTTCGCGACCTCGGTAACACGTGCGTGCTCGGCCTGCAATGGGGCGACGAAGGCAAGGGAAAAGTCGTCGACATGCTGCTGGCCGACTTTGACGCGGTCGTGCGGTACGCGGGTGGGGCGAATGCGGGGCATACCGTCGTGATCGGCGATCAGAAATTCGCTCTGCATCAACTTCCCAGTGGAATTCTGCGGCCGGAGATCACGAGCATCATTACAACTGGCACGGTCATCGATCCGGCGGTGCTGCTGGGTGAGATCGCGTCGCTGCACGAGCGCGACGTGAAGGTTGCGGAGAACCTGCGGATCAGTGATCGGGCACACCTGGTGTTCCCGTATCACCGGCGGGAGGATGCACTCGCAGAGAAGGCAGCCCGGGTGGGTGAGAAGCTCGGAACGACCGGCCGCGGGATCGGTCCGGCGTATGCCGACAAGTATGCGCGACACTGGGCGATTCGGCTGTGTGATCTGTTTCCGGCGCAGCGTTTTCGTGAGCGGCTGGCATCGGTCGTGGCGCACAAGAACGCGTACCTGGCGGGTGTGTTCGAGGTGCGTGAGACGTTCGATGCGGACCGGCTGGCGGATGAGTACCTGCAATTCGCCGAGCAGTTGCGACCGCACATCTGCAACACGACCGCCCTGTTGTATCGCCTGCGCAATGAAGGCAAGCGCATTCTTTTTGAGGGCGCACAGGGCTGTCTGCTCGACATCGACCATGGGACCTATCCGTATGTGACAAGTTCGAGTGCGGCGGGCGGGGTGACCAGCGGCGCCGGCGTGCCCGTAACGGCGTGTCAGTCAACCGTCGGTGTCCTGAAGGCGTACTGTACACGGGTCGGTTCGGGGCCGTTTCCGACAGAGTTGAAGGACGCCATCGGCGACACCATCCGTCAACAAGGTAATGAGTTTGGCACGACCACGGGGCGGCCGCGGCGGTGTGGCTGGTTCGACGCGGTAGCGGCACATTATGCGGCGATGTTCACGGGGCCGACGTGCCTGGCGCTGCAGCATCTCGACACGCTAACGGGGTTGGAGCAGCTCCGGGTAGCGGTAGCGTACAAGGTAGGCGGCAGTTGGCTGGATGAGTTTCCGTCGGACCCGAACCATCTCGAGGACGTGGAGCCGGTGTATGAGACGTTGCCCGGTTGGTCGGAGGACCTGACGGGCTGTCGACATTTCAATGAGTTGCCGGCCGCGGCGCGGGATTATGTGCGGCTGATCAGCGAACGGATCGGGTCGCCGGTACGTATGATCGGAGTGGGACCGTCACGAGATCAGGTCATCCTGGTAGGGGACGAGGTCTAGCCATGACGCGCCATGAACCACTCGATCCGCAGCAGGTGCTGGGCCTGCCGTCTGAGGCATTGCCGCGGCATATTGCGATCATCATGGACGGAAACGGGCGCTGGGCCCAACAGCGCGGCTTGCCGCGTATCGAGGGGCACCGGCACGCGGCCAAGGGTGTGCGCGACGTGGTGACGCATTGCGGCCGGCTGGGGATCAAGTACCTCACGCTCTACAGCTTCAGTCTTGAAAACTGGAAGCGGCCCGAGGACGAGGTTAACGGCCTGATGGCGCTCTACGCGCAGTACCTCGTGTCCGAGCGCGATGAGATCATGGAGAACAACCTGCGGGTGATTCATGTCGGGCGTCGTACGCGGCTGCCGGACGGCGTGCTGGCGGAGATGGACAAGACCATCGGCATGAGCAGCACAAACACGGGGCTTACACTGTGTCTGGCACTGAATTATGGATCGCGGGCCGAAATCACCGACGCGGTTCGCAAAATCGCCGGCGAAGTGGTCGCCGGGCGTCTTGCGCCGGATGATATCGACGAGCAGACGATCGATCGCGCGCTGTACACGGCAGACGTGCCGGATCCGGATCTGGTGGTACGGACGGCGAGCGAAATGCGGGTGAGCAATTTCCTGCTGTGGCAGATCAGCTACGCGGAGTTGTACGTAACCGATGTGCTATGGCCGGACTTTCGCGCTGAACATGTCGATGAGGCGATTCGGGACTACGCGCGACGGGTGCGGCGATTCGGTGCGGTGGTGGACACGCCGACGGCAACACCGCGTCGGCGCTAAGGTGAGAACAGGGTTTAAGCAAAACGCATGCGCAAACGTCTGCTGATCGGCATTCCGCTGGCGCTGCTGATTATCGGGCTGCTGGTCGTGGATGGCTGGCTGGCACAGCCGCCGGACCCGGTATGGATCGCGCCAGTGCTGCGTGTGGATCTCGGGCCCTGGTTGCACAATGGTGCGATTTGTACGGCGGTGGTGCTGGTATTGACACTGGCGGCGACGCACGAGTTGGTGCTGATCGCGCGGAATCGGGGGTATCGGCCCTTCGGCCGGACGGCGCTGGCGTTCTGTGCCGTGCTGGTGGTTGGGCCGTATGTCTCGTTCAATCTGAAGCCGATCACCGGGGTATATGACGAATCGTGGGCGCTGCTGTGGATGGCTATTGCACTCGGGTGGGTATTCCTGCTGCAGGCGCTGCTGCAGCGCACGACGAACGCGATCGAGAACATTGCGATTACGATGTTCATCATCTTCTATGCGGGCGGATTGGCGAGCTTCATGACGAAGCTGCGGATGGAGGTAGGCGAAGGGGCGGGTGTCGCGGCGCTGTTGTTCTCCGTGTTCCTGGTGAAGATCACGGATGCGGGGGCCTATTTCACGGGGCGGGCTTGGGGGCGGCATCCACTGGTGCCGTGGCTAAGTCCGAAGAAGACGTGGGAGGGATTCGTCGGGGGCGTGGTGGTGGCGGCGGTATGCGCTCTGACGATCGGGCATTGGCTGCATGTGAGTGACGTATTGCACTTTCAGGAGCGGTACGTGCCACACTTGTGGGCGCTCGCGATGTTGGGGATTCTGCTGGGGCTGTTCTCGGCAGCGGGTGATCTGTGTGAATCGCTGATCAAGCGAGACGCGGACGTGAAGGATTCCGGGCAGTCATTGCCGGGGTTGGGCGGGGTGTTGGATGTGCTCGACTCGCCTTTGCTCGCGGCGCCGGTTGCGTGGGTTTTCTGGACGCGGATTATTCACGTGGTTTGATGGAGCGTGGCGGGGTCATTGGGCCAGCAGGTAGTAATACGCAAGCACCGCTACGCCCAGCACGACGCGGTAGATGGCAAAGACCCGGAAACGGTGCTTCTTCACGAAGTCCATGAACCAGGCGACGACGCCGAGTGCGACCACGAAGGAGACGGCGGTGCCGACGATCACGATCGTGCTGACATCGGCCGTGAGCTGGTCGCGGAACTTCCAGGTAGTCTTGACGGCGGCGCCGAGCATCGTGGGGATCGCGAGGTAAAACGAAAACTCGGTCGCGACACGTGGGCTGAGGCCGAGGGCCATGCCGCCCATGATGGTGGCGCCAGCGCGGGATACGCCGGGCCACATGCTGATGGTTTGAATGACGCCGATCGCGAACGCCTGCCAGAGCTTGATATCCTCGATCTCTTGTGGAATCTCACGGCGGCACCTGCGGTCGATGAGTTCAAGGATGCCGGCCCCGACGATGAGAGCGACGGCGACGGCGACGGGCATGCTCTCCAGCGGGTCGAAATAGTCTTTCAGCGGGATAGCGATGGCCACAGTCGGTACCATGGCGACGAACAGTTTGAAGACAATGTGATTATGCCAGGGACCGCTGCGCGGCCGAAACGTGCGCCGCCACAAGTCTCGCCAGAAATAGACAATCACCGCCAGAATCGCGCCGAACTGGCTGACCCAGAGCAGTACATTCCAGGGAGCTGTCGACGCGTCGATCCCCAGCAAGGGCATTGCGATGACCATGTGGCCGGTGCTGGAGACCGGCAGAAACTCGGTCAGGCCTTCGATGATGCCCAGGATGACCGCGTTGAGGATCTCCACGATGACCACACTCCCTGAGAATCAGTCGGCGAGCGCAACTCCCAGCCAGGCTGCGGCTGGCGTGAGTCGCCAGATCAGTTGACCAACGATGTTCGCGTATGCACCGGCGAAGAGATCGTCCAGCAGCACGCCCCAGCCGGCGGGAAGCCGCTCGAGTTGGCGCGCGGGTGGCGGCTTGACGATATCGAACGCGCGAAACAGGAGGAACTGACCGCCCCACACGCAGGCGAGCGACCAGAGGTCGGCCGAGTACGCCAGCGGCAAGACCAACAGCGATACCCATTGGCCGGCGAACTCGTCGAGCACAAACTCCTTCGGATCCTTGCGGCCGTACCGCGCGATGGCCCATTCTCCCCACAACACGGAAATCACGCTTGAGGCCAGGATCCCCACGATGAGAACTGCTTCGACCGTGGCGTATGGCGCGCTCGTGCCCGCCAGAATCCACCAGATGGGTACGAACAGGAGGATGCTCGTCAATGAACCCCACGTCCCCGACGCGAACGGTGCATAGCCGCTGCCGAGCACAGTGATGCAGAGCTCGCGTACACGATCGGCGCCCGACATTATGGGGCGTCCTCGCCAGCGGATGCTCGGCGTGCCTCACCGTCGTCGGTCGACAACTGTGTGTCAGGTGCAGCGCCGAGCGCAGCGTTGGTCAGCAGGAAGGCCCGTGCGCGGTGGACGTAGGAGATTGCGGACAATACGGTAACGATCACGGTAATCCACACACTGGCAATGCGAACCGGGGCGAGTGCGTCCAAATCCCACGCCAATTGGCCCAGCACGACGCCAATTGTGACGGACTGGACGAACATTTTTGCTTTGCCGACCCAGGAGGCGCCGAATTCCTGACCCTCCGACTCGACGTGGGAGCGGACGGCGGAGACGAGCAGCTCACGTCCGAGAATGACGAGCACCATCCAGGGTGCAACGCCGGTGATGTTTCTTTCCCCGTCCCAGAATGGATGGGCGGCAAAGAGTAGAAAAGCGCCGCAGATAAGGACTTTGTCGACCACAGGATCCACAATGCGGCCGAAGGAGGTCACGGCGTGGAGCATGCGAGCGAGGAGGCCGTCGAGGATGTCGCCGAGGGCCGCGATCAGAAACAGGACGAAGCAGACCTGGAGCAGCCAGCGTTGTTTGTCGAGCTCAGCGGCGTCAAACCACGACAATAAAGCGAAAAAGACGATGGCGACGACCAAGCGGGCCAGGGTGACCTGATTGGGCAGATTGATGCGAAGTCCGGCGATAGCGCACCTCCAGCGGGGCTGGCAGTGTAGCGTGCGAATGGTGCGGACGAAACCGCCGACGGCAGGTCAGAACTGAGGCCAGCCATTCACCGCAAAGAAGACGATAATTGCGATGACGTCGATTATCTGACCGAATAAGAGGCCTTTAAGAAACTCGGACATTTCGCAACTCCCGGTACGTTTAGGGCACGTCCGTGCGGTCCTGAACGGGCCAAAGTGTACCGCGGGGTGCAGCTCTGGAAAAGCTGGGGTGAACTCGACGGAAGTTTGCGAAGAGATTTCGAAATTTGGGTTGGCAAGGTGGGGAGACGTGCTAGAATACAAATGTCCGAACGGCGCGAGACCTGTACGGGTTTACCCCCCGGCCCGTCAGTCCCCCGTTCGGACATTTTTCTTTTCAGATATCCCGTCACTTGATCTCTTCCGTAGTTTTCTTCCGCTTGCAAATCTCGCGAAGTTGTCGGCTTGGGGAATACTCATACTCACAGCGAGGTTGTGCCTGATGCTGTCGAGGTGGACCCTGCGTGTCTCGCTTCGGCACCCGCGCACAACAGACGTGACCGAGCGCGGGAAACCGTGTTCCTCCCCTCTCTCGCGACGTGGGTCGGGATCTCAAGGATGAGGTTTCGACCCACGTCGTTTTCTGCCAAAACAACCCGACTCAGAGGGCAAGTGGATCGTAGCCCTCGATGCGGAAGGGCGGCGTGCGCCAGCGATCGCTTACAGCGTCGTAATACGGCTCGGTCATGGCCGCTTTGATCAGGTCGGGATCGGAGCGGGTCGGGTCGTAGATCACGCGTACCTTCGCGGAACCGGGGCCAGGCCACGCCTCGAGACGCCAGAAGCCCGGAACATGCCACAGATCGTCACGCTCCAGGAAGTAGACCAGGAGCGTGGCGCGGCCGCGACAGGTGAGTTCCTGGACCTCGAGTTCCATTGTTGCAACACTCGCGGGGCGCTCGCCGTGCGTCTTGACGAATGAAGGAATGGGAACTGCGTAGCTTGCTGCCACGGCTGCTGTGATGCACAGCAGCGCAGCGACGACCAGCAGGCCGCGCGGCAAAGCCCGACCCGACGACGTGGCGGGTGTCCATTTCAGTGCCTGAACTTTGCTGGGGCAGGCATCCACGCATTCGAAACAGGACGTACAACGGGCGGCGGTCACCGGGCCGGCCCGGTCAACCTGGATGCCCATGGGGCACGCTCGCGCACAGACGCCACAGTCGATACAGGTGTGCGCGGTACGATGTACGCGCGTCAGGCCAAACCGCGAAAACGGGTTTAGCACGGCGGCGAGCGGGCAGAGCCAGCGGCAGAATGGCACCATCACGAACAACGAGCCCAAGACGATGGCGCCCGCCACGACGTAGGCCCAAAATGTGATATCTTCCCCATGGCGACTGAGGAGAGCGTAGCAGGGATCGAAGGCTCGAAAGTGGAGTTCCGCAGCACGCCATGTGATGAAGAGGATGATCGCAAGGACGGCGTATTTGAGCAGCGACAGAGCACGATCGAGCTTGTATGGAACACGTCGCGGGCGGAGACCGAGTCGGCGGGCACCACCCTGCAGCCACTCGGAAATGGCGCCGATGGGGCAGACGTAACCGCAGAAGGCCCGTCGGAGCAGCAGGGTCATCAGGAGGACGGCACCGAGGATGTAGAAGTTCGATACGCCGAGGGAGCACACCAGGTTGCCTTCGGTGGCATACGTGTAGGCGGCCTCGACGCCGCCGAACGGGCACCAGCGTTCGGCGTTGGCACCGACGACGAAGACGGCGACGAGTGTCAGGGTTACGAAAGCGAATTGAGTCAGGCGCCGAGTACGTTGCATGGCTGGCGTGTTTCGCGGAACCGGCTCGCCGCGAATAGGAAAACTAGCGCGATTCATTGGCCAGAGCCGGCATAACGGCATGCCGGCTTCTGGCGAGCCCGACGTCAGGGCGCAGGGCAAGTGGCAGGTGGGTCAATCGCCCTTGTCCGCTTTGCTGCCACAGCTTGACCGACTGGGGCAGTTGCCACAGGAGGTTCCGCCGCTACAGTCCGATTCCTTGATTTTCGATTCGGTCTTGAGGGTGGCGTTGAATGCCTTCTGGCCGCGGGCAGTACGGAGGTCGGCGCAGGTGCGGGCCTGTGTGCGACAGCGCTCGATCTGGCTCGGGGGTGTCTGCTCGAGGGCGTTTCTCAAGTGTGAGAGCGCGGCGTCGGTATTGCCGAGCAGGGCATGTGTACAGGCCAGGTCGAACTGCAATTCGGAGGCGGGGCCATCGGGGACGTTTACTTGGGAGAGCTCGTTACAGGCGGCATCATGGTTACCCTGACGAGCTAACGCCAGTGCGTGGAGCGCATGCAGGGCGGGTGTGCGATCCGCAGGCGCTACGCCGGCGATCACCTCGGCGGCTTGGGCACTCTGGTTGAGGGCGAGTTGCGTGCGTGCCAGGAGTTCGGCCGACTCGGCGTTATCGAGTCGCTCGTGCAGTGCGCGGTCAACCTTCAGGGCCTGGCGGTAGGCTTCGTTCTCGTGGTAGAAGGCGTGCAAGCCGCGACTGAAGAGCACGCGTTTGGTGGTGTCCTCGATATCGGCGAGGAGTTCGTGCGTGCGGATGACACGGCGAACGAGCAAGGCCTGCTCGCGGTACTCCTGATTCTCCGGCTCTGCCTTCGCAGCCTTGGTGAACGCTACGAGCGCGTCCTGGAGCTGTCCGGCACGCAGGGCGACGAGTCCTTCCTCATAAGCCTTGCCGGCTGAATCAGCACCGGAAGCGACGGCCGCGAGTCCTACTGCCACAATACATACGCACAAACCGCTACGCATTGCTTTCACCTCGTAATCCCGAGACTGGACGCCCCCACGCTGCACAGGAGCTTATCAGTTAGAGATCGACAGATCAATATGGCTGAGACGAGATCCGGCGGGTAAACGAACACGAAACGCGACCGGGGCCGGCAGAGTCGGTGGCGGCTGCGCATTGATAATGAGATATTGAGTTCTTGTCGCTCGCGGCGGGCTAACGCTACGTCAGTAAATCGAGGAACGCGGCGATGTCGTCGAAGTCCACGTCGCCGTCCTGGTCACAGTCGGCGTTCAGCCAGATGCAGTCCGGATAATACGAGAGGTACTCCTCCTCGCCAGCCAGAGCGCGGACGAACGGTTGAATGTCGTCGAAATCCACGACGCCATCACAGTTCAGGTCGCCGACGGGGACGACGAAGCCGGCGTCGAAGTAGACGTCGTAGTATGTACTGCGGTAGTCGGTCCAAGCGACGCCGGCCTGCTGGGCTGGCGCTACCGTCGGATCGCTGCAAACGGCGACACCGGGGTATGTGGCACTGGCGGTACCGGTGTCGTTTACCACGCGTGTGGCGGACCAGTTCACCGGATCATCGGATGGAGCCCAACAATACAGAACCTGGGTCTCTGTGTCCGTGTTCCGCTGGTAGACAGCGTGGTAGCGTCCCTGACTCTCTGATACGGCAAGATCGACGGCATATTCGTCGCCAAAGGTCCACGGGAGCGAATAGATGGAAGAGAAAGAGTCTCCGTCGTTCGTGGAGTACACGAACTGGACGTCGGTATCGGAGGCATACTCGCGGACGAAACCGACAACGAGATGGTCGCCGTCGTGTTCGGCTACGATTGTGGGGTAGTAGGCGGAGGGGTCCACGTCGGTAAGCTGAATGGCATCGGTCCAGGTGCCGGGTGAGCCATAGTTGTCGCTCTTCGTCGTCCAGACCTGTGTGGTCCAGCCGTCCCCGTTCCAGCCGGGCTTCTCGAAGGCGACGTGGACGACGTCGTCGCTGTACGCGAGGTGGGGACGTCCGAGCCAGCCGCTGTTTTCCGATCCGTCTGTGATGTTCTGCGGCGTTTCCCAGGTATCGCCATAGTCGAGTGAGCGGGAGAACATCACGGCGAAGTAATCACCGAGGTCAAGCGAATAGACGGCGTACAAGTAATAGCCGCCGTAGTCGATGTTGTCCGAACAAATATGGGGGTGGATCTCCTCAGTACCGGTGATGTCGGCTTCAATACTGAGGAAGCTGTAGTTCTCGGGATCGGCGGGGTCGAGCCGCAAGGTTCCGACGAGTTTGTTGTCGCCGTAGTGGCTCGTGTAAGCGACGACGATCCAATCGTCGCCGCCTTCGACGTAGTGGATGCTCGGGTTCACCACGCGGTCGCCGTGCAGAAACGCGAACGGCGCATTCCAAGTCTGGCCGCCGTCGAGAGAACGATACACCGCAATCCAGCCAGTCGTCAGTTTCTCCACAGCGACAAACAGATTGCCGTTGGGTGTGGCGGTGAGGCTTGGATGCGCATGATCCCATATCGACTCGGTAATGCGCACGTCGTCGCCCCAGAAGTCCTCGACGTCGCCCAGTGGGTTTCCGATGTTCGGGTTTACGATGACGATCGGGTTTGGCGCGGCCCCCACGCACGCTGCCAGGAGTGCGGCTACGAGAATGGATCGCTGCATGAGCGCTTCTCCTTCCGGTTGTTTTTTTCTCGGCCCCTGAAGCTGCGCGCGGCCGGTAGTTTCACACCTGGTAGTCAGTCTACCACAGCCGGCGTAATTTCTGATGGGGTTTTCACGCTGACGGGGTGCATTGCCGGGCGTGATCGGGAAGCGGACGTTTCGCAACTGCGACACGCCTGAAGAACCTGAAAGCTTTCAGGTGGCGGCCGACGACGCCGAAGCTGGGTTTCGCCGGCCGCGAAAAGTTCTGTTGTCAGCTACAACAGGCCTAAGATAGGAGCCCGATGAATGCCGCAATGTCGTCAAAGTCGACATCGCCGTCTTGATCGCAGTCGGCGTTCATCCAGATGCAGTCGGGATGATATGACTGATAATACTCCTCACCAGCCAGAGCGCGGACGAACGGTTGGATGTCGTCGAAATCGACGACGCCGTCGCAGTTCAAATCGCCGATGGGCGTGACGAAGCCAGCGTCGAAATAGGCGGCCAGGTACCACGTGTCGACTACAGGCGAGACGAGTTCGGTCCAGGCGATGCAGGCCTGCTCGGCGACAGGCTGCGTCGGGTCGACACAGATCGTTGGCCGCGGATAGGCCTGGCTGACCCAGCCGCGGTCGTCGACATCCCGTGCATCCGACCAATTACCCGGATCATCGGTGGGCGCCCAGCAGTAGAGGATTTCGTCCACCAGCCCCTCCTGGCGGTGGTAGGCCACGTGGAAGCGACCGCTGCCGGGAGTGAGTGCCAGGTCTACGGCGTATTCATCACCGAATGTCCAAGGGTATCCGATGATGGGGCTGTAGGTGTCGCCGTCGTTGGTCGAGTAGACGTATTGGGCGTCGGAGTCGGTTGAGTATTCGCGTGTGAACGCAACAATAACGCTGTCGCCATCGTGTTCGGCTGCGATCGCGGGGTGGTAAGCACCGTGGACGGTCTCCGTTACTTGAATGGGTAACGTCCATGTGCCGCTGCTACCGTAGTCGTAGCTCTTCGTGGTCCAGATTTGTGACTCCCACGTACCACCATTCCAGCCTGGTTTTTCAAATGCGACGTGCACGATGTCATCGCTGTACGTGATGGCGGGACACGCGGTCTGGCTCGTGTTCTCTGACCCGCCCGTGATGTTCTGCGGT
The DNA here is from genome assembly GCA_964468185.1 of uncultured Planctomycetales bacterium. Taxonomy (GTDB): domain Bacteria; phylum Planctomycetota; class Phycisphaerae; order UBA1845; family Fen-1342; genus JANQFV01. The sequence goes on along the minus strand of CAYXTR010000013.1, from coordinate 68,930 downwards.
GATTCCCAGGACTCGCCGTGGTCAAGCGTACGCGAGAACATGACGGGGCAGTAGTCGCCGGTTTTCACACCGTAGACCACATACAAGTAGTAGACGCTGAAGTAGTCGATGCAGTCGGAACAGATGCGGGGGACAATCATGTCGGTGGCGGGGATGCCGGTTTGGACGTTGTGGAAGTCGTTTACTTCCACGTCAGCCGGGTCGAAGCGCAAGATACCAACGAGCTTGTGCGGATCGTAGACGCCGACGTAGGCGACAAAGACCCAGTCCTCGTTGCCGGAGACATAGTGAATGCACGGGCACACGGTTTCGTCGCCATGCCAGAAGGAGAGGATCCATGGCCAGGTCTGTCCGCCGTCCGTGGAGCGATGGATGTAGATTTTGTTGGTGTCCTCTTCCTCGACGGCGACGTACAGGTCGCCGTTGGGAGCAGATGTCATGGAAGGACGTACGTAGTCGACGAGTTCGGGCGTGATGCGGACGTCGTCGCCCCAGCGGTCGAGCGGCGCTCCGTATGGGTCGCTGAGGTTTGGATTGATGATTACGCCATGGTCTGGGGAGGCTGTGGCGGAACTGCACACGAGCGCGATGAGCGCGCACAGACACACTGACCTGGTCATGACTACCCCTTTCTTGATCGTTCCCCCGTCGGCCCTGTGAGGATTACAGGCGCAGATGTTCCGCGCTTATTGATAAGTCTAACACACGTTTCGGTGATTCAGGTGAGATTTTCTGTTTTTGCTGTGGAAGTGCGCGCTTTGCGAGAATCGGGGGCGCGTTTCACACATTAATGCACAGCGGGTGTTGCCGGAGGCAGCAGCGCTACGGTCAGAACCACCAGGCCTGGCCAGCTTTTTCGCGGATGATGATGTTCTTGAGATAGGCCACGGCCTTCTCGAAGCCTTCCTGGACGCTCATGTATGAGTCTTCATGCTCGATACTGATCACGCCATCGTAGCCTTTCATCCGGAGCATGCTGATGAACGGCCTCCAGAACTCGTCGCCGTGACCGTAACCGCAGGTACGGAAGACCCACGAGCGGGTCGCTAGCTGGCCATAGGACTTGGTATCGAGCGCGCCGTTTACGCGTGTGTTGTGTGGGTCGATGCCGGTGTCCTTGCCGTGAACGTGGAACAGGCATTTGGCGTCACCGAGCACACGGGTGGCCTCGACGGGATCGATGCCCTGCCAGAAGAAGTGGGAGGGGTCAAGGTTGGCGCCGAGTTGCTTGCCGCATTCCTTACGGAGCCGCAGGAGCGTTTCCGGGTTGTACACGCAGAAGCCGGGGTGGGCCTCGAAAGCGATTTTGACGCCTTCGTCGGCAGCGGCCTGGTTTTTCTTGCTCCAGTACGGAATGAGGACGTCTTCCCATTGGTAGCGGACAATGTCGCTGAAGTCGTCGGGCCAGGGGCAGGTGACCCAGTTCGGCGTCTTGTCGGTGCGCGAGCCGCCCGGACAGCCGGAGAAGTTGATCACGACATGGGTGCCGAGCTTGGGCGCGAGACGGACGGCAATGTCATGGTCCTTGTCGTGGACTTTGCGGATGCGGGCATCGGGGTGGACCGGGTTGCCGTGGACGGCGAGGCCGATGATCTCGAGACCGCGCGCGCGGCAGTCGTCGATGATCTTCTGCTGCTGCGCTTTGCTTTTGAGCACAGCGGCCGGGTCAAAGAACGGCTTGCCGGGGTAGGCTCCCACAGGCAGTTCAATCGCGTCCAGACCGACCTGCTGGCAGTAGTCCAGCGCCTTGTTCCACGGCATGCCGCCGAGTCCGGCTCCCATCACGCCAAGTTTCATTGTTGCTGCTCCTCAGACTACTGCATTCGCGTTTTCGTGAAGCGTGACAAGTCAGTTCGTTCTGGTGTCGTTGGCCGCGTTGCCCCACGCCGCGTCGAGTTGTGCTTCGAAGAGTGTATTGATGGTGGGGATCGCGTAGTTGAAGGCGCCGTTGATCGCGGCGTCGCGGGCGATGGATGCGCAGGTGCCGACGGATAGCAGGGGTATGGTCAGCAGTGCCAGAGCCAACCGGCGTATTCGCTTTGGGCGTTGATGTTGCATAGATGACCTCAGCCGGGCAGTCCCGGTGAAAGCATAACTGCCCCCCTACTTCTTCGCCTGACCTTGTGCGGCGACGGCGCCGATCTTCTGCTGGATGGCTTCCTGATCGCCCAGGTAGTAATGCCGGGTCGGCTGGAGGCGGTCGTCCAACTCGTATACGAGTGGGACGCCGGTCGGGATGTTCAGCCCGACGATTTCCTCTTCCGACACGTTATCGAGGAACTTGACGAGGGCGCGCAGGCTGTTGCCGTGGGCGGCGATCAGGACCTTCCGGTTACGACGGAGTGTCGGGACGATGGCGTCGTTCCAGTACGGCAGGAAGCGGTCGACCGTCAGGGCGAGGCTCTCGGTGCGTGGCAAGAGGCGCGGGTCCAGGTCGGCGTAGCGCGGGTCGTGGCGAGGGTGGCGCTCATCCGCATCCTCCAGAGCCGGCGGAGGGGTGGCGTAGCTGCGACGCCAGACCTTGACCTGCTCCTCGCCGTGTTGCTCGGCGGTCTGGGCCTTGTTGAGTCCCTGGAGCGCGCCGTAATGCCTTTCATTGAGACGCCAATGGCGGTGGACGGGGATCCACATCAGGTTCATCTGGTCGAGGGTGATCCAGAGGGTTCGAATCGCGCGCTTCAGGACCGATGTGAAGGCGACGTCGAAGGTATAGCCTTCGTCCTTGAGCACGCGGCCGGCTTCGTGCGCCTCCTTGATGCCCTGCGCGGACAGGTCTACGTCGGTCCAGCCGGTGAAGAGGTTCTCTTTGTTCCAGACGCTTTCGCCGTGGCGGAGGAGAACGAGTTTGTGCATTGCAAATCACCTATTCTTGTATTGTCGGGCGAGACGCCCGACCCACCCAACTTCACGGGGCGCCCGACAGGCCCAGCGGTGGCTCAGCTCTTGCACCAGCGGTCGAGCCAGCCGATGACTTCGGCGTGCCATTGTACGCTGTTGTGCGGTTTGAGCACCCAGTGATTCTCGTTCGGGAAGTATAACAGGCGGCTGGGGATGCCGCGCCGCTGGAGCGCCGTGAATGTTGACAAGCCCTGCGTATCGACGACGCGAAAGTCCTTTTGACCGTGAATCACAAGGGTCGGCAGGCGCCATTTGTCAAGGTGGTCGATCGGGTTGTGCTCGGTGTACGCGTCGGGTTTTTCCCAGGGCGTGCCGCCACGCTCCCATTCGGGGAACCACAGCTCCTCGGTGTCGTAATAGGCCATGCGTTCATCGATGTTGCCGTCGTGGCACACCAGGCAGCGGAAGGGCTCATTCCAGACACCATGAATCCAGTTGACCATGTAGCCGCCGTAGGAGGCGCCGAGGGCGGCGACGCGGCTCTTGTCGAGCCACGGGTACTGATCGAGGGCGTACGCCAGGCCTTTTTGAAGGTCTTCGAGCGGGCGATCGCCCCAGTGGTTGTTGATGGCGTCGGTGAAATCCTGCCCGTAGCCGGTGGAGCCGTGAAAGTCGATCAGGATGGCGGCGTAACCAGCACCGGCGTACGCCTGTGGGTTCCAGCGATAGTGGAAGTCGTTGCCGAAGGAGCCTTGCGGGCCGCCATGAATGAGAAACGCGACGGGGTACTTCTGCGTCTCGTCAAAGTCGACGGGCTTCACGACAAAGCCGTAGACCGTCTCGTCGTTCCAGCCTTTGAAGGAGAACTGCTCGGCAGTGCCCATACGGCTGGCGGCCAGCTTCTGGGCGTTGATTTGTGTGAGGGTCTGGAGGTCCTTTCCTTCGCCATCGACACTGTGGAGCTCGACCGGGCTTTGGAAATGGCGCAGGCCGAAAACGACGCGGTTGTCCGTGGTCGCGATATCGCTGACGCGGCCGTCGCCGTGCAGCCTGGTGACCTGACCGGTGGCGACATCGATCGCGAAGAGCGGCCGCTGGCCGATATCATCGGCGGCGGTGAAGATCGTCTTGTTGTCGCGTGACCAGGTGATGCTGGTCGCGGAGCGGTCCCACTTTTCGGTCAGGACGCGCGTCGAGCCACTGGGCCAGTCTTTGAGCGCGATGCGCAGGCGGTCGGCTTCATACCCTGCGCGAGCCATCATTAGATAGGCCAGCGTCTTGCCGTCCGGCGAGAAGACCGGGTTGGTTACCATGGCGCCCTGCCCATCGATGACTACCTTCGGCGGGTCGGAGCCATCCGCAGGAGCAACATACAAATTGAAATGGGTGGACCAGGCTTCCTCGCGACCGACATTGCGAGCGGCAAACACCACGGACTTGCCATCGGGCGTGAAGCTATACTCCTCGGCACCGCCGAAGGGCTTGGAGGGGCTGTCAGCGTCCATGCCTTGCTGAATGTCGAGCGGGGGCGCGCTGCCGTCGACGGGGAGGACGAAGACGTGTGAGCGGCGGCCATCCTTCCAGGTGTCCCAGTGCCGGAACATGAGTTGATCGTAGACGCGTCCGGAGGCCTTCTGCTCCGCGCGCTCGTCGAGACGCTTCTTCGTGTCTGCCACCGATTCCGCGTCGGGGAAAACCTCCATGCTGACGGCGAGGTGCGTGCCTTGCGGCGAGAGGGCGAATGACTCGGCGTCGAGCGGCAGGTGCGTTACCTGCTCGGCCTCACCGCCGTCGATTGGAATGCGCCAGACCTGCGACGAGTCACTGCGGCCGCTGAGAAAGTAGATGTGGGCACCATCGTGGGACCAGCGCGGGTGGCTGCTGCCGGCCTCGTGGGAGGTCAGGCGGCGGAGGCCGGCGCCATCCGGGTGGACCAGCCAGATGTCGGTCCGCCCCTTGTTGGCTTCCATGTCGGTTACGCGGCGGGTAAACGCCAACACGGTGCCGTCGGGCGAGGCCTGGACGTCGCTAATGCGATCCATGGCCAGCATGTCCTCGACGGAGAATGGATGCGTTTGCAGTGTGCCCTCAGCAAAGCGCGTCACTGCCAAGAATAGCGTAACGGCGAACAGGACGACGATCAGGGTGAACATCAGGTTGCTCCGTTCCGGGTTTGCTTAGCGACCGGCGCCGCGCCCACGGCTGGCCGGCTGGACGACTCATACCTTAGCGGAACGGTGGCGTTTTGGCGACGTGACGAAGATGATGCGTCGGCACTCAGCCCTGGTGTGCGTCGGGCCGGTGATGATGGTCGTGTTCGCCTTCGGTGGGGACCGCCTCGTCGCTCACCACGGCGCCTGTTTGACCCCGATCGTCATAGCGCCGCAGTGATCCGTCGCTGGGTGGTTCAACATGGACGAGGAAGTGGGTCTGCGGCAGCGCTTCGACAACACGGTCCTCGATACGATGTGAAAGGTCGTGGGCGGCGGCGACCGACATGTCACCGGCGACGACCAGGTGAATGTCGACATGCTGCTCGGTGCCAGCCTGGCGGGTGCGGATAGCGTGGATTTCAATGAACTCATCGCGGAATTCGTCCAGGGCGGCGATAATCTTGTCACGCTCGGCAGGCGGTAGGGCAGTATCGATGACCTGCCCCACCCCGGTCCAGATGATGCGGCCGCCGACGATCACGAGCGCGACACCCAGCAGTAAGCCCATCGTGGGGTCGATCGTCCAGGCATGGGCCCACTTCGCTCGCTGGGCGAGCATGGCCAGGAGGATGCCGACGAAGAGCCCGGCAGTCACGTACACATGCACCCGCAGATGAATGCCCTCGGCATACACGACGGGCGAGCGCGTGCGTGCCGCGACACGCAGGACGTACCAGGAGACGCCGAGGTACAGCACGCTGGCGGCGATCATCGCAAGTAGAACGGGTGGCTCTGGACGTGGAGCCGGCTCTACGAAGCCGAACAGGACACGCGACGAGGCGTAGATCGCCCAGATTCCACTACCGGCAACGCACAGGCCTTCGAACATGCCGCCCAGGCTGTCGAATTTGCCGTGGCCGTAGGGATGCTCACGGTCGGGTGGGCGGGCGGCGGCGATGACGGCGAAGAGGGCGACGCCGGAGTCGAGCAGGTCGGCCGCGGTGTGAAGGCCTTCGGCGATGATGCTGATCAGGTTGAAGTAGATTCCGACGCTTAACTCGGTGACGGCGATGACGAAGGTCGTGAGAACACACAGCGTCACGGCGTGCCGAGCCTGTTTGGCGTTCTGCAATGAATCGGCGCTGGGCATCGGGTCGGGCCTCCACCACGTCAAGTGATGCTACGGCAAATGATGAAGGAGACAAGTAGGCGGAATGGTCGGTCGCGGACATTGGCGCAGGACCGCGTGAAGAGGAGAATCGTGGCAACGCTGATCCGAGCGGGCGGATTCGTGGATAACGCTGTATGCAAATAACAGGTGGATTATGGCTTGGCACCCTTGCGAGAAGTGCCGCTTGCGGGCGCATGCGGAGCGCAGACCATCTTCATGGCTGGGGCGGCTGTGGCGGTGGCATACGAAGTGGTGTCCGGGGTGGAAGTCGTACCAACGGTCGCTGGCGGAGGAGGGCACTGGCGGCAGCCGCTCGTCAACGTCGGCACAGCAACACAAGTAGCGGGACCGCTCGGGGCGGAATATCGTGGTGCGGCGGGGGTCGCGCTGCGGCAGCTTTGACCCTGTTGCAGGATCACGGCTCTGGGGCCTGTGTTCAGCGGCCGGGCAAAGTATCGGTCGCGGACGGACGATAGGGACGTGCCCCGCCACATCCGCGTAAGAAATGTGCTAGAAAGACTCTTCCATGTCTTCGCGGATCTTGCGGAGGTGAGCGAGGACGCGGCTCTTGTGAACGTAGACGGCGCCGCGGGAAATGCCGAGATGCTCGGCTACCTTGTTGGGCGGCCAGTTCTCCAACGCATAGAGCCGAAACGCCTCGAAAGTCTTGCCATCGACGAGCTGTCGCACTTCGCGGAGGCACGCGCGCATCACGGCCCGCTCCCATTCCTCATCGAAGATGTCCGGGAGTTCGCGTTCGTCGGGAACGGTATTGAGGAAGGCCGTCCCGGTCTTGTCGGCGACCTGCAATTCCTGGCGGGCGAGCTTGCGGCGGGCGTCCTTGATCTTGTTGAACATGATGCCCTGGATCCAGGAGCGCAGGCGGCCCCGGGAGCGGTCGTAACGACCCGCACGGAAGGACTCCAGGAAGGCAATCAGGGTTTCCTGCACGGCATCGTGAGCGTCGTCCTCGCGCAACCCCGAACGGCGTGCGAAGGCCATGAGCAGCGGCTCGTACCGATCGCAGAAGCGTTGCCAGGCCATGCTGTTGTCGCGCTCGAGCAGGCCCTGGAGCAGGATGGTGCTGGTCTGCATATGGTTGGCGTCAGGCGTCTTCACAATACCACCCATGTCTGATCCTCGCGTGCGTGGACACGACGAACCTCGTACAGCATACCCCCGAAACCACCTACGAGACCAGCATTCGATTCCGCTGAAGAAGGTCGCGTTTTTTCACGCAACCTGAAAGATGCTGCCGGCGGGCACAAATATGCCCTTCAAGAAGAGGTGGCTCGGAGTGAGCCACCGGCACGGGCCAGGTTGGGCCGACGGATTGGGGATGTCGGCCAACGGGTAAGTAAATCGTGAATGAGGGTAGTGTGATGTACAGCAAGTGCGCGATCGGTACGTTCAGAGAGCATGAGGAAGCAGGGAAGTTGGAGCGCGGCAGCGAGCTGACGACGGCGGTGCGACGAGCGCTGCCGGCGCTCGCGGCGGCGCTGCTGCTGGCGGCGGGGATGGGGGCGGTGCATGCAGACACGTGGGTCGACAGCGATGGCGACGGCTGGTCGGATGAAGGGGAGTACTGGGGCGTTCCGGGCAGTGATCCGTACGATCCGACCGACACACCGGCGAATCCGCGTGATACCGACGGCGACGGCTGCTCGGACTTCGACGAGCTGGAGTTCCAGTTCTGTGACGCAAATCCGTATTCGAACGGCAGCGGAGGCGGTGGAAGTGGCGGCGCCGATAGCGACGGCGACGGGTGGTCGGATGAGGAAGAGTATTGGGGCATCCCTGGTAGTGATCCCTACGATCCGACCGACACACCGGCGAATCCGCGTGATACCGACGGCGACGGCTGCTCGGACTTCGACGAGCTGGAGTTTCAGTTCTGCGATGCCAATCCGACCACGGGTGGCACGAACGGTGGCGGCGGTTCGGGTGGCGGCTCGGAGAGGGACAACCCCGATGTGGACGTCAACCTGCCGGCCTGTGGTTTTGGTGCCCCGCTGGCATGTGGCCTGACCGCCGCAGGTCTGGGCCTGATTCGGGGGCGCAAGATGTATTAGTCGCCCGGCTGCGCGGGCGGGATAGCCGGGGCGAGGGGGAGGGGGAGCTGTGGCCTGGCCGCACTCCCCCGATTCTTCAATTCACGGGCCGCTCATGGCGCTCCGCCGCTAACAACGTAACATCGTCACCCGCTTCGTTGGGGCGGCAGAAGCGGCGCACCTCGTCCTGTAGAGCGCTGATGGTACGCTCGGCTCCCTCGTGGCCCCACTCCGCCAGAGCGCGGGCGATGCGGGCTTGGCCGAACTCGTCGCCGGCGGCGTTACGGGCTTCGGAGGCGCCGTCAGTGAACATCAGCATCGTGACGACCTGTGAAGCGTTGTACTGCACGATCTTGCCCGACCAGGGTTGGGCAATGCCAAGCGGTAGTCCGACGCGCTCGACAAAAGGCTCGACCGACCCGTCGGACTTGAGCCAAAGAGGTGCATGGTGTCCGGCGTTGGCGAGTTCGACCGTCCGGCCGTCAGGTGACCAGCGGCACAATGCGAGGGTGACGAACGAGTCCGCCGGACTGTGTACTTCGAGTGCGGTGTTCACCTGGTCGACCACGTCGGCCAGGTCTTCGACCGCATGCAAGCTCAGCCGCATAGTGCTTTGCAGGACGGCAGTGAGGAAGGCGGCCGGCACGCCTTTGCCCGAGACGTCGGCGACCAGGACGGTCAGGCGGCCCTGTGCGTCGAGCAGGACGTCGTAGATGTCGCCGCTCATCTGATCGGCGGGGACGTTGTGGGCGGCGACCCGGCCCCAGGCCGGCTGCGGCAGTGGCTGGGGCAGGAGCATCTCCTGGATTTCGCGGGCCGCCTCGACGCGACCTCGCACGCGGGCCAGCTCGCGAGCCCGATCCTGCAAATCGTCGAGCTCGATGGCCGCGGTGGCCAGATCCACGGCGGCGGTCACGAATTCGAGGTCGTCGGCGCTGAAGGGTTGCCAATTGCTGCCACGGTCGGCGTAGACGATGGCGTGGGTCTGGCGTCGCAAAACGACCGGCACACAGATGACGGAGCCAACCTGGCCGCCCGCCAGACTGATCGCCTGGTTGTACCGCTCGTCGGCGTGGACACGCTCAACCAGAACGCCACGTTGCGATTGGATGACCTCGGAGAGGACTGAGCGGCTGACGTCAAGGGTCTCGGTGCCCTGCCGCAGTGCACTGCGTGGGGCGAGCCGATAATATGCGCCGCCCGCGTCGACGCCGATGAGCACACAGCGGGCGGTGCCGAGCGAGCGTTCGAGGGCGGCGTGAAAGGTGAGCCAGAACGAGCCGTCGTCGCCGCGTTTGATGACCAGGCGGGCGAGCGAGTAGAGGTCTTCGAGACGTTGACGGACGACGGTGGCAGTAGGTGCGCCGCCGGCGCGGGTAGTCACGGCGCTGACGTTGCTGAACTGAAGCGACGGGTCGGCGGTCGCGCGGGCGGGACCGCGGTAGGTCAGCGTGAAAGGGCGGATTTCGATGACGTCGCTGGATTGCAGCGGCGCCTCGCGGACGGGTAGGCCGTTGATGAGCACGCCGTTGGTGCTGCCGGTGTCGACGATGAACCAGCGGTCGCCACGGCGTTCGAGGCGGGCATGTTCGCGGGACACCGAGGGGTGTTCGAGGGTGATGAAGCACTCGGGAGCGCGGCCGATGGTAACGCGGTCCTCGGCGAGGTCGTGTTCGGCAACGACGCGCAGGTCGCGTCGGACGATGATGCGGTCACTGACCGTTTTCGGCGGCGCGGGTGTCATGGCTCTCGTGTCTGGCGGTTTCGCGAGCTTTCCGGTCTTTGGCGATCGATTGCGAGTTTATCAGAATGCGGGCCGGGGCCCAGCCGGCGTCAGCGCGACGACTGATATCGCTGACACGTTAATCGTACCATGATTGGGCGGATTGCGCATGGGTTGTCGACGCACCCGGCGACGGTTTACACTATGGACGTGCGCACCGCGGACGGCGGCGGGTTCCGGCAGAGCGCAGGGCGAGGAGTCTGGATGAGCTCGGACAATCAGAGGCGCGATGAACGGCTCAGCCCCATTAGTCGGCGGGCGTTCTTCCGCAGGGTGGGGATAGGCTCGGTGCAATTGGGGGCACTGGGCGCGCTGGTCGCCATGTCGCGCGGGTGCACCTTGCCGAGCGGCCTCGAAGGCCTGATCAACGATGGGGGCTTCCTGCCCAGCAGTCCGGAAACGGGTGATAACTGCGGCTATTGCGACGGCGCGGGCCGCGATTATTACCACTGTGACGGCAATTACTGCGACTACATCAACTACGCGGACGCCGGGGAGGCGCCCGGTATTGATGGAGGCGGATATAACGACTCCAGCCCGTATGGCGACGCGGCGCCGGGGCCGCACTACGGCAACTGCGGGTATTGCAACGGCTACGGCCGCGACTATTACCACTGCGACGGGGATTACTGCGACTACATCAACTACTCGGATGTCGGCTACAACTATTCGGAATCGGCCTATGGCGATGGGTCGGTGTATTCGGACAGCGGCAGTCATATACCGCAGTGACGGGCTCCAGATCTTACGTTCCGAGTACGCATTGCAGGGCCGCGCGGCTACCGCCGTGAGATGATGTCGGTACGCAGGCGGTGCTCGGGCGTGAACAGTCGGCGATAGACCAGCAGCACCATGACGACGCACGCCAGGGACGTGCCGGCGGCGATCATGAACATGACCACAATCTGATACTTCACCGCCTGCAACGGATCGGCACCAGCGAGAATCTGACCGGTCATCATGCCCGGCAACGAAACGATCCCGACCACCATCATCGCGTTGATGATAGGGATCATGCCGCGGCGGACGGCCTCAGCGAGTTTGTCGCGGGCGGCCTCCCAGCGCGAGGCGCCCAGCGAGAGTTCCATCTCGATCTCATTCCGCCGCTCGCGGAGCTGCTCCAGCAACGTGTCGAGGCAGAGTGAGACTGCGTTCAGGCTGTTGCCCAGAACCATGCCAAGCAGCGGTATCAGGTACTGTGGCGTATACCAGGGGTGAACATTGATTACCGCAGCCGTCACGACGATGGTCGTCACCAGCCCGCACAGCACGAGCGTGACGAACGTCCGCCAGCCAACGCCGCGGAATGTCCGGCTGGCGCGTTTTACGGCGGCGCGAGCGGCGGCGAGAACCATGAGAACTGCGAGTGCCAGGATCGCGAGCAGATCATCCAGGGCGAAGATCCAGCGCAGGACGTAGCCGATCAGCAGCAGTTGGACGATGGTGCGCAGGGTGGCAAGGCCAAGCTGACGTTCGAGCCGCAGGCCGAGGCCCAGGCTGACGCCCCCCGCCACGAGGATCAAAGCGGCGGCGAGGGTCAGTTGCAGCCAGCCGAGCTCGATGGCATTCATTGGCTCACTCATGGGGACTTCCCCCCTCCCCTACCAGCGGAGATTGCGCGACGGGGACACAGTAGGGCTCGATATCGATGACGCGGTCCGCCCAGCGGCGGGCCTGCGCGACGTCGTGCGTCACCACGAGCGCCGCAAGCTGGGGCCTGTGTACCTGGTCGCGCACCGCGGCCTCGATAGCCCGGGCGGCTTCTGCATCCACGGCGCTGGTGGGCTCGTCCAGCAGGAGAACTTGCGGGGCAACCAGTAGAGCTCTGATCAGGCAGACACGCTGCTGCTCACCGACCGAAAGCGTGCGCGCATTCTGATCCAGGACGGCCGCGCTCAGTCCAAGCTGGGCGAGCAGCGCCTCGGTGCGACGCTCATTGATTGCGCGTGGCGCGGCCGTTCGATACGAGAATGGGCGGCGCAGATTGTCACCCACACTGGCGTCCAGGAGTGTCGGCTGCTGTTGGATCAGGACGACCCGTCGGCGGTACGCGGGCCAGTTGAGCGTGTGGGCTGGTCGACCTGCGAGTCGTATATCACCGCTGGCGGGCGCGGTCAGACCGGCGAGCGTGCGGAGGAGCGTGGTCTTGCCGATGCCGGAGCGACCGGTAAGGGCCACGATCTCGCCCTCGTGCAGGGCAAGGTCGACGCCGCGCAGCAGCATGCGATCGCCAGCCGCGGTGGCGAGTTGCCGAATCTCGAAGAGAATCTCGCTATCGGTCAACAGCGGCTCCTGATGCGACGTGATTCGGGGAAATCGGGTGTTCTCGGACTCCCCGCATCGAGTAAGATTTATCGATGCGGAACGAACAAAGGTAATGCCGGAAGATTTCAACGCAAATCCCGGAGCGACGGCGATGCCCGAGCGGCTCGACGAGGAGCAACTGGCCCGCTTCGTGGGGGGCGACTGCGACGAGGCGGAAACCGCGCTCATCGAGGCGATTCTGGCCCGTTCGCCGGAAGCTCGGGCCCAGGTGGAGCACGCCCAGGAGGATAACCAGTGGTGGCGGGCCGCCCGCCCGGACCAGCCACACCCGCGCAATATTTCGGATACGGGCAGCGACACGCCGGCCACCCAGCACATTGACGCCTCGCCGACCGCCAAGACCACGCCGGTGGCGAGCAAGTCCGAGGAACTGTTGGGGCCGACGCCCGCGATCGACGGTTATCGCATCGTGCGGGAGATCCATCGGGGCGGTCAGGGAGTCGTCTACGAGGCGGTTCAGAGCCTGACGCGGCAGCGGGTCGCGATCAAGGTGTTGCTGCATGGCACGAGTGCCTCGCGGGCGGCACGTCGGCGATTTGAGCGTGAGATCGAACTGGCGGCGGCGCTCAAACATGCAAATGTGGTGTCGATCCTGCATTCCGGGCTGACGACCGACGGGCAGCAGTACTACGTGATGGACTTCATCCGCGGGAGCCAAATCCATCACTACGTACGGGCACATCGGCTTTCGCTGGAGGATACGCTACGACTGTTTGCCCAGGTGTGCGACGCCGTGCAGTACGCACATCACCGGGGGATCATCCACCGCGATTTGAAGCCGTCCAATATCCTCATCGACGCCACCGGCGTACCGCACATTCTCGATTTCGGGCTGGCCAAGTGGCTGGCCGCACCGGTCGACTCGGTAATTTCACTGACCGAGCACGTCGTGGGGACGCTGCCCTACATGTCGCCGGAGCAGGCCCGCAGCAACGGCGCCGAGATCGACGCCCGGACTGATGTCTACGCTCTCGGCGTGCTGTTGTATGAACTGCTGACGGGGCATTTTCCATATCCGGTGGCGGGGCATATGGCGGAGGTTCTGGAGCACATTCGCGAGACGCCGCCGACACAGCCGACCCGCCGTTGGGATAGCCACACCGGCATTACGACGAGTTCAGCGCGGCGTGTACGGGCGGGTCAATGCCCGATCAATGATGAGGTACAGACGATCGTGCTTCGAGCGCTCGCGAAGGAGCCGGAGCGGCGTTATCAGAGTTGCGGGGAGCTGGCCCGCGATATTCGGCACTACCTGGCCGGCGAGCCGATCGAGGCAAAGCGGGACAGCCGCTGGTATGTGCTGCGCAAATCATTGCGGCGCTATCGGGATGCGGTCGCATTCGGTGTGCTGCTGTTCGTCGTGGTCGCGGTGTCCGCAGTGCTGCTCGGGGTGTTGTGGCGGAAGGCGGAGGTCGAGGCGGAGCATGCCATGCACGCCCGGGCTGAGGCAGCGACCGCGCAGCAACTCGCGGAGCAACGCTCGCTGGAAGCGCGCGCGGCACTGGACTGTTATGAGCAGGAAGCTTTGCCGCGACGGCAGGAGTATGACTACGCCTTTGCGCAAGTGATGTCGGCGTTTGCAGCGCATGACATGGCGCGTCTGCGGGATTGGTTGGATGCCTGCCCGCAGGATCTGCGGGGCTGGGAGTGGCGATGGATTAATCAACAGTCAGATGAAAGCGGACGGACTGTGCGCGGGCACTTGGCCGCGGTGACGCATCTGCACATCCTGCCCGACGGCCAATCCGTCGTTTCGGCTTCCGAAGATGGGATGGTGAGCGTCTGGGGCGCGGATTGGCGCGAGCGACACATGTTCGGGCATCCCGGCCGACCGCCGCGCGCCGCCGGTATTCGCGCGCACGGTAACCACCTCGTGACGGCGCGGGATGTCGTCGTACTGTGGGATCTGACGACGGGGACAGCGCTGATTGAGCGCGCCATCGACGGGGAACCTGTGACGAGTGTGGCGTGGGCACCCGATGGCCGGGCACTGTTCACCGGGAGCGTTGACGGGCAGATTACGCGGCGCGATGCGCACTCGATGGCGGTTTCCCAACGTGCGCGGCTGGTGGGCGGTCATCCGGTCTACATGGCCGCGAACCCGGCCGGTGATGTGCTGGCGATCGCGGACGAGACGGGGCGAATCGTTGTGCTGAACGGCGAGACGCTCGCACAATCGCGTGCGTGGCAGGCAGACCCGGTTCGTGTGGAGTCGTTCGCATTCAGCCCGGATGGGACGAAGATCGCAAGTCAGGGCAGCGCGGCGGTAGTTCGCGTGTGGGACGCCGGCACCGGCGAGCCAATGCTCACACTCCCGGGACATGAGGGGCCGACGAGTTCTGTGGCATTCCTGGGAGATGGATCAATCATCTCCGGGGGACGGACGCTGAAGATCTGGGATGGCAGGACGGGCGAGTTGCGCAGGGCGTTGCTGGGACACATGAGCCCGGCGACGGCCATTACCGCCAGCCCGGATGGCAGCACGCTCGTGTCGGGCAGCACGGCTGGCACGTTGAAGATCTGGCAGCGGACACCGACGCAGGAGTCGTCGCCGCTGCATCCGTTGACAACGGCACTGACGGCAGTCGCACTTTCAGCCGAGGATAACGCGGCGGTCGTGCTGGATGCGGAAGGCCGGCCATATGCGCTGACGCTCCCGGATGGTCAGGATGTGCGGCCGCTGCCAGGCAACGTGTCGCTGGCGGCGATTGCAGCGAGTCCGCGTGGACGGACACTGGCTGGACTAAGCGAATCTGGCCAGCTCTGCGTGTGGGCGGATTCGTGGGAGGCGCCACCCCAGAGGGTGTCATTGGGATTGACTGCTCCGGGGAAGATCGCCTTTGGCAGTTCGGGTAACAAGATCGCACTGGGTGATGCCAGTGGTACGGTCTTGTTGTTGGAATGGCCGTCGCAGCGCGAGCACTTTCGCGTTGAGACAAATGCTGCCAGCGTGACCGACATCGAGGTTTCGCCCGATGGCACCGGTGTGTTCGTCGGCCGCGTGGACGGTGTCGTCGAGTTGCTGAGTGCGGCGGATGGCGACGTGTTGCAGCGTCTGACGGCCGGCGGCGCCATGCCGACGGCCCTGGCGGTACGTCCGGACGGGCAGCGGCTGGTCGTTGCCCGTGACGATGGTGGGCTGGCGATGTGGGCGCCGGATGCCGAGATTGAGGGTACCTGGGTCCACGAGGTCGAGACGGACCTGTCCGCTCCGGTCACAGCACTCGTGTTCACGCCGGACTGGAAACGGCTGGTCGCGGGTGGCTTGCGGGGCACGCTTGAAGTGCGCGATGCCTTCACGCTGACTTCGCTGCTGGAGTTGCTGCCGGCGGGCGGGCCGCGCGTGGTCGATGTTGCGGTTGAGACGGGCGGTCGTCGGATCGTGGCCGCGGCTGGCGAAACGCTGCACGTACTTTCTGCGCCACACGCCCCGGGCAGTCCGGAGCTTCGGATTCTGGAGGCACAGCAACTGGCCCTGCCGCCGGGGCGAGCGCCGGCTTACTACCTGCGCGCTCTGACGCTGGCGCGGGACGCCGTGCGGTTGCAACCCGATGTACCGCATTACCTGAATGTGCTCGGGGCAGCGCAGTACCGCAATGGCATGCACGAAGTGGCGCTGGAGACACTGCGTGAGGCGGCAGCACTGCGGCCGGTCGATGACCCGCGGCTGGATCCCATGAACCTGGCATTCCGTGTGCTGGCCTGGTCGGCATCGGGGGATGAAGACGCGGCACGGAAAGCGCTGGAGCTCATGTACATCTATCAGAAGCTGCAAGCGCGCGCGACGGTCAAGCGGCGGGATGAACCGTACATACAGGAGGCCGGGCGGGTCTTGGTTGGCCCCGGTGCGGACCTGGCCCTGCGCAATCGGGTCGGGCAGGTGTTCGCCTATGTACAGCACCAATTCGGACAACTGGGGACGCGGCCCGAAGTGTTGCTGGCGATAGAGAACGACGCGGGGTTGTCCGAGGCGAATCGTGAACTCGCGCGTCGTATCGCCAAGCGTAGCACACCCCACATCACGACGCTTCACGTGGATGTGGGCGGAGCGTCCAAGGGGGGTGGCCAGGCGGGGTCCAAGAAACGCTGAATTTCCAGCAGGTACCCATTGGGGTCGCGCAGGAAGCAGTGGTAGATATTGAATTGCTCATTGAGCGCCGGCGTCTTCTCGAAAACGACGCCACGGGCACTCAGCCAGCGATACCACTCGTCAACGGCGTCGCTGACAAGGGTAACGATGACGGTGCGGCGCTCGGCAGGCGGGGCAGCAGCTGCCTCTGAAGTGCAGAAGCCCACGAAGGCGTCCGCCGCGACACGATAGATGCGGCCCCCCCCCTGGTTCAGAACGAGCGGCAGGCCGAGCAACTCTTCGTAGAAACGCGTCGTGGCCGGCAGATCCCTCGTGTAAAGGAACGTGACCTGTTGGGTGAAGGACGGGGGCGCGTTGCTCATGGTGGGATTCCTTGGTCGGGCGGATTATCGCTGGCTTTGGTTGCTGAAGCCCGGAGCGACTGCAACCGTTGGGCGGTCCAGGCCTGGTGACGGTCGCGGGTTGCGCTGCGGACGCTGGCGACGACATCCGGTTCAACCGGGCCGGCGTCGTTGCCCCAACTCTGTCGGACATGGGTCAGGACGGCGGCGAGGCGCTCGTCGTCCAGCAAGCGCCAACCGGGCATCCACTCATCGTAGGTAGCATCGCCGATCGTCACCGGGCCGCGCATGCCGTCGAGCACGATGCGGGCGAGGGTTTGTACGTCGCAGGTGACCCATTGCGAGCCGGCCAGCGGCGGATAGCGGCCGGGGACGCCTCGGCCATCGAGCTGGTGGCAGTTAGCGCAGGACTGGTACGTACGGACACCGAGTTGGGCCTGCGTCAATTCGGTCGGGGACCCGGTTGCGGAAGCGTGGTTGACATGATCACCGTCGAGGATGCCCGGTCGAAATCCGCCCGCGTGCGCGCCAATGTACCAACCGGCCCATACCGCTACGGCCAAAGCGAAGAGCACGATCCACAGCGGCAACGTCACGTCCGACGATGGCGCTTGCGAACGGGCCGTCGAGCAGTGTTCAGATTGAGAGGGGGAGGGTGAGGGCGCGGTCACGGTGCCACCTCGACAGTGCCCGCGTGCTGGCGCAGATTGAGCAGGTATGCCACGAGTGCGCGGGCGTCGTCCATTGGCACCAGCTGCCGTGGGTTCGAGCCGTCGGGCACTTCGAAGGCGTCCAGCGGCGGCATCTCATCGGCCTTGCAATCAGCGAAAAGGAAGGGGTGTGGCGGCATGATTGAATGCGGTGCAACGGCCTGTGGATCGTATAGATGAAGGTAATGCCAGGCGGCACTCGGCTGACGGGCGGCGATGTCACTCAAATCCGGACCGGTACGCGAGGTGCCGAGGAGTATCGGATGCTGCTGCGCGAGGTCCGTGGTGGTGGTACGGCGTTGGCCCCAACCGCGGTCGGTGGCAGGCCTCAGGTCGCAGGAGCGAAGCTGTTGCGAGTGACAATTCGCGCAGCCGTAGTTGACGTATATGGCTCGGCCAGCGGCGACGGGATCGGCGGGCATCGTGTTGAGACCGTCGGGGCCTGCAGACGTGTTGGCTTGCATGCCAGGCAAGACAACGAGCCCCGTGAACGCCGCGAGGGCGGCCATTGCGCAACCGGCGTAGATCATGAGTATCTGCCTCACGCCGGCACCCGCGGTCGGGAGACGTCGCCTATGACCTCCTGCGCCCGGCCATGGTGCAGTTGCCAGAGATTCCACGCGAACACGAAGTGGCTCGCGAGCAACACGTATGCCGCAATGGAGCGCGCTGCCAGAAATGGGAGCATTTGATGGCTGATGTTGCCTACGGGCGTAGTCGCATCACGTAGCCAGTAGCCTTGCATGATGCCCCCGAGCGTGAGTGCGACCCAATAGATGGCGACGCCGACGGCCGCGGTCCAGAAATGGAGGCGAATATGCACGTCGGATTTGGCCGGGCTCCAGGGCGTTGCGACGCTGGCATAGGCTGCGCCGCAGAGTGTCATGGTAACAAAGCCGTAGAGTCCCAGGTGTGCGTGTCCAACGGTGTATTGGGTGAAGTGCGTGACGGTATTGACGCTGCGGAGCGCCTGCCCGGCACCTTGGATGCCGACGAGCAGGAAACATGCCACGCCAAAAAGCAGGAACCAGAGTGCCGGGTCCCGGCGCACGCGTGGCCACTGACCGCGCACCGTACCGAGAATGTTCACGCCGACGGCCAACAAGGGCACGAGCATCAGCACACTGGCGGCGACAGAGACGGCGACCACCCAGGCAGGCACGGGGGCGCCAATCAGGTGGTGCATGCCGGCCCAGTGATAGACGATCGCCAGCGTCCAGAATCCGAAGAGCGCCAACGGGCGGTTGTACAGCGGTTTTGCCAGGCGCTGCGGCACGAAGTAGTAGAGCGTGGCCAGCGCGATGGGGACGAGGAAGAGCCCCAGCAGATTGTGCGCATACCACCAATTCAGGAGTGCGAGCAGCATTCCGCGGACGTGGCCGCCCGATATCAGCAGGGCGGCGGTCAGCAGCAGGAAGGGGAACCATAGGATCGCTGCCAGCAGATACCACTCTGTGATGTGGCGGCGGCTGTTGCGGCGGTGTGCGAGGAGCATCAGCGTCACGAGCACAACCGGCAACATCGCGGCGCCCATGACCAACATCCACAACGAGGGCAATTCGAGATACTCGAGGCCGGTCGCATCGCCGGCCAGAATGCCGAGTGTTCCGCCCAGGAGAGCCAGGTTCCAGAGCACGCAGGAAGCAAGCAGCAGTGTTGGCAGTGGCAGGGAACGCTCGGCGAGACGTGCCAGTAACCGCAGTGCGATGCCAAGGCTGCCCAGGGCCGCCCAGCCGTAGACCGCGGTCGCCACGTGCACGGGACGAATGCGGCCGAAAGTCAGCCAGGCGGCGTCGGCGAAGAAATCCGGCAGATTGAGCTTGATGGAGGCGATGAGTGCGAGCATGGAACTGATGAGCAGCCAGACGACGGCGGAGCCGAGAAACGTGCGATAGATGACTGCATCGTCAGCAACTGTTCGGGTTCCATAAAAACCTGCGCATCGGGCGAGGTGGGTGCTAGGATTTGTGTGTTCGGGGGACGATAATGGTTCAGAGGCGTCACGAACGACACTGTGCATGCCCTTCCCTATACCGCGCTGGTGAGATTGTACAAGTCTCCTGATGGCGGTGATTTACGCCTGCAGCGGTTGGCGCGTGGGTAGATGGGGCGGTAGAGTGCCGGCGCGGTGTTCATTCTTGAAACGAAGTGCGACTGGAACGGAGTGGGGCAGAGATGAATGCGGCCAGAGATTCGGGCGGAACGGGCATGCCAACCAAGGCCGCGGCGGATGGTCCCGCGCTACTCTTCGAAGTAGCCTGGGAAGTGTGCTCGCAGGTGGGCGGCATTTACACGGTGCTGCGTAGCAAGGCGCCCATCCTCACACGCCGTTGGGGGGACAATTACTTCCTGATTGGCCCGTATCAGGAGGTAGCCGCGAAGATCGAACTCGAGCCCCAAGCTCCAACTGGTCCTCTGTACGACGTGATGGAGGAGTTTCGCCGCGCAGGGATCATGGTTCATTACGGACGCTGGCTGATTCAGGAGCGCCCACAGGCGATTCTCATTGATCCGCACGCTGTCAGCCCACGGCTGGGCGAGATCAAGTACTACTTGTGGAAAGACAATGGTATCAACTCGCCGGCGGGGGATGCTGAGTTCGACGAGGTGGTCGGCTTCGGGAGTGTTGTAGCCGATTTTCTAATGGCCTTGCAGCGGCGCTATGGGGAGCGGCCTTTCCTGGCCCACTTTCACGAGTGGCAGGGTGGGGCGGCGTTGCCGATGTTGCGGCACCGCCAGTCGTCGATCGCGACGGTGTTCACGACGCACGCGACCCTGGCGGGTCGCAACTTGTGTGCGGCCAATGCGGATATTTACGAGCATCTGGATCAGATCGACGCCGGCGCGGCCGCCAATGAACACGGGTTCGGGCATCGCCACGCGCTGGAGGGGGCTGCGGCGCAGGCGGCCGACGTCTTCACGACCGTGTCGGGCATCACGGCACTGGAAGCGGAACGTTTCCTCGGTCGGCGACCAGATGTGCTGTTGCCGAACGGATTGAATGTCGAGCGCTTCGCGGCTCCGCATGAGTTTCAGGTGCTGCATCGCTCAAATAAAGAGGCCATTCACGAATTCGTGATGGGCCACTTCTTCCCAAATTACACGTTCGACCTCGACAAGACCATTTACGTCTTTACCGCCGGTCGCTATGAGTTCCGCAACAAGGGGCTCGACGTTTTCATCGAGGCACTGCACGAGCTGAATCTGCGGCTGCGGGCGGAGGGCAGCGACGCCACGGTCGTGGCTTTCATCGTGACGCGGGCGCCGCGCCGGGCGCTCAATGTCGAGACGCTCAATCGCCAGGCGATGTTCAACGAAATGCGCGAAGCCTGCGAGGGCATCAAGGAAGAGATGGGGCGGCGACTGTTCCGCGCCGTTGCCACCGGCCGCCTGCCGGACTACGACGAGCTGATTCACGATTACGAGGCGGTTCGGCTGAAGCGGATGATGCAGGCCTGGCGGGCTGGTGCTCCGCCGACGATCGTCACGCACGACCTGCTGGACGATGCCAACGACCCGGTGCTGCGCCATCTGCGGCATCGGCACCTCGTCAATCTGGAAGGCGACCGGGTAAAGGTCGTGTTTCACCCGGAGTTCATGTCCGTAACGAGTCCGCTGCTCGGCCTGGATTACGACCAGTTTGTGCGCGGCTGCCACGTCGGCGTATTCCCCTCCTACTACGAGCCGTGGGGCTATACGCCGCTGGAATGCCTTGTCCGCGGAATTCCGGCCATCACCAGCGATCTGAGCGGGTTCGGGCACTACGTGATGCAGAACTTCCCGGAGCACGAGGAGAACGGCATCTACGTGACGCCGCGGCGGTCGACACCCTATCACGTCGCCGTGCAGCACGTGGCCGACCGGCTGCACATGTTGGCGACGATGAATCGCCGGGAACGCATCACGCTGCGCAACCGGGTCGAGGGGCACGCGGAGCACTTCGACTGGAGCAATCTGATCGGGTACTACGTGGTCGCGCATAAGCTGGCATTGCAGCGGCGGTTCCCGGGCAAGCAACTCGTGCCGGGGGAGCCCGATATCGAGGCCCTGGTCGCCCGCTCGGAGGCTGAGATCAAAGCGCTGCACCAGCCCCGCACGGCCCGCCGACGGTCGCGAACGCCCGCACACCCGAAAGGTTGAACGAGCGCCAGCCGCCGGAATGACTGCACGTGGGGGCAGCGAACGCCCGATGTATGCACTGCGGAGCCGCTGGCCAGCCAGCCGTCAGTCCGAGGTGCATGCCGTGTCATACAAATCCGAAACCAACACCTATACGGTCAACGATGCCCGGAGATCGCTCGCGCCGCCCGCACAGCAGACCACACCGTCCGAGCACGCGGAGATCACGCGGGTCACCGGCGGGCAGGTGCCCGTGGCGTTGCCGGATGATGGCGGCATGGCGTGGCTGCGGACGACCGATAAGCTGGCGCTGGCTTCGGCGGCCTGCGCGTTCACGGCCCTGATTCCGGTCGCTTCACAAGTGGCGGGGATCGTCTTGGGGGTGGCAAGCCTGCTGCGGATTCGCCGGGCCGGGCGGCGGGGAGAGCATGTTAGCGGGGTCGGCTGGGCGTGGGCCGGTATTCTGATCAGCGGCTTTGTCCTGCTATCCTGGGTCGCCGTGGCGGCGGTGCTGATCGGAACACAGATGTGGCTGGCAGATTCGCTGGACCGGGTGAAGGACCTGGTGCCGCCGGGACCAACTTGAGCATGCCTCCGACCGGGGTCGTAGTTTCTCAGACGAACAGGATAGTCAGCTACGTCCGGTATTGTTAATCTGCCGCGGGTCAAGCCGGTGTGTGGCGGGCCGGTCGTTTCATGTTCCGGTCTGTATCCGATTCACGCGAGTGCGGCTGCAAGGAATGTGCAGGTCATGAGCACGAAAACCGTTCGCAAGCGTAGCAACCGGGGGCGACTCACGGTGCGGCGTATGCCGGAGCAGTTTCTGTCTGACGATCGGCGGGTGATTACGCGGCCGTTCCTGCCCGGCGGTCCCGAGCGGATCCAGGCGGTAATTGACCGTGTGCAAGGTCTGTCCGATCGGGAAGTGGCCCGGCTGCTGCGGCATGTCCGGCGAGACTTCGCGAAGCGACACAAGGACGTCGAGGGGGTATTCGAGCGACACTTCGAGGAATTGCCGGCACCACTTATTGCCGAGCCGATGCAACTATCGGAGGACCGGCGGCGGCTGTTGGGGGCATACTTCACGATGGAGTACTCGATCGAGGCGGCCGCGCTTTTCAACCCGTCGATTGTGCCGCATCCTGATCAGAGCGATGTGCCGAACGGCGCGGTGCGGTTCATCATGAGCCTGCGCGCGACGGGCGAGGGCCACGTCTCGTCGGTCGCTTTCCGGACGGGGATGATCAGCGCCCGCGGCAAGGTGACGTTCCATCGTGTGAGCCGGTACGTGGAAGCTGCCCGCAAGGTACGTGATCACGCGTATCACAAGCACACGTTCTTTCTGAAGCTGATCGAGATGGGAGCGTACAACGATATTGCGGGGGACATTCTCGATCGGCTGGGCGAGGAGTTTCAGTATTCTGATCTGCTCACGGCGATCGACACGACGATTCGCAGCGACGTGCCGGGCGAACTGTTCGAGCAGACGGCCGAGAAGATGCGCTGGCTGGCGCGCTCGAATTACCAGCTCTCATTCCCGGAGGATTGCGACGTGTCTGAGGTCGTGATCTTCCCCGTGAGCGAGAACGAGAGTCGCGGCATCGAGGATGCGCGGTTTGTGCGGTTCGTCGACGATGACGGGTCTGTTACGTTTTATGGTACATACACGGCATATAACGGTTTCTACATTCTGCCGCAGCTACTGGAGACGCAGGAGTTTCATCGCTTCCGCATTAACACGCTTAACGGGAAGTTTGCGCAAAACAAAGGCACGGCGCTGTTCCCACGGCGCGTAAACGGCTGGTACATGATGGTCTCGCGGGTGGATGGCGAGAACATGTACCTGATGTGGTCGACGAACGTACGCTTCTGGAACGAGGGCAAGCTGCTCCAAACGCCGAAGTATCCGTGGGAATTCGTGCAGATCGGCAATTGTGGGTCCCCGCTGGAAACTGAGGCGGGCTGGCTGCTGATTACGCACGGCGTGGGTCCGATGCGGCAGTATTGCATTGGTGCGACATTGCTGGATTTGGAGGATCCGTCGAAGATTCTCGGGCAGACACGCGAACCCTTACTAATCCCGAACGAGACGGAGCGCGAGGGGTATGTGCCGAATGTCGTGTATTCGTGTGGGGCGTTGATTCACAATGACGTGGTCTATCTGCCATATGCCATGTCTGATTCGGCGACAAGCATGGCGAGCGTTCCGGTACGTGACCTGATTGAGCATATGCGTCGAAATCCGTAGGCGTTCCGCGACGCGTGACGTGTTTGTGCGGTATGCGTCGGAGCGGGCCGGGTGCATCGCTGCGTCAGGTTGACAGAATCTGCCGGGCGGTAACAATCCTCTAGTGCATCGGGTGTTCGGTTGCCCTTCCGCTGTGAGATCATCTCAGCGTGAGAGCGCGCTGGATGCCGGGCGAGCATCCTGGTTGGAACCCCATCATGAGCCCCGCACCGAAACCGACCAACGCCGGCGTGCAGCGGCGATGCGCCTGGCCGGGGGCTGGACTTGAAGCGCGCGTGTCGCTGGCGAAGCGTTACCGGCGCGTGCGACAGTTCACGGAGTTCTTGTGTGAGACACTGGAGACGGAGGATTATGTTGTGCAGTCAATGCCAGATGTAAGTCCGACGCGTTGGCATCTGGCACATACGACGTGGTTCTTCGAAACGCTCGTGTTATTGAGGGCGCGGCCGGAGCGTCGCGTTTACAACTACGACTACGCGTATCTGTTCAATTCATACTACAACACGCTGGGGCCGCAGTATCCGCAACCGCGACGCGGACTGCTGTCGCGTCCGACGGTGAAGGACATATACGCGTATCGGGCGGCAGTTGATGAGCAGATGGGCGTGTTGCTGGCCGAGTTCGATCCGGCGGCGGAGGCAGAACTCGCGCGTACGATCGAAACGGGCCTGCACCATGAGCAGCAGCATCAGGAATTGATGCTGATGGACATCAAGCATGTGTTCTCGTGCAATCCGCTGAATCCAGTCTATCGCAAGGGCACAGTTCAGTCGGGCGAGATCAAGCCGCGGCCCACGTGGATCGGGTTCGACGAGGAATTGTGCGAGATCGGGTATTCGGGCGACGGCTTCGCATACGACAATGAGAAGCCACGCCATCGGGCGTTCGTGGCAGCCTTTGAGATCGCAGATCGGCTGGTCACGAACGGCGAGTACATGGAGTTCATGTCTGACGGCGGGTATCGCCGACCTGAGCTGTGGCTATCCGACGGCTGGGCACGCGTACAGGACGAGGGCTGGCAGGCCCCACTCTACTGGGAGCGGCAGGACGGGGAGTGGTGGAACTTCACGTTGAGCGGAATGCGGGCGGTCGAGCCCGCCGAGCCCGTGACGCACATCAGCCATTACGAGGCGGACGCATATGCTCGCTGGGCCGGGGCGCGTTTGCCGACCGAAGCGGAGTGGGAGCTGGCCGCGGCGTGTACGCCCATGGCGGGCAATTTCGTCGAAAGCGGAGCGTGCCATCCGACCCCGGTCGAGCGCAATCCGTCCGGGCAGGTGGCCCAGCTTTTCGGCGACGTGTGGGAGTGGACCTCGAGCCCGTACGTCGGCTATCCGGGCTATCAGCCGCCGCGGGGTGCGCTGGGCGAATACAACGGTAAGTTCATGTCGGGGCAGATGGTGCTGCGGGGTGGCTCGTGTGTCACGTCGCAATCACATGTGCGTCCGACGTATCGCAACTTTTTTCATCCGCATTGCCGCTGGCAGTTTGGCGGCCTGCGACTCGGGAGATCGGTATGAGCGCGAGCGAGGCATCACGGATCGAGGTGGACGATCAATCGCCGGCGACTGCGGCGATGCGGGCTGATGTGCTCGCCGCCCTGCGACAAGACCGCAAGGAGCTACCCAGCCTGTACTTGTATGACGAGCGGGGCGCGAAGCTCTTCGAAGAGATTTGCGAAACCGAGGAGTATTATCCGACCAATACGGAACTGGGCATCCTCGAAACGCACCTGGCGGAAATGGCCGAGCTGATCGGGCCGGGAGCACTGGTGATCGAACCGGGGAGTGGCAGCGGCATGAAGACGGAACTGCTGCTGGGGCACTTGTACGAGCCGGCTGGTTACGTCCCGGTGGATATCGCGTGCGAGCAACTCGCGGACGTGGCGCATAAGCTGAACGAGAAGTTCGTCGCGCTCGAAGTGCTGCCGGTGTGTGCGGATTTCATGTCCGACTTCGATCTGCCCACGTGCACACGCATGCCGCGGCGCCGCATTGTCTATATCCCCGGCTCGACCATCGGCAATTTCAAGCCCCAGGTGGCGCGGCAACTACTCGCGCAGATGCACAAGCTGGTGGGCACCACCGGCGGCGTGCTGCTGGGGGTGGATGTGAAGAAGGATGCCAAGATTCTCGAACCGGCGTATGACGACGCGGACGGCGTGTCCGGCCGGTTCGCGATGAACTACCTGGAGCGGCTGAATCGTGAGTTGGGGGCCGACTTCGACATTTCGCAGTTTGTCTACACCGCGCCGTACAACGTCGAGCTCGGACGCATCGAGATGGGGCTGGTCAGTCAGCGTGACCAAGTCGTGCACATTGGCGACGAGGCCGTACGAATCCGGGCGCGCGAGAAGCTCTACACCGAGTATTCGTACAAGTACGCTCCCGAGGAGTTCGCGGAATTCGCCGGCACCGCCGGCTTCCACGTGCGACGCGTCTGGATGGACCGTAACCGGCTCTTCAGCGTGCAGTTACTGGAACCGGCTGCGGCTGCCTGACGAATTGCAGGAATCCCCGCGGTGCCCGCCTGGCAAGCCGCGGGGATGGGGTTGCAAGCGAATTCGCTGCGAGGCGCCTCAGCTTACGGCAGGTTGAATTGCCTTTGGCGTACTGACGCGGGTTTGATTCGAGGCGGCATCGAGGGCCTGGTCGAGGTCGGCGATCAGGTCGTCCACGTCCTCCACACCAACTGACAAACGCACCAGACCGTCGCCGATATGGGCCTGACGACGCGCTTCTGCCCCCATCGAAGCATGCGTCATGCTCGCCGGATGCTGAATCAGCGTTTCCACACCACCAAGGCTGACAGCCAGCAGACACAGCTTGACAGCATTCATCATGCGGCGGCCGGCTTCGAGGCCACCCTTCAGATTGAACGAGATAATGGCACCAGGCCCGGTCATCTGCTCCTGGGCGAGGTCGTATTGCGGGTGGTTCTTCAGGCCCGGATAGCGCACCCAATCGACCTGCTCGTGCTGTTCGAGATACTCCGCGATCTTCTGGGCACTTTCGCAGTGCCGCTTCATGCGCAGCGGAAGCGTCTTGATGCCACGATGGACCAGGAAGGACTCGAACGGTGGCAGGACGCCGCCATAGTGATTCAGTGCCCGGCGCATGGGTGCATAGAGCTCTTCCTCGCGGACGACGATCATGCCGCCCACGACGTCGGCGTGGCCATTGAGGAACTTCGTCAGACTGTGGACCACGACGTCAGCGCCGAACTTGAAGGGCTTCTGGAGGATCGGGCTCATGAAAGTATTGTCGACGACCAGGAGCGCACCCCGATCGTGGGCCAGCTTCGCAATGGCCTCCAGATTGGCGATCACCAGCGTCGGATTGCACGGCGTCTCGACGTACACCACCTTCGTATTAGGCTGGATCGCGTGTTCGACGGCATCATAGTCGGCGGTGTCCACCATCGATGATTCGATGCCGAACTGGGCCATGATGGTGCCGACGAGCGTACAGGTCGGACCGTAGACGGCCTCGCTGCAGACGACGTGGTCGCCCTGCTTCACCAAAGCCGCCAGTGCGGTGTGGATAGCCGCCATCCCGCTGGAGCAGGCCAGGGCCGCAAAGCCACCTTCGAGCGCCGCGACGGCACGTTCGGCGGCCTCGACGGTCGGGTTGCCCATGCGGGAGTAGATGTACCCCTTCTCCTCACCAGCAAAGAGGGCCGCGCCGTGTTCGGCACTCGTAAAGGCGAAGGTGGAGGTTTGATAGATCGGCGGTACCGCAGGATGGAATTGGCGATCATCGACACCAGCATGTACGGCCAGAGTGTCCTGCGAAAGGTTCTTACGGTGGGTCATGCGCCCTCCAGGTATGTAAGCGAGGAACTGCGCAGTCCACAAACCACCTCCTGCCGGCGACGGAGACTGCGTGGGATCCGCCAGTGCGGCAGCATGGTTCTTTCCCGCCCCGGGCCGACGCCGACCTGGAGTCCACCTCGACCGGGACGCTAGCCTACGCGCAGTATCGGCAGGAATCAACCGAGGGCCGAAGCGATAACGCACGGTCGGCGCGAGATTCAGCACACCGCGGGGGCAGCGAACAGGCGGCCTCTTGCACTGTCGTGCATCCCTGAGCAGCCTGCGATGCAGTTTCACCTTTGCGACGGTCGTTATCGGACCGCCGCTGGAGACGACTCCGGCCAATCGACGCCGCCGAACGCGCCTAACAGTCGTATGGGGCAAGAAATAGCACATCCCCACGACCCCGCTGGCACCTGAGGCAAGCCTCCGCTCCCCCTAACCGATGCACTAATGAGCGCAAGTGTCGTCCAACGGGAGCTTTCCGAGTGAAACCCGCACCTCGGCCGCCGAATGAGGAGCAGCGTCTGGCCGCCCTACACGGGCTGGACATCCTCGGTGCGTCGCTGCCGGACCACCTCAGACACTTCACCGATCTCGCGACGTCGGTATTCGGCGTATCCAGTGCCTCGATTGCAGTTGTCGATGCGGAGCAGGTCCAGACCCTTGCATCAAGTGGTCCCCTGGCGTGCGGCAAGACACGGGAACACAGCTTGTGCGGTCATGCAATCGTGTCCCCCCACGGTCTGATTATCGAGGACCTCGAGCGCGATGAGCGGTTCCGCGGACATTCGGGAGTGCGCACCCAAGGGCTGCGGTTCTATGCTGGCATGCCCCTGACCACGCGGGCCGGTTTTCGCATCGGCGTTCTCGTGCTCCGCGATTCGTCACCGCGCACGCTCACAGAAACGGAGCGGGGCCAGTTGCGCGACCTGGCTACACTGGTTTCGAACGACCTGGAGTCGGCCGGCGCGGTCAGGCGTTTGCGCGAACGCGAGATGCTGCTGAGTGGCATTCTGGAGCACTCCCTGGCCGGCACTTTCATGATGCACCTGGAGTACGACGAGCACGGCGAAGCTAGTGACCTGCGTATTGTCCTGGCCAATCCGGCTGCGGAGAGAATCGTGGGGCGGCCGGCGGCACAGTTAATCGGTCAGCAGCTCTCGCGCGCGTTTCCGGGGACGCAAGAAAACGGGTTACTTCGGCACTACACCGATGTGGCCGGCGGTGATCAGCCATCACAGTTCGAGTACCACTACGACGCCGATGGTATTCACGCCTGGTTCAACGTGACCGCGATCCCCGTGCCGGCCAGCGGTCTGCTCGTCACGTTCGTTGACATTACGGAACAAAAGCAGCTTGAAACGGCCTTGCGTGACCACACGGAGTTTCTGCAGACGCTGCTCAACGCGATCCCGAGCCCGGTGTTCTTCAAACGCCGCGACGGCCAGTACATCGGCTGCAACGAGGCCTTCGAGCGTTACCTTGGTCGGCCACGCGACCAGATTGTCGGTCGCACGGCGTATGATCTAGCTCCCTCCGACTTGGCCGCGCGCTATCAGGCACATGACGAGACGCTGTACGCGCACCCTGGCACGCAGGTGTACGAGTCGCGCGTGCAGCAGTCGGACGGGAGCTTCAATGACGTCCTGTTTCACAAGGCAACGTACCACGACGGGACCGGCAAGATAGCCGGCCTGGTCGGCGTGATTACCGACATTACGCCGCGCAAGCAGGCTGAACGATCCAATCGGCAACTCGCCCAGGCGGTCGAGGCGGCGGCGGACGCGATTGTGCTCACCGACCGCGCCGGCACGATCCTGCAAGTGAACCCGGCCTTTACGCGCATCACCGGCTACACTACCGCCGAAGTCGTGGGCCAAACACCGCGCGTGCTGAAGAGCGGCGTGCAGCCGAACAGTCACTATGCCGAAATGTGGCGGCAGATCACCGCCGGACATGTCTGGTCGGGGCGGTTGATCAACAGCCGAAAGGACGGCACGCACTATCATGCGGCGCTGACCATTTCTCCGATCCTGGACGACGATGGCGAGGTGACCGGATTTGTCGGCGTACAGCGCGATGTCACGGCAGACATTGAGCGTGAGGATCAACTGCGCAACTACGCCGACGCCTTGCGATTCAGCAATATGGAGCTCGAGGCACAGAAACAGCAGTTGCAGGCCCAGCAAACCGAGCTCTCGCAGATCAACGCCGAGTTGGAGCAGGCTCGCCAACTGGCTGAGTCGGCGAACTGCTCCAAGAGCGAGTTTCTGGCCAATATGAGCCATGAGATTCGCACGCCCATGACGGCGATCCTCGGCTATACCGAGATGCTGGGGGATCCGGAACTGTCCGCCGAACAACGCGCCGATTGTGTCGCAACCGTCCAACGCAATGGCGAGCATCTGCTGACGATCATCAATGACATCCTGGATCTCTCCAAGATCGAGGCCGGGAAACTCACGGTTGAAAACATGCTCTG
Organism: uncultured Planctomycetales bacterium; assembly: GCA_964468185.1. Taxonomy (GTDB): domain Bacteria; phylum Planctomycetota; class Phycisphaerae; order UBA1845; family Fen-1342; genus JANQFV01. Next base: position 38,802 of record CAYXTR010000013.1, on the reverse strand, counting down.
CTCCCCGGCAGAGATCGTCAATGACGTCGTAGCGCTAATGCGTATGCGGGCGGTGGCCAAGTCGCTTTCGCTTGATGTTCTGTACGATACCCCCGTCCCACGCCACATCCGCTCCGATCCAGCACGCGTACGGCAGATTCTCGTCAACCTCGTCAGCAATGCGATCAAGTTCACGGAGCATGGGGGCGTGACGGTGCGCTTGAGCCTGACGGACGAAACCACGGATGCCCGGCGGCTGGTCATCGCCGTCCACGATACCGGCATCGGTGTGTCCCCCGAGCAGATTGAACGCTTGTTTACTCCGTTCAGCCAGGCGGATGCTTCCATGACGCGGCGTTACGGCGGTACTGGGCTGGGACTGGCCATTTCAAAGCGGCTGGCGGCGGTTCTCGGCGGAGATATCACCGTGTCGTCCACGCCTGAAATCGGCAGCGTGTTTCAACTCGCCATCGACCCGGGCCCGCTGGACGGAGTCGAACTGGATGACTCGCTCGTCGCCGCAGCCCCCGCGGCCAAGGCGGCCGTTGAGGAGCCCGGTCGGCTGGATTGTCACATATTGTTGGCCGAGGATGGACCCGACAATCAACGGTTGATTCGGGTTGTGCTGGAGAAAGCTGGTGCAAGCGTCACCGTGGCTGAGAATGGGCGGGTTGCGCTCGATCGCATTGCCGAAGCGCAGGCAGGCGGTCCTCCGATCGACCTGGTGCTGATGGACATGCAGATGCCGGAGCTGGATGGATATGGGGCGACCCGGAAGCTGCGCGAGAGTAGTTGTGAACTACCCATCATCGCACTGACCGCCCACGCCATGTCCGGCGACCGCGAAAAGTGTCTGGCCGTTGGTTGCAATGACTACGCGACCAAGCCGATCGACCGGCATGCGTTGGTACGCTGTTGCGCACGGTGGCTGCGTATCGCGCGCCAGCAAGCCACAACCTCCTGACCCCCCTCCGGCACGCATCTCGTTCGAGCAGGCGTGAAGGCGTATACTCTGCCACGGATACCCTCTGCACGGAGACTGCCATGTCGGAGCTTACGCGCCTCAGCATATCACTCGAGAAACCGCTGGCGGACCAGCTCGAACGCCTGGTGCAATCCAGCCGCTACACCAACCGCTCCGAGTTCATCCGCGACCTCATTCGCCATCGACTGGTCGAGCAACAGTGGGCGGATCAGAAACAGGAAGTCGTCGGTACGATTACCATGGTATATGACCACCATGCCCGGCAGCTCTCCGAAAAGCTGATCGAAATACAACACGATCATCACGACCACATTCTGGCAACCACGCACGTGCACCTGACGCACGATCTGTGTGCCGAGATGATCATGGTCCGCGGCAGTGCGGCGCGGGTGCGTGAAGTTGCGGATCGGCTGCGACAGCAGCGCGGGGTCCTCCATGCCGAGCTGGCCATGAGCTCGACCGGCGAGAAGCTGCATTAGATCGGCAAATCAACGGCGAAGTTCACGCCGGCGCCGTTGCCGGGCTGCGCCACTGTCGAACCAAGGTAGCTACGACCACGAGCAGTGACGAGATGATGACGATCGTCGCACCGACCGGGAGGTCTGTGACTTTCGCCACCAGAAAACCGGCCAGGCTCGAGAATATGCCGAAGGCGATCGCAAGCGTGAGTGTGCGATCGTGACCACGGGCAAGTTGGAAGGCTGCGACGGCCGGGTTGGTGATCAGACTGTAGATCATCAGGCCACCGACGGTCTGGAAGTTCACTGTCAGAACACCGCTGGTGAGAATCAGGAAGCCGGTCCAGACGATGCCGACGGGAATGCCGGCTGACAGGGCATGTACCCGCGAGAACAGGATGGCGCGCAGTTCCTTTCGCAAGGCCATCACGAAGGTGGTCAGCAATGCAGCCAGCGCCCCCATCCACATGACATCCGCCCAGCGCAGGAACAACACACTGCCCCACAAGAGGCTGCGAACATCGTTGTCGCTGCGGCCCATCACGCCGAACAGTCCGATTCCCAGAAACGCGAGGCCCATCGACAGCGAGAACAGCACGCCGATGAGCACGTTGCTGTCGAGCTGCACGCCCCGGGCTTCGAGTGTCCCGAGCAGCAGTGCAGTGGCGAGTGCGGCCAGCAGCGCCGGCAGCATCATCCAGGCCTGGTCGAGGCCGAATAGCGAACCAAACACTGCCCCCGCCAGGGCTGCATGAGACACACACACCGCCAGAAACGGAATGCGCATGCCGACAATGTAGACTCCCAATGTGGCGCACGATGCGCCGGAGATAACACCCCCCAACAGCACCGGCCACCAGAACGGGTCAAACATGCGACGCCCCCTCGTTTGCCGGCAGCACGCTGTGCCGCCCGCCGCCGTGCCAGATGCGCAAGCCGGGTCCGTACAATCGATCGACACGGTCCGGGGTGAGCACATCCCGCGGCGCCCCGTCGGCAAGGGCCCTGCCCTGTTCGAGCAGCAGGACCCGCTCACAGCATGGCGGCAGGACCTCCAGTTCGTGACAGACCAGGATCATGGGCAGTTGCGACTGATCGTGCAGGGCTTGCAGCGTCGCAACGATGCGCTCTCGCCAGCCGAGATCCAGGTTGGCGGCCGGCTCGTCGAGCAGCAGCAGCTCGGGCTCCTGTACCATGGCGCGGGCCAGTAGGGTCTTCCGCTGCTCGCCGCCGGAAAGCTCGGCGTAGGCGGCGTTTCGCAATGGGGCCAGCCCGAGCTTGTCGATCCATGCATCCACGCTCCGCCAGTCTGCGCTTTGCAGGCGGCGGAAGAGTCCCGCGCGGCCGGTGCGGCCGATGGCGACGATTTCCCGCACGGTCAGCGGCATGAGGCTGTGAGCGGCGAGCAGTTGCGGGATGTATCCGATGCGCCGCCGAAGCCCGGCCAGGCTGAAGCTACCGCCAGCCGGAACGTCCACTTCAAGTACACGGATTGTGCCCGCGGTGGGTCTTCGGAAGCCCAGCAGCGCGTTGAGCAGTGTGGTTTTGCCGGCGCCGTTGGGGCCGAGCACGCCGAGCACTTCGCCTGGCTGAAGACCGAGTCTCGGCAGGTCGAGAATTGTCCGGTCGCCGGCGTTGACGCGCAGATCCTCTACTTGAACAGGCTGTGCATTCGTCACCGCTGGCAACACGGGCTCCGGTGGCTGGTCATGGGTTGCGCATCGACACGTCGGCGGGTTATTGTGCAAGCGCGGCGAGCAGACGGTCAACATTGTCGCTCAGCAGCGCGTCGAAACGGCCGTGATGCCGGTCGGGGTCGGGGAAATTGTCGAATACGACTACCGGCACGCCCAACCGCTCACCGAGTGCATCGGCCAGACGCCGACCCTCGGGGCGGTTGGCGATTACCAATCGCACATCCTGTTCTTCGACTGCGGCGTCGATTTCACTGGCCAGGGCCGTGTCGGCACCACTGAAGGTGGCGACGACGGTGAGTCCGAGAAACTCGCTGAAGACTTCCTGTCGGTGGCTCGCAACGACGCGAATTCCGCTGGTAACATTGCCAGTCATGCGATCACGCAGACCAGTTATCAGTCGATTGACGCGCTTCTCGATGTGCGCCAGTCGTCGTCCACGTTCAACATCCGGCAACAAGCCTGATGTGACGAGGGCGTCGCCGACAGCCCGGCAGGTTTGCACGTATGCTGACGGGGCGCACAGGCCGGCGGGGCCCTCGATTTCGGTGATCTGCAAGCCGCCGTCGATGAGCTGACCCAGTTTGCGGTCCAGGCCTCGCTGGAAATCGAAACGCAGCAGCAGTGCGCAGCCGCGCAGCTCGTCGATTTGGCTGGGGCGCAGGTCGAAATGGCCTGGGCACATACCGGGGCCCGCGAGGCCCAGCACGGGTTCGTCGTCGCCGATCAGGTCGTGGACGGCGGCGGCGAGATAGGCGTTGGATGTCGCGATAGCGGGGGTCGGCGTGGTCTTCTCGATAACGCCAGCGCCATCGTCGCACCCACCGAGCATGATCAGCGTCATTGGAATTGCCGCGATCAAAGCGGGGCCCGAGCTGGCGATGCGATAGCAGATCATCTGGAGCATAGGTGCGATATTACAATCTTTAGGTTCGTAATACCAGTTCGCTCATGCTATACTGCCCGACTTTCTGAAGGTCTTCGCTCTTGGGAGGTTGCCGTGACGGATCCGCGTGTGGAGTTTTTCGATCGTTGTGCCCCGACCTGGGACACGGAGGGGCCGCCGCATGAGCAGATTCTCGCACGTTTACAGCGGATGGCGAGCCAGCTCGGGATTCGGGCGGGTCAGAACGTGCTGGAAGTCGGCTGCGGGACGGGTTCGGTGACGCCCTGGCTGGCGGAAACCGTGGCACCGGGGCGGGTGACGGCGGTTGACTTTTCGCCGGCGATGCTGGCTGCGGCCCAGGCGCGGGGGGTGGACGCGGATTTCGCGTGTGTGGACGTGTGCAGTGATGAGCTGGGGACCCGGAAGTACGACGTGGTGCTGTGTCTGCACGTGTTGCCACACCTGCGCGATGTCGAGGGTGCGTTGGAGCGTTTTCGCCAGGCGCTGAAGCCGGCGGGACTGCTGTTGATCATGCACTTTGACAACTGGCAGAAGATCAACGCGTTTCATGATGAGATCGGACCACCGGTGGCCGGTGATCACCTGCCGGAGCCGGGCGAGTTGAAGGAGCTGCTGCGGCAGCATACGTTCCAGGTCCTGGACCTGCGGGATGAACCGGACTTGTTCTGTGTGCGAGCGCGATTGAGCCGCGAGATGCCGGATTGAGAAAGTGCGCGCCGCCCGCATGGGACGGCCAAAGACGTCAGGCTCGGAGGCCTGACACTACACCTTCGTGCGGCCGCGTCAGCGACCAGCCAGCATGTCTTCGAAATCTCCCTCGCGGAGCACCGGGACGCTCAGCTCTTCTGCCTTCTGAAGCTTGCTGCCGGGATTTTCGCCGGCGATGACGTAGTCGGTCTTCCTGCTCACACTGCTGGTTGTCTTGCCGCCACGGGCCTTGATGAGGTCCTCGATTTCCTTGCGGGAGTATGTCTCAAGCATACCCGTGATGACGAAGGTCTTGCCCGTCAGGTCGGTGCCGTCACCCCCCTGCCGCTCTTCCACGGGCTCCGTCAGGTTGACGCCGACGGATTTCAGGTCGGCGATGATGACCTGCCCCGTGTCACTGTCGAACCACCGGCGGAGTGATGCGGCCATTTCAGGGCCAATGCCATCGACGCTCTGGAGAGTCTCGGCATCGGCGGCCATGAGCGTGTCGAGGTTTTCGAAGTGCTTGGCGAGCAGTTCGGCGGTGTTGGCGCCGATGTGGCGGATATTGAGCGCGGCCAGCACTCGGCTGAGAGGTTGCTGCTTGCTCGCTGCGATGCCTTTCAACAGGTTGTCGACGCTCTTTTCACCCAGGCGCTCGAGCTCGAGTAGTTCATCGCGACGGTCGGGTAGGCGGTACAGGTCGGCATAGGTGTGGACAAGGCCGGCCTTGACGAGTTGCTCGACGAGCTTCGCCCCCGCCCCCTCGATGTCCATCTGATCGCGGCCGCAGAAGAATTTCAGCCGCTCGACAACCTGGGCCGGGCAAGAAGGGTTGATGCAGCGCACGTATACGCCGCCCGCGTCCTGGACGACCTCGCCTCGGCACTCGGGACATCTATCGGGCGGCGTGACGGCGCTTGCGTCCGGCTGACGGCGACTGGCGTCGACGGCGACGACCTGCGGGATGATCTCGCCGGCTTTTTCGACTGTAACGACATCGCCGTCATGCAGATCCAGGCGACGAACCTGATCGAAGTTGTGCAGGCTGGCCCGCTTCACCGTCGTGCCGGCGAGCTGGACTGGCTCGAGATTGGCGACGGGCGTGATGGTGCCCAGCTTGCCGACCTGGAAGTCGATACTGCGGACACGGCTTTCGGCCTGTTCGGCGGCATACTTGTAGGCCATGCACCAGCGTGGGGCTTTGCTGGTGCTGCCAAGCGTGCGACGCTGCTCGAGATCGTCAAGCTTGATGACGAGACCGTCGGTGTCATAGTCCAGCGCACGCCGCTGTGTTTCCCACGCACGCACGAAGTTGATAACCGCGTCGATGCCATCGCAGAGCCGGCTATGCTCGTTCGTGGGGATGCCCCACTTGCGCAGCCGTTCCACCAGCTCGCTATACCGGGTGATGTCGGGCAGGGCGGGGCTGACTTCGCCATAGCCGTGGGCGATGAACCGCAAGCCGCGCTGGGCAACGAGGCGGGCGTCGAGTTGCTTCAGTGTGCCGGCGGTGGCGTTGCGTGGGTTAGCGAAGGGCGTCTGGCCGGCAGCGACGCGCTGCTCGTTCGTCTTATCGAAGTCGGGGCGCGGCCAGAAGACTTCCCCGCGGACTTCAAGGACGCGTGGCCAGCCGTCGCCGGCCAGCCTGAGCGGGATGCTGCGCACCGTCCGCAGATTCTGCGTGATGTTGTCGCCCGTCGTGCCGTCGCCGCGCGTGGCGCCGAGCACGAGCATGCCGTCCTCATACCGCAGTGACACGGCGACACCATCGATCTTCGGGTCGACGACGTAGGTGTACGCCGCCCCGTCGAGCCCTTTGGCCACCCGGCGATCGAACTCGCGCAGCTCGTCAGCCGAGTAGGTGTTGTCGATGGAGAGCATCGGTACGGCATGCCGCACGTGCTCGAAGCCGGGCAGCGGCTGCTCGCCGACACGTTGGGTGGGCGAATCCGGCGTGATGAGATCGGGATGCGCAGCTTCGAGGTCGCGTAGTTCGCGCAGGAGCGCATCGTACTGCTGGTCAGTGATTTCGGGCGTGCCGCGCGTGAAGTACAGGTAATCGTGATGGCGAATCTGCTCGCGCAGAACTGCGATGCGAGCCGCGCCTGCGGACCGCGAATCAGGCGGACTCATCGTCCGCTTCCGTGACCGGCGGGGCCGGCTTGCTAACGACCTCGATCTGCATGTTACTGACCGCGAGTGACGCGGATGCATTCGTTGCCGTAGCGCGCTCCGGAGGTACGTTTACGCGCGCCCGCCCGGCAAGGAATATGTCCGCCGTGTGGCCGGGGCCCAGCGTGATCGTGAAGCTGACGCGCTTCTGGCTGCGTTGCTGCGTAGCGCCGTTTTCCGTGCTCAGCTCGACAATCGGCAAATCGCGCAGCCAGCGGCCGCGATCGTCGCGGGCGTAGAGCCGCAGGCCCACCGTTGCATCAGGCAGACGCAATCCCGGGTCTTCGTCGAGCGCGAACTCGTAGTCGAAGCTGATCGTGCAATGGAGGTCGGTCTGCTGGTCGGTTTCATTGGCGAAGCGGTGTCCGAGCCGCACGAGACCCTCACCCTGACCGATGCCGTCCGTGCGGACTGCGACGCGGGCTGACCCGGCGCCGTCGGCTTCCGCTTCCGCGGTACCGGCGCCATCCCACTGGGCGGAGTTGGTGCAGATCGCCAAGGCCTCATGATTCGGTACCGTGACGGAGATCTGCTCGGCACGTTTGAACTGGTGGGTCTTCGTCGGCGTGTGGGGCAGGTCACCGCCGAAGCGGGTCTCCGTGCAACCAATCCACGAGCATGCCAGCGCTATGAACACACCTGAGAACAGCGGGCGGAGTCGGAACCTGGGTATCATTGGCACACCTCCGATCAGGTTACCGAGATTGAATCATCTCACGACCGATAACGCAAATGGAGTCAGTCGGCCCGCAACGCCGCGAGGAGGCCGAAGTGTCCGCAGCCTACGCCCTCGCAACGAAATGAAAAGAACAGATCGTTGCGGCACATGGTGCATACGTTGGCGAGTTCGATATTTGCCTCCGCAACGCCGGCAGCGAGGAGTTGCTGTCGGTTCGCTTCCCAGAGATCGAAGTACATGTGGCCATCACGGCTTGCAAAGCACACATCGCGCTGCGGAAGTGTCGCAGCGGCGGCGTAGACGTCAGACTTGACCTCGTAGCAGCAGGGCCCGGCGCCTGGGCCGATGCCGGCCAGGAGTTTTCCCGGTTCGCAGGCACATTCCTCGTGCATCCGTGCAACGAGCTGCTCCGCAAGGCGTGCCACCGTGCAACGCCAACTCGCATGGGCCAGACCGAGCACGCGTCGAACCGGGTCGTAGACCAATACGAGCGGGCAGTCGGCAGAGAAGCACATCAGTGGGACGGCCGGAGCCGTGGTGAAGACGCCGTCGCACTTCTCCATTGGCCCGGGTGGAACCTCGTGCGTGACATGCTCGACATGCGGCTCGTGGATCTGAATGCAATAACGCAGCGCCGTGGCGTCCAGGTCCCAGTCACTCAGCATGTCGGCACGATGAGCGGCTCGCTCAGTGGCGCACCGATCCTGCCGGGGCGAGACATCGAGCGGACGGGTGGCAAAAGCGTGGACCAGACACGGTTCCTGACGCAGACGCTCGAACTGGGCGTAACGCCGGCCATGGCGCTCGGTGTAATACATCACGACGCGGAGACCTGAAGCAGGATCTTGATATGGTCGGGCTGTCCTGCAGCGGCGAAGGCTTCTGTGGCCCGGTTGAGCGAGTACGTTGCCGTGACAAGATCGGCGGTGCGAATTCGGCCCGCGGCCAGCAGCTTGATCGCCGGGGGAAACGAGCCGCAACGACTGCCGACGATGCGGGTTTCGTTGATCACGACCGGGGCGGGGTTCAGCGACGCGGCATCGGCAAAGGTGCTTTTGAGGATGATCGTGCCACAAGGGCGACAAAGCTGCATCGCGAGGGATAGCCCCGCCGGCGCACCGGTGCAGTCCACAACAACGTCGAAAGTCGTTTCGGGCGTGAAATCGGCCACGTCGGCAACGTTGAGGCCCCAACTTCGACACCGGTCGAGCGTGCGTGGATTGCGGCCAATGATCAGCAATTCGGACGGCGTGGTCGCGAGCACCTGAGCCACGAGCAGCCCCAGCCGACCAGTTCCAAGAAGAGCCACGCGTGTGGCGGGCGTGAGCGGCTCGACGTCAAGCACGTGGACGGCGGCAGCCAGTGGCTCGACGAATACGGCCTGTTCGTCGGCAACCTCATCGGGAACAACGTGGCAGTTCTCGGCCGGCAGCGCGAGGCGTTCGGCGAAAACCCCGTCGCGGCCGGCGATGCCGACCACCGTGCGATTCGGACAATGATTGGGCAGACCGCGGCGGCACGTCGCACAGGCATGGCAGGCGCAGTTGATCTCCCCCACCACCCGCCGGCTACGCAGCTCCGGCGGGCCGTCCTCCACAAGGCCGACGAACTCGTGTCCCAGCGCGCCGGCAAACTGCATGTAACCGCGGGCAATCTCCAGGTCGGTGGAGCAGATCCCGGCCAGGAGCGGACGGATGAGCACTTCGCCGCTTCGGAGCTCGGGTGCAGGATGATCCCGGATAAGGGCCACGCCCTGCGACTGGTTGGGAGCTGTGACGAGCGCCTGCACGAATTGCACCCTTTCGCAGTGTCATCGCGAGATCCGGCCGGCAGCTACTGGTTCTTGGAGCCGGGCCAGAGGAAACGGATCAACTCCTTCGTATCGTACGACATCTTCTCCCAGCGGTTGTCGTACGGCGGGCGGCGGGACGCGGGGATGTGCCCGGCATTGGCGAAGGCACTGTCACGATGTTCTGCCAGCCAGTTTTCCCACGCCAGTGAGTTGCCGTTGAACGTGTGACCGGTCAGGGCGACGAGCGAGCTTTCGCATTCCCAGGCGACGGCGAAGTCCGAGTCGCGCAAGCCGGCGATGAGGGCTTCGAGGGTTTCCATCTGCGGATAGTGGGCGAGGCCACGGGCCGCCGCGATACGCGTATGACGATCGGTGTCGAGGCGGAGTCGTCGCAACAGGGTTTGAAGTACGGCATCGCGCTGCTCAGCCGGCACCAGATCCCGCTTGGATAGTCCGGCCAGGGCGGCGGTCGCGTCCCAACGCACCAAAGCCACCGGCGGCCAAACGTCTTTCGGCGGATGGTCTTCGTAGTTGAGGATCTTCAGCATCGCCTGGGTGGCACGGGGGTCGCCGGTACGCGCCAAGGCCCGAATGGCGACGCAGCGGGTCTGGGGGTCGGTCTCGAGCAAGGCGATGGCGACAAAGCCCTTGACGGCCCACTCGCGGTCATACTTCTTGCTTTCGGCGACTTTGGCCACGGAGTCGCGGCGGATGTCCGGATCCTCCGACGAGACGGCGAGGAGCATGTGTTGCTGCGGTGTCTGGCCGGGGGTGAAGATCCTTTTGAAAGCGGCATCGAGGGAGGCGTCGAAGTCGCCGCCGCCGCAACCAATCAGGAAAATGCTCAGTAGCGCCACCGCGGTCAGAGCCGGCTTCGCGCCGCCCCGTTCAGACGCGTTGTGGTGCTGCTGTAACGTATTGCTCTGCCTCGACATATTCCACGTGCTCGATCGCTTCATTGAGGAACCTCGATCCCACCTCTCGAAACCGCGCCGCGTTGTCGCTGACGTAACAACGCATGCTACCGCCCTCGGAGTGCGGGGACAAGCAACCCTGGTCGTGGAGGTGCTGCTGGACGGCGAGCGACGTTTCTCGGCCGCTATCTACGATGTGTACGTCCGGTCCGAGACAAGTTGCGATCGCATCGCGCAACAGCGGATAGTGGGTGCAGCCCAGGACGACGGCGTGCACGCCCTGGTCGCGAAACGGGCCCAGATATGTTTCAACCGTCAGCCGGACGATGGGGTCATTACACGTCCGACCCTCTTCCACGAGTGGAACAAACAGGGGGCACGGTTTCGCGATCAGTGGCAGGTCACGCGCCACTTCACGGATGGCCCGCTGGTACGAGCCGCTGCCCACCGTGGCCTCCGTGCCGATGACCGCGACGGGGCAGCCGGCGGCGAGCCGGACGGCAGCGCGTGCGCCGGGCTCGACGACGCCGATAACGGGCACGGGCAGGCCGGCCCTGAGTTCGTCCAGGGCCAGGGCACTGGCCGTGTTGCAGGCGGCGACGATCAGCTTGGGGTCGAACCGCAGGAGGAAACCTGCCGTCTCCATCGCGAAATGTGCGACGGTCGGCCGTGACTTGATACCGTAGGGTACCCGGGCCGTGTCGCCGAAATAGACGATGTCTTCGCCGGGCAGGATCTGCCGCAGGTGGCGCACGACGGACAGTCCGCCGAGGCCGGAGTCGAATACGGCGATGGGCTGGGAACGCATGCGGTCCTCCTTGACCAGCTTCGCGGTGCGTGACTGCATGCGTAGAGAATACGGGCGGCCGTCCACGGGAGCCAGCCTAAACTGACTCGGGTTCGACCCACCGGCGGACAAGTCGTGCGAGCACGATCGAGGCCGCCGTCGCAACCATCATCAGGCCGGCAATGATCGCGATGATCTGCGGCTGCTCCTGCCAGGCGTACAGCAGGTTATCGCGATAGGTCACCGCCAATTCGCTGGCGCGCCGATTGAGCCAGAGGGCGGCAAGAAACCCAAGGGCGAGCCAGGGGCCGAAGGGAATCATGATGCTGCTCTTGAGCAGCGAGCTGATGAGCCAGCCCGCCAGCGCAATGCCGACCGAGAGCACCAGACCGATCAGGGCAATGTCCCAGCCCGCGGCAGCACCGGCGGCGGCGAGGATGTAGATGTCGCCAACGCCGAAGGCTTCGCGGCCGAAGGCCAGGGTGAAGAAGATTCGCAGCACCCAGCCGGCGGCGGCACCGACCATGGCCCCGAACGCTGCCAAGGATAGGCCGGCGAGTGGTGCGAAGGACGCTCCGGGCGACCATCGCATGGCCTGTACCCATGCCGTGTGAACGCCGGAGACCTGTTCCGAGAGAATCGCCAGGCTTGCTCCCGCGATGATGATGGGACCCAGCCAGGCGAGTTCGCGCAGGGCGACGCCACGGGCCTGGGGACGCTCCTCCTCAATCGCGACGCGGATTTCCTCGTCGGCGACGCGTTGTTGCGCGCCGGCCAGGACGATGACTGTGAAGAGGATCACAAGCGCTGCTCCGATCGCAGCCATGGTCCATCCCAGTGAGACGCCGACAGCAGTGGTGATAATCAGGCTGGCCGTGACCAGGATGACGATCACGATAGCGGCGTGCGCGCCCTGTCGTACAGCGGGCGGCTCCGTTTCGCCCTGGGTAGGCACCCCGTTATCAGACGCGCTGGACTCCTCGTCCGGAGCAGCCGTTTCGGGGTGGCCTGGGCGTCGCCACACGGTGAGCCATAGCATCAGCGCACTGACTGCGAACGCGCCGGTGCCGGCAAGCACTGACGTGGCAGCCGCGGCGGGGACAAGGGCGTTCTCACGCGGCCACAGTGCGTAGCCGACGAGTCCGATGACCAGCACGACATCCGTAACCCGCACGTCGACCGTGTACGACACGATGTCCATACCGGCGCAGGCGATCATGCCAGCGGCCAGTGCGAGCCACACCAGCAACAGGGTCAAATCCTGCGGCAGCAACGGTACCGGTACGCCGACCCGTGCCCCGACGAAGAAGAGCAGGTGATACACGAGTACGAACACGAGCCCGGTAATCGCCTCGATCAGCGGATACTGCACCGAGATGCACACGCCGCAATCACGACACCGACCGCCCAGCATCAGCCAGCTCAGCACGGGCAGGTTGTCATGCCAGCGGATGAGGTGGTGGCAGCGGGGACAGAAAGACCGCGGCGGGTCCTTGATCGACAGTCCCGCGGGCAGCCGATAGATGACAACGTTCAGAAAGCTACCAACACAGAGGCCGAAGAGCCACAGGAAGATCTCGAGCACGAGATGCAGCATCACGAAGCGTCCGCGGACTGGTCTGTTTCGTGCAGGGCGGCCAAGACCGCTTCGGCCACCTGTTCTACCGACTGACCCGTCGTGTCGATTACATGGTCGGCAAGGGCAGCGTACAACGGTTCCCGCTGCTTGAGCAAGTGAACGATCTCGTCAGTCGGGTCGCGATCGGTCAATGGAGGGCGCGTAGTCGCGTGGCGCGGGTCCGCAGCCATGCGGCGTGCCAGTTCCCCGGGCGGTGCCGTCAGCCAGCAGCAAACGCCGGCGCCCGCCAGGCGCTGCCGGTTCTCCTCGCGCAGAACACCACCGCCGCCGACGCTGATAACGCGCTGCGCTCCATCGACTGCATCTGCGATGGCCTGTGACTCCAGGTTTCGAAACGTGGTCTCGCCGGAGCGGGCGAAGATTTCGCTAATGGTGCAGCCGGCGGCCTGCTCGACCAGGCGGTCCGTGTCAACGAACTGCCAGCCAGATTGGCGCGCTAGAAGCAGTCCGACTTGCGTCTTGCCACTGCCACGATAGCCAACGAGAACAAGATTTCGAGCCGGTATGATGCGGCTGTTTGATGTGGACGGGCTCATGTGAACACCGTGTGGCGAATCGTGGCGGCGGGGGCGTCACTCTCGAACAGCACGGCGTAGAGCCGCGCGTGGCTCTGGCCGGGATTCACGCAAAGGGTGTTGCCCAAGCGGTGAGTGAAGTGACCGGTCAGTCGCGGGGATTCGTGGACGTGTCCGTGCAGGCTGCATAACGGCTGACGCGCGAGTATGAAGTCCCGGATGGCACGGGAGCCGAGCGGTTGCGGCTCGCCTGACACCCGATCGAGCTGCGTGTTGTGGGGCGGTCCGTGGCAGACAAAGATCCAGGGGGGCGGGACGGTGGGAATGTGCGCTAATTCGTCGGCAATCGAGCCATGTCCACCATAGTGCTCGCCGGGCTCGACGCCTTTGATTCGCTGGTAGTTCCCGTCCCACGTGACACCCACACAGTTCGGCATGGGGTCACCCGGCCGATCGAGCCGCTCGAAGTCCTTGACCCAGTGCGGCGTCGCGGGGACACAGGCATACCCAACCAGTCGCAGGTCGTTAATCTCGCGAATCGCATCGGGCTGTAAGAACGTGATCATGCCGTCGCGTTCGTACGCTGCCAGGCTGTCGGCGCTGGGGGCCCACTCGTGGTTACCAGGCAGGCACGCCACCCGCAGCCTCGGATTCATGGTCCGCCAAGTCCGAATACGCGGCATGAAGAAGCGGTCGATGTGCGCAAGTTGCGTGCTGACCGGATCATCCGGCTCGCCGTCGGCCAACAGGTCGCCACCGAGAATCAGCAAATCGGGCCTTTCAGCGCGTAGCAGTTCCTCGAGTTGGTCATAGAGCAAAGGCTCGCCGTGCAAGTCGCTGGTGAAGCAGATCTGCATGCCGTCCAATCCGGGGCCGTGCGAAACGGCGGAGGTGAAGTAGCCGGGATTCGGATCGCTCAGGTGCGCCGCTTGGCGTCAGTAGACGACATTCTCGATCAGGCGGTCTAGGTTGTCGAGCGCCTCGCATGGCAGCTCTGCGGCCTGATCGGTGCGTTGCAGGAGGGTCGGTGCGCGGTCGGTCGGAGCGTAAGGGTTGTAATGGGGGTTATCTCGCAGGCTGCACGCCGTGAGCGTGAGCGCGATGGCCGCCAGCAAGAATGCGGTGTAGCGCCACAGTCGGCACGCGCTGGGTTTGAATCTTGTTGGCAGCCGCCACATGGTGATCTCCGCGTCCAAGCGAATATACTCTTCTGATCGGAGCGCGGTCGGATTTGCCGCAGCACCATACCGAAACCGGTGAGCTACGATGTATGAGATTGCTGTTCACGAGCAGTTTGAGGCCACGCATTATCTGCGCTTCGCAGACGGGACGTCCGAGACGCCGCACGCACACAACTGGCAGGTCCGGGTAACGTACACCGGCCCCGCGCTCGATGAAGCGGGTCTACTGGTCGATTTTGTGGACGTTCGGGAGCGGCTGCGGGCGGTCCTGACGGAGTTGGCCGCTACGACATTGAATGATGTGGAGCCGTTTCTGGGCGGCAGCGCATCCGCGGAGCGCGTGGCTCGCTATATCGCAGACCGGCTTCCACACAACCTCCGCCCTGCCGCCCACCTCGCCCGCGTTGAAGTCGAGGAAGAGCCCGGTTGCTTCGCCAGTTTCTGCCTCTGACCGCGCGCCCAACAACATGGCGGGCAGCGACACCGGAATGCCACTGCCCGCCGATGCGCATCACGGAAACCCAACACCCGCTCGCACATGCTCTTCAAGCTTGAACGATGTCGGCTACGACCCCGTGTCTGACGCGCCGAAGTCGATTTCGCCGGTCGCGATATCTGCGCTGATCGTGCCGCCGCCGCCGTTAAGCGTCGCCCGCACCTCGGTCCGCTCCTCGACGAGCGAATCAGGGTCTACATCGAAGTGTGTGAGATCGGCGTTGACCTGACCGACGATGCTCGTCTCCAACAGGAGCGAGGCAGCAAAGTCCGCCGGCACACGAATGCGGATGTCCCCGGTTGCGACTTCAGCAGCCACCGTGCCGTTCTCGGCAGGTGCTGCAGCAATGTCAATCTCGCCCACCGCCACGTCGGCCTTCACGTCCCCCGCCGCACTCGTCACAGTCAGCGAACCAAAACCGAGGTTCGCCTCCACGTCACCTTGCTGATTTGTGATATCCAGGTCGCCATTGCCCAGGTCGACGTCGAGCGCGCCGACACAATCGGTGATATTCAGATCGCCATTGCCGACCTCCAGCAGCGTGTCGCCGGCGGCGCCATTGATCAGCAGGTCTCCGTTACCAAGTGTTATCGTGACATCGCCCTCATTGTTGATCACATCGACATCCCCGTTCGCGAGCGCGATCGTCACCGGCCCGATGTTGTCCTCGACCTCGACATCGCCGTTGGCCGAATCGATCACCAACGTGACGCCAGCGGGCAGCACCAACTCGACGTCGGCCCCCCGGGTCAGCGTTGGGGGTGTCGGCCAGTCGAGCACGAGACGGGCGAGCGTTGGATCCTCTGCGTCAGCGGTCAGTTCGACCGTGATATCCTGGACGGCTTCCTCAGCTGTTGCGGTTGTACCCGCGATGGCGAACTTGGTACCGGTGGCGGTGATCTCAGTCGCGGTGTCGTCGAGCGCAACGGCGATGCCGCCGTTGATCCACTCAATCTCGACGGTCGTGATCCCATCTGATGCCAGGCTCAGGTCGAATTCCTCTTCTGCACGCTCCGCCAGCGGCTCCCAGGGGCATCCACAGATGACGCTCAGTCCCGCCACGAGCAAACAAATGACGACTTGCTTCCTCAATCTCATCTACGGCTTCTCCTTGTTCGTATCTCAGGTCGGCGGTCGCCAACCCCACACCGATTCGCCGCCCGCGATCGGCACGCGTTCAGCACGTAGCGCGCCTTCTATTCGCACGAATCTTCCAGCTATTTCACCGAAATCCCATGTGAGGAACGCGTGAAGACCGTTTTTGGAGATGCACAGGGGCATCGTCGCCGCAATGCGGGAGCGGGGCAGCGTGTAAGTTCGTCGACGGCCAAACGGACGACTTCGGGTCTGAATAGTTGGCGAAGCGTGAAAACGCGAATAGGATGGTGCTTTCGCAGCAACGGATGTTGCGGCGCGGCAACAAGGTTAACAGCAGCGGGTGGCTGAAGATGATCAAATCCAACTGGCAATTCTGGTGCTCTGTTCTCGTGGTGACGGCGTGTTCAGGTGTCGCGCTGGGTGGCAGCACTACCGTCAGCACGACCCAGCCCGCTGGCGTGCAGGCAGCGGCCCTGGAACAAACGTCCGAGTTCTGGCCCGACCTCTCCTGGCCCACCGTCTGCTGGTTCGGCGCGATCGCCATCCTGCTGATGACGATTCGCGTCCAGTTCAAGTACTGGCTACACAACGCTGACGGAAAGATCCTGGCGGCGATGTGCCTGCTACTGGCGCTCCGCGGTGTTGCGGGGACGTGGGCGGGGCACTCCTGGCTATGGTGGGCCTACCTGGGCCTGACGGTGGCCATGCTGTACTGGCTGCTGCGCGGCCTGTCCCGCGTCGTTGCGACGGGGCCGGTGGAGAACCCGGTAACGGTGTCCCACGGCGTGCGGGCGGTCATGCTACTGGTCGCGCTGGCTGTCTCCTTCTACGACATCGCCACTGCCCCCCTATCCACAGCCTCCCGCGATGCCGTCGTCGGCGGCCTGATCACGGCTGAAACCGGCCATCTGCCCTATGGCGAGGCACCGGCTTACGAGTCGCGTAATCCGCTGCTGTATCTCACCTACGGCGGGGCCGTGCAGGTCATCAAGCCCGATCTGCTGGATCCGGAAACGGGCACTTCGCGGCCACTGACGTGGGAGGATCGCGACTGGTGGCAGTCACGGGAAACGTGGCTTGAAGACGCCGACCTGCCAGCCGCCCGCCTGGTCAACGCATTGCTGTTTCTGGGAGTATTGGCGGGATTGCTGGTTATCGGACAACAACTGCATTCGGGCCCGATGGCGCGTGGCATGGTCGTCATGTTCTGCCTGTTCCCGGGCACACTGGAGTGTCTGCCACAACCCGACATCATGATCGCTACGCTGTTGCTGACCTGGGCAGTCGCATTCTCGCTCGTTCCCGGCGTGCGCAGTCTGCTGGGCATGCTCGTGGCGGTTCTGGCGGGCGCGGCGTGGCCTTGGGCGTGGCTGGCGGTACCGGTGTTACTCCTGCACTTCTTCCGTCAGGGCGCGGCACACGTTGTCGGCAGCATTGTCGGGCTGTTGGGTGGTGTTGCATTGTGCGTGGCAGGCATCCTGGCGTTCGTTTCGCCAGCACCGCCGCGGGCGGATGGCGCGCTCCAGATGGCAGGTGAGCAGCCGACGTACGCCGCCCGTGTGGGCACCGATGGCACACTCGAACTGGAACGACTCAGTATCGCTACGCAACCCACCGAAGAGGCCGGGCCCGCCACCGCCCCGCTCTGGGATTGGCTTATCAGCAGTGACACGCTCGCACTCAACGTGGAACAAATCCCGGAGGCGGAGATCGCGTTCACACAGATCCGCGCAACCGGCAACGCGCGGGACGTGGTGCGGAACGCGTATGTCCGCGAGGCCGCCGAGGCGAGCGACTGGACACGTTTCCTCGTCCACACGCGGACATTGCTCGAGGCGACCTGGATCCCAGCCGCCCGCCCGCAGCCACAGATTGCCGGCACGTGGCACTTCTGGGGTGGCCCGCCGCCGATGGAAGGCCGCTGGGTCATGATTCGGCGGATTGGGAAGGTTGTGGTCGGGCTGCTGACGATCTGGATGGCGCTGCTGATGCTGTCGCACCAGCGGCGGGATCCGCGATATCTCGTCAGTGCGCTGCTCGTCGTGCTGAGTGGCGGGCTACTCGTCAGCGAATTCGGGGCGGGCACCTACCTGGTCTGGGTCACGCCGCTGATTCTGGCCCATCTGGCCGTGGAGCATGCCGGCTCAAAGCCACCGCCGCCGGAGACGCGTCGCTCGCGTGCCCGTTTGGCCGGCGGACCGCCGCGGCCCGCGCAACCGACGTTCCCCAGCGACGCGAATCAACCGAGTGCCCCGGAACCGGCGATCCCACTGGCACCACCACCTGCTGAGCCAGTGAGCACGGAGCCGCCGGCGGAGGCCCGTCCGGGGGAGCCATCGCCCTCGGAATCGTCGTCGGAATCAACGGAAGTCGATCCGGAAAAGCGCGCGGACGCTCCGCGGAGCATCTATCCGCGTACGCCGATGACCCGCGGCCCGGCGCCGCGGATCACGACCGACAACGATTGACCCCGGTCGCGCGGCGCGGTATCGAAACGCCATGCAACCGCGCGAAACGATCGCCATTCTCGACTTCGGCAGTCAGTATTCACAACTGATCGCCCGCCGTGTACGTGAAAGCCACGTCTACAGCGAACTACTGGCACCCAATACGTCGCCCGAGCGGCTGCGCGCACTCGGAGTGAAGGGCATCATCCTGTCCGGCAGCCCCGCCAGCGTCTACGACGATAACGCCCCGCAGTGCAATCCCGGCATATTCGAACTCGGCGTACCTGTGCTCGGTATCTGCTATGGCATGCACATGGCGTGCAAGATCCTGGGCGGCACCGTGCATCCGGGAGAGACGCGCGAGTATGGACGCGTACAGCTCACCGTGCTGCAACGCGTCGGGGTGCTCGCGCATCTCAAGGAGCACATGCCCGTCTGGATGAGTCATGGCGACGTCGTCACCGAAGTGCCCGACATCTTCGAACCTATCGCCCGCACGCCCGGCTGCCCCGTGGCCGCTGTGCGCCATCGCGACCGGCCGGTCTTCGGCGTCCAGTTTCACCCCGAAGTCACCCACACGCCACAAGGCGAGCAAATCATTCGCAACTTCGTATATGACATCTGCGGCTGTCGGGGCGAATGGCGCGTTGAGCGGGTCATCGAGTCTGCCGTTGAGGATATTCGCAGTCAGGTCGGCCCCAACGACCGCGTCATCTGCGGCCTGTCCGGCGGCGTCGACAGCAGCGTAACAGCCGCTCTCGTGCACCGTGCCATCGGCGACCGCCTGATTAACATCTTCGTGGACAACGGCCTGCTCCGGCGACGCGAAGCCGAGATGGTCGAACTGACGTTCCGCGACCATTTCGGCATGCAATTGCGTGTCGTTGATGCCCGCCGACGGTTTCTCGACAAGCTCGCCGGCGTGCTCGATCCACAGGAGAAGCGGCGGATCATCGGGCATGAATTTATCGCGGTGTTCAAGCAGGAGGCGGAGTCGATCGAAGGGGCACACTTCCTGGCGCAGGGCACGATCTACCCGGACGTGATCGAGTCGGGCCACGGGCCCACCGGCCACGCCGCCGTCATCAAGTCGCACCACAACGTCGGCGGCCTGCCGGCGGAGCTCGGGTTTGAGCTGGTCGAGCCGCTGCGGCAATTATTCAAAGACGAAGTCCGGCTGGTGGGCGAGGCGCTCGGCTTGCCAGAGGCGCTGGTCTGGCGACACCCGTTCCCCGGTCCGGGACTGGCGGTGCGCATCGCGGGCGCCGTGAATGAGCCAGCGCTCGACGTGCTGCGTTCGGCGGATGAAATCCTGCTGGAGGAGCTAACCGCGGCGGGGTGGTATCGCAAGGTCGCGCAGGGCTTCGCCGTGCTCGTGCCGGTGGCGAGTGTCGGCGTGATGGGGGATGGCCGTTCGTACGAGGGGCAGAGTCTGATCGTCATTCGGCTGGTCGAGAGCAAGGACTTCATGACCGCGGACTGGGTGCACATCGACTACGAAGTGCTCGCCACCATCAGCAACCGCATCATCAACGAAGTCCGCGGCGTAAACCGCGTGGCCTACGACATCTCCAGCAAGCCCCCAAGCACGATTGAGTGGCAGTAGGCAAGTCGCCTCCGGCCTCCCAGGTAGCATGTACCTCCGGCCCGCACGTGGACGACCGACCTCTGGTCGGTCAGTGATGCGGGGGACCGACCTCCCACCGGTCAGCAATGTGGCGCCAATCCTCAGATCCTCGCCCCCCGCTTGCCATCGTCTCTCCCTCCCCCCACAATCGCCCCCACTATGACCAAACTCCGTTTCGGCATTTGCGGGCTCGGGTTCATGGGGCGGGCACACTTCGTCCGGCTGCGGGAGAATCCGCGGGCCGAGATCGTCGCCGTGTGCGATCAGGATCCCGCCCTGCGCCGCGGCGAATGGGGTGAGCACGCCGGCAATCTCGAGCAGCTCAAAGGTGCCGCCCCACAGGACGCCCTGGCCGGCATCCGCGCGTACGCGACAACGGACGAACTCATCGCCGACCCGGACGTCGAGGCCGTCTTCATCGCCCTGCCCACCGCACTGCACGCCGCGGTCACGGTCGCGGCCCTCAACGCCGGCAAACACGTCCTGTGCGAAAAGCCCATGGCCCTGACCGTCGCCGAGTGCAACCGCATGGTTTCAGCCGCAGAGCAATCGGACCGCACACTGATGATCGCACAGTGCATCCGCTTTTGGCCCCAGTACGACCTGATCCGCCAGCACGTACAGGCCGGCCTCATCGGTGACGCGCGCTTCATGACCCTGCGCCGCCTGGGCTCGCCGCCGACTTATTCGTCCGAAAACTGGCTACTCGATGGCACCAAGAGCGGCGGCGCGATTCTGGACCTGCACGTGCACGACGTCGACTTCGCCCACTACCTGTTTGGCATCCCCGACGAGATCAGCGCCCGCGGCACGACCGGACCGTCCGGCGCGATCGACCACGTCGCGGCGACGTACGCCTATCGTGATGGTCGCTACGTCGTCCTCGAAGGCGGCTGGGCGCTCGCAGCACCCTGGCCGTTCGAGATGTCGGTGACGGTGCATGGCGAGAAGGGCACGCTGGGCTGGCACATGTCCGGCGGCGACGATGTGCTCCACTACTCTGGCAAAGGTCCGGTAAAGACGATGCCGGTGTCGGGCGACGCGCTGAGTGACGAGCAGGACTACTTCATCGAGCGCGTGCTCGCGGGCGATCCGGTGGACCGGTGCCTGCCGAAGTCGAGCCGGGCGAGTGTAGCGTTATCGTGGCTGGAGCGTCGTGCGGTGGAAACGAGTAAGACGATTCCGGTGTCGGATCGGCTGCGGGCGCAGTGGGGGATGTAAGGGACGCGTCGGGGACGGCGGGGAACTTATAGGACACGCCAGCCCTGGTTCCGATAATGCACGACCGTAGTAGCCCGATCGGGTCGATTTGATGCAGGGGAGGTTGACCGCCCGGGATCGGTCACGGCTAGCATGTTTCGATGTGGCGTATTCTGACATTGTTGCTGGCTCTATTGGCCTTGGCGGGTTGCTCGTCATCGACACGCACTGCCCTCGTTGACGCCGACCGATCGGACGCGGTTCGGGGGAACCTCGTGCTCGGTCCAACCGCCGAACATGCCTGGCTGGCGGCGAATGGTCCACAACGTTCGAATTGGCCGTCAGTTATGCACGGCTATCGATTTGACGATGTGACGCACTACAGCCGGATTCGCTACGACGAGCAGGTGTACTACGATCGCAACGGAAGTCTGTACAACGAGCAGCTCTCGATTCAGACCGGCGTGATGGTGCGCTGACGCGCAGGTTCAAGAACGAGGACGCCGTGAACGTCTGAATAAGTGGGTTTTTGCAGGCGACTGGCTATGGACTCGTCCGAAAAGGACGCCTAAGATTCGCTGTCCGAAACGGCGGTAAACAGTTATGAGAACTGTTCTTGGGCGAAACTGATCGGTGGTTGGCGGGGCCGATAACGAGGCCAACGTCTCACCAGCAACAGGAGAGAGCAAGAGATGTTGAAGCGAGTTTTCCCTTTCGCGAGTTGCATGGCCCTACTGTTTGCCCTCGTATGCACGGGGTGTGGACTGCAACCGGCTGATGATACGACCACGGACGACGGCACGGGTCTGGATCAGCCCGAGGTCGTCGTCGGTCCTGAAGGCCCACAGGGGCCCGAGGGGCCGCAGGGCCCACCCGGCCCTCCTGGTGAAGATGGTGAACCAGGCGTCGATGGTGCTCCGGGTGAGGACGGTGAAGACGGCGAACCGGGTCGGCCCGGTGAGGATGGCGAAGACGGCGAACCTGGCCTGCCCGGTGAGGACGGTGAGGACGGTGAGGATGGCGAAGACGGCGAGGACTTCACCGGGCTGTTGGTGCGGGCCGGCATCGACGCCGGCGGGAATAACGTCTCGGGGTCACCGCTGGTCGAGGCCCAGCACGAAGATACCGGCAAGTACATCGTGCAGGCCGGATTGACGCCCGACTTCCTGGCCGATGTGAACGCCAACGATTTTGACCAGTGGGATTTCCCGGTCATCATCACGCCCGAGGCCGTCCCGCCGTTTCCCGGCGGTCCGGTCGACCCACTGTTCGTGTCGGTCGAGCGGCTGGACTACTACGATTCAGATGGTGACCAGGAGTTGGATACGCTCGAGTTCCGCGTGCACATTCAGCGGCTGTTCCCACCGGAGCCGCCGGTGAGTACCGAGTACTTCGACGCGCCATTCAATGTGGTCGTGTATCAGCCGTAGAGGCGATTGCAGTAGGTAACCGAATCATCGCGTCCCGGCAGGCGGTGTGATCTGGCAACAGGTCGTGCCGCCTGCTTGCATTATTGGGCAGGGTTCGCGGGGCTGATAATCTGAGGCTCGGAGTGGTCAATTGATGATGCGCGCCGGTAGATGAAGACCGGCTTGTTGGCCCAGGTGATTGGACTGAGCGGGATGTCCGCGCTCGGGAAGCGTGCGGTCAGTTCATACAAGCCGGCTTGCTGCCACGCGAACGGGGTGTAGCGTTGGTCCGCGGTATAGACCAGCCATGCCGGCAGTTGGTCAACTGGTATGACTTCTGCCGGTGCCGCGGGCAGGAGGAAGATTTTTCGCTGGGTAAAGTCGAACGGGGGAATCGAATATGGGGCGGGCTCCTGCAGGACGCCGACGGCGTCGGCGGGGGCGGCGATTTCAGCGAGGTAACGAGCAGCCTGCAAGCGCGATTCGTTCTCACCGCGCGCATCGATGATGAATGAGCTCAGGTATGCCGGCACGCCCAATGTGGCAAGCAGGAGAACCGTGGCGACGATGCCGGCCGCCTTGTGTTTGTGAGCCAGCCGTGAGAGCACCCAGGCCGCGGCGACGGTCAGCAACAGTGCGGGCAGCACCAGGAAGCGGCCGAATTCGGCCGGTTTGCCAGCGCCGGTCAGCACGGCGATCAGCAGGATGCCAAGCGCTGCGGCGGCCCCGATGAAGACCTCGCCCTTGTACCGCCATGCCAACACGATGAAGCCTGCAATGCCGAGGAGTGGGAGTAACGGACCTGCTCCCAGGTAAAGGAGGCCGACGACGTTCAGCAAACCCGCTGGCGCCCGCGCGAGTTGGTTCTCGTACATCGCGGTTGAGTTCCCAATATTGCTGGCAAGCACGTCGGGGTTGAACAGCAGGTTGTACGGCACATAGGGGTTGGTGAGCAGGTACACGGCAGCCGCCACGCCGCCGGCTGCGGCGAGTTGGCTCAGCGTACGGCGCCATGGCGCAGCCGGGCGGCTGATGAGCAAACCTACCCATAGCAATGCCCCTGCAACGCCGGTGAGCACCATGCCACACGCGAGTCCGACTTGGGCGCCCATGCGAACAGCGTCGCCCCGGCGGCCGGTCGCGCGGAAATCGAGGGCGCTAAGCGTAGCCCAGATGAGCAGGCACGCAGCAGGCAGATGCGGCTTGGCCTCGAGGGAGCCACTGATGAAGACCGGCAGTGCAGCGGCCAATACCAATGCGGTCCAACCCGCGAACTGACCGCCGACGCGACGTGCAAGCTTGTAGATGCCTACCAGTGCCAGAGCGGCGAAAATCAGCGAGACGGCGCGGGCTGCCACGTAGAACCCGGCAAAATCGTCGGGGTGCTCGAGATAGTAGCCCGCGTCGCTGGTAATTGGGAAAAAGCCGACGCCGCCGCTAACGCCGATCGCCGCACCAACAAGGTAGACATACGCGCCGCCGTACTGGTACAGGCGCGGGTCGAAGTCCAGTTCGCGCGGCTGCATGCGCTGCAAAGCCCGGAGAATAATCATCTCGTCGGGCTGGCGGGAGAACAGTCGATAGCGACGGAGAATCTCGGCACGATCCTCAGTTGTAGCGGTCAGGTCGATGAGCTGATTGCGAGCGGTGATCGGATTCAGATCCGTGTCGGCGCCGGCAGTGCGTTTCCTGAGACGGGCGACCTCGGCTTCGACGTCGTAGCGTTCGGCGGGCCAGGGCGGATCGCCGCCGAAGAGATAGCGATCGCGGTCGGATCCCGGCAGCCCCCACCACAGCAGCGGCGCCATGAAGAGCCCCCAGAGTGCGGCAGCACCGAGGACGGGCGCCACGCGGCGGCGTTTGTGACGGGAGCGGGTTGCTGCTGGTTGCCCGTTCACAGCAAGAGGATATCCAGCACGCCAAGGGCACCGAGGAGGAGACCGACGATTCCGTTCATGGTGAAGAAAGCCAGGTTGACGCGATTGAGGTCACGAGGACCAACGAGTGCGTTCTCGGCAGCCAACAGCACCGCAACGCAACCGACGCCGATGAAGTAGAGTACGTTCAGGTTGGCGACCACACCAACTGCCGTGAGGGCCAGGACCGTCACGCAGTGGAAACCGCGCGCCAGCCACAGGGCGGCTGCGACGCCCATACGGGCGGGGACGCTGTGAAGGCCCGTTTCTCGATCGAAGTCGACGTCCTGGCAGGCGTAGATCAGATCGAAGCCGGCGATCCACAACGCCACGGCCAGCAGGAGAAGCCACGCGGGTGGTCCAAGCGTCTGTGGGTTGATCGCGATCCAGGCCGCGACGGGTGAGAAGGCAATGCCGGTACCCAGCATCAGGTGTGACCACCGGGTGAAGCGCTTGCTGTACGAGTACAGGCAGAGGTACGTCAGAACGGGGAGGGCGAGAATGAGGGGCCAGGGATTGTTGGCCAGCCAGTAGAAGCCAGCGCAGCCCACTGAGAACAGTATGCAAGCGAGAATGAAGAACAGCCAGGCGGCGGCGCGGCTGATGCGACCGGATGGCAGGGGTCGGCCGGCGGTACGTGGGTTGTGGGCGTCGATCTCGGCGTCGGCCAGGCGGTTGAAGGTCATCGCGGCACTGCGGGCGGCCACCATGCACACGACGATCAGGCCGAGTTGCGTCCAGGTAGGGAACTGTGGGCGCGCCGCGAGGAAGGTCGCCAACAGGGCAAATGGCAGGGCAAATACGGAGTGACCCAACTTGATCATCTCGCCCCAGGTGCGCACCGCCGCGATGGTCGTGAGCATGAGGCCTACTCCACGTTGCGCGAGGACGGCAGTGCGTCCGAATCTTCGTCCGGGCGCCAGCGGATACGGAGATCGTGCTGGAATCCGAGCAGATCGAGCACACGGCCGACCACGAAGTCGACGATCTGCGCGACGCTGGTGGGCCGCAGGTAGAAGCCGGGCATCGCCGGACACACCACCGCACCAGCTTCGCTGGCTTTCAGCATGTTGGCGAGGTCGATTTGGCTGAGGGGCATTTCACGCGGTACGAGTACCAGGCGGCGCGACTCCTTGAGGGTGACGTGGGCCGCCCGGGCGATCAGGTTGTCGCCGAGCCCGCCGGCGATGGCACCGAGGGTGTGAGCGCTACAGGGACAAATGACCATGCCGTGCGTCAGGAAAGAGCCACTGGCGATGCGAGCACCGATGTCGCGATGCGAGTACGTTGTGAAATTGGCCGCGCCCCGACCAAGCAGCGCATTTGCGTTGAGCTCGCGCAGGTCGAGCTCTTCGCGCAAGACGCGGGCACCGTGGGACGAAATGACGAGGTGCACGTGTACATCGCCACGGGCGAGTTCCTGGGCCAGTCGGCGGGCGTAGGGCGCCCCGCTGGCGCCGGTGATGCCGAGAATGATGTGCTTCACGGTTGCTCCGTCGGGTACGTCGTGAGTTTGCCCTGCGGATCGAGCAAGCGCAGGCGTTCAGCCGCCAGCCGCGCCCAGCACGAATCGTCGTGCTCTTGCACAATCTTATACATTCGGGCGATGCCGGTCTTGCGGCGCTGGGGATCTTCGTCACCAGCGCGTTGCAGTTCGAGATCCGCGAGCTGGAACATCGCCTCGGGGACGGCATCACCACCCGAGAAGCGTTCGAGACAGGCGGCGAGACGAGCCGCACGAACATCGCGATCTTCGTGGGCACTGGCCCAGCGTACGACAATGTTGTCGTAGGCGAGACAATCGGGATACTGGGCGGCGAGTCGCTGCAGCTGGTCCTGGTAACGCGGGCGGTGCGGGTCGAGGGTGGCCAGGGCCTGCAGGGGGGCGGCCCCACACTTGGGATCGTCCGCGTTTGCACTGATCAGTTCGGCCAGACGTCGTGATGCGAACAAGTCCTGTTCCGGCGCGTAGTCCAGGCTGGTCGCCACCGGCAGCCGACCGAGGAAACGCCGCTGGCGAACCTGAATCGTATCTGCACTGAACTGAGGCTGGGCGCGCAGTACTTCGAGGGCCCCGTCTGCTTCACCGCGTCGCAGTCGCAACTGCGCCAGACGCAAACGCGCAACAACGGCCAGGGGCGAATCGGGATATTCGGCAATGAGGTTCGCCCAGACGGGTTCGGATTCGATATGCGGAAACTCAGTGTAGAACTCGCGCTGAATTGTCTCGCCGACCAGCCGTCGCTCATCGAGGCGCGTATCCAACGCACGGCCCTGGACGTACAGGGCCGCCGGCACGTAGCGACTGCGCGGATGATCCGCGATGAACTCGGTACAGGCCCGATCGGCCGCGCGCCGGTCGCGCATCAACTCAAGTTGAAGATCACGTAGTAACCGCTCAGTATAGCGGCGTTTGAGGGGGAGCTGTCGCTCCGTGTCAGCGCTGAGGAATACGAGCAGCATCGAACGCATGTCCTCGCGATCCAGTTCCCGCACGCGGGACAGAATCCAGTCGGTAACATCCTGGACGGGTTCGAAACGTTCTGAACGGGGACCAAATTCCATCTCCAGGTGTCGGTACGAGAGCTCGTCGACGCCGACAGCGACGTGAAAGAGCGTGGCAGGCATGGCAAACATGATAGCCATGACCGGGGCGACCGCGCCGGGACGGTAATTCACGATGCGGGCGATGAAGATGATGACTGCCAGCATGGTACACGCGGCGATGATGGCGAGCAGCCAGGGGCCAATCAGCAACAGCTTGCGTTCGGGTGAAACGCTGGCACTCAGGGGGTCCGTCGGACCGCGCGTAGCCAAGTAGAGATAGAACAGCACCGGCAGCATCGCGACCAAAGCCGAACCGAAGCGGAACTTCATGCGAAACGGCGGTACCGCCGCCAGGACGCAACTCAGCACGAGCGTTAGCGCCAGCCAGGGCATATGGGCAAAGATCAGCACGGCGGCAACGAAGGGCAGTGCGCTGCGAAACCGGTAGAGAATCGCTACAGAGATGGGGACGGCAACGATCGAGGCCATGAGCAGACCGATCACGATTCCATGGATGGGCACCTGGTCGACACTGATCGGGTAGAGGATGAAATCGTAGAGATTCTGTGTATCGGCGCCCCAGAAGCGCAGCGGCTCGTAGTAACTTGCGACGCTGAAATCAAAGACGCGGTGCACCCGCAGCCAGTGGGTGAACGCACAAAGGCCGCAGAAAAGAAGCAGGTTGATCAGTAGCAGGACCGTGGCGCGCACGCGGTACTTGCGCGCGGTCCACGACCACACATCTTCAATGGTGGGCGTGTGTGGCGATTGCGGTGCCTCACGCGCCGCGGCATCCCGTAACGATGAATTCCGGCTGGCCTCTACTGTCATCCGCGTTGATAGTACTCGAAGGTCACCGTGCAGGGAATCACGCGACACACCGGTTGGAGGCCCGGTGGGCTTGCGACGCACGCTGGCAGGCTTGCCCCGTAAGAACTGCGCTGTTCCAATAGCTGCGGCGCGGCGGACCCGTTGGCGGCCGGCCCCGTCTGAGATTCCATTCGAAGCCATCCGAGGCTGCTGCATGCGCCAAGGCTCACGCTTATTGCTCAACTCCAGTCTCACAACGATGGCGCGCGTCGCGGGACTGGTTTCCCGGCTTATCATAGTCCCGTTCGCAATCGGCATCCTCGGTCAGGAGAACTATGGTATCTGGGTCGTAGTGGGTGGTTTGCTGGCGTATGCCCCCCTACTCGAGCTGGGCATGCGGGCAGCTGTCTCCCGGCAGACCGCGTTGCGCCACGCGCGCGGCGAAGAGGCAGAACTCAATGTCTACCTGAACACGGCCGGCGCCTTCTATCTGCTCGTCGCCGGGGTATTCGTGGGGTTGACGGTCCTCGTCAGCGCGTTTTTCACCACGTGGTTCGCGGTGGATCCGCGCTATCACGCCGCCGCGCGCATCATGGTGCTGTGCGGCGGTGGAACATTGGCGCTCGCGATCGCACAGTACCCGTTCTCGGCGTATCTCGCGGGACGACAGCGCTACGAGATCGACGCCGCCACAGAGATCGGCATGCGCGCCATTCAGCTTGTATTGGTGCTTGCACTGCTACCGCGTCTGGACGTCGGAGACGGCCTGATACTCTTGGCCCTCGCGATGGGTGGCGCGCAGGTGATCCGCTCGGCAAGCATGACAGTCGCGGCACTGGTCATCGGTCGCAGGCTACGTTATCGGCCGTGGCGGCTCGACCGGGTACGGTGGCGCGAGATGGTGACTTATGGCATCAATAGCTCACTCTATATGCTCGCCGCCCTGGGCACGGCACAGCTCGCGGCAGCCTTGGTGGGCGCGCTCAGGTCTACCGGTGATGCAACGGACTTCCGCGTCGCTCTCGAGTTGATCATTGGCGTACACGCCTTCGTCATCGCAGCGACGGTAATTCTGGAACCGGCAGCCAGTCGATATTTTGGGTTGCAGGACGAGAAGATGTTGCGTGAGCTGCTCGTGCGCTCGACACGGTATGCAGGGGCATTCTCCTTAACCGGGCTCTGCGGATTGCTGGTGTTTGCGGACACGTTTCTGCAACTGTGGCAAGGCGGGAATTACCCAGGGCCGGAAGGAGCGGCATTGCTCGGCGACATTGCGAACACGGCGCGGGTGCTGGCGGTCGGGTATGCGTTGTACTGGCTGATGGCGCCGGGGTTCAACGTGCTGCAGGGTATGGCACGCAACGCGGTTCCGGCGCGGCTGGCGATGGGCGCGAGCCTGACGGGGCTGCTGCTGCTCGGCGTGCTGGCGGCCCGGCCCGGAGCAAGATTGGACCATGCGGCGTGGGGACTGGCATTGCCGATGCTGCCGGTATGGGGGCTGATTCTACCGGTCTACTGCTGCCGCGCGGTGGGACTACGTGTGATGCGTTACCTATGGCAGGGGCTGCTGGTGCCGGCGCTATGTGTGGCACCAGCGTTGATTGGAGGATCAGTGCTCGTGCACCTTGTGCCGGCGACGCGTTGGGAGGTGTTCGTCGGCCAACTGCTGCTTTTCGGCGCGCTGTTGCTCCCAACGCTCTGGTGGGGTGTGCTGGTCGCCGAAGATCGCGCGCGACTACTTGGCGTGCTGAGACGGCGATCAGTAGATTCGACGGACGAGAGTGCCTTAGAGGACAACGACGATGGCTGATTCGCGGCCGCTGATTATCGTATTCCAGATGGCGGTGCAGGCGACAGGAGGTGTGCAGAGTATGCTGGCGCGCATCTTGCCCCCCCTGCTCCGTGAATTCCGGATCGTCGTCATCGATCCATACAACCATGAGGAATTCGGCCGGCGCATGCGGGAGGCGGGACTGGAGGTGGTTTCGTTGGGACCGGCGCCGGCGCGCGGGCACATTGGCGGGCGAGGAACCTGGATGCGCTGGTGGTATCTTGCACGCAGCGCGCCTTGGCTTCTGCTGGCGGGGCGGCGGCTGAAACGCTGGATCAGGCAGGCAAAGCCCGATGTCGTCCTGTTCACACAGCTACCGGCGGTGCGGTACTTCGGTCGCATACTCGCAGCACAGGACGTAGCGCTGACCTTCTATGTGCAGGGCGGGTTGGGGGCACACGAAATCGGTACGGACGTACGGCGCCTGCTGCGCGACAGCTTCGCCCGTGTCCTGGCCTGCTCGCACAGTGTCGCGGGCTTCCTGCGCGAAGCCGGCATCCCGAACGAGAAGCTGGAGGTGGTTCACAACGGGGTGGATCTGGCGCGGGTCCGACTGGCCAGCGAACAGGCTCCCAATCCGCCGCTGCCGCATTACCCTGACGACGCAGTCGTGTTCTTGCAGGTCGGAACCTTGTTGCGGGACGTGAAGGCACAGCACCTGAGCGTTGCGGCGTTGGCCCACCTGCCAGAACAGGCCCACTTGTGGCTCGTCGGTGACGTGCCCGAACGGGGCAGCACCGCGTACCGCGACGAACTCATCGCGCTGGCTGCGAAACTGAACGTGTCCGACCGCGTACACTTGCTGGGGTGGCGTCAGGATGTGCCAGCCGTGTTCCGTGCGGCGGACGTATGCGTGTTGCCGTCCGTGGTCCCGGAGGGCTTGCCCCTCACGTTGGGCGAGGCAATGGCCCTGGGCAAACCGTGTATCGGTTCGAACCTCGGTGGAACACCGGAGATTATCGCGGATGGCGAGACGGGCTTGGTTTGCGACCCGACAGTCGCGGCGTTGGCCGCTGCAATGCGAAAACTGCTGCAGGCACCCGAGCTGCGCGCCCGGATGGGAGCAGCCGGTCGCGCGCGGGCGGAACAACGGTTCTCGATCGCGTATCAGAGTACCGCGGTCGGCAACATATTTCGGGCCCTGGCGTCTTCCCGCCCGGATAGGCGCTAAGGCCCGTGCAACGAGTTCCCGGGCGGGGCACCCACCCTCAGCTCGCCCGGCTTTCCGGGAACTTCTCGGCCACCTTCTTCAGTGCAGCCAGTGCACGATCGATATCCTCGAACTCATGCCCGGCGCTGATCTGGCACCGCAGGCGTGCCTCACCCTTGGGTACGACCGGGTACCCAAAGCCACTGACGAAAACGCCCTCCTCAAGCAGCGCCTTCTGCATCTGGATCGCGGTCGGTGTCTCGCCAACAATAACGGGCACGATCGGCGTGATTCCGTCAATCGTCTTGAGACCCATTTCATTGACGCCGTCACGGAACCGCTGCGTGTTGGCACGCAGCTTCTCGAGCCGCTGTGGCTCACTCATCAGAACATCGATCGCGGCCATGGAACCATAGCAAACGGCTGGCGGCAGCGCATTGCTGAAGAGCTGCGGGCGCGACTTCTGCACAAGGTAGTCACAGACCGTCTTGGATGCGGCAACATATCCGCCGCACGATCCGCCCAACGCCTTGCCCAGCGTCGAGGTTTGGATGGTGTTCGGATCCTGGACGTTAAAGTGTTCGGCGGTGCCGCGGCCGGTCTTGCCCAATACGCCGGTGGCGTGTGACTCGTCCACGACGAGGACGGCGTCGTGTGCGTTCGCGAGTTCCTTGAGCTGCGGCAGGTCGGCGACGTCACCTTCCATGCTAAAGACGCCATCGGTGATGATGAGCTTGTTGCGCGCCTTCTTCGCGTCATCGGACCCCAGCATTTCCTTGAGCTGGTCGAGGTCGCGGTGCTTGTAGATAAAGCGCTTGGCCTTGCTCAGGCGGATCGCGTCGATGATGGAGGCATGGTTGAGCGCGTCGGAGAAAATGGCATCATCAGGCGTGCCGGCAAGCGTGGGCATCAACCCGACGTTCGCGTCCCAACAACTGATGAACGTCGTGGCGGCCTCGGAGCCAATGAAGTCGCAGATCTTCTTTTCGAGCTCGAGGTGGCAGGTCATCGTGCCACAAATGAACCGCACCGACGCGGTTCCCATGCCATACTTCTCAATGGCGTTCCGAGCAGCCTCCAGCACTTTGGGATGGTCGGCCAGGCCCAGGTAGTTATTCGACGAAAGCATGATGATGTCGCTGCCATCCATCTTCGTGCGCGGTGCCTGCGGCATCTGCAATTCGTTGGCCTGCTTGTACTGCCCGGATTCGTGAAGTTCGCGGAGTTCGTTGGCGAGTGTCTTTTCCAGCGTGGTCTGCATGCGTGTATCTCCCAAGTAGCGTGTCAGACCCTGTATTGTATGGGCTGGGCGACAGTCACACAAAGGGGAGGCAAACTACCGGGAGGCGGTCAGTCCGACCCTGGCAAGGCCCGCTCATCCGGTTGCGTAGCCGGCGGCAACGTAACCGCCCCCGGCTGCGTGTCGCGCGCCGGCGGCGGATGCAGTACCACGCGAAACGTGACGCGTGTCCGCCCGGGATGCACCGCGGCTGCGGTGCGCTCATTCAGATCTGAGGGCCCCTTTATAAGCACGCCGAACAAGCGTTCGGGCAACCCAGCGAACAGGGACTGCTCGGCCGCCGGGCGGCTCGTGGGGCGCAGCGAGCTTAGCGCGTACGTCTGTTGCCCCTCCACGGCCGGCTCCTCGGTCGGTACCGTGGTCGGCTGAGCGCTCGTGTCTTCGGCAGGGATCGGCTCGAAGATGACTATGGGCGGATCTGCGATGACGGCCTGATGTCGCTCATGCATGCGCCGGCGACGGCTTCCGTCAGGATCGGAAAACGGCCCGGGCGTGTGTGCTCCTGTATCGGCACCCGACTTCTCCCAGGCTTCGTCGTGTTCCCGTTGGTCAGGTGCCAGCTCCAGGAGCTTGTGGTCCGTCGTCGGCCCACGAAGCGGCCGGAGCCAGACGATCTCGCCCGGATCGGCTGCTTCTTCGTCATGTAGCGTCGGTTCAGTGATCCAATATGTCACGTCCGCCGGATCGGGCTGCGTCGTCGGCGGGGTCAGGAATTGCGTGAAAGCATCGACGATGCGGGCACCCCAGGGCCGTTGCTCTGAGCTTGCCACCATCGGCCGTAGCGCGTCATCCTTCGGCGGTTCAGTCGCTTTGGCCACCAGGGCGGCCTGGGTCAACAGGTCCAAATCTGCGGCGCTGAAGCTCAGCTTCACGCGCACACGATTCGGAGCGGCCTGGTTCAGCGTCCCGATCCGCCGCATGATCTCACTGGCCGGCACCATGAAGACATGCTCGCGTGGCGTGTCCACCGCGTACGGGCCATAGCGCTTCTGGCCAGATAGCCGCGCCGGGCCGCCGGCCCGCTTTTCACCCCAGCGGGCCCCGTCCCCATCCACAAAGTCCACGCCGCGCGCTTCGGCATTGTCCCATTGTCCCTCCGACCATTCGCGCAGCAACTCCTGCATCGCGACGTATTCGGCAGAATCGAGTGGTGTAACCTGGATTTGCACATATGGGTCTTCCGCGTCATCAGGTACCCATTGCGATCCTGCGCGCGACGCAGCGGGAGACTCGGGTTCGGGCACATTCCCGGGTGCACGAGCCGCGATCAATCCGGGGCCGCGGCCACGTGCTCGTTCCCGACCTGCGACTGCCGGTCGAGAAACACCCCGAGGCGTCGATGCGTTTGCCACCGTTGCGTCGTCCTCTGATGCTCCCGAACGATCTGCTGCGTCCCCACTTCCGCTGGCATGCGCATCTTGCCGGGCGTATGTGGCCGAATCGACGCGACCCGCGCCGGACTTCTCGGTGGCTGCCGCTTCCGGCGCCGCTGCGATGCGGGCGGCAGTCCCGCTGCCCCGCGCCGGCAGGTCCTCAGCCTCGGTCGAACGTTTGCCCGCGTCAACCATGGCCGGCGGAGCCGTCGGGCCGGTTTGCGGCTGCGTAAGCAGCTCCTGGCCCACGAGAACACAGGCCACCACCACGGCGGCGGCGGCAGCCACCTGCGCGAACAGCCGCCAGACGCGGGGCGCGCGTGAGCGTGGCTCTTCATCGAGCAGCAATTTACGCTCGGCCAGACGCTGCATTACGGACGGCAGTTCTTCGGGCGCCCGATGACGGGGCAGGGAAGAGAGCTGCCCGCTGACCTCGCGAAGCGTCTCGAGCATTGCGCGGTGGTCGTCCGAGCGCGCCAGCCGCTGTTGCACGCGCTCGCGGTCACCAGGACTTAGTTCGCCGTCCAGGTACGCCGAAAGCTCGGCCTCGAATGTATCACGTCTCTCGTCGGTCAACAGCAACGTCCTTTTCTGCCAGCAGATCGCGGAGCAGCAGTCGGCCGCGGTGAATGCGGCTCTTCACCGTTCCCAGCGGCACCTCCAGAATGTCCGCAATGCTGGCGTAATCGAGACCTTCGATATCTTTCAAAACGACCGGCGCTCGAAATTCGTCATCCAGTGCTGCCAACGCGGCTTCCACTCGGCTCCGAACCTCGTCGCGCTCCACCGCCGCACCAACGTGCGGTGCCTGATCCGGCGGCTCATAGCCCTGCCACCCGTCGTTGTTGGCCCCGAGGGAGTGCGTGCCGCGGCGTGTTCGCGCGCGGCGCGCACTGAGCGTGAGATTGACGGCAATCCGATAAATCCAGGTGTAGAAGTTCGCATCTCGTCGGAACCGGTCGAGGTGCTCCAACGCCCGCATGAACGTCGTCTGCGTCAGATCCAGGGCGTCCGCATCGTTGTGGCACATCCGGTAACACGTGTTATAGATTCGATCCTGATAACGCGACACGAGTTCCGCAAATGCCGCCGGCGCGCCCGCCTGCGCACGCTGGACGAGCTCGCTGTCGGTCGGCTCACGATCTGGGGCGTTGCGATTCACGACCTGGCTATTCCTTGGACGCCCAGGACCGGCGGAAGTTTCCGACCGGGGTCCGCGATCGTGGCGGGGGCGAACGGAAGACGAGCACGCGGGCACCGGGACGCTGCTCGTATGATAACGGCGAATCGCTGAGGCGCTATGTTGTTTTGGCGGGGCAGAGTGGCAAATCGCGGGCTGGAACGGCTTGATTTATCGGACGGATACTCCGCTAGTCGAGCCGGAGTTCCACGTTGAAGAGCTTCTGACTCAGCCGATTCATTCGCCGTTCCAGTGAAGGATCAGCTTGTTTCTCCGTCGCCGCCCGAACCGCCTGCTCAAGGTTCTCGGGTGAAAGCAGCACGGTGGTGGGGTGTGCGAGCCGTGCCCGCGTGGTGATCAGGCGCAGATCATCCAACTCTCTGGCGCTGAGCCCGGCCTGCGTTGCACCGCGGGCCAGGTAGTCCACCTGCTCGCCAGACCGCTGGCCGTTTTGCCGTTGGTTCAGCAGATGCAGTCCGAGTGCGACCAAGCCGCAGGCCGCGGCGAGCCCGATGATCCATGCGGTCATCTCCCCGCGATCGGCCGGATGCTCGAGCCCCTGACGCAGGGCGTGCAGTCGCGATGACGGATCCAGCCGGGCCAGCGTCAGCAGTGTCCCACCCCAGAAAGACATTACAGCGTCTCCTCTCGGCTAATGAGGTCACCCTCACGAATTGTGCGGATTGGTGCCGGGTTGGCTGCTGGTACGGCCTCTCCGCGCATGGCAGTCGCGACGTCTCCGGCCACATACCAACGCGCGAAATTGCTGAGCGGTCCAGGGCTGGCGGCCACGTCGGCGAGAATCTCAAGTGCCGCGGGCGAGGCGAGCCGTGCCAGGGCGTAAACCGCGGAGCGCCGCAATTCGGACAGGGCCGACTCCGTCCATGCCCGCAGATAGCGCACACGCTCGGTCTCGGGCATGCCGACGTAACAGACCCACACGGGTAAGCAAGCCAGCGCAGCCGCCGGCAGTTCCGTCAGACCGGGTCCGCTGATCGAGAGCCATTTCGGGCGTCCGAGCAGACGTATTTGTCCTGCAATTTCGGGTTGGTCGAGTAAGTCGGTATGCTGGAGAAGCGCGATCGCGGCGGGCCGGCCGGACCAGTCCTGAAGCAGCTTCACGGCAGCGGGCCGCCACGCGGGCCGGCCGAGCGCCAGCAACAGGAACCCCGCCATGCGTGGGTGGTCCCAAGCCGGCAGGTTGTTGCTAACGACCTGGCCCACCCGGCCACGACGTGATTCGAGTGCCATCCACAGGTTATCTTCCAGGTCGCGGGCAAACCAAAGCGCTGCTTCGAGGACTTCGGTACGCAAGTGCCGTTCGTATGTCCGCAGTGCCTCGCGTAGCGCGGCGACGAGACTCTCGCGTGCGTGTTCATATTCCGCCGGATCGTCATACTCGCGGTCGCAAACCGTCTGTGCACCGCCGCGCAGGGCACCCGCGGCCGCCTCCCGCACACGTGGGGATGGATCGCACAGTGCGTCCGCAATGTCCTGGAAAAGCCCCCTGGGCGGATGATGTGTGAGCAGTTCGAGGGCACTCTGCCTGGCTGCGGAATTACCGCGCAGGGCCACACCCAGGGCGGCGTCACGCAGCGTTGGACTTGCTTCGAGGGTACGCCGCTGCGTCGTGTCGAGGCGGTCGTAGTTGGCGATCAGGCCGGCCCAGGCATGCTCGTCTTTGCGGCGCAGGAGCACGGTGATGATCCGGTTGGCATACGGAGGACGGGCCTCCGCCAGCGCCGCCGCGAATATGCGACTGGCCTGCGCGCTGCGGTCGCTTTCCAGCCAGGTATAGATCTTGTCGACCGTGCGCATGTGTTCTCGACCGATAACGTCGGGATGTGTCCGCTGCCGGACTGCCGGCCAGCGCTTGGCGCGGCATGGGTATATCGGGTGTGCCGACTGCAAGCGTTAGCTGAAGGCCGTTGACACCGGGCGCGCCCGGCATGATGCTGCCCGCATGTCGACCGATGAAGGTGTGGCAACTTATCCCCGTCTGATAACCGATCTTGGCGGCATTTCGTTGCGCACGCCGGTGCTGACGGCGTCGGGCACATGCGGCTATGGGCCGGAGTATGCGGACGTTCTGGATTACAGACGATTGGGGGGCTTCACGACGAAGAGCGTAACGGTGGAGGAGCGGCCTGGAAATGAGCCGCAGCGTGTTGTGGAAGTACGGGCAGGGCTGCTGAACGCGATCGGGCTGGCGAACGTCGGTCTCGAGCGGTTTCTGACCGAGAAGCTGCCGTTTATTCGAGGCATGCCGACGGCGGTGTTGGTGAACGTAGCCGGGCACCGTGTGGAGGACTATGTCGAAGTTGCCGGAGCGCTGGATGAGCACGATTGCATTGCTGGCATTGAGCTGAATGTCTCGTGCCCGAATGTGGCGGATGGCCTGATGTTCGGCACAGATCCGGGCTTGCTACGGGATGTGACGCAGGCCGTTCGCGACGTACTCAAGCATACACGGTTGGTTGTCAAGCTCTCACCCAACGTGACGGATATCACCATGATGGCTCGGGCAGCGATTGACGGTGGGGCCGATGCACTGAGCCTGATCAATACGTATGTCGGTATGAGCATCGACGCGCGCACGCGGCGACCACGACTGGGTAACGTGACCGGCGGGTTGAGCGGGCCGGCGATCAAGCCGCTCGCGCTGATGAACGTGCATCGGGTGTATCATTCAGTCACACGGGAAGCCGGCATCCCGATCCTGGGCATGGGTGGTATTCAGACGACCGAAGATGCACTCGAGTTCTTCCTGGCGGGGGCCTCGGCGATCGCGGTTGGCACGGCGCTCTTCGTCGATCCTACCATTCCCGTCAAAATCGCGGAGGGCCTGACCGCCTACGCTGCAGCGCATGGACTCGGCAATGTGCGCGAGCTCACGGGAAGGCTGGTACTGCCTTCCTGAAGTCGCACATCGCGGACCTCGCCCGTCTCGGTGTTGGTCAACGCTTTTTGCCTGGATCGTCGGTGCGGCCGCCGCCTTTACGACTGCCACCACCGCTCTTGCCGTGACTGCCACTCTTGCCGCCGTCCACGCTGGTGCCCCCACTCTTGCTGCCGCCGGCCTTGTCCTTACTACCGGAGCTGCCTTTGCGGGGTGTGGAGCCCTTGTGGCGGCGATCGTCGTCCTTGCGGCCGTGCCCGCGATGAGACGGCTTGACGACCTGTCCCCGGTGATCCTTGCGTGAGCCGAAGTGCATGACTCGGCCGAACTTCTGGTTGCGCGGCAGCTTCTGGAAGTCGCGGCACTTGCCGATATACGACTTGCGCTGCTTGAGCCAGCGATCGTCCGTAGCCCCCAGCGAGACTTCGAGCAGCGAATACGAGCGGTCGTAGTCGCCGACCAACGTGTAGAGTCGGGCGCAATCAAAGTGCAGCCGCCAGTCGGGCCGGTCGGGGACGTGGACACGCCGCGCCACCTTACGCGCCTGGTCCAGCCGTCCCATGCGGGCCAGGGTCACGCCGTGCAACACCTCGACGTGCACCGTCCGGCGCGAGGCG
Source organism: uncultured Planctomycetales bacterium (assembly GCA_964468185.1). GTDB lineage: Bacteria > Planctomycetota > Phycisphaerae > UBA1845 > Fen-1342 > JANQFV01. The sequence continues at coordinate 510 of CAYXTR010000013.1, read as the reverse complement.
GGGAGGCGCTCGAGCACGAACAACGCCTCGGTTTCATGCCCCAGCGCAAGATGCGCATTGGCGAGCAGCACGGTTGAATCCGGAGAGTGATAGCGATCGTGGATGCTCACCGCGATGCTGAGCTGCTCGTTGTGAATCTCGTAATTCTCATAGTAGTCATACAGCTCGTAGCTGGCACTGCGCCAGGCAGCGTGGTCCTTGATGCTGTCCAGTTCATAGCGCAACTCCAGCACGCGGCGCAACTGATGCATCTCTTCGCGAAAGACGGGATTGGCGGGCTCGAGAGCAACGGCCATGGAGAACGCGCTGAATGCCCCCAGCAGGTCAGCCTGGGCAAGCATCGCCCGTCCGCGATCATAGTGGTCCGCCGCCCGGTCCGCGTTTGCCAGGCCCGTCCCCGTCAGCAGGACGGCGATCAGTGCCGCCAACTGGATCTGTCTTGCCGCCATCGCTACATCTCCTCATATAGTGCAGTGAACCACTGCACGGTTTCTGGTTACGACTTCTACT
>CAYXTR010000012.1:0-139492 GCA_964468185.1 uncultured Planctomycetales bacterium | reverse complement strand
CAAGCCCTATCCGGCAAAAATCTCAGAAAATCCTGCAGACGGGTGAAGTGTTACCATTTGTCATTCTCCTTTTCTCGAACTATCTCAGCTCTCCCGAAGCCAAAAGACACGCCGCGCTTACGACGAGTCATTCAGATTACCCATGCCCCCGCGCTACCATCACCTTCCCGCTCGCCCGCTAGTAGGCGCACGAGTCGTGCTTCATACGGCGCACACCGTCTCCGGCCACCGCAAGGCAGCGCAACACCACAGCTGCACATGCCCTTCCGCCCACATGTCTAAGCTTTCCTGACATTCTCGGACTTGTCAAGCATCGCTCACGGAATTAGCGCAACGCCCATGCGTATCGCGCATGATAAGTCACTGCACGCACGCTACGTACGGCAGTCACCTTTGAGTCCAGATTCCCATGATTAAACTCCGCCAAACATCGTCGCATCATGAACCCTGAACCCACCAACATTCTGACACGGGGCCCGAGCGCGCTCTGGGGTCACGTGCGCTCCAAGGTGGAACGCACATGATTTACTCACACGAAACAATACTCACCACACCACACCCGTGATCCGAGAGGCGTGAGTATTGCTACGGGAATCAATCCCGTACACAACCACGCTATAATGGGAACGTGGCGTCCCAAACCACATAATCCACAATGTCAGCAATGAAATCAGTCATCCCAAGCGGCCCCGGGAGCAATCACAGCACCAACAAGAAAAATGACAAAACGGGTACGCAATCACCGCTCCCGGGATCGCTCCCTGATCGTCTCCACCAACCCAATCGCCGCGCTTCATCTCGCCCCACATCTGCCCGACTCTGAATGAGCAGGTCAAACGCCAACACCAACATTCATCGGATCATTCGACGCAAAGACGATGCCGGGCACGTTCACACCCGCAAAGGTCCAAGCGTTACAGGCCGTGCCATTCGCCTGAATCACTGGCCCCCAACCGCACCCGTTCACATCTATGCCAATGCCGGATCTGTGCAGTCCGTCGCGCGACACGTGCAGGCGCACGAAACAACCAGATGCGCCCAGACCGCAAAACGCCTCGTCAACCTATCGCTGCCATCCCCCACCGCCTAGCGCTTGCGCACATACCAAACCTGCTCGCGCCCATAAACCGGCGCACCCCCTTCAAAGTCCGAACACTCCTTCTCAACCACAAAACCACACAACTCCAGCAAGTAACGCATCTCCCACCGATAGGTCCAACGCAATGTCAATACCTGGTACTCCCGGCGCACAACCTTCCCATCGTCGCCGTATTCCAGAAAACGCCAGTCCTCCCGCAAAATCTGCCGCAACGCATCATTCTCGCGCGACACGACATCCACCACGACGCGCCGCCCACTCGCCGGATGACGCAACTCATGCCGAAAAGGCCGGGGCGCTGCCGCCGGCACACACCAATCCAACCGCGGATCAAACAAATCAATGATCAATAGCCCCCCCTCACCCAAGTGCCGCCAGATGCACCGCAAACTCTCCCGCTGCGCCGCCGGCGTAATCAACCCCTGAAACGCACGAAACGGAATAATGACCAACGCAAACTCCCGCCCCAAATCAAACGACCGCATATCCCCCCGCACAAACTCCACCCGTCGTTGCACAACCAGAGCATGCCGCTCCGCCTTCGCCCGCGCCACCTCAATCATCCACGGCGAATTGTCCAGCCCCACAATCTCCCCGCCCGCCTGCCCAATCGGCCACGTCACTCGCCCCGTCCCCGCCCCCAGCTCCAATACCGGACCGTCACACGCCCGCGCCGCCCGCACGTAGAAATCAACATCACCCTGAAAAGTCGCCTGCGTCAGAGCATCATATACCTCGACGCACAAGCCGGCTGACTGGTAAAACTCACTCGACTCCGCCATCGACGCGTCTCCGGCCCCGCCAACTCCGCCATTCACCCTCGCAGCCCCAGCGGATCATACCCCCAACGTCGACTTACACCCCCTCCCGCACCACAACTCAATGCTCTTCCGACCACCGAAATACACTCACCCCAATCACAAACCCAATCACCCCCAGTCCCACCAGCACACCCACCGGCAACGCCATCTCCCCCGGCGAGAATCCCCGCCAAATCGCACCCTCCAGCGCCAGAATCGACCACTTCACCACGCTCACATGCCCCAGCGTACGCATCCACTCCGGCATCAGCATCAGCGGCACCATGCCACCCCCCAGCATCGCCATCACCACCACCACCGCCCAACTGATCCCCGCCACCGCCTGCTCCGTCTTGCCCAGTACCGCCAGCACCATCATCAACCCGACGATACCAAACGCCACACTCAATATCGCCACCGCCAGCAGCGACACCGAGCCCGGCACCACCCCAAACACCACCCAAGCCACCAGCAACAAAACCACAATCAACCCAACCGTCGTGAGAAAACACGCCAGCGCTTTCCCCGCCAGTATCTGCCAGCGTGCGAGCGGCGCAATGGTCAGCCGCGGCAATGTCCCCGCCGACCGCTCCGCAATTATCGACGCCGCAAACGTCGCCGCACAAGCCATCACCCCCCACAAAATCCCCTGCGGAAAACAAACCGCAAACGAAGATGTCGGCATCGCCGCCCCGCCAGCACCGGTCGCATCCGTGATCTTCGTCGTCGTCACCTCAATCGGCTGCCAACCCCCAAATCCACCCTCCGCCACCTCCACCCCGGTCTCCCCGTCTTCCTCAGCAGCCTGCGTAGCCGCCTCCTGAGCCGGAAAGACATCATGGATTGAGTTAAGACTCGACATCAGTGACTCGAGCACCGACCGCTGCGCAACGTTCAAGTCATCACTCGCGCGAATGTCCGACAGCGACCGCTCCACATACCCCTCCATATAGCCCGGCTGAAACACACGCTGCATCTCCTCGAATGCATGCGCCGTAACCAGCCCCTCCAGCATCCCCGCCGTCATCGCCCGCCCCGGATCCACCCCAATCTCCACCCGCATCGGCTCACCCCAGAAAATCTGCTCCGAGGCCACGCCATACCCTTTCGGCACCACCACATACGCCGCCCGCTCCCCACGCCGCACCATATCCGCCGCCGCGTCGCGCGCCCCCACCATGTGCACCGCCAACGCTTCATCCCCATTCAGCCGCTCAATAAAAGCCTCCGACGCTGGCGTCAGATCCTCATCCACCACCGCAATGCCGATCTCCGACGGCCCCCCACTCGCCCCCGAAAACAACATCCCGAAGAAAATCGCATAAACCAGTGGAAAAAACAGCGTGAAGAAAAACCCGAGTCGATCACGCGAGAGCAGCCGCAGGTCCTTCACCGCCAACGTCAAGACCGCCTTCATCAGTCTCGCAAGCTCCTTCCCGTCAGCGACAGGAACACCGACTCCAGATCCGGCCGCTCCACCCGCACCCCCGTAACACCTGGCTGATCCAGCGCCTTCGTGAGTTCCGCCTTCGGATCTGCCGTATGCACCCGCTCCTGTTCCTCGCCACGCTCTACCACCACCACGCTCTGCCCACCATGCTCATCAATCAACGCATTGACCCCCCCCAACGCCAACAACCGCCCATGATCAACAATCCCCACCCGCTGACACAGCCGCTGCGCCTCCTCCATGTAGTGCGTCGTGTAGATCACCGTCTTCCCCTCATCCCGCAGCCGCTCCACCAATTCGAAAATCGCATTCCGCGAATGTGGATCCACCCCCACCGTCGGCTCGTCCAGCAAAATCAACACCGGATCATGCACCAGCGCCACCGCGAAGTTCAGCCGCCGCTTCATCCCCCCCGAATACGTCTTCACCCGATACCCGGCCCGCTCGGTGAGCCCGACAAACGCCAGCAGATGCTCCACCCGGCCCTTCAAATCACTGTCGCCCAGTCCGTAGAGCTTCCCAAAAAACACCAGATTCTCTTCCGCCGTCAGCTGCTCGTACAATGCCAGCGACTGCGGCGCAACGCCAATCTGCTGCCGTACCGCCGGCTCGCTCGGCTGCCCCACTCCATCAAGCGCCACCTCACCACGATCCGGCACAAGCTGCCCCACCACCATCTTGATCGTCGTGGTCTTGCCCGCCCCATTCGGCCCCAGCAACCCGAACACCTCCCCCCGCTCAATCTCCAGCGACAAATCGTCCACAGCCACAACATCGCCAAACGCTTTATAGAGGTTGCTCAACCGCAGCATCCCCCCAAGATAGCCCGCGCACGCCACCAGAGCAAACCCTTGCACCCCACCAGCTTCCCGCCTCCCCTACCTCAAAGCACTGCCCAGCGCTTCCGCTAACCCCGGATGTTCAAATGTGAACCCCGCCTCACGCAACCGCGCTGGAATCACCCGTTCACTCACCAGCAACATCTCATCCGCCATCTCCCCCACCATCATTCGCAACGCCGTCTTCGGCACGGTCATCTTCGTCGGCCGCCCCAGCACCTCCCCCAGCGTCTTCGTGAACTCCATATTCCGCACCGGCTGCGGCGCCGCCGCATTCACCGGCCCCACCAGTTCCTCCTCCTCGATCGCAAACTTCAGCACGCGCTTCAAATCAGTCAAACTGATCCAGCTCATGTACTGCTCGCCACTCCCCAGCTTCCCACCCAGCCCCGCCTTGAACGGCGTCAGCATCTTCGGCAGCGCCCCGCCCTCCGACGACAGCACCATCGCAATCCGCACATTGACTACCCGAATCCCCGCCTTCCGGGCCGGCTCACAAGCCGCCTCCCAATCGCGACACACCTCCGCGAGGAAACCCTTCCCCGCCGCACTCTCCTCCGTTAACTCCTCATCCCCTCGGTCACCATAATAACCAACCGCCGACGCGCAAACGAAAACACTCGGCCTCTGCTCCAACCCCGCCAGCGTCCGCGCAATCAACCGCGTGCCATCCACCCGACTATTCCGAATCGCCGCCTTTCGCGCCTCATTCCACCGCCCGCCCGCAATGTTCTCCCCCGCCAGATGCACTACCACATCCACCCCCTCCAGCCCCGCAACGTCAATCATCCCTCCCGCCGGATCCCAGCGCACCTCCGTCGACCCCGGCTTCGGCGGCCGACGCACCAGCGCATCCACGCGCCACCCGTCCCGCTCCAGATGCGGCCCCAGGTGACTCCCAACCAGCCCCGAGGCCCCACTGATCACCACCCGCCGCTTGTCTGCATTCGATTCGCTTGCTGCCATATAAATGAGTTTATCACCGTCCGTACCGGATGCACCAAATCGCCGCCCACAGCCCGTTATAATACCAGCAAGTCGGCCACAATCAGGAAGCCCAGTAGTACTCCGCCGTGTGCTACTGCCCCTGAACAATGTTTCTGTAAATCCGCTCAGTCGGATAGCGGCGGATATCGCGTGGAGCAATGCCGTGAACGCCAAACACGAGCTCTTCGACCACACCGCCGACGTCGGCGTCCGCATCCACGCCCACACCATGGAGGAAATCCCCCCCGCCGCCACCGCCGGCCTCTACGAAATCCTCGGCCACCTCGCCCGTACCGGCGCGCCCGAAGACTGGTCCTACGAAATAACCGGCGACGAAGCCGCCTTCCTCCTGCGCGACTACCTCGCCGAAGTCCTCCACCTGTTCGAATCCGACCACCGCGCCCTCACAAACATCCAGACGCACGATTTCTCAGATAGCCATATCGCCATAACCGCAAAATCATGGGCAGTTGACACCCACCAAAGCGAGCTCAACATGGAAATCAAAGCCATCACCTATCACGAACTCGCCGTGCAAAAAACCTCCGACGGCTACCAGGCCACGTATATCGTTGATATATAGCGCCCATCAATAGACGCCCAGACCAAGCGCCTGTACCTGAGTAGATCTGAACCCGAGGCCACCATGCCCGAAGCCTATACCGGACCCCTCGAACGCATCGATGACGCCCGCTGGCGCATCCCCAAATCCTACAAGCCCGAAATGCGCGTCGACGGCATCATCTACGCCGACGACGTCCTCATCGACGCCATCCGCAAAGACAAATCCCCCGAACAGGTCGCCAACGTCGCCTGCCTCCCCGGCATCGTCGGCGCCTCCCTCGCCATGCCCGACATCCATTGGGGCTACGGCTTCTGCATCGGCGGCGTCGCCGCAACCGACCCCGCGCAGGGCGGCGTCATCAGCCCCGGCGGCGTCGGCTACGACATCAACTGCGGCGTCCGCCTCGTCCGCACCGACCTCCAGCGCCACGACGTCCAGCACCGCATCGAACCCCTCGTCCAGGAAATGTTCCGCACCATCCCCTGCGGCGTCGGCAAAGGCGGCCGCATCAAGTTCGACCACCACGAAACCCGCCGCATCCTCGAACAAGGCTCCCGCTTCGTCGTCAGCCGCAACCTCGGCTGGAACTCCGACCTCGATACCACCGAAGCCGGCGGCTGCCTCCCCCACGCCAATCCCGACGCCGTCTCCCCACGCGCGCTCGAACGCGGCTACGACCAGTGCGGCACGCTCGGCAGCGGCAACCATTTCATGGAAGTCCAGATCGTCGACGAGATCGTGGACCAGCAAGCCGCCGAAGCCTTCGGCCTCTTCAAAGGCCAGATCACCGTCATGATCCACTCCGGCTCCCGCGGCCTCGGCTACCAGGTCTGCGACGACGCCCTCAAGGATCTCCGCGACGCACCCCGCAAATACTGCATCGAGCTCCCCGACCGACAGCTCGTCTGCGCCCCCCTCGGCTCCGACGAAGGCCAGCACTACCTCGGCGGCATGCAGGCCGCCGCCAACTTCGCCTGGGCCAACCGTCAGGTCATGACCCACCTCGCCCGCCAGGTCTTCGAACGCATCTTCGACACCCCCGCCGAACGCCTCGGCATGCACCTCGTCTACGACGTCGCCCACAACATCGCCAAAATGGAAACCTATGAAATCGACGGCGAGCCGCGTGAGCTCTGCGTCCACCGCAAAGGCGCCACCCGCGCCTTCCCCGCCGGCCACCCCGAACTCCCCCACAAGTACCGCGCCGTCGGACAGCCCGTCCTCGTCCCCGGCGACATGGGCCGCGCAAGCTGGGTCCTCGTCGGCACCGACCGCGCCCTCAACGAGACCTTCGGCAGTTGCTGCCACGGTGCCGGCCGCGTCATGTCCCGCGGCGCCGCCATCCGCGCCGCCAAGGGCCGCTCCATTCAGGACGAGCTCCACCGCCTCGGCGTGACGGTCCAGGCCCGCGGCGCCAAAGGCCTCGCCGAAGAGCAACCCGACGCCTACAAAGACGTCAGCCAGGTCGCCAGCACCCTCGAAACAGCAGGAATCAGCCGCAAAGTAGCCCGCCTGAAACCCATCGGCGTCATCAAAGGCTAACCCCGCACGCCCGTGCCACTGCTGTGCCAGCAGTGCTCTTCACCCACCAATCACCCCCAACCTCGCGCAGCGGCCCGTGCCACTGCTGTGCCAGCAGTGCTCTTCAACCACCAATCACCCCCAACCCCCCCGCAGCGGCCAACAACTCCTGCCGCACCAATCTTGATCTCTCGATCTCTCGATCTCTTGATCTCTGCCCCGCATGCTGCGCCAGCAGTGCTCTTCACCCACCAATCACCCCCACCCCCGCACAGCGGCCAACAACCGCGTGCTCCAAGCCATTCCCACCTTCCCACGCTCCCACGTTCCCACACGAACCCCGACCCCTCGGCCCCGTTTCCCCCTTGTCACCCTGTCACTTCGTTACGTTGTTACCTCGTCACCCCCCTCAGCACCGCCCGCACCGGACTTCCATCAAACCCCACCAGCTTCAGCGGCAACGCAATCAACTCATACATCCCCGCCGGCACATCCCCCAGCCGCAACCCCTCCAGTATCGCCACCTCCCGACCCAGCAACCGCCGATGCACCGGCAAGTCCTCCGCCGCAAACGCATCCACGCTCGGCGTATCAATCCCCACCAGCCGCACCCCGCGCTCCGCCAACTCATCCGCCAGCTCCGCCGACAGCCCCGCGAAGTCTTCATGAAACGACGTCGCATCCGGATACGTATCCGTTCGAAACAACACCCGCTCCGCTCGCACCACCTCCGTCAATGACGCCGCGCTCACAACCTCCCCCCGCCCCACCCGCGCATGCAGAACCTGACACGGGCCGACAAACCGCTCCAGATCACAACATTCCATCGTCACCCCACCCACAATGTGCCGCGGCGCATCCGCGTGCGAGCCAGCATGCGCCGAAATCCGAAACGCCCCCGGCACCCCCAGCTCACCGCCAATAGCCTCAAACGCCCGATCTCCCGGCCACGGCGCCAACTGCTCCGTCAACGCCGGCGATATGTCATACAACATGCCCACTCCTCAGCCCCCTGCCGCACACCCCCACGCCCCCGCAAACAACATGGTGCTGCAATCTCGCAATCATCAGTTTCAAGTGCACATACCATCGCAACGCAACCCAATCGACATCGCTCACCAACATCATACCACTTTCAATGCTTCCACCCGCCCCAAACGCTGGCAACCCACCGCCCACTCCGTTATCGTCTCCTCCGGTGAGCAGGCAAGTGTAACCCCCGCAATCGTGAGCATCGCGGCTGTCCACCCCTACGACCTCGATCACACACGCCGCCGGTCCCTCCGGTCCGGCCCTGGCTTCCCAATTGTCGAGTTCGCGGTGATCAGCCAACCGTGCGCCGCACAGGAGACGCACCCTTGAACGCATCCACCCCCTCGACTTCCCACGCACGCCCATGGCGTCGCCACCCCCTGATCCGCTTCCTCAGCAGCGTCTGGCTCGGCGTCGTGCTGCTAACTCTGATTCTGATCTACGCCTCAGTCGTCTCCGCCCTCCCGCAAGTCCGCGGTGCCATCGAAATGACCGAGATGCAGGTCTTCCGCCACTGGGTCTTCGTCTCCCTCGTCGCACTCTTCTGCATCTCACTCACCGTCTCGACCCTCACCCGCTGCCCCTGGAATCTCATCGGCCTCGGCGCCCTCATCGTCCACGCCGGCGTGCTGCTCATGATCATCGGCACCGCCCGCTACTTCGCCACCAAGATCGAAGGCGACGTCCTGCTCATGTCTCCCCGCGTTCAGGTCGTCAGCCTCACCAGCAACCAGCCCCAACGCGTCGGACGCCTCCTCGCCGAGACCGGCCAATCCTGGGAAGGTCGCGTCGGCGGCGGCCAGTTTGCAACCGTCGAGGTGCTCGCCACCGAAGGTGCCGGCCTCCAACCCGTCACCGACGCCGCCCTCGCCGTCACCATCAATAACCGCCCACCTCAGGAAGTCGCGGTAACCGCCGACAACCCGCAGGGAACGCGCGTCGGCAATATCGCCCTTCGCCTGATGTCCTTCGAACCCGTTACCGAATTCTTCGACGACGAAGTCACCGCCATGTACTGCCGCCGACAAGGCGCCGAAGATTACGCTTTGCCGCCAACACCCCTCCACGGCCTCCCATGGCATCGCGAACGCTACCTCGACGAGGGCTACTTCGTCCTCGATACCGCCGGCAACCCCGTCCCCTCCAAGCGCACCGCGCCGCAGCTCGCCGGCATCTCCACCGCCTGGTTCGAACACTGGCAACTCCCCATCGATGCCGAAACTCCCGACTGGCCCTTCGAAATCACCGTCACCGGCTATCTCCCCTACACCTCCCAGGGCGATTACGACGTCGTCACGCGCGACGGCCAGCGCATCGATCGCAGCGAGATCGGCAAATACAACCCCAACGACCTCATCGCCGTCCCGCGCGTCGTCCCGGTGCCGCTTCGTCGTCCCGGCATGCGTCGCGGCCCCTCCGCCATCCGCGTCCACATCCGCGGAAAAGGCGAACACGCCGACTGGTCCACCGTCCGCTGGTGCAGCTTCAGCGCCTACCCCCACGTCGACGTCAGCGCGGCCCTCGTTCAGGTCCCCTGGTCCGCTGAGACCTGGGAACTCGTCTTCAGCCGCATGCCTCGGGACTTCGGTGCCGCCCTGGTCGGCCGCAAACTCAGCGTCGACTTCTTCCCCGGCCGCCGCCGAGTCGAGTCCTGGCGCAGCGATTTCATCGTCCAGACCAGCCCCCAGACCACACCCGTACCCGCCGCCGTCTATACCAACCAGACCTACCCCGTCGGCCCCTGGACCCTCTTCCAGAGCGGCGCCGCGGGCGACCACTGGAGCTGGACCATCCTCGGCGTTGGTAATCGCCGCGGCATGTGGCCCATGGGCCTCGGCTCCATCCTCATCGTCGTCGGCACGCTCTACGCATACTACGTCAAACCACTGGTCCTTCGACAACGCACCCGTCGCAACAGACCACCCGACAAGATAGAACCAAACACGGTAGGAGGCGCGGCATGATCAGTTCCACCGCCCACCACCACCGACCCGCGCTCGTCGCGTGCCTCGCAACCACCCTGCTCCTCGCCATCTCCACCGGCTGCCGCCAGCCCGCCGAACCGATGGCCGCCTCCGAAACCGCCGTCAAGATCGATCAGGCTGTCGACTGGTCGCAGGCCGAACTCATCGTCGTTCAGGACGCCGGTCGCTACAAGACACTCGACTCCTTCGCCCGCGAATGCATGGCCGCCATGTACGGCCAGGACAGTCTGCCGGGCCTCACGCCGGTTGCGTCCCTCTTCGAGTGGCTGTTCAACAGCGACGCCTACAGCGACGCCCCCGTCATCCGCATTAAGGACCGTGGCCTGCGCATCCACTTCAGCACCCACCTGCCCGAGAAAGACCGCCAGCGCATCGTCGACACCGGCTACATGACCCCCAACGAACTCGACAACCCGGTCGTCCGCCGCCGCATCCGCGAACTCGAGCCCCGCTTCGACATGGGCCGCGCCATCGGCCGCGTTCGCAGCGCCCAGACCATCGCCGTCCTCCTGCCACGCCTCATGACCATCGTCCCGCAACCCGGCAACGACCCCAAGGCCCCCTGGCACACCGTCAACGAGATCGAACCCAACGCCGCCCTGATCCTCCCCGAACGCCGTGATTTGCCGCCAGAGGAAATCCGCCAACGCTTCGGCGTGCCGGTCCCCGGCATCACACCCGAACAGGCCGCTACCATTCTCGGTCCTTGGCAACGCCTCGAAGAAGCTTGGAACGCCGGGGACGCGGATACCGTGCAGCAAACCGTAAACCGCCTCGCCACCGCCCTCCCGGCCCTCGCACCCAGCGGCGCCTACCCCGACCAGTCACAGCGCGCCGCCGAAGCCACCTACTATCGCTGGGGCAAATTCACCTGGGGCTACGCCCTGTACTTCCTCGCCACGCTCTTCGGCGTCTGGGCCCTCATGACCCGCTGGTGGACCCCCTGGATCATCACACTCCTCCTGCTGCTCGTCGCCATCGCCCTGCATGCCTTCGGCGTCGGCCTCCGTTGGTACATCCTCGGACGCATCCCCGTCGCGAACATGTTCGAAGCCGTTACGTTCTCCGCATGGATCGGGGTCGTGGTCGCACTGCTGCTGGAATTGATCTACCGCCGCCGTGTCTTCCTCCTCGCCGCCAGCTTCACCGGCTTCTTCGCTCTGCTGCTCGCCAATCAGGTCCTCCCCGGCGAACTCACAACCATGATGGGCATCCTCGACGACATCAACCTGCGTCTCCATACCACGCTCATCATCGCCGCGTACGCCTTGATCTTCGTCGCCGCCGTCATCGCTGCCGTCTACCTCATCGGCTACTACTTCACGATGCTGCGCCGCGCTTTCACGCAAATGGCCGGCGCTACCACGGCCACCGCTACCGAAATCGACCCCCAGGCCGTCTACGATATCCCCGAGCGACCCCTGCTCGCCGGCGCCATGCCCGGCGACGAAGTCCGCCATCGCGACCTGCCCGAGTGGCTCCACGCAACCGACTGGTGCCACCTCATCGTCCTGAACATCATGGTCGTCATGCTGTTCCTCGGCGGCATCGTACTCGGCGCCGTATGGGCCGATTATTCCTGGGGCCGCCCCTGGGGCTGGGACCCGAAAGAAGTCTTCGCCCTCAACACCTGGCTCGTCTACGTCATCCTCTTTCACGTACGCTACGTCGTGAAAAACAAGGGGCTGTGGACCGCCTGGCTCTCCATCGTCGGCTGCGCCATGATGGCGTTTAATTGGTGGGTCGTGAACTTCTTCATCGCCGGCCTCCACAGCTACGCCTGATCGCGCCAACACCCGCGGCCTCCACGACCCGCAACGAACCTCGAACCATGGAACAACGACCTGCCATCGTGTTACTCTCCGGCGGACTCGATAGCGCCACCACACTCGCGATCGCCAGAGCCGAGAACTACGAGCCCGTCGCTCTCAGCTTCCAATACGGCCAGCGACACGCCATCGAACTCCAGGCCGCGCAAGCCGTGGCCCAGGCCGCCGGCGTCCAAGAGCACCAGCGCGTTACCCTCGACTTGCGGGCATTCGGCGGCTCGGCACTCACCGACAACATCGACATCCCCAAAGATCGCGACCTCGCCGGCGACGACATACCCATCACCTACGTCCCCGCACGCAACACTATCTTCCTCGCCTTCGCCCTCGCCTTCGCCGAGGTCCGCAACGCAAGCGACATCTTCATCGGCGTCAACGCCGTTGATTACAGCGGTTATCCCGATTGCCGCCCCGAGTACATCGCGGCCTTCACACAGATGGCCGCTCTGGCGACGCGCGCTGGCGTGCAGGGGGCCCCCGTCCGCATTCACACGCCACTGATCGACTTGGCCAAGGTCGACATCATCCGACGCGGACTCGACCTCGGCGTCGATTATGGGCTCACGCGCAGTTGCTACGACCCCGACACCGCAGGCCGCGGATGCGGACGTTGCGACAGTTGTCGCCTGCGTTTGACAGCCTTCGCCACACTGCAAATTCCCGACCCGGCCCCATACATTCCCGCCTGAAACCCCCGCTCCACTTCAATTAGCGGACACCCACCGCATACGAATTCCGCCCCCGCGGACCGCTGATAGTCACGTCCGATTTGGCCGACGTACAGGGCGTGGTCAAGTCGGACGACAATCCGAATACCAACGCCGGCGTGCTCACACCGCCAACCTCGCCTCCGCCACCTGCCGCGGACGTCGTGGCCCGCCCGATAAGCGCGGTACGCGCCGCACAGCAAGCCGCCCGCGCCCTGCCCACGCACTCACGCTTTGTGCCCGAGCACACAACGCGGCCTCCCAGCGCAGCACCACCTCCCGTGGCGGTACCATCCGGCGCAACCCAACCGACTGCATCGCCGCAGGCCCAGCCCGTCCGCCCGCTATTCGGCGTCTGGCTCAATCGCCCCCGCCGCGTTCTCCTCGCACTGACCGCCATCTGGATCGTCGCCATCTTCGACCTCGGCTTCACCCTCCTGGAGAGCGAGTCTTTCACCTTTGTCGAACTCAACCCCCTCGCCGCCGCAGTCGTCGGCGGCCCCGACGAAGCCGTCTTCGCGTTCAAGTTCGGACTGCTCTCGGCGGGCTCCGTAATCCTGCTCGCCCTCCGCCGACACGCCACCACCGAACTCGCCTGCTGGTTCCTCCTCACCTCCAAGGTCTACCTCGCCATCCGCTGGTACGTCTACTACTCATGCCTCGTGCACGGCTACATGAACCCCCTGCTCAGTGCGGCTGACGCCTACTGAGACACAGAAATCAAAACAGCGGCAGTATCGGGATGGGCCGGTTGGCGATGAACTGGCTGGGGCCGATAGGATCGAAGGTTCGACGTCCTGGGCGTGGGTAGATGAATCCGTTCGCTATTCGCGGGAGCTTAGAGCGTTTCACGTGAAACGCCGCGGCTGCATCCACGGCCGCTGCTCCCTGACCGGCCAGCGACGCGCGATCCCGGAATGCCTCAGGCGGATTCCTCTTTCCGCTCAGGCTTCTTCATGCGAACGGTCTGCGTCTTGCGCGCAGTTGCCGAGGTCTGACCATCACCGCCGGACTCAGACTCGGGCATACTGATGACCTTGGGGCTGGGGGCGAGATCGTCTTCCTCATCCTCGGGGTTGGCCAGCCAGGTGAGGATGCTGTCTTCCAGGCTTTGCTGCTTCGGCACCTGGAACTTTTCGCCGCAGCGCTTGCAGCGCGCCGTACGCCCCTGCGCCTCCATGGGCAGGCGGTACTTCGCACCGCAGTGCTCGCACAAACATTTGATCGTGTCGGACATTACTCACCTCATTCATGCCGCTACGCAACTCGCCGGGTCGATGCACCCCTGGCGAGACGCGCAAATACCGCGCACATGGCCTTAAAACGAACCGCTTTGTCGGCTGGCTAAAAGCGTATGAGCGAGATGAGTAAGATAAATGGCAATCACTCATTTGTGAGGCATGCTCAGCCAAGCACACCACGCCTCGTATCCTATCGGCACGCCGACCGCCCTGCAAGAAAAAAGAGCTCGACGTCCACTGAGGACTACGAAAACTCACGGTCGACGTCCATAAATCGGTACGCATATCCCCAGAGTGGGTTCGGCGGAGAATGTCGCGAACTGTTTGTCCGCGGTCAACAGCCGCATGAACCTTCACCGGCTGCTGCGTTTGGTGGTTGGCCCCTGGCGCGGATGCGTATCCGCCGGCGCTTCCGCACCGCGGATGCCCAGCACGGCCCGCCACGTTTCCTTCTTGTGCCAGCCCTTCAGGCGTTTTCCGTTGAGGTACACGACCGGCACGCCGGTGATGTCGAGCTGCCGGCCGAGCTCGATGTCGGCGGCGACACGATCCCTTACTTTCCCCAAACTGAAAGCGGTTTCGAATGCCGCCGGGTCGAGGCCGACCTCGGCCGCCCAGTCGGGGAGTGGTGCCTCAGCAAGCCGGCCCTGGCGCTCGTACATGAGGGTGCGCAGTGCCAGAACCTGCTCGTCCGAGCCAATGACTGCCGCGGCCTCCGCCGCCAGCGCGGCACGGCAGGCGCCCGTGTTCAACACGTCCGCGAACTTGGGATGTGGATTGCAGGTGCCTTCCTGCGGGAAGTGGCGGAAGGCGACGCGGAGCTTGTCGGGATTCGTGCGGGCCAGCTCCCGCAGCCGCTGATAGGCCTCCTCACACCGCGGACAGCGGAAATCGCTGAAGACGACGACCGTATGTGGAGCGTCAGCATTCCCGATCAGCGGGTCCCCGGGACGGATCGGCAGATCGACGGTGGGCTGCCGCCGGTAGTTCCACAGAATGTACTCCGGGTCGTCCACGACCTCGCGGTAGGCCTCCATCATGGTCCGCACATGGCCGCCGGAGACGTACGCCATCACCGTCGTGACGTGCACGAGCATGGCCAGTCCGCCGGCGATGGTGGCGGCGAGAACCAGCCGGCCGCGCGGGTGCGGCAGGCGCGGCTGGGCAGCCGGTCTCCACGGCCAGGCAAGCAGTGTGAGAATCACGAGGACGGCGTTGATGGCATGCACGCCCATGCAGCCGAGGCACCACTGTTCCAGCACGACCGCCATGATGCGGATGAAGTTGATTGACGACGTCAGCCCCCACAGCACGGCGAACACGATCAGCAGGTGGTACCAGCGGCGATTGAAGGTCGGCGGGCCGACGAGGAGGTACCACAGGCCGATGAACGCAAAGTAGCCCATGCCGAGGGTTGCGACGGGCAGCCGCAGACCGGCCTGGCCGTCGGACCGCTCGCCGAGGGTGAAGGTCCCGTATTTCGACGCGAGCACGCTGCGGCAATTCCAGCCGGCGGCCTGCTGGTCGGCGCCGCCGCAGAGTTGGTCGAGCCAGGCATTCCCGGCGGACTTGGGGTCGTGTGCGATGAGGAGTTGGAGGCTGAGCCACCAGCCGAGCGCGGCGAGAACGATCGCGGTCCAACGGATCCACGCGCGGGGTTGTTTGAAGGGTGGGGTGACTGGCGCTTGGGGTTCAGCAGATCCCACGTTCTCTCCTGACAAGCAAGGAAACGCTCGCTGTCTTCGCATCGTACGCAAAGGTCGGTGCATCAGCCAGCGTGCGCATCCAACCGAACAGCTACGGACGGGGATCAGGTCTCCGGCACTACTCGGGTGGAGCCGGTTCGGAGCCAGGTCGCGATCATTTTGGCGTCTTCGGCGATCATGAAGAGGGAGGGGACGACAATGAGGGTCAGCAGGGTTGCGAAGGCGAGGCCGAAGCTGATTGAGATCGCCATGGGGATGAGGAAGCGGGCCTGGAAGGACTGCTCGGTCATCAGCGGGGCGAGCCCCAGAATCGTCGTCAGCGACGTCAACATGATGGGACGCAGGCGTCGCCGACCGGCGGAGACGACCGCCTCCAGCGTAGCCTTGCCGGTGGCCAACTCCTTCTTGATGAAGTCGACGAGGATCAGCGCGTCGTTGACAACGATGCCGGTGAGGGCGACCAGGCCGATCATGGAGAGAATTGTCATGGGGTAGCCCATCAGCAGATGGCCGACGATGGCGCCCGTGACGCCGAACGGCACCGCCGACAGCACGACGAGTGGGTGGATGTAACTCTTGAACAGACCGGCGAGCATCACGAAGATCACGACGACTGCGATCAGAAAGTCACGTCGCAATGAGCCGAACGACTTGGCAAACTCGCGCTTGTTGCCGGCCAGGGCGATGCGTAGTCCCGGAAGATCGCGCTCCAGCTCACTGATCAGCGGCTGCATACCGGCGAGGACCTCGTTGGAATTGGCCACCGACTGGTCGACGTCGGCGGTGACGACAATTGCGCGGCGCTGATCGATGCGGCGAATCGAAGCCGTACCTTCGTCTTCTGCGATGTGGGCGACTTCGCCGATGGGCACCATGCCGCCGCCCGGCGCGGAGATGCGCATGTTTTCGAGTTCGTAGATGTGTTGGCGGCGTTGTTCGGGGAAGCGGATGCGGATGTCGACATCCTCACGATTGCGCTGCAAGGTGCGGGCTTCGAGGCCGTAGAATGCGCCGCGGACCTCGGTCGCGAGGCGCTGCGTCGTGAAACCCAGCGGACGAGCGGATTCGAGCAGCGTAAGTTGCAGCTCGCGGCGGCCGCGTTCGTAGTCGTCATCGATGTCGAAGACACCTTCCTGCGTTGCGAGGTAGTTCTTCAGCCGGGTAACCGCGCGCAGAATGCCGTCCGTGCTCTCGCCGGTGATTTCGAGCTCAACCTCGGCGCCCCCGGGGCCGCCCTGCATCTCCTGGAAGCGAACGGAGTTGGTGCCGGGTACGGGGCCGACGGCGTCGCGCATGGCGGCGATGATCTCATCGCTCTTGCGATCGCGCTGGTCAACGGTCGTCAGCTCGATGATGAGCTGGCCGATATGCGAGCGGCTGGACACGGTTGCCGCGTGGCCGCCGGCCTGGACCTGCGCGCCGACGAGGGTGTAGATCGAGCTGACCTCGGGGAACTGGTCGGGATCGGAGACGATGTACTCGATGTACTCGGTCACCTCCGCCGTGCGGTCAGCGGGGGCGCCGACGGGCAACTCGATGTCGACCGTCAGGGTCTCGGAATCCATCTTTTGAATGAGGACCTGCTCGACCTGGCCGCCGGCGACGAGCCCCAGTGCGATCAGCAGGCAGCCGATGGCGCCGGCGATGGTGGCGTAGCGATATCGGATGGCCGCGCGGAGGAAGCGCTCGTAGTGATTCGTGAAGACATTCTGAAGCAGGTGGCGCTGGAAGTCGCGTATGGGGCGGATGAGGCGCAGCAGTGGGTTGCGCGTTGCGCCGCGCTCCAGATCGCGCTGTACGGGGCGCAGCGTATCGGCCATGTGGCTGGGCAGAATGACGAATGCTTCGATCAGGGAGATCAGCAAGGCGGACATGACGATGATGGGGAGCACGCCCATGAAGTCGCCGATGCGGCCTTCGATGAACATGAGTGGCAGGAAGGCGCCGATCGTGGTTGCCACGGCGATGACCACAGGCCAGATGACTTCCTCGGTTCCCCGGATCGCGGCGGTAACCGGTTTTTCGCCGCGCTCGACGCGGGCGTAGATGTTCTCCCCCACGACAATCGCATCGTCGACGATGAGGCCAAGCACGACGATCAGCCCGAACATGCTGATCAGGTTGAGGGTCGCGCCGAACATACTCATCAGCACGATGCCGCCGGCGACGCTGAGGACCAGGCCCATCATGACCCAGAAGGCGACGCGCCAATTGAGGGTGAAGAGGAGCGCCAGGAAGACGAAGAGCAGGCCCCAGGCGCCGTTACGCTTGAGCAGGTCGAGGCGGTCGGCGATATAGCGGGACAGATCGCTGTGCAGCTCGAACGTCAGGCCGGGCGGGTATGGATCGGAGCTGGACTGCTCGTAGATCTCGCGGAGTCCGCCCCCGAGGCCGAGCTGCGTAAACAGGCCCATTTCGAGTGGCTCGCCGCGCTTGCCCGCCACGAAGGCCTTGACGCTTTCGGCGATCTCGATGGCGTCCTGATCGCCGGTCTTGTAAACGATGACATCGACGGCGGGCTTGCCGTTGAAGCGGCCGCGGGTGTCGCTGTCCTCGAAGGCGTCGATAACGGTGCCGACATCGCGCACGCGCACCACACTGCCGCCGGGTTGCGTGCGGATGATCGTATTCTCGATGCGGGCAACTTCGTCGGTTTCGCCGAGCGTGCGGACGGCGACGTTCTGCTCGACGGTCTCGACCTCGCCGCCGGGCAGATCAAGGTTTGAGCGGCGGATGGCGTCGGCGACGTCGCTCAGGGCGAGGTTGTAGGCGATCATCTGCTCGGGGTCGACCTGGACGGTCAGCTCGTCCTTGCGGATGCCGGTGATTTCAACATCGGTGATCTGCGGCAGGAGCAGGAGGTCGTCGCGCAGGCGCCGGCCGGCATCCTTCAGCGTGCCCTCGTCGGTGTCGCCGTAGATGGCGATGGAAATGACCGGGAGTGTCGGCTCGAACTTGGTAACGCGGGTCTCTTCGGCCTCTTCGGGCAGCTCATCGCGGGGGATGGCGTCGATGGCGGCCTTGAACTCGTTGACCTTGTCGTCGAGATCCCTGACCTCGCTGGTGAGTTCGACCATCAGCGTGCTGATGCCTTCGCTGATGGTGGTCTCGATGCGCTCGATGTGCTCGATGTCCTTGATCTCCTCCTCAATGCGGATGGAGATGCCGCGCTCGACCTCTTCGGGCGTCGCGCCGGGATAGGGGGTGGTGATCAGGATTTGATCCGGGCGTGACTCGGGAAACATCTCGCGGGTGAGTGTCAGCGCCGTATAGCCGCCGAAGATCAGGATCGCGACCATCAGCAGGTTGACGAGGACGGGGTTCTCGACGCTGAATTGGGGGAGAGACTTCATGGTGTCGGCGGACTCGGGCGGGCACTTGCAGCGGATTTCTCCCGCGCGTCAGACTCGGCGGGACGGGCCGCGACGGGTTGTTTCGGGATGTTGGGTGTCACCGGCATGCCGTCGGCGAGTATGTCGAGGTTGCTCGTCAGGACGATGTCGCCGGGAGAGAGGCCGGAGACGGCGACCTGGTCGAGAACACGTTGCTGAATCTCGATTTCGCGCTGCTGGGCCTTGCCGCCGTCGGCTACGAAGACCCGTCTGCGGCGGATCGCATGGCGTGGGATGAGCATCGCATCCTGGAGCTGGCGGCCGGCGATGCGTGCGGCGACGAACATGCCGGGCATCAGCGGCGGCATCTCGGGTGATGTCCGTTGCAGGGCCTCGTTGTCGACGATGACGTAGAGGGCGAAGGTACGGGTGCTCTCGCTGGCGCTGGGCGCGATGCGGTCGACATTGGCTGACCACACGACGTGGGGACGGTTTTCCAGGCGCAACTCGGCGGCGGCACCTGTGCGCACGTAGGGTCGCTGGGAAACAGGGAGCTCGATCGGCACCTCGATGTGCACGGGGTCGAGCAGGGTCAGCAGTTGCTGACCGGGGCGGACCTGCTCGCCGATTTCGACATCGAGGCGTTCGACTCGGCCAGCGTACGGCGCGTGGATCTGGCAGCGCTCGACGTTCAGTTCGGCGACCTTCAGTTCGGCCTGGCGTTGTTGGAGGATTGCCTCTTCCTTGGCGCGGCTTTTGGCGATGGCGGCGAGTTCGCCTTCGAGGGCCTGGAGGGCCCGGCGAGCGCGCTGGAGATCGAGGCGGGCGTTGTCGAGTTCGCGCGGGTTGCTGGTGCCCTGCTCGAAGAGTGCGAGGACGCGTTCGTACTCGCGCCGGGCGACGGCGAGTTCGGAGGTCGCCGTATCCACACGCTCGCGGAGGTTGGTCTCGCGTACGTCGATTTCAGCGAGTGCGGCAGCGGTTGCGGCGATCTGACCGCGAGCCCGCTCGAGTTGGGCCTGGTATTCGCGATCATCGAGCGTGATGAGTAGTTGCTGAGCATCGACGGCGACACCGTCGTCGAGTCCGGGGGCGAGCGAGGCGACGGGTGCTGAGACCTGTGCGGAGAGCGTGGAAGTGCGGTTGGCGCGGGCGGTACCGAACCCCTCGACGGGGGCGGTCAGCGTTTGGGGGGTCATCTGAATCGCGCTGACGGCGAGAGGACGGCGCTCGGGGACGATCGGTTCGGGTTGCTCTCTCAGTTGGGCGAGCACGGCGAATACACCCGCACCCGTGGTGAGAAAGAGCACTACGAGTCCCGTGGAGATGATGACTCTTCTTAACATTCTTCCTCGGTCTTGGAGGCAAGGTTGAGGCGAGCCGCCCAGCATCGCATCCGTCGATTATACGTCAGCAAGTTGTTCCCGCACAGGAGGCGGCCCCGGCCGCGATCGGGGCGTGTCTTCCTATCCGGACGCAACCCCCTAGAATGCCAGCATGTGCTGAATACAGGTGGTGGCGTGCGAATGGCTGATCAACCTGACATCATTTTACATCTTGTCGCCGCCGATACTTCGGTCGAGCAACAGGCGACGCTGAGGCTGCTGCTCCGCGGCGGCGAGACTGTCGGTGCGGCCCAGCACGTGGTGCAGGTGGGGTCGGGGCGTGCTGTGCGGCTGAATGGCCGGGCTGGCCGACGGCTGCACGTGCCCGCGCCTTTCGATTTGTTCAGGGGCGCACTGACTGGCAGAGAGCTGAATCGGATCGCCGGTGGCAGAGCGACGGGTGTCGTGGTTCATGCCTGGTCTGACTTGGCGGCGGGCTGGGCGCTGCCGCTGTTGGCTCGGGGCCACGCCGTCCTGTTAGAGGTTGGTGAGCAAGCGACGTCGCGTCGGGCGATGGTCTGGCGTACGCACGGGTCTTTGGGCGAGCCACTGGGGCTGGTATCGACGAACGAAACAACGCGGCAATGGCTAATTGGGGAGGGGCTGGCTGCCCGGCGGTGCGTGACTGTTTCGCGGCCGGTGTTGCGGGGCAGTGGTGAGTTGGCGTCTCGCGTCGACGTTCGGCGTGCGCTCGGGCTGGCTGCGACTGACGCGGCGTTACTGGTGCTACCGCCGGCGACGCGCCGCTCCGGGGCTTTCGTTGCCACGTGGGCGGCGCTGGTGGCCCGCCAGGTTCATCGGAACATCCGCATCATTCTGCCCGCTGGGGGGGCTGATGCCGGCCGCGTACGGCGTTTGGTGGCGGCCTGTCGCCACGAACATGTGCTGGGCGAAGCGATCCGGGACGTTACGCTGCCGGCGCTGCTTTGTGGCGCGGATTTGGCGCTGCATATGCCTACGGGACCGGCTCCGGCGGGGGGTGTACGGGCGGCGATGTGTGCCGGCGTGCCGCTGGTGATATCGGACGTGCCCACGATGCGGGAGTGGGTTGACGGTCAGGCGGGCTGGTACTGCAAGGCGGGCGACGTGGAGGATGCGGCACGGGTCATCATTCGTGCATTGGATGCTCCTGAAGAAAGTGCCGCGCGGGCAGACGCCGCCAGAGAGGTATCTGGGGGCTTCGCATCGGACGAGTCGATTCTGGCGGGGTACGCGGGTATCTATCGTCGCTTGCGGAATCTGGCTGGGTCCGGCCTTTCGCTGGCGGAGGGGCTCGATGATGTTGCGCTTCCCGGTTAATGCAATGACGGGCGCTCAGTGTTTCGCCAAGCACCCGTCGTGAAGTGGATTGGGGAAGCGTGCGATCTGGCTGCGTCAGTAGTCGTAATGCAGGCCGATGATCAGTTCGAGCTCGTTGAAGAGGTGGTCGCGCCAGGGGGCATCGAAGACGATCGCCTCAATCAGATCATCGAACATCGCCGTCAGTGTTTCCGCGTCGATGTTGCCCAGGACGTAATCGAGTGGCGGGGGCGTGGCATAGCCTGCGCACTGGAGCAGCAACTGAATCTGGTGGAACATGGTGGCGGCCAGGCCGGGATCCATCAGCACCGCATCGGTGTGGCTGGCGAGTACAACATCGTTGTTGCTGGCCGCTTCGCGGGCCGCCTTCTCCGCTGCGAGGCGGGCGCGTTCGGCCTCGGCCTCGGCGGCTGCCACTGCTTCGGAGATGGCCTGTAGCTGGGTGCGGGCCTCGGTGAAATCCGGGTTAAGTGCCAAGGCCTGCTCGAGCGAATGCGCGGCGGAGATGTAATCCTCGGAATCCGTCTGGATGATCGCGAGGTTGTAGTAGGCGTCGGGCTCGGGGCCGGCGCGTTTGAACGCTGCGAGTGCGGGGTCGTACCGGCCCATCTTGGCCAGCACGAGACCATGGTTCATATGTGCCCGGCGGAATTCGGGGCTGAGCTCGATCGCCTTGAGCAATGCTGTTTCGGCCCGGCTGTACTTGCCCTCGAGGTAGAGACTGAAGCCGAGGTTGTTGTAGAACTGGGCCGAGTCATCACTCAGGCTGATCGCCTTACGAAAGGCCTGAGACGCCTCGTCGTGGCGCTTGAGCTTGTTGAGCGTCACGCCGAGGCGATTGTATGTCATGGCCGAGTCGGGGGTGAGTTCGAGCGCCCGGCAATACTGCTGCTCGGCGCCGGCCAGATTGCCTTGGCGTTCGAGAAGCTGGCCATGGGCGATAAACGTGGCCGAATTGATGGCCGGGTCTTCGCCGCTGAGGCGTGGAAGACGAGCGGGCTGCTCGGTTACTTCGACTTGCGAGGTTTCGCACGCGGTCAGGCTGAGCAGCGTGGCCGCGACGAAGAGGACTCCGTTTCGCATGAATGACTCGCGCACCGTCGCACTCCTGCTGTTCGCGCCAGCTTAGTTGCCCAACCGCATGCCTGCGTTGTTCTGGCTCTTCTGACGGTTGGGGTCGTAGGTAGCCTCGTGTTTCCGGATGACAATCGCCTGTTTGGCATCCATGCCGTGTCCGCCGGCCAGATCGCGCTGCACGATATCGGCGGTCGTGTCGAGCCCGGCCTCGGCGAGGAAGTCGATCACGCAGTCCAGGCGGTCGTGGATCAGATGCTCGTTGGTGAGATCGGTGCCCATGCGGATTGTGCCGCCGTACTCGTGCATGAGCAGGGCCAGCCGCCGCAGTCGCTCCTCGCCCAGTGAATTGAGCATGGGGCGATGCGGGACGAAGTGTGCGTCATTGAGCGACATGTCCTCGAGCAAGGCGTTGTCGCCCATGTGGGTGTACATGTTGTGCATGCGGGATTTCTGTTCGGAGTACCCGTGTGGGGGTGCGTTCAGTCGTGTCTGCGGCTGTTGACACGCTCCACAAACCAGGGCCAGCGGAATGGCAAGTGGGATCAGACGCTTCATGATCAACTCCAGGGTTGCTCAGTGCGGGGGGGGCGTCGGATACTGACCCGCACAGCTTCGCGCCGTGACGAACGGGCGATTACCAATAAAATCGGCGGGCGACCCGGGTTGTCTGAAGTAAGGCAATAGAATTGCCGGGACCGGTTTCCGGCCTGATCGTCGGCTCGGCCACATGCGGTCGCAGAGACGTTAGAATCCCGCTTATGCGCAATCATCGCCCCATTCTGCTGGCCGTGCTGGCCGGCCTGACGTTCGGATCTTTGCTGGCGACCGGGGGCTACGCGTACTATCTGCGGAGTGATGCATACCGCAATTCCTGCGCGGACATGCTCAGCCGCAACCTGGATTTGCCGGCGGAAATCGGGCGGGTCGTGCCGCTGTCCACCTCCAGCACCGCGTTCGAAGCCGTGCGGATCTGGCTGCCGGACCGACGCGATCAGGTCGCCTACTGCGAACGAGCGGTGTTGACATATACGCCAAGGCCAAATGATCCAGAGGCATATGAATTGACGTTGACCGGCGGCGGGTGCGAGATTTCGGCCCGGACCTGGCTGCGGGATGATTACCGGGCGATGCTGGAATCGGGCTTGCGACCGGGCTTCGACCCGTTGGGGCCCCGGCGGGTGCTGTTCAGCGAGATGAACTTGCGGTTCGAGCATGACTTGTTTCAGGCGACATTTTCGGGTGCGCACGGAATTCTGTTATTCGAAGATCCACAACTCGGTCGGGCCAGTGTCCAGTGTGACAAGTTGAACGATCGGGCCACCCCGGAGCCTGTGCGCGTGGAGGCGGAGTTCTCGCCGAGCGGCCGGCAGGTGCGGCTGGATCGCGTGCGGTTGGCGGTACCGGAGATTCCGCTGACCGCGATTGGGCTGGAGCGGCTGATCGGTGTCGCGCCGACGACCGGGCGGTTTCGTGGTGAGCTCGTCTACCACGAGACGCCCGAGATGCGCGAGTTGACGTTGCAGGGCAGCGTGCTGGATGGGAGCCTCCCGGAGTTGACCGGTACGTTACCTGGCGGGCCGTTCGAAGGCACGGCACCGCTAATCGAGGTTGAAGCCCTTCGGCTGGTGAACGGAGCACCGGCAGCGCTGCGTTTCAGCGGGACGATCGCGAATGTACGCCTGGACGACGTGCTGGCACCCTTTGAACTGTCTGATGTCGGAGGGACGTTGCTGCTGCGTGTGAATGAGGTGTCAGTAGACGAAGAGGGCGTTGCACGACTCGTAGCCTCGGGCGAGTGTGAACGTCTATCGCTTGCGGCCCTCTCCGAGGCGATCGGTTGGGGACGGATGAGTGGTACAGCGCACGTGCTGATAGAGGATTTGATGATCGAGCACAACCGGGTTCGGCGGCTGCGGGCAACCATTGACGTTGCGCCGGACGAAGCCGGCGACAACTGGATTGAACGCGAGCTGCTATCGAGAATTCTGGAGCAGACGCTGAAGGTGCGATTGCCTGATTTCCTGCCGGAGCGATTCAACTATGCCGAGCTCGGCGTCGAGCTCGAGATCAACGACGAGATCCTCGATGTGTTTGGGACGCACGGCGCCCGCGGCAAGACGATCCTGACGGTGCGGGTCGGTGAACGGACCGTGCCGGTCCTGCGGGAGCCGAATGACGGCTTCGACCTGAAACGGACATTCGATGCCTGGCGAGCGGAATGGCTGCCGCAGTGGAAGCAGGCCTGGCGGGATCTGCGCCCCGGCGACACCTGGCGCGCACAGCCACGGAGTGGGGCCCCGAAACGACCGTCCGCTCCGGTGCCGGAACCGTCTCCCGCGGAGTCACTTCGTCGTGCGCGTTGACCCGGAGCGACAGCTTGTCGTGCTGATGATCAGCGTCAGCCTGGCCTTGACGGGTGTGACCGTGTGGGCCGTCGCCGCGCAGGGCAGAGCGCTCTACGCGCGGGAACGGAGTGACCTGGTCAGCGCTGCGCAGACTGCGGCGGCGCGCAATGTTGCTCGCTGGCGCGCCGACCTGGACCGGGCGCTGGACGAAGCGGGCCGTAGCTGGACCGCAGGTGGGGCAGACGAGTTCGACGCATGGACGGCAGCCCATCCGATGTTCGTGCTGACGGCCACGCGGGGCGACACCGCCTGGGCGTTTCATCCGTACACACCACTCGCGGAGCCGTTGCCGCAGGCGGAGTCCACCGAAGATGAGGAAGAGGAGCGGACCGACCTGTTGGAGATGATGCGCGACTTTCGCTCGCTGGCCGGTAGTCCGGACCCATTGACACGGGCTGGAGCACTGCTGGCATGGGCGGCGGCGGAACAGCAACTGGGCCATCCGCTGGCGGCGGCACGGATTTTCGCGGACGCCGCCAACCTGCTGCGGGCCACGCCACATCTGGCGCGTTTCGCCTTTCGTGCCGAGGTATCGCGCATTGAGTCACTACTGGCCGCCGGCGATTACAACCGAGCGGCGGAGACGATGCGGACGTTTTTGCGGAGCCTGACGGTTGATCATCCAGGGCGACTGGGTGCGGACGAACTGGCCCTGTTGACAGATCAGATGGAACGGTTGGCGGATCATGCCGATGGAGAACTCCGGGCCGCACTTGCTACGCTGCGGCAGCGCGCCGTGCGACGTGAGGACATTGCGGAGAGCGTGCGGCAATTGCTGGCAGCCCGGGCCTTGCAAGGGCCGCGGGAGCAGGGCGCCTCTGAGATACTGGATATGCACACGAGTGGCGGCGAGCCGATCGTCGTCGTGGTTTTCGAGGTAGCCGACGGGGTGCGCGGTGCGCTGGTGATGCGTGCCGCGGAACTTCTGGCGCGTTATTGGCTGCCTATCCCGGAGGACGCCGGCTGGGCGGTAGTCCTGCCCGACCGCGCGACCGCACGCGCCCCTCTGGCGGCGCTGGGACGTGAGTTCGCCGGTGCGGAGATTGTACTCACCCCGGAAACGACGGCGCGGCTGCAACGTCTGTGGCGCCGGCAGCTCGGGGTGGTTGGTGCCGTGGGCCTGGCGCTGGTGGGTGCCTGGGCGGCGGTGATCTGGATGATGATGCGGGTGCTGGGGCGGCAACGTGAGCTGGCCCGCTTGCAGGCGCGGTTCGTAGCGGATGTCTCACATGAGCTCAAGACACCGTTGGCGCTGATCCGGCTGCTGGCAGAGACGCTGGCGGATGGACGCGTGCGCGACGCCAAGCGTATAACGGATTATCATGAGACGATCACGCGGGAGAGTGAGCGGCTGACGATGCTGCTTGATAACATCCTCGATCTGGGGCGGATTCAATCGGGAAGGAAGCGCTACGAGTTCGGTGACTGTGACGTTGGCGAGATCGCGCGGCAGGCCTGGACGCTGTTTGAGCGGCAGTTTGAGAATGAGGGTTTCACTACCGAGCTGAATGTAGAACCGCGCCTGCCGAAGATCCGCGCCGATGCCATGGCGCTACAGCAAGTGATCGTGAATCTGCTGCAAAACGCCTATCGTTACGCTGGCAGCGAGAAGTTCATCCGGCTGTCCGTGCGGCGCGAAGGCTATGTCATCATGATCAATGTCGAGGATCACGGCATTGGGATGAGTCGCACTGAGCTGAATCGACTGGGGGAGAGCTTCTATCGTGCTGAGGATGCACGGGTCCGGCAACAGCGCGGGACCGGCTTGGGCCTGTCGATCGCCAATCACATCGTCACTGCCCATGGCGGGAAGATCGAGGTGCAGTCGAGGCCAGGCGAGGGGAGCACATTTACCGTGTGGATCCCATTCGAGCCGCCGTCAGATCGGGATGCATAGGCGGCGTTACCAGTAGCGTTCGAAATGGAGCGTGCCGGGCCCCTGCCGGCTGTCGGTGATGAAACCACGGCTGGTGAGATTCTCTTCCAGCTCGTCGATCATGGCTGGATTGCCACAGAGGAATACGTGGCACTGGGTCGGGTCGAGTGGGGCCCCGACGAGGCGTTCGTAGAGCTCCGGTTCGAGGGCGACGTGCACGCGACCGCGCAGGCCCAGCCATAAAGCACCTTCGGGCTCGCGCGTGACGAGCGGAATGTACGTGACGGAGGGGTCATCGTGCTCGGCCGCCGCGAGCTCTTCGCGATAGCCCAGGTCGGCGGCATAACGCACGCCGTTGATCACGACAAACCGTCGCCAGCGTTGCTCGTCCTTGAACGTCCGATACATGGAGATGAAGGGTGCGATGCCGGTGCCCGTCGAGACGAGAACGAGGTCTTTGCCGCGTGGGGCCAGATCGATGTTGAATTCCCCCTTCGCCTCTTCGTCCATCCAAATGCGGCTGCCGGGCGTCAGGTCCCACATCTTCGGCGTGAGGGCGCCTTCCTCGATACGAACCACGAAGAACTCCATATGGTCGGTCGCGCGTGGCGAGGAAGCGATCGAATAGGCCCGCCGGGTATAGCGGATGCGGCCTGGACGGCGTGTCGGTCGGTTCGGATTGGCGGATTCGGGTGCGCGAGGCAGGCCGAGGCGGACAAACTGGCCGGGGACGAATGGCGGCACGGTGCGGCTATCGGGACGCACCTTGATGATGCTGAGGGTCTCGGTGAGATCCTCGCGTTCGATCAATGTCGCGTTGGTGGGATCCTGTTCCATGGTAGAGAGATACTAGCGCGACTGGTGCCCTTCGCTAGCGTCCGGGTTGTACGCGTTTCGAATGGCGGAGGCAAGGCGGGTATGCGCCAGCCGACCGGACTCAGTGTCATGACCCGTTTTACAGCGCCCCGTCGAAGACGTCAGGCTCGGAAATCTGATGCCACCGCCCGGATCCGTCGGACTGGGACGTCCGATGCTGCAGGTTGCCTGTGCAGGGTCTTGCGGCAACTTCCCCTAGCGTTTGATCTCGCGGATGAACTCCTGGACCTCGGGGATCTCGCCCTGGTACACGAGGTAGCCGTTGTAGGGCTCACGCTCGGTCATCTCGTCGTTAACGGTCGTGAGCATCAGCCGCTTGACCTCCTCGCGATCGTCGGACTGGCCGAGCGCCCAGCACAGCTTCATGTACGCCACCTCGGGCAGCATGTTCGCGGTCGGCACGACGCCCAGCTCCATGATTTCGCGGCCGGTCTCGTAGACGTACATCTGCACGTAGCCCCAGAGTGTTTGCACGGTCATGTAGATGTGCACGCCGGCCTCGGTGGCGCGTTTGAGGGCTGGATAAAGGGGTTTGTTGACGTGCCCGAGGCCGGTGCCCGCAATGACGATGCCGCGATAGCCTTTCTCGACCATCGCGTCGACCACATCGGGCTGCATGCCGGGGTAGTAGTACAGGATGGTGACCTTGTCCTCGAACGCGGGATTGATCGTGACGTCGCGATCCTGCCGGCGACGCTTGTAGTCTGGTCGCAGGTGGGTAATGCGGGATTGATCGATCATCGCCAGCGGCACGTCGCCGATGGTGCGGAAGGTCGAGCGATAGGACGAGTGCATCTTGCGCACGCGGGTGCCGCGATGCAGCAAGCAGTACTGGTCCGACGTCGGGCCGAACATGCAGACCTGCACTTCGGCGATGTCACCCTCGGCGGCCGCCTTGACTGCGCTGATGAGATTGATGGCGGCGTCGGACGACGGGCGGTCGCTGGAGCGCTGCGAGCCGACCATGACGATCGGGATGGGCGGATTCTGCACCATGAACGTGAGCACGGCGGCGGTGTGGTGCATGGTGTCGGTGCCGTGGCCGATAACGACGCCGCTGTAGCCATCGCGAATGGCCTGACCGATGCGCTCGGCGAGGGTGATGTACTGCTCTTTGGCCATGTTCTCGCTGAACACGCCGAAGAGTTTCTCGGTTTCGAGATTGCAGATGTCGGCGAGTTCGGGGACGGAGCCGTAGAGCTCACCCGGGGAGAAAGCGGGAATGACGGCGCCGGTGCGGTAATCGAGGCGACTGGCGATCGTGCCGCCGGTGCCGAAGAGGACGACGTTCGGTTTGCCTTCGTCGACGGGGAAGGCCTTTTCGGGGATTTGATAGTGTGCCTCGCGTCGACCGAATTCCTTCATGCCGGTGATGGTTTCGGCGGCGACGCCGATGTTGTAGCCGCTGATGAGCTTGAGGACGATGTGGCGGTCGTCGGCGGTCTCGCTGCGGGGGAGGATGAGGCCGCGGAATTCGCCGCGGTGTGACTCGACGGCGACGTCGCTCCAGACGCCAACATCGTGCTGTTCGAGCACTTGGCGTCCGATACCGCGATACCCTTTGAAGCGATCGTCGTTACTCATGCCTGTGCCTCGATCTGGTCACGGCCGCCGGCCGCGGTCTGGAGTTTGGTGGTTACCTGAGTGAGAAGGTGCTTACCGTCGATGCGTCCCGGGTATTGCCGCTTGATCTGGCCGACGACGTGTCGGGCCATCTTCTGGACATCGGAGAATCGTGCGGGATCGAGACGTGCGCATTGTTGCTCAATGGCGGCGGTGCACTCGGCCTGTGTTAGAGGTTTGAAGTTGAACGCGGCCAGGGTGGCGGCGACGCGATCTCCCCGTGGCTCATCCCGGGGTTCCCGGGCGAGTTGTTTCAGGAGGCGACCGACGCCGTCCTGGGTGAGTTTGCCGGCGGCGTGGGCCTGGAATGTGCTGAAGATGTCATCTTCGGTCAGGCTGTCGATGTCGAAGCCGGCCCGGCGCCAGGCGCGAAAACGCTCTACGAGAATGGTCGCCGCGAACTGGGCATCGACCTTGAGGTCGTTGATGATGCGGTCGAGCAGGTGCTCGTGCCGGGCAATGTACAGGGGGCGCAGGATCCGCGGCGAGAGACCGAGTTGCTGATAGCGGGCGGTGCGGTCCCACACCTGCTCCGGCAAATCCGCCTCGAGCCGATCGAGCCGTGTCTGTGTAATTGGCACTGGTGGCAGGTCGGTATCGGGATACATGCGGTCCGGCCCGGGCAGCACGCGCTCGAAGCCGTTGGTGCCGTCCTTGAGCGCCTGGCGGGTATCACTGGGAATACCGACGGTCGCCTCGCGTGCCCGAATGAGGATCTCGTTGCACGCGGTGACACAGTCTGCTTCACTGCCCCACACCAGGATGAGCGTGTCGCCGTGCTGGGCTCGCATCTTGCGTCGCAGGTCTTTCCACTCGCGGCCGGAAAGTGACTCGGAGGCGGCGTCGGAGTGCACCATGTTGGGCAAACGGGTGAGGCAGGCGATGACGCGGATGCGGTCCGAGAACTCCTTCGCGAATGTCGTGTGCTCCTGCGTGGGCTCGCGCAGCAGTGCGCCGAATCCCTTCAGCAGGGCGCAGTGGACGCGTTTGCCGTCGGCCAGGGCCGCCTGGAGCGGCTCGTACGTGGTCTGTGCCACGATGCGGGTGACGTCCTCGGTGTGTGCTTCCAGCGTGTTCTCGGTGACGCCGCGTTCGTGCAGCAGGTCGCGAATGTGCAGCAGCGCGCACTGACGCCGGGCTTCGTTGTAGATGAGGCGGGGATTGCGCCAGATTTGCGGCGTGCCCTTGATCTCGACGCGGGTACCGCCGGTGACACTGACGTTGACATCCTGACGGGCGGCGCCGTAGCCGTGGCGCACGTGGCCGGTGCTGAGGCAGAGCAGCCGGAGGACATGCCCCACTGCGGCGGCCTCTTCGGGCGTGTGCATGTCGGGCTCGGTGACTGTCTCGATGAGGGGCATGCCGAGGCGGTCGGTGAGGTAGACGCGGTCGTGTCCGATGTCGGAGACTTCGCGGCAGGCATCCTCTTCGATCGAAAGCTGCCGGATGCGGACTTTGCGGTCGCGGAAGGGGATCCAGCCATCGACGCCGATGATGCCGGTGCGTTGGAAGCCGGTTGGGATGGAGCCGTCGAGGTATTGCTTGCGCGCGATGTGGAATTCGCCGACGATATTGAGCTTGAGCAACAAGCTGATTTCGAGCGCGATGTCGAGGGCTTCGTCGTCGATCATGAATGGCGGCGTGTCGTCGAATTCGTAGGTGCAGACTGAATCGCGGTGGATGCGGTAGTAGATGTTCTTGCGGGTCTTTTTCTCCATGAGGGCGGTGCCGTCGTATTCGCCGAGTTCGGAGAGGGTGGGTCGCATGTGGCGGAGGATGATGGCGTCGTATTCGTTGGTGTAGTGACCGGCGGGACAGCGGCAGAAGAGTTTGCGGCGGGTGAGGAGTTGCTGATGGACTTCGAGCCCGACTTTGAGGCCGATGCGGGTGTAATCTTCCGCGGTCATGTC
The DNA here is from genome assembly GCA_964468185.1 of uncultured Planctomycetales bacterium. Classification (GTDB taxonomy): domain Bacteria; phylum Planctomycetota; class Phycisphaerae; order UBA1845; family Fen-1342; genus JANQFV01. The sequence goes on along the minus strand of CAYXTR010000012.1, from coordinate 107,948 downwards.
TTCGAACGGCTTGAACTCAAACGGCATGGGGCACTGCCTCCTGCGGAATAAAGAGAAACGTTATTGTACGGTGGCGGGTGCCCGGGGAAAAGCTGGGCGGGTGCGGGGGCGGTGCGGGTTAGCGCGATTTCGGCGGGGCGTAGTCCACTGAATGCTTTCATTGCGGGAGTTGGCGCCCGGGTCGGATTGGCGGCGTGAGAAGCGCGGCGGGGCTTTGACCGTGGTGGCGGCCGGCCAAGAGAAAGCCGGCTCACGTGCTTGCGAAGGGCACGTGAGCCGGCAGGGTTTTTGAAGTTGTGCTGACGCCGAAGGGCGTCAGACAGTCGGGGGCTTAGTCGCCGCGGCCGTAGAGGATATAGATCTCGCCGGCGTCGGTCTTGTTATTCGGATCCGCCAGCACGGCACTGATCGCATAGTCCTCCTTGCCGTCGCCATCGATGTCGCCGAGCGATGCAACGCCCTTGGAAAACGCGTTGATAGTAGCCGTAGCGTCGTCTGGCCACGTACCAGCAATCTCCTTGCTGCCGCCACCCAACATATCGCCATCCTCGCGACCAATGAACTTGCAGCCCGGCAAATCCACGGTACCGATCTGAGTCAGAGAGAGTTCGCCGGACAAGCTGGGCGAGCCGTATACGAGATAGACGGCGCCCTTGTCATCGGCCACACCCGGCGCGGAAATAAGCACATCGTCGTAGCCGTCGCCATCGACATCGCCCGCACCGCCGACGTTTGCCCCGAGCAGGTCGCCAGCAGATTCACCGACGAATCGCAGCGCCCGTCCAGCTGCAACGATGTCACTCACGGTCCAGCCGTCAGCCGGGCTCTGCAGGGTGGCATCACCGAAGATCACGATGGCCTCACCCGTACCGCCACTGCCGTTCTCATTGCCGACAATCACATCAGCCACGCCGTCGCCGTTGAAATCCCCAGCCGCGTCAAACACGCGAGCCAGTTTTTCGCCTGGCGAAGAGCCCTTAAGCATGACACCCTCGAGGCGAGCCGGGTCCGAGGGATCCAAATGCAGATTCTCGAGCAAGTAGTCGCCTTCCAAGCCGACTGCGCGGCCATAGACGATGTATACGGCACCAACGATATCACCAGGGCTTCCGGGGTCAAGAATGGACGGCGAACCCACGGCAAAGTCGCGAATGCCGTCTGCATTGACATCGCCCAGAGCTCGCACGAATGAGATTTGCGCGTTGTCGTGGGGACCAACGATCTGCGGCGTTCGATCCGTGTTGTAGCCGGCAGTGCCAGTCGGGTACGGGGAATAGTCAGCGGAGGACGCAGAGAAGACCTCCGGGGCATCGCTCTCCACGCAAACCACATCTGGCCCTTCGACCGTGAAGGAGAATGCCTCAGAAGTGTACGCCATGCGCCATGAACCGACCGATTCGATGATGTACTGGTGCGGCGTGGGCATGGTATAGTCGACGCGATTCTCGATCTCAGCGTCGGGGTTGGGATAGGACTGATTTGGCTCGATCCATAGTTGCGCCAAGTTGGGCGCTTCCGGTGCGGTTCGCAGGTCGGTTCGAAGCTGATATACAGCACCTGAAGCGATCCGAGCCTCGACTGGTAGTGACGGCACATCTGCCTGCGTTGCGGAGTGCTGTGGAGCACTCATGTAGAGCCACGTACCGTCGCTGCCGACTGCTACACCAAAGCGGTCGTCGACCTCCTGGCCCAGAATGCGGCATCCGATAGACGTAGGAGGCAGCACGTCACCGCCGACACCGAAGGCGCGCGGCGTGCAACCGCCCTCGAGGTTGCCATAGAACCCAGTCCAGACCTGAAGCGGTGGGGCCTGGGGATCGTCCGGATCCAGGTACATCATCGTGTCATTACAGAAGAGCGCTGTCCGTCGCAGGCTGTTTCCGTCGGCACACCCCATGAAATCATTCCAGACCCACCACACGTGTGTGAGCTCACAGCCAACCGGGATGTCACATGCAGCGTTGTCCGGGGGATCCGGCAATTGGGGGTTGAAGAAAGTCGGATTCGTTAGCGGCGGTTCCGCCAGTGGCGCGGTCCAGGGCATATGGAAACCGCCGGGCCCTTGCGGCGCGCCGGCTGCGCCCAGCCACGTATCCCACTTGATCGTATAAGAAACGTATTCCGTCTCTTCGATGACCTCATTACCACTACCGTCCGGGCACTCACCGCAGCCCGCTTCGCAGTCGTTCTCGGGGATGCCATCGCTATCCTCGCACTCACAAGCCTCGGGCACCTGCGGCTCGCAGTCAGCACAACCGCCGGCAGGGTCGTTGGGCTCCACAGCGCGAACGAACTTCGCCATGCCCGGCCGCTCCATGGTGTTGAAGAGCTGGCCGATTTCGTGCAGGTCGATCACGCGATCGAATTTGCGCGTGACCATGTCGCGGTCAGTCAACACGCGATTATGGCTGGATACGATCACGGTCCCGCCGCGCGTGAACTGAGCCTCATTCGCATTCCACTGCATCCCGTAGTAGGCGTCGTATTCCATCTCCCCCATGAACGTGAGATCTGCGATCAAGTCGGGGTGTTGCAGGGGCGGATCCGCGCTAAGCGTAATCGACTCAACGCGTGGGAAACTAAACACCAACTCTGGCAATTCGTCTCCGTCCATGTCGTCGATGACGGTAATGTCGGAAAGACCCTGCGTGTATGTGGTATTCAACGGAACACGTATACCACGGAAGTTGACGCCCGGGATCGTACCGCCAACTGAGTTCAGCGCGTTGACGCCGTACAAGCGTGAGGACTCACCGTAGATCAGGTACGCCTCGCCCCAACCTTGCCCTTGGAAGGTCGCCAGATTCGGCTTTCCGAAGCGCGAACCAATGATCAATTCGTTGTTACCATCACCGTCCAGATCGGGCACGGTGTTCATCGATGTGCCGGCGAGGTCGTTGAAGTTGAACCCACGCAGGATGGCACCGTCGGTGCTGGCGGTAAGGTTATTCAGGTCGTAAGGATCCCCGCTCGTGCTCACCAGCCGCCGCGTGACGCTGACGCGGAGCAGCTCATTGCCGGCGCCGCGGGCGTAGAAGGGCTCCATGGCGGGCTGCACGTCATCCGAAACCTCGACGTAGTAGTAGTACGTGCCGGAGGAGATCGAGAGGTACGGGTTGAAGGAACGCGTGTCCGAATCAGCCGCGAGGTCGGTCTCGGGGACCAGCACGCCGGCGAAACCGTTATCCGGATTCGTGTCGGCATCCAGCAGCACCTTGACGGTGTGCGGGGCGTTGTCACTGGTGGTCAGCGTGACCGGCCAAGCTTTGGGGTTCGTCAGCTTGTCCTCTGTCGGGGTGACCCATGTTGCCGTCGGAATGACGGCGTCGAAGAGAATCGACCCGGCGGCATACTTGACCTCCTGAACACCCGTCGTCGTCTCCACCCGCAGGCCGAGCACGTAGCGGCCGTAGCCATTGGCAAGGAGGCCGAGGACCTTCTCCGTCGTGTAGTCCACTTCGATATTCTCGCCGGAGACGTAGGCGACCGTCTGGGCACTGCGGGGCACGGGGCTGCTGCCCTCGTCGGGCTCACCGTTTCCGTCTGCGTCGGGAGCGAGGACGATCTCGGCGGCGGACACGATGCCGGCCGGATCGCTCAGGCGGAACTCGAATGGAACCACGACGCCGGGACCGGGGCGCACACCCATGGGGTTGGTGGGCTCGCTGACACGGAGCGCGACGGGTGCCGTGCCGCCGTCATCTCCGCCGTCGTCACCGCCATCCCCGCCGTCACCACCGTCGTCATCGCCGTCGTCCGGCGGTTGCTGGCCGTCGTCGTCGCCGTCGTCCACGCCATCGTCGTCGCCGTCGGCGGCGGGGGGCGGGATCGGGCGATCCTGGTCGGGTTCGTCAACGTCGGGGGGATTATCGATCTGGCTGTCGTCGTCGTCCGCGGGGGGACTGGGCACTTGCTGCTGTGGACAACCGCCGACCAACATGATACCCAATAGGAAGGCAAGCGCCAGCGTCAACACCGCCGGCATGCTCAGGAAGCGTCGCAGGAACATGAACCGGTACCTCCGCGGAGTGGAACAGATATCAACCGGGATGCGGGCGTGCGGCGGGGGCGCCCCGCACAAAGACACGCGCGCACGTCCACTGTATCGACTCACAGGTGACCCGTCAACGAAATTGGAGGTGCTGGCCGGGTGGTTCGCGGCGAAGGCAAGCGGCGCTAGGTCTCCCGATAACAAGAAGTTACGAATTACAGGGCCCATGGATCCGGAAGGCGCGCGCCCCGGTCCCATATGGGCATCCCCGAGGTCCGATTCTTCATCAGGCAGGTATCCATGAGCACCATCAAACCGTTCCCCGGCGTCCGCTACACGACCGATAAAAACAGCGATCTCAGTAACCGACTTGCGCCGCCTTATGACATCCTCGGTGAGGACGACAAGCGCGCGTTACTGAGTCGCGATCCGCACAATTTCGTCGAGATCGACCTGCCGCACACGCCGCCCAAGGCCGCGGGCCCGCCTGAGAAGTACGAGCAGGCCCGTAAGACGCTCGATGCGTGGCTGGCTGACGGGGTGATGACGCGCGATGACCAGCCGGCGCTCTACGTGTACCACCAAGTCTATCACTATGGCGGTGCTGCGTATGTACGGAAGATGTTTTTCGCGCGTCTGAAGCTGGAGCCGTTTGGCGAGGGGAGCATCTTCCCTCACGAGCGGACGTTTGGCGGGCCGAAGGAGGACCGCCTGGCGCTCACCAAGGCGACGCAGACCAATCTGAGCCCGATCTTCGGTTTGTACGAGGATGCCGATAATGTCGTCGCGCGGCGGCTGGAGCGGGCGCTGCCCGGCGAGCCGCTTGCGACGGGCAAGCTAGATGACGTCGAGAATCGGCTCTGGGCTGTGACTGATCGGGCCACGATTGACGAGGTGGCGAAGCTGATGGGGCCGAAGGCGACGTTTATCGCGGATGGGCACCACCGCTGTGGGACGGCGATGCTCTATCGTGACTGGCTGAATGAGCAGGAGGGCCCGCTGCCGGAAGATCACCCGGCGAACTATGTGCTTTGCGTGTTCTGTGCGATGGAGGATCCGGGTCTGTTGATTCTGCCGACGCACCGGGTGTTGCCGGATGTCGGCGTGACGCGGGACACCTTTGAGAACGATGACCAGGTCAAGGTTACGCCACTCGAAGTGCAGACTGCCGATCAGGCGATTTTCGCGCTGAAGGATCTGGGGCCGCAGGCGGTGGGCGTGTATGCGGCGCAGGACAAGAAGTTCTGGGCGATTCACCCGCAGGACGCGACGATCCTGGACAAGCTGGAGCCGGATCGTACGGAAGCGTGGCGTCGGCTGGGCCTGGCGTTTCTGCACGCCTACGTGCTGGAGCGAACCGTCAAGCCGAAGCTGCTGGGGGGTGAAGATCCTGAGATTCGCTATATCAAGGCGAATGACGCCGCGGTCGAAGAGGCGGACAGCACGGGCGGGACGGCGTTCCTGATGCAGGCGACTACGATGGAGGAGATGCGGGCGGTGTGCAGTGCCGGCGATCTGATGCCGCAGAAGAGTACGTATTTTTACCCCAAACTTGCGAGCGGGCTGGTGGTCAACCCGTTGACGTAAGTGGGCAGTTGCAGTCGACTGCACGTTGGTGAATCGCCCATAGAACAGGACACCTGCTTTGCCACGTATCACGAAGGTTTATACGCGCACCGGGGACGACGGGACGACGGGCCTGGGCACCGGGGCCCGCGTGCCGAAGACCCATGCGCGGGTTGTCGCCTATGGCACCGTGGACGAGTTGAATGCGCAGATTGGCGTCGTGCGCGCCTCGCATCCGGCAGCAGGGCTGGTCGCGCCGTTGCGGACGATTCAGAATGAGTTGTTTCATGCGGGGGCGGAGCTGTGCATGCCCGTTGCGGATGGTGATCAGCCGAAAGGTCCGCGCATCGAACCCCGACACGTGCAAGCGTTGGAAACGCTGATGGATCGGCTGAGCGCGGAGCTGGAGCCGCTGGCGAATTTCGTGCTGCCCGGCGGACACCTGGCCGCCGCCCACCTGCACGTGGCGCGTACGATCTGCCGGCGTGCGGAGCGGGACGTCCTTCGGCTGCGGGCTACGGAGACTGTCGCGTCGCCACTGATCGAGTACCTGAACCGCTTGTCTGATGCGCTGTTCGTGATGGGTCGCTATCAGAACAAGGTCGCGGGCGTTGACGAGCCGTTGTGGGACAGCCGCGCCTGAATCGTCAGCCGTAACCAACGGAGAGAAGCCTTGTCTTATCACTATGTCGTCCTTGGGGCTGGCCGTCAGGGTGTGGCGATCGCGTATGATCTGGCGAAGAATGGGGAGGCGGGGCGGGTGACGCTGGCGGAATACGAGCCGGAGACCGCGCGGCAGGCGATTGCGCGGCTGGAGCAACTGCTGCCGGAAGCCGCTTGCGAGTTCACGGGAGTGATCTGCGACGTATCGAAGCCGGTAGAAGTTGCGTTGTGCATTTCCGGGGCGCAGGTGGTGGTGTCCGCCGTGCCCTACAAGTACAACGTCGCGCTGACCCATGCGGCGATTGCGGCTCATGCGCAGCTGTGCGATCTGGGTGGCAATACGCAGGTGGTCAAACTTCAATTGGGGCTGCATGAGCAGGCGGAGCAGGCGGGGGTGAGCATTGTGCCCGACTGCGGGCTGGCACCGGGGCTGGGGAATCATCTGGCAGCACATGCGGTTGCGACGCTGGACGAGCCCGCGCACGTCCACGTACGTTGTGGCGGTTTGCCGCAGGCGCCGATCGGGCCGCTGGGCTACAAGCTGGTTTTCAATTTTGACGGGTTGGTGAATGAGTATTCCGGTTTTGGCGACTTCCTGCGTGACGGCGAGCGCGTGCATGTTGATACGCTCACGGAGGTCGAGCAGATTGAATTCGCCGAGCCGGCGGGGCGTTGCGAGGCTGCGGTGACCTCGGGTGGCACCAGTACGTGTCCGGAAACCTATGAAGGCAAACTGAAGACTTACGACTACAAGACCGTTCGCTATCCCGGACACTTCACCGCCGTGCGGGCCATGTTCGAGCTTGGGCTGTTCGAGGAGCATCTGACGTTTGAGGATGGCGAGACGGTCGAGCCGCGCGTGCTGTTACGCAAGGTCATGGAGGAGACGTTGCGGTACCCGGATGTACGCGACCTGGTGGTGCTGCGCTGCACGGTGAGCGGGCGGCACAATGGCAAGCCCATGACGCGCGTTTACGATGTTTTCGATCAACACGACGAGCGCACCGGCTTTACGGCGATGGAACGTATGACGGCCTTTCCGGCGGCACTGGTGGCGCACATGCAAGCGCGTGGCCTGGTCGAGCCGGGTGCGCGACCCCTGGAAGTATCGGTGCCGGCGGTGCAGTATTTTGATGAACTGCCAGCGCATGACGTGCGTGTGGCAGTTACCGAAGACGAAGCATGATGAGCGGGAGGGGGCTGGGGCCTCACCCTGCGAGATCAACCCCCTTGTTTCGTGCCACTTCGATGGCCTGCTCGTAGCCCGCGTCGGCATGGCGGATGACACCGGTCGCGGGATCGGCCGTCAGCACGCGCTCGAGGCGCCGCGCGGCCTCGTCCGTGCCGTCCGCGACGATCACCATGCCCGCGTGCAGCGAGTACCCGATGCCAACGCCGCCGCCGTGGTGAATGCTGACCCAACTCGCCCCGCAGGCGACGTTCGACATCGCATTGAGCATCGGCCAATCGGCGATGGCATCCGAGCCGTCGCGCATACCTTCCGTCTCCCGATTCGGGCTGGCGACGGAGCCACAATCGAGGTGATCCCGACCGATCACGATCGGAGCCGACACCTTGCCGGTGCGGACAAGATCGTTAAAGACCTGGCCCATTTTGGCCCGCTGGCCGTACTTGAGCCAGCAAATGCGGCACGGCAAGCCCTGGAATGCCACTTTGTCGTGCGCCATACGAATCCACCGGCAAAGGGCTTCCTCTTCGGGGAATGCATCCAGCACGGCCTGATCGGTGACGTGAATATCTTGCGGGTCGCCGGAGAGGGCACACCAGCGGAACGGCCCGGAACCCTCACAGAACAGCGGTCGGATGTATGCGGGCACGAAGCCGATCACATCGAACGCGTTCTCGACGCCGGCCTGTTGCGCGTGTCCGCGCAGGTTATTGCCATAATCGAAGGTGATCGAACCGCGGCGCTGCAGCTCGAGCATCGCCCGCATATGGGCGGCCATGGTCCGGAAGGACGCCTTGGTGTACTGGTCTGGATTCTCGCCGCGCAGCCGGACGGCCTCGTCGTACGTCATGCCGTTCGGGACGTAGCCGCCCAGCGGGTCGTGCGCCGAGGTTTGATCGGTCAGCACTTCCGGCGTGATATCGCGTTCAATCAGCGTTTCCAGCAAGTCCGCCGCGTTGCCGCACCAGCCAACCGAAACCGCACTGCCTGACTTCTTCGCGTCGAGCACCCAGTTGAGCGCCTCATCGAGGTCGTGCGTCATGCGATCGAGGTATTTCGTCGCGAGGCGACGCTCGATACGCTTCGCGTCCACCTCGGCGACGAGGCAGGCCGCTTCGTTGAACGTCGCCGCGAGGGGCTGGGCACCCCCCATGCCACCCAGGCCGCCACTGACGACCAGCTTGCCACGCAGTGAGCCGCCGAAGTGTTGATTGGCGCAAGCGGCGAATGTCTCGTAAGTACCCTGGAGGATGCCTTGCGTGCCGATGTAGATCCACGAGCCGGCGGTCATCTGGCCGTACATGGTCAGGCCGAGCGCTTCGAGGCGGCGGAATTCATTCCAGTTGGCCCAGTGGGGCACGAGCATACTGTTGGAGATCAGGACGCGCGGGGCGTCGGGATGCGTCTGGACGACGCCGACGGCCCGCCCCGACTGCACGAGCATGGTTTCGTCGCGCTTGAGTCGCTGCAATGTGGCGACGATGCGGTCGAAGTCCGTCCAACTGCGCGCTGCCCGCCCGGAGCCGCCGTACACGATCAGGCGATCTGGATCTTCGGCGACGGCGGGGTCGAGGTTGTTATGGAGCATGCGCAGGGCGGCTTCCTGGGCCCAACCCTGGCAGGAGAGCTCCGTGCCGCGGGGCGCGTGAACGGTGCGAGCACCGGCGGTGGCAGTAGACATCAGGCGGCCTCCTTTCTGGCAGTGCGTGTCAGCAGGCCGAGTATACCGCGCCGAGCCGGCCTGTGGCCCACTCGAGACGATGCGCTGCAGCACAAAACGAGGGAGAGGATCATGTAATCTGGATCATGACCCCACGACGCGGGGAAACCTGCCAGCAATGTGCCGCCGCTGCGGCAGTTCTGCCACGTTCGACACGCGTGAGTCAACAAGCAACAAGACGGCAGCGACGTCCGGATGCCCGGCTACGTGCAGCTGGCGAGGTAGGCGAGTTGGATCACGCCGCCGACGCAGGCCATTGCGATGGCGACGAGCGCCAACCGCTCCGTCTCTGCGTTCCGGGACGCCTGGTCGCTCAGCGCTGCGATCGCCAGGAAAAACGAGAGGGGCGCCATCACCACGCCAAGTGCGGGGGTCATGGCGCCGAAGCCGAACAGCACGGCACCCGTGGCGGTTCCGGAGGGGAATTCGAAGTTCTGCCGTCGCCGCGCTACGGGGGGAACCCGGCTGCCCTGAAGCGCCGCGCCGCAGACGGCGCAGTACCACGGTGCGAGGTTGCCGCGCGGAAATATCCGGCGATTGCACCGCGGACATACCCGAGAGTTCTGCTTATCGAGCATGGCACACCCCGTCTAAGCTCCTTCCAGCGCTTCGATGACCGCAACGCTCGCGGACAGGCCCAGTCGGTCGGCGCCGGCCTCGATCATTGCCAGGGCCGTTGGCAGATCACGGATGCCGCCGGCGGCCTTGACTTTCAGCGGGTTGGCGAGCTTCCGCAACCGGGCGACATGCGCGATGGTCGCCCCGCCCGCGGCGTGAAAGCCCGTGGACGTTTTCACATAGTCCGCGCGGGCCTCGACGGCACAGCGGCACCCCAGCGCGGCCTGTGCCTCCGTCAGGGCGCGTGTCTCGAGGATTACCTTGACCACCGCGTCTGCGTGCGCGCCTTTTGCAGCGGCGACAACGGCCATGATGTCCTTGCGCACCGCGTCGGCATCGCCGGCGATGAGCGCACCGATATTAACGACCATGTCGATCTCGCGGGCGCCCTGCTCGACGGCCTGCTGCGCCTCGAATGCCTTGGTCCGCGCCGGCACGGCCCCGAGCGGAAAACCGGCGACTGTCGCGACGGCGGTGGAGCTGCCTTCCAAACGCCCAACGCACAATGGCACCCAGAGCGGATTCACACAAGCCGCGGCGAAGCCGAATTGAAGACACTCAGCGCACAATCGCTCCACGTGGCTCTGTGTGGCGTCCGGCTTGAGCTGCGTATGATCGATCAGGCGCGCGAGTTCGGCCCGCGTTCGCGGCGGGGTGGGCATGGGGTGTCCTCCGTGCAGTACCTCGCTATCTGGTGCGGACAGTATACACCGTTGCGCTGCGGATGAACGGGAATTATGGGGCACAGGCAATCCACGCCAGCGGTCAGGCCATGTCGTCGGCGCTTCCCGCAGACGAGGTCTGCTTCGTGATCAGGCAGGCATCCTGAACCGAGTGGCCCGTCAGACGTGCCAGCGGAATCTCAACGCCGGTGCGTTCGGGCAGGTCGCCGCCGAGGACCAGCAGGCGATCGCGCTGACTCGTCAGCGCGAGCAGCGTATCGTCACACGCCCACGTTCGGCGGATCCCCATTTCGGCGTCAAGCAGGCGCGAGACGATACCCTCGGTGGCGTAAACGCCCGTAACACCTTGCCGGCCGGCGGGGATGACGAGTTCGATCAGGTCGTCCCAGCGGCGGGCGGCAATGGACTCGACCACACCGAAGGCCCGGTGAACCGCAATCCACTCGCCGGGTGCGATCAGACTCGTACGGAGTAGCGAGCCGGCGGAGGTGCCGATATACACATCATCATCGAGGGGAGCGATGCAGTGGATCGCGTCGCCCGCTGGTGCCGACTGCCAGAGCGTCTGACCTTCCTGGTCAAACGCCCGAACACGATCATCGGTCGCAAGCAAGACGCGACCGTGCGCATCCGTGGTTACGGCGCGGACGGTTCTAGGTACCCCGGCAGCGGGCTCGAGCAGTGCGAAGGGGGCTTCATGCTCCGCCAGATTCCATCGCCAGGCACCAAGCTGCGAGTGGGTGGCGTAGATGTGCTCACCGTGTAAAGCGACGGCGTTGAAGCCGGTGCGCGGCATGTCGCGATCTGGCACAGCATATCGCCCGCGCTGGTCGCCCGTCTCTGCGTCGAGCCGCCACACACCCAAGGCGGCCCCGATGAGCAGGTCGTGTGCGTTCGCGTCGTAGCCGACGCAGCGCAGGCCCCCCAAGTCATCGGGTAGCGTGACACGGCGGGCAATGTGGGCAGGATTGTGAATGTCGAGCCACAAACACTCGCGGCCGGCGACGGCGACGATGGCCGTTGCGGTTGTGCGATTTGGCGTGAGTCGCCAGAGGTTTTCGAGCAAGCGACCGCGCTCGCCGGGCGTGAGCGTGGGGAGCAGATCGTGCCATGCGAGTTGCTCGTCAGCACTGGCCGCCGCCTGGAGTTTTTCGAGGATCTCGCCGAGCCCACCCAGGCGGTGCTGCGCCGCGGCGAGCGCGGCCTGCTCGACACGGCCGCGGGCCTCGAGTTCGCGCAGCCGTTGCGACGTGGAGCGCTCCAGCGCGGCCTGTCGCTCGTAGCTCTCGCTGCGGAAAGCGACGCGTCCGAGTCGTTCGAGCACGGCACCAGATGAGAACAGCAGCTTGCTCAACTCGTTGCGCAGCCGGTCAGCGAGGTCGTCGCGGATGTCGCCGCGTACGAGTTCAGCAGCCGCGCGGGCGCGTATCATGGCTTGCAGGGCAGCGCCCCCGCCGGCCTGGGCAACCGCATCCGCCAGGCGATCGAGGGTCAGCTCCGGCTGATCGAGGAAGCGTGTCTTCAGCGCGGCCAGATCGTCATCGCGGGCGTGCCAGCGCAGCAGCAACTCCACTTCGCCATCCACCAAGTTGCCGCACGCGGCAGAAACCTGGGAGGCGGTAAGCGGGACGGCAATCGCCCGGTTGCGCACGAGGACCAGTGTATCATCGCGTTCAAGACGCGGTTCTTCGCCCGCGGGAACGAACCGCCGCCCGCCGTCTCGACGCAGGGCCAGTCCCATCCACGTGTCCGGGATTGGTGTTTCGCTCATCAGGCCGCGCGGCCACTCCTCGCGCTGGCAGCGCAGCGCGACCAGTGTCTCTTCGGAGAGTTGCTTGTAGGCGTCGCGCGTCATACCTGCGTCTCTTTGCTCAGAATCTGCTTACAGCCGCTGATAACTGCCACGTGCCCGCAATTCCAGGTCGCGCTCGGCGACGATTCCCGGAATCAGGAACAGGTCGACCAGCAACCCGATGCCCAGCAGGCCCCAGGTCAGCAGCCAGATCACGCCCGTGATCGGCCGACCCAGGTAGAATCGATGCACGCCCGCCACGCCCAGCAGGCACAGCGCCCACAGTCCGTACGCGACGGCCGTGGCGTTATTGCGACGGCCGTGATCGATCGCCGTCGAGTAGCCACAGCCACAATCAGCCGGACACGCGTCGTGCGTGAGCCGGTGGCCGCAGATCCCACAGTAATTCACCGGCACGCCGCCGCGGGCGGCGGTCGTGTTGCCGCAATTGGGGCAGGCCAGCAGTGGGCGGTCATATCCGTGCATTCGTCTATCTCCGCATATTCAAGGCGCCTGCCAACTGCCACCGTAGGCCAGTTCGCGGTTTTTTCGCTCCACGAGGCCTGGGATTGTGAACAGGTCGATCAAGAGGCCGATACCCAGCAGGCCCCATGTGAGCAGCCAGATGACGCCCGTGATCGGCCGCCCGAGGTAGAACCGATGAATCCCGGCGACGCCCACAATGCAAAGCGCCCACAAGCCATAAGCCACGCCCACCGAACGCATACCAAACTCCCTTCGCGAAAAGTCGGGCTCCATTGCAGATTCTAACGCGCGGGGTTGTGGCGAGACACGCTAATCTGCCTGTTCGCGGCCCCACTGCTCGTATTTGCGCACATCCCGCGGGCTGACCGACGGTGGGAACGCCTCCACGACCGCCAGCACATCCGCCATGGATATATTCCGTGGTTCGCCCCCATTTATCGATTCCAAAAACGGACGAGTTGCCGAACGCTCGGCCAGCGCCTTGATATCCGCTCCGCTGAAGCCGTCGGAGAGCTCGACGAGGCGGGCAAAATCGACATCGTCACCCAGCGGTCGCTTGCCGAGGTAGATTTCAAACAGGCGGAAACGGGCGGCGGCGTCCGGAAGCGGGACGTAGATTTTCGCATCGAGTCGGCCCGGCCGCATCATGGCGGGGTCCAGGCTCCACGGCTCGTTGGTGGCGCCCAGGAACAGCAGCGCACGGCCCGACTTGCGATCGAAGCCCTCCAGCTCTTGGAGGATTTGCGGCACGACGCGCTGCATGACCGTCGATTGCTGGCCCCGGCGTTTCGGCACGAGCGCCTCGACCTCGTCCATGAAGATCACGGCCTTCTCTTCAGCCTTGGCGGCGTCGAACAGTTTTCGGACGTTCTGCTCAGCCTCGCCGACCCATTTGCTCATGAGCTGGGCGGGGCTGATGACGAACATGGTCGCGTCGATCTCGCAGGCGATGGCCTTGGCGAACATCGTCTTGCCGGTGCCGGGCGGGCCGTACAGCAACACGCCGCCGCCGACGCCGATGCCGTAGCGCTGGGCGAGCTCGGGGTGGCGGAAGGGATAGATCATCTTGAGGTGGATTTCGCTCTTGACGTCTTCGAGGCCGGCGATGTCGGCGAAGCTGGTATCCGGCTTTTCGCGGATGATCCAGTCCTGGGCGTTGGTTTCGTTGTCGCCATTCTCACGGGCCCGGTCGCGGGTCCGGCCGCCGGCGGTTTGTGCCCGGCGATCGCAGTCCTTGGCGAGCTGAATCAGTTCGCGGGCGTACTCTTCCTGCTCGGCTTTTGTCTTGGGGTCTTTGGCCTCTTCGGAGAGCTCGATCATGCACTCGGCGGCCTGAATGAGGTACGGCCGAGCCGTGACATAGTCGCCCTGCTTCAAGGCGGCGACGCCTTTGTCTTTAAGGCGTTTGAATGTTGCGAAGGTTGCCATGGGTTAGGGCTCTTCCTCAGTGGAGTCGAGTACGCCGTGCGGGCAGACGAGGGCCCAGTAGCGAAAGCGATGCACCGGTGGGCCCAGTGGCCAGATGCCGATGCAGCTTGACTGCGAACCGGTCACCTCGAAGAGCGCGTGGCCAGTCTTGAGCGCATGGAGCCGCCAGGTTTCGAAGCGGTTGAATCCGTAGGCGCCGAATGTCTCACCGGGTCGTACGCTCACCTCTGTGAGACCGCGTTGACCTCCGTGCTCAAGGACGCCCTCGCATAGACCCTCTTCACCTCCTTCCACGAGAAGTCGTGCGCAACTAAGGTCGTTGTTGCTCACGCGCAGCCAGGCACGGATGTCATTCTCATGAGCGCTCATAAACCACCCGTCCGCGTTCGGCCACTTCGCGCTCCAGGGAACCAGTCGCTGCCTTGCGCCACTCAAACCCCGCCGCGCTTACGAAGTGCAGCTCCACCGGCACGTGCAGGCCGCGCAGGCTCGCATGACCCTTGCCATAGCACTCGGAAGTGCGCGGCACCGGACCGGGCAGGACGACCATCAGGTCCACGTCGCTGGCTTCGTGGGGCTCGCCATACGCCTGCGAGCCAAACAGGTGGATTCGCTCCGGCTGCAGCGCATCTCGCAGCCGCGCGACGATCTCGCTCAACAGGTCCGGGCCGATTCGGCCGGATTGGATTTCTGCGCGAACCATGACGATCTACCTCCCCTCCTTCTGCCCCTCATCCTTCAACTCGTTCAGCTCTGCCCGCAGAGCGCTCATCTGTTGTTCTTCGCGGGCCGTCTCGACCTGCTCTTCGGCGGCGATCATGCGGTCGATCTCCTCCTCGGTGATGGCCTCGGCCGGCGTCTGCGACACATCCATCGCCGCTCCCTCCTCCATGCTGTCGAGGAACATGTCCATGCGCTCGGACATGGTTTGCGACTGCGCCATCGCCTTCTCCCAATCGGTCTGCGTCTTGACCAGGTCGGACTCGCCGTACATCCGGCTGACTTCGCTGGCCATCATCTTCATGGCACCGGCAAAGTCCGCGGTGGCTTCCGCCTGACGCTTGATGAGCAGCGCATTCTTCACCGCCAGCAACTGCCGTTCGAGCAACTTCTGAATCGTCGCCGTCTTCTTGAGCGAGTTGCGGATAAACTGATAGCTCTGCATATCGCCGATCTGCCTGGCGTGCCGCGCGTTCTTCACGAACTCGTCGGAGAATTTCTTCTGCTCGGCGATCGATTTCTCAATCCGGCGAATGCCCTGGCGGATCTTGATATCCCGCTCGATCCGCCGCTCCTCTTTCGATTTGAATAGTCCCATCAGCTACCTCGCTACATTGGCCGCGAGCATCGCGGGCACTCCACGCTTGAGAGAGTGGGAACGTGGGAACGTGGGAACGGCACGCTCGCAAGCTCTTCTCAACAAACTCGTGCCTCCACCACATTCTCACTTCCCGGGCGCGCTGCCCGCCATCATCACGTGCGCCTGCGCTTCATGCTCCCCTACGCCTTCTGACGTGAGAACTTGTCGCCGGGGATCGATGTTTGCGTTCGCTTCCGGTGCGCGATGTAGTTCGCTAGTTGACGCGTGCACTTGTCGCGCGCCTCCAGCAGGGCAGCGTGACACTCAGCATCGAGCAGGCCAACATCGTGCGCTACCCTCACCTGACTCCGCAACTCGCCGGCGGAGCCCTTCGCGATGTAGCACGCTTCAATCTGCTGACGACGACTGCCACGCTCGTAACCTTCCGCAATATTGCTCGATATGCTCACGGCAGCCCGCTTCATCTGATCGCCCAGCGCGAAGTCCTTCGCCAACCGCTGCGACTCTGCCGCACGATACACCTCAATCGCGAGACCGCGCGCGGTCTGCCAGACGTGCAATTCCTCAAACCGCCCTGCATATTCGCGACGGCGTTCGTCACTCCCGTTCCCACGTTCCCACGTTCCCACGTCCTAGGCCTCCGCCGGACCGCGTTCGCGCATGCGCTTTTCGGCTTCGTCGAATGCGGACTGGGAGTCCTTGATCAGGCCGTGGTCCATGTCGTCCCAGACCTGCATCAACTCCTGGCCGGCTGACGACAGCCCCGCAGACGCCTCGTCCGCCTCGTGGATGCCCTCGAGGATCTGGTCCAGCCGCTCCTGATACATCTCCGACGAAATCTGGTCGCTCTCGATCAGGCGGGCGATGGTGGCCAGGTCGGATTCACGAATCTGCACCGCCTGCCCGGCCCCGACCGTCGCCCGACCGGCGGTCTCACGCAACATGCGCAAGCGCGCGATCGTCAGCGCCTCCTTGCTGCGGATGTTCAGGTGGCGGGCGTTCATCATCTGCTCGGTGTGCAGCAGGTCATACTGCTGGGCGAGCATCCGCCGCACCTCGGGCGTCTTCTCGTTTGCTCCCTGGTCCACCAGCTTCTGTTTCTTCTCCGCGAGCTGCCGGATCTTGGCCTCCATGCGATTGCGCTCGTTCTCAACCAGCATTTCCTGAGCGCGCAGCTCGGCCACACTCATCGTCGTCAGCGTCTTCCGCTTGGTTGTCAGCCATTCGAAGAAGTTCATCAACTCGCTCGCTCTTGCTGCTATAGGGGAGCCTGACCGCCCGGCTACGGCTCAACCCAACTCGGGACGGGCACTCTTGTCCTTCTCCGTCGCGGGCCGCTCCGGCTCCGCCGGTGTTTGCTCCGTCGGTGGCTGCTCCGGGGCCGCGGACGTTGGCTTCTCCGGCTCAGGTGCGGCCGAGGCCTGCTCGAACTCCTTCAGGATCGCGGCTTCCTCCTCGGCCGCCATCGGCGACTGGGCACCGACTTCGATGTGGGCCGCCAGATCGGCATTGGCCGCCAACTCGTTGACCATCTGCTCCGCCTGGGCGGCTTCCTGAGTCAGATCCTCCGCCGACGGCAGGTCCATGCGCTTGCCCTGCTCGGCCAGCGTGAGATGGTGGATATGTGTGCCGATGATGTCGATCTGCTGCGTAAACATGTTCGCCTGTGCCCGGGCACGCCGCAGTTCACGCCGGGTGCGCACCAGCTTGCCGGCGAGTTGCTTACGTTCGGCGTCGGACTTGGCAGCGCCGCCCTGCTCGACGAGCTTGCGTTCTTCCGACTCCAGCGCGTCGACGCGCTGGTCAAGTTCGTGACGCTGCTGTTCGAGCCGAACGCGCTGCGCGGTCATCTCGCTGACGCGCTCGCCGATGGTCGGCTTCATCCGCAACAATTTCCTGAGCCAGATCGGAAGCTTCATGTCTTTGCTCTCTTCTGCCAGCGGGCTGCGGCACAGATGCGTGCGGCCCTCATGCGTCACGGTCATCAGCCGAGGGTCGTTACGACAGGCCTGCCGAACCAGGGTTTCGGTCTGGGCGACGCCGAGACCAGCCTGCTCGGCCAGAGCCGAAAGCGAGATGCCGCGTGACTCGAGCTGGGTCGCGTTCTTTTCGAGATGATACATGAAACGCTTGAAGCGTTCGTCCTGCGATTCGAGCTCGAAGAGCCGGGCCCAGGCGGTGCGCTTCAGCGTGTCCGGCATCGTAACGTCCCAGCCGCCGTCCTCGCGCCCCCCCATGAGTATCAATGTGGGCGTGCCGGTGGCACCCACGAGTGAGCGTGCCTCGGCTGTGAAACCGGTCGGACTGGCGAAGGCGACGTCGGTCGGTCGCTGCGACTGTGGCAGCAACTCGTAACGTGCCAGCGCGTCGAGCACGGCTTCGCGCCCCACCGGCCGGGCGGGTTCGTCAGCAATCAGCTCCTCGATGGGAGCCAAGACCTGCGCGCGCAGCCGGGCCACCGTCTTGCGAAACGGGCCCAGCACGCGGCGCTGAAACCGGAACTGAAGCGCACGCGTACCTGGAAGCCGCTCCAGCAGGTCACGATCGTAACGTTCCAGCCGGGCGAGCGTGGCCCGCACGCTATCGAGCCCGTCGGGCATAAACTCGGTTTGCACCCGATCGGCCGGCAGGACACCCCGCGCGAGCACCTCCGCCCGTGCCCGCAGTTGTTGCAGGAAGCGATCTTCGAATTGTTTCTGCTGCTCGCGCTGGTCCATGCGTTCAAGCTTCCGACAAGGTCCGGAGCGGGGCACCACACCGCGCACAGTAGCGTCCATCGGCCACGTTCACATGCCCACATCGTGGATTGGTGCATACCCTGGGCCGCTCGAGCGGCGGCGGAGTCCGTGAGCGACCGCCGCGCAATAACCAGCCAATACCGCCAATGATCTTCCCGAACAGTCGCAGTATCGCCGCCAGCAACACGGCGAAGAAGCCGAGAAAGCCGATGATCAGCAGAACGCCGATCCAGACAACCGTGATACCGCCGTCGGCCAGAATCATCGCTTACGACCTCAACCCCGCGCCGCAGAAGATACAGAAGCGATCATCCGGTCCGGGGTATCCGCCACATGCGCTACATCGCCGGACCGTCGCGACGAGCTGATTGCCACAATGGGTGCAGAACTGATCACCCGGCGCGATCGGCCGCTGGCACGCCGGGCATTCCAGATGGTGCCCGGTTGGCTGCGGCGTGGGCGGTGGTGGAGGCGCGTTCAGTCCGTTGTCGAGATCCTGCAACACCTCCTGCGCTGACGGATAGCGCGCATCATGGCGGGCGTACAGCCGCCGGAACACGTTATCAAGGACCTTCGGCACCTCGGCGCGCATTGTGCTGGGCATTTCGGCCCCCACCGGCCGCTCCCCCACGAGCATCTCGAACAGCATGACGCCGATGCCGAACAGGTCGCTGCGTTGCGATGGCTCGCGTGCTCCATCCCGGACCTCGGGCGCCATGTATGCCAGTGTACCGGCCAGTGTGGCACTCTCGCGGTCACGCTCGATAGACGCCGACTGCATGACGAGCGACCGCAGGGTGTCTTCGTTTCGCACTCCCAGCCCGAAATCACCAATCTTCACGTCATCCACGCGCAGCCGCTCGAGCGGCCGCTCACCGAGATTCAGCAGCACGTTTCCCGGCTTCAGATCGCGGTGAATGATACCTGCATCATGGGCAACCTGAATCGCCCCCAGCATGCTGCGCAGGACGGTGAGTACGACCTCGATCGGCAGGCCCTGTGTATGCTCATCAATCACCTGCCGCAGCGACGGACCATCCACCAGCTCCATGACCAGGTAAGGCGTCTCTGCATACGGATCGAGGCCGATCACGCGAATGATATTCGGGTGCCGCAGGCCATGGACCACAATACCCTCGGCCTGCAAGTATCGGACGTAGTCCGGTTCAGTGGGGAGTTTGATCGCGACCTGATCATCCTTCCAGACGTGGTGGCGTGCCTGCCACACCTCGCCAAACGCACCGCCGCCGATGCGCTCCTCGAGCACGTACTCACTGATCCGGGTACCGGGTTGGTAAGCAATCGTCATGGCCCTGCCCACTCGGATGACGACGAACGACGGGTCGTCTACCCGCCCGCCTGTTCGGCGAGGTATTCGGACACCAGGTAATTATACGTGGCAGCCACTGCCAGCGCCGCCAGCGCCAACAGCCACCACCAGCCACTTGGCCAGGCGTGCATCAGCAGCACACCCAGCATCGCGTCACACAGCGTGAAACCAGCAATCAACACTGCGCCGGCCCAGTTCGTGCCCAGTTCGAGCACGCGCCGGATGAACAATCGCGCTATCCACGGCACCGCGGCGACCAGCGTCAGCCAGGTCAGGCTGCGCCAGATCCAGCTCCAGAGGTTGCCGCGGGCGTCCTCGCCCATGTACCAGATGCCCACGCCGATGGCGATGAGCACGCCCAGCGCGATCCAGCCAAGGACCTTTTCACTGAGCCGGGACAATATGCCACCGCTGGGAGATTCCATCACCTAAAGTGTAAACCAAACAGGAATTAGCGGAATTAGAAAAAACGCCGGTTTCCGGAACCTCACTGTGCGTCTCCCGCGGCCCACACGCATGCCGCAAGTTCATGTAGGAGTTCGCGTTTCGGCGGTGATTGTTCGAGCGAACCATTGCCAGGCGTGCGGGACTGGCAGATCATGTGGTGGATCGGTGCCGGTACCGCGGCATGGTCCGAAGATGTCAGGAGAGGCTCATGTCGGCCCGCCAGAGAGCGACAAGACGCAGCAAGACCACCACGAAGCGTGTCCACGGGCTGGAGACGTTCCCGAACCCGAGCCCCGGGCGGGAGTATGTCATCCGCCACGTGGCGCCCGAGTTCACCAGCCGCTGCCCGATGACGGGTCAGCCGGATTTTGGCACGGTGACTGTCGAGTACACGCCCGGCGACTTGTGTGTGGAGCTCAAGAGTCTGAAGTTGTACCTTCAGTCGTTTCGCGAAGAGGGTATCTTCTATGAAGCGCTGACCAACCGGATGCTCGACGAACTGGTGGAGGTTCTGAAGCCGCAGTGGCTGCGCGTGACCACGGATTGGAATCCGCGTGGCGGTATGCACTCATCCATTGTCGCCGAGTTTCCGGACTAGCCGACGCGGTGAGCGCTATTTCTTCTTCAGCACTGCCCGCCAGCCGGTTGACTGCGCGTAGGGCAAGGTTGCCGAAGATGTCGCCCGCACGTCGTCGATCATGTAATAACAGCGCGGGTCGAGCCGACGCGCCTCACGCACGACACGCGGCGTCTCACGGCGTTCGACCTCAATGAAGAGCTCCTGCACCGCACCATCGCGGCCGTAGCCGTCAAACTGCGTCACGCGTAAGCCCAGTTCGCGCAGACGCACGGCGAGTTCCGGCCCCTGCCGCGAAATGATGCGGACGACCTGCCGCCCCAGGGCCAAGCGACGCTCGAGCGTGACACCCGCGTACGTGCCGAGGGCGAAACCGAGTGCGTATGCGAGTGCATAAGCTGGCTGCGCGCGCAGGTGTTGAATCACACCTGACACGACGGTCACCCAGATGAGGATTTCGAAGAAGCCGAGCACGAACGCAAGAAGGCGCCGGCCCTGGACCACCATGAGGGTACGCAGCGTGCCAAGCGACACGTCCACGATACGGGCGACGACAATCAACAGAAAAGTCAGGACGACGGTCAGCATGTCGCAGCTCCTCAAGCACGCGGCTCATCATTCGCGGGTGCATGTAATACTCCCCCCGCACACGCAAAAACAGACCCTCCGATACTGTTTGCGAATGGTTAAGGACGTATTAATTGGCTGCCCAGCCCCTTGTTCCGCGGGCCGGTCTCAAGTTCATTAGGCGCCACTGGATGGGGAATGGGCTTTCCCTGCACGAATTCTGTTGCGCGCCGCGCCATGACGATCGCGCGGCCGATTCCCATGGTGATTCTGTTCTGATACAGGAGGAGAAGAATGATGACTCGCAAGACGCTGCTCGTACTCGCCGCCCTGCTCGCCGTCCCCGCGGTCATGGCCAACACTGTCGCCATCACCGAGTTCCTCAACAATGCTGAGGGCGAGGATTCCGGCCGCGAGTGGTTCGAGCTCTACAACTACGGCACCGTTGCGGTCACGCTCGACGGTTGGACCGTTTCGGACGAAGACTCGGACTCGGTCACGCTGCCGACCATGACGATCCCCGCCGGTGGCTATGCCGTCATTGCCAATGGCGCCAGTGACTTCACCGCCACCGAGGCCAAGGCCATTTTGGAGGCCGAGTGGC
Organism: uncultured Planctomycetales bacterium; assembly: GCA_964468185.1. Taxonomy (GTDB): domain Bacteria; phylum Planctomycetota; class Phycisphaerae; order UBA1845; family Fen-1342; genus JANQFV01. Next base: position 86,228 of record CAYXTR010000012.1, on the reverse strand, counting down.
TCGGCGGTGTGGCCAACGACATGGTCTACGGCGTCGAAGGCCTGGCCCTCGGCAACAGTGGCGACGAGTTGATCCTCTCGAACGACCTCAGTGAGGTCGTATACAACCTCGCGTACGACAACGACGAGAATGACAACGCCACGCGCCTGACGGGCGACGGTCTGCCGTGGGATCGCACCGATTGGGGTCAGAAGGACGGCCCGTACATCGATCGCCAGGGCGACGATCTTGGTATCGCCGGCCTGCTGGGCTACGAGCGCAACAACTCGCCCGTCGGCGGTCCGCTCGATCCGGAAGATGACCCGTTCGCCTGGGAGTCGGATTACACCGTACTCGTGCCCAACTTCGGCGAGGCTTTCGACAACGTCGACAACGGTAGCTGGGGCAGCCCGCTCACCGGTGGCTACACGCCCGTACCGGAGCCGGCGTCACTCGTGCTGCTGGTCGCAGCCGGCGCTCTGCTGCGCCGCCGCTAAATCGGCTGCGACAATTGATCGCGACTGAGAATCAGCCACCGGCCGGCGTGACATGCGCGTCGGCTGGTGGTTTCTTTTTGGCACCTGCCGGCGGCGCCTACATGCGCGCGGCCAGCGCTTCTGCGAACCCCATTGTCCCGGCCGTACCGCCGATATCCCGCGTCAGCTCCTCGGGCTTGCCGTCGGCGAGCACCGCGTTGTAGGCGGCCTTGATCTTCTCGGCCGCCGTAGTCTGGTCGATGTGGTTGAGCATCATGACCGCACTCATGATCAGGGCGAGTGGGTTGGCGATGTCCTGCCCGGCAATATCTGGCGCCGATCCGTGCACTGCCTCGAAGATCGCGCAGTCGTCGCCGATGTTCGCACCGGGGACGACACCTAACCCTCCGACCAGACCCGCACAGAGGTCACTGACGATGTCGCCGTTGAAGTTCTCCAGCAGCAGTACATCAAACCGGCCCGGATCACGAACGATCTGCATGCAGCCATTATCGATAATGAGTTCTTCGTATTCGATGCCCTTTCCGTATTGCTCGTGCATTCGGCGAGCACACTCGATGAACAGCCCGTCGGCCATCTTCATGATGTTCGCCTTGTGAAACAGCGTCACCTTCCGCCGGCCGCGTTCCTTGGCGTACTTGAAGGCGTATTTCGCGATTCGCTCGCAGCCCTCGCGCGTCGTAATCCGCAGCGTTTCGATCACGCCGGGGATGATCTGGTGCTCCAGCCCGGAGTACAGCCCCTCCGTGTTCTCCCGCATCACGACGAGCTCGACGTTCTGATACCGCGTCGTGATCCCCGGCATCGAGCGCACGGGCCGCACGGCGACGTAGAGATTGAACGTCTTGCGCAGTCTGACGTTAACGCTGCCAAAGCCCTTGCCAATCGGCGTCGTCAGCGGCCCCTTCAGCGCGATCCGATAATGGTCAATCGCCTCGATCGTCTTCTGCGGCAGGACGTCGCCGAACTCCTCCGCGGCGGCTGCCCCGGCGGGGAGTTCGAGCCAGTCGATATTAGCGCCGGCGGCGGTGAGCACGAGCTTGGTGGCGTCCATGATGGACGGTCCGATGCCGTCGCCGGGAATAAGACAGACGGTATGCGCCATGGCAGTGATTCCTGTTGGCTGAGCGCGGGGGAAGCGGGCCGGGCCCGTTGCCGGCATCCATGCAGGCCCCTTCATACCAACGTAGGTGCGCGGGTCAAGCCGTGATGTCCGCCGTACGGCCTTTCAACCCCATGAAGAACCTGTTAGGGTGCCGACATTCGCAGGCCGTCCCGGCGGCCGCCATCCCCTTTCTTGAGAACTGAGAGAGCAGCAGGAGAGGCCATGTCCAGCGAGAATCAGTCCACCTCCGCACCGGACAACAACCCCAACGCCGCGGCGACGCAGCCGGAGCCGGATCACAAGAAGGCCTTTGGCCGGGCATACTGGATGCTGAACAGCATCGAGATGTTCGAGCGGCTGGCGTATTTCGGCATCCGCGCGGTCGTGCCGCTCTACATCATGCAGGCCACGGAACCGGGTGGCCTCCACCTGACGGCGATCCACAAGGGGTGGATCTACATGTGGTGGGCGATCTTCCAGTCTTTCCTGCCGATTGTCACCGGCGGGATCGCGGACCGTTATGGCTACAAGCGCGTTCTGTTCTTTGCCATCAGTGCGAATGCCATCGGCTACGTGATGATGGCGAACTTCCACAACTATGAGGGGTTCTTCGCCGGCATTCTGGTGCTTGCAACCGGGACGGCGTTCTTCAAACCGGCGTTACAGGGATCGTTGGCACAGAACCTGACGAAGGAGAATTCCTCGCTGGGCTGGGGGATCTTCTACTGGGTTGTGAACATCGGCGCTTTCGCCGCACCTTTTATTTCCACGATCATTCTCGGCAAGCCGCATAGTCTGGAAGGCTGGCAGAATCTGTTCTATGCCTGTGCCATCTTCACGGGCATGAATCTGCTACTGCTGCTCACTTTCAAGGACGTGCCGAGCGGTGCAGACAAGACCGAGAGCCCGTTGCAGGTACTTTGGCGAACGATCGTCAACATCTTCGATGCCCGCCTGATCACCTGGCTGCTGATCATGTCGTGCTTCTGGCTGATGATGTACCAACTCTGGGATCTGCATCCAAACTTTATCACGGACTGGGTCGACAGCTCGATGATCGCGGCACACGTCCCGGTGGATGCCTGGTGGGAGTACGGCGACCGCGGACTGATCCAGGTGCCGCAGCAGATCCTGATGAATCTGAATGCGGGTTTGATCATTCTGCTCATCGTGCCCTTGTCGTGGGCGGCCCGGAAGATGCGCACCCTCAGTGCGATGCTTGTGGGGATGTCGGTGGCCACCCTGGGTGTGTTCGTCGCAGGCTGGACCATGAGCGGCTGGATCCTGCTGCTGGGCATTGCGTTCTTCTCGCTCGGTGAGATGTGGACCGGTCCCAAGAAGAATGAGTATCTGGGGCTGATCGCACCGCCCGGCAAGAAGGGGCTGTATCTCGGATATGTAAACATCCCCGTCGGCGTCGGCGTCGGCATCGGCTCGTACCTCGGCGGGTGGGTATACGACAACTATGGCGAGAAGGCGACACTGGCCCTCAAGGAGCTGGCCGCCAACCCAGCGCTGGTCGCGGAAGCAGCCCCGACAATCGACTGGAGTGACTCGCTTGAAAAGCTTCCGCCCCTGCTGGGTATCGAACGTGACGAGGCCTTCGTGTACGCCCAGCGGGAACTCGGAACGAACGACCTGGCTACCGCCGACCGGCTGCGCGAAGACTTCCGGTATGACGAAGGGCAGATCATCAACCTGGGCTACCTGTACGTCGCAGCGCATGAGGATTATGCCGAAGCGGTCCGCGAGGGCATGGTCACCAGCCTGCTCGAGCGGGCCGAAGCGCTGGAGGCACGGGCCGGTGACGTACCGCCGCCAGAAACACCGCCGGACACCGATGCCGCCGATACCCAGCCCCTGCCGCTGACAGACGTCGAAAAGGCGCGCGAGCTGCGTGCGCTGGCGGAGAAGATCCGCGCCCGGCAGGAGCCGTTCGAGCGGGCCGGCCTGCCGCAGTATCTGCACCACATGCCGACCTGGATCGACAAGAAGCCGGTCGAGGTATTCACGCTTCTGCGAGAGCTCATCAATGCGGGCCAACCGGAAGACCAGCAGCTCGCCGACTCCGAGATCATCGACATGCTGTGGGACCGCTACGGCGACGACCCGCACGTACTCAACAACCTGGCGCTCGAGTATCTCGCGCAGGGCACGGACAAGCTGCGTGAGGCGGCCGCCAACCTGGAATACGAGTCGCCGGGAGAAAATGCGAAGGCGCGGATCGAGGAAATCGTGGAGCGTGTCGGCATCGGGCGGACCAAGTCGTTCAATGCGCTGAGCCAGGCCCAGGGCGTCAGCCGGCAGGAACTCGAGGAGGCCATTGCCAAGAGCAACGCCGACGACGTGTTTGGCTACCTGGCATCTCTGGAACATCGCCGGTTCCTGGCCATTGCGGAAAGGAACTGGGAACACAGCGTGCCCCTGTTGCGCACGATCGTCGATTCGTCACCGGCAGCAGGCAAGATCGTCCAAGCCGAAGTTGACGAAAGAACGCTTGTGGAACGGGTCGGGTCGATCTTTGGCCAGGAACCGGAAACGGACACCTTCAAGCGACTTGCCGCCAACCAGACGCTGATTCAGAAGGCGCTGCGGGAGAAGGACTGGTCCAAAGACCCGGAGCAGGCCCGTCGGCTCTTGCGGTTGAACCCCTACGAAGCCCACGCCATCGCCGCCGCTGAAGTCAATCACGCCCGCCAGAGCGTGACCAAGCTACTGTGGGACAAGTACAACCCGAACTTCAACGTGTGGATGTGGTTCGTCGCGATTGGCATTATCGCCACCATCGCCCTGGGCGTGTTCGGCCAGATGGCCAAACGCTGGAAAGACATGAACGCGTAAACTCGGTCGCGTTCCAACGACATGACGAGGGCGGGTCCGGCGTGTCGTCGGACCCGTCTTTCTCGGCACCGCGCCGGCTTCGGACACTGCACTGCACGACATCCCATAAATGGTGCGGCCCCAGGCACTGTACCGCCTGCGCATTCATCGCCAGCTCGGAAGCGCCAGATCATGCTGGAGGGTCACCCGCTACCTGACGATGCCATTACCAGTTCTCGCGGCGGGGCATCCCCCCAGCACCTTCCGGCAAGCTCAGGTCAGGAGACCGGCACATGAGTCTGATAACGTGGACCCCTCAATTCAGTGTCAATGTCCCGGAACTGGACGCACAGCATCAGAAGCTGATCGACATGGTGAATCAGCTCCATGACGCCATGACCAAGCGTCAGGGCAAGGCAGTGCTGCAGCCGCTGTTCAACCGGCTCGTGCAGTACACGGTCGAGCACTTCGCGACCGAGGAGAAGTACATGCAGAAGGCCGGCTACGAGGACTTCGCCCAGCACAAGGCCGAGCACGACAACCTCAAGAAGCAGGTCGCCGACCTCAAGCAGAAGTTCGAGAGCAACCAGGTCTCGATCACCCTGGAAGTGATGACCTTCCTTGAGAAGTGGCTCACGAACCACATCATGAAGACGGACAAGAAGTACGCACCGGTGCTCGCCGGCAAATAGCGCCACAACTCCGGCGTGCCTGACCGTCACGCGCGGCTTATCATGTGTGGGCCATGAGCCGGTACCCAATCCCCGCCCGGACCACACGTGTTGAGCTGCGCGTGTCTAATTCCCGCTTCATCGCGACCATCGCGCGGGCGGACACCACGCGCACCGCACAGGACTTCATTCGCACCATCCGCGCGGAGATGCCCGACGCGACCCACCACGTCTACGCATTCAAGGTTGGATACCCGCCCAGCGTGTCCGAAGGCATGAGCGACGACGGCGAACCATCCGGCACGGCCGGTCCCCCCGCGATGGCAGTCCTGCGCGGGGCGGACCTCGGTGATGCGGTCCTCGTGATCACACGCTACTTCGGCGGGAGCAAGCTGGGCACGGGCGGCCTCGTCAGCGCTTATAGCGAGGCAGCCAAAGCAGCCGTCGCCGCCGTGCCCGTTGAGGAGAAGGTCGCCCGCGTCAGCGTTGCGCTGCGCGCGCCGTACCCGCTCCTGGAGCAACTCAAGCGTTTACTCGCCGAATACGACTGGCGGCTGCAATCCGAGGAATACGGCGCAGATGTGCTACTGGTCTTTCAGATCCCCACCGAGCATGTTGCTGAAATGCAACAGGGCATCGCGAACCTGACGGCGGGTCGCGTCGAAGCACGGTTGCTCGACACCGAAGCGTGAGCCACCCTGCACTGGTCGCCGAACCAACGTCATGCTACCCTCCGTGTCCAAGAGGGCCGAGCGACATGCGTTTGTGATCACTCGTGTCTCATTGAAAGGGCCACATCCATGCACCAGGCACGAACCGCCCTGTTGTTTCTCAGCGCCGCCGCACTCTTTGTTGCCGGCTGTGCAAATACAACCATCCGCGGCACGGGCAGCCGCCACGAACAGGTCTTCTACGGGGACGTGGGGATCTCGGGTGAAGACCACGACGTGACGATGCTGCCCGGCTCGCAGGTGCGCAAGCTCTCCATCATGGGCGAGGACATCTACGTTTTCGTGACCGATGGGGCGCTCGTCGACAAGATCGAGATTGTGGGCGAAAACAATGAAGTAAGCTGTCCGGCGGGCGTGACCGTCGAGTACTCGGAACTCGGCGAGGACAACCGCCTGATCCACCGCCGATAGGGGGTGGCGGCGTCTACAACTCGACCTCACCGTCGACGTATGCCTGCCGCATGACGTTCCAAACCTCTGCGGGGATCAACATGTACAGCAGCAGTATCGCCGCCAGCAGGAGCAGGAGATAGACGGCGTACAGCAAGATGCGGTATTTGCGATAGCGCTTTCCGAACATCACGCTTCATCGTACCGCCGAGTACCCGATCGTGCGCGATTGTGCGGGAGTTGCGGACGTGCCGGCAACGTCTGGAGCGGCACACGCACGCGCGTTATGATTCTGCCTTCTCGCTTTCAGGTCAACACGAACCCACTTCTGGAGGGCTGCACATGTCCCGTCGCTTTGTACTTTCACTGGTTGGATTTGTCGCGCTGGCGAGCACTCTCACCACTACCGTCTTCCTGCGTCCCGCGCTCGCGTCCGGGCAGGATACGGCGCGACCGACGCTGCTGCTCAATGTTGTCAGCGGCAAGGAAGATGTACATGCCGTGACGATGGCAATGCAACTCGCCAACCACGGCCTGAATGACAATCGCCATGTTGTGCTCTTCCTCAACGTGCGCGGGCCGGAGCTTGCGACGAAGGACCTGCCCGACTCCTTCGCCCTGGGCGCTAATCCGCCCGTGCGCAAGATGCTGGCGGATCTCATCGCCAAAGGCGCCGACGTGCTGGTCTGTCCAGCGTGTGCGAAAGTAATGGGCGTCAAGGAAACTGAAATCGTCGCCGGCACGAAGATGGCGACCCGTGAGACGCTCTTTGGCAACCTGGATGCCAACGCCGTCGTTTTCACCTACTAGGCAAAGGACGGCCGCCATGTTGCGCAGATTAGCTTGGTGTGTTGCTCTGCTCGCCGTGAGCTTATCGTGCACACCGCCGGAAGCGGCGCCCAGCGACCAACTCGACAACGGCGATGACGGGGCCGTCACGTTCGGTGATGCCTCACGCTGGGGTGTGAACGCTCATCTGCCTGACGACGCCATCATCGATCTTATCGCCGCCGCAGGCATCAAATGGGTGCGCCTCTCGATCAGTTGGCAGTTACTCGAAGAGACTGACGACGTCATCGTATGGGACGTCGTCGACGAGCGTGTCGCCGCCGCACGTGCCCACGACCTCGACATCCTCATGACCATTTCGGGCACACCCACCTGGGCCAGCAGCAGCGGCCAGGTCAACGCTGCCCCGACCGACCCGAGCGAATGGGCGGAGTTCATCGAGCAATGCGTGACGCGCTACAAGGACGAGATCAAGTATTGGGGGTTGTGGAATGAGCCGAACGGTGGCGGCGGTGAATACTGGTCCGGCACCGCCGTTGAGTTTCGCGATCTCATCCTCATCCCCGGAGCGGCGGCCGTGAAACGCGCCGACCCGACGGGGCAGGTCGTCGGCCCCGGCATCACCATCCACACCGGCTGGACCGCGTGGATGGACACCATCTTCGCGGGTGGCGGCGCCGAGGCGATCGACGTGATCGCGGTGCATTGCTACGTCAATGGTGATGCTGACGATCTGTTCTGGCAAATCGACGAGCGCCTGGTCGGCGACGACGACATTACGCCGCTGGAAGTCTGGTTGCAGTCACTCGACACCGCCGACAAGCCGGTCTGGCTGGAGGAGAGCGGCTGGACCACCGCCGGAACGAACGCCGTTACCGAAGCCCAGCAGGCCGATTACCTTCACGGTCTGTTGTGGGGCATTCACGAACGTGAGGTCATCGATCGCGTCTTCACCTACGCGATGATCGATGACGGCGAGGCGGACCCGCCCGATGGGTTCGGCCTGGTACGCAGCGACTACACGACCAAGCCGGCGTATGACACGTATCGCGCGTTTATTGCGACTCCGACCGAGCCGACGACGGAATAGCGCGGTGTGAATCACACCTGCCGCAGGCGGCCCGTTTCGAGGCGCAGAATGCGATCCGATTGACTCGCGACGCTGGGGTCGTGGGTGACCATGACGATGGTCTGCCCCTCAGCGTGCAGTTCCTTGAGCAGCGTCATCACGCCGGCCCCCGCCTCCGCATCCAGGTTCCCCGTCGGCTCATCTGCAAAGAGAATCGCCGGCTGATGGACCAGAGCCCGCGCGATCGCCACCCGCTGGCGCTCGCCGCCGGAGAGCTCGCGGGGTCGATGCTTGAGCCGCTCGCTGAGGCCGACGCGTTCCAACACCGCGAGTGCATCCCGCCGCGCCGCACCGCGCTGCGTCGGCCACACGAATGTGGACGCCCCCACCATGCGTTGCAGCAGCACGTTCTCCAGCACGTTCAGCTCTGGCAGCAGATGATAGAACTGAAACACGAAGCCGAACTGATGTCGACGAAAGCGGATCCGCACGCGCTCGAAACGGGACAGGACATCGAGCGCATTGGTCCACAGGCGCCGCACGCCAGTGGGTGCGAAGATCGGCGTGCCACGAAAATGCACCTGGCCCTCGTTTGGCACGTCCAGCGCCCCCAGCACATGCAGCAATGTGCTCTTGCCACTGCCCGACTTGCCCATGATCGCCAGAAACTCGCCCTCACCGACCGACAGATCGCAGCCGCGCAACACCTCCAGCCGCGCCCGCCCCATCACATACGTCTTGCGCAGGTTAGTCGCGATCATCAGCGGCTGTGTCTGGTCCGACGCACGCGCCTGTGGTGATTGGGTTTGGGCCGGTCGCGCCATATTCCTCTTCGTCTTGCCTCCGCTACTCGTAACGCAACGCTTCCACTGGCTGCATCGCTCCCGCTCGCCAGGCTGCCAATACTGAACCCAATGTTGACAGCGCTACGGCCGCGATGAAGATCACCACCATATCGCCGCCCCGCACGGTATTCGGGATTTCATCAAACGAATACACCGACCGGTCCCACACCTGCCACGCCGGGTTGAGCTGCGTCAGGAACGTCTGGATCTCGTTGATATATGTGACGAAGTAATATCCGCCGATGAGGCCGACGATCGCCCCCACCACGCCGACCGCCGCCCCGTACGTGATGAATACCATCGCCAGCCCCGCGGAGGATCCGCCGATACTCTTCACAATACCGATATCGCGGGTCTTCTGCAGGACGATCATGTACAGGATGCAAAGCACGAGCACCGCTGCCACCAGTGAGATAATACCGAACAGGATGGTGACAAGCTGCCGCTCCTTCTCGACCGGCGCGATGATGTGTGCCTGCGACTGCGCCCACGTCATCGCCTCGACCGCGCTGATGAGCTGCTTGTCATTCATGTCGAGCCGCGGATCGTCGGCCAGCGTGTGATAGTGCTCCGCGAGTCGCTGGCACAGCGCCTCCGCCTTCACGCCCGGCGCGAGCTTGATCTGAATCTGTGAAGCCCGCCCCGGCACCTGCCCGATCACCGCGCCTGTTTCCGGATTCACGCGATCGGTCGCCTGCATCTGCAGCAGTTGCTGCAACAAGGCGAAGTCGCAGTAGACATGTTGCGAGTCGATCTCATAGATGGCCGTCCGCGAATCGTCCGCGTACCGAAACGGCTGCTTCACCGGGGTGTCCACCGTGCCGGTCACCGACGTCGGAATCAGTGTCAGGGTGACCACGCAGCCGCGCGGGTAGAGCCAATACCGCCGATATGCGCCGCTGGGCAGTCGTTTCGCAATAATGTCGCGGCCAATGATCAGGCCGGGATACGGTTCCCCCGCCATCCGCGGCGGTCCGAAGCCATCCACCGCCTCGTATACACCAACGATGGCCGGCCGACCCGCGGCCGCACTCAGCGCTGCCCATTCGGATCCCACCGTCTCCTCGTCCCGCAAGCCCGCTTCCCAGCTCGCCGCCAGTGCCCGCTGGTACTTCGGCGGCAGGCGCGGCGGCGGCCCCTCTCCGATGCGTTCACCGTCCTCGTCGCGCCATGTAATCGGCTCGGCGTCGGTATCAAATCCCAGCAGCGGCTGCCGCTGTTCCTGCAAATGCGTCGTGCCCGGATAGAACGTGTGATAGTACAAGCTCTCCTCGAACGCATTGACCTGGAACACCTCCTCCATCCGAATCCCGACCACGCGCACCGTATGCGTCTCCGGCGTGCCCTGGTAGCGCAGCAGGCCGAACGAGTAGATCACGGGTGTCGCCTCGACGATCAGCGGGTCACCGTCGTCGTCGGTCCACCGTTCGATATCCGCGATGAACTCCTCGTACATCGGAAAGCCGCTGTACGAGCGATTATCGATGATGACGTCGCCAAGCAGGCCGCGGGCCTTGAGCTTGAGCTGATCCAGGAATCCGCCCATCACCGACATCACAATCAACACCATGAAGGTGCACAGCATCACCGCCGCAATCGCAAAGTACGCGATATATCGGCGACGCAGGTAGCGGAGTGTCAGGAAGAGCTTGTACACGTATCCCTTGCCAGGCGCTGCTCAGCGGCGCGGTGCTTACTCGTTCATTTACGACGAAGTGCTCGTCATGGCGCTTCCTGTTGGGTAGCGGCAACCTGCTCGATCGGCCGCTGGAGCGGAAAGAGCAAGACATCCCGAATGCTCTCGCTGCCGGTCAACAGCATCGCCACACGATCCAGACCAATCCCCAGGCCCCCTGCCGGCGGCATGCCACACTCCAGCGCCTCGACGAAGTCATCGTCCATGACCGCCATCGTCTCGCCTTCCTCGCCGCGGAGCTGCCGACTGAGCGTGTCACGCTGCACCGCCGGATCATTGAGCTCGGTATAGGCGTTGCCGATCTCCGTCCCGTTGATGAAGATCTCGAACCGCAGCGCCATGTTCGGGTCATCCGGATGCCGCCGCGTGAGTGGACAAAGTGGTGCCGGGTAATCCACAACAAACGTCGGGTGGATCAGCTTGTCCTCCACGTAGTGCTCGAACAGCTCATTGATTACAACGGCGTCGTCGAGCTTGCCTTCGTCTGCCGCGAATTCCCCGCGGGCCTTCAACTCGCGTGCCCGCTGCCGTGCTTGCTCCACATCGGTCAGCGGAAAGCCGACGTGCTCCGCGAAGAGATCGGCATACTTCCGCCGCGGCCAGGGCGTCGAATAGTCAATTTCGCGCGCGCCATAGTGGATCTTCAGCGATCCGATCACGTCCCGGGCCGCCCCGGCAATGATCTCCTCGGAAATGTCCATCATGTCGTGGTAGTCGCCATATGCCTGGTACAGCTCGAGCATCGTGAATTCCGGGTTGTGCCGCGGGCTGATCCCTTCATTGCGAAAGCAGCGCGAGACTTCATACACCCGCTCCAGTCCGCCGACCAGACAGCGCTTCAAATACAGCTCCGGACTGATCCGCAGATAGAGCTGCATATCCAGCGTGTTGTGATGCGTCAGGAACGGGCGCGCCGCCGCGCCGCCATAGATCGGCTGCAATACCGGCGTTTCAACCTCGATGAATGCGCGGCGCCGCAGTATCTCACGAGCGTGGTCAATGATCCGCGCCCGCTGCACGAACACCTGCCGGGCTTCCGGATTGGCATAGAGATCGACATAGCGCTTGCGATAGCGCAATTCGACATCCGTCAATCCATGCCATTTCGCCGGCGGCGGCCGCAGGGCTTTGCTCAAGAGCGTCAGACTCGTGCACCAGAGCGTGAGCTCGCCCGTCTTGGTGCGGCCCAGCCGTCCCGCCGCGCCAACGATATCACCCAGATCAAGCAGCTTGGCGACCTTCCATTCCGTCGCGTCGGCCATCATTTTCTTGCTCAGGCCGAATTGGAGGTCACCGGTCTGGTCGCGCACGGTCATGAAGATCAGGCTGCCGATATCGCGATGCAGCACCACCCGACCCGCCGCCCGATACGTCTCGGCCCCTGCTTCAAGAATCTGGCCGGTGTCGATGTCAGCCGTCTCGCCCGCGGCGCGGATCGCTGCATTGGGCGTCACACCGGTGAAACGCTGACCATAGGGATCCACGCCGAGCGCTCGAATCTTCTCCAGCTTCGCCTGCCTGTCCGCAATCTGATCACTCATAAGGCGTGATACTATAGCGTCCAGCGGCCAGCGACGCAGCCCGCCCGCCTGATGAGCCCGCGCCATTCAGCCCGCGCCCGGAATCGGTTATCATGCCGGCTTACCGTCCGACCCGCGGGGTGGGCACGTACGCTGCACGGCCCACCGCCGCCGGTGAGCTTTCGAACCCGCTACTCAGGAACCCGCCATGCTGCAAACGCCGCTCAACGCTTTTCATCGCGAGCACGATGCCCGTCTGGTCGACTTCGCCGGCTGGGAAATGCCGATCATGTACTCGAGCATCCACGAGGAGCATGTCCTCACCCGCGAGCACGCCACGATGTTCGACGTCTCGCACATGGGGCGGGTCGAGTTCCGCGGACCGGACGCGGAGGCCTTCTTGGAGAAGCTCAACACCCGCAACATCGGCTCGGCCAAACCCGGCATGTGCCGCTACAGCCACATCTGCAAGGAGAACGGCGGCATCCTTGACGACGTGATCGTCTCCAAGGCCGAAGATCACTTCCTGATGGTCTGCAACGCCTCCAATCGCGAGAAGCTCCTCGGCTGGTTCGATACCCAACGCCAAGACCTCAACGTCCAGATCAAGGACAATACGCTCGAAACCGCCATGGTCGCCATCCAGGGCCCGGAGGCGATCGAGACCCTCAGCAAACTACTGCCCTTCCCGATCGACGATATCAAGCGCTACCGCTTCAAGACCGGCAACGTCATGGGCGCCGAATACTACATCGCCCGCAGCGGCTACACCGGCGAGGATGGTTTCGAGATCATCGTGCCCACACGCTTCGCGATGACGGCCGTCAACATGCTGATCGGACAGTCGGCCGATATGGACCGTCCCATTCGTCCCGCCGGCCTCGGCGCCCGCGACACGTTGCGCCTGGAAGCCGGCATGCCGCTGTACGGCCACGAGTTGTCCGAGGATTGGGACTCGATTACCGCCGGCCAGGAATGGGCAGTCGATCTCAGCAAGGACTTCATCGGTGCGGCAGCGCTCCGCAAGATCAAGGAGGCCGGCCCCGCCCGGCGCGTCGCCGGCTTCGAAATCGAGGGCCGACGCATCGCCCGTCACGGTGCGACGATCCTCCAGAAAGACACTGAAGTGGGCCAGATCACCAGCGGCACCATGAGCGCCACCCTGGGCAAGAACATCGCGATGGGTCTGGTCAAGAGCGAACTGGCAGAGCCGGGTACGCAACTCCTGGTCGACATCCGTGAGAAGCCTACGCCCGCGACGGTCGTGCCGCTGCCATTCTACAAACGCGGCAAGTAACTCCGCACCGGCGCATGACCTCACGCGAGCGACTCCTGGCAGCACTGCGGCGGGAAACCCCCGACCGCATGCCGGTCACCATTTACGAATATTGCCCGTACAACGACGACTGGCCCACCCGAGAGCCGTCCTACGCCCCGCTGCTCGACCTCGAACGCACACTGGGCGACAGCTTCGTTTTTGCTCCCGTCGAGATGCCGGTGTTCTACAACGCTGCCGCCGTGCGGCGAAAGACCACCCCGCAATCCGACGGCAGCCTCCTATGCCTCAGCTGTGTTGAAACACCCAAAGGGCCGTTGCGCTGGGTGCGGCGCCGCGATCCCGGATTGATGACCTGGTGGCAGATCGAGCCGGCGATCAAGTGTCCTGCCGATGTTGATCGCCTGTTGTCATTGCCCGATCCAGACCTACATCTCGATGCGAGCGCTCTGCGCGCACTTGAAAGCCGTACCGCTGACGATGGCGTGCTGTGTCTGAATCCCGGCGATGCGCTGGGGCGCGTCGTCGATCTGTTCGATTTCTCCGACTTCGTGCTGCGCTGCCATCGTGACGACGGCCCCGTGCGCGCCCTGCTCGACCGTGCCAACGCACAACTGATCGCGGCAATTACCGCCATCGGGCAACACATCCAGCAGGCAGCGGTTCGCTTGTGGGGACCGGAATACTGCGGCGCACCACTCATGAATCCGCGACGGTTCTTTCCCCGCTACGTCGTCGAACCTGATCGAGAACTCACCCGGGCAATCCACGCCGTCGGCGGTTTCAGCATCATCCACTGCCACGGCCGCCTGCGTGACCTGCTCGACCTGATCCCCGAAATCGGCGCCGATGCCCTGGAACCCCTGGAAACGCTTCCCGTTCCCACAGCCGACACGACTCTGCCCGAGGTCATTGCGCGACTGAGCGATCACATGTGCCTGATGGGCGGCGTTCAGGCACGTACGCTGGAAACCGCTCCAGCAGTGGATGTGAAGAGGGAAGTCGAGGATATTCTCTCCCATGCAGCCGACGTACCGGGTTTCGTTGTGCTGCCGACGGCGGCCCCCTTCATGCTGCCGCTCGCACCGCGCTGCCTCAAGAACCTCGAAGCCATGTACCGCACGGTGCACGGGCAACCACTTTCGCCTTGACGCAGGCGATCGCTCGGGCGAGGCAGACACCCCGCCCGAGTCCACCCACGCACTCACTGTCAACGCTACTCGCTCAACAACGCCACAAACGGATTGATGTCGTCGAAATCAATGACACCGTCCTGATTGGCGTCAGCCAGCAGTGGATTGCAATCCGGGTACACCGCGTAGTAGGCCGCATAGTCCGGCCCCGACGTCAAAGCCAGGACAAACGGGTTGATGTCGTCGAAGTCAACCGCACCGTCGCAGTTCAAGTCACCCAGTCCGTAAGCAGCCGTAACGGCCTGCACCGCGTTATGCGCGTTCACGAAGCCCCATCCATATTCGACGTCGTAGCCCGCCGGCCCGCGATCGACACATGTCTCGTTCATGACCTGCTCGACCTCGTCCGGCGTCAGCGTCGAATCCTGCGAAAGGACCAGGGCAGCCACGCCTGCCGCGTACGGCGACGAGAATGACGTGCCATCGACCGTCGCCGTGTCGCCACTCTCGTACCCGGCCGAACCGGTGCGATCGGTCGTCAGGATCCCTTCTCCCGGCGCACAAAAGGCGATACCGGCGCCGTACTGGCTGAAGCTGGCGCGATTGCCGCTGGAGCTCAGCGCTCCCACGGCCACGACACTATCCAGGCTGGCCGGGAAGGCCAGCGAGCCGGTGCCGTCGTTGCCCGTCGAGGCGAAGCTGATCACACCATTCGCCTTCGCATTGTTGTAGGCCACCGTCATGGTCGAGTTGACATCGAAGCCGAAGCTCGAATTCGTGACGTGGTAGCCCTGATTCACGGTCCAGGCCAGCGCGTCGGCGACATAGCTCGGCTGCGCGTCGATGAACGGCAGGCAGAAGCCGAGAAACTCCAGTGTCGTGCCCATCTTCGCTGACGTAACCGTGCAGGTCGGTGCGACACCCACGACGCCGAGCCCGTTGTCAATTACAGCGGAGATGCATCCGGCCACCGTCGTGCCATGATTGTCGCAGTTGTTGTACGGCCCGCCGCCGGGGGTTCCGTTTCCGGTAAAATCCTGGCCGGGAATCTGGTGGATGTCGGGGTGATCCTGCTGAATGCCCGAGTCCATCACCACCACGACGATACCCGGATCGCCGGTCGTGACGTCCCACGCTTCGGGCGCGTCCATGTCCTGGTCGTTGCCCTGGTCGAGCGCCCACTGCTGAGGGAATAGCGGGTCATTCGGCACGTAATGCAGTTCGGCCTGCATGAGCATGTCTGACTCACAGAAGACGACTTCGGGCAGATCCGCCAGCGCATTCGCCAGCGACAGTACCTCGAAGCCGTTGTGACTTGCGCTGCGCACGCGATAAACGTTCGGCAAGTCAGCGAAGGAGCGAGCGACGATCTCGCCGGCTTCGTGCTGAACCAACAGCGCCTCCGCCTCGTCCGCACCGACGCTCTCCGCAAAACCGATCAGCAAGTCAGGCGTGATCAGCAGTGGCCGCCCGCGGGTACCGACAAATACCGGCGAAACGAACGCGTAGTCGCCGCACGCCGCGAGCGTCGACGTGAGTGCAAGCATTTCATCCGCCGACCGCTGCACATTGAGGTTGGCCACCGCCCAGCCGGGCACCGCGCGCGGCGTCACCCCTTCGACCGCGACACCAGCCCGCTCCAAACGCTGCGCAATGCCGTCCGGGCCGGGCCAATCCGCAACCTGCACGGCAATCTCCGCGGTATTCAACGCTAGCGGCCGGTGCTGATCAAAATATGAATAGTAAAACTCGTCGTCGGCACCTGCCGACGCCGCGGCGACTCCCAGAAGCAAACCAAATGTAACTACAACTCGCGACCCGATTGAAAGCATGATCATTCGCTCCCTTCGCTATCGAAAACTCCCAGTTACCCAGCGCCCGATCCACGCGGCCGGCCACTCCCCCAGCCACCATCATACCCAATCAGGCTGCCCGAGTGAAAGCTGGACCGCCGCGGTGCGCTACGGCTTTGAAACGCGGCAGGTGGCTGCACGGCAACACACAGGCGGTCGCCCAGGCAATTGAACGCCCCGTGCCGCACGCAGCGACACGGGGCAGATGGGTTCACCCTGTTTCAATGAGCCGGCGCGAGGCGCAGCCGTTTAGTCGAGGAAGAAGTCACCGCCGCCCTCGTCGGTTGGTTCGGCGTCCCCTTCGTCAGACGGTTCCTCCTCGAGGAAAAATCCTTCTTCCGCGGGCGCCTCCGCAGCCGGGGCACTCGGACCTGCCCCGCTCAGGTAATTGCGGAACGGCAGGTACGGCTCGACATATGGGAAGTTCTCGCGTCCCTCCACAGCCTGCTGCATCGCGTCCAGCGCAAGATTACGCTGCTCGGTCGCAATCGCCGGGTCGATTCGCGACAACAGATAGTGCGCCGCCGCCTTGCCCGCCAGCGGTACCCATTCCGTCGGCTGACCCCGCAGGCTGCCCGCAATCTGCTCATACGTGCGGATCGCATCCTGCACCGTGTCGCGGCCTTCCGGCCGCGCGGTATCGATATGCCCCTGAAAGACACGCTCATCAAACTGCACCTGCGGACTCGGGTTCAACCCACGGAAGGTCTGCATGTCCGACAACAGCAAGGTGTTCGCCTCGATCTGCTGGGCATACGCCCGGCCGGCCAGCAACCGCGCCGCAGCCTCCGCACTGCGCGACACGTTCTGGAAATAGTCGTCACCGACGATCAGTCGCAGACGCTCGTTCTTCTGCTGCGGATCCTGCTCGCGCCGCACGCGTTGCACCTCGTTCATCCAGTTCTGTGCCGCGCTCTGGGCACGCGAAAAGGAACTCACCGCCCGACCCGCGGCCTGGAGCGCCTTGGCCTCGAGTTCGTACGCCGCCGCAGCATGTGCGGGAATCTCCTCCTCGATCAACGCCCGCTGGGTCCCCTCCATCTCCTCCATACGTTGCTGGAACCGGGTTACCGACTCTCCGGCACTTGCGCTCATTTCTTCCAGGAACGCGATGTGTTCCTCCAGCGAGACATTCGCACTTCGCAAACGCTCCGCCACATCACGCGCCAACGCCAGCTTGCGCTCATACTCCTCGAGCCCCACGACGCGCTCGCCACCCTCCAGTTCAGCCGTCAAGGCGTCCTCCCCCACGAACTGCGCGTCGCGCAGACCGCCGTTGCGCAGGAGTTGTTCGCGCGCCTGCAACTCCTGCAGTTGCTGGGAAAGCTGCAGGTACTGCTCGCGATAGGTGCCAAAGCCAGGCTGCTCCGCCGTGCCCGCCTCTGCGCCCGCCGCAAAGCCGCGGCGTTCCAGCCGCAGCAGCTCCTGACGAACATCCTGCATGCGCTGCTCAACGCCGGCCGTCGAACCATCACCGGTCAATTCGAGCTGTCGCTGCTCAACCAGTTGCTCCAACTCCGTCACGCGTTGTTCGGCCGCGTTCCGGCGTTCCCGCAGTTCCACCAGATCCTGCTCCAACTGCTCCAGAATCGGCGCTACATCCAGGCTGCGATAATGGTCATACTCACCCTGGTCCTCTTTCCACTGGGCGGCACTGCGCAGCAGCTTACGCTGGGCCTCCCGCTGCTCGATACGCTCCTGCTTGGCACGCAGCAGCAGGTCGGCGGCTTCCAAGTAATGGGCCATGCCCTCGACATGCGCCACCCCCAGCGCGGTACCCTGCGTCCGCACCGCCTCCTGGGCAACGCGCTTGGCCGCGCTCAGCAGTTGACGGTTCTCCTGTACAGAAGCGTTGAACCCCGAGAGCGCCTGCCGCACACCGGCACCAGAGGCCGCCGGCGGCCGTTCTTCCGGCGTCGGCAACCCGGCCTCTTCGGCCTGCTGCTGCGCCCGTCGCAGCGCCTGACTGAACTCGCGATTGAGCTCCTCCAGCCGTTCACGGGCACCATCCGCGGCGGTTCCCAGCGCATCCTGCTTGTCGCCGAGCTGCTCCGTGTCGGCCAGTGCTTCGAGGTGCATCAGTGTCGGACTGACCCGTCCCAACTGCCGCAACGCCAGCACCGCCTGCTCCTGCGCCTGCGTGGTCTGCTTGCGCTGACTCGACCGGAACACCGGGCTGAAGAGCGCCGCAGCAAGAATGAGGATCGTCAGGCCAAGCCCGATGACGAACGGAAGTGGTCTCACAGCTTTCCTCCGATCGCTGAGTACCCGCGCACCCACAATCGCCAAACTCGCCGCAATTGGGGCCGTCAGGACGGCGGAATCCAAACGCGCTGTGTAACCGCGACCGCTGACGGTGTCAATCTTGCCCCGCCCGACGTGCTACGGCCCGGTCGCACGCTCCGAATCGCCGCGCGGCACCTCGGCACCGCGCTCCAGCAGGCGTCGCACACGCTCCTTCCAACTGTGCTCGGACGCGATCCCGGCCAGCCGACCTTCCTTGTCAACGGCCAACACCGTCGGTAGGCGCTCGATAGCCCACGTTCGGACGAACCGCCCACCCCATCCCAACCGATCACACGCCAGCGGCCAGTCGATCCCGAGTTCATCAGCCGCCCGCAAAGCGTGCTTCGGCTCGCCGTCCAGCGCGACGCCCACCACTGCCAGCTCCTCATGCACCTTCCGATAAGCCGCTATCGCCCGCAAGCACCTCCGGGACGAGTCGTCGTACGCCGCCCACACCACGACCAGCAGCGGCCGCCCCCGCACCGACTTCGAATCAAACACCTCACCATTCACAAGCTCCAACTGTATCTGCACCGGCTCGCCCAACGCCGATACGCGGCGCCATTTGGCCGCCAGCCGCTCTGTCGCGGGATGATCCGGGAAGTACGTCCGCATGTGCTCCAGCGCCGCCTGCATCTTCTGCCAATCCCCCCGGGCGATGGCATCCTCGAAACAAAGCGTGACCAGCCGGGGCACATACCTGCTGGTCGGATACGCCTTGATATACGCTTCGCAGGCTGCCTGCCAGGCGGCCATGTCGCGCCGCCCGCCAACCGCCGGCTGAGTCCCGGTCGGCACAACACACCCGGAACGCTCGCATACGAGCTTCCAGTACGCCGCCTCGTGCAGCACGGTGTCACTCGGCGGATTGGCGAGCAACTCGGCAACCCGCTTGCGCAGTGCCGTGGGCGCCTCGCCACGTAACGCGGCCAGTTCGTACAGCCCGCTCAATTCCAGTCGAATCACCTCGTCCCGTCGCGCGCCCCCCGGATAGAGCGTGAGATACAACTCCGCCTCACGCAGCAACACCCGCAATCTCCGACGATTCGCAGCAAACCACGTCTCGTACGGCTGGGTGCTCGGCACGGCCTGGCCGAGCTTCGCGATGCGACGCCAAAGCTGAGCCGCAGGCGAATCGGCATTCTCGTCAGCAGCGCCGGACAACGCGGATGGAGCTGTAGTCGGTGGCGGAGCGACCACACCGACCGGTCCCGCGAGAGCACCGGCAGATAAAACGAATGCGAAAAACGACTTACGCATCATGACCCACAGAATCACCAGAACGACCAGTCATCCACGCGCAGCACGATGACGTATAGCACCAGGTTGGTCATCCCGTGCAGCAGGATCAGACAGAATACGCTGCGAGTCCAATAAAAGACCCCGTTGAACACCATCCAGCAGAGAATACTGACTCCCCAGTTGTGCGGGTGCTGTAAGGTCGAGATGAGCGACGTCCCCAGAAACGAGAACCACGTGAACGTTCCCAACGGGATCTTCTCGAAGTTCGACCAGTCAATGAGGGCTCGCAGCAAAAACGCGCGCCAGAAGATCTCCTCCACTACCGGTACCGCGATCACCGCGACCAGCATCCGCATGAGCCATGTCGTTGCAAACAGATCGTCCGCACCCAGATGATCGCGCGGATCGTACGGCTCGCTTGAACCCGGCATAATGGGCAATGGTCCCCCCAGGCCAATCTGCTCAAACAAATGCTGCCCGTAGACCCAACCCCAACCCACCAGCACGCCGCCGACCACGGCGATGCCCCAGTACGGCTTACCCCACGGCGGCATCTGCCGCCGAAACAGCCATACTGTCGCCAGCGACGCCACGCCACGAAACGCAATCACGACCGGCTGCCAAGTCGCCGGTACGAGCGGCACCACGCCCAGCAGCGCCACATACACCATCAGGGGCGCCATCAGTGCCACATCTGGCCGCTCGGCGCCAAATCGTTCGATCTTGGCAAGCGGCCCGGCACGACCTGATTGCTCGCTGGCTACGCGCATGCACACTCCCGCCTGTCACCCGGGCCAGGCACGCGTCATCGCCCAGCGCCGACAGGGACACGCACTATAGCCGCCCGGGTGCAGAACCGGAACTTGCGCGCACAGCCCGTCCCCGTGCCGAACGTCCGCACATCGATTATCCTGCTACTCAGGTCGCGGGAGACCAACCTCGAGCCGCGGCGACTGTCCACAAGGCTACGTGGTCCGACGCGTGGGGCGTCGTACCCGTCCATAACAATCGTGATGAGGTGCTTCAATGCGCAAACCTCTCGTAACGCTGATACTGCTGGCCGCCACCGCCATTTGCACCGCCCAATCTGCCGAACAAGCCAAGCTGCTCGCCCGGCGGGCTGCCCAGGCCGACGCTTACCGCAAACTCGCCGAGGCCGTCTACGGCCTGCAAATCAACTCGACAACCTACGTACGAGACTTTGTCGCCGAATCCGACGAAATCCGCACGGAGGTCGACACGATGGTCAAGGGCGTCCGTTTCGGGACGCCAACGTTCTGGGACGACGGCTCGTGCGAACTGCCGGCCGAAGTGACCGTCGCCAAGGTCATTGAGACGCTCCGCACCGCCCACAACCGCCACTACCGCGGCGATTCGGTCACGGTCGAGGACATTGAGACCATCGAGCGCCGCATCGAGAAATCCGTGATTGAGGTCATCGGCATGGGCGCTCCGCGCGTGGAGCTGCCGCCTGATTTGCCCTACGGCGCTGAGGAGATGCTCCCGCCACCGCCCCCGGGCGCGGATTCCGGCCCACCACACGTACCGCCCATCTGGCGCGAGATCGGTCCTCAGGCGCGCATGATGGCAATTCGTGCCGCCGAGATTGATGCCAAGCGCCAGCTCGCCGAGCGGATCAAGGGGTTGCGTCTGACGTCGAACACCATCGTCCGCGACTTCGTGGCTGAGAGCGACACCATCACGACTGAGCTCAACGCTTTTCTCGTCGGCAGTCAGCCGGTCAAGCGCTACCTGCACCATGACGAGCTGATTGCCGAGGTCACCGTCCGCGTGCCGACCGAGCAGGTCATCACAACCATCAAGCGTCTGCATGCCCGACACTACGAAGGTGACGACATCCGCGGCCACACCGTCGAAGACATCGTCAAGCGCGTTGTCAAGAAGGACTTCGAGGCAACCGGCATGGGCGTGCCCCCCGAAAAGTACATGAAGAAGTACATCGCTCAGGCACCGGTCGAGATGCCGGGCTGGACGATGGGCCCCGTGCGCGCGACGGGCGAAGCGACCGACCCCAATATGAATACCGCCCAGGGGCGCCTCAAAGCCGCCCGCGCCGCCGAAGTCATCGCCAAGCGCAACCTTGCCGAGCAGATCGCCGGCCTGCGCATCTCCGGTCAGACTGAGGTCCGCGATTTCACGACGCAATACGACCACGTCTCAACGCAGGTGCAGGCCGTCGTTGTCGGTGCCACCGTCCGGGAAACCCGCTTCACCGACGACTCCGCAATCGTCACCGTCGAACTACCCGGCATGGCCGTCTGGGAAGTCGTCGGCGAAGAGCTCCGCCGGCAGCGACATCGATAGCTTCCAACAGGGGTCTTGTAGACTCAAAACGACGCACCAACGTGAGGACATCGCAATGCGTAAAGCACTGAAGCACTGGGCTCTGACACTGTTGATCATGCTGGCGCCAGTGGCACTGGCACCACTCACCGGCTGTGCCGAGAACGAGAAGAAGGAAGTACAGGTCACCCACGAGGAACACGAGGGCGAAGTCCGCGACGTGGGTCCCGGCGAGATGATCGTCGAGTAGTTGCGGCTGAAGACGGCCCGATGCCGCGACCACGTCACCTTTTCGTCTGCACCAAGCTGGGCGCTCTGCTATGGGTGCTCAGCCTGCCGGTGGCTGCGCAGCCGTCGGGCGACGCCGTGCCGCTGGAAACCATGCGAACGCTCCAACGCCTGGCGCGGGCTGTAGCCCATGCCGAGTTGGTTCAGCAGGTGCGCAGGCTTCCCATCAGTGCCAACGCGACCGTCGGCGACTGCATGGCACGCGACGTCGACCTGGACCGGGCACTCCGACTCTGGATCCGTCAACACATCCAGCCTGGACGTACCCGCCTCTACTCAGACGCGGTCTGCGAAGCCGATGTGCAACTCGATCCGGACGGTCTCCTCCGACAACTGACCAACATCATCTCTGAACAAGGACACTCCACGGCCGAACTCGGCGTTTCCACTGCGAGCCTGCGCCAGGCTGCGCAGCGCTGGCCTGTGCTGTGGGCCACCGGGGCGGCATCACCTGACCTGCAATGGCGGGCCGATCACCCGCCCGGCTGGGAAAACGTCACACGCCAGGGCGTCGAGGCGGCGCGTCGGGCGGCACTGGGCGACGCGCTGGCAACACTGCGAAGGGACATCAACCGCCTGTCCTTAGGAAGGGACCGCAGGGTCGCGGATTTTCTCGCCTTCAACGCCCGCGTCGAGGAATTCGTAGACAATCGCCTGCGCCGCGCAATCGACTCCACCGTGAATTGCGAACCCGATCGCACGGCCGTCGCCCGGGCGACGATCTCGGTGCGCGAACTGATGCGCATACTCTCCGACGCCCACGAGCGACACGCCCGCGGCAGCGATTTCGCCCTCGCCGACTTCCGCCGCATGGTGCTCGACGCGCCGGATGACACGCTTTCCGGTACGGGACTGGCCACGCCGGCACCCGATGCCCTCCTGCAAACCAAATACACGCCGGTCGAATACAACGCCCCGTCGTGGGCTGGCCGCACCTTGCGCGCCACCGGCCAATACGATCCGGATGACGAAGAGAATCTGCCCGCCGACGTGCGCATCGAGCTGGCCCGACTCGACGGGGTGAACGCCGTGCGCGCGCAGGTCATGGACCTCGTCATCCAGCGTGATGTGACAATCGCCGAGTTCCTCGGCTACTATCAGAACCTCAAACCGGATGTAGCCCTGCTGCTCTCCGCCACGCGGCCCGCCGGCACGCCAACGCTGAGCAAGGAGGGCACGGTGTCGCTACCCGTGGCATTACCACTCCGTCGCCTGTGGGAGATCGTCCGGCGTGAAATGAAGCTCCAAGCGGTGGAACCGCCGCGCGGTGCCCTGTTCGATACGGAGGAATCACCATGAAATGCGTCGCCCGCCCGCTATTCGGCACCGTACTGCTAACCACCTGCGCATTTGCCATCGCCGCGCCGCCGGACCAGCAACCGCCGGAAGGCCAGCCACGAATCGTCACGGTGACTGCCGAAGGCTACGACCGTGATGATGCCCTCAAGCAGGCCTTGCGCAAAGCACTCGAACAGGGCGCCGGGCAACAGATCGCCTCGTTCTCGAAGGTGCAGGACTTCGAGCTGATCCGTGACACGATCTACAGTCGGGCCGCGGGCGTCGTCAGCGACTATGACATCCTCGAGGAGAAGAAACTCGCCGGCGGCACCGTGGAGCTCACCATCCGGGCAACGGTGCGCCCCGACGCCGTCGCCCAGGCCTGGGGCGAAGTTCAGAACGTCCTCGACCAGATCGGCCGCCCCAAGATCATGGTCTGGATTGACGAGAAGATTGACGGCGACCTGCAAAGCAGCTCCATGGTCGAAAGCGGCATCGAGGAGCTGTTCGTCGAAGCGGGCTTCGATCTCGTCGCCCAGGAGGGCATCGAGGAACTGCGACGACGCGAACGCCAGGATGCGCAGCGCGCAGACAACGCCAGCAAGATTGCCCGCCTCGCCAAGGATGCCGGCGCCCACATCCTCATCCGCGGCTACGCCAATGCCAATCGCGCCGGTATCGAGCGTGTCTACGGTGTCGCAGCCGCATTCTACAACTGCGATGTGCAGGCCAAGGTCTACTACACCGATACCGGACAGCTCCTGGCCAGTGAATCGATCCCCGTCACGCGTAGCGGCGTACGTTCACACCACGCCTACAGCCCGCAAGCCGCTCGCGCCGCACTCAAAGCCGCCACCTTCCCCGGCGCCGGCCCGCGCCACACACCCGCTCTCGCCACCCGCATCTACGAAGCCGTCATGCGGCAATGGGCCACCATCATCACCGCGGGCGGCAGCATCGACTTCGAAGTCGAAAACCTCGACTACAAGACCTACTCCCGGCTGCGCAAGGCCCTTCAGACGCTGAAGGGCGTCAAATCGGTCGACGGCGACTTCACCAAGAACACCGGCGTGTTCCGCATCAAAGCCGACCTCAGCGCACAGACGCTCGCTGATCAGCTGATCGAACCCCCGTTCGATGAGTGGATCGAAATCAATGACCTGAAGCCGAATCGTATTCAGGCCAGAGCCGTGAAGACCGAATGATCGCTTGGCTAGCCGCGCACTTCATCAATCGCCGCCTTGAGCCCGGGCAAGCCACCTTCGATCGTCTTGCGATCCACACAGAAGCTCAATCGCATATACCCCGGCCGTCCAAACCCACGCCCCGGCACACCCAGCACGCGGTGTTTCAGCAGCACGTCCACGAACGCCGGATCATCCTCCAACGGCGTCTTCGGGAACGCATATAGCGCCCCACGCGGCACGACCAGGTCGTATCCAAAATCCTTCAGCGCCCCACACAGCAGGTCGCGGTTCTCCTGATAGAACGTGACTTCACACAGCGCCTGGGCACACCGCGCAATCACCCGCTGCATGAACGCGGCCGCATTCACGTACCCCAGCGTCCGGTTCAGCATGGTCAGCGCGTTCATCAGCAGCGGCTTGTCCGGCACGCCATCCGGCACTGCGATATACCCCGCCCGCTCGCCCGCAATGCTCAGGTCCTTCGAATAGCTCGAGACAAGGATCGTTCGCTGATAGTGCTTCAGTGGCGTCGGGGCCCAGTCGAGATCGTAGATGATCCGCCGATACGGGTCATCGCACACCAGGTACACCGGCGCATCATCGCGATCACGCCCGGCCAGCAACTCCCCGAGTGCCCTGCACTTCTCGTCCGTATACACCGCCCCGCTCGGGTTGTTGGGCGTATTGACGATGACCGCCTTGGTCTTGCTCGTCAGGGCCTGCTCCAGCTTCGCGATATCCGGCTGAAAGTCGGCGTCGGTCTGCACCACCACCATCTTCGCGTCGGCTTGCTCCGCGTAGAACTTGTACTCCGGAAAGAAGGGCGCGAGCACGATCACTTCGTCGCCAGGATTGCAGACGGCGCGCAATACGACGTTCATTCCGCCCGCCGCACCACTGGTCATGATCACCGCATCAGGCGTGAATGGCTGCCGATACTCGGTCGTCACAAACTCCGCGACCGCCGCCCGCGTCTCATCAAAGCCCGCATTCGGCATATACCGATGCAGGGCAGGCTGCTTGTCGGCCGCTACGGTACGGATCGCATCAAAGAACGCATCGGGCGGCGTCGCGTTCGGATTGCCGAGCGAGAAATCGAACACCTTGTCCGCACCATATTCCTGCTTGAGCCGCCGCCCCTTCTCGAACATCTCGCGAATCCACGACGCCGCCTGCATGTCCCCCGACACCTTCTGCGCAATCGCCTGCGACATGACGTACCTCGCTCATGATTGGTTGGCTTGAACGCGCCCGATCGTAACGTACGCCGCGCACCAACGCCACTGCGCACCCCCCGCCGTCAGATGCACCCGCAAATCAATCGCGTTCGGCGTCGCGGATTACCGTATAGTCGATGCGGAAACCACCCGGCGCGTCCACATCCCGGAGAAATGTAAATATCAGCAGATCGCCGCAGGTATAATCCACCCCCAGCAACTTGTGCGACCCCCGCGCCGTCCCCACCGTCGGCAAGTCCACGGGGTCGGTCTCTTCCGGCGCATCAGAAAACCGCACAACGGTGTCGAACGCATCCGGATTGAAGGCAGGCGCGTCATCCTCATCCGTAGCCAGCGCGCGATCAACCAACAACTGCGTCCCCACCGCCATATCCCGTGCACACTGCACCGTCTGCACGCCGGAGATGCTGTTCGCGTTGACCTCAAGCTGATTGAAGTCCATTTGCCCCGGCGTACGGTCCAGTTCATCCCACGTGCCATACGAGAAAGATGCCTGATAGCTCGTCTCATTGATGAACTGCACCGATATATTGCCCCCCCGCTCGATGGTCTGATTCGTGAACAACAACCCCGAGCATCCTCCCAGCAGCACCAGGAGTCCCGCACCGACAAGACCCACGCATCCGGCGATCCACCAAAGCTTTACGTTCATAACCTCGTCCCTGACTTTCCGGGAGCCGACCGCACCCCGGCACTTCCGTATGCACCGTTATCGGCACATGCTGCCACCCGCGAACACGGAATCTTACCGTCGCGAACCATGCCTGCCAACGCGTACCACGGATCGGATACCGGCGGCCCTTGACCGCGGCCCCGCCGACCGAATAATGCCTTTGGGCGATGCCAGTCGACCGTCGACTCAGACCGCAATCGCTGCCAGTTCGCTAAGCGATCCGGGCCCATTGCGCCGATAACCTTATCGGTCGTCCGCTGAAGGCCTACGTCACAAGGTTGCTTCGAGGTACCTCATATGCGCCGTGCACTCCTCCTGGCTGCCAGCCTGAGCTTCATTCTCGCAGGCGGTACCTGCCTCCCCATCACCGACGACGCGCCGCGTGCCGCGAACACCGGCGAAACGCTCGCCATCGCCGTCACACGCCCGTCAGAGGACAAGCTGATCTCGCAGGGGCAGTCCGTGCGCATTCAGTGGACCGGCTCCAATCTGACTGGAGACCCTGCCAGCGTCGATATCCTCCTCGAATCCCGCCTCCCGGAACTTGAAACCAGAACCTTCATCGAAGATCAGCCCTTCGTAGGGACCGGCGACGGCGACATCGTGGACTGGGACACCTCCAACGACGTCGGACCCTTCCGCATCACCGGGCGAATTCAAACCGCCACTCTCGGACGTACCCATACTGCACCGGGAACGATCACAATCTTCGGCTTTGTCGAGCCCTCGGAAGATGTGGTTCTTCCCCGCGATGGCGAGTCGATTGAGATCGAGTGGTTCGGCGGCGACGACAAGGAGAACGCCGTTCTCATGCTCTCCCCCGAGAGCGGTCTGAGCGACATCACGATCGCCGAACCCCCCGTCAACATCCCCACCGCCCGCCAGTCCTTCTCCTGGAGCGGGACCGACGACACCGGAAACCCGGTGGCACCAGGACTTTACACGCTTTCCGCCTCAAACTCCTCCAGCGCGGAGGAGACCTTCTTCGACGTGGAAGCGACCAATAACGGCGTCGCTGTCAATGTCGGCGTCTACGGATTCACCAACCCTGATGAAGACACCGATCTGGACCCAGCCGAGGGTGACACCATCGACATCTCACTCTTCGCCGGCGGCGAGGGTGCCGAGTTCACCGTCGGACTGGACCCGGACTCCGACCATCGCAACGGAAACGAAATCCCGCTCGCGATACTCACGCTGAACGCCAACGCCGAAGAACAGACCTTCACTTTCGACGGCACGGACATAGACGGTATCGAGGTTGCCGCCGGCACCTACAGCCTGTACGGCAGCGTATTCGACCCGGCCGCCGGTCCCTACCTGGTCGAAGCCAGAGGCGACATTTCGATTCAGGGGCTTGCGACCTTCGAATTCACCGCGCCAACTGAAGACCAGACCTTCGACCACGACGAGGACGACCCTGAGGCAATCCGCATCGAGTGGTTCGGCGGCGGCGTGAATGCGACCGCGCGCATCGGCCTGGATCCCGACGACGACCACGAAAACGGCAACGAGGTGTATTTCACTGAGCAGAGCTTGCTCAGCGCACCGGACGACCAGTCGACAACCTTCACTGGCACCCGTCTCGACGGCCGGAGTGTCCTGTCCGACACCTACAATCTGATCGCCGAGGTCAGCGATGATGACAACGACCCCTTCTTCGCTGAGGGCCTTGCCCAAATCATCGTCACCGGCACACCTCCCGGCCCCGCGATCCTCGCCCCCCGCCAGGACACGGACCTGATCGGATTGGGCGACACCATAGAGATCGAATACCAGGTCGATCAGGAAGACGAAGTGCGCGTCGACCTGCTCCTCGATCCCGATGACGACCGCAACAACGGCAACGAGGTGTCTCTCCTTGTCCAGGAGGAGATCGAACCCGACACCGATCCGCAGCAGTTCACCTGGGACGGCACCAACGCAGCCGGCGACGATGTCGAGTCCGGCATCTACACACTGCTGCTCGAAATCCGCCAGGAGGACGACTCTACCGAAGCCGTTGAAGGCTCCGGGAAGATTTTCCGCCGCGGCAATGTCGACCAGCCGCTAATCTCGCTGCTGACCCCCACTTCCGATCAGACCGTGGTCGCTGGCGACGAGGTCACAATCCGTTGGCGCTATGATACTTCCAGTGACAACGCAGAGGTGGTGCTCAAGCTCGAGCGGCTATCCGACTCTGCGGAAATCACGATTCCAGGTGGCACGCGGACCGCCGATCCTGATGATGACGAAGACCGCTTCATCTGGACCGTGCCGAGCCGCTCGACGCTGCCGGACCTCGAGCCGGGCAGCTATTACCTGAAAGCCACGATCACGGCCGGCGGGCTGAACGACACCGCCACCGCAGCGGGCCTGATCGTCGTCGACGACCCGGAAGGCAACTGAATCACGCTCCCCGAAAACGATCCCGGCGAGTTCGGGCTCCGGCACCGCGTAACCCACATTCTTGGTTTTTTCACAGAAACTAGACCAATTGGTTCGTTGCAGAGCGAACCAAACCGATGTATAGTAAGTAAAACAATTGCCGAGCGTGGTTACGTCATCGTCGTCAAGATGATTCATTGAGGTCCGATATGTTGTTGAACGGTGCTCCTCTGGGTTCGCGCTTCCGCGTTACCGGCGTCCAACCGGGCAATCGTCTCGCCTACCGCTTGATGGAGATGGGCCTGATCGAAGGTGCCGAAGTCGAAGTCGTACGGCGAGCACCGCTGGGCGACCCCATGCAGCTTCGTCTGGGCGATTACGAGCTCTCCGTTCGCTCATCCGAGGCCGCTCTGATCGACGTCGACGCCCTCTAAGTCGCACTCTCGCGCACCGCCCTGTCGCTGTGAGCCCTCCCAATTGAGAAGAGAACCTGCGACAGCCAGCGAGGAACAACTCCCTACCCAACGTCCTCCAACGCCGTCGGCACGCGCTATCGTCGCCCTCGTCGGAAACCCCAACACCGGCAAGACCTCCCTCTTCAATGCCCTCACCGGTTTTCGCCGCCACGTCGCCAACTACCCCGGCGTAACCGTCGACATCGCCCACGGTCGCGTGCGAAACGTGGATGCGACGATCGAACTGGTAGACCTACCTGGGACCTACAGCCTCGCCGCCCATTCGCCTGACGAGATGATCGTCAGCGAAGCCCTCTGCGGCCGCCTGGACCGCCGCGATCGCCCCGACGCCGTCCTCGCCATCGTCGACGCCGCGAACCCGCAGCGTAACTTCTACCTCCTCAGCCAACTGCTCGACATCGGCCTGCCCGTGGTCGTCGCGTTGAACATGATCGACGTCGCCGAAGAGAAGGGGCTGCACATCGACGCCGACGAGCTGAGCAATCGGCTGGGCGTGCCCGTCGTACCCGTTGTCGCCACGCGCGACGCAACCGTACGCCCACTTGCACAGGAACTCGCAGCGGCGATCGGGCGCGAACCACCCCGGCCTGTGGTCGATCTCCCGCCCGTTATCGACCAACAGCGCGGCTGGTTACGGGAGCACGCGAACATCACCCTCTGCCCCGGCGAGGCTCTTCGCGTCCTCATGGATGAAGGGGGCTGCGCCGAACAACACTACCTCTCGCGCGGCGGCGACCCAACCCTGCTCGAACAGGCCCGCGCCGCCGTCCGGTCCGCGGAACCCGAGCCCATCCCGGCCGAGATTCGCGCCCGCTACGCCTGGATTCACCGCGTGCTAGACGGCGTCATCGAACGACGTGTCGGCACGGGTAAGACCTGGTCCGCCCGCGTCGACCGCATTCTGACGCACCGCGTCAGCGGCGCCGTCGCACTGCTCGCCGTACTCTACGCCATGTTCTACGCGATCTACTCCGTCGCGGGTTATCCGATGGCATGGGTCGAGTCCGGCTTCGGCTGGGTCGCCAGCCTGGCCGGCAGCATCCTCCCCGACGGCAGCATGATCCAGAGCCTCGTTCAGGACGGCCTGATTGCCGGCGTCGGCGGTGTGCTCGTCTTCCTGCCCCAAATCCTGCTGCTGTTCTTCTTCATCGCCATTCTGGAAGACTGCGGCTACCTCTCGCGTGCCGCCTTCATGGTCGACCGTCTCATGCGGCCCCTCGGCCTCAGCGGCCGGGCTTTCATACCCCTGCTATCCTCATTCGCCTGCGCCGTGCCAGCCATCATGGGCACACGTGCCATTGCGGATCGCCGCGAACGCTTCATCACGATCCTGATCGCACCCTTCATGAGCTGCTCGGCACGCCTGCCCGTCTACGTACTGCTGATCGGCGCCTTCGTGCCGGCCGTGAGCTGGCTCGGCGGCTGGGTCCGCCTCGACGCACTCGTCATGCTCGGCATGTACCTGGTCGGCGTCGCCTGCGCCATCCCGATCGCTCTGCTGCTCAAGCACACCGTCTTTCAGGGACCCGCGTCCAGCTTCCTGCTCGAGCTGCCCAGCTACAAGGTGCCGCGTCTCCGCACCATCTGGCAGCGGATGTACCTCGCCGGCCGCAGCTTCGTCACCCGTGCCGGAACCGTCATCCTCGTCGTCAACGTCGTCGTCTGGGCGCTGGGCTACTTCCCGCGCAGCGAAGCCACCCGCGCCGCGGTTGTGGCCGAGAAGCACGCGCACGGGTGGGACGAAGACAAGTTCGAATCGGAACTCGCCGGTGCGTATCTGCGCAACAGCTACCTCGGTCGCGTCGGACATGCCATCGAACCCGCCATCAAACCCCTCGGTTGGGACTGGCGCGTCGGCGTCGGCGTCGTCGCCTCGTTCCCCGCCCGCGAAGTCATCATCGCCACCCTCGGGACCGTGCTCAATCTCGGTGAGGCCGATGAAGGCTCAACCAGCCTCCAAACCGCCCTGCACCAGATGAAGTGGGAAGACACGGACCAGCCCGTCTTTACCCTTCCCGTCGCCCTCTCCGTCATGGTCTTCTTCGCCCTCTGCGCCCAATGCGGCGCCACCCTCGCCACCATCGGCCGCGAAACCAAATCCTGGCACTGGCCCGTCATCTCCTTCGTCGGCATGACCACCCTCGCCTACTTCGCCGCGTGGGGCGTTTCCGCCGGCGGCCGCGCCATCGGCCTCTGATCAGCCGTTCCTCATCCAAGGCCTCGCACACTTCATTGCCACTTCTGGCACACCGCTCTGTGATGGCTACAATGCACCCGCCGCCCAACTCGGTGAGTGCTCATGAAACAACAGCGCAAAGAGAACTTCCTGCTCGGGCTCGCGACGATACTCTTCGTCGCGCTCTTCATCCTCACCTTCGTCTTCCTGCAACCGCTCTTCAAAACCGACGGCCGCCAGATCGAAATCGTCTTCCGCCACGAAGGCGGCATGGCCCCCCTCCAGGCCGGCAGCCCCGTCCGACTCGCCGGCGCCGTCCACGTCGGCTCCGTGCAGCAGGTCCGCATCGAACAGCGTCAACTGCCGAATTCCGAAGAACCTGAGCAAACCGTCTTCGTCGTCGACGCCGAAATCGACACCGATGTCCCCCTCTACGACAACTGCCGCGTCACAACGAGCGAACCCGCCATCGGTGGTCAGGGCTTCGTCAATATCCAAAGCGTCGGCGACCCCGGCAAGGAACTGACCCAGCCCATCATCGGCGAGTCCCCCAGTAGCTTCAACGCCATCATCGCCGAACTCCGGGACGACCTGCTCGGTCCCGGCGGTCTGGTCGAGAACCTCCAATTCGCGCTCGACCCGCGCGCCGAAGACTCCGCCCATCGCAAGATCCTCGATATTCTGAACGAATTGCACACCGTCGCCACCCACGTGCGCACACAGGTCGATCCGACCAAGCGCGACGTGCTTGTCACCAAATTGCACCAGGTCCTGGATGATACGAAAGCCATGACCGCGGCCTTGCGCGACGAGCTGCGCACCAGCGCGGGCGACCCCGTCACGGTGCTCGACCGCGTTCACAAAGTCCTCGAACACGTCGACGCCGGCATGCTCGAAGCCTCCGCGATCCTCCGCGAAAACCGCCCCGTCGTCCGCGACACACTCGCCAGCGTCCGCGAATCCACCCGCAAAATCGAAGAGGAGCTGCTGGTCGACCTCCAGGCCGAAATGGACGCCTCCGATCCCGCCTCACTGCTCGGCAAGATCCACGCTGCCATGGACGGCGTCAACGCCGCCCTGGGCGATGTTCAGGCCGTCACGTCGGAAAGCGAACGACTGGTCACACTCAGCCGCCCTCAGGTCGAAGCCGCCCTGAACCACCTCAACGCCATCGGCAACAATATGGAGCAGTTCACGATCGAACTGATCCTCAACCCCTCCAAGCTCATCTGGGGCCCCGGCCCCCGCCGCGAAGAGCAGATGCTCGTCTTCCAATCCGCCCGCGCTTTCGCCCAGGCCGCGCGCGACCTCGACGCCGCCGCCGGTCGCCTCGACGCCCTGCTCGGCCGCACCACCAGCCAGCACGAACTCACCGAGGCCGAACGCGACGAGGTCCGCCAGGTTTTCGAGTCAATCCAGGCCTCCTTCCAGCGCTTCGAGCAGGCCGAACAGCAACTCTGGGACGAAATGAAGTGAGGACCGACTCCCATTGACCACCCTGCGCGACGCTTACGACCTCGTCATCATCGGCGGCGGCCCGGCCGGTAGTGCCGCCGCCATCGAAGCACGCCGCCGAAAGCTCTCGGTGCTGATCATCGAGGGCGCTGCAGAGCCGCACTCGATAACCTGCCCCGGCTGGATCGCGCCACCCGCCGCCGAAATCTGCCACGAGCTGGGCGTCGACCTGAATGGTGCCGCAACCGCCACCTGGTCGGGCTTGCGCATCTTTTCACTCGACTTCACCGAATCCACGGAAGTTGCTGATCCCCAACTCGCGGGCGCGATCGTCGAATCCAATACGCTGGCAAACAACTTGCTCGCGGCCGCCGATCAGACCGGCGCCGACATCATCACCAACACGACGGTCACGCGACTCACCACCGGCGAAGACCGCGTCACACTCACGCTCAGCAACAACCACAGCGTCTCTGCCAGCGCTGCGATCGTCGCCGATGGCCCCGGCAGCACCACCAGCGGCCTGACCCCGATCACAACCATCCCCAACAGCAGCATCGAGTTTCAGTGCGCACAGGCACGTATCCCACGCAGCAACGGGCACGCCGGCATCGACCTGGTCAGCGGCACAAACCGGGCCCTGCGTCTTGTTACCCTCGTCCACGGCAAGAGCGCGACCCGCGCCACGCTGCTGTCGCGCGATACCGGAACCAACGCCGTCGACCAGTTGGCCCAGGTGATTCAGGCGGGATCAAGAGCTAATATCCTCCCCCCGGCCAATGGCACCGAAATCTACGCGATCCCCGCCGTCGCCGGCACCGCCCTCGAAATCGAGTCCCACGTCGGAAAACGCTGCCTCCTCATCGGCGCCGCCGGCGGTTTCGCCGCCGCCCTTAGCAGCGAAAGCCTCTACCCAGCCCTCGTTTCCGGCCAGATCGCCGCCCAAACTGTCGCCGACGCCCTCGCGGCGGACGTTTTTCAGGACCAGCTCACGACCTTCGGCAATCGCTGGCGCGCCGCCCTGGCCGACTACCTCCAGATGCCGAATACCGACCTCGGCCTCCTGATGCCAATGGTATTCAAGCACGAGAAGATGGCCCAGCGCATCGCCCGCGCCTTCCTGCTCGGCCACAGCTTCTGACATCCGCGTTCTTTCGGCTACTATTGAGTGGAGTGCTTTTCGTCCCGATTCTGTATAGCGGTGCAATCGTGATCGACAATCCTGAGCAACTCGGCATCATCCACTATCCCGACCCGCGGCTACGCCGTCAGGCCGAACCGGTCCAGGCGTTCGACGAAAAGTTGGCCGCCTTCGTTCAGCGCATGTTCGAACTCATGGAAACCGGCCGCGGCGTCGGCCTCGCAGCCCCGCAAGTGGGCGTCAATCTCCGCCTGTTCGTCATGAACCCGACGGGCGAGCCTGACGGCCTTCAGGTCCTCATCAACCCCGACATTCACGATATGGAGGGCTCGATCGAAGCCGAAGAGGGCTGCCTCTCGCTTCCCGACGTGACTGCCCAAATTCGTCGCGCCCGCCGTTGCCGCGTCACCGCCCAGGACCTCCAGGGCCGCCCGCTGGAACTCGACGCCGAAGACCTGCTTTCCCGCGTCGTACAGCACGAGACAGATCATCTCAATGGCGTGCTCATCATCGACCGCATGGGTCCCAGCGATCGCATCGCCACGAAAAAGACCCTCAAGTCGCTCGAAGACGTTTACAAGAATGGTCGGGGCACCAGAAACGGCCGGCGTACCGCCCGTACCTGATGCCCCACTCTGCCTTCCCCCCCCTGATTCAGACAACGCGCGCCATCACTCCAACAAGTCTTCCACTTGCGCATATAGCTCAGGCTCCGCCGTGCGGAAGCTCTCCCTGTCCACGAAGCGATACGTGGACACCTCGCCGTTCGAAGCGAAGTACACCGTGATCGCCCCGTCGTCCGCCACGCGCACACCCAGCGCTCGGCTATCCTCCGTTACAGTGCCAGGCCTGTCGCCGCGCTTCGCGTCCTTCGCCGGGGCATCCGGCACACGCCGGCGCACATCATCGTTCCGTTCCGGCCGGTCCGCGTGCGGCCGCACGTACTTCTTCTTCAGTTGACGCTGCGTAGCCTCAACCTGCTCCCGGGCTTTCTCAAGCTGCTCGCGAATATCGACCTGAAACTCCTGCCGCCACTTCTTCAGCTTCTCCGGCCTTGACCGATGAAACAGCCCCGTCGGCCGTCCCACATGCTGCCGGTAGATGGCGTAGAGCTCCGGGTGGTTCTCGCATAGCGCCGCCTCATTTTCATACGTATCCGTCGTTTCGTTGCCGTCCGCATCCGATTGCGTAACGTGGATACGACCATCCTTGTCGGTCTCGATCACCGTCGTCGATCCGTCCTCCTCAATACGGATCTTCACTTCGACCTCGAGCTCCCGGCCATCGCCACCACGCCACATGAAAGGCCCCGGACTCGGAATGTGGATCCAGTTGTCCGGACCATCGCCCATGAATGCCTTCGGAAGACCCTCCACGTGTACATCCAGATCCAGCCCTTTCAACTCCTCCAACACATCGGGCACACCCTGCAACTCACCCAGATCACGCATGATCCACTCGCCGCCCGGGCCCACCTGCAACGTGCGCCCACGCAGATTCAGCTTCTCCGCCAGAACCTCTTCCTCCGGCTCGTCATACTTCAGTTCCAGTTCCATATTCTCCGCACGCTTCGCCGGTCGCATCGTCAACGTCTGCTCGTCCGCGCCGCGTACCAGCACAACCTGCACACGCTCACCCGCAGCCGTTGCGCCCACCACCTTCGACAGATCAGCCGGTGAATTCACCGGCATGCCGTCGAACTCGAGGAATACGTCATACCGCTCCACCCCCGCCTCGTCAGCCGGGCTGCCCTTGAACACGTTGGAGATCATGACGCCATCTTCTCCGATGTGCGCCGCCAACGGCGCCGGCACCGGCATGATCCGAACACCGATCCAAACCGACGGCAGCTTCGCCCCCGCCGGGGGAGCATCACCAACCACGACATAATGCGTGTCGCTCGCCTCGTCTGGACCGGCCAGCAGCCGGACCGTTACAGTCTCGCCATCCTCCGCACCCCTCACCGATTCCAGGACAACCGTCTTCTCGCGCGTGTCGGAGGCTACTCGCTCCTCCCCCGGTGCCAGACTCGACGTCAGGATCGGAAATACAAGGCCCACGAGTGCTGGTAGTTGCAGCAACATGACATTCTCCTGTCAAAAATCTCGCTGTAGGCGAATCGCATGCGTACGCACCCGATCAACCTCGATAATCTGGTAAACTCCCGGACGATCGCCCGGAATGATGATCCACTCCCGTTGCGTGCCGCGGACCTGTACCTCCGGACGAACATACCGACTCGGTACCGGCTCGACCGCGTCAACCTGTGGTCCCGCCGGCACAAACCACGAATGCGTCGCACCCGCCTGCTGACGGCGCGCGGACCCCGGGCCGGGCTCGGACGGCTGCGTCGGCTGGAGCCAGGCCAACGCCGCCACACACGCGGCCGCCGCCACCATCAGACCCTTCCCGACCCGGGTCCACGTCGCGGATAGAATGCGATGCCGCCGCGGTCGGTCCAACGCCACCCGCAGCGCGTCGCCCACCTGCTGATCCAACGCCTCATAATCAGTCAGTGCGCGCCGCGCCTGCGCATCCGTCGCAATCAACAGATCAAGCTCCTCCCGCTCGTCAGCGGAACATTCCCCGTCTAGCTGACGCGAAATCAGTCGTTCCAAACGATCGGGCTCATAGCTCATGATGCAACCTTGTCCTGTAGCAATTCACGCAACATCCGTCGCGCTCGGGTCAGTCTTGTCTCAACGGTCTCGACCGGCAGCTCCAACGCCTCGCCAATCTCCGCATAACTCCAATCTTCCAAGTGTCGCAGCACGAACGGCTCGCGATAATGCCCCGGCAACGCCTGCACCGCCCGCAAAAGCGTCTCATGCAGCTCATTCCCGGCTGCTGCCCCGAACGGACTCGGCTGACGCGCATCCGGCAACGCCCGTCGCCCGTCAAGCGACAACGCCGCCTCCGCATCACGCCGCCGGGCCATACTCGCGTCGATCGCCGCGTTCCGGGCAATGCTGTACAGCCACGGCCGTAAGCGACGCGGATTGTCAAGCGTGCGCAACTTCTGCCACGCCCGTGCCCAGACCTGCTGAGCCACATCCTCCACCACGTCCGCCCGTCCCGTTACGCCATAGATCGCGCTCCGCACCCAGCCTTCGTGCTGGCGAACGAGCCGATCCGCGGCCAGGCGGCTGCCGCGCTGCGCGTCGGCGACAAGCTGCCGCAGTGTGTCAGCATCGATGCTCACGCTTGACATTCCACCCATTATGGACGCCCGGGCACACCAAGGTCCGTCACGAAATTGTCGAAAAACGTTCCCTGCCGCCCCCGTCGCTCCTCCTTGGCGACGCCTCCCCGATCACGTACGATCGCCAGGGCCATTCTGCCTCGGAATCTGACGGAGACACAGCATGCCACTTCCCAATGTGCTCAAAGAGCTGCTCGCCCTGCCCACCGCGCCCTACCTCGAAGACCACGTCGTCGCTTACGTTGACGAGGCCTGCCGCAAACTCGCCGGCGTCAAGCTCAAATACGACCGCTACGGCAATCTGCTGGCCCATTATCGCTACCAACCGCGCCAGGTCCGCCCCCTCGCATTCGCCGCCCACCTGGACCACCCCGGCTTCGAAGCCACCCAGATGAAAGGGAAGCAAACCCTCTTGGCCGACTTTCGCGGCGGCGTACGCCCCGAGTACTTCAAAGATGCCAAGGTCCGCTTCTGGGTCGACGGCAAATGGGTCAAAGGCAAAGTCACCAAGCTGACCAAGGTCGCACCGCCCAGCGCACCCGGCCGCCCCCGCATCCCCAAGGCCGCCAGCCTCCAGGTCAGCAAACCCGTCCCCCCCGGTACCCTGGGAATGTGGGACCTGCCCGATCCAGCCCTCCGCGGCGAACGCATCACCGCCCGCGCGTGCGACGATCTCGCCGGCGTCGGCGCCATGCTCGAACTCCTCCGCCGCCTCAGCCGCAAAAAGGCCCACGCCGAAGTCTACTGCCTCTTCTCACGCGCCGAAGAGGTCGGCTTCGTCGGCGCAGTCGGCGCCATCAAAGCCAGGACCGTCCCTAAACGTGCCGCCGTCATCTCCATCGAAACCAGCAGCGCCCTCGTCAATGCCCCCATCGGCGACGGTCCGATCATCCGCGTCGGCGACCGCGGTACCATCTACACGCCGGCACTCACCGACTTCAGCGTCCGCGTCGCCCAGCGCCTCGCCCGTCGCCGCAAGAAGTTCCAGTTCCAGCGCAAACTCATGGACGGCGGCATGTGCGAAGCGGCCGCATTTGGCGCCTACGGCTACACCGTCAGCGGCATCTGCCTCGCGCTCGGCAACTATCACAACATGGACACGAAGAAGCGCCGGATCGCCAGCGAGTGGGTCAGCCTCCAGGACTGGCAAGCCATGGTCGACCTCTTCGAAGCCATGGTCCTCGACGAACAGGGCCCCGGAAAGCCCGACAACTCGCTCCACGACCGCATCGAGGGACTGTTCAATGACAGCGAGCATCTGCTAAACAGGTGAATCCACTGAGATCCGCCAAGCAATGCATAAACGGCAAGAGCCGGCCCCCTGGGAGGGGGACCGGCTCTCACCTGGGAAGGGAGGAGAGGGTCGTTTTGGAGGCCTTCAGGAGGACACGCACTTGGGCAACCTTGCCGGTCACCCTTCCGATCTCCTCAAGGCACCTGTCATAACCTCTTACGTAACTGAGCTATTCCGGGTGCGGCGATAATCACAAGTTTTTTTGTAGACTGATGATACGTCAGATAGTGTCAGGCCATCCGGACCGATAATCTCACTCGAACTCCCCCACCAAGGAAACCGTACCTGCGATTCAGCCAGGCTTCGAAAACGTAACTCCCCAGCCAGATTCGAGTGCGAAATCGGACTTATGCGAACTTGACAACCTGACGATCCGTATATACAGTGTGAATGTATTCACAACGTTACCGAAGTAACGGCCTTCGATAGTCGACAGGGCGGATAGCACAAGCCACCGAACTGCGAAGCCTCGGATACCCGAGCAGCGAGTTCATGGAGCAGCGGATATGGATATCCCCACCAAAGTCATCGAGCGGCTAAGCAGCTACCGCCGCCATCTACGCTGCTGGCAGGCTGAGGGAAAACACCGTATCTACTCCCACGAGCTCGCCGCATTGCAGGGCGTTACCCCCGCCCAAGTCCGCCGCGACCTCATGACCATCGGGTATACCGGCAGCCCCGCAAAGGGTTACGACGTCGACGGCTTAATCGAGCACGTCAGCCAACTACTCGATCCTAAGACGGCGGGCGAAGCAGTGCTCGTCGGCGTCGGCCATCTCGGCCGCGCCATCCTCGACTATTTCACCGGGCGCCATCCCGGTCACCGCATCGTCGCCGCATTCGATACCGCACCCGACAAGGTCGGCCGGGTCATGCACGGCTGCCATTGCTACAACGTCTCGGAAATGCCCGATCTCCTCCGCCGCCAGCCCGTCGCCGTCGGCATCATCGCCGTACCGGCAGAGGCGGCTCAGGAAGTCGCCGACCAACTCATCAAACTGGGCGTCAGCGGCCTGCTGAACTTCGCGCCAACGCGCCTGCGCGTACCGACAGATGTATACGTGGAAGATGTCGACATCGCCCTGTCGCTCGAGAAGGTGGCGTTCTTCGCCCATGAGCGACGCAGTCGACGGGAGGCACAATAGTGATCGCGACCGAAGAACTCCAGTCCGTGCTCGACACCTATCCGAACGCCCGCCGGGAACATCTCATCCCCATCCTCCAGGCGGTCCAGGAACGGTTCGGCTACCTCTCGCGCGAATCCATGGTCGAAGTCGGCCGGCGCCTGAACCTGCCCGTCAGCAAGGTCTACGGCGTCGCGACGTTCTACAACCAGTTCCGCTTCCAGCCCAAGGGCCAGGTGCACTGCCAGGTGTGCCGTGGTACCGCTTGCCACGTCAAAGGCTCCGCTGCGGTGCTCGAAGCCCTCAAGCAAACGCTCCAAGTCGAGCCAGGCCAGACCACACGCGACGGCAAGTTCAGCATCGAAGTCGTCGCCTGTATCGGGGCCTGCGGCCTCGCCCCGGTCGTCGCGATCAACGGCGAGTTCCATGCCGGCGTTACCCCCGACAAAATCCGCAAGATCATCAAGCAGTACAACAACGAATTGAGCAAGGACGGCAATGGCAACGCATAACGAACATCGCTGCAACGATTGTCACCCCCGGCCCGCACTCCAGCCGGAGTTCGTGCGTCAACTGCTCAGCGGCAATGGCCACGACGTCGACGCCGGCGCGCAGGAAGCACTCGCGGCCCAACTCGGTCTGCTCAAACGCGACTGCGTCGCAAAACCGACGATCTTCGTCGGTGCCGGAACCTGCGGCCTCGGCGCTGGTGCGGCCAAGACGCTCAACGCCATCCGTGCCTACCTCAGTGAGAGGAACATCGACGCAGAGGTCGTCGAAGTCGGCTGCATCGGCCTGTGCGCCGCCGAACCACTCGTCGACATCCAGCTTCCCGGCCGTACGCGCATCGCGTTCAAAGGCGTCACCGAAAAGAAGGTCAACGACCTGCTCGACGCCGTCCTCGCCGAACGAATCCCCGGCGAGTTGGTCCTCGGCCAGTTCCGTCCAGCCGAAAACAACGCTAAGCAGGCGCCCTGGACCGACATCGCCTACCTCGACGAGCACCCCTTCTTCGCCCCCCAGACCCGCTGGGTGCTCGCCAACTGCGGCCTCGTCAACCCCAACAGCATCGACGAATACCTCGCCCGCGGCGGCTACCAGGCCCTCGCCCGCACCTTGCGCGACACCACCCCTGCCGAGCTGTGCGACGCCATCGAGCAGGCCGGCCTGCGCGGTCGCGGCGGCGGCGGCTTCCCGACCGGCCGCAAGTGGAAGTTCGCCCTCAACACCCCCAGCGAACAAAAATACCTCATCTGCAACGCCGACGAGGGTGACCCGGGCGCCTTCATGGACCGCGCTGTCATCGAGGGCGACCCCCATCGTCTCGTCGAAGGCCTCGCCCTCGCCGCCTACGGCATCGGCGCCAGCAAAGCCTACGTCTACATCCGCGCCGAATACCCGCTCGCCATCGAACGCCTCAAGACCGCCCTCGCGCAGGCCCGCGCCTATGGCCTGCTGGGCGAGAACGTCCTCGGCAGCGGCTTCAGTCTCGAAATCATCATCAAGCAAGGCGCCGGCGCCTTCGTTTGCGGCGAGGAAACTGCCCTCATTCACAGCGTCGAAGGCAAGCGCGGCATGCCGCGCCCGCGCCCACCTTTCCCCGCCGTCTCCGGCCTGTTCGGCAAGCCCACGATCATCAATAACGTGGAGACCCTGGCGAATCTCCCACTACTCGTCGCCAACGGCCCCGACTGGTTCGCCTCGGTCGGCACCGAGACCAGCAAAGGCACCAAGGTCTTCGCCCTCTCCGGAAAAGTCACCCTGACCGGCCTCGTCGAGGTCGCCATGGGCACAACCGTGCGCGACGTCGTCTTCGCCATCGGCGGCGGCATCCCCGAAAACAAGCAGTATAAAGCCGTGCAGATCGGTGGCCCCTCCGGCGGGTGCATCCCCGCGCAACACCTCGACATCCAGATCGACTACGAGTCCTTGAAGACCGTCGGCGCGATGATGGGCTCCGGCGGCCTGGTCGTCATGGACGAAGACACCTGCATGGTCGACGTCGCCAAGTTCTTCATGGACTTCATCCAACGCGAAAGCTGCGGCAAGTGCATCCCCTGCCGCGAAGGCACCAAGCGCATGCTCGAAATCCTCGAGCGCATCACCCGCGCCCGCCGCAACGAGACCGGCCACGACGCCCTCGAGCGCTTCAAGGGCGTCATGCAGCTCGAACGTCTGTCCGAGGTCATCCGCGACACCAGCCTGTGCGGCCTCGGACAGACGGCCCCCAGCCCCGTGCTCAGCACGCTCCAGTGGTTCCGCGACGAATACGAAGCCCACGTGTACGAACGCAAGTGCCCGGCCGGAGCGTGCCGCGAGCTCCTGCACTACCGCATCGACCCCGATCTCTGCAAAGGTTGCACACTCTGTGCCAAACACTGCCCGGTCGGTGCCATCAAAGGTGCCCCCAAGAGCCCCCATTACATCGTCGAAGAAGAGTGCATCGCCTGCGGCGCCTGTGTCGAATCGTGCCGCCTCAATGCAGTCATCGCCGAGTAGAATCACGACACCAGCCCGCTGACGGCTGAGGAGTACAGCGTGTTCACGATCGAAATCAACAACCACCCCGTCGAAGTCAAAAACGGCGAAACGGTCCTCGACGCCTGCCGACGCATCGGCGTCAAGGTCCCGACCCTCTGCCATATGCCCGAACTCACGCCCACCGGCGCCTGCCGCATGTGTGCCGTCGAGATCGAAGGCCAGCGCGGCCTCGTCCCCTCCTGCGCCTTCCCGGTCGCCGAGGGCATGAAAGTCCAGACGCACTCCTCCCGCGCCATCCGTGCCCGCCAGACCATCATGGAATTGCTGCTCGCCAGTCACCCGGACGACTGCCTCTACTGTGTCCGTAACGGCGAGTGCGAGTTACAGGACCTCGCCCACGAGCTCGGCGTCCGCGAACGCCGTTTCAACGGCCACCGCAACCTCTGCAAGGTCGACGTCTCCAGCCCCTCCCTCGTCCGCGATCCGAACAAATGCATACTCTGCGGCAAATGCGTTCGCTTCTGTGAGGAAATGCAGGGCGTCGCTGCCATCGACTTCATCCAGCGCGGCAGCCAGGCCACCGTCGGCACCGCATTCGACCAGGGCCTCAACGTGTCGAGCTGCATCAACTGCGGCCAGTGCATCATGGTCTGCCCCACCGGCGCCCTCCGCGAACAGAACAACCTCGACGACGTCGTCACCGCCCTGAACGACCCCACCAAGACCGTCGTCGTCCAGCACGCCCCCGCCGTCTCCGTCACCCTCGCCGAGGAATTCGGCATGCGGGCCGGCAAGGACATCACCGGCGTCATGACCGCCGCTCTCCGCCGACTCGGCTTCGACCGCGTCTTCGACACCGCCTTCGCCGCCGACCTGACCATCATGGAAGAAGGCTCCGAGCTCGTGCACCGCATCAACAACGGCGGCCAGCTCCCCATGATGACAAGCTGCTCGCCCGGCTGGATCAAATTCGTCGAGCAGTTCTACCCCGACTTCAACGACAACCTCTCCACCTGCAAGAGTCCCCAACAGATGATGGGCGCCGTCATCAAGACCTACTTCGCCCAGCAAACCGGCCTCGACCCGCAGAACATCTACAGCGTCTCGGTCATGCCCTGCACCGCCAAAAAGTTCGAGGCCACCCGGCCCGAAATGAGTCGCGACGGCCTGCCCGACATCGACACCGTGATCACCACGCGCGAACTGGCCCGCCTCATCAAGATGCGCGGCCTCGACCTCAACCAGCTCGCCCCCGAAACCGCCGACTCCCCCCTCGGCCAGCGCAGCTCCGCCGGCAAGCTTTTCGGCGCCAGCGGCGGCGTCATGGAAGCCGCCATCCGCTCCGCCCACTACCTCCTCACCGGCCAGGAGCTCAAAGAGCTGAAACTCCAAAAACTCCGCGGCCTCAAAGGCGTCAAGGAAGCCCGCGTCAAGATCGACGGCGTCGAACTCGGCGTCGCCGTCGCCAGCGGCCTCGCCAACGCCGCCAAACTGCTCGACGAAATCCGCGACGGCCGCCGGACCGACCTGCACTTCATCGAAGTGATGACCTGCCCCGGCGGCTGCATCGCCGGCGGCGGACAGCCGATGGGGACCGATATCGACAAGGTGCGGGCCCGCGCCAAGGCGCTCTACCAGCTCGACCGCGACGAACCACTCCGCGCGTCGCACCACAACGAGCAAGTGCAGCAACTCTACCGAGACTTTCTCGGCGCGCCGCTGGGCAAGAAGAGCCACGAACTGCTGCACACGCATTATCACAAGCGTGAGGTCG
Source organism: uncultured Planctomycetales bacterium (assembly GCA_964468185.1). Taxonomy (GTDB): domain Bacteria; phylum Planctomycetota; class Phycisphaerae; order UBA1845; family Fen-1342; genus JANQFV01. The sequence goes on along the minus strand of CAYXTR010000012.1, from coordinate 41,868 downwards.
TAGCGTAAGGACAGAGGTGCACGATGCAGGCCGGAGAAAAACCACTGGTCTCAACCATCAAGGAACGCTGCCGCGTGTGCTACACGTGCGTGCGCGAATGCCCCGCCAAGGCCATCCGCATCGCGGATCAACAGGCGGAAGTTATCGCCGAACGCTGCATCGCCTGCGGTAACTGCGTCCGCGTGTGCAGCCAGGGCGCCAAGCGCGTCGCCAGCGACCTCGACTACGTCTATGCCCTGCTCCGCAGCGATGCCAACGTCGCCGCCATCGTCGCCCCTAGCTTCCCCGCCGAGTTCGCGGACATCGACTACGACATCTTCGTCGGCATGATCCGCGCCCTGGGCTTCGACCTCGTCAACGAAGTCAGCTTCGGCGCCGACCTCGTCGCCGCCGACTACCGCCACCTCCTCGAACGCCACCCCGACAAACGCTTCATCGCCACGAGCTGCCCCGCCATCGTCGGCTTCGTCGAACGCTACCACCCCGACCTCGTCGACGCACTCGCGCCCATCGTCTCGCCCATGATCGCGTCGGCCCGGGCACTCCGCGAACTCCACGGCGATAGCCTGCGCATCGTCTTTATCGGCCCCTGCATCGCCAAGAAGGGCGAGGCCGCCAGCGAACCCGTCCTCGGCGACGTCAACGCCGCCATGACCTTCGGCGAGCTCCGCGAACTCTTCCGCATGAAAGAGATCCGCCCCGAGAAGACCGTGCCGAGCGACTTCGATCCACCCCACGGCGGCTTCGGCGGCCTCTTCCCCATCAGCCGCGGGATGCTGCAGGCCGCCAGCATCAACGAAGACCTCGCCAGCGGCGAAGTCGTCGCCGCCGACGGTCATAGCGAATTCATCGACGCCATCCGCGAGTTCGAATCCGGCGATCTCGAGGTGCAGCTCCTCGAATGCCTCTGTTGCAACGGCTGCATCATGGGACCAGGCTTCACCGTCCAGACACCGCTGTTCCGTCGCCGCGCCCACGTCAGCCGCTTCGTCCGCGAACGTATGCAGCGCCTCGACCGCGGCACGTGGAAACGCGACCTGGCCCACTTCATGAAGCTCGACCTCACGCGAACCTACCTGCCCAACGACCAGCGTGTCGCCGCCCCGTCCGATGACGAAATCGAGACCATCCTCGAACGCATGGGCAAGCACCGCCCGGAAGACGAGCTCAACTGCGGCGCCTGCGGCTACGAAACCTGCCGCGAGCATGCCATCGCCATCTTCAAGGGCCTGGCCGAAAGCGAGATGTGCCTGCCATACATGATCGAAGAGCTGGAAAAAACCTGCGGCGAGCTCCGCCTGTCCAACGAACAACTCGCCTCAGCCCAGGAAGCTCTCATGCAGTCGGAAAAACTCGCCAGCATGGGCCAGCTCGCCGCCGGCATCGCCCATGAGGTCAACAACCCCCTCGGCACCGTGCTGATGCTCTCCCATATCCTGCTCGAGGAGCTGAAAAAGGAAGACCCACAGCGCGAGGACGTCGAGATGATCGCCCGCGAGGCCGACCGCTGCAAGAAGATCGTCTCCGGCCTGTTGCACTTCGCCCGCAAGAACAAAGTCGAAGCCCAACGCGCCAACCTCGACGATCTCGTCCGCCACGCGGTCAACGCCCTGCACCCGCCCGACCATATCACCGTCCAGGTCGAAAACAACGGCCACGATACCACCGCTGAAATCGACCGCGACCAGATCCTCCAGGTCCTCACCAACCTCGCGTCCAATGCCGTCGCCGCCATGCCGAACGGCGGCACCCTGACCTTCCGCACCAGCGGCACCGCAGACGAAATCCGCTTTGAAGTGGTCGACACCGGCGTCGGCATCCCGCCGGAGAACATGAAGAAGATCTTCGAACCCTTCTTCACCACCAAGAAGGCCGGCGCGGGCACCGGGCTCGGCCTCTCTGTGCTCTACGGCATCGTCAAAATGCACCATGGCGACGTCCGCGTAAAATCCAATGCGGACCCCAACGCAGGCCCCACCGGTACGACGTTTACAATCTCGCTCCCACGACGTCGCCAGCAAAGCAGCACTGCGCTGGCCAGCACCGACGCGTCCGACATGACCGTCGAATCGGAATCAACAGGTTGAACCACCGCAAGGAATATCCATGAGCAAGAGAATCCTGCTTGTCGACGATGATCCCGACTACCTGCTCAGCATGGAAATGCAGCTCAAGGGCGCCGGCTACGACGTCGTCACCGCCGAAGGGGTCGCCGCCGCCAAGGACAAGCTCGCCACCGAGCGCCCCGACGCCGCCATCGTCGACCTCATGATGGAAGAGACCGACGGCGGCTTCGCACTCTGCCACCACATCAAGCGCCAGGACGACTCCATCCCCGTCATCATGGTCACCGCCGTCACCAGCGAAACCGGCCTCGACTTCAGCGCCGCAAGCGGCGGCAGCTCGTGGGTAAAAGCCGACGCCATGCTCGCCAAACCCGTCCGCTTCGAGCAATTGCAGCGCGAGCTGGACCGACTGCTCTAGTACAAGATCAGGAACCGCCCCAGCGGGAGTGAATGCGAATGGACACCCTACGCGTCTTCATCGTCGACGACGAACCCGGCATGCGGCATAGCATCACCCGCGCCCTGCGTAACCACACCGTCCACCTGCCCGACATCGAAGGCGAGGTGAACTTCACCTGCACCACCGCCGAGAGCGGCGAGCAAGCACTCGAAATCCTCGCGAACGAGACCTTCGATCTCATGCTGCTCGACCACAAGCTCGGCGGCATGACCGGCGTCGACGTCCTCGAAACCTTGCGCGGCCGCGACCTCGACATGCTGATCATCATGATCACCGCCTTCGCCACCATCGAAACCGCCGTCCGCGCCACCAAGTCCGGCGCCTACGACTTCATCGCCAAACCCTTCACCCCCGATGAACTCAAGGAGACCATCCGCAAAGCGGCTGCACACCTCGTCGTCCAGCGCCAGGCCAAGCGCCTCGCCGAAGAAAAACGCCGCATCCGCTTCGACTTCATCCGCGTCCTCGGTCACGAGCTGAAATCCCCCCTCGCCGCCATCGAAAGCTACCTCGACCTCATGCAGAACCGCGTCGCCGGCGACAAGCTCGAAGACTATGACCAGGTCGTCCGTCGCTCCCTCGCCCGCTGCGCCGGCATGCGCAAACTCATCGTCGATCTGCTCGACATGACCCGCATCGAATCCGGCCAGAAGAAACGCGAATTCACCACAGTCGACATCGCCGAGTCCGCCCAGGCCGCCCTCGACGGCGTCCGCGCCCGGGCAGAGGAACGTGGCATCACGCTGAACCTCGAAACCAACGGCCCCCTGACCATGTCCGGCGACCGCGGCGAAATCGAAATCGTCCTCAACAACCTCGTCTCCAACGCCGTCAAGTACAACCGCGACCAGGGCCGCGTCAACGTCACCCTCACCGGCGACGACGATTGGCTCACCATTACCGTCGCCGACACCGGCATCGGCCTCACCCCCGAAGAGGCCGCCCGGCTGTTCAAGGACTTCTCCCGCATCAAGAACACGAAGACCCGCGACATCGAAGGCAGCGGCCTCGGCTTGTCAATCGTCCGCAAGATCGCCCGCCTCTATCAGGGCGACGCCACCGTCGAAAGCGAACCAGACGTCGGCAGTACGTTCACCGTCACACTCAATCGCCACACAGAGCCACAGGAAACCGCCGATGCAGCACCCCGAACTGAAGCGCTGGCTGCAGGAAGCTGACCCAACCCGCCTCGACGCCCTCTGGCGTCATGCGGACGATGTGCGTCGGCTCCACGTGGGCGATGCGGTCCACCTGCGCGGGCTCATCGAACTCTCCAACTACTGCGGACGCCTCTGTGGCTACTGCGGCCTGCGGGCCGATAACCGCGACGTCCCCCGCTACCGCATGTCGCACACAGAAATCGTCGCCTGCGCCCGCCGCGCTGCCACGCTCGGCTTCGGCACCGTCGTCCTCCAGGCGGGCGAGGACGCCGCGCTCACTCGTGAGTGGGTCGCGGAGTTGATTCGCCGCATCAAGACCGAGACAAACGTCGCCATCACCCTCAGCCTCGGTGAGCGCGACACCGCAGATCTCGCCAACTGGCGCGCCGCTGGCGCCGACCGTTACCTGCTGCGCTTCGAAACGTCTGATCGCAGCCTGTTCGACCGCATCCACCCACCGCGCAACGGCCAACCATCCGACCGCATCGCCCGGCTACACACACTGCGCGAGCTCAGCTACGAAGTCGGCAGCGGCGTCATGATCGGCATCCCCGGACAGTCCTTCGACAGCCTCGCCCGCGATGTCAAACTGTTTCGCGATCTGAACCTCGACATGATCGGCGTCGGCCCCTACATCGCCCACCCCGCTACGCCACTCGGTCGCACCAACGCACCCCCCGCCCAACCTGCCGACGAGCAGGTCCCGAACACCGCCGAGATGACCTGCAAAGTCATGGCACTCGCCCGTATCGTCTGCCCCGCCGCGAACATCCCCAGCACAACCGCCCTCGCAACGATCGGCGGCGCCGACGGCCAGTTCCTCGCCCTCCAGCGCGGCGCCAACGTCATCATGCCAAATCTGACACCACGGCAATACCGCCTCAGCTACCAGATCTACCCTGACAAAGCCTGCTTCTATGATCAAAGTGAGGAAAACGTCAGTCGGCTGGGCACGCGACTCCACAACATCGGCCGCCAGATCGGCACCGGCCGCGGCGACTCGCCCAACTGGCAGCAACGAACCACACCATCCCCCAGTCCCGCGGGCAGGAGGTGTTCATGAGTACATTGCCCGACCTGGCACTGAGCACCGGCGCCAAGGACTTCATCAACGAGACCCGCATCGCGGATCTGCTCACCTTCCCGGCCCCCGACGCACAGCAAGTCCACGACATCGTCCAGAAGAGCCTCAATAAACAAGCACTCACCGTCGAAGAAACCGCCACCCTCCTGCGGGCCGACCATCCCGCCCTCGTCGAACAGATCTTCGACGCCGCCCGCACGCTTAAGCGCGAAGTCTACGGCAACCGCATCGTCCTTTTCGCCCCACTCTACATTGGCAATCTCTGCCTGAACGATTGCCAGTACTGCGCCTTCCGCCGCTCAAACCCCGACGTCGAACGCCGCACGCTTTCCGACGACGAAGTCACCCGCCAGGTGCAGGCCCTCGAACAGAAAGGTCACAAGCGCCTCATCCTCGTCTTCGGCGAACACCCCCGCTACGACGCGCAATTCATCGCCGACACCGTCCGCCAGGTCTACGCCACCAAAACCGGCCACGGCGAAATCCGCCGCGTCAACATCAACGCCGCCCCACTCGACGTCAACGGCTACCGTATCGTCAAGGACGCCGGCATCGGCACCTACCAGGTCTTCCAGGAAACCTATCACCACGAAACCTATCGCCGCTACCATCCCGCCGGCACCCGCAAAGGCGACTACCTCTACCGCCTCGACAGCCTCGACCGCGCCCAGCAGGCCGGTATCGACGACGTCGGCATCGGCGTCCTCTTCGGGCTCTACGACTGGCGCTTCGAAGTGCTCGGCCTCGTCACGCACGCCCTGCACATGGAAGACCGTTTCGGCGTCGGCCCGCACACCATCAGCTTCCCCCGCATCCAGCCGGCCGACGGCGTCTGCGTCGCGCCCGACCACGGTGTCAACGACCACGATTTCAAACGCCTTATCGCCATTCTGCGCCTCGCCGTCCCCTACACCGGCCTCATCCTCACCGCCCGCGAACGGCCCGACCTGCGTCGCGAAGTCATGTCCTTCGGCGTCTCACAGATTGATGCCGGCAGCCGCATCGAACTCGGCGGCTATACCGAAGTCGCCGACGCCCAATGTATGCGCCGCGAGCAATTCCAGCTCGGCGACATCCGCTCGCTCGACGTCGTCATGCGCGAACTCCTTCAGGACGGCTACATTCCCAGCTTCTGCACCGCGTGCTATCGCCTCGGCCGCACCGGCGAGCACTTCATGGAGTTCGCCGTCCCCGGCTTCATCAAGCGCTTCTGCACACCTAACGCCCTGACCACTTTAATGGAATACCTCGTCGACTACGCCTCGCCCGAAACCCGCGCCGTCGGCGAGCAACTGATCGAATCCGAACTTGAGCGGATCGACAAGCCCGAGCTGCGCAAAGCCATCCGCGAGCGCCTGCAACAAATCGCCACCAGCGATCAGCGCGACCTCTACTTCTAAACCGGAGCCCATCACCACGTGACCGCCACGCGCACTGAACACGATCTACTCGGCAACCGCGAAGTCCCTGCCACCGCGCTTCACGGCATTCACACCGCCCGCGCGCTCGAGAACTTCACCATCGCCGGTCGTCCAGTGCATCGCGGTCTCATTCACGCGTACGGCGCCGTCAAACTCGCCGCCCTGCGCACCATCCACGAGCTCGGCGACCTCGACGACGAAAAAGCACGCGCCCTTTGCGCCGCCTGCGAAGAGCTGCGCCGCGGCGATCTCGACGCTCACATCATCGTCGACGCGCTCCAGGGTGGCGCCGGCACATCAACCAACATGAACGTCAACGAGGTGCTCGCCAACCGCGCCCTCCAACTACTCGACCGCCCACTCGGCGACTACGAGTTCATCCACCCCCTCCAGGACGTCAATCGCTACCAGTCCACCAACGACACCTACCCCACCGCCCTGCGCATCGCCGCCATCCACCGTCTCCACGAGCTGGAAAACGCCATCATCACTCTGCAGGAGTCCTTCCAGGACCGCGAAAAGGCCTTTGCCAGCATCGTCAAAGTCGGTCGCACCCAGCTTCAGGACGCCGTCCTCACCACCCTCGGCCGCTCCATGTCCGCCTACGCCGAAGCGTTCTCCCGCGATCGCTGGCGCATCTACAAATGCGAAGAACGCCTCCGCGTCGTCAATCTCGGCGGCACCGCCATCGGCACCGGCCTCGGCGCCCCGCGCGAATACATCTTCCGCGTCGTCGAGCACCTGCGCGAAATCACCGGCTTCGGCCTCGCCCGCGCCGATAACCTCGTCGAAGCCACCCAGAACACCGACGTCTTCGTCGAGGTCAGCGGCATCCTCAAAGCCTGCGCGACCAACCTGCTCAAGACCGCCACGGATCTCCGTTTGTTGTCCTCCGGGCCCGACGCCGGGCTGGCAGAACTGCAACTGCCAGCCCGGCAGTCCGGGTCGTCGCTCATGCCCGGGAAGATCAACCCCGTCATCCCCGAAGCCGTTTCCCAGGCGGCCATGCAGACAATGGCCAACGATCAGCTCATCGCCCACGCCGCATCCGCCGGCAACCTCGAGCTCAACGCCTTCCTGCCGCTCATGGCCGATGCCCTGCTGAACAGCCTCAACCTCCTCACCCGCGCGTGCGACACGTTCGCGCGGCACTGCGTCACCAACCTCGCCGCCAACGCCGAGCGTTGCCAGGTCCAGGTTGCTGGAGCGACCGCCACCGCAACCGCACTCGTAACCCGCCTCGGCTACGAACGTGCACAGCAACTCGCCCAACAGGCCGCCACCACCGGCCAGTCCGTCCGCGCAGTCGCCCTCGCCGCCGGCCTGCTCACCGCCGACGAATTCGATCAACTCGTCAGCCCCGCCGCCGTCCTCCGCCTCGGCACGCCGCACAAGGAGCTGCCCTGATGCGCTCAGCACCCCGCGGCATGCGCCTGCATATCGGCCTCTTCGGCCGCCGTAACGTAGGCAAATCATCCGTCCTGAACGCCCTGACCCGCCAGGCCGTCTCCATCGTCTCCGACGTCGCCGGCACGACCACCGACCCCGTCGAGAAACCGATGGAGCTGCTCCCCATCGGCCCCGTACTCTTCATCGACACCGCCGGCATCGATGATGTCGGCGCCCTCGGCAGCGAGCGTGTCAAACGCACCCATAACGTCTTCGACCGCACCGACGTCGCCCTCGTCGTCGTCGAAGCCGGCCACTGGAGCCACTTCGAAGACGAGCTCCTCGCCGAACTGAAGCGTCGCCAGATCCCCGTCATCATCATCTTCAACAAGACCGACCTCGCAGAGCCGAACCCCGACACCCTTGCCCGACTCAACGAACAACAAGTGCCAGTCGTGCGCGCCGTAGCCCACACCGGCACAGGCATTACCGATATTCGCACCGCCCTCATCCGCAGCGTGCCCGACGGGTTCCTAACCACCCCCACCATCCTCGGCGACCTCGTCCCCCCCGGCGGGCTCGCCATCCTCGTCGTCCCCATCGACAAGGAGGCCCCCAAAGGCCGCCTGATCCTCCCGCAGGTGCAGTCCATCCGCGACCTGCTCGACAACGACGCCTACTGCATGGTCGTCAAGGAACGCGAGCTGCGCGACGCGCTCGAGCGCCTCAAAGCGCCACCCGACCTCGTAGTAACGGACTCGCAGGCCTTTCTGAAAGTCGCCGCCGACACGCCCACCAGCATACCCCTGACCTCATTCTCCGTGCTCTTCGCGCGCTTCAAAGGCGACCTGCTGACCTTCGCCCGCGGCGCCTGCGCCATCGACTCGCTCCGCCCCAACGACCGCATCCTCGTCGCCGAAGCCTGCTCACATCATCCCATCACCGAGGATATCGGACGCGTGAAGATCCCCCGCTGGCTCACCCAATACGTCGGCGGCCAACTCGATTTCACCCACGTCCAGGGCCACGACTTCCCCGACAACCTCTCCGGCTATCACCTCGTCATTCACTGCGGTGCCTGCACCCAGAACCGCCGCGAAGTACTCTCTCGCATCGAACGCTGCCGCCAGGCCGGCATCCCCATGACCAACTACGGCGTCGCCATCGCCCAGTCGCTCGGCATCCTCGAACGTGCCCTTTCCCCCTTCCCCGCCGCCATCGCAGCCTACCGAGCACAGAGAGAACTGAAACGAAGGTCGGCAAACTAACACGACTTCAGCGCAGATTAGCTTATGGGGGCCAACGTTGTGCACCTTCGTTGAGGACCGTCCCCTTGCCAGGCTACGAGCTTATGCAGATACTGACCACTGCGGCAAGAGGAGAAACACGCCTTGAGCGAGTTGACGCGGAAGATCCGCAGACGCTTGTTCGTCTGGGCAGTCGCCGTGAGCATCCTGCTGCTCACCTTCACAGCACAGTACTTCCTGCCAACACTGCGCTGCTTCCCCCGCATGGCCAGCGAACTACCCGCCTGGCTCGTGCTCCTCGTCTTCGTCGCAGCCCTCGTGTGCGAGTACATCGACTCGGCCCTCGGCATGGGCTACGGCACAACACTCACCCCCGTGCTACTCCTCTGCGGATTCGATCCGCTGCAAATCGTCCCCGCCGTACTGCTCAGTGAGTTCTCCACCGGATTGGTCGCCACCATCACCGTCCGCCGCATGCCCGAAACAACAGTCCGCGCCGCAGTCGGCCTCAGTACCTGTCTGCTGGGACTCCTGATGATTATCAAGTTACTGGTCTGAACACCCCGGCGTCGCTTCTACGCGCAGGACGCAATCATCCACGTGTCGAAGAACGTCCACACGCCGCCAATCAATACCCCGCCGCGTTGCACCCCAGGTCGTCGACCGCAATCTGCCAGTCGTCGCGCGTCACACAGCCATTCTTGTCCAGGTCCGCCAGCGGGCTGTAATCCGGATCGCCCTCGCACGTCTCCAGCGCCGCACCAATCAGAACCAGGTCCTCGAAGTCCACGTCGCCATCCAGATCCGCATCACCAACACAACCATTCACCCAAATTGCCACCTCAAGCACCAACGTCCCCAGATCCGGGTCAGTCATTCGCAGCCCAAACCCGGCGACGACCTCAGGTAGCGTATTCCCCACCAAATCGCCAACTGCCAGATTCCGCGGCCTCAGCAGCGGATTGCGGTGCTCATCCACAAACCCCAACGTGTCGACCGGAGAAGGCTCTACCCGCGTCCACACCGCTCCCTGCGATGCACCCGTCGTCACCTCAATCTGATTGCGATCACTCTCCCGCCCCACCTGCTGCTTTGTCACCAGATCCGCATCACCGTCACCATCAATATCCGCCGCCACACCGATCATGCCCCGCACGGGACGCAGGGCGGCATACCCCGTCTCACCCGATTTCCGAGTAAAATCAACCTCTCCGGCACACGCGTGCGCCCAATACTCAATCTCTCGCCCCAGCACATCGCAGACCAGCACACCTGACAGGCACTGCGCGTTGGGTCGCACCGCAATTACATCCGACGGATACACCGTCGGCACTTCACAGTGCACCGCAAATGTCCCCGACGCCAGCTCCAACCCGTGCCAGAACACCAACACCGGCCCCACCTCGTACGAGGGGTTCTTCTCACCACCGAAGCATAAATCCGACATTCCATCCCCGTCGAAGTCCGCCACGGCCAGACCACGCCGCCAAGACAACGTCGGCGCTTGACCGACACCCTCCCAGAATACCCGGTGCATCCCGGCGATCGTGCCATCACTCTTCCAGAAATGCAACGCGTACCCATCCCACTTGTGAATCGGATCCGCGATATAGACCAGTTCCTCCCGGCCATCCCCATCAAAATCCGCTGCCAACGCCTCCGGCGGCGTGATGAACATGCCCGAGGAGTTGATATCGAATGGATAGCGCAAGTACTTTGCGAAATCCCCATCCCCCATGTTCTCGATCAGCCACATCTCATCGCCGAAGAACGCAAAGACGGCCAGATCATCATCGCCATCCCCGTCAAAGTCTCCTACCGCAATCTCCGACGTGCCCTGATAGAACACCGACAACGCCGGCATGTTCTCGTCGGGAATATACAGATCAAACTCGCGATAGACCTCGAATCCCACGCCCGTGTTGCGAAACAGTGTCAGAATGCGGCGCGGCGGAAAGACCTTCTCGATGTCCGTCGCGTACCACGCAGCCACCACGTCTCGACGCCCGTCAGTATCAAAATCGAGCAGCGCGACATCCGTAACCGTCCCGAAGTCATAACCGGACGGCAACTCCGCGGCGGTCAGCACTACCGACGCAGGTCCCTGATAGTAACCACCATCACCAACCGCCGCCGGTGTCACGCCCAGCGCAATGATCGCCAAGAACCAACTAAGGCCGAATTGCAAAGCGGATTGATACTGATGAAATGTAGCGTACGAAACGAGGCTGCTCCGCATGGTCCGGTCTCACGGAACGAGGTTGTGGATTATCAGTGCTTGATGCGCCCGCTTACATCCGGGCACACCCACTCCGACACGGCCTCCGTGCCGATCCCTACCCTCTTGCCTCTACACCGCGGGTCAAAACAAAGGACCAAACAAAACGGGGGGGCAAGGGATACTCGCCCCCCCGGAGTGTCTTATCCTCTGTACCGTCCGCGCTCCGCATCCCCAAACCGTATGACGCGAAGTACGCGAACGTATATGTGTCAGCGCGGCAGCATTCCTTCCCTAGCGACGACGCGCCAGGAACGCCAACCCGACTCCCAGCAGCATCAAGGCACCCGGCTCCGGAGTAACCATGAAGCTGGTCTGGCCGCTCATCTGATCAGAACCAGTGAGCGTAAAGGCGTTATTGAAGGATATGTCGTTCACGTCCACACCAATCGGCGCCCAGGTACCGACCGGCGGGAACGCCTGACTCGCTGATTCCGAGCCGCCATTGTCCACCGACATGTACGCCACCAGGTTCGCAAACTCCGTCCCGGCGGGATAGCCGTTGTAGTAGGCCGTGAAGATCCCCAGCCCGTTGTCAGGATCGAGGCCCGCCAACTCCGCTGGAATCCCGTCATTATGATCGGTAAGCGTGAACGATGCCGTTGCACGCCCTTCCGAATACGCCGCCGGCAGAATGGGGTCGAACGAAACGACCGGCGACTCCACCAGGAACTCGGAATCCGCCTCACCGTTGTTAATCTGGAAATTGGAAATGATCCGCGGGAAGCTGTTCGAGTCCTCCACAATCCGAACCGTCGCCTGATTCAGCGTGGCAACTAGATCGTTATTGTTGAAATCCCAAAGCTCCTCGGCAAACTCCAACTCCCAGATGTAACCACCGGTGCCAGGATCCGGCTCCAGCGCTGTGGACGGCACCGAAAACGTGGCCGAACTGCCGTTCGTGTTCGTCACCGCCAGGTTGAAAATGGTCTCCGAGATGTCCGCACTCGCCATCGGTGCGACCAACAGGCCGACCAATAGCGCCGCGCAGAGCATCACCCAACTCCTCTTCATCATCTTGCTATCTCCCTCCGCACGCATGCGTGGCCTCTTCTTTCCTCGCCGTCAGCCGCTCAGGAAGCGACGACCAGCCGTCGCTGATTGCCACCTGAGCGGCCAACATCGCAAGAAACCTTCAATTAACGGCGACGGACGAGCCCAAGGCCCGCCAGCAGCAGCAACAGACCCGTCGGCTCAGGAACGACCTGGAAGCTCGACGTGCCACTGGCCGAATCGCCGGGCGTCAACGTAAAGCTGATCTGCGTGCTCATGTCGACAACTGTGTCATTGATCGGCAGCCACCCGCTGTGGCTCTCACCCGTCTCGGTGCCCCAGGCGTCCGCGACGATGGACTCGATGCCCTCGTCAAAGGTCGTACCACCGGGCACAAACCCGTTGTACTCGGCCAGGAACGCACCACCATTCGGGCCTTGACCGATCAACTCCGCGCCGTCACCGTTACCGCCAAAATCGGTAACACTGATCGCGGCGTCAGCCTTGCCGTCCGGATTCACATACTGCGGATCCAGCGTCAGCAGCGCCGACTGAACGGTGAAGGTCGTCGGCTCGTCACCTGCCGACATCGCAAACCCGAGATTCACTTGCGGATTCGAGCGCGTCCCATTCGGAACGACGTACGACGTCAAGGCCGCCGACGACAGGAACGTCCCGATGATCTCGCCCGTGTCCGGGTCGGTGATTTGCAGGTCATTCTCAGCCTGCCAATAGAAGGTATCACCCTCCCACCAACCATCACTCTGGTAAATCTCGATCATGCCCGTGGCACGCGAGGCATTGCTCGCCTCAATCGTCAGCACCACATCACTCAACTCAGATGCAGCAACAAAGGGCACAACAAGCGCACACAGACTGAGAACTGCGACCGCTTTCCATCCTCCCCTGACTCTTCTATCCACGTTACTCCCCTTCCTTATAAAAGGTGCCTTCTGCTCCACTCCATTAACTGGGCATCCCCAGTGGATGCACTTCGATACGACCTATGTTCTACCCCACCGGCCGCACCCCCGTCAAGCGCAAAAAGCCACGAAGCCGAGCAGCACCACAGTTTTTACGCGGACCTAATCAATACAAACAGGATGCTCATATCCCCTTAACGCCTGCCGCCGACGGGACCGGTTCATTATCGGACTACACAACGCAAACGACTACATAAACAGCTTCATTAGAGAACTCAAACCTTTGCTGCTCACCCTCATCCTCGCTACACTGTAACCTGACTCGCGTTGCCGCCCCCCCGTCGCCAACAGACCGGGCCACTTCGCCCTGAACCCGCGGGCGGCAGCACCAGGAGGTGGATAGGATGGGGCCATACACCGGCACCGCTCCATACCAACACACCAATTCCGCGCCAGCCAACCTCGCTGGCACAAATGTGAAACGTCACGCGCCTGGAGGGACTCGTATGTCACGCTATTCGTGGGCCCCACTGCTCATCACCAGCCTGTTCGTCACCGCCGCTACAGCTCAGCAGGCCACCGTGTCACTCACGCCCGATAGCACCTGCTATCCCACCGGCGGCACCGTGACCGTTACAATCGACCTCTCAGACGTCACCGGCGTCGACGAAGTCACTGGCGGCCAGTTCCTCCTGAACTTCGACTCAACCGTCCTCTCACTCGACACAGTCAGCGCCGCCGACACCGTCTGGACCGAACTGATCGAATCGCAGGTCAACGGCGAATCCATCAACGTTCTTGTCGGCGTGCCGCCAGACCCTCCCGGCCAAGGCGCCCTCAGCGGCACCATGGCCATCATCACATTCACCGCCGACACCCCCGTCTGTAACGTCGCCGACCTCGTTCAGTTTCGTGCCGACGAACCGCCACTGCGGAACCGCCTTTCCGCAATGCTCGCCGGCGACCCGGTCAACATCCAGACCGTCAACCTGACACAAAACGACCTCGGGCCCATCTTCATCGGCGAAAGCGACCCACCCACGCTCACCGGCACCATCAGCGACGCCTACGCGGGCCACCTCAATGCCAGCTGCCAAAGCATCGTAAACGTCGACCTCACCGTCGCGGATACCTGCTGCCTCACCTCGGACGGCCTTGATATCACCTACACCATCACCAACGGCACATACGACGACAGCACCCTGAGCACCACCCTCGACGGAAACACGATCTCCATTGTGGGCACTATCCTCGTAACCCACGACGCCGGCTGTGACGTGACATTCGCCATCGACGTCGACGCCCTCGACTGTTGTGGTAACGCCGCGACGACCTTCTCCTGGTCCGCCACGCTCAGCGACACCACCGCGCCCGCAATCGTCATCGAGGACACCCTCCTCGATCCCCTCATCGACGACTTCGATGCCGATACGAGCACCCTCTGGGAACACCGCACCGGTCCGTGGGATTGCGACACCGGTGAGCCCGGCACCTGGATCTTCGGCACGCCGACCTACAACACCGGCTTCATCTCGGCCCCCGTGCCCGCGTCCACCTGCCCCACCGCAGACGTCTTCAACTACCTGCGCACCACCCGCGCCCTCGACACCGGCAACGCCTACGACGGGGCATTGCTCGGCGACCTCACCGGCCGCACGCTGCGCCTCCAGGCCCGCCTCTACAAGCCAGACCTGCCCGCCGGCCAGCAATTCCAGGCCGCCGATTTCTTGTTGGACCTCGGCGACAACCCCATGTGGAACCCCGGCTTCAGCATCTACATCAAAGGCAGCGGCGACGTCGTCGAGGACGACTACTGGTTCTACACCGGCGCGCCCGCCGGTATCGACGCCTATCTCGATGCCACCCAACTCCGCAACAATGAATGGTCATCGCTCGTCGTCGATTTCTCCGATGCCACACGCTGGACGAATATCAACGGCGACAGCGCCAGCGACCCAACCTGGAACACCAAGTGGACCAATGTCGTCGCCGACGTCGACGAACTGCGCATGGGTGCCACCGGCGGCTCCAGCGTCGCCACCGTCCTCGCCTTCGCCACCGGCGACGCCGGCATACTCGACATCGACTTCATCACCACCGATACCCCCACGATTTCCGCCTCCGCCGACGCCGGTCTCTGCTCAGCCGAACTGAGCCTGCCCCTCGCTACCGCCACCGACGCCTGTGAAACGCCGATCGACGTCGTCTACTCAATCGATGGTACGCCGCTCAGCGATCCATATGCCTTCGAAGTCGGTACCACCGTGCTCGAAATCACCGCAGCCGATTCCTGCGGTAACACGCGCCTGGTCGAAATCCCCGTAACCGTAACCGACGACGAAGCCCCGCAGCTTGACAGCTTCACCGTCACCGGCGGCCCGCTCGACAATAGCTGCGCCGGTACCGTCACCATCGACGCCATCGTCGCCGACAACTGCTGCATCCCTCACGACGACGTCATCATCGACGCCCGGCTCGCAGCCGGAACCGCCGATCTGGGCACCCCCGTGGTCAACAAGACCGGCTCCGACACGGTCACCATTGACGGCGAAATCCCCGTAACCAACCTCGCCGATTGCAGTGCCGACGTCGAAGTCACGCTCTTCGCCCGCGACTGCTACGGCCACGCTATCGGCTCCGCCGGCCCCGCCCCCATCAACGGCCGCTGGACCGAAAGCTATGGTCCCGGCGGCCCGCCGGACGGTAGCGCCGTGCATGCCGCCAGTTGGGACGGCAACACCCTCGCCACCGAGTGGGAACTCGCCAGCGTGATCCGCACTGCACAACCTGAACTGATCGAGGATACGTACAGCGGCGACCCCAACGGTAACGGCGAAATCGTCTGGCGCACCCCCTACGCCGGCGGCACCCTCTGGCTCGCCGCCAGCTTGTGGGGCGGCAACGACGTAACCGCCGAGGTCGTGCAGCATATCCACTACACCCACCACGTCTACGTCAACGGAGAGCTGGACCTCCAATTGACCTGGAACGAAACCGTCACCTACGCCGCCCTTCCCGCCGAAGACCTGGGCATCATCCTCATCGGAATTGCTCGGCTGGACGGCAATGGTGCGACACCGCCGGCAGACTATCCCGCCCCCGAACCTGGCTACGAATCGACTGCCCAGTGGGGCCGCATCGAGTCCCTTACCGCAACGCTCGTCTCATCGCAGACGGTTACCGTTGCCGATCTCACCCCTCCGGCCATTTCCGATTGCCCAACGGCAATCGAAGTCCCCGCCACGGCCGGCCTTTGTGAAGCACTCGTCGAATGGACGGCGCCTACCGTCATTGATAACTGCGACACCGACCCGATCGTCGAATACCTCATCGACGTCGATAACGACGCCGTCATCGACGCCACCATTACCAACACCAGCTACAACTTCCCCGTCGGCACTCACGCCGTCACCGTCAGCACCGTCGATGCATGCAATAACACCGATGACACAAGCTGCACTTTCCCCATCACCGTACTCGACAAGAACGCCCTGATCGTCGACGTCCAGCTTGACGGCGCCTGGTCCGGCGAGACGTTCGCCCGCTGCCTCAAGTTCTGGCTCGTCGACTGTGACGGCGCCAGCACCTCCGTCGAGCAGCAAGTCACTTTCACGAACGGCCTGGCCGCGAGCGTCCCCGTGCTCGTCGACTGCGACATTTATGAATGCGTCATGGTCGACGACGAACTCCACAGCCTCCGTCGCCGCCTCGACGACGGCGCCGGATTCTCCATCGTAGACGGTGCATACGTCGCCGACTTCACCGGCCCCAGCCAGCTCATCCAGGGCGACCTGTTCAACGACCTGGGCGAGGAAACGCAGGACGTCATCGACATCCTCGACTTCGGCGTCTACATCACCCGTTGGGGCCACGCCTATAGCGACCCCGATTGCGAAACGCCGTTCCCGCACGCCGACCTCAACGGCGACGGCGTCGTGGATGTCGCCGACTTCTCGTTCATCCAGGCCAACATCCTCGAAATCGGCGACCTCCCCTGCTGTGCGTCATTATCACCCCTCACAGACCTGGTCGAACCCGTCACGTCGATAACCGTGGACGAACTCATCGCCCGGGGCCTCGCAAACCTCGTACCCGCCGACCTCAACGAGGACGGCGTGCTCGACTTCGCCGACCTCGAGGCATTTCTCAATGGTGAATTGCCCGATAACGGCCCGCAGCCCGGCGACCTCAACTGTGACGGAACCATCGACTTGGACGATATCAGTCCTTTCGTCGACGCCATCGTCAATCCCGACGTTTACGCCATCGAATACCCGGACTGCGACGCGCATCTGGCCGATGTAAACCGCGACGGGTCCGCCGACTTCAACGACATCAACGCATTCGTAAGCCTGCTTACAGGGTTCTAATACTTCTGGTCGGCAGCCACACGCCGGCCTAGGATGCAAATGGAGTGACAAGGGAGCGCATGATGGGCCGAACACGGGCAATGGCGGGCATAGCCATGATCGTCTCAGTATGTGGGACATTCTGCTCTACAGCGCACGCTGACCCGCTCACCATCAGCCTCGAATGGCGCCCCACCCAAGTGGAGACCACCGTCGGCAATACGTTCGGCCTGGGCCTCTACGCCGTTGCCGACGCAGAGCAGCCCGTCTACTTCTCGGCCATCCAGACCATTATCGGCTGGGAACCCGACGCACTCTCGCTCGCCGGCATCGACCAGAGTGGAGCAATCGATCTCTACTCCTCCGGCTTTCCACAAAACGACGCCTACAATTTGAACGAAGCATCGCCACCTGCAGATGGCGATGGGTTATGGGTCGGCCTCGCATTTCCGCAGACGCTGCCGGCCTCACCCGATGGTACGTTACTGACGACTGTTGTTTTTGAAGCGCTGGAAGTGTCGACGGGCACGTCTGTTGCGATCCTACCCACCGGTGGCGATCCCGTCGGCCAGACAAAGGTGATCGGAGAGGTGCCGAATCAGAATATTCTCGGCAGTATTGGAATGCCCGCGAGCATCACAGTGGTACCAGAACCGGCTTCGGCCCTGGCCCTGCTGCTCGCTGCCGCGTCGCTCGCCGAAAAGCGACGCAACTGACCCGGGGCGGGTCTCTCCGGTCGTGTAGGAGCCTGAGCACGTAAAAGGGCAAGCGGGGTCGACTGATATGACCCACAACGGGTTGTCAATACCGAAACCCCTTCCTGCGCTGCTGCGCTGCGCCCTTATCGTCTGCGCAGCCGCCACCGTTACCGCCGACACCTTCTACGTCAACGCCAACGACGGTAACGACGCCTGGAACGGCCGCTGCCAAACCTGGGACGGCGGCAACTGCGGCCCCAAACAGTCCATCTCCGCCGCCCTCGCCCTCGCCACCCACGGCGACACCGTCCTCGTCGCCGACGGCCTCTACACCGGCAGCGATAACAAATTCCTGTCCTTCAGCGGCTACACAATCGAACTGCGCTCAGAAAACGGTCCGGAAAACTGCATCATCAACTGCGAGGGGGATGGCGGCGCCTTCATCTTCTCCAACGGTGAAACTGCCGAAGCCCGCCTGGACGGCTTCACGATCACCGGCGGGTTCATGCCCGTCGGCGCCGGTATCCGCTGCGACTTCGCCAACCCCACCATCGCAAACTGCATCATTACCGGCAATAGCGCTGGTGGCGACGGCGGTGGAGTCTCCTGCGCCGGCAGCTACCCGCTACTCCTTAACTGTAGAATCGTGAATAACAGCGCCGGTGGCAGCGGCGGCGGCATCTATGGCTACATCAGCGGCTTCAAACTCATCAACTGCACCATCACCGGAAACTCCGCTTCCGATGATGGCGGCGGCCTCTACGTCCGTACCGGCAACCCCGTCGTCCTGAATACAACGTTCACTGAAAACTACGCCGCCGGCTCCGGCGGCGGCGCCTACGTCGAATACAACGGCCCCGTCTTTGCAAACGTCAGCTTCACCGGCAACTCCGCCCAACTCGGCGGCGGCATCCACCTCCAACACGCCAACGCCGTCATCATCAACTGCACCTTCCACGGCAATCGCGCTACCATCCGTGGCGGTGGCCTCCTGGCCAACTTCTACGGCGGCAGCCAGCTCCACAATGCCATCCTGTGGGACAATTCCGCACCGTTCGGCCCACAAATCAGCGTCACCTACTGGTCATCCCTCACCGTGTCCTACTCACACGCCCAGGGCGGCCAGGACAACGTGCACGTGGCCAACGACGGCGTCCTCTACTGGGACGCGGGCAACGCCTCCGACGACCCGCTCTTCACATTGCCCGGCTACTGGGACAACAACGGCACACCGGAAAACCCCAACGACGACGCCTGGATCGAAGGCGACTACCGCCTCCTGCCCGGCTCCACCTGCATCGACTCCGGAAACAACGACGAACTCCCGTCTGACTCCCTCGACATCGACTCCGACGGCAACATCAGCGAACTCCTGCCGCTCGACCTCGCCCAAACACCCCGCCGGACACAGGACCTCGCGACCGAAGATACTGGCGTCGGTGATCCCCCCCTCGTCGACCGCGGCGCTTTCGAATACCACGCCGACTGCAACGGCAACCAAATCCTCGACTTCCTCGATATCGCCGACGGCTACTCCACCGACCTCAACGCCAACACCGTCCCCGACGAGTGCGAGACCATGCTCATGCTCGACACCGGCGGACAGTGCAACGGCGATCTGCTCCTCGTCGACCTCGCCATGGCCTACGCCCAGGAGCCCATCGTCGGTGGACAGTTCTTCCTTGAGTTCGACACCACCCGTCTCGCCCTCCTCGACATCGAGCCCGGCGATGCCAACCGCGACGACCCGACCAACCCCTTCGAACGCGAAATCCTCGAATTCACCGACCACGAGGCCGGCCAAATCGACTACATGGTCGGCATCGCCGACGGCGAATCCGGCACCACCAATGACGTCGTGCTCGCCACCGCGATCTTCCAGGTCCTCGTTACCGAATGCACCGCCGAAGACCTGGTCGCGTTCCGCGCGAACTTCCCCACGACGCGCCTCTCGGGTGAGCTCGGCACCCCCATCGTCCCCGACCCCGTCGGCATGCCACTCACCACCCTCGACCTCGCACCCCCAACACTCTCGCTCCCACCCGACGTCGACATTACCTGGTGCGATCCCTCCGACCCCATCTACACCGGCCAGGCCACCGCCACCGATAACTGCGACCCCAACCCCAACGTCACCTACGAAGATGCCGTCCAGGACGACACCATCTTCCGCACCTGGCAAGCCACCGACGCCTGCGGCAATACGGCGACCGCCGTCCAGGCCATCTACGTCGACCCCTGCGGCCCCGTCGGCGATATCAACTGCGACTGCCAAATCAACGCCACCGATTTCCTCCTCCTCCTCGACTGCCTGACCGGTCCGGATATCCCCTTCCAGGAAGGCTGCGCACCGGCAGATCTCGACAATGACGGCGACGTGGACCTGCTCGACTTCGCGCTGCTCCAACGTCTGCCCACCGCCGCCGCCGCTGCCCGGTAGACCGCGCCGCACTCAACCCCGCCCCGGCCGCCCGCGCCGATTCGGACACAGACCCCAACCCCCACGCCATTTCCCGCGTCTACTCTGTCACGACGACGGACCGCACCCGCAGTCAACAGCATCGCGCAGCAATCGCGCACCAACGACATGATCGGAACCTGCCAAGCAACGCGGCCCCATAAACAAAACCCCCACTCAAGCAGCCTAATCCCCATTACCAGCCTGCCGAAATACTACTTGAGCGACGTCGAACAGCTCGCGGAGCTTTTTGACCGCGGTTTTTTGTCCGGCAGGGAGAAGGGAGCACTTGTTATGAGTACCAGACCCAATACCGGTGGACTCCGCATCGCGCATGGGCATAGAAGCTCCAACTGCGCAACGCGGCGGATCCGGCGCAACCGCCATGTGCAGGGAAACCCCTGGTGGAGGAAAGCAGTGTCTGTTACTCAGATCCAGTTCGCTTACCGTTCGCTCCAGATCATGCTGATCATCTGTGTCGCCGGCCTCCTGCCCTATCTCGCCCACGCCGAAGCCGAGGCCGACGCCAGCACCCGCCAGAAACCCGCTGCAGACGTGCAACTCGCCGCCGCCGTCGAAGAGGCCACGTCCGAATCCATCGAGTCCCTCCTCGAGCGCGACCCCCAGTCCGTGCTCTGCATGGCCCGCGATCACTGCCGCAAGTACGTCCGCGACTTCCGCTGCACGTTCGTCAAGCAGGAACGCAAAGGCCGCAAACTCAGCGACGAGGAAGTCATCAACGTCCTGTATCGCGAAGAACCCCAGAGCGTCTACATGACCTGGGTCGAAAACGCCAACCGCGTCAAACGCGTCCTCTATATCGAAGACCGCTTCATCGGCAAACGCGGCGAGCAGGAAGCCCTCGTCGAGCCCACCGGCGTCGCCCGCCTGTTCTGCAGCGAAGCCCGCATCGACATCCATGGCAAGGACGCCCGCAAGTCCGGCCGCTACACCGTCGATCAGTTCGGCTTCCGCGCCGTGCTCGACCTGCTCTGCGAAGACAATGCCCGCCTCGACAACCTGGACGCGCTCGATATCGCGTTCCAGGGTGAGGACACCATCGACGGCCGCCCCACCTACGTCATCGTCCGCGAACTCCCCAAATGGGTCAGCCAGGACATCTCACGCGACGTCCGCCTCATCATCCACCTCGACCAGGAGTGGCTCGTCCCCGTCGCCATCTATTCCTACGCCGATGAGCACGAACGCGAACTGCTCGGCAAATACGTGATGGTCAACGTCGACCTCAACCTCGGCCTCGGCGAAACCCACTTCAAATTCTAAAACGGATACCGAAACGTTCAACCACAGGCCCCCCGCCTGTGGTTGAACGCGCTTCGTCACCCCCGCGCCGGACACCCTCAACCCACCACCCCGCCAACCACCCGCAGCCAATTCCCACGCCGCACCACCAGATTCTCACCGTGCCCCAGCACCGGCCGCGGCAACCGCCCATACGCCCCATCCCGACCCCGATGCTGCACCCGCGGCGACGGATGAAACAAGCAACGCGCGATCACTTCCCGCGCCGAAAACTCCACTTCAAATACCGACGCCATCGATACCTCAAATCGATCCCCGCTCGATACCTCCAACACGTCCGGGCACCCCGGCTTGTGCCAGTTCACCTGCGGCAGGTACAACGCCGACCGCAAGATCGCCAGCAGTGGCGATGCATGACTGACCACCACGGCGCACGCCTCCCGCCCCCCACGCAACCACTGCGCCAGCCACCGCGCCATCCGCACACTCACCTCGTACAACCGCTCGGTGCGATGCCACTCCCGCAAGTCGCCCACCACCTGCGGCGCCAACTCCAGCCGCGCCCCCAGCCGCTCCGCTGTCTGCCACGTCCGCATCAGCGGCGAACTGTATACCGCCGTCACCCCATACGGCCGCACCACCATCGCCGCCTGCTCCACCTGCGCAAAACCGATCTCCGACAACGGCGGCCCCGGCCATTCATCACCCGGCTTGGCGCCGCGATAATCCGGCAACCCGTGCCGTACCAGCAACAGCCTCCGCGTCCCACTCCTCAAGCTGCACACTCATTCCGCCTCATCGCCAGCCCCAACCCCCGTCCGCGCCTTCGATAACAGCCGCACACCCCGCCCCAACCGTAGCTTGACGAGCTCCACCAACCGCTCCGGATCCCGCCGCAACGCCTCCGCCGCATGTCGCCCCTGCTGCAGTTCCAACAACACCGTCTCCAACCCCCGCCGCAACTCCGCAAACGCCTCGGGTAACGACGCGCCGCAAGGCTCATCCACGCGCAGCCGCCATGCCTCCCCGTCAGCTCGGACCAACGTCACCGAACGCGCCGGCAACCGCCCGCCAACCTTGTACGCCACCGTCACCTCCGCCGCCGCCCTCCGTACATCCAGCAACGCCACGTCACGGCTGAACACCCCCATGCTCTCACCAACATATGGCGACAGATCATCCACAATATACGACTGATCAATCATCTGCGCAGCCCCCACACCCACACGCTCACGCACCCACTGACACAGCTGCTCATTCGCCCCCAAAAACTCGTTGATCGCCTGCAATAACGCCACGACTTCTCCCCCACGCCCACCGGCAATCCCCGCTGCCACCTCCTCATACTCCCCCCCCTGCTGCGCCGCACGCAACGCGCGCACCAACTCTCGCGGATCCGCCCCCGTCACCCCCGGTCTGCTCGCCCCGGCGGCAGACTCCGGCGCACGCGAGCAACCACTCGCCAGCACCAAAACCGCCAGCACCAGACAACTCGCGCCAAACCAGCGCCTCGCCACGTCCGCACACTCCTGCGACCCGCTATCCCCGCGGTCAGTTCTTTCGATAATAGACAGCATAGTATTCGAGCGCTTCCTGCACCCATCCCACCGCATGGTACGGCAACCGCTCGTACGGATCCCGCGCCGCCCAACGCACGCGCTGCGCGCCGACCTGCGCCGCATGCTCATCCAAACCGTGCGGCAACGTCCCGTCCTCATGCGGCGTCTTGCAGAAGTGCGCCGCCCCGATAATCGCATAACCCTCCAACTCCGGATCCGCGCGCAACTCCGCATAATCCACGCGCTCAAACGCAATCTCGCTGATCTGCGTCTCCGCCCAACTCTGCACCGCCCGTCCCTTGAAATGCCGCGGCCACGGATTCCCACAACCCGCAACAAGCAACAACAGCACCGCAACACTGCCAATCCGCAACATGACAGAACTCCAGCCCAGCCCTCGAGCCGGCGTGCCTGGTACCTTCCCCCGCTCCCAATAGACGGCCTACCTTTGCTCGGCAACAAGCGAGCTGCCGAACAGCTTCTACCCGCGATCCGGCCGCTTCAGCGGCGCCAGCCGCTCCGGATGCGGCGCCCGCTGCCGAATCAGATACGCCTCCAGCCACCCACGCGTCTGGTCCGGCCGCTGCTGTGCGTACAACAACGCCTCATGATCCATCCCGTTGATCCGATCATTCGCTGCCCGAATCGCATCCATGCTGTTCTTCAACGCCACGTCCACCGGCATCCGCTCCGGATTGATGTCAATCCCGAAGTAGCCACTGTATCCATACATCTTCAGCGTATACAGAAACGCCTCGAGCTGCTCCGGCGAAATCACCCCCACATTCAGGTCCTGGTCATAATTCCCCAGCGGCTGACTGTTGCAGTGCGTATGCGCCAACCGCCCCTCCGACAGCGGCCAGCTGTACGCATACGCCAGATCCTCAAACCCCATCAGCACATGCCCGATCTCCGGGTTCATACACACCAGCGCATGCCCTTCATCAAGCAACTTCCGATTCTCAGACGCCTTTAGCCGCGCCTCCACCTGCTGCCCCAGCAACACACCCTCCGGCGTCGTGCTGTACAGAATGTGCCCGCGCGGCTCGTACGGCTTGGGCTCAAACGCAATCCGCACCCCCGGCACCTCATCAAGCGCTTCCGCCAAACCATCCGCAAACCGGTCGCGCATCCCGTAGAAATCCACCGCGAACGGGTTTTCATATCCGTCAATGCCAGGCCACACCACAGCAAAATCCGTGTCCAACTCACGATTCAGCCGCAGCGCCGCCTTCGTCCGCTCAATCGCCGCCTTCCGCGGCCCCGGCAGCGGATTCGATAACGAACCCCACTCGAACGTCGCATCCCAGAAAAGCAGCGGAATCACCGTCAGCACGCGGATCCCCGTCTCCGCGCTGAACTTCTTCCAAAGATCCAGATTCTCCTCGCTGATCTCGTTCGGATAGTGCGCCTCCATCGCGCTCAACCCATAATCCGCCAGCCCGGCCGCAATCTCCAGCCGTTGCTCTATATCTCGCGCCGTGCCGTAGCGGTCGTGAAAGCGACTCCCCGGCGGCGAAAAAAACCACACGCCCGCCGAGAACTTCAACTCCAGTTCAAACTCCTGCAAGTGCTGCAACATCACAGCCGGATCGCGACGGGTCGCCTGTGCACGCAAATCTACGAGCGGCATGAACTCCTCCTTCACCAGCCCGCGCCAACACTCCGCCCAACTCGGCGCGACGAAACCCCCGCATGATCGACGACCCGGAACCCGGTCGCCACACGAGCATCACTACACGAGCCCCCCACCCCGCTGTCAACCCAACGGGCCACACACTCCGACCGCCCTCCGCTCGCCCAATCACACCAGTACGCCCCACCAAATGTCTGCGCAATCCTGACAGCCCATTCACCATCAACCCGCCAATAAAAACGGCGTTATCTCACACACCCCGGATGGCGCACCTGCCCGAAAAAGACATCCAGCAGCCAAAACTCCATGATGATATCGATTTCTGACTACCTTCTGCGTAACCGGTTCACGGCGCCGATAACGCACCGATAACCTGATGACTGATAATCACTTCCATAAACGAACCGCTCCCATCTACTTTCCAGCGAAGCACTTAACACCTGAAAACTTTTTTAAAAGACCGATAAAATCGCTTGACACACATATCAGACATCCTACACTTCTAGTGCTTCTTTCCCCTCCGGAGAGCACCGGGCCTGCCCCACGGCACTCGGTGTTCTCTTTTTTTTGCGCCCCACACATTCCACTATTGAAACGTCACGATCATCAACAACGCTCACCTCATCGTCGCTATAATGCGCCAAACAACCGAAGGTCGATCGTCCGATGCGCCCGCGCCCTCGGGTCGCACATGTCAAGGTCCAAGGAACGCCCGCCCATGCCCGATCCACTCGCCGCCATCCAATGCGCCCTTTGCGAAAAACCCATCGAAGATCTCAATAGCGCTTTCCGCGCCACTGGCGACTTCCTCCCCAAAGACGACCCCCTCAACAAATACGCCAACGTACCCCTCCACTGGTCCTGCTACGCCAACTGGCCCGAACGACCCCGCTTCGCCCGCCACTACGTCAACGCCTGGATCAAAGCCAACCGCAAAAACCCCTTCTGGTGGAAAGTCCACGACGACGAAGACCTCTACATCGCCGTCAATCCCGAACCGCCTATCGAGGAAGCCGTTGTTCGCCTCGTTTCCTTCGGCGACGAAATCCGCATCCCCCTCCCCAAGTGGCCGCAATGGCTCGAACACCCGGATGCCATCACTCCCAACCTCCCCGCGCCGGAGCGCAAAGCCCTCAACAACCTCCTCCCCAAACTCCGCCAACTCTTCCCCGACGACCGCGCCGTCGTCTTCGCCATCGACCCCAACGAAAAACGCGCCCGCGCCCGCGCAAAGTAGCCTCTGGCATCAGCTTGTACTGTAGCACCGGATTGCATCCGGTGCGCCTGTACATCACAACTCTGCAGCCCGCACCAGCTCTTCCAACCGCCCGTCCATCTCACGCGCCCGTGCCTCCCACCCAAACCGCTGGACGATCTCCCGCGACAGTGCCTCGCAATCCGCCACACGCCACCCGTCGCCAACATCCCCCCCCAACTCACGCAGCCGCCGCACCAAATCATCCACACTCCCGTCATAAAAAAACACCTCCCGCTCCGGCCGCGTATCCAACTCCAGCAATTCCGGATAAGCCAGCCGCTTCGGCAACAGCGGATAACACCCCGCCGCAATCGCCTCCACCGCGCTGATCCCGAAAAACTCATGCTCCGCCGTCGACACAAACACATCAGCCTCACGCAGCGCCGCCACGTAATCCGCCCGCGTCGGCTGATACCCCCACCGGTCGATTCGAGCCGCGAATCGCTCGCGCGCCTGCGCAAAAATCGCCGGCGACTCGCGAAACTCCTCCCCCACCACACTCACCCGGAAATCAACCCCCGCGACCTCCAGTTGCTCGATCGCCGCAAAGAAACCCTCCGGGTTCTTGTCATGCTCCCAACGCGCAGCCCACACAATCCCCATCGGCCCCGGCGTACGTGACTCCCTCGCCCCGAGCATCTCCACCCCCGGCGGCTCGACGCGTGCTTTCGCGCGAATCTGATCAGTCACCTCCAGCGACTGATAATCCGGCATCCGCTTCAACACATCGCGCAGCGCCGCCAGGTAGTCATCCCGATGAAACGCCGTATTGAACCACACCTCATCCGCCGCCAGCGCCGTCGTCATGTTCGTGAAGCCAAAATGAAAATCCCGCTCCCCGAAGTACCGAAACGGATACGTAAGCTGATTCTCATGAAAGTAAACGACCGTCGGCAACGCGCGCACCGCCACCGGCGCCAGCCCGCGAAACTCCGCCAGATTCAACATGTCCGAGCAGAACAGCACATCCCACGTCTCGCCACCCGCCACACGCTCGCGCACGTCTGCCGCATACGTCACCGCCCCATGTCGCATCCGCCACTTCCACTTCCGGGCCGGCAACGGCGACACACACCACCCATGCCGACTCCGCGCACGCCAACCGTCCAGGAACGCCTTGTGGCTACCCCCGAAATAAGGCTCCAGTGCAAGAATCTTCATGACCAGTCATCGTACCGCATCCATAGCAGTTCACGTAGCAACCACCTCCATCTCATGAATGTAGCGCCCGAGCCTCTACGGGAACGCCAGGCCCCCCACTCGCCGCAGACGACTCCGTGCACCAACGGCCGACACGGTCATGGCACTTTGGTCGCAACCGCACTAGTACGCCGCAATATCGTCGTACACGATGGCCCCCGTACAGCACACTTCCAGCGCCTGAAAGTACAGCTCCCACCATACCATCAGCCCGACATGGCATGCCGCCAGCAGCCACGTGCCGAGCTCCGCCGCCGCCGTACGTCGAAAGCGGTGCAGAATGTACGCCCCCGCCCCGAACAGCAGCACCTTGTACGCCGCCGCACTCATGGCACCAGCTTCCACTGCCCCGGCAGCCAGCAGATTGGCTTCCAGAAAGTTCCCACGCGGCAATTGGGCCTGCGTATACGCCAGATCAAATATCGTCAGTACGAACACCCCCGCCAGCACAACGATGACACGGAAGGAACGCCGGGTAGCGGGAGTAGATCGCGGCGGCGGGTCGAAAAAGCGCAAACCGACCAACCTCAACGCGTGCGAGCGCATATCCTCTATCCCCAGAAAAGCGGAGTCTTCGGATCTGGAATCAATCGGGTAACTACTGCTATCGGACGAATGCGCTGCAAACCACAGCGATTCCATGGCCCAACCGTCAAGTTCCTCGCCGAAACCGCATCCAATGCTCACAATGCAAACAGAACCGCGGCCGGACTTACGCCGCATGTGGCGGGCTGTTCGCCCCACTGCTTAACACTCGCTACTCGCGCATATTGCATTCAATCAGGGCACACCGCGCCACATCTCAGAACTGCACCACCGGCGCCGAGACGGCCGGATCGTTCAGACAGCACGCCACCGTCCGGATGTACTCAATCCACCAGCCCATTAACGCCAGATGCAGCACCGCCAATGCCCATGCCCCCGCCTCGGCACTTGCCCGTCGCCGAAATCGATACAACGTCGCCAACCCCGCCCCAAACAGCGGCAGCTTCCATGCCACCAGGCTCGCATCACTCGGCGATACCGCCGCCGCCAGTCGATTCGCCTCCAGGAAGTTGCCTCGCGCGACTTGCGAATGAGTGAAAGCAGCGTCGAAAGACCCGCAGACGAACACGACCGCCAGCGCCGTTGCCATTCCCAGTGTCCGTACCGAGTTACCGTTACTCCGCAGCGCACCACCAGTGAGCGCGCCCCCGCTTTCGCCATCAACTTGTCGGCGCAACGCACTCATCTCGGACCCGTTCCTTCTCGTCGCCAGAACGCCCCCACCACGCGTGGGGCGCGCCCCCCAACTGATTATCGGCACAACTTAATTATATCTTAATATAACCCAAACGATTCAGTAACAAATGCGTAATTGCACAGCTTCTCCCCCAAACTACCAGGTATCCGATCCATAAATAACGATTTAATAATAACTTAGAGTCAAGCGGCTTGACTGGGCCATCCGGCGTACAAAGGTGCCGCCACATCTTCCCCCGGCAGGCATGGCGAGCGCACCCGCCTCCGACCCCCAGAATTGATGACACTGAGTTGTCGTCTTCCACCCCCCCAACAGACCACCGCAACGCCGCTAGCCCGATTTTGCCTCCGCCTTCGCCTTCGCAATGACGTCTTCCTGCACGTCGCGCGGCGCCTGACGATAGCACCCGAAGTGCATCGAGAATGTCCCCCGACCCTGTGTCATCGAACGCAGATCGGTCGCATAGCCGAACATCGTCGCCAGCGGCACCTCGGCCTTGACGATCGTCACGTCACCACGCATGTCCGTGCCCGTGATGATCCCGCGCCGCGACGTCAAATCACCAACCACCCCACCCTGCTGCTCGGTCGGGACTTCGACCTCAACATCCATAATCGG
The DNA here is from genome assembly GCA_964468185.1 of uncultured Planctomycetales bacterium. Classification (GTDB taxonomy): domain Bacteria; phylum Planctomycetota; class Phycisphaerae; order UBA1845; family Fen-1342; genus JANQFV01. The sequence continues at coordinate 12,565 of CAYXTR010000012.1, read as the reverse complement.
TTCAAGAATCGCTGGCTTCGCCTTCAGGTATGCCTGCTTGAATGCCTCGCGCGCCGCAACCTGATACGCCACGTCCGACGAGTCCACCGAGTGCGACGTGCCGTCTTCCAGCACCATCTTTACGCGCACGACCTCGTAGCCCGCCAACGGCCCGTTCAACCGCGCCGCCTGGAACCCCTTGTCACACGACGGAATGTACTCCGTCGGAATACGCCCGCCCGTAACCTTGTTCTCGAATTCATACGGCGCTTCAGCCTCTTCCGGCAGCACTTCCAGCCGCCCGATCACGTGCCCGTACTGACCCGACCCGCCCGTCTGCTTGCGGTGCCGATAATCATACGTCGCACATTGTGTCGGGGCCTCACGATAATTCACCCGCGGCGGGCTCGTCTCAACCGGACATCCATACTCCCGCCGAATGCGTTCGACGTAGACTTCGAGCTGCAACTCACCGACGCCGGCAATCACAGTCTCACCCGTCTCATGATCCGTCCGCACATGAAACGTGGGATCCTCACGAACAAAACGCTGCAACGCCTTCGCAAGCTTGTCACGATCTCCACCCTTGGCAACATTCACCGCCAGCGAGATCACCGGCTCCGGCTTCTCGATGTCCTCAAGCGCGTAGTTGATCTGATCCTGACAGAATGTGTCACCCGACGCGCAGTCCGCACCAATGATCGCCACAATGTCACCCGGACCGGCATCTTCCACATCCTCACGGTCATTCGCATGCATCCGCACCATGCGCCCGATGCGCAGCTTGTTTCGCGAACGCGTGTTACGCAGCGTATCACCCTTGCGGATGCGCCCCTGATAGACCCGGGCATACGTGAGTTGCCCGAACGATTCCTCCACCAGCTTGAACGCCATCGCCACCCCCGGCGCATCCGGATCAGCCGTGATCGCCACCTCCGCCCCATCATTATCGTTGTCACTCGCGTAGTAGACGATATCCAGCGGAGACGGCAGATACCGCACAATCGCATCCAGCAACAGCTGCACGCCCCGATTCTTGAACGCCGATCCCATCATCACCGGCACGATATCGCGAGAAATCGTCAGCCGCCGAATGATGTCCTGTAGTTGCTCCATCCGCGGCACCTGCTCTTCCAGCAGCAACTCCATCAACTCATCATCGTAGAGCGATAGCGTGTCGAGCATGCCATGCCGCGCCCGGTCCGCCGCGTCCTGCAACTCGGCCGGAATCGCCTCCCGCCGCACCTTCTCCCCCATATTGCCGTCGAAGTACACGGCCTCCATCGTGACCAGGTCAATCACGCCAACATGATCCTGCTCCACCCCGATGGGCAATTGCAGCGGCACCGGCGTCAGCCCCAGCTTCTCCTCAATCTCACCAATCACACGCGTCGGATCCGCACCCACTCGATCAAGCTTGTTGATGAAAGCGATCCGCGGCACGCCATATCGCTTCATCTGCCGATCCACCGTCAGCGACTGCGATTGCACCCCACCAACACCGCAGAGCACCAGAATCGCGCCATCGAGCACACGCAGCGAGCGCTCCACCTCAACCGTGAAATCCACGTGCCCCGGCGTATCAATCACATTGATCTGGTGGTCAAGCCACGAGACATTGGTCGCCGCGGAAGTAATGGTGATGCCGCGTTCCCGCTCGAGCTCCATGTGGTCCATCACGGCCCCACGGTCACCACCACGCACCTCACCCATGCGATGGATCCGACCGCTGTAAAAGAGAATCCGCTCCGAAAGCGTCGTCTTGCCCGAGTCAATGTGAGCGGAGATACCAATGTTCCTGATCTTGCGAATCGTTTCCATCTCAGTTGCGTCCCAGATACAAACTCCGACTTCGTCGGCACTTATACAACTTCCCTGCCCGCCGCTTCCCGCCGGGCTTCCATATCGGTAGCGTCCCGCTCCACGTCAGAGCAAGAGTCCGAAGTTCCTGTGTTTCATGGCTGCACGCCTGCCGGCGACATCCGTCACCAACGTGCGCCAGTTGAGTCCCCCCGGGCATTTCAAGGGGTTACCTGCGACCGGCCAAGCCGTGCTAGTGCAGCGACGCCTGCGCCCATCCTCAGCCCATTCGCCGCCGCGTTACCCGACGCCGGCCGCAACCGGGCCCGGCTAACTAGCTCTACCATAGCCGCGCAAAAGGACAGAATCAAGCTTTCCCTCCCCTAAGTACAGAAATCAGCGGACCTTAACGTCGCCTTAACGCACCGGCCCAATTCGGACCTCCCCGCAACCCGGCCATGGACCAACACGCTTACACCACGCCGCGCCGCCAACCAGCCTGTGCGGCGGGTGAGCGTCGCGAATTGTCCGCCCTCCTCGGAATGGATACAATGCACCGTCTATGATCCCGCAGGGATGTCGCCGCGTACCAGCCATCCCCAACCTGCTAAGCAGAGCTTCCACACGATGAAAATGGGTCGAGTTCCTAGCTGCAAATACGCTATCATTTTGGCTGCAATCTTCGCATCCGCCTCACCGACGTACGCCCAAGGCCCGCCCCCAATGCCGGTAGGCGTATCCCAGATCGTCGAACGCGAAGTGCCTCCCTCCATCAAGCTGGTCGGCAGCATCCTGCCCGACAAGTCCGCCACCGTCGCCGCCGAGGTCGCCGGCCTGATCGCTTCCTTCGACGCCGAAGAGGGCCAATTCCTCGACCCCGGCGACGTCATCTGCCGCATCGACGACACCGTCGCACGCCTCCGCCTGGCCGAAGCCACTGCAACCCTCGAGCAACTCAAGGCACGCCTGGCGGAACTCGAAAACGGCGAGCGCGCAGAGGACCTCCGCCGCCTCGAAGCCGCCGTCGCCGAAGAGGAAGCCCTACTCGAAAAAGCGGAATTCGAGCAGCGACGCATCCTCGACCTGTACGAACGCGGCCAGAGCAACGACAAAGAGAAAATCGACGCCGAAATGGACTACCTCGCCGCCAAACGCCGCCTGGCACAGGCCCGTGCCCAACTCGAAAAAGCCCAGAACGGCGCCCGACCCGAGGTCATCGCCGCCGCACGCAGCGCCGTCAGCGCTCAGCAGGCCACCGTCCAGCGCCTCCAACGCGACGTCGAAAAAACCAGCATCCGGGCACCCTTCAAAGGCGCCATCACCGAAAAACACACCGAGGTCGGCGAGTGGATCAATGCCGGCGGCGACGTCTGCGCCATGGTCGCCGTCGAGACCGTCCGCGTACGCGTCGACGTGCCCGAACACGCCATTCGCTATGCCCGTGCCAACGCCCCGACAACCATCGAAATCGAGGCACTGCGCGCCACACGCTCGGCCAGCATCACAAGGGTCATCCCCCTCGCCACCCAGGCCGCACGCACCTTCCCCATCGAAATCGACCTCGAAAACACCACTCACGAATTGCTCCCCGGCATGTTCGTCCGCGCCTACGTCCCCTCCGGACCCCTCAGCAAACGCCTGATGACCACCAAGGACGCCATCGTCGCCCGCGGCACCAGCAAACAGGTCTTCGTCATCCGCCCCGGCCAGGGCGACGGCAGCAGCATCGCCATGCCCGTCTCCGTCAAGACCGGCCTCGAACTGCAAGGCCTGATCGAAATACAGGGCCAGGGCCTCTCCGCCGGCGATCGCGTCGTCAGTCGCGCCAACGAACGCTTGTACGGGCCGCAACCCGTCATCCCCCAACAGATCGCCGAAGCGCCAACGACCCAGGCCGCCGCCCGCTCTGACGCAAACAAGAATCCCCGTACACTCCAGACGAACTGACCCCGCGACGCCCAGCCGCATAACGCTCAGGAGTAACGATACCCGTGAACTTCATTCGAATGTGCATCTCGCGTCCCGTCGGCGTATCGGTCGCGGTGCTGCTGGTGCTCATATTCGGCGTTCTCGCCTTGTTCCGGATTCCGGTCCAGCTCACGCCAACCGTCGACGTACCGAAAATCACCGTCGAAACCCGCTGGCCCGGCGCCAGCCCGCAGGAGGTCGAGCGCGAAATCGTCGAGCCACAGGAGGAGCAACTGCGCAGCGTCAAAGGCCTGCGCGAGATGCGCAGCACCTGCCGGGACAACTACGGCTCGATCGAGCTCGAGTTCTACACCGGCGTCGACAAGGACGTCGCCCTGCGCGACGTCGCCGACAAGCTGCGCCAGGTGTCCGAATACCCACCCGATGTCGATGAGCCCACCGTCGCCGCCGCCGACACCGCCCGCGACTCGGAGATCGCCTGGCTCATCCTCTTCGCAACCGACAACAACGACGAACGCCTCCCCGGCCTCTACAACTTCGCCGAGGACAAGATCAAACCCTACCTCGACCGCGTCGAGGGCGTCGGCTCCACCGACATCTACGGCGGCCGCGAACGCGAAGTCCATGTCCTCGTCGACGCCGGCGAACTCGCCGCCCGCGGACTCACGTTCGGCCAGCTCGAAACCGCCTTGCGCGGCCAGAACGCCAATCTGTCCGCCGGCACACTGGCACAAGGTAAACGCGACTACTCGGTCCGCACCATCGGTCAGTACGAAAGCACCGAAGAAGTCCTCAACACCGTGGTCGCCTACACCGCCGGCGGACCCGTGTACATTCGCGACGTCGCCCAGGTGGAAGAGAGCTACGAAAAACAGCGCGCGTTCGTCCGCAGCAAAGGCCAGTTCGTCCTCGCCTTCCCCGTCCGACGCGAAGTCGGCGCCAACGTCATCGAAGTCATGGACGGGCTGCGCAGCGCAGTAGATACCATCAACCGCGTCGAACTCAGCTCACGCGGCATGAACCTCGAACTGGTCCAGGTGTACGACGAGACCGTCTACATCGACCAGGCCATCGCGATGGTGCGCAACAACATGCTGATCGGCGGCACGCTCGCAATCATCGTGCTGATGCTGTTCCTGCGCAACTGGCGCGCCACCGCCGTCGTAGCCCTCTCCATTCCCATCTCGATCATCGGTACGTTCGTGCTCGTCGCATCGCTCGGACGCACCGTCAACGTCATCTCACTCGCCGGCATGGCCTTCGCCATCGGCATGGTCGTCGATAGCGCCATCGTCGTGCTCGAGAACATCTACCGTCACTTCCAACTCGGCGAAAAACCCGCCGATGCCGCCTACGTGGGCACCCGCGAAGTCTGGGGCGCCGTACTGGCCAGCACACTCACCACGATGGCCGTCTTCGTCCCCGTCATCCTCGTCCAAGAGGAGGCCGGCCAGCTCTTCCGCGACATCAGCATCGCCACCGTCGCCGCCGTCGGGCTGGCACTCATCGTCTCCCTCACCGTGATCCCCACCATGGCCACCCGCTTCCTCGCCATCGGCGGCGGGGCCAAAGCACGCCGGAAATCAAGCCCCGTCCAGTCCAATGGCCCCAGCGGCACCGGCAACTTCATCGCCGGCATCGTCGGCCGCATCAACGAACACCGCATCATTCGCATTACGGTGATCGTCGTCATGGTCGTCGGCTCCTTCGGTCTCATCCGCTTCTTCATCCCCGAAACAACCTACCTGCCCGCCGGAAACCGCAATCTCGTCTTCGGCTTCCTGGTCACCCCACCCGGCTACAGCCTCGACGAGTTCAAACGCATGGCATTCAAGATCGAAAACTACATCAGCCCATATTGGGAAGTCGCGCCCGGCTCGCCCGGCCAGGCGGAACTCGACGAGCGCTGGCGACAGCAGATCAACCAGCGCATCGCCAACAACGAAATCCCCGAACTCGCCGCCAATGGCACCGGCGGCGGCTTCGAAGGCTGGCTCCGCAAAAACCGCCTCGAACGCGAATGGCGCACGCCCCCACCCCTCATCGATAACTTCTTCTTCGTCTCCTACGGCGGCGGCTGCTTCATGGGCTGCAGCAGCCGCGACGACCAGCGCGTCAAACCGCTCGTGCGACTCCTGCAGGTCGCCGGCGGCCAGATCGTGGGCGTCTACCCCATCTTCCAGCAAACGCAAATCTTCCGCATCGGCGGCGGCAACAACGCCGAAATCCAGGTCCGCGGCGACAGCCTCGACGAAGTCGTCCAGGCCGCCGACGCCCTCTTCATGGCGTGCATGCAGGAATTCGGCGCTCCACCCCGTGCCACCCCATCAAACTTCAACCTCGGCCGTCCGGAAGTACAGGTCATCCCGGATCGCGAACGCGCCGCCGACCTCGGCCTGAACGTCCGCGACGTCGGTTTCATCGTCGAGGCCTGCGTCGAGGGCGCCTACGTCGGCGATTATCGCCTCGAGGGCGGCGACACCATCGACATCAAGCTCAAAGTCGACGGCCAGCCGCAACGCCCCACGCAAGAGATCGGCCAGGTCCCCATCTACACCCCCGCCGACCGCATCGTCCCCCTGACCTCCGCCGTCCAACTCATCGATACAACCGCACTGGAACAGATCACCCGCGTCGAACGGCAGCGCGCCGTCACGCTCATGGTCACCCCCAGCGAAACGACTTCACTCGAAGCCGTCATTCGCACCATCAAAGACGACATCGAGCCACGCCTGCGCCAGTCCAATGCCATTCCTGATAGCGTCGTGCTCAGTATGACCGGCAACGCAGATAAACTGGTCACCGCCCGCAACACCATGGTCGGCGAGTGGACCGGCTTCAACCTCCAGTCGCTGTTCAACATGCTCAGCAGCCGCTTCTTCCTCTCGGTCATCATCGTCTACCTCGTCATGGCAGCCCTCTTCGAAAGCTGGCTCTACCCCTTCGTCATCATGTTCAGTGTCCCCCTCGCCATCTTTGGCGGGTTCGTCGGGTTATCACTCGCCTACTGGGGCACGCTCCTGACCACCCACCAGCCAATTCAGCGTCTCGACGTCGTAACTTTCCTGGGCTTCGTCATCCTCGTCGGCATCGTCGTCAATAACGCCATTCTCTTCGTCCACCAGACCCTCCTGAACCTGCGGGAGAAAGGGCTGACTCGACACGAGGCCGTCCGGGAGGCCGTCCGCATCCGCACCCGCCCCGTATTCATGACCAGCCTGACCACCTTCTTCGGTCAGCTCCCGCTCGCTCTGCTGGCCGGCTCCGGCAGTGAGCTCTACCGCGGCTTGGCCTCCGTCATGCTGGGCGGGCTGATCATCGCCACCATCGGTACACTCGTACTGGTGCCGTCCGTCCTCGGCCTGGTCCTCGACGCCCAGGCGACCCTCCAGCGGACCTTCGGCAGCGGCCGGATCCCCAAACCCGTCACGCGGGATAAATGAAATAGAGAATTGACACAAAACGTCGATAAGCTGGTTGGCACCCGAAACCGGGATAAACGTATACTTCCGTGCCATGACGCCTTTCAGCGTTGAAAGCTCGCCAGCAGTCCGCCGGATCCTGCTCATCAAACCTAGCTCGCTGGGCGACATCGTCCATGCGCTGCCGGTCCTCGCAGGATTGCGCCGAACCTATCCCGAAGCGCATATCGCCTGGCTGGTCGGTACGGGATTCACGAGCTTGCTGGAGGGTCACCCGCTATTGGACGAGGTGATCCCGTTCGACCGCAAGCGCTACGGTCAAATGGTGCACCGCCCCAGCATCGCCTGGGAGTTCGCCAGATTCCTGACCGCACTCCGCAAACGACAATTCGACTTGGTCATCGACCTGCAAGGACTCGTCCGCAGCGGCTTTCTCGCCCTCGCTACCGGCGCCCGCCATCGCGTGGGCTTCGCCGACGCCCGCGAGTTCGCCGCCGCCTTCTACACCCATCGCATCAAGTGCGGCCCCCGCGACCTCCATGCCATCGACAAAAACCTCCACGTCGCCCGCACCCTCGGATTACCGGTCGACCCGCCCGAGTTTCCCCTCGGCATTCGCGACGCAGAACTCGACGAAGCGCGCCACCTGCTCGCCAGCACACTCGGACAGGTCCCACCGGCCTTCATCGCGGTCATCCCCGGCGCCCGCTGGGAAACCAAACGGTGGCTGCCAGACCGCACCGCCGCCCTCATCACCCGGCTGCAACACGAAAACTTCGCCCCCATCATCCTGCTCGGCGGCCCAGATGATCGGACCCTGGCCGCTCAAATCCTCAAGAAATGTCCCACCCCACCCATCAATCTCGTGGGCCGCACCACCCTGCCCCAACTCGCCGCTCTGCTCAGCCTCAGCAGCCTCGTCATTTGCCAGGATTCCGGCCCCATGCACATCGCCGCCGCCCTCAAAAGGCCGCTTCTCGCACTCTTCGGACCCACCAACCCCGACCGCACCGGCCCCTACTCGCCCACCGCCCGCGTCATCGCGCTCCCGCTCGACTGCGCCCCCTGCTACCGCCGCGAGTGCCCACTCCACCACCACCACTGCATGAAACAACTGAATGTGGACCTGGTCCTCAAACGTGTCCGCGACCTGTGGTCATCCATCGCACCCCCCGAAGCCGTCACAGCCTGATCAACCTCATCTCACCCATCACCCACCCACCCCCTAAGTCAAGCCCCCACCACGTTATGCCGACCCGATAAGGGAGTACCGTGGGGAACGACCGGCCTGCCGGTCGGCGACAGGCCTTCATGGAGCCTTTGCCATGCAAACTCGCATCATGCGCAAGTGCCACACCGCTATCCTGACCCTCCCCCTGCTGATCGCCATCAGCTGCGCCCCCGAATATCGGCCCTGCTGGTTCGGCGGCGATTGTGGCGGCTCCAGCGGCTTCGTCGCCGGCGTCTTCACCCTCGGCGACGCCTTCAGCGAACAAGTCATACAACAACGCACCTTCATCGAAGGCACTGTCGTCACCACCGTCACGCACCGCGCCGACGATATGGATCGCCAGGCCATCCTGCTCGACTTCAACGGCGACGGCAAGGTCGACCCCGTGGTCGGCTATCACCAGGAACAGATCGGCATCATCCAGATCCTCCTCAGCTACGGCGACGTCGGCTCCGTCCAGTACTTCCCCCTCACGCTCGACGGCGGCGAAAACCAGTGGGACAACTTCCTCGACGTCGCCGCCGGTGACATCGACGGCGACGGCAACCTCGACCTCGTGGCTGCCACCAGGGACGGCGTCGTCTACCTGCGCCACCCTACCGACCCCGACCACACCCACGTCCTCAGCGAGTGGGGGGCCGAGACCGGCGAGCTCGAACTCATCGAAGGCACCAGCAACTGGATCACCGCCGACGAAATCAACGCACTCATCGAAAGCGCCGTCGGCGCCGGCGGCAACGCCGAACACTACCTCGCCACCGTGGAGCAGGGCCATACGTCCACCGAAATCGCCGACCTGGATAACGACGGCTACAACGACATCGCCGCCTCACGCCAGCTCTCGGTCTACCTCACCCCCAAACCCGACTACGACTCGCTCCCCACCATCCAGATCGTCGCCGGCTCCATTCAGGTCCTCATCAACCCGCACGGCGCCCGCGACGGACAAGGCTGGACCGGCTACCTCGTCGGCTACCACGAACGCCACGAAGTCCTCGACCGCGAAGGCGCCCGCGACCTCCGCGCCTACGACGTCGACGACGATGGTGACCTCGACCTCATCTCCACCGCCGCAACCGACGCAAACGTCCAGGTCGCCTGGTTCGAGAACCCGGGCGGCCCCGGTCCTATCAACCCCAGCGCCGACTGGCCCCAGCACCGCATCGGCAGCGTCCGCGGCGCATTCACCATCGACGTCGCTGACGTCACCGGCGACGGCCGCGCCGACGTCATCGCCACCAGCCCCGAGCAAATGCAGGTCGTCCTCTTCGTCCAGCCCGCCTCCGTCGCCGACCGCGGCTACGACTGGTATACCGCCGCCATCGTCAACTTCGAGTCCTTCGAACCACGCTCCGTCAAAGCCATCGACATCGACGCCGACGGTACCCTCGAACTCGTCGTCGGCGGCACCGAAGGCGCCGTCCGCTACTTCGATCCACCATCCATCCCCACCAACATCTGGGAAGGCCGTGTCATTCTCACATTCGACCCCCCAGGCGAAGTCGGACTCCTCGGCTACGGCGACCTCGATGCCGACGGAGATGCCGACATCGTCGGCGTCGTCAGCTCCGGCGAAGCCGACGCCAACCGCGTAAGCTGGATCCGCAACGACCTCTACTGAATCTCACGACCGTAAACGCCAAGCAACACCAGGCCGCCCACCACGTGCCACCAGCCCCGGACAGCAACCTCCCATGACCAAAAAACGACGCTTATCGGACCATCAATACCGCAAAATACCCCATTTGCCTATGCCCACCACCGTTTTGGAAACTTGGGATATCCGCCCGTCGCGCCTGCCCGCTTCCGACAGCAACCGGACAGGCACCCACGATGCGGCCCCAGCCACCGCATCAGCACCCGCCGACGGTCCGGAAACCCACCTCGAAGCGGGACCGGCAGCAAAGACATAACCTGACCACGATTCGCTCCTTTGCTGTAGATGAAGGCCAGCCCCCCATATGTCGATGCACTCAGGGAACGTCGTACCCGGTCAGTGCCCCGCCCCGCACGGCAGCACCCCCAGACCGTGGTCCGAGTAGGTCAAACCGACCGGCCGCCCTGCCGGCCTGGAGAGCAACATCATGACCACGCAGTTCAACAACACCTTCACGCGTATCACCCTCGCCATCTCCCTGCTCACCTTGGCATCTCCCGGCACCGCCGTCGGCGAAACCGTCGACATGTACGAACTCACCGTGCTCACCATCGCCGAAGGTAGCATGGCCCGCGCCTACTCCATCAACAACTCCGGACAGGTCGTCGGCTGGGCCGACATCGGCGAAACCCGCCACGCCGCCTACTGGCACAACGAAAGTGCCACCGACCTCCACGGCACCGTACACTTCGCCCTCCTGCATCCCATCTTCGATGTCGGCTACGGCGAGTCCTACGCCATCTCCGACGGCGGGCAGATCGTCGGCACCGCCCGCACCAACGTCGACTGCTTCGAAACCCAGATCCTCTGCACGCACGGCTTCGTCCTCCGCGCCGCCGTCCTCACCGACCTCGCCACCCCCTACCCCGGCGACGCCCTCACCAACCTCATGACCTTCGGCAACCCCTGCCTCTGGGCCTACGACAGCGCCGCCACCGGCATCAGCAATAACGGCCACGTCGTCGGCTGGGCCGACCGCGAAGACGGCACCATCCACGCCTTCGTCATCCACCCGCCCAGCATGGACAGCGACGCCTACTTCGAAGACCAGGACGAAGACGCCGCCAACGACAACATGATCGACCTCGGCACCCTCTCCTCCGCCGACCCCGTCTCCAGCGCCACCGACGTCAACGACCTCGGCCAGGTCGTCGGCTGGTCCTACGCCGAATTGAGCGACGGCAGCGTCGCCTACCACGGCTTCGTCATCAACCCCCGCCAATTCGCCGACGGCGGCGACGTCGTCTCACGCTGGTACCCCCCCGGCGAAGACCCCGGCGGCATTAACAGCTACATGGAAGACATCGGGACGCTCTTCGGCGGCACCAATAGCTGGTCCCGCGCTATCAACGACAGCGGCCTCGTCGTCGGCGAATCCGGCCTCGTCACCGCCGAAGGCGAAATCTACACCCACGCCTTCCTCGTCACCCCGCAAAACACCGACGCAGGCGGCGCACTCGCCTGGTACCCCCCCAACGCCGACCCCGGCGGTACCAATACCTACATGACCGACCTCGGCACCCTCCAAAGCGACAGCAACGCGGGCTTCAGCGCCGCCTCCGGCATCAACAGCAGCGGCACCATCGTCGGCTGGGCCGAAAACGATGACCGCGAACGCCGCGCTTTCGTTTACAAGGACGGCGAGATGCAGGACCTCAACGACCTCATCTACCTCGTCGACGACGAGGGCTTCCCCATGGTCCCCGACATCATCCTCACCGAGGCCCGCGACATCAACGACAACGGCGTCATCGTCGGCTGGGGCACCGTTCGCAACGCATCTACCATCACCCGCGGCTTCCTGCTTACGCCCGTGCAGGTCGACTCCGCAGACCTCGAAGGCCCCAGCTCCAATGACTCGGATGATGATGACTCCGTCGCCCCCGGCGATGACATCGTCGACGGCTCGTCCGAAACCGGCAACCCCGGAGATTTCGTCGCACCCGATGCCGGCAGCGATCCGGCGTCAACGATCGACAGCGGCGGCGGACTCGGCGGCTTCTGCGGCATGGGCTCCCTCGCGACGGTCCCCCTCACCCTCGCAGGACTCACCATGCTCCGCCTCGGCCGCCGCTACCGCTGACCCGCGCGTCACCCACCCGGGTGGCACCGGCCTCGCGCCGGTTCTGCTCGTACCCTCCGACCCACATGGAGGACCAAGCCCCGGGTCGGTCAGTCTGTGGAATTGACCTCCCCTCCAAGGGAGACCGACCTCCCGCCGGTCAGATCCGGGTAGGGCGGGCGGTCAGATCCGGGTGGGGCGGGCGTCTCGCCCGCGACAAATAAAGCAGCCGACCCCCATGTCGGCAATCTTCAGTTGACAACGCCGCAGCAACAACCAGCGGCGACAACAAAACACAGCACATTGGGGAGCCAACCTGGTGCTGCACGTGGGACCGAGACCTTCCCGTCTCGGTCCTGCGTTTTATCCTGCGCTTCCAGCACTCACGCCTACCACTGCTCCCCCACCCCGCCGGGTGCCGGTCGGTACCCCCGGGCCGCAAGCCCCTGGAAACCGCACCGCACCAACCACCCAGCCCCAACCGG
>CAYXTR010000011.1:0-147680 GCA_964468185.1 uncultured Planctomycetales bacterium | reverse complement strand
CGGCCAACTGCCCCCGCTACCCGCGTCAGTTCCTGCAGACGGCTGAACTCTTACCAGTAGGCAATAGGGCTGCTGTCTCAGTGAATAACATGACGAAATGCATGCTTCTGGGAAATGAAACAGATTCCTCACTCGTCCACGTAGATTACTCTATCGACAACTGCATTTTCGTGGGCAACCATGCACAGACAATCTGCACATTGGAGGGCGGGCTTGGCGAGTCCGTGGCTGAAGGCTGTTTGTTTGTTGGCAACTCATGTAGTAACGTGCTATGGAACAACAACTGCCCCAATCCACATCGGATGATTCGCTATTGCTCGATTGTCGGCAATATCGGCAACGGCATCTTCGGCCAGCGGACGGACGTCGAGAACTGTGTCGTACTTGGCAATATGGGCGGGATTGGTATCCAGAACGCGGGAGGAGACTACGCCGATTTGAGCGTGTGCAGTTCTACTGTTGCATTGAATGAGCTCGGAGGGGTACGCGTGTGGAGCGGTGCTGAACACTTGGTCAGCGTTGACAATACGGTTATCTGGTCCAATGGACTGGAAGGGGGTGACGATGAGCTATGGGGATCCTTCGGCGACGCCACGTTTGTTCGATACTGCTGCATCGAGGGCTGGAATGGCGGGATAGAGCATGACATCGAGAATATCAGCGACGATCCCCAATGGCCTTCGCCGGTGCCCGGCTCATGGACGGACGCGGCTACGTACGAAGCAGGAGCATTTAAGGTGACGTTCTACGATTCAGGAGCATCGTGGACGCCGGATGAGCTGCCCGGCAAGTTCCTGCGACCACGCGCTGATCTTCACTTGCTGCTCCCGATCACAGCGAATGGTGAGCGCAGCATTACGACGTGGGGCGACTGGGATACGATTCACACTGGTCAGCCGTGGGTGATTGCGGGTGATGAATACGAGATCTGGGACTTCCATCTCACGCCGGGCTCGCCATGCGTTGATACCGGAGCCTTTTGTCATTTCGGTCACGGCTCCGAGGATATGGACGGCGATCGAAGGGTGATGGGCTACTATATCGACCGCGGAGCCGATGAACTGTGGCAGACCTTCGGCTTGGCGATCGGCGACGTGAATTGCGACACAAATCGAGATTTCGACGACATCACCCCATTCGTCCTGGCCCTCTCCTCGCCGGACGAGTACGAACTGCAGTATCCGGATTGTGAGCGACTGATCGCCGATTGCGATCAGGATGGCGACGTCGACTTCGATGACATCAGCGCATTCATAGCACTGCTGGGCGGATAGGCCACCCCTACCACCAATCGAGCATCCGTGCTACAATCTCCAATTCCACCCGCCACCAGCCAGAAACCCACGCTGTGGCGAGCCGGCAGCGGTGCAGTTGTAAGATCGCCGCCAGAGTCCAGTAATCCCGACCCCACCGGAGGATCCATGCGCGATGGCGTTGCCGAAGTAGAAGTCACCAATCCCGCCGGCACTACTGCGCCAATACAGGCCCCAAGAACGGCGCAACCTGGCCCAACCATCGCCACCCCGCGCGCCAACCCGCTTACCGTCGCAATGTTCACCCTCGGCTCCGCCGGCATCGTCGTCTTTGCCCTCGGCTGGCCCAGCCTCTTCGCCACCACTACCAGTGCCCACCCCTTTCTCGCCGGGTTCATCAAGCTTTTCTTTCTCGGCACCTTCGGTGAACTGCTCAAACGCCGGCTGCGTACCGGCTCCTGGCATCTCGACCGCGCCCCGGCCCGCGCCGTCGTCTGGGGTCTTTTCGGCATGTGGTTCGCCGTCGCCTTTCCCGCCTTCTCGGCTGCGGTCGAAGGCCTCGTCGCCGCCGACCTCTGGCCCGTGGCCCTCCCGTTTGTGCCCCAATCACTCTGGCTGGCGTTTTCGAAGAGCTTCTGGCTCAACGGCCTCGGCATGTACGGCTGGGGCATGATGGTCACGCACAACTACTGCGACTTCGTCATCGGTCGCAACGGCCGCGTCTGGAACCTCAAAGCCTACGCCGCCCAGGCCGACACGCAGTTTCTGCTCGCATTCATCCCGAAGACACTGCTGTTCTGGATCGCGGCCCAGACGTTCAACTACTCGATGCCGCCGGAGTGGCGGGTCTTCATCGCCGCTCTCCTGGCCATCGTCCTGGGCTTCCTTCTGGGCGTCGCCCGGAAGAAACCAGAGGCGCCGCGGTAGGGACGTCACAGGCCGTCGGGCGGCCGGCCGCGCGAGACGGGGGCGCGAGGAGGGATTCTCGCACCAGCGGCGGCAGCGGATTCTGCCGCAAAGACCATCGCGCGCCACTTTCGTTCACCACCCCTGCCCAACCAGCAACGACACGAACATCGCCAGCCAGACCACGTCCACAAAGTGCCAGTACGCCGCAACATAATCGACGCCGGCGTGATTCTGCGGCCCATAACGACCGCGAAAGGCCTTGGTGGTCACAATCAGCAACGGCGCGAGCCCGCCGACGACGTGCAGACCGTGCAACCCGGTCAGCAGGTAGAACGTGACGGCGTACATGTTGAGATCTGGCGGCATCTGCGCCGCATACGCCAGCAGCCAGCTCCAAATCTGACTCCCCACAAACCCGAATGCGAGCAGCAACGATGACAGGGTGGCCGTTCGCAGCGCACGTTGCCGATCACGACGAGCGGCGTACACGGCCCACTGTATGGTCACACTACTGGCCAGAATAACGGCGGTACTCAGCCACAACCCCCACGGGAGCGTCGGCGTCCCCGGCGGCGGCCACGTGTCCGCCCGTGCCCACATCACGAAGTAGAAGACGAGCAGCGCCGCCAGCCCCATCCCCAGCGACGCAATCAGCAGTCCCATCAGCATCCACCCCGCGCCCAACCCCGGTTCCGGCACGGGAATCGCCGATAGGGGGGTGGCGTCAGCGTCGTCGGCGTGGTGGCGCGTTTCGTTCACAGGCGTGGCTCAGGAACCCTCCTGCTGCAGGGCCGGTGCAAACCGCCCGGGATCCTCCGCCCGGTACTCCTCGATATTGCCCTGGTACATGGCCGAATCCATCATCGCGAGTCCGATGAACAGTGCCACGAAGAACAGCGTCGACAGCAGCACCACGGCGTTAAACGGCTTGTCATAACGCAGGTGCATGAAGTACAGCGCGACGAGCCCCCCCTTGATGGTCGCGATAATCAGCGCGATCCACAGGTTGATCGTCGCGCCAAAATCGACCCACGTCGCCGCCACCGTGATGAACGTCAGAATCAGCAACACCACCAGCGTCCCCACCAGCACGGACATCGGCACATGATGCCCGACCTCGTGCTGCTCCTGCTGGCTGGCCGTTTTCGCCTCATCACCCATGCCGCACCTCGTCACACCCAAGATAGCGTCAGGGCTGCGAGCCCGACGTCTTCAAATGTTCCTTCATCCAATCGCACACGCGCCAGCGCTGACGCTTCGTATCAAAACTGGGAACCTGGGCCCGCAACCCGCGGTCCCGGACAGCTTCACCCGCTAATGAATCAAATACAACAGCGGGAACAGGTAAATCCAGACCAGGTCCACCACGTGCCAGTACAGCCCGACCATCGGCACCGGCGTAAAATAGTCCGCACTGAAATCACCGCGCCACGACCGTACCAGCACCCACCCGATCGCGATCATCCCCGCGATCACGTGCACCCCATGCAGCCCGGTCATCAGAAAATATACGCCGAAGAACGTGTGCACATTGCGAACCTCGTCCGCGGGCGTCAGCACCGCCGGCGGATCGCCCGGATCTGCCAGGCCGGTCGGTCCCGGTCGCACCGGCTTATAAAACCACTGTGCATCAACCGTCTCCTGCGCGACCTTCTCCGGGTCAAGGGTCGGTGGTTCCAGCTTGCCCGACTCGCTCCCCATCACGGGCTCTTCATCGGCATGCGCGTCCGCGTCCCCGCCATGCGAATCGTCATGTCCCGCCCCCGCCGCAGGTTCCCCGTCGGCATGTTCATCCCCGTGCCCATGCCCACCGTCGACATGTGCCAGTGCCTCGGCCGTCGGCTGGTAGTGTTTCCCCCACATCAACCCCTCTTCCCACTTCGCCTTGTACTCGACGTACTTGATCCCCAGGAACCCGCACGCACACAGGATTGTCAAACCCAGCATCCAGCACAGCATCCGCTGATACGAGTGCTGCACCGCCCACACCGCCGCTGCCATCGTGAAGCTGCTGCACAACAGCACCACCGTATTGATCGCACCCCATTTCGTCGAAAGGAAGTGATGCGCATAGATGAAAATCTCAGGATGGGCGGCCCGATAAACCGCATACGCACAAAACAGCCCCGCGAACAGCAGAATCTCCGTCGCCAGGAACAGCCACATCCCCAGCACCGCCGACTCGAACTGCTGTTCCGGCGAATCGAAGTGATGCTGCAAGTGCGGCGGATGGTCGTGATGTTCAGGCGTGGTATCGGCGGTGGACATCGCTACTCGGCTCGCTCAGTTTGGCAGTTAGTGCTGCGGTTTGTCGGATTCCGCTTCGTCAGACTCGACCGGGAAACCCCGCACGCCACCCGGCGCCGGCTTCCACCCGTCAAGCGCCTCATCGTACTCCAGTTCCGTGAAATCGTACGGATCACCCGCGCGCGGTGCTGCGTCAAAGTTATGCGGCGGCGGCGGCGAGCTGCATTGCCATTCCAGTGTCGCTGCCCCCCACGGATTCGCCGGCGCCGGCTTCCCGCGGAACACCGAGTGCAGCAAGTAGATCGCGGTCAGGACAAACCCGAGCGTCATCAGATACGACCCGCCCGTCGACAGATGGTGCAGCATTTCAAACTCGGGCGGATAGTTATAGTACCGCCGCGGCATCCCATGCGTTCCCATGATGAACTGTGGGAAGAACGTCAGGTTCGTGCCGACAAACACGAAGATGAACGCAATGACGGCGGCCGTCTCATTGTAGAACCGCCCGACCATCTTCGGCCACCAGTAGTGAATCCCCGCAAT
This sequence comes from uncultured Planctomycetales bacterium, assembly GCA_964468185.1. Classification (GTDB taxonomy): domain Bacteria; phylum Planctomycetota; class Phycisphaerae; order UBA1845; family Fen-1342; genus JANQFV01. The sequence goes on along the minus strand of CAYXTR010000011.1, from coordinate 142,728 downwards.
CATCGCCAGCAACGTGCTACCCATCATCACGTAGTGGAAGTGCGCGACGACGAAGTACGTATCGTGCAAATGGACATCAGTCGCCAGCGCCCCCAGGAACAGCCCGGTCAATCCTCCGATGCCGAAGATGAAGATAAACGCCAGCGCATACAGCATCGGGCTACGCAGGGAAATCGCACCACCATGCATGGTCGCCAGCCAGTTAAACACCTTGACCGCCGACGGGATCGACACGCTATACGTCAACAGGCTGAAGATGGTCGTCAGCAGATACGACTGCCCGCTGACAAACATGTGGTGCCCCCACACGAAGAAGCCGAACACCGCAATCGCAATGCTCGAGAACGCGATGAAGTGATAGCCGAAAATGTGCTTCCGGCTGAACACCGAGATGATCTCGGACACCACGCCCATCGCCGGCAGAATCATGATGTACACCGCCGGGTGCGAGTAGAACCAGAAGAAATGCTGATACAACACCGGGTCGCCACCCAGGCTCGGGTGAAAAATCCCGAACTGAAACGCCCGTTCCACGATCAGCAGCAACACCGTAATGCCCAGCACCGGCGTCGCCAGAATCTGAATGATCGACGTCGCATACAGCGCCCACAAGAACAGCGGCAGCTTGAACCAGCCCATCCCCGGCGGCCGCAGCTTGTGGATCGTGACGATGAAGTTCAGGCCCGTAAAAATCGAGCTGAAGCCCAGAATGAACACCCCGATGAGCACGGGAATCACCCCGCCCATCTCCGTGTCCATCGCATACGGCACGTAGAACGTCCACCCCGTATCCACGTTCCCCATCGCAATTGCCAGAATCGCAAACACGGCTCCGGCGATCCACATATAGAAGCTGGCCAGGTTCAGCCGGGGAAACGCCAGATCCTTCGCCCCCAGCATGATCGGCAATACAAAATTGCCCAGCGCCGCCGGAATCCCCGGAATGATCACCAGGAACGTCATGATCGCGCCGTGCAGCGTGAAGAACGCGTTGTACGTGTCGGCCTCGACAATCGTCTTCTGCGGCGTGATTAGCTCCGTCCGTACGAGGATCGCGAACACACCACCGAGCAGAAACGCCGCCAGCACCGCCACCAGGTACATGATGCCGATGCGCTTGTGATCCAGCGTCACCATCCACGCGAAAACACCGCGGACATGGTTCAGGTAGTTGTGGCTGGCATGCTGCTCAGCCGGCATATGCTGGATGCCATCAACACCAGGTTGAATCGTCGTCATGCGGTCACCCCATCCGGGTTACGCGTCATTCTCTCTTCCCGTCTCGGCGGATTCGCCCTGTTCCGTCTCAGCAGGCTGCGTGCTGCTGGCCGCGTCGGTTTCATCCGCCGCGCCCTCCGCCGGCATCGTCGTCTTCCCGCTGAGGTGCTTGATGTACTCGATAATAGCGGTGATCTCGCGGTCCTTCAGCAGCCCCTTGAACGATGGCATCTCGCGTCCATACCCTTGACGGATCTTCCGCTGCGGATACTCGATCGACTCGCGGATGTAGTTGTCCTCCACGAGCACCGTCTCGCCATCCGCCATCACATGCTCTTGTTCATAAATGTCCTTGAACGTCGGCCCGACATTCGCCGTACCATCCACCGAGTGACAGGAGCTGCACTTGCTCCGCGCGAGCATCTCCCCGACCTGCCACAGCGGCTTGCCTTCCTTGAACGGATCCGATGCGTCCGCCAGCCATTTCTCAAACCTCCCCGGCTCGTGCACCACCACCCGTGTCAGCATGTCCGAGTGCTTCGTCCCGCAATACTCCGCACACAGCATGAGATACTCGCCGGGCTGCGTCGCATGAAACCACGCCTTGTTGTACCGCCCCGGCACCGCATCCTTCTTGATCCGAAATGCCGGGATGTACATGCTGTGAATCACATCGCTCGACTCCAGAATCAGCCGCACGGGCGTATCCACCGGCACGTGCAATTCCGCGTCCACGTGCCCATTCGGATACGTAAACGCCCATGCCCACTTGTAGCCCAGCACACGGATGTCCATCGCCCCCTGTGGCGGATTCGCCATGTCCATGAACGTCCGAAAACCCATCAGGAACATGATCACGACCAGGATCAGCGGAATCGCCGTCCACGTGAGTTCCAGCGGCGTATTATGCGTCACCCGGCTCGTGGCCTTCGCGCCGCGCGTCCGCGCCCGGTATCGCACCATGAACACCAGCATCAACGCGACGATCAGAATGAAGAAGAAGATCGACACCGCCAGGATGAAATAGAACACCGCATCCACACCCTGGGCATGCGTCGACGCCTGCGGCGGCATCCAAAATGTCCCGGGTTCCGGAGCGACCGGCGGCAAATCGGCCTGCGCCAGCAAAGATGAAAGAGCAGGAAGCATCATGTCGTCGAGGTCACCGCCTTCCCACGTCGGCGCTCACGCAGCCACAAGCCCAGCAACAAACCGCCCACGACAATCATCGTCAGCACCGCGACACCACGTGCCACGTTAAACGCCGCCAGGCTGTAGCCTTCACCATCATAGTGAAAACAGTACAGCAATATCTTGTCGACCGTCGTCCCGATCTTCCCTTCCGAGGCCTCCACCAGCGACAGCCGCACCGTCTTCGGCTTGTACGTAATGCCGTAGAGATAGCGCGAGATTCTCCCGTCCGGCGTGGCGATAATCAGCGCCGCCGCATGAGCCCATTCTCGCCGCTCTTCATTCCACGCGATGCGATATCCCGTCGCGTCCAGGGCCTGAGCGATGTTCTTCTGCGACCCCACCAGGAAGTGCCAGCCGGCCGCGGCCGCCGGGTCTCCGTAGTATTCGAGGTAGGTCTTCCGCTTGAGGTGCGCCAATTGCTGGGTTTCAAGCGGATCAAAACTGATGGTCACAATCTCGAACTGCTGTCCGGGTTTCCAGTCGATCTCCCGGAGTGCATCGACCATGCCATTCAGTTGCAGCCCGCACAGCATCGGACACCGGTAGTAATTCAGCGTCAGGATGACCGGATGCTCCCCGTCAAAATAGTCGCCCAGCTTGACCTTGTTCCCGTCGTGATCAGTAAACGTGGCCTCCAGCGGCAATCTCTCGTCCAGGTGCTCATCTATCCCCACGTCTCGCACGCCTTCCGGTAGGGGGGCGGTGCGATCCGGCGGGGTGACGGGCTTCGCCGCTGGCATCTCTACGGCTTCGTTCGTTGTGGGTGACGTGTCCGGTTGTTGGGCGTTGGCCAGCACGGCGGCCAGCGCGCCCAGCAGCCCCAGCGTCCCGGCGACAAACCCAGGCTTCAATCGTTTCATAATCATGGTGCAAATCCCGGTCCAGCATTCTGCGTGGTTGGCTCAGCAACCTTCATTGTAGGAGGTGCGTGGCCCGTTTGCACTTCACGCGCATAGATCTCGATCGCGCGCTCGATCGGTATCGCCACCCGTCCGGTCTGTTTGTCGATCACTTTGTAGCCACTGATCTCCGCCAGTTGCTGCGACTGCAACTCGAGCAGTTCCTGCGGCTGCGGCGCGTACAGCTTGCTCTCATCTTCAATCCGCTGCGCCCCATAGAACAGCACCTGTGCCGCGACAATGATCGCCAGCAGGAGAATCACGCTGATCAGCCCTACGATCAGCGTCGTGCCGGAATGCGGATCCCGTTCTTCTTGCTGCACCGTCGCCACACTACACCTCAGATATTCTCGAACGCCAGTGACTCATGCAGACGCGGATCCCGCACCGGCAACAGCTTGTACTGCGCCATCGGCCGCACCATCGCAAACACGAACAGCCCGCCCAGCCCGACCAGCAAAGCCAGGTCGGAGACATAGAGCGGACTCTCCGGCTGCGGATACCCATACGGCCGTGGAATCGTGATGTAATACAGATCGAGCCAGTGCATGACCAGCAGCCAGATCGCCGCGACGGCCAGCGTGCTCTTGCGCCGCTTCGGCCACCGCGACATGATTGCGAGGAAGGGCGCGAAGAAGTGCCCGAACAACAGCACCAGGCTCACCGCCAGCCACCACGAATTGTCCTGGCGCGGCAGGTACCACGCCGTCTCTTCTGGAATATTCGCATACCAGATCAGCATGTACTGACTGAAGGCGATGTATGCCCAGAAGACGACGAACCCGAACGCCAGCTTGCCGATGTCGTGATAATGCTCGACGGTAACCGCCCGCACCAGCTTGCCGCTGCCTTGCAGGATGATCACCAGCAGCGCCAGCAGCGCGAAGAAGCCGACCAGCGCCCCCGAGAAGTAGTACACGCCCCAGATCGTGCTGAACCAGTGCGGATTCAGCGACATCAACGCGTCAATCGCAAAGAACGTCACCGAGAACGCATACAGCAGCAACCCCGGCGCACTCCACCGCTCCAGCCGGAACGTGTGCGACACGTCACCGTCCGTGTCCTGTGCCGCCGATTGCCGCAACATGACGCGCGCCAAACCGATCCAGATACCGAAGTACAGCAAACAGCGGATCACGAAGAAGGGCGCATTCAGATACGGCGCCTTGTGCTGCAACAGCTCATCCTTCGCGACCGTCTGCGCGTCCGCCCACTTGTAAACCCCTTCCATGCCGCCCAACACCGGAATCAGCATCGGCAGGAACAGCACCCCCATCAGCGGCAGCGTCGCCGCCATGAACTCGGCCAGCCGCCGCACCGACACACTCCAGCCCGCCCGCGTCACATGCTGAATCATCACGAAACACAAGGCCCCCAGCGCCAGGCTCAGCACATACGCATAATTCAGCAGATATGACCGAAAGAAGATCGCCCAATCACCCTGCAGGAAGCCTGCGGCAATCGCCACGACGCACCCAATGACGCCAATCACACCCGCCACGTTCGCGACCCGACTCGCGGCCGGTCCCAGCACGTACGCCTCATCGTCCATCCGGATGCTACCCTGACTCGCCATCGCTGATCACTCTTATCGCAGTTCCGATCGCTTCGCCGGTGGCACATCCTCCACCGTCGCCTGCTGACTCCGCTGCAACGCACGAATGTACGCCACAATCGCCCACCGATCCCGCGGCGGAATCTGGTCGCCGTACGGCGGCATCGTGCGCACGCCATTCGTGATCGAGTTGTAGATCTGGCCGTGCGGCTGCTCCAGCACGCCCTGGCTCAGCATCGACGTCGGCGGCACCCAGCCCGGCGTATCCAGCTCAAACGCGCGCTGGTTCACAATGCCATCGCCCGCGCCGCCCAGGCCGTGACACGGTGCACAGTAGATATTGAACTGCCGCTGCCCGCGCGTCACGAAGGCAGCCGTGAAATCCGTCTTGAGGCGTGGCGGATAGGTCGTGACCCAACCGCCCTCGGCCATCTTGCCATCATGAAAATGCGCATCGCGCGGCCAGTCCACCCGCGCCACCGTTCCACCCACCTCAGCCCGCTGCGACCGGCCGTCCGCAAATCGCGGATGCGGCTGCTGCGCCTCGTATCGCGGCTGATTGTCCATGTCCTGAATAATGTGAATCCGCGGCTTCGTCGACTTCGTCAACCGGGCCTTGGCCACAAACAGCGGCGGAAACAGCGCCAGACACGCTACCACCACCAGCATGTACACCAGCCAGCGCGGCAACGACGCCGTGCTCGCATCCGGCTCGTAAATCGTCTCGACCCCCGCGACCCCCTCAAATCCCGTCATGAGCTGCTGCGTCTGCGCCATGTCAAAATTCGGATCATCCGCCGACACAAACACGAAGAACCGATCCGCCGTCACACGCTTGAACCGTTCGCTATGGAAGATCCCCTTGTTGAACAGCGGCAGGTTGTTCATCGCCAGCATGCCGAACACCGCCCCGAACGCCGCCAGCAACACCGTTGTCTCAAAGATGACCGGAATGTTCGCCTGCAGGCTGAAGATCGGCTTGCCGCTGATCAGGAAATCATACCCCTGCAAGAATGCGGGTAACTGCGGAAACGTGTCGGAGTTCGTCGCGTTGGTAAACCAGACCAGCCCCACCCCGCCGAGACATCCCATTACGCCCAGGCAGAATACAATCCATGGCAGCCGCGTCGGCCGCGTTCCCATCGCCTCGTCAATCCCGTGCACCGGGAACGGCGAATGCGTATCCCAACGCCGATAACCACCGTCGCGCACCTGCTCCGCCGCCGTCAGCAGCGCCCCCGGCGAATCCAGCTCTGCCAGCAGGCCCTGCACTTTGCCACTACCGCCCGCAGCCTGCACCGAATGGGTCGCGCTCGTCGCACTCACGGGCGCACCTCCTTCGGATCGAACTCATCCGGGTTGTAGTCGAAACTGCGCGTGCCGGGCACGTGGGCGTGCGGATGGGCATGCGGGTCGGCGTGTGGCATGACCGTCTTCACTTCCGCCATCGCCACCATGGGCAAATACCGGCAGAACAGCAGGAACAGCGTGAAGAACAGCCCGAAACTGCCGACCAGCGTCAGAATGTCGATGGCGGTCGGCGTGTAGTAGTGCCAGTTCGCCGGCTGGAAGTCCTGCGAGAGTGACGACACGACGATTACGAACCGCTCAAACCACATGCCCACATTCACCGCCATCACGACCAGGAACATGATCCACAGGTTCGTCCGGCACTTCTTGATCCAGAAGAGCTGCGGCGCCAGCACATTGCACGCGATCATCGTCCAGTAGGCCCAAGCGTACGGCCCCAGGGCCCGCGCCTTGAAGATGAAGCTCTCAAACTCGTTCCCGCTGTACCACGCCGTGAAAAACTCCAGCATGTATGCATAGCCGACGATCGTGCCGGTCAGCAGAATGATCTTGTTGCAGTTTTCCAGGTGCCGCATCGTGATGATGTTTTTCAGCCCGAAGAGCTGCCGGGCCGGAATCGCCAGCGTCACCACCATCGCGAAGCCGCCGAAGATCGCACCCGCCACGAAGTAGGGCGGGAAGATCGTCGTGTGCCACCCCGGCAACTGTGCGACTGCGAAGTCAAATGACACCACGGAGTGCACACTCAGCACCAGCGGAGTCGCCAAAGCTGCCAGAATGAGGTACGCGCGTTCAAACCGATGCCAATTGCGCGAAGACCCGTCCCACCCCAGCGCGAAAATGCCATAAACAACCCGCTTGACTTTGCTCTTCGCCCGATCACGAAACGTCGCCAGGTCCGGAATCATCCCCACGTACCAGAACAGCAGCGACACCGTCGCATACGTGCTGACCGCAAACACGTCCCACAGCAGCGGGCTGCGGAAGTTCGGCCACATGCCCATTTGGTTCGGCAGGGGGGCCATCCAGTATGTCACCCAGATGCGCCCCACGTGAATGCCCGGGAAAATGCCCGCGCACATGACCGCGAAGATCGTCATCGCCTCCGCAAAGCGGTTGATGCTCGTCCGCCACTTCTGGCGAAACAGGAACAGAATGGCGGAAATCAGCGTTCCGGCGTGACCGATACCGACCCAGAAGACGAAGTTGACAATCGCAAAGCCCCAGCCGGTCGGATTATTCACACCCCAGACGCCGACGCCGTTTACGATCAGCAACCCGATCGAAATGTGCAGCACGACGATCAGCAGGAACAGCGAGATGCCGAACGCGATATACCACGCCCGCGGCGGCCGATAGCGCTCCGCCGGCCCGCACGCCGTCTCGGTCAGCGACGTGAAGTCGAGCCCGCCGGTAATCAGCGGTGCCCGCTGACCGGGTTGCTCCCGTGTATTGTCAATATCTCCGACGACCGAACTCATGCTGTCTCCGGTAACAGCGCAACGGGGTATTCAGATGACCAGGGCAACTATGCCGCTGGCCGCATCCCGCATTGATCCCGTCACATCGTCACGCGCGTTCTCCTTCAGTGATGATGCTCCGCCTCATGTGTCCCGCCGGCGTCGCCGTACGGGTTTCGCAGACGAGCGAGGTACTTCGTTCTTGGTTTGATATTCAGTTCCGCCAGCAGCGCGTAGGCCCGATTGTGCCGGTGCAGCTTCGCCACCCGGCTCTCCGGATCATTCAGATCGCCAAACACGATCGCACCGGACGGACAAGCCTGGGCACACGCCGGCGTGATGAGACCGTCCGGGATCGTCTCCCACCGCTCGTTCCGCGCCTGAATCTTGACGCGGTTAATTCGCTGCACGCAGAAGGTGCACTTCTCCATGACGCCCCGGCTGCGCACCGTCACGTCCGGGTTGAATACCATCTTCTCGACCGCATCAAGGGGTGCCTTCTTGTACTCACCCGGCAGCATGTTCACCCCGTCACGTGTGGCCACCTCTCCCGCCTTCAGCGACCGCGGATGATACGGACCATGGTGGTTATAGAACCAATTGAAGCGCCGCACCTTGAACGGACAGTTGTTCGAGCAATAGCGCGTGCCGATGCAGCGGTTGTACACCATGTTGTTAAGGCCTTCGGTGTCGTGCACCGTCGCTGCGACCGGGCACACCTGCTCGCACGGCGCCATCTCGCACTGTACGCATGTCACCGGCTGATGCGCCACGCGCACCCCGTCGCCACCGGCATGGCCATCGCCTTGCCCGGCAGCCCGAAAATACCGATCCACACGGATCCAGTGCATTTCCCGGCCCATCGCCACTTCTTCCTTGCCGACCACCGGGATGTTGTTCTCCGCCTGGCACGCCAGCACGCACGCCCCGCACCCGATGCACGCCGACAGGTCGATCACCATCCCCCACTGATGCCCGCCGTACTGACGCTCCTCCCACGGCGATTCCAGCGGCGGCACGTGCACCACATGCTGCGCGAACTCAGGGTGATGCTTGTACTCGTTCAGCGTCGCTTCGCGAATAAACCGTGGAATGCGATCCTGCGTGGCCTCGTTTCCGACCTCCGACGCAATCGCGTGATGATCCTGCGTTCCGACAAGCGGGTAGTGCTTGTCGACGCGCGACACTTTTGCCCCGCCCACGATCCAGGGCGATTCCAGTCTTCGCAAGCCGTAGACATCAAACCCGGCCCCTTCAGCGACCATCCCCGCCGCCGCGTCCCGGCCATATCCCAGCGGCAACGTGATCGACCCCGCGGCCTGCCCGGGCAGAATGTACGCCGGCAGCTCCAACGCCATCCCGTATGACTCGATCCGTACGACGTCGCCATTCCGCGCAAGTCCCAGCCGCTGCGCGTCCGTCGGCGACAGCAGGGCGGCGTTATCCCACGTCAGCTTCGTAATCGGGTCCGGCCACTCCTGCAACCACCCGTTATTTGCATACCGCCCGTCGTAAACGCTGTGGTCCGCGCTGAATACCAACTCGTATCCGTCGGCATGCTCGTGCGGCGGCACTGTCGGCCGCCCCTTGACCTGCGGCTTCAGCGTCGGCCACGCCGTATTCTCAATCAAACCCGCATGTAGCGCCGCCTTCCACGCCGCATCAAAATCGGTAATCGGCCCCGGCGCATACTCCCGAAACGCCCGCCGCGTGATCTCGTAGGCCGAGCGCACATCATCCCCACTGACGAGCGCCAGCAGTTCGCATGCCGTCCGCCCTTCATACAGCGGCGCGATCAACGGCTGCACAAGCGTGATCGTGCCGTCCCACGCCCGACCGTCACCCCACGTCTCCAACGGATGCGCCTGCGGCACATGCCACTTGCTGACGCGCGAGGTCTCATTGTCATACAGGCTCAGGTGAATGGTCGTCGGGATCTTCTCGTACGCCGTGACAAAGCCCTTCGCCGACTGCAACTCGTAAACAGGATTGCCATCCAGGACCACCAGCGTCTCGATCTCATCCACCCGTTCGATCAGCTTCTCGATCGACACCCCACGCGCCGGCTCCGCGACGTACTGCACCGTATGACCGGCATTGCCCAGTCTCTCATTCAGCCACGCCACCAGCGCATGCACTTCCGGCGGCTGAGCTGGACCCGCCGCGAGCGCTCCATGTCCCCGGTGTGCCGCCAGATCTTCCGCCAGCCGCTTCACAACCTCGGCCGGCACATGTGCCGGATGCGCCGGTGCCGCTCCCGCCCCCAACTCGTGCCCGAGTGCGGCAAGCAGGGGGGCGATGTCGCCAGACCGCACCGCATGGCGATGATCCGCGACCGAGCCCGTTACCGAGAGGTTGCTCTCGAATGCCCACAGCCGATTCATCCTCCCGTGTTCGGCTCGACGTCCCTGGGCAAACTCACTTGCATATCGCAGCCCCGCCGGATGCTGCACCAGAAGATCGCAATCGAGGCAAACGATGACCTCGGCGTGGTCGAGGTCGATCAGCGGTCGCATCGGTGTCCCGAACGCCTGACGCGTGCCCTCGATCTCGTTTTCCCGCCCAACGGCTTCGTACTCACACCACATCACCTTCGGGAAAACCCGCGCAAAGCGGGCCTGCATATCCCGCAGGCTCGGCGAATCCGACGCCGTACTCAGCACCGCCAACCCGGTCCCCTGCGTTTCCCGCAACTCGCCGAAATGTTGCCGTGCGAACGCTTCGAACTCTTCCCACCGTCGACGCGGATTCAAGTCTTTCGGCCGCCGCACCGGCCCCGTGCTCCGATCCGGGTCGTACAGGCTCAACACCGCCGCCTGCTGCCAGTGATTACTGCGTCCGCGGCTGAACGGATGCTGGTCATTGCCCTCAATCTTGATGGGCCGCCCGTTGTAACTCGTTGCCAGAACACCTGTTGCAACACCGTTGCGCTCCAGCGCCGTCGCAAACTGCACCGTCTCACCAGGAGCCCGGTCGTACGGCTGCACCGTTGCCGGCACGATGTGCTCGCGCGGCCAGCGACAGCCAGCCAAGCCCGCCAACGCCGCCGACGCACCCATCAGTTTCAGCATCTGCCGGCGGGACGGCCCCTCCCGAAACATTGGCGGCAGATTCGGAAACTCACTCTCGAGAAACTGCCGAAACTCGTCCGCACCCGCCAGTTCCTCCAGGCTCCGCCACCAGCCATCCGTAGCCGGACCCGGCAATGCTGCTTGCACAGCACCCATCGACGCGTCCTGTGCCGTCGCGCCGCCGGCCGTCCGCGGCGGCAGGGGGGGGCTCCCGGAAGCCGGCGACCCCGCTGCGTCACTCGCGTTGTGTTGATCCAAGTCGCTCAAACGGTTCCCTTCCCGGCAGGTCAGCGGTGACACAGCGAGCAGTTTTGCATGTACTGCTCGTCTCGGATCCCGTAGGCCTCCATCAGTCGCTGCCCCAGCGCGATACCATCCTCCCCCGGCGGCGGCTGCCACGTCGTGTTCGTGATCTGATCCAACGGCCGCAGCCGCGGTCCTGGATCGCGATGACATTCCAGGCACCAACTCATGCTCAGCGGCTCGGCCTGATACACAACTTCCATGCGGTCGATTCGGCCGTGACACGCCACACAGCCCACGCCGCGTTCCACGTGCGCACTGTGGTTGAAATACGCGTAGTCCGGCAGGTCATGCACCCGCACCCACGGAATCGGAAAACCCGCTTCACGCTGCTCCGACCCGTAGAATGCCTCATGCAGCAGCGTCAGCTTCGCGCTTTCGCGGCGAATGCCGCTGCCGGTGCTGTGGCAATTGATGCACGTCCGTGTCGCCGGAATATTGGCGTGGGCACCCTCGTCAACCGAAGTGTGACAATACAGACAGTCAATCCCCAGCTCCCCGGCATGCAACGCATGGCTGTAGGGAATCGGCTGCACCGGTGCATAGCCGACATCCGTGGCCTCAGTCGATGCCCCGTAGGCGACCAGCAATACGACGTAGGCCGGCGCGATCAGCAGGATTACCAGCACCAGCGCCCGCAGCTTGTTGGTCCACCTTGGAAAGATATTGTCGCTAATCGATCGCTCCTGGCTTGAAGTCCGAACGCCGGGAATAATCGGACAACCACGCGCACCGGTCAAGTGCCCCGCGCGCACGTTTCACGGTTTTGCAACAGACTGAAACAGCGTATAAACCGTACCACGCCGTAGCGCTTTGATCCGCGTCGCACAGCCGACCCATGACGGCGTGCCTTGAAAAGAGCTGAGTTTCCTGTGTCGATTCCTGTGGGGAACTCGTAGCGGGTTCGTACTATATAGTGATGCTCAACCGCTGGATCGGCATTCTGTCCATTCTCGCCATGCTCCTCGCCACGGGAGCCGTCGTCTGGCGCGACATCGTCCCCAACTGGTTCGTCGGTGATCCACCCATCACCACCGAAACGCTTCAGGCCGGCGAGCAACGCTTCACCCAGGTGGGCATCTACCACGCCGACGGTCGAAACATGGGGCACAGCTTCACCCACAGCCGAAAAACCGGCGCCGGCAGCTTCGTCATCATCACCACCGAAACCGTCCTTGAACCCATCTATATGCCCGGCGGCGTCCGGACACCACGCGTCCTCATCCGCACCGAACTCAATTATCGGGAGTCCGATACCCATATCGACGAGGTCCAGTTTCACATGCACGGCCTCGGCGTACCCATCTCCCTGCGCGGCGAGGCCATGCCCTCCGGCGAATTCCCCTGCCAATGGCAGGTCGGCACCGAACGCGGCTACGTCGTCCTCGATTCCCAGGCCCCAGCCGTCCTCGGCGACGCCATCCGCCCCTTCAATCGACTGCCCGACCTCTACGTCGGTCGCTCCTGGGAACTCGACATCGTCAACCCCCTGACCCAGATCATACCCGGCCTCGAATCCACCGGTCTCAACCTCGAGCCCGTCCGCATCGAGGTCATCGACCGCGAGACGATCGAGCATCACGGCCAGCTCGTCTCAACCTACGTTGTCGAGGGCGGCGGCGCCCGCGCCTGGGTTGCCGACGACGGTACCGTCCTCCGCCAGGAAGTCGTCCTGCCGCTCCTCGGCCGGCTTGTGCTCGTCGACGAACCCTACGATCCCGATCTGCGGAATGAAGTGGTAAGATCCGTACCGACGCTCCAGAGAGATGCCCGCTCCTCGCAGGAGAACCCCAACCTTGACTGATATCCCGCCGCTGGAAAACGAGCCGCCCTCCGCCGACCGGGACATCACCGTCCAGATCGACGCCGTCACCAAGACCTTCGGCCGCAAGACTGCCGTCGACAACCTCTCTCTCACCCTGATGTCCGGCGAGGTCTTCGCCTTCCTCGGGCCCAACGGCGCCGGTAAGACCACCACCCTGAAGATGACCACCGGCCTCCTCCGTCCCGACGCCGGTGCCATCCATATCTGCGGTCACCCCATGCGGACCGACGCCGTAGCCGCCAAACAACATATCGCCTACGTCCCCGACCAGCCCTTCGTCTACGACAAGCTTACCGGCCGCGAGTTCATCGAGTTCACCCGCGAGATGTACGGCGTGCCGCGCGACCTGGCCGACGAACGCCGCACCGAGCTACATCAACGCCTGACCATGGACGGCTTCCTGGATCAGCTTTGCGAAACCTACAGCCACGGCATGAAGCAGAAGGTCGCCCTCGCCGCGGCACTCATCCACGCCCCCCGCGTCCTGATCGTCGACGAACCAATGGTCGGCCTCGACCCCCGCACCGCCCGTGTCATCAAGGATACGTTCCGTGAGCTCGCCGACGCCGGTGGCACCGTCTTCATGAGCACCCACACCCTCGACGTCGCCGAGCAGGTCGCTGACCGCATCGGCATCGTGCACCACAGCCGCCTGATCGCGCTCGGGACCCTCGCCGAGCTGCGCACCCAGGTCGCCATGGACGGCCGCCTCGAAGACATCTTCCTCCGCCTCACCGAAGAATCCAACGAAACCACCCCCCTGAGCTAATCGATTCCCGAATCTCAGCTCCCCCCACCGGGGCCGGCGTGCACATTTCAACCGCTTCGGATATATTGCCGCGTTTTCCACCCATGGTTGCGGGTGTTTTCGCCGCGGAATAGACTCAGGACAGCATGATGGATTTGGCAGCAGTACAACCGATCCTCGGCCAGGCCAGCTACTTCGCCATCGGCCTTCTGTGGCTGGCGGCCGCCGGCGTTGCGGTCGGCATCCTGGTTGCGACGCATCTCATCGGACCCAAACGCGTCGGCCCGCAAAAGCACGACACGTACGAATCCGGCATGGAGCCCTTCACCGACGCCCGTCGGCGATTCGGGGTCCATTTTTACCTCATTGCCGTCCTTTTCCTGATCTTCGACGTCGAGGTCGTCTTCCTCTACCCCTGGGCCGTGCTCTTCCCCCGCCTGCACGCGGAAGCCGGGGAGCAGCACGCTGAATGGGCCCAGACCCTCGCCGCCGCCGGCTACGGCCCCATGTACATGTTCGGTGCCATCGGGATCTTCTTCGCACTGCTGCTGGTTGGTTTCATCTACGAATGGCGACGAGGTGTATTCAAGTGGAACTGAAACAACGCATCGAGATCGGCAGTGCCAACCCCGGCGGCGCGGAATTCACCGCGACCCGCCTTGACCATGCCATTGACGGCATCAAGAAGCACGGCATCAACTGGATCCGCCGCAACAGCCTCTGGCCCATGCCCTTCGGCACCGCCTGTTGTGGCATCGAGCTCATGGCCACCGGCGCCAGCCGCTACGACGTCTCACGTTTCGGCTCCGAAGCCATGCGTTTCACCCCGCGCCAGTGCGATCTGCTCATCTGCGCCGGCCGCGTCGTCATGAAGATGATGCCCGTGCTCCAGAAAATCTACGTGCAAATGACCGAGCCCAAGTGGGTGATTTCCATGGGCGCCTGTGCGTCCACCGGCGGCGTTTTCGACACCTACGCCGTCGTCCAGGGTATCGATCAGTTCCTCCCCGTTGACGTGTACGTGCCCGGTTGCCCGCCGCGGCCCGAAACACTTCTCGAAGGGATCATCAGCATTCAACGCATCGTGGCGGAGGACGGGGTCAAGACGAGCGCGCAGCGTGGGCGCGGCCTGCGCATCGCCATCCAACCGCCGCGCGACAATCGACTGGAACTTGGTGATGGCTTCGGAGCCAGCACCAGCTAACGCCGTCGCGAGTCGCAGCACGTAACGACTCGCCCGCAGGCCCGACCTGCCGCAGGAGACAGTGCAACATGGCAACGACCGATGCCATTGCCGCCCTACAGGAGCACTTTCCCAGCCTGAAGATCACGGCGCGCCCGCTCGTCACCTACCTCGACGGCCGCGCATCTGATCAACTCTGGGTTCGCATCCCGCCCGAAGCACTTACCGAGGTGATGCGATTCCTGTTTCACGACGAGCGCTGCCACTTCAATCAGCTCGCTGACCTTGCCGGCGTCGACTATCTGAACTACCCCGACGCCGAAGATCGCTTCGCCGTCATTTACAGCCTGCTGAGCCTCCCGCTGAATCACCGCCTCTGGGTCAAGGTCTTCGTCAACGATCCCGACCCCGAAGTGCCGTCCGTGACGTCCATCTGGCGCGGCGCCGAATGGCCCGAGCGCGAGGTCTACGACATGTTCGGCATCCGTTTCAGCGGCCACCCGGACCTGCGCCGCATCCTGATGCCGCAGAATTTTGTTGATTACCCGCTTCGCAAGGACTATCCGCTTCACGGCAAAGGTGAGCGCGAGGACTTCGAAGTCGTGACGCGGGACACCGCCTGATCCGGAGCTGTCAACCATGCCGGTTTCTTACGACCTGATGAAGCCGACCACCGTCGAGCGCGAGCCCGGCTCCGAGGAGCGCTGGACACTCAACTTCGGGCCCCAGCACCCCTGCACCCATACCACGCTCCGCCTCGTCCTCGAACTCGAAGGCGAACGCATTATCAACTGCGTCCCCGACATCGGTTTCCTTCACAGCGGCTTCGAAAAGCTCGGCGAACACCTCAACTGGAACCAGTACGTCGTCGTCGTCGAGCGGATGAACTACGTCTGCCCGATCTCCAACGACCTCGCCTGGCACGCCGCCGTCGAGAAGCTCTTCGGCATCGAGCTCACCCCCCGCTGCAAGGTCATTCGCACCATCCTCGCCGAGCTCGGCCGCCTCCAGGACCACCTGCTCAACGTCGGCGTCAGCGGCCTCGACCTCGGCGGCCTGACTGCCTTTCTCTACGGCTTCAATGAGCGCGAGCTCATCTACGACATCGTCGAAGACATCAGCGGTTCCCGCTTCCACCCCAGTTATACCCGCGTGGGCGGCCTCGCCCAGGACCCCCCGCGCGACTGGACCGATGGCATCCGCGACCTCATCCACAATCGCATCCCGCCTGCGCTGCGCGACGTCGAGTCATTGCTGCTGCGAAACCGCATCTTCATCGAACGCACCAAGGGCATCGGCGTCATCTCCCACGACGACGCCATCAACTGGTCCCTCACCGGACCCCTTGCCCGCGCCAGCGGCGTCCGCCGCGACCTCCGCAAGGACGAGCCCTACCTGTGTTACGCCGACAACTGGGACGGCAACGGTGCCCCGGCGGTGCAGTTCAAGGTCCCCATTGCCTACGGCGGCGACGTATTCAGCCGCTTCCTGGTGCGCATGGAAGAAATTCGCCAGTCATGCAAGATCCTCGAGCAGCTCTGCGACATGCTACCGGCCGGCCCCATCAACGCGCTGGCTGACGAGAAGGTCGTCCTGCCCGACAAACGCGAAATCTACTTCTCCATCGAGGGTGTCATTCACCATTTTGAGAAGGTCATGACCAATCGCGGTCTCGAACCACCCATCGGGGAGGCCTATGGTGCTCAGGAAACTGCCAACGGCGAGTTGGGCTACTACGTGGTCAGCGATGGCGGCAACGAGGCCTGGCGAGCCCGCACCCGGCCCCCGAGCTTCATCAATTACCAGGTTTTCCCGCAACTGGTCGTCGGCCACCAGATCAGCGACATCCCCGCCATCCTGAACAGCGTAAACGTCATCGCGGCCGAACTGGATCGGTGAACCAGGCAGTGGAGTGCAGGAAAGTTGAACGATAACGGAGCAACGCGGTGAGTTGGCGAACGATCGATCGGCAGACAGTGGGGGAGCAGGACCTCGGCCCCGGCCTCAGCGACGCGGTCAAGGAGAAGATCCGCTCTTTCTTCCCGCGCTATCCGACCAAGAAGGCCGTCATGATCCCCGCCCTCCACGTGGCGCAGGACGCCATCGGCTACGTTTCGCTCCGCGCCATGCGTGACATCGCTGAGTTGCTCAAGGTCCCGCCGTCCGCCGTCCTGGACGTCGTCAGCTTCTACACGCACTTCTGGACACACCCCAAGGGCCGCAAGACGATTGTGCTCTGCCGCTCGCTCACATGCGAACTCATGGGCGGCAGGGAAGTCCAGGAGGCCATCCAGCAGAAACTCGGCATCGGCGACCACGAGACCACGCCGGATGGCGAATGGTCTTTCATGACCGAGGAATGTCTGGCGGCGTGCGACCACGCACCCTGCATGCAGATCAATGAGAAGATGCACAAGTGCGTCAAGGTCGAGGATCTCGACCGCATCTTGAACGATCCGGATAACGACAAGCTCGAAATGCCCCGCAGTGATCTCTACGACGCCCCGGAGCGCGACGCGAAATAACGAGGCGAATCCGCCATGCCGTTCGAGAAAATACTCATGCAACACGTCGACGTGCCCAACAGCACGTCCCTCGACGTCTACAAATCCGCCGGCGGATACGAGGGCGCCGCCAAAGCCCTCAAAATGACCCCCGACGAGCTCGTCGACCTCGTCAAGCAAGCCAATCTCCGCGGACGCGGCGGCGCCGGTTTCCCCGCCGGCGTCAAATGGAGCTTCCTTCCCAAGGACCGCGAGATCACCTACCTCTGCGTCAATGCCGACGAGTCCGAGCCGCCCACCTTCTGCAACCGCATCACCATGGAAACCGACCCGCATATGCTCCTCGAGGGCATCCTCATCGCGGGTTACGCCACCAAAACCACCATCGCCTACATCTATATGCGCGGCGAGTTCACCGAGCAGTTCCACGTCCTCCAGAAAGCCGTCGACGAAGCCTACGCCGCCGGCTACTTCGGGCAGAACATCCTCGGCTCCGGCTATTCGCTCGACGTGTATATCCACCGCGGTGCCGGGGCCTACATCTGCGGCGAGGAAACCGGCCTCATCGAAAGCCTCGAAGGCAAGCGCGGCTGGCCCCGCATCAAGCCACCGTTTCCTGCCGTCGAGGGCGCTTTCCACAAGCCAACCGTGGTCAACAACGTCGAGACCCTCGCCTGCCTCCCGCACATCCTGCGCCGCGGCCTCGACTGGTGGAACAGCATCGGCACGGGTAACAGCAAGGGCCCCAAGATGTACTGCATCAGCGGCCCGGTGAACCGCCCCGGCTGCTACGAGGCCCCGCTCGGTTTGCCGCTGCGCGAACTCATCTACGGCCAGGACTTCGCCCAGGGCATGCCGGGTGGCAAGAAGGTCAAAGCCGTATTCCCCGGTGGCCTCTCCATGGGCGTCCTCCGCGGCGATTTGTTCCCGAAGCACCCCGATGGCGGCATCGATCCCCGCCAGGACTACGACGAACTCGACTGCCTCCTCGATTTTGACGACGTGCGCCATTACGGCCTCCTCGGCCTC
Source organism: uncultured Planctomycetales bacterium (assembly GCA_964468185.1). Classification (GTDB taxonomy): domain Bacteria; phylum Planctomycetota; class Phycisphaerae; order UBA1845; family Fen-1342; genus JANQFV01. The sequence continues at coordinate 124,428 of CAYXTR010000011.1, read as the reverse complement.
GGTACCGCCGCGGCCGTCGTCGTTAACGAAGATACGGACATGCGCGACGTTCTCGTCAACGTCGCGCGCTTCTACTCCATGGAGTCCTGCGGCCAGTGCACCCACTGCCGCGAGGGCACGTCGTGGATGTACAAAATGGCCCAGCGCATCCGGGCCGGCGCCGGCCGCAACGTCGACCTCGACATCCTGATCGAAGTCGGTAACAACATGGGTATGATGCCCGGCATGAACATCTGCGGCCTCTCCGACGGCGCCGGTTGGCCGGTGCGCATGATCGTCGAGAAATTCCGCCGCGAGTTCGAACAGCACATCGCCGCGCAGGAACCAGGCGCCGCCGAACGCTACATCAAGGAAATCAACCCGGCCGCCTACGACTTGCCGATCGAGCTGGGCCGGGCCGAGAACTATCTGAGCGGCACGTTCTACCGTCGTCCCGAGGAATACCGCAAGATGCCGATTTAACGTCGTACATTGCCGAGCAGGTGCGACCCAGTGATAGGGCAGGGCAGTATGCCGAAGATGATCATCGATGGTCAGGAAATCGAGTGCCGGGAAGGCATCCCGGTCCTTCAGGCCGCGCTCGAAGCGGGCATGGACATCCCGCACTACTGCTACCACCCCGGCCTTTCCGTGGTAGCAAGCTGCCGCCTGTGCCTGATGGAAATGAAAATGCCGCACCCCAAGACCAAGGAGCTGGACTGGGCCCCCAAGCTCTTCCCGTCCTGCCAGACCCCCGTCAAGGACGGCATGGAGGTGCGCTTCCAGTCCGCCGCCGTCCGCGAAAACACGCGGCACGTCATGGAGTACTACCTCCTCAATCACCCCCTCGACTGCCCGGTCTGCGACAAGGCCGGCGAATGCTATCTCCAGGACTACGCCGAGGACTACGGCAACGCCAGCTCCCGCATGGTCGAGGACAAGACCAAGAACCCCAAGAAAGACATCGGTCCCCACACACTCCTGTACCAGGACCGCTGCGTCCTCTGCTCCCGCTGCGTCCGCTTCTGCGACGAAATCGCCGGCGCGGGCGAGCTCCGCGTCGTCAATCGCGGCAGCCGCGGCGAAATCGACGTCTTCCCCGGCGAGCCGCTTGCCAACCCGCTCCAGGGCAACGTGGTCGACCTGTGCCCCGTCGGCGCCCTCCTCAACAAGGAATTCCTCTTCAAGCAGCGTGTCTGGTTGCTCAAGTCCGCCAAATCCGTCAGCCCGGTCGACAGCCAGGGCCAGACCATCTGGGTCGACTACAACGTCGAAGGCCTGCATCGCATCCGCCCCCGCTACAACGAAAAGGTCAACCAGTGGTGGATCAGCGACGAAGCCCGCTTCGACTTCAAATACGTCGCCCGCCCCGACCGCCTGAATCATCCCCGCATTCGCGACGGCAACGACCTAGCCCCGATCCAGTGGGAAGCCGTCCCCCAGCGCCTCCGCCACGAATTCTCCCGCTACGCCGAGGCCGACAATGGCACCGCGGTCGCCGCGGTCCTCAGTCCCATGCTGAGCTGCGAAGAAGCCTGGCTACTCGCCCGCTTCATTCGCGACGTCGCCCCCCAGGCGACGCTCGTCGCCGGCTACGTGCCCACTACCGGCACCGATCAGAACTTCCCCGGCGACTTCGTCATCAAAGCCGAAAAATGCCCCAACCGCCGCGGCATCGAGACCATCATCAAACACTTCGGCGGCCCGCAGGCAACGTGGAAGGACTTCCTTGGCCAGGCGGTCGAAGGCCGATTCAAGGCCGTCTACCTCACCGGCGGCTATCCCGAAGAGTGGATCGGCGACGATGCGGCCCGCGCGTTGGAGAAGGTCGACTTCCTCGTCGTTCACGACCTCTTCCCCTCCGCCCTCGACGCCCACGCCGCCATGCAACTGCCGGCGGCCACCTGGGTCGAGCGCGAAGGTACCTTCATGAACTGCGACGGCCTGATCCAGCCCTTCGAACGCGCCCTCAAGCCACTCGAAGGTGTAAAAGCAGAAGGCCAGCTTTTTTACGAGCTCGTCGGCGACACCGGCCTCTTTCTTTCACGCAAAGTTCGTGAGCAGATGGCCGCGCAACTACCCGATTTCGCCAGCGTCTTTGTACCCAGGGACTTGCCCAAACACGCCCATTAGAACGGGCGCGGAGATGTCACAGCGATGAGAGCCATATTCGCTGATAAAGCAGTCGAGAAAGTCGAGAACACGCTGCGCAACCCGCTCGTGCTCATCGTGGCGGGCCTGGTGCTCACCGCTCCGCTTATCGCCTTGCTGGTCTTGCTCTTCCCCTACTACCGCTGGATCCTCTCCGACCCCGTCTGGTTCCCGATCGCCTTCGGCTTCTTCGTCCTGTTCAATATCCTCAACGCCACCGCCGTCTGCATCCTGGCCGAACGCAAAATCGCCGGCTTCGCCCAGGACCGCAAAGGCCCCAACCGCGTGGGTTTCTGGGGCCTGCTCCAGCCCATCGCCGACGGCCTCAAGTTCTTCCTCAAGGAAGACATCACTCCCAATAACGTCGACAAACCCCTCTTCTTCCTCGCACCCGCCATCGCCATGATCACCGCCCTCGTCGGCTTCGCCATCATCCCCTGGGCCGGTGATGTCCATTGGCCCTGGATGGAAGCAGGGGCAACAGTGTCAACGCAGATGCTCAGCCTCAATGTCGGCGCCCTCTACCTCCTCGCCATCGGCTCCATCGGCGTCTACGGCATCGTCCTCGCCGGCTACGCCAGCAACAACAAATACTCCTTCTACGGCGGCATGCGCGCCAGCGCCCAGATGATCAGCTACGAACTGCCCATGGGCCTCGCCCTCGTCTGCATGTTCCTTGTTGCCGGCACACTCCGCCTCGAGGAGATGGTTGCGCACCAGGCCACTACCGGCGTCTGGTACGTCTTCATCTACCCCGTCCCATTCTTCCTGCTGCTGGTCAGTGCCTTCGCCGAAACCAACCGCGCCCCCTTCGACCTCGCCGAAGCCGAGCAGGAGCTCGTCGGCGGTTTCCACACCGAATACAGCTCCATGAAGTTCGCCATGTTCTTCCTCGCCGAGTACGCCCACATGATCACCGGCTCCGCCCTGGTCGTCGCCGTCTTCTTCGGCGGCTGGCATCTATGGGGTCTCACTGGCGGCCCGGAGACAACCTCCTGGATCGCCATGCTGATCAAGCTCGGCGTCTACGTCACGAAGGTCGTCGTCATGATCTTCCTGTTCATGTGGATTCGCTGGACGCTGCCACGCTTCCGCTTCGACCAGTTGATGTCCATCGCCTGGCAATCGTTGATCCCCGTCGGCGTCGTGTTTGTCGCCGGCATCGCCGTCCTGGTCGCGTTCAACATGCAGCGTACCTGGTGGGCGGCCTTACTGCTTAATCTCGTAATCCTCGGAATCATGCTGGCCGTCGCCGCCCGCTCCAGGGCCCCGGTCACCGGCCGCCAGATCAGTCTGCCAGATGTCAACGTACGAACGACATAGGAGGTATACGGCCGGGTGGCTCGGCAGCAGCAAGTGCCGGGCCAGTCGTCGATTCTCAGTCAACAGAGCCGAGCACAACGAAGTCGCCTGCTTCGGAAGGTGTCTGAATATGCGTGACGAAGACGTGATTGTCCTCAAGGAACCCGAGCTCACCGCCGCCGAGCGGCTCTACCTGCCGCAAATCCTCGACGGCATGAAGACCACGCTGCGGCACATGTTCAACACCAAACGCCGCAACGAGGTCGTCTCCGCCTACCCCGAAGAAAAACGCCCGTTCCGCGTTGACAACTACCGTGGCGTCCACCGCCTCAACAAAGACCCCGACGGCCGCGTCGCCTGCGTCGCCTGCTTTATGTGCAGTACCGCCTGCCCGGCCCACTGCATCCACATCGAGGCCGGCGAATCGCCCTGGCCCGACCGCGAGAAATATCCCGTCAAGTTCGACATCGACGAGCTGCGTTGCATCTACTGCGGCATGTGCGAGGAAGCCTGCCCCGTCGACGCCATCGAACTGACGCCCCATTACGAGCTCGTCGGCACAACCCGCGAGGAAATGATCTTCGACAAGGAGAAACTCCTCCAGGTCTACGAGGAAACCAAGGACTTCAAGCCACGCCGCAATCCGCCCGTCACCGACTACGGCCTGACTGGCGGCCAAAGCACCGACGTGGCTCGTCCAAACGCGCCGCGCAAGGTCTAGTCAACGTGGCCACGATCGAGTAAAAGCGTCTCTCCGTCGGCGTTGCGGATCCGACACGTCTCGACGGAGTGAAGAGAGGAGCGGTTGGTGCGCTCCCGGGGCTGCGTCGCCCCGCGACCACCCACGCAGAAAGCGAGTGGAACCCAACGGCATGCAAGGGGTCTTGGCGCAACCGGAAACCGGCCTGCTTCTCTTGGGCGTGCTCGTCCTCGGAGCCGTCGGCCTGTTCCTCGCCATGCCCGGCGGCCGTCTCACCGTCGGTCGGGTCGGCCTTGTCATCCTCGCCGCCGGAGCCGCATCACTCGTCGCCCTTCTGCTGAATGTCTTCGGCGGCAGCAGCCCGCTGCCCACCCTTGCCGGCTGCGTCGTCGTTGCACTCTTCGCCGCCGTCCGCGTCATAACACACAAGAAGCCGGTCTACAGCGCCCTCTACTTTGTCCTGCTCGTCCTCGCCGTAGGCGCCACGCTGCTATTAATGGACGCCGAGTTCCTCGCCGCAGCCCTCCTCATCGTCTACGCCGGCGCCATCCTGGTCACCTACGTCTTCGTGATCATGCTCGCCCAGCAGGCCAAGCCCGCCCCGTACGATACCAAAGCCCGCGAGCCCTTCACCGGCTGCCTCGCCGGCTTCGTCCTCTTGACGATCCTCACCCTGCGATTCCTCGGCACGCCGACCACCCCCGCCCAGTTGCCCGCCCCCATAGGCGACGCCGCTGGCACCGTCGAGAACGTCGGCACGCCGCTCCTCACGTACTACATCGTCGCGATCCAGATCGCCGGCGTCCTGCTTCTCGCGGCCATGGTCGGCGCCATCGCCATCGCCCGCCGCAAAGTCACCGACCCACCCGTCCAACTACCGGAAGGGGGGGCTGACTGATGCTCGTCGCGTACCTCACTTTTGGGGCCATCCTGTTCGTTCTCGGCCTCATCGGCTTCGTCACCCGTCGCAACCTGATCATCATGTTCCTCTGCACCGAAATGATGTTCCAGGGCATCATCGTGACGCTCGTCGCCTTCGGTCGTTACCCCCTCAGCGGCGAGGTCTCCTTCGACGGACAGGTCTTCTCGCTGTTTCTCATCGGCGTAGCCGCCGCCGAGGCCGCCCTGGGCCTCGCCCTCGTCGTACTGCTCTACCGCCATCGTCCAACCCTCGACGCCAACGCCTGGCGCCTGCTCAAGGATGAATGACCGTGATCGTGGCTGAAGCGGCAACTCTGGTGACCGAAGCCTGGCGGGCAACCGACTGGTATGCCACCATCCCGCTCTGGCCGCTCCTCGGCGCCATCCTCGCCGGCCTCGCCATCGTCTTCCGCACCCGCCCCGAGCGCGCCCACTGGCCCGTCGTCCTCGGCGTCGCCCTCTCGGCCCTCCTCGGCGTCATCTGCTTCTTCGATATCAATCAACGCCGTGAAACCCACGAACCCACCGGCGACGACGTCCACACCACGCACGCTGAGCCCGCCGCCTTCCCGCTCCAGGAACACGGTGCCGATTCACACGCTCCGGCCCACGGCGACCAGGATCACACCGCCCACGTCCTCGGCGCGCCCTTCGAAGTCCCCGGCTACACCCACACCATCTACAACTGGATCAGCCTTGGCTACCTCGAGAGCCAGCAGGCCGGCAACTGGATCGCCGTCAACTTCTACTTCGACGGTCTCACCGGCATCATGCTGCTCTTCTTCACCGTCGTCTCGCTGATGGTCGTCATCTACGCCATCGGCTACATGCGCGACCACCACGGCCATCCCGAGCCCGGTTACGAGCGTTTCTTCGCCTTCCTCGGTCTGTTCGTTTTCAGCATGGCCATGCTTGTCATGGCCGGAAACTTCGTCCTGCTCTACCTCGGCTGGGAAGCGGTTGGCCTGTGCAGCTACCTGCTCATCGGCTTCTACTTCCGCAAACCCGAAGCCGCCGCCGCCGCCAAGAAGGCCTTCATCGTCAACCGCATCGGCGACTTCGGCTTCGCCCTCGGCATCTTCGCCCTGTATATGTTCCTGCGGCCCTACGTCCAGCCCGGCGAGAACCTGCTGGACTACGAGACGGTCTTCAAATACGCCCATCACCTCGGCACCAACCCCTCCGGGTTCTTCGGCTTCTCCCAGGCCACCCTCGTGAGCCTGCTGCTGATGTGCGGCGCCCTCGGCAAGAGTGCCCAGTTCCCGCTCTACGTCTGGTTGCCCGATGCGATGGAAGGCCCGACGCCCGTCTCAGCCCTCATCCACGCCGCCACGATGGTCACCGCCGGCATCTACATGATCGCCCGCTGCGGCCCGCTCTTCAGCCAGTCTGAGGTGGCGCTACAAGCCGTCATGTGGCTCGGCGTGATCGGCGCGTTCCTGACGGCGACGATGGCCATGGCCCAGTACGACATGAAGCGCATCCTCGCGTACTCCACCATCAGCCAGCTCGCCTTCATGTTCGTTGCCCTTGGCTGCGCAGCACCCAAAAGCGCCGTCTTCCACGTCTTCACGCACGCCTGGTTCAAGGCACTGTTGTTCCTGTGTGCCGGTAGTGTCATGCATGCCATGGGCGGCGTCATCGACCTGCGGCGTTTCAGCGGCCTGCGCCACGTACTGCCAAAAACGCACATCCTGACACTCATCGGCTGCCTCGCCCTTGCCGGTTTCCCACTGCTGGCCGGCTTCTGGAGCAAAGACGAAATCGTCCACGCCGCCTGGGAGCACAACCAGGTCGTCGGCATCATCATGCTCATCACCGCGGCCCTCACCGCGTATTACACCTTCCGCATGTATTTCCTGTGCTTCCACGGCAAGCTGCGCGTGCCCGACGAGGCCGGCGATCACCCGCACGAGTCGCCCCCGGTGATGATCATGCCGCTGTGGGTGCTCGCGATCGGCGCCATCTTCACGGGCTATCTCGGCGTCGAGTGGCTCGTCTCCACCTCCAAGTCCATCTTTGCCGTCTTCAAACCGCACGGCTTCTTCCACGAATACCTCGCCGCCAGCTCGATCGTCAGCGGCCCCACGCACGAGGGCGGCGTCTGGCTCGCCTACGTGTCCGCCGTCGTGGCCCTCGCCGGCATCGGCCTCGCCTGGCTGCGGTACGGCGGCGCCCCCGAGGAAGATCCCGACCGGCGGCTGCTCGGCCCCGTCTTCACCCTGTGGCACAACAAGTACTGGGTCGATGAGCTCTACAACGCAATCTTCGTCCGACCGCTGCGCGGCCTCGGACATGCCTGTTTCGGAACCGACCGCGGCGGCGTTGACGGCCTCGTTTGGGTCGCCTCCGCCGTTCCGCGTGCCCTCGCTTTCGCCTTGCACTTCCTCCATCGCGGCGCCTTGCAGGGCTACGCGCTGGGGATGGCTGTCGGCCTGATCGTATTGCTGCTGCTCTGGCGGTTGATGCAAAGTACACCCGTTGCCTGATATGAGCGGAGATTGATGGAGGCGTTCGGACTAAACCTGCTCATCTTCCTCCCGCTGATCGCGGCGGTCATCGTGTGGCTGCTGCCCGAGCAGCGCCGCGCGGCCGCCTTTCAGATCGCGCTGGCCGTCGGACTCATAACCCTCGTCGTCGCCTTCGGTCTCTGGTGGGGTTCGCCCGGCGCCGACGATGATGCCCGCCTTGTCGGTGAGTCCCGCGGCACCTGGTTCGCTGTCGGCGACCGCGTCATGGGTGAAGAGGAGGGCGGGCTCGTCAACGGCGTCATCCTCCGCTATCACATCGCCCTCGACGCCATCAGCATGCCACTGGTCCTATTGACCGCACTACTGGTCCCCCTCTCCGTCGCATGCAGCTTCACCGCCATCCGCGAGCGACAACGCGAATACTACGCCTGGCTGCTCGCCCTCACCGCCGGCATGTTCGGCGTTTTCGCCGCCCGCGACGTGTTGCTCTTCTACATCTTCTTCGAATTCACCCTCGTCCCACTCTACTTCCTCATCGGTATCTGGGGCGGGCCCGAGCGACGCTTCGCCGCGAACAAGTTCTTCATCTACACCTTCGTTGGCAGCGTCATCACGTTCGCCGGCATCATGTATCTCGGATTGCGCGCCGCCCAAATCGATGGCCAGAGTGTGGTCGATTTCGACCTGCTGCGCTTGTCCACGCTCATGCTGGGCGAGGGTGGCCTCGCCCGTCAGGAGCAGATCCTCCTCTTCGTCGCCTTCTTCAGCGGCTTCGCCATCAAGGTGCCATTCTTCCCCCTGCACACATGGCTGCCGCTCGCACACACCGAAGCACCCACCGCGGGCAGCGTGCTGCTCGCCGGCGTACTGCTGAAACTTGGCACCTATGGTTTCCTGCGCTTCAGCCTGCCGATGGTGCCGGAGGGTGCCGTTGCCGCAGCCGAGTTCATGGGCGGCCTCGCCGTCGCCGGCATCATCTATGGCGCGTTGTGTTGCTGGGTGCAACGCGACGTCAAGAAACTCGTCGCCTACAGCTCCGTTTCCCACCTCGGCTTCTGCATGCTCGGCATGTTCGCCCTGACCCCCGTCGGCGTCAGCGGCTCCGTGCTGTACATGATCAATCACGGTATCAGTACCGGCGCGCTGTTCCTTGTCGTCGGCATGCTCTACGAACGCTATCACATCCGCGATCTCGACCAGATCGGCGGCCTTGCGTGGCAAATGCCCGCCATGGCCTTCTTCTTCGTCCTGTTCGTCCTGTCGAGCATCGGCCTCCCCGGCCTCAACGGCTTCGTCAGCGAGTTCACGGTGCTCTTCGCCGCGTTTAATTCCGACACGCTCGGCCCCTGGTATGGTGCACTGGGTGCGACCGGCATTCTGCTCGGCGCCATCTACATGCTGTACGCCACGGGCAAGGTGCTCTTCGGCCCCGTCAAGGAGCCACCCGGCACACCTGACCTCACCGCTGGCCTCAGCCAGGATCTCAACGGCCGCGAAGTCGCCATCCTCACTCCACTCGCCATCGTCGTCGTGCTGCTCGGCGTTTACCCGCGTATCATCACCGGCCCGCTCGACCCGCTCCTGAAAAGCCAGGTGCTCGACCGCGTGGCCCACGCGCAGCAACTACACGCCCCGGTCGACGATAGCCAGCACCAAATGGCCCTCGCCGCGAACATCTTCGATCAACGACCCGCGGACGACTCCGTGGTAACACAGGGAGGAAACGACTGATGCACTTGTCGCCTCCCATCTCCATCGCCGCACTACTTCCCGAACTCGTGGTCCTCATCACTGGCTGCGTCGTCCTACTGCTCGGGCAGGGCAGCGCTGCCGTACGCCGCCTCACCGGTTGGACCGCCCTCGCCGGCCTCATCATCGCCACCCTGCTGGTCATCGCCCCCGATTGGGGTGCCGGGGTCAGCGTCGCCCGTGATTCAGGCAACGGCGTTATCCTCGGTTCCCTGACTCTCTTCGTCCGCAAGGCCGCCCTCACCATCGGCATCATCCTTGTCCTCGTGAACTGGACCAGCGCTCGCGCCGACGAACGCGGCGAATTCCTCGCGATGATGCTCTTCTCGCTCACCGGCTTGCTGCTGGTTGCCCCCGCCAACGACCTGCTGCTGCTCTTCCTCGCCCTCGAGCTCACCAGCATCCCCACCTACATCATGATCGTCCTCAGCCGGTCCAACGTCCGCTCGGTCGAAGCCGGCACCAAGTACTTCTACCTCGGCGCCATGTCCGCCGCCGTCATGGCCTATGGCTTCGCTTTTCTCTACGGCGTTTCCGGCACGACCTCATTGACCGGTACCCTCGAAGCCGTCGCCGCCGCGCTCGACGAGCCCGGCACCCTCGTCCACGGCCTGACCATGATCGGCCTGATCCTCTCCATCGGTGGCCTGCTCTTCAAGATCGCCGCCGTCCCGCTCCACTTCTACATCGCCGACGTATACCAAGGTGCAGCCAGCCCCGTCGCCGGTCTGCTCGGCTTCGTCCCCAAGATCGCCGGCATCGTCGCCATCTTCAAGATCGTCGCCATGACCGGCCTGTGGAACTTCGGCAACCAGGAAATCATCTTCTGGTTGCTCTGGCTGATCGCCGCGTTCAGCATGACCGTCGGCAACGTGATGGCCCTCCGCCAGACCAACATCAAACGCCTCCTCGGCTATTCCGGTATCGCCCACGCCGGCTACATGCTCGTCGGCCTCCTCGCCGGCCCACTCGCCGGCCAGGGCGTCAACCGCTTCGGCGGCATCGGCATCATGGGTGACGGCACCGCGGCCGTCCTCTTCTACGTCGTCATCTATGGCATCGCCAACCTCGGCGCATTCGCCGTATTGGGCGCTCTCACCAAGGTAGATCGCCCCTGCGAAACCCTGCGTGACGTCGCCGGCCTCATCCGCCGCGACGCCGGCGCCGCCATGCTACTCGTCCTTGCCATGTTCACGCTCATGGGCTTGCCGCCTACGCCCGGCTTCTGGGGCAAGCTCAGTCTCTTCGGCAGTGCACTTTCCGCGTCACAGGCCGACTCGCTCATCCGTGACTACCAGCCCTGGATGATCACCCTCGTCATCATCGCCGTGCTCAACTCCGCCCTGGCCGCCGCCTACTACCTCCGCGTCATCGCCGCCGTCCTGATCTACCCCAGCGACCCGGCCGGCGCCTGGCCCGCATCAGAACGCGAGGCCCCGCGCATGGGGGCCCTCCTCTGCGGCTTTCTGCTCATCGTCTTCGCCATCCTGCCGCAACTCCTCATGCCCGCCGGCCGCAGCGCGACCGCCGAGTTCCTCGACCGCGTCCGTTCCACCAGCTATGTGTTATACGACACGCAGCAGCACACCCCGGATTCGGTTGCCCAGGCACCTCCGGTCGCTCCCGGAGACCCGCCCGCCCAGTGAGCTTCGTCGCCTCTTGCCCTCCCACGCACCAGGCGCCAAAATCGCACCGGTATTTGGCAACCGCAATCATCCAGATCCGCGAACTCGCTCACCATTCCAGGAGCGCTCCAATGGCACGCACCACCGCACTGACGTGCACTGCAGTCTTCATCCTCACCGTGATCATCCTCGGCTGCGAGCAACCCGCCCCCCAGCTCGAGCCTTACCAACCCGTCCATGAGAAGGACTACAGCAAACCTCTACCCCCCGGCACGCTCGCCCTCCGCAAGATACCACCGAGCGACTACCCCGACTTCCGCCCGGGGTTCCACAACCGCACCGGCCTCAGCCAGGCCATCCGCCATAGCCTCCACTACCTCGCCAAGCCCTCCAGCGAGCGCTTCTACCCCTATCGCGACATCACCCACGCCCGCGTCATCGCCTCCCTCGAACGTTTCCTGCAACTGTTGGATCAGACCGCGAGCGCCGACGAGCTTGATGCCGCTATCCGCCGCCAATTCGACGTCTACCAGTCCGTCGGCTGCGACGATGCCGGTACCGTCTTCTTCACCGGCTACTACTGCCCCATCTTTGACGGCCGCCTCCAGCGCACCCCCGAGTTCCGCTATCCGCTCTACGGCTTGCCGCCCGACCTCGTGAAGGACGAGGACGGCCGCATCCTCGGACAGCGCCTCCCCAGCGGCCAGATCGACCCCACCTATCCCACGCGCCGTCAGATTGAGGAGGGCCGCTTGCTTGACGGCCTCGAAGTCGCCTGGCTCCGCTCGCCCTTCGAGACCTACGTTGTGACCGTCCAGGGCTCCGCACGCCTCCGCCTGGCCGACGGTACAATCTACGAGCTCGGCTACGCCGGAAACAACGGTCACGAATACACCCCCATCTGGCAGAGAATGGTGGATGAAGGTCTCATCCGCCGCGACGAAGTCTCCCTCGGCACTCTCCGCACCTACTTCGCCCAGCACCCCGACCAGGTCTATCAATACGCCTGGGAGAACAGTCGCTACGTATTCTTCCAGCCAGAGGAGGGGGGACCCTACGGCAGTCTGAACACACCCGTTACGCCATATCGGACCATCGCCACCGACAAGAGCGTGTTCCCTCGCGCCGCCCTCGCGTACGCCGTAACGACACTTCCACGCGTCGGCACTTATCGGACGGTACAGGAACCGTTCCACAGCTTCGCACTCGACCAGGACACCGGCGGTGCCATCCGGGCAGCCGGGCGGTGCGACGTGTACATCGGTATCGGACGTAGAGCGGAAGCGGTTGCCGGATCGACTGCCGCGGAAGGCCGGCTCTACTATCTGTTCCTGAAAACGGATTCTTAATCGCACCTGAGCGCTCCGAGAAGAATTCTCTTGACGGGACAACTCGGGGCCGGCAGAATGACGACAGATTCATACAGTACGCTTATGCACGTTTGTGACAGCGACTGGAAGACTGAAAAACTTGGTACTTCGTTAAGCAACTACGGTCGGTCGAACGAAATCTGATCATTATTCGTTCGAGCATCCCTATAATCCATCTGGTTGATAATGACCGGGCGGAGCTGCGGGTGAAAAGTGTGCGCCCGCAGATCAGCTATTAGGCCCTGCCCAGGAGGCAGCCAGATGGACAAGTACAACAGCCAACAACTGCGCGCATTCGCAGACCAGCTTAAACGCGGCCCGAAGCGGTTGCGCTTACGCCAACTCCTCGGTATCGAATTCCTACTCTCAATCATCGAGCCCGACAAGAGCTACCCCTTCGATTTCGTCTGCCACGGCCTTACCGGCTATCGCCCCGTCGGCGGCAACGGAAACGGCAACAGTCAGCGTCTGTTCGAAGGTGGCGCGCTCGTCACCGATCTCATCACTCTGGCCGAGGATCTCAGCGAGAACGCAGCCCTCCCGCTCGAGGATTGGTCCGAGCACCTCTCGACGGTCGACGAACTCGCCGACCGCTTCGACGTGAGCACCAAGACCATCTTCCGCTGGCGCCGCCGCGGTCTCGCCGGCTGGCGCTTCCGCCACCCCGAGGACCGTCGCAGCCGTCTGCTGTTCGCCGAGCGCTGCGTGCGGCGCTTCGTCGCTCAGAACATCGACCTCGTTTCACGCGGCAGCAGCTTCTCACAGCTCACCAAGCGTGAGCGCGCCGAAGTCGTCAAACGCGCCACCAGCCTCGTCGAAGAGGGGCACCGCACGGTCAACGCCGTCGCGCGTACTATCGCGACCGAGACAGGCCGCGCTGTCGAGACGATCCGCCTCATCCTCAAACACCACGACGAGGCCCACCCGGGCAGCGGCCTCTTCAACCGCTCCCCGCTCGATGTCGAGGCCAACGACCAGCGCCTTGCCGTCTGGGAAGCCTACGTCGATGGCGCCACCATCCGGCAACTCGCCGGCCGTTTCGAGAAGCCCACCGGCTGGATCTACAAGACCATTGCGCAGATGCGCGCCCGCGACCTGCGGGCCCGGAAGATTGAGTACGTGGAGAGCCCGGAATTCGACGCGCCGGAGGCCGACGAGGCGATTCTTCGAACTCCCCCCGCCGCTCCCCTCCGACAAGAGTTGTCGACGTCGTCACGGCGCGTCCCGGGCGATCTCCCACCTTACCTTGCTCAACTCTTCCGCACCCCGCTCCTCACCCGCGCGGGCGAAGCGCATCTGTTCCGGAAGATGAACTATCTCAAGTACCAGGCGAGCAGATTGCTCGAGAAAATCGAGCCCGACGAGGCCCAGGCCCAGGAGCTCGATCACGTCGAGCATCTGCTCGAACAGGCCAACCGCGTCAAGAACGAAATCGTGCAGGCCAACCTGCGGCTGGTCGTCAGCATTGCCAAGCGTCACCTCAACGGCACGCACGATCTGTTCGAGCTCATCAGTGATGGCAACGTCTCGCTGATGCGCGCTGTCGAGAAGTTCGACTACATGCGCGGCTTCAAATTCAGCACCTACGCGTCCTGGGCGATCATGAAGAATTTCGCCCGCTCCATCCCCGAGCAGCACCAGCACCGCGAACGCTATCAGACCGGCTGGGAAGAACTGCTCGATAGCGCCGGCTCTGTCCAGCCCGACGAGGCTGAAAGCGATCAACTCGCCGCCGTCCGCGGAACCGTTGACCGCATGCTCGCCACGCTGGACGACCGCGAATGCTCGATCCTCCGCCGCCGTTTCGGCCTCGACGATCACGGCCAGCCCGAGACGCTTGAGCAGATCGGCCACCGCTTCGGCGTGTCCAAGGAACGCATTCGCCAGCTCGAGGCCCGCGCCATGGCGCGGCTGCGCGACGATTTCGAGAGTGATGTCGAGCGTTTGCTCGGCAATTGAATACCCCGATACCTGTCCCTCCCCCCTCGTGTGCCGACCCCGCTCGCGGTTCTCCGCGGGCGGGGTCGCCGCGTTTCTACTATCGAGATAAGCCGGCCGGTGGGACCGCACGCAAGTGTAGCGACAAGCCGCCGAGCCCGCCCTCCGCCAACGTCTCGTTCCCGGACGCACCTGCACGCGATCGACAATCCCCGTCTGCAACTCGGCGGCCTGCGTATTCGCCGGAAGGTACCCTACAGGATTGGCCCACCAACCCCTGCGTGCCGATCCGCCTCCGGCTCATCAAACCAGATGATCTCCCCGGTGCCATCAGGCCGACCGCGCCGCAACTGAAACCCCACCGGCACCTCACCCCGCCACAACTCCATCATCTCGACCGTATGCCGCTTCCCATCACCCGGACACCAGAGCTGATACACATACGGCCAATATGCATCGTGGTAATACAACGTGATCGCCTGCACCGGCTCGTCGCCCAGCGCGTACACTCCTGCGCCCCATGGGATCCGCACACACTCACCGCCCGGTTCCGTAATTGCCGTCACCACCCCCGGCAGGTTGTTACAGATCGTCAGCAACGCCCCCGTTCCATCCCCGGCTGCCCCGGCCGCCGACGGCGCACCATTGTCCGTCGCCGGCATTGACGTCTTGATTCGCGGCAACTCAGGCATGCCACCGTCATACATCGCCTCGTCGGCCGCATGCCCTCGGCGCAACCCGACTGTGAACAGGCAAATGGTGCCGACGGCGCCAACCGCTGCCAGAACTAACAAGGATTGCGTTACTCTGCGACGCACAACCACCTCGTCGCGTAGGACGCGTGCAGATAGACAAGGTCCGCAAAAGCAAGAGCAGACGAACTCTCCTGCCCCTCAACACTGGTCATCGACCAGGCCACGGCACACCTTGCGAGAAATCTGCGCGTTGCCTTGTCTGCCAGCTTCCATTCCAGCGACAGCACACGCTCCTCACTGCTCAGCCCCCGCCATCTCGCGCCAATTCCACTACGTTCGATAACGTAGGCACCATACCACATGCGTCAAGACACACAAGCTGCCTTATCGGTCAGACACCATTACCCGTGCTGCGTTGGCACGGTTAGCCTGAATCCCCGATGCGCCTGGCACACCAGGCCTACCACCCGTGCGTTACGCCGCCCCGGCTGACTTCTTGCCCTCCTGCTTCCGCGACAGCAGCATCGTCGTTACAAACCCAGTTACCACCAGCAGCACCGCGCGCACATATGCACCGCCCGGATACGTCCGCAATTCGCGCGCCTCCCACCGCTCGTGAATCTGCGCCGCCAACGCTTCAACGTCGTCACTTGGCGCTACACCCGGGATCCGCCACGCCTCCGCAAACGCCACCAATTCCCCCGCCGTTTGCCGCTCCAGAATCTTCACGTCCGGCTCGCGCCCAAAAGGCCACAGCCCGATCACCGACCCCAGCAGAATCCCCAGCAACACGCCCACGGTTGCCCGCGGCACCCGATGCAGCAACACCTTTAGCAAGTGTGCCAGCCCAATGACGCCGACGACGGCACCGATGCCCACCGGAACGATGATCTTCAGATCAAAGTCCTTCACCGCCCCGATGACCCGCCCGTACTGGTCCAGCACGAGCAGCATGTACGACCCCGACACCCCCGGCAGCACCATCGTCGTCGCCCCCACCACGCCGCTGACCACGTCCATCGCCATATTGTGCGGAAAACCCTCGCTCTGCGCATGCTTCAAGAGCACTACCCCAACCATCAACGCCAGGCCCACCCCTGTCGCCACCACGACATCTGCCCGGATCGGCCGCAACGACCGCACCAGGGTTGGCGCCCCGCCCAGCGTCAACCCGATGAACAACGCATACATTGCCACCGGAAAATGAAACAACAAATACAGAATCAGCCCCGCCAGCCCGACAATCGCCCCCCCCGCGAAGCACAGCAGCACGCCCAGAAACACGACTCGCCGCCACCCCCAGCGAAACGCCGTCACATCCGCCACACTGTCGATGAACTCCTGATAAAGCCCCATCGCCAGCACCATCGTCCCACCCGATACCCCCGGGATCAGGTTCGCAATCCCCATCAGCGCTCCCGCAATCGCCGTCCGCGCCAGCCGCAATGGCCCCGCCGTCACACGTTGAGCTGTCGCGCTACCCGACTCCCCGGCTTCTGCGGCCATACCAGACGAAACATCGCGGTCGGTAGGGGGGGATTCACGCATGCCGGCCTCCTGCGTGCTTGCATCGCCTTTCAGAGGATCACAGAGGACGCACAGCATACCGGCACTCGGTCCGGCCACAAGACCGCGCCCACGCCCTGCGATCCACACCTCGGAAGATCGTTGGCAAGCCAGGCGACTGCACAATTCGCCCCGGACGCGACCCAGGTGCGTCACGCACCCGTATCCTTAAGTCATTATCAATAAGAAGTTTAGGTGTCAAGCTGCGGCCAGTAGGGGGGTGGTCGCCTGAAAAGATTCAGCCGACCGGGCAGGTCAGTGCGTCAGATCCGCCGGTCAGGGTTACTGCCCACATTCACGCGACCGAAGCGCCAGCCCCGGCACCCGTCCGCGTTCGCTGGAGGCAGAAGATCTTGCGCACAACATACCTGCCCAGCCGGCTGACAACCCCGGGCCGACTGGACGGACACGCCGTCCCTTCACCTGTACTAGCGCCGTGCCACGCGGAATCTAACGAACTTTTCGCCATTTTTTTCGCGTGGCGCCTCCTTCAACCCCCGCCCCATCCACACCTCGAGCACGCCGCGTGGCGCAACAAAACCGTACGATCAGAAATGCAGTGTGATATACTTGACATTATCGGAAACAGGGCCGCGCTGTGCCCGTCGGGCCGGCGTCACTGCACAGACCATGAACCAGACATTATGACCAAACGCACCCAACGGATCGCGGTGTTCCTCGGGCTGCTGGCTCTC
Organism: uncultured Planctomycetales bacterium; assembly: GCA_964468185.1. Taxonomy (GTDB): domain Bacteria; phylum Planctomycetota; class Phycisphaerae; order UBA1845; family Fen-1342; genus JANQFV01. Next base: position 107,266 of record CAYXTR010000011.1, on the reverse strand, counting down.
CTGCGCCTGCCGCCTGCCGCTCGCGCCCACGAAACCGACCACTTCACACCTCCCCCGCGCAGACCATTCGCCAACCTCGGCCCCGCCTTCACACAGGACTTCCACCGCCGCATCGCCCGCGCCGTTCGCAAGACGAACATCCAGATCCAGAGCGCGCGGCACGCGCCATCCACCCGCGAGCGCCTGCGCTCCCCCGACCACATCGCCCGGATGATCTGTAATGAGTTCGGCGTCGCCGGCTTCTATATCGATGAGGTCGAGCGCTTCGTCAGCACCCCCAAGCGCAGGACCACCCACCCCGGCCTGCTCACGCATCACCGGGCCAGGCCGTCCATCTATGATGAAGCCCTTCTCCCCGTCGACCCCCGCCGCTTCTACCTGCTCTGGCGCGGCTCCACCTTCATGATCAACGGCGTCTACGTCAGTTCCGACAAAATCGGCCACTTCGTCCACCACGGCTACAACTACTACGTGGCCTACCGCCGCGCGCTCCATGCCGGTTTGCCCGAACCCGACGCCCGGGAACAAGCCGCCTACCAGGTCGGCGCCGGCAACCACCTTCTCTATTCCGAGTGGGGCCTGCTCGGAAAACTGAGTTCCGGCGTCGTCTCCAACGCCGACCTCGCCGCCAACTACGTCGGCATGCTCTTCTACATCAACCTCACCGAACCGGTGCAGTTGCAGGGCACAGTCCAACCGCCCATGCTCCGGTTGAGCGCAGGTCGCTGGCATCTCAATCCACACGTCGAGCCCGACTCCGACTTCCTGACCCGTTTCTTCTCGCCCCACTTTGACGAAGCCCTGAATCCAAACTGGTATGACCCGCTGACTGCCGCTGTGCTCCGCCGCGTAATCAGCGAACGCTGCCGCGCCCTCCGCGCCCTCTACGTCGACAAGAACGGCCTTCCTCTGTCCGATCACGATTTCATCCGCCTCCGCCGTGAGCTCACCACCTACTACGGCCAGCCCTACGGACATACCGGCCTCGACGAGCAACACGTCGTCAGCGTTGCCAACGCTTGCGCTTGTGTTGACCCCGCAGACACCCCACCCCACCCCCACCAGCCCTTCGCCCTCAAGGGTATGACCGCCCTGCACGCCGCGGCCCGCACGGGTGATACGCGACAAGTCCACCACCGCCTCGCAGCCGGAGACAATCCGAATGCAGTCACGATCCGCGGCGTTACCCCGCTACATCTCGCAGCCAATCCTGAAACAGCAGATCTGCTGCTCCAGGCCGGCGCCTCACCCGCCGCCCGCGACGACCTGCGCCGCACACCATTACACTGGGCCACCCGCGCCCAACACCGCCAAATTGCCGCGCTCCTCCTTGAAGCCGGCGCCGACCCCAATGCCGCCGACTGCGATCGCCGAACGCCACTACACGTCGCCGTGCAACACGCCGACCATCAACTCGTGTCATTGCTGCTTCACCACGGCGGCTGGCCCCAGGCTGCCGCGCTCTACGGCACCACGCCACTGCACCTCGCCGTCCGGACCAGCCACCGTGAAAACACACGGCTCCTGATCGCCGCAGGAGCAGGCGTCAATGTCACAGATGACTTCGGCTGCACACCAACTGCACGAAGCCATCGCACTCGGTGACGTGTCGATCGCCACGCTGCTGCTCAACGCCGGTGCCGACGCCTACGCCGCCGACGCGCTAGGTACGACCCCCGCCGCACTTGCCCAGGCCACCGACCGCCCCGAGCTGCTCGGCGCCCTGCAAATCGACAAGCTCGACCACAGCACGACCGTCGCCAACAGTCCACAGCCGTCACGGACCAACACGCAGTCGCCCGCCGCACCACATCACCGGAACCCACAGAAATGACCCCAGCCTCCCGAAGCCTCCGTCGACCGCGTCCACGTACCGGCCCGCTCGAGCGCCTCTTCCTGATGATTCTGGCCCTCATCCTCAGCACCGGCTGCGCCACGAGCGATGTCTATACCCAGTGGCAAACCGACTGCGAAACCTGGTTCACCCAACACGGCCCCGACGCGAATCCACTCCGCCACTACCCCCAACTCGCTGCCACGCACGATGACCGCCCCGCGCTGCTCCGCTTCGCCACCCTCGACGCGAGTGCCGACTTCGGACACACGTACGATGCGCTCGGCGTCCTCGTTGGCTTCCCGCGCATCCACACCGACCACTGGTACATCTTCCTCGTCGCCAAGGTCCGCGTCCCCACGGCTGCGGCGTACCCGGAGACCCCCGATTCCGTCACGGAGATCCGCCCCATCGCCCTCCGCAGACACCCCAATCGCTTCGAGTGGATCCTCGGCCCCCCCAACCCCGATGCTACTCGCCAATACGTGCAGTCCAAATTGGCTGCACCGAGCCAATACGCCGCCCACATGCTCTTCCCCGGTCGAACCGACGTGTTCAGCCTCGCCGTCGCCGACTCCACGGTCCAGATCACCGAACACGCCTCAAACACGCAATGGACGCTGGCCATCGCCCCCGAATAATCGCTCCAACAAGGTCGTCAGGGCAGAAACACGCCCCGCCCGCAGCGTCGCGCGCAAGCTGTTCCGCCCTCCCGCGCTTCCCTCCCGTGTCACCCTCGGCCACAATCTGCAGCGAGACCGCCAGCAGACGCCAACCTCCGCGCGTCAGCGGTGTCCACCGTGCCAGGTGCTCATGTGCAGCAACAACCCGTGCCGACACCCGCAACCGCCGACGCCGACCTCGTCCGCGCCACCCGCGCCGGGCGCCGCGACGCGTTCGACATCCTCATCGAGCGGTACCAACGCCGCGCCGTCTCCGTCTCCTACCGACTCCTCGGCAACACGCACGACGCCCTCGAAGTCTGCCAGGAAGCCTTCGTCAAAGCCTACCGCCGCCTCGACAGCCTCGACGACCCCGCGCGTTTCCGCGGCTGGCTGCTCCGCATTGTCACCAACCTCTCGCTCAACTTCCGCCGGTCCCGCCGCCCGCGTCTTTCGTTCGAAGACTGCCTCGTCGGCGAAGATCAATCCCGCGAAGAGCAGATCGCCGACGCGCCGCATTCGGAGGACCGCCCTGGCGCTCAGCTCGCCGCCGACGAGTTACAGGGCGAGATCCGCGCCGCCCTCGATCAGCTACCCTCTCAGCAGCGCACGGCACTGGTACTGTTCAGCATTGAGCAGATGCCCCAGAAGGAGGTCGCCGAAATCATGGGCCTCAGCGTCGAAGCCGTAAAATGGCACGTCTTCCAGGCCCGTAAGAAACTGAAGGACCTCCTCACCCCGCACCTCTGACCCCGCCAGCGGCCCGGCCCGTCGTCCCCCAATCGTACCGCCAATCCTCCCGGCGGGTTACACGTAACCGATCGCGCCCCGTCCCCGCCCACCCTTGTAACTTCGTCGCCTTGTCACTCCCCTTGGCCTCCGCGCCTGACGGGACCGCGCAGCGCTCCTTCACCGGTGTCCGCGCAACGCCCGCTCTTTGCGTCGCCCGTCCGTCACCAATATCGCTCAATAACGCACCTGGCCCCCGCAGTCCCTCGATCCCTATCCCCCCACATCTCAACGCACCAGAAACACCGTCAACAACAACAGCACAATCCCCAGCACCGCAAACCACAAATACGACCCCGCCACCAGTACCGCCGCATTCCGCCGTCGCTCCGTTTCATCCGCCGGCTGCAACGCAGCATCTGTCTCATCCTGCACCGGCGGCTTCACGTACGGATTCGCAATCGCCGCCAGTACAATCGCCACAATCATCCCCCCAGCCACGAACGGCACCCAGTACAGCGCCCACGAAAGCGGCATCAGCCCGTTAATCAGCATGCCCGCCAGCCATGCGGCGAGCAGCACCAGCACGAAGAATGGCCACACCGATCGAAACGGCCCCACCCGCCGCAGTGCACCCACCGAAACCCCCGTCAGCACCAGCGCCGTCGCCACGGCAAAGAGGATATCTGCAAGCACCATCAGTCCGTTCCATCTACGCGCAACAACTCGGCCAGCCCAATCGCAATACTCTGAGTTTGCAGGGTTCACCTGACACCGGCCTGACGCTTACCTTACAGTCCGTTCAGCGCCGGCCCGCCGAACGGCCCATCAACTACAGCTACACGGTCGCCAGCCCTGCGCCGGCCACCGCTGCACCCGCTACCGAAAGCAGCGACCATGAAGGGGTCGATTCTGGCTTCGCCTCCCACTTCCCCATCCCGACGCGCGCTATGGGCTCAGGCTCGGATACACCTGGAACGCTGAAAACCACCTTATCGCTGTCGAGCCGGGTGGGGATGCCGAGCCGCCGGACGGGAGTTTGCGGGCGCTGTTCACGTACGACTACCTCGGTCGGCGTGTGTCGCAGGTGGTCGAGAGGTATAATGCGTTTACGCAGACGTCGTCGCCCAGCAGCCGGACGGTGTATTCGTGGGCCGGCTGGCTGCTATACAGGGACTTGAGAGTAGCCGGGATCCGGTGGCTGTCCCTAATTACAGCGGGCCTGAAACACATCGCCGCCATCGGGGGGAAGCCGGAGCGGCTGGACGCCATCCCAGCAGTTGAGAAGTTGGTGGAGCGGGCGGTGCATGTGGGGGCGATGCCTGATCGGTACGGGCGGCGCACCATCCAGGCCAACCACCGTTTTGTCGTCCCGGTGCGGCATGACGGCGAGCTGAAACGGGCCTGGCTGACGGTGCGGGAGACGCCGGAAGGGCGGAACATCTACGACGTTGATATTGAGGGGCTGGGCGACGTCGCAGGGCCACCCCGGGAGGGTGCCGAGGCACCGCTCGCTCGGGCCGTATACGAGCCGCCCAGCAAGGTAAGTATCGACCAGGTTCTGCCGGAAATCAAATCGGGCCCGGATCTGGCGCCGGAGCAGGGCGAGCTGTGGCACGACCTGGCAAGCCAGCGCAAACCAAGCGCAAACCAGGGACAGCCACTAATAAAATGCGCATCGGCCACCGATATCCCCGCACCGTCGCCTGCCCCAGTGACCCCACCGCGTCCTCAACCCCGGGCTTCCCGCCCCAGCCGCGCGCCGTCTCGCACCCGCACGCCACCGCCGCTGGTGACGCCCGACACGCCGGCGTCTACCACGCCACGCATCCCCGTAGTCAGGCTTCGTAACACCTGCCCGCCTGCCTGCACGGACCGATAAAGGCGGTACGCCCGCCCGCGCTTCACAATCTGCCGGGCGCTCGTACAATGCCGGTTTCAGTCTGTTCGCGACGTCCGTGACGGTAAACCCCCTATATTCGGAAGCCAGCCGTGACCAAACAGGCCGCCGCCGTCCGCCAGGAATTCATCGACTTCTTCCGCAGCAAGCGGCACGCCTTCGTGCGGAGCTCGCCGGTCGTCCCGCACGACGATCCGACCCTGCTGTTCACCAACGCCGGCATGAACCAGTTCAAGCCGTACTTCCTCGGCACCGAAACGCCGAAGGACCGCCGGGTGGCCAATACACAGAAGTGCATCCGGGCCGGCGGCAAGCACAACGACCTCGACGACGTCGGGCACGATACGTACCACCACACGTTCTTCGAGATGCTCGGCAACTGGTCGTTCGGCGATTACTTCAAGGCTGAGGCGATCGAGTGGGCCTGGGAGCTGCTGGTGAAGGTGTGGGGGCTCGATCCGAACCGGCTGCACGCGACGTATTTCGAGGGCGACGCGTCGGAAGGGCTGGAGCCCGATGATGAGGCGCGGCAGCTCTGGCTGAAGATCCTCCCGCCGGAACGCGTGCACCCCGGCAACAAGAAGGACAACTTCTGGGAGATGGGGGATACGGGCCCGTGCGGGCCGTGCAGTGAGGTGCATATCGACCTGACGCCGGATCTCACCGGCGGGCCACTGGTCAACGCTGGCGATGCGCGGGCGATTGAGATCTGGAACCTGGTGTTCATTCAGTTCAACCGCTCGGCCGAAGGCAAGCTCTCGCCGCTGCCGGCGAAGCATGTGGACACGGGCATGGGCTTTGAGCGCGTCGCGAGCGTCCTCCAGGGCCACAACAACAATTACGCGACGGATGTGTTTGTGCCGATCATTCAGGCGATCGAGCAGATGACGGGTCATGTGTATGGGGGGGCGGGATCGAGAGATCAAGAGATCAAGAGATCAAGTTCGGGAGGGGCCGTTGCCGGTGGGCGTTATGCGGTGATGCGGGCGGGGAATATGCAGGACGAAGCGTGCCGGGTGATTGCGGACCACGCGCGCTGCCTGACATTCGCATTGACCGACGGCGCCGTCCCCGACCGCGAAGGCCGCGGCTACGTCCTCCGCCGCATCCTCCGCCGCGGCGTCCGCTTCGGCTGGCAATACCTCGACCTGCACAAGCCGTTCATCTGCGACCTGGTCGACACCGTCGTCGACGTCATGGGCGATGCCTTCCCGGAGTTGAAAAAGGATCCGGGGCACGTGAAGGCGATTATTCGTGAGGAGGAGGAGTCGTTTGAGGCGACGCTCGATCGTGGCATTCGGCTTTTCGACGAGGCGGCGGAGCGCGCCACGCACGGTCACCACAAGGAAATCCGCGGCGACGATGCGTTCAAGCTGCATGATACATACGGCTTTCCTATCGACCTCACGCAGGTCATGGCCGAGGAGAAGGGCCTCCGTGTCGACATCGGCGAATACGAACGCCTGATGGAAGAGGCCCGCGAACGCGCCCGCGCCGGCGGTAAGGACACCAGCCTCGCCGGCGCCGCCATCGCCCCCGAACTCGTCGCCCCATACGGCCCAACGGACGCAACGCCCAAATACGATTCCGAAACCCTCGAAGCCAAAGTCCTCGCCATCGTCCGTCTCGACAACGACGGCCCCGTCGTCCTCACCGAGCCCGGCCAGACCGTCGCCCCCGGTGACCGCGCCGGCATCATCTTCGATCGTACGTGCTTCTACGCCGAGGCCGGCGGCCAGGTCGGCGACAAAGGCACCATCGGCGGCACCTATGCCCGCTTCGACGTCGAGGACACCCAGCAGATCAGCGACACCGTCATCCACTTCGGCACCCTCGTCATGGGCAACTTCGGCGTGGACCAGCAGGTCGAAATGCACGTCGACACCAAACGCCGGGCGACCATGAAAAACCACACCGGGACCCACGTCCTCAACTGGGCCCTCCGCGAGGTCCTCGGCGACCACGTCCAGCAAAAAGGCTCGCTCGTCGACCACGAAAAGACGCGCTTCGACTTCTCCCATCCCAAGAGCCTCACGCCCACCGAAATCGAGCAGATCGAAAACCGCGCCAACGACGTCATCAACAAGAACTTGACCGTCTATTATCAGACCATCCCCCAGGACGAAGCCCTCAAGATCAACGGCCTGCGCGCCGTCTTCGGCGAACGTTACCCCGACCGCGTCCGCGTCATGTCCATCGGCGTTCCGGTCGATGACCTCACCGCGAACCCCGATAATCCCGAGTGGCGCAACTACTCCATCGAATTCTGCGGCGGCACGCACCTCAATGCCACCGGTCCCATCGAACGCTTCGTCATCACCCAGGAAGAAGCCGTCGCCAAGGGCATCCGCCGCATCGTCGCCACCACCGGCGAAAACGCCCGCCTCAGCGAAGAGACCGGTGACGCCCTCCTCGCACGCGCCCGACAGCTCAAGGACGCCTCCCCGGAGAGCATCCCCGACCGCCTCACCGAACTCCAAAACACGCTCCAGTCCGCCACCATCCCCCTGCGCCAGCGCCACGAGTTGCGCAACCTCATCAACGACCTTCAAAAAACCGTCAAAAAGCAGCAAAAAGCCGACGCCGCCGACGCCGCTTCCGTCGTCAAACAAGAGGTCGACAACCTCCTGAAAGCCGCCACCAAGGTCGGCAACACCACCATCGTCGTCGGCCAAATGCCCGACGTCCCCCTCGACCAGCTCAAAATGGGCGCCGACGTCATCAAGCAAAAAGCCGGCTCAGCCGCCGTCCTCTTCGGCGTCGCCACCGACGACAAGGCTCTCCTCCTCGCGGCCATGACCGACGACCTCGTCAAACGCGGTCTCAAAGCGGGCGACCTCGTCAAATCCGTCGCAAAAATCGTCAAAGGCGGCGGCGGCGGCCCACCCACCATGGCCCAAGCCGGCGGCAAAGACCCCGCCAGGTTGCCCGAAGCACTCGCCGCCGGTCAGCAGTGGATCAACGACCACCTCCAATAACACAACCTGACAAACCGCGCTCTCCCGCACAACTCGCCAGCCCCAGGGCACACTCACGCCCACCCCCCCCGGAAGCCTGGGCCCATGCCCGCCCAGCGAATTACACAGCATTAAGCCGCGCGTCAGCCGCCTGTCAGATTGCCCGAGCATCATCTATCGAGCGGCGGCTTGACGGGGACGAGCGCGCACCGCAGCAAAGGCGCACTCCCAGGAACAACCACCGCCGCCCATGACAATCGCGCAGCGTAGGGGCAGTGGAGATTGTGTTGAAGTCCGATCCAATCTTCCTGACCCGGACCTCCCGCATCGGACGAGGCCGCGCACCACACACAATGATGAACAGCCTCACGCACCTTCGTACCCTCGCAGCACACGCCATCGACGGCCACATTGGCCCGATCGACGACTTCCTCTTTGACGACCAGCACTGGGGCTTGCGCTACTTCGTCGTCGACGCCGGCACCTGGCTCCCCGGCCGCCGCATACTCATCTCACCCATCGCGGTTGCACGCGTCGACGCGGTCGACGGCTTCGTCCGCCTCCTCCTCACCCGCGACCAGTTGCGCGAAGCCCCTGGCACTAACGGCACCGTGCCCATTTCGCGCCGCAGCGTCGGCAACGGCGATCCCTACGACGCATGGCCAATCTACCGTCAGCTTCCGAGGGGCTCGACTAGCGCGGCCGCCGCGGATTTGGCAACCACCATCCACCACGCAGCGCACGCGACAACATCGCACAACAACACGCCCAACTTGCACAGCGTCCGCGCCCTCTCCGGCTGTTGCGTCACCGGCCGCGACGGCCAGCTCGGCTGCGTTCGCGACGCCCTGAGTGACAACGGCAACTGGACCATCCGCTATCTCGTCGTCGAGATCTCCGATTTGTTGCCGTGCAAATGCACGCTGGTGTCGCCCCACTGGGCAGACGATGTCGCTTGGCAGGACGCCCGGGTCGGCATGGGCGTCGCGCGTGAACAGATCGTCGCCGCGCCGGCCTACCACCATCCGGGGCAGCTCGATCGCGCCTACGAGCAGCAGCTTCACAGTGCGTTCCAACGCGCCCCGTATTGGGACGGTGGATAATGCGCGATTTCTCCCCTCGCGCGCGCCCCTGATCGGATAAACTGCACGTGCTGCGCAGCACGTCAACTCCGCGGCGCGACCCGGCCAGCGTATGACCGCAGGATCACCGACATGATCGAGTCACATTCCGATTCGACCATCGAGCAACGCATCCTTCTCCTCCTCGGCACGACGGGGCAATCCACGCCGGACCTGTACGCCGCGCTCCGCAATGCCGATGTCAATGTTCATCGCTGCGCCAACATGGCCGAGCTCACGGACGAGATCGCACGCGGCGCCGTCGCCGCACTGCTTTCCGCCGAGGCGGCCGGACCCGCGGGCGTGCAGCGCCTGCGGTCCATCTTGCGCGACCAGGCCGCCTGGTCCGACTTCCCGGTACTGCTCTTGACCGACAAGCGCCGCGCACCACTCCCGCGGCACCAGCCTGAAACACCCACCGACCAGAATATCCTCATTCTTGAGCGCCCGATCAGCACGCGCACCATCGTCAGCGCCGTCAAACTGGCGGCCCGCGCTCGCCAGCGACAGTACGCCCAACGTCGTGAGCAAACCGATCATGCCCGCTCCCGCCACAGCCTCCGCGTCCACAGCTCACGACTCGGCGAACGCGTTCGCGCGCAGTCGCGCATGCTTCGCCTCCTGCGCGACGTCGCCACCGCTGCCAACTTCGCCGAGTCCCCCGAGGAAGCCCTCACCTTCGCACTCGCCCAGTTGTGCGAGTTCAACCGCTGGGCCTTCGGACACGCTTTCCTCGCCGATCCTAACCATCCCGACGTCATCGTGCCCGCCGAAGCGTTCTATGAAGATATTCCCGACCGCTTCCGTGAATTCCGTTCGGCTACGCTGAAGATGCGCTTCCCCCGTGGCGAGGGCCTGCCCGGCCGCGTATTGGCCAGCGGTCAGCCTGAGTGGACCCGCGGCCTCGAGCGCGCCCTGGATCCGCATCGCGCGCGCCTGGCGCGCGATCTCGGCATGACCCTCATCGCCGCCTTCCCCGTGATGGTCGGCCCCAGCGTCGTCGGCGTCCTTGAGATTCTCGCCGCTGAGCACGAGGACGTCTCCCCCGAACTGCTCGAAGCCATGGCCAGCATCGGTACGCAACTCGGTCGCGTCGTCGAACGCGATCGGGCGGAGCGCACCCTGCGCGAGAGCTATCAGCTCATCGACAGGATCAGCGATACCGCCCCGACCATGATCCGCGTCTTCGATGTCGACAACCAACACTACACCTTCATCAACCGGCAGATGTCGGCCTTCTTCGGCAAGACTAATGAAGAGCTCCTGTTTTCCCCGTTTGAGACCTTTCTCGACGCGCTCCACCCGGATGATGTCGCCCAGGTCCAGCGTGCCAAGGCCGCGGTCCAGCGCGCAGGACGCCTTCGACCCGTCAGTTGGCAAGCACGCATGATGAACGCCGCCGGCGACTGGCGCTGGGTGCGCACCTGGAGCGTCATGTTCTCTCCGCTCGACGACGAGGTCCCCAACCAGATCCTCAGCATCTCCATCGACGTCACCGACGAGGTCGCCGCGGAGGAGAAGCTGCGCCAGACCGAACGCCTCACCTCGCTCGGCACCCTCGCCGCCGGTATTGCCCACGAAATCAACAATCCCCTGGCCTCCGTCGTCATGACCGCCCAGCTCCTCCGTAAACGCCAGCTCGATCCCAACACCGACCAGATGCTCGCCGACCTGATTGAGGACGCGCGGCGCTGTGGCCGTATCGTCCGCAACGTGCAACGCTTCGCCCGCCAGGAGCCCTCCGAGCGGAAGCCGGTGAACATCAACAGCGTCGTTCGCGCTGCCGAGGAGCTCGGCCGGGCCGAGACGAAACGCGCCGGCGTCCAGACTCACCTCGAGCTCGCGGAAGACCTCCCCGTAGTCCTTGGTGACGCGACCGAACTGGAGCAGGTGTTGGTCAACCTCATTGCCAACGCGGCCCACGCGAGCCAAGCCGGTCAGCAGGTGCTGATTCGCACTGCCCTGATGGGGCGCTCGGTCCGTCTGACCGTCCATGACGAAGGCCGTGGCATGCCGCCCGAAGTCAAACGCCATGCTTTCGATCCCTTCTATACCACCCGCAGTCGCGAAGGCGGTACAGGCTTGGGACTGAGCATCGCCCACGGTATTATCGAGGACCACGGCGGCACGATCCAGATTGCCAGCGAATTGGGTCGCGGCACGACGATCACAATTGTCCTGCCGACGAAGACGTAAGGCCCACAGGAGATCAAACCAGGCGTGGAGACCCAACCCATCGTCTACATCATCGATGACGACCCCTCCATTCGGCGCGTCCTCCGACAGTTCCTCTCTGAACAGGGACTCCCAACGACGTTGTTTGCCTCGGCCGAAGACTTTCTTGCACAGGTGCGCCCGACTTGGGCCGGCTGCATCCTCCTGGATGTGCGTATGCCCGGCATGAGCGGCCTGGAACTTCAGACGGCCCTCCGTGAGCGCGATATCTACCTGCCCATCGTCTTCATGACCGCCCACGCGGATGTGCCCATGACGGTCCGCGCCATGAAAAGCGGCGCCACCGACTTCGTCGAGAAGCCCTTCAACGAACAGCAGTTGCTCGACACCGTCCACGCCGCCCTGCGCGAAGACCAGCACCGGCACGCAGCCCGCAGCGCAGCAGCAACAATCGACGAGCGGCTCCGTACCCTGACGCACCGTGAACGCCAGGTACTCGAGCGCGTCGTCGCCGGCGACACCAATCGCCAGATCGCCGACCGCTGGCACATCAGCGAGAAGACGGTGAAGATCCACCGCGGCCGCGTGATGGAGAAAATGCACGCCGCTTCGCTCGCCGAACTCGTGCTGTTGGCGCAACGGGCGGGGGTCCATACGACCAAGGGCGTGTCCGAGTAGGCACATTGCCCGACTGCGTTCGCGCGTTCATCCCCGTCAGCTAGCACTTCATGGGCTTGTTGTCGGGCCTGTAATGCACTGCAACCTCTGGGAGACGATACATGCGCGTCCTGATCATAGAGGACAACGAACGCCTCGCCGACCTCACCCACAGAGGTCGGCGGGCCGCATAGCTGAACAGACTCCGACAGACTTCCAGGATGAACTTGACGCTTTTAGCACGCAGGGGGCGCTTGGCTGTGTGGGCATGACCATTGGGTGCCACCCGCAGTTGACGCAGGTACGCTGCGAACGCCTCCGCCTGCACCGCGTTGAAGTGTGATGCCAGCCGCAGGCGCGGCTGCTTGCGTACGAAGTCGATCAGATGCGCACTCGCCGTACGATAGCGCTGCACGGTCGCGACGGACGAGCGGCGAACATGCTCGTGGTAGTGCAGCCAGCGCTCACGCAGTTGTGCGATGCCGAGCGGCTCAAAGCTCAACGGGGTCGGTGCCGCGATGGCGAGCTGCGCATTCGTCTGTGCGGCCAGTTGTTCTGCCACCGCCCGCTCCGGCCCGACGCGTGGGCGGCGGCGTTCACCATGCTCGTAGTAGCAGAGATACCAGACTTTGCCGCGCAGATAGGCCGTGACCTTGCCGACGCGGAACGACGCGTCTTTGCTCGAAGCAGGTCGTCGTCGACTACTGCGCGGCGTGCGCTTGGTCGCATTTGCGACATGAGCCGACTTCGCGAGATGCGGTGCGGCGTTGCCAGCAACATCCGAGTCTGGGCATTGATCAGGACAGCCGTTTCGACGGACGCACGGTATGGCTGGGCGTGCCATGGGCATGGTCTCCGGAGAATCCCGCCGCCACAAACCGCCACAAACACCGCCACAAACGGGACTCTCCGGGACACTCCCGGAAACACAAAGGCCTGCCAGTCCCCCACTTAGGACTCGCAGGCCTCAGAATCGACGGAGAGGGTGGGATTCGAACCCACGGTATGCGCAAGCATACACCGGTTTTCGAAACCGGCCCGATCGGCCACTCCGGCACCTCTCCCAGTCGCCCGGTTGAGCTGGGAAACCCTCAGTTTAACCGTCCCGCGCGGGAGCGTCCAGCTTCTCAACCACGCGTCCCGAACCACCACATTCCCGGACGTCGGCCGGCGAATCGGGTGCTGGCTCGTGCCGCCCCGCGCCTACCGCCATCCACCGAATGTGCTACATTGTCAACATGAGCGACGAGCAGACACATTCTGCTGACGATCTGTCCAAAGATGACAAGAAGCGCGCCAAGTCCGAGGCCAAGGCCGCCAAGAAGCAAGCCAAGGCTGACAAGGCCGCGGTGCAGGCCGAAGCCGAACAGGTGGCGGCGGAAATGCAGGCTGGGCAGGAGGGGGGTGATGTCGCAGGCGACTCGCCAGCGGAGCGGAGTGCCCGGGCGGCAGAGGAGAAGGTGCGGCTGGAGCGGTGGCGGGTTGTGTTTGGGGCGTTGGCGGCGCTGGCGGCGTTGGCGGGGGTGCTGTTTGGATTGAGTCAGGGATGTTGATGGGGAGGAGAGATCGAGAGATCAAGAGGCCTAGAAATCAAGACCCTGCCGCGGACCTGATGCAGGTGGGACGGGGACGGCGGGCCGGGCGGGGAGAGGGGATTTCGGGGCCGTGAAGAGCAGCGGCAACAATCCGGAACCGGGTGGCGAACTGCGGTGGGATTCGACGGCGTTGCGCGATCCGCATGCGCAGCCGGATAAACCGCGACGGGTGGAGGCGATGTTTGATGCGATCGCGCCAACATACGAGCGGGTGAATCGCGTGACGACGTTGGGGCGGGATGCTCACTGGCGGGCGCGGGCCATCGCGGCGGCGGACGTGCGGGCGGGGGATGTGGTGTTGGATGTATGCTGCGGGACGGGGGATATGCTGCGGGGGTTCGCGCGCGGTGCGGTGACGCCGAGGCGGCTGATCGGGGTGGACTTTGCCGGACAGATGCTGGCGCGGGGGGATTTCGACACCGGGGCCGCGCCGTGTGACGTGGTACGGGCGGATGCATTGCGGCTTCCGCTGACGGACGGGGCGGTGGACGTGATCAGTTGTGCCTTCGGCGTGCGGAACTTCGCCGACTTGCAGGCGGGGCTGAATGAGATGGGGCGCGTCATGCGGCCCGGCGGGCGGGTGGTGATTCTGGAGTTCGCGTTGCCGGAGGGAGCCGTCACGCGATGGCTGGTGCGGACGTATACGGAGCGGGTATTGCCGATGCTGGGCGCGTGGATCAGCCGGGATCGGACCGGGGCGTACCGGTACTTGCCGAGCTCGATCCGGACGTTTGAGCCGGCCGAGACGCTGGCGGAGCGACTGGCGGCGGCGGGATTTGTGAACGTGCGGTTGCAGCGCATGAACTTTGGCGGTGTAGTGCTGTATCGGGGCACGCGGGCTGGCCGCGGGTAGTGTGGACAAAGGAACTGTGGTCAAACAGTGAGTGAGTGAGGGCCGGGTCATGTGTCGGAATCTGATCGGGACGATGCTGGTGGCTTTGTTGGTGGTGGCTGTTGGTTGTGAGAAGCCGGCGGGCAGCGGCGGCGCGGAGGAAACTGCCCAGCCAACGATGACCGAGCAGGGGGAGGAGACGAGTGTGAAGCCCCCGGCGGCGGGGCCGGCTGCGGACCCGAAGCCAGAGCCGGCTGAGAAAGCGCACGAGTCGGATGTGGCTGAAGCCACGCCGGATGACAAGGCGCCGACGACGCAGCCGGTGGCGATCGATGAAGAGCTGATGCAGCAGATCATGCAGCAGGTGCGGGAGGTCTACCTGGCGAATGCGCGGAAGGAGCTGAAGCGGCTGGAGGATCGTCTGGAGGAGCTGCGCGGACGGCTGGCGGAGCAGGCCGAGGAGGCCAAACCGGCGCTGCGTGAGAAGGTCGAGGCGCTCGGAGCGCGGGTAGAGCGGGTGCGGGAGACGCTGAGCAAGCTCAGTGGGGCGAGCAACGAGGCCTGGGACGAGCTGCGCAAGGGAATTGATCGAGCGTTTCAGGAATTGCGGGACGGGATGGCGGAACCGGCAGGTGAACCGCCGTCGACCAGACCCGCTGACAACGCAGACGGGTAGGCTGCGCTACGCCCCCTGGCGGAAATGACCGCTGAAGACGGGGCCGAGGCCGAGTTCGGCGAGGAGCTGGTCTTCGCGGGCGTGCATGCGCTTGAAGTCGGCGGCCGTGTGGTCGTCATAGCCGGCGAGGTGGAGCAGGCCGTGCGTGACGTAGAGGGCCAGCTCGGCGCGGGCGCTGACGAGGGGGTTGCGGCGTTTGGCACCAGTCTCAGTACGCGCGGCGGCACGCTGTTTGGCAACGTCGGCGCAGACGACGATCTCGGCATCAAGCAGGCCGGCGGACTGGTCGGAGCCGAGGTCGAAGCTGAGCACGTCCGTAGGCGTTGGCTGGTCCATATAGCGTTCGTGTAACGTGCTCATCGCGCGGCGGCCGAGAACGACGATCGAAAGCTGGCCGGTGCGGAAACCCTCGTGGGCGGCGACGTGGCGGGCGGTGCGACGGAGGAGCGGCTCGGCGCGCCAGGCTGTGCGGGGGTTCCACCGGATGGTGACATCGAGGTCGGATGGCGGTCGGGACGGCGACTTGCACGGTTTGCGTGGTGGCATGCTGCGCAGCATAAACGCCGAGTGGGCGTTTGTGCCATGGTTGCGCAGGCCACGAACCGGGCTGCCGCCCAATGGGTTGGCGACAGGGCGGACGGAATCTCGTATAGTGTGGCGGGTTTCGCGTTTCCGGTTTCTCGATGCTCAGGGTGTACATGGCAATGCCACGTCGGCTGACGAGTCAGCTTGTTGCGTTGTTTCTGTTCGGGCTGCTGGCGCTGACGCTGCTGACGCCGATCTACTCGGTGGTGCGGGCGGGGTTCGTCGATGAGGAGGGGTTCACGCTGTACTGGTTCGAGTGGGTGCTGGAGGACCCGCTGTACCTGGAGGGGTTGTGGAACAGCGTCTGGCTGGCGGGGTTTGTGACCCTGTTGTGCCTGTTGATGTCGATTCCGCTGGCGCTGATCGCGGAGCACTACAACTTCGCCGGCAAACGGTGGTGGCTGGCGTTGATCATGGTGCCAATGATCCTGCCGCCGTTCGTCGGGGCGATTGGTCTGAAGGGGCTCTTGTCGCGGAACGGGGGGATTAACGCGCTGCTGGCACATTTCGGCTGGCTCGATGCGGCGGAGCCGATCGACTGGCTGGCGTATCCTTTCTGGGCGTGTGTGGTGCTGGAGGCGTTGTATCTGTATCCGATCACCTTTTTGAACGTGCAGGCGGCGCTGGCGAATATCGATCCGGCGTTGAATGAGGCCGGGCGAAACCTGGGGTCGGGCGGCTGGCGCCGGTTCTGGCGAATTACGCTGCCGCTCATGCGACCAGGCGTCTTCGCGGGGTCGACCATCGTTTTCATCTGGGCGTTTACGGAGTTGGGCACGCCGTTGATGGTGGGGTATCGCGACGTGACGGCGGTGCAGGTGTTTACGCAGCTTGAAACGACGAATCCGGAGGGCGATGCTTATGCGCTGGTCGTGGTGATGCTCACCGTCAGCGTATTGCTGTATCTGATCGGCAAGCTCGTGCTGGGGCGGCCGATCGGGGGGATGATGGCGAAGGCGACCGTGGCGGCCGAGCCGCAGCGGCTGGGGTGGCTGGGCAGTGCGGCGGCGACATTCCCGTTCGCGCTGGTGTTCTTCGTCGCCGTGCTGCCACATATATCGGTCGTGCTGAACAGCATTTCCAGCACCGGGACGATGACGCTGGAGCCGGAGAACCTGACCACACGGTACCTGGTGCCGTGGGAGCCCGACGAGGCGGCGGTGGCGGGGCCGCCGACGCCGGTGGTGGATGAGGGCCTGAGCACGGAAGTGCGGAGTGTGGTCAACAGCTTCAAGTATGCGATTCTGGCGACGATTATCGATGTCGGGCTGGGTTTTGCGATTGCGTACCTCGTGGTTCGGCGGAGATCGCTGTTGACCGGGGCGCTGGATAGCCTGGCGATGTTGCCGCTGGCGGTACCGGGGCTGGTAATGGCGTTCGGCTATTTCGTCATGACGCAGGTCGATCTGCCGCCGGACGTTGTCGCGGAGCCGTGGCTGACGACGCTGGGGAATGTGTTCAGTGAAGGAGGCGTGGGGCTCAGCGGATTGTGGAAGAAGTTCGTGGGGCAGCTTAATCCGCTGCACCATGACCCGACGATCCTGCTGGTGACGGCGTACGCGGTACGGCGGTTGCCGTTCATGGTGCGGAGTTGTGCGGCGGGGTTGGAGCAGACTTCCGAGGCGCTGGAGGAGGCGTCGATCAACCTGGGAGCCGGGCAACTGCGGACGATGATGCAGGTGACGGTGCCGCTGCTGATGGCGAACTTCATTGCGGGTGGGCTGCTGGTGTTCAGCCGATCGATGCTGGAGGTGTCGGATAGTTTGATCCTCGCGTTTGACAAGGAAGATTATCCGATGACCAAGGCGATCTATGACCTGGCGGATAATCCGTTTGGCGGGCTGCAAATGGCGTCGGCATTGGGCGTGTGGGGGATGGTGATTCTGACGGTGACGATCGTGGGGGCGTCACTCCTGCTCGGGAAGCGGTTGGGGGCGCTGTTCAGGGTGTAGGGGAAGAGATCAGGAGATCGAGATTCGGATCGCTTGGCTCGTGTCGAGCCGTCGCCAGAAAGAGAACGCCCCGGCCGGCCTTTTCAGGCGAGCCGGGGCCGTTGCGAATTGTGGATTCGCTGCTTCGCTTATTGCGGGGAGGAACCGATCAGGTTCACGAATGGCGCGATGTCATCAAAGTTGACGTTGCCGTCCTCGTTGCAGTCGGCATTCAGCCAGTTGCAGTCGGGATACTCGGCGTTGTAGGCCGACTCGCCACTGAGGGCCAGCACGAACGGGCTGATGTCGTCAAAGTCGACGTCGCCGTCGCAATCGGTGTCGCCCGGCGTTTGCATTGACTCACACTCGTCGGGGATGCCGTTGCCGTTGGTGTCCTCGCTGGTGCCGTCGGCAATGTCACAGTCGTCGGGCACGCCATTCTCGTTGCAGTCGTTATCGGCGAGCTGGCAATCATCCGGGATGCCGTCGCTGTTGCAGTCGTTGCCGTCAAGCTGGCAATCATCGGGGATGTTGTCGTTGTTGCAGTCGTTACCGGCGAGCTGGCAGTCGTCGGGAATGCTGTCGTTGTTACAGTCGTTGCCGTCGAGTTGGCACTCGTCCGGGATGTTGTCGCTGTTGCAATCCGCGCTCCAGCCTTCGGCGATGTCGCATTCGTCGAGACGACCGTTCTCGTTGCAGTCCTCGCTGGCACCGCTGTCGAGATCGCAATCGTCGGGCGTGTTGTTGGCGTTGCAGTCAGCCGCGGGGAAGAGGTTCTCCGCGGGAATCTGCTCCTGCAACTGGCCGGGCGGCTTCCAGGTCAGTTGCGCGATGGCCGATCCGCTGTTCTCGTAGTATTCCATGACGAGCGAATACACCGTATCGCCGGCGAGGTAGATCGTGCCCGTGTGCTCGGTAGCGCCCTGGTCCTGCCACTGGTCGATGATGAGTTGGCCGTTGACCCACAGTCGCACGCCGTCGTCCGTAAAGGTCTGGAACTCGTAGACGCCGTTGAGGTAGAAGGACTGGAGATAGCCGGTCCAACGGACGCTGAACTGGTTGCCGTCGAAGGATGGCCAGGGGCTACCGGTACCCCAATTGAAGTTGATGTTGTCGTCGAGGCGACCGCGGAGGTTGCCCGTGAAGTCCAGGCCGTCATAGTAGGCGGCAACCAGGCCGTTGGTGACCTGCAATTCGCACTCGTCGGGCACGCCGTTGTCGTTACAGTCTTCGCTGACGCCGCCTGAGATATCTTCGTGGTCGGGGAGGCCGTTGTTGTTGCAGTCTTCCCAGTCTTCGCACTCGTCGGGAATGCCGTTGCCATTGGCATCGTTGCTGGTGCCGTCGTCGATGTCACAGACGTCGAGGATGCCGTTGTTGTTACAGTCGCTGCACCAGGGGCTGCCGTCGCAATCGGCGAGGTCTTCGTCGTCGGGGATTTCGTTGCCGTTGCAGTCGAGGAAGCCGTCGTAGGTGAGAACCTGCACCCAAGTCGACCAGTCGTCCGTGCCCTTGGCGTATTCCTGGATGGTCCAGAAGGTCAGATCGTCCTCCGGGTCGAGCGTCGTGTAGCTGTAGTCGCCCCAGCGATTCCGGCCGTAGCCGTCAACGATCGTGTACGGGCCATTGCCTTCGCGATACTGGACCGGGGTGGACATGTCACCAGCCGGGTCGTCCGCGCGTCGGCCGCAATAGTAGGCGCCGGCATACTGGTACGAGTTACTGCCGGAGAAGCCCATGATGGCGTGTCCCATGGCGTTGACCATGACGGACGGGTAGTAGAAGTAGAGGCTACTGTCGTAGACGGTACCGTAGTCGGCGATCGACGTTGTATTGACGTTGATCTTGTACCAGCGGCAGGCGGAGCGTCCGCCGTAGCTGATCGTATTGCACGTCCACAGGTAGCCATCGCGATAGACCGCCATCTGGAGGCGCGCGTCGCCGGTGTCGATGGGCGTGGTGCTGCCCTGGGCCGCCGCGTCCGGGGGATTGCTGCCGGCGCTGGCGTTGAGGGTGCTGTCGATCGTGACGAGCGTGGGGTTGGTGAGTGGCGGTTCGATGCCCCGCAGCCGCAGGTATGAGGAACTGCGGCGTGACACGAGGTACTGGATGCCGGGCGTCCCGTAGGTATGCGCCGGCTGCGTGGCGCCATCGTTGGTCAGGCCACGGAAGGCTGTGACGGTGCCGAGATAGGGATCCGGCTGAATGAGCGGATCCTTGTCGATCGCCCAGATGGTGTTCGTCGTCGACCAGCCGAACATGGTGGCGGCGACGTAGATGCCGTTTTCGTCCACGCCGAGCGTGGGGTAGTCGGGCCACTTGCTGCCGTCCGAACCCTGGTTGGCCTGGAAGTAGGTCTTGAACCAGGAGCCGCCCCAGAAGGGGTTGGGACCGGACGAAACCGCGATGTAAATACGCTTTGTATCGCTGTACGTGGTCGCGATGATGATGTAGCGATCACTGAACTGATCGTAGACGATGCGTGGATCGCCGATGAGGGCGCTCGTATCAAAGAATGAGCCGAGACTTACGCCGTAGACCTCGGAGCCGGTGGCTTTGGCATAGCCGCCGACGCGTTGATTGACGACGGCGACGTAGTAGTACTGGCCGATGGCGCCCATGGAATCAGGCGGAATCGCGCCGCCTTCGCCGAAGTCGACGGCCTCGAAGTCCTGCATGGGCAGGGGCTGGGTGCCGTCGCGGCTCGGGTCATCCAGGAGCGGGTCTTCGCTCTTATTGTCTCCTTCCTTGTCGCTGGGCGAAACCGGAGGTGGCATGGTGGTGATGTCGTCGGTCGGTTGGGCGAACTCGCCGTGGCCGGTTTCCCACGTGAGGCCGGCGTAGTTCGAGCCGGTCAGCTTGAAGCGGAAGCGGAGATCTTCAAAGTCGACGACGGTGATATCGTCAGCGCTGACGAACTGGTCGGTGTGGGGCGAGAAGGTCAGGTCGTCGAGCGCGTACCAGCCGCCACCCTGCACCACGGGTTGTGATTCGATGACAATGCGGTCGACGCCTTCGAGGTTCATGGGGAACCAGGTCGGCACGTCATCGATGTCGGTGAACCAGTCGGTCTGGGCAACCTGCTGCCCGGCGCGGTAGCCAATCACCCGGACGCCGGGCGTCCATACGCCGGGCCCACCCTGACCGGCGAAGACAGCGCCGTGGACGTCGACAACTTGGGGGAAGCCGATGCCCATGCGGGTGTCACCCCATTTGTTGATGGCGTAGAACGTCCCGGAATGGGGATAGAAGAGCGAGCGGGGACTGGGGACTTGCCAGAAGCCGTGGGATCCATTGCGCTGCCCCTTCTTGTACTCAGGTGGCGGGCTCTGCTCGTCGCGAGCGACGATCTGCTCCCAGGTTTCGACGACGCCAGGCCCGAAGGAGGCGGGGTCGATTTGCTCGCCGTGGGTGCGTTCTTCGTAGTTCTGGATGACCTGCGCGTTGGCGCGCAGCGCAAGGCCTGCGATAGCGCAGAGCAGGCACACACTGATTAAGCAGCGGGTTCGCATCAGCTTCTCCCAGCGTCGTAGGTAAGTCGCGAGGTGCCAGGGTTTCCACATTTTCTGACCATCCCAAGCGCTCTATAACGATATTTCGCGCCAGCGGCGGGTTCAACCATTTTTTCCGGGACGTAGATCCCGCATGGGCTTGAGCGCCGTAATCAGGGACGTTTTTACCACTCCACGTTGTCCTTATCGGCCGGAAGTCCGTTCTCTCCGGAGTGACGCAGCGAACCGGTGCGGTAAGTCAAGACGGCCGCGGGAATTGTCGTGAGCGGTTCCGGATGCCAGGCGCAAAAAGCACCGGAGCCCGCGGGGGAGCGGACTCCGGCGTGTGAGAGAGTAAGGAGGGGTATTGCGCACCGGTACTATCGTCCTGAGGCGCGGAATCTCTTGATCGGATTTATGAAAATTTTATTGGGCCGAAGCGTGTCAGGTGAGGATGGTCCGATAAACGGCGTCGCGTTTGACCGGGTGCTACCCGCTGGCGTGTCGAGCCGGTATGCTGACCGACGCACTGTCGGACGCGCACGCCAACTCCGGGGGGGTACGCAGTGAGCGGGGTTCGGCGTTGGTGAGGCGGCGAGTGGGACGTGTCGTTGAGGAGGTTGAGCGTTTGGCGCGGTCACCGCTAGAGAAAAAGCTGCATCTGGCGCGGGCGTATTTCTCGCGGCATCCCGTCTGGTGTGCGTGGCAGGTCAATTATCGGTGCAACTACCGGTGCGCATTCTGTAGCTACTGGCATGATCCGATGGGGGATGCCCCGGAGCTGCGTGTGGCTGATTTCCGAACGGGAGCCCGCAAGCTCGCGGACCTGGGGGGCCTGCTGGTCAGCCTGGCAGGGGGCGAGCCGCTGATCCGGCCGGATATTGTCCAGATCGTGCGGGCGGTGGGGACGTGGCATTTTCCGTTCATCACGACCAATGGTTGGTTTTCGACACCGACATTGGCACGGGAGTTGTTCGCGGCCGGGATGTGGGGAGTGTCGGTCAGCGTTGACTATGCGGACGCCGAACGTCATGACGCCCGCCGGGGACAGTTGGGGGCCCACGAGCGGGCTTTGGCGGCGATTGAGCACTTCAGTGCCGCGCGGCAGTACAAATGGCAACGCGTGAACTGGATGGCCGTTCTGATGGAGGACAATCTGGATCAACTCGAGCCCATGATCCGGATGGCGGCGGAACGAGACGCGTACTTCATGGTGCAACCGTACGGCGTGCGGAAGACGGGTGCGAAGAGGTATCAGCACGCACGGACGGGGGAGATTGCGACGCACTTGTTGGACTTGCGGAAGAAATATCGGAACTTCTTGAGTAACCCGTATTTCCTGTCACGGTTTGATGAGGCACTCAACGGGGGGATTGGTGACTGCCGGGCTGGGCGGGGATTCTTCAGTATCGATTCGACGGGCGATATTGCAGTGTGTGTAGAGGAGCGGGCGCATCCGGTGGCGAATCTGTTTCGGGATTCGGCGTCCAAGATTGTGCGGGCGCTACGGCAGGACACGCGGGCACGGCATTGTCGAGCGTGCTGGTACAACTGTCGCGGGGAGATTGAGAGCCTTTATCACCCGCACGGGGTGATGATGAGTTTGCCGACGCTGTTGTTTGATCGCGGGCGACCTGCTACGCGTCGACGCGACTGTGCTGCGGAGGTTTCGTCGGCGACCGATTAAAGACGGGGGCAGGGGTGTCGGGGTGTATCTGGGGGCGGGCACAGGAATTTTGTGCTGATAATCTCCTGGCGGACACCTGTGTAGTTACCGGACACAGTAACTTTTCGACTACCTACTTTCCCTATCAATGCAACTGTGTGGGTGGTCCGGGAAGATGTCCAAAGTGTCCCGCCATGGGGTAGGGGGTGCAATTGTAAGTACGGCGCGGGCACACGCTGGGGACGCGCGGACTGCGCGCATGTAAGGTCAATCACCGACATTATCGGCAGGCATAGCGTTTTCGGACCGAATGTGGCACTTCACTTGACGTGGCCCATAAGATAACGCTTTAGCGCGTCGTGTGCTCGCAAGTTCGGGCTCTGGAACGGCTTAGTAGACTTCGACACTTCCCCCCTCCTAGCGTTCACCGGAGACATCTTATTGTGTTCGGTCCCAGATCGAGGGACGTGTTCTGTTCTGAGGAGGCAAGACTATGTGGACTCGCAAGAGCATTGGCGTAAGCCTGACCGCAGTGTTGGCTGCGCTCGCGATGGGAGGCTGTCCGATTCTGAATCCTGGTTCTGCGCTCGGCCTGCAGGACTGGGGACGTGACCTGCTTAACATTCCGATGGCGGTGATCATCGGGGAGTTGATCGACGAGGCCCAGGGCGAGAACCGGGCCGTCGACACGCAGGGGATCTATGACGACCTGTACGGTGATCTGTACAACGATCTGAATGAGGATCTGCAACGCGCGTTGGACCAGCCGGAGATCCCGGGACCGGAAGGTCCACAGGGCGAGCAGGGGCCGGTTGGCCCGGAGGGGCCGGAGGGCGAGCAAGGTCCCCAGGGCGAACAGGGTGCCCAGGGACCGCAAGGCGAGCAGGGTGAACAGGGCGAGCAGGGCGCGCAGGGGCCGGCTGGTCCCCGGGGTCCCGCTGGCGCCGATGGTGAAGACCTGTACTCCGTCGCGGTGGGCTGTGTATCGGCCGCGGGCGACCCGCTGAACGGCTACGGCTACAACGCAACGCGCGTTGAGAATGGCCTGTACGTGGTCGCGCTGGTGGGCTACGAGTTTCCGCCCGACTTCTCCCCGAGCGACCTGGTTGTCCTCGTGTCGCCGGACTACGCGATTCAGCAGAACGTTGAGACGTACTACGACGAGGAAGTCGGGTTCGGTTTCCGGGTGGACTTCATTGATGTGGCCTTCAACCCGGTGAACACGGACTTCTGCTTCTACGTGATCGACGTGAGTGTGGATCCGTACGCGGAATAGGGCCTGTTGCGAATAGAAGAATGACCAAGGAGTCTATGCCATGCGTTTGTTAACTGCCGTAATCTGCTGCGGGCTGCTAGCGGGTACGGCGCTGGGTGATACGTTCCAGACCTGGAATTTCGGGTCGATGAGCGAAGTCGAGCAAGTGCTCGTCAGCCAGCCGCCACTCGACTTCTACGCCCGCGGCGATACAGAGATGACGTCAATGACCGTGCCGAGCAGCGGTGACTATATCGAGACCCCGATTCCGGATGGGCTGTGGATCAACGGCGGAGCGCATTCGTTCCGCGTGACGTACGATGTGGATACGCAGCGTGCGGGCATTTCGATTGACAATCAGTACGTCTCGGAATTGCCGGTGACGCTGGATCCGGATACGAACGCGCTGTTGATCACCGCCTTTGCGGACCTGCCCGGTGGCTCGGTGACGGTGCACAATATGCGGATGATCGAGGTCATCGGCGGTGCCTTTCACTACTATCCGCCGATCGGTGATCCGGCGATCGGTGCGGAGGCGGCGGCGCCGTCCGGCGGCGACGAGTATCTGCTGATTCAGCATGATACGATCGACTTCACCGAGCACACCTGGGTCCTGGCTGGCCAGGTGACCATGGAGTGGGACGGTGAGATGCCCTCGGGCGACCACCAGTGGTTTGAGATTGCTCCGGCGGTCGTGCCCGAGCCTGGCAGCCTGCTTACGCTCGTCATGGGCGGCGTGCTGGCACTCTGGCGACGTCGTTAGCGCGGGCTCGACGAGCTGGCTTCCAGCAATCAGGACGGAACACGGGCGGTGCGCACTGCGCGCACCGCCTTCTTTCGTTGCGCGGGCGTGGGGCGCGGGAGTGCATTACCGGACTAGCGCCCGGGAAGGGGGCTCAAAATCTGATACCGAGGTCCGGTGGCCGCGTGCTGGGGCCGCAATTGATCAATCATTGCTTTTCCGCGCTCATTTCGGTAGGCTGGAAGCGGAGAAGGGCCGTTCTGGTCCTAGAAAGCGTCGCGTTTTGGAGTCGCTGGGATGGAAGCGCGCGCGGCGTACCAACCTCGGTAGTGTGAGGGCTGGTTTCCATCGATTACACATTTATTGCCTGTTAACCCCGGGATTTCACGCGGGCCTCGGGCTGAGGGTGCCGGCGAGGCCAATTCCCTAGCGAACGGAGTGCGCAGATGAGAGCGATGAAGCGAATCAGAGTGGCTTGGGTTGCGATGCTGGCGTTGGCGGTTTGTGTGCCGACGCTGGCGGCGGCCGATTTTGAGGTCGTGCGTGATAGCGCTGCGACCGCGGTGTACTTCAACGGCAAGGCGGTGCACGAGACTGGCAACGCCATTCAGAACGAGCGCGAGGTCGCGGTGACCGCGACGACCCGCGTCATGCTGTGGGAAGAAGTGAGCCCGAGCGGGCATGCGGTCCCATACTATGCGATCGCACGTGGTGATGCTGTGCTGCGCGTGACCGCGACGTCCTACGTGCTGAAGCTGCGGCACGGTGAGTTTGATCCGGCCTTTGGTGCGCCAGCCGTGGTTGGTCCGGCACCCACCGGGCATGGTGACATGTACGTCGTGCAGTTCGTGACGCAGCCGCTGGCCGAGTACCGGGCGCAGCTCGCGGCCGCCGGTGCGGAGATCCGCCATTTCCTGCCGAATCATGCTTACATCGTCGAGTTGAGCGGGCCGCAGACCGCGGTCGTTGCCAACCTGCCGTTCGTCCGCTGGGTGGGCCCATACCAGGCGGCGTATCGTCTCGAAGAGGCGCTGCGTGTGCCGGCGTCGCCGAACGAGAAGGAAGTTCTGCCGACGCAGCAGTATAACATCCTGCTCTTTGCGGGCGAGGCTTCGAAGAAGGGCGCCGTTGCGGATCGCATTCGTGTGATCAATGGCCACGTGACCAAGCCGAACGCGGGCAAGAACCTGGTGCGTGCGTCCCTGACGCCGGAGCAGCTTTATGAAGTCGCGACCTGGAACGAGGTGTGCTTCATCGACCGTTGGGGTCCGATGGAGAAGGACATGAACAATGCCCGCGAGTACGGCGGCGCGAATTACCTCGAGTATGAGATTCCGGAGGGTTTTGCCGGCCAGGGTGTCCGCGGTGAAGTGTATGACGCGGGCTTCAACCTGAATCACGTGGACTTCGCGTCGCGTCCCTTGATCGTGCATGGCACGGCCGGAACGGACTCGCATGGTGCTGCGACGTCCGGCATCGTGTTTGGTGATGGGACGGGCAACTCGGACGCACGCGGGCTGCTGCCGCTCGGCCAGGGCATTGTCTCCTATTATGGCGATACGCTGGGCGAGCCGTCGCGCTATGCGCACACCGGTGAGCTGCTGCAGTTCCCGTATAACGGCATATTCCAGACGTCGAGCGTGGGGAGTCCGCGCACGACGCAGTACACGACGATTTCCGCGGAAAAGGACACGGCGCTGTTCGATTTCGACATCACGCACTGCCAGTCGCAGAGTAACTCGGGTTGGGAGGATTCGCGTCCGGAGGCGTGGGCGAAGAATGTCATTTCGGGTGGCGGTGTGCGTCACTACAACACGCTCGACCCGAGTGATGACTGCTGGTGCGATGGGGCGAGCACGGGGCTGGCGACGGACGGTCGCATCAAGCCGGATATGTGTGCGTACTACGACGACATCCTCACCACCACGACGGGCAGCAGCACGGCGTACACGACCAGCTTCGGCGGTACCAGCGGTGCGACGCCGATCATCGCCGGCCACGTCGGCCTGATTCACCAGATGTGGGCCGAGGGGATCTTCGGGAATGATGTGGATCCCGAAGGTACGGTCTTCTCGAACCGGGCCCACATGACCACGGCCAAGGCGCTGTTGATCAACAGCGGGAAGCAATACCCGTTCAGCGGCGTAAACCACGACCTGACGCGTAAGCATCAGGGCTGGGGTTTCCCGGATGTGCAGCGGCTGTATGACATGCGGGAGCAGGTCTTCGTGATCAACGAGGACGTCGTGCTGCAGAATATGGAGGACGTGTCGTATGCACTGAACGTGGACAGCGGCGTTGATCAGTTCAAGGCGACGCTGGTGTACGCGGATCCCGCCGGTAACCCGGGTGCGTCGCAGCATCGCATTAACGACGTTACGCTGCAGGTCACCGCGCCGGATGGCACGGTGTACTGGGGCAACAATGGCCTGCTGGCCAACAACTACTCGACGCCGGGCGGCTCGCCGAACACGGTCGACACGGTCGAAAACGTGTTTGTGGAGAGCCCGGAAGCAGGTCTGTGGACTGTGACCGTCATTGCGGCCGAAGTTGTGCAGGATGGTCACGTGGAAACGGGCGAGGTTGACGTGGACTTCGCGCTGGTCGTCAGTGGCGTGAATCCGTGCTCGTCGGCGGGTTCGGTGCAGATCAGCGGCAATCTGTTCGCGTGCGAGGCGGTGGCCGAAGTCCGCGTGCTGGATTGCGACCTGAATCTGGATCCGGACACCGTTGAGACGTACGAGATTGACGTGCGTTCAACTTCGGAGCCGCTGGGTGAGACCGTGTTGCTCACCGAGACCGGGCCGGGGACGGCAGCCTTCAGCGGCATGGTGACCCTGAGCGAGACCGACGCGAACGGCGTGCTGCTCGTGGCGCACGATGACGTCGTGACCGCGACGTACATTGATGAAGATGACGGCATGGGCGGCGTGAACGTGGTCGTCGAGGATGAGGCGATCATCGACTGCCAGCCGCCGACCATCGTCGACGTGCAGGCGATCAATGTTGAAGCGCGCACCGCGGACATCACCTATACGGCGGATGAGCCGGTGCGGGCGACCGTACATTATGGCCTGAACTGCAACGCACTGAACGAGACGGCTTCGGTTTCGCTCTACGAGACCCAGCCGGTGGTGTCGCTCAGCGGTCTCGATGACAACACCGTGTACTACTACTCGGTCGAGGGCGAAGATGCGGCCGGGAACGTCACGGTCGACCCGCAGTGCTACAGCTTCCAGACGCCCGAGGTGCCGGACTTCTTCACGGAAGAATTCAGCAGCAACGACCTGGACTTCCTGAAGCTGACCTTCCGCGTCGTGGGTGGCAGCGACCACTACGACGGCTGTGTGGAGGAGATTGCGGCGTTGCCGACGGATCCGGCTGGCGGGACGAATATTCCGCTGTCGGACGACGATAGCGAGCAGATTAACGTGAGTGGCGGTAACCAGGTGGCGTTGTATGATGTGAACTACACGTCATTCTTCGTCGGCAGTAATGGCTATATCACGTTTGGCTCCGGCGATACCGATTACACCGAGTCGCTCGAGGACCACTTCGATCTGCCGCGCATCTCGGCGCTGTTTGACGATCTGAATCCGAACAGCGGTGGCACGATCAGCTACAAGCAACTTGCAGATCGTGTGGCGGTGACGTGGCAGAACGTGCCGGAGTACTACAGCGAAGGCGCGAATACGTTCCAGGTCGAGCTGTACTTCGACGGCACGATCGTCATCGCGTACGAATCGTGTGACTCGGCGGACAACATCGTCGGCCTGTCCGAGGGCGAAGGCATCTCGCCGGACTTCCTGGCGATGGACCTCTCCGAGTTGGGCGATTGCCAGCTCATTGGCGACATGAACTGTGATGGTGTCCTCGACTTTGATGACATCAACCCGTTCGTGCTGGCGCTGACTGGATCGGAGTCGTACTACGCGGCGTATCCGGATTGCGACTGGCTGAATGGCGATGTCAACGGTGACGGCACTGTTGACTTTGACGATATCAACGTGTTTGTGAGCCTGATCGGCGGTTAGGCAGACGGGTTGATTTACAGGAATGACTGAATGTGGCCGCGGCCTTCAGTGGAGGTCGCGGCCACTTTATCTTTCGAGACGACTGGTCAGCCGAACCGGCTGAGGCGAGACTGTTGGCAAGTTGCGAAGCGATACCCGGCGAGTCGGTTGCATGACGCAAGCGGAACTGGCAGAGCTTGGATACGCGGTGGACGAAAAGGCGTGGTCGCGGCTGGCGGAGTTTGTGCGGTCTCTGCTGGAGGAGAACACACGGGTCAACCTGACCGCCGTGCGGACGGCGGAAGAGGTCTGGCGACGCCATGTCTGCGATAGTCTGGCGCTGGTGCCGCTGATGGACGAGCGACGGCCAACGCGGCTGTTGGATCTGGGGAGTGGTGGCGGCGTGCCGGGGATTCCGCTGGCGTGTGTGTTTCCGGACTTGCCGGTCACGTTACTCGATGCGACCCGACGGAAGACTGAGGCGCTCATGCGGATCGTGGCAGGCGTGGGGCTGGCGCGGGTGGCGGTGAAGTGGGGGCGGGCGGAGTCGGTCGCGCATGATCGGGATTTCAGAGAGCGATACGATGTTGTTACGGCGCGGGCGGTGGCGGCCTTGCCGATCTTGTTGGAATATGTGGCGGGATTCGTGGCGGTGGGCGGCGAGGCGTGGCTTTTCAAGACGCAGGGCGAAGTGGAGCGCGAGGAGGCCGGTGGTGCGGCGCGGGCATGCGGGCTGGAGGAGGCGGGCGTGCGGGAATACATGTTGCCGGGGGACGATGTGGGGCGGTTGATTGTGCGTTATCGAAAGGTGGCGCCATTGGCGGCGGACTTGCCGCGCGGGCCGGGGCGGGCGGAGAAGCGTCCCTTGCACGGCCGCTGAACTGGCCCGATGGGATCGACGCATGACAAGGCCCGACGAAAAACGACGATTGGGACACATTGCGCGGCGATTAAGATGATCGTTCAGCGAAGTCAATATGTGAGCTGCGTGACATACGGGAGACTTGGGCATGTATCAGTGGGTTGCGGGGCTGAGTGTTGCGACACTGGTGGGGCTGTGCTTTGCGCATGATGGAAAGTCTGGCGGACATTTCTGTGCGCGGGCGAAACTGGCGGCGGGGCAGGGCATGGATCAGTCGCCGGCGCCGCCGGCTGCGCCGGTGCTGGCTTCGATGACCGATACGGATGTGCTGCACTACGACCTGAGCATTGAGGTGAACTTGGTGGATGAGTGGCTGGGGGGCACGTGTGACATGCATGTGCGCAGTCTGGTCGCTGATCTGGACACGTTCCATTTCCAACTGCGGGACACGCTCGATATCACGGGGTTGTGGGTGGGCGCGACGCCGGTTTCGTGGACGCGACTCGACGGGGCGAACATCGAGGTAGCGCTGGATCAAACCTACCAGGCGGACGCGGAGTTCGTGTTGCGCGTCGGGTACGAGGGTTTTCCGTATGGTGAGGGCGTGTTTGGTTCGATCGTATTCCGGCGCAGGCTGTACAACGTGCGGGAGGTATATACGTTCAGCTCGCCGTGGTACGCGCACACCTGGTGGCCCTGCAAGGACGTACTGGAGGACAAGGCAACGGGGCGGTTTGCGATCACGGTGCCGGAGGACTTGCTGGTTGCGTCGAACGGATTGCTGACGGCAGTGGAAGAGGTGGGGCTGGATCAGAAGCAGTTCGTTTGGGAGACGGACTACCCGACGACGACGTATCTGTTCTGCTTCGCCGCGACGAATTTTGATACGTTCGATGCAACCTGGGACTACGCCGGGTACTCGATGCCGGTGAATTACTTCATCTACCCGGAGCACAATACGCCCGGGGCGCGGGGTGTCTGGTTGAAGGCGGTGGACATGCTGACGGTGTTCAGTGATCTGTATGGTCTGTATCCGTTCGTGAACGAGAAGTACGGCATGTATGAGATGGGGTACGGCGGCGGCATGGAGCATCAGACCATGACCGCGCAGGGGAATTTCTTCGAGGATGTCACGGCACATGAGCTGGCGCACCAGTGGTGGGGCGATGATGTCACGTGCGCCACGTGGCACGACATCTGGCTGAATGAGGGATTCGCGACGTACTCCGAGGCACTGTGGTTTGAGAACGAGCCGGGCAGTAGCGGGCTGCCCGCCCTGCACGCGGCCATGGCGGAGCGAGTCCCCACGATCCTGTGGGGTTCGGTGTACGTGTACGACATCAGCGATGATGCAAACATCTTCAACTACAACTTGCGGTACTTGAAGGCGGCGTGGGTCGTGCACATGCTCCGATTCGTGGTCGGCGACGAGGCCTTCTACGACATTCTGGCCACGTACCGGTCGCTCTACACCGGCGGAAACGCCACGACCGCGGATTTTCAGGCGGTGTGCGAAGCTGTGCACGGGCAGGATTTGACGTGGTTTTTTTATCAGTGGGTCTACGACGACGGGGCGCCGATGTACCGCTACGGGTGGACGCAGCGCGACGTCGATGGAGCGCGGTATGCGGAGTTGTACCTCGCGCATCATCCGTGGGGCGATCTATTCACCATGCCCGTGGAGGTTGAGGTCGTGACCGCGAGCGGTGCGCAGCGGTTTACGGTGTGGAATGACGCGATGACCGAGCATTTCCTGTTGCCGGTGGGGGACGAGACGGTCGAAGCGGTGATGGTGGATCCGGACGGCTGGATTCTGAAGGACTCCATGACGGATGTCGGGTTCGCAGAAGGTCCGCCGAAGATCGTGTCGACGTTGCCGGCGCCCGGTGAGACGGCTGAATATGCGAGCGTGGAAACCATCGAGGTCGTTTTTCACAAGCCAGTGCATGCGGAAGCTGTGGACTTCGGGCTGCTGGACACGAACAGTGATCCGATCCCATTCGAATTCGCGTACGACGCGGATCGGCAGGCGGCCGTGCTGTCCCTGGCGGCGGCACTGGAGCCCGGGACGTACACACTCACGATTGCCGACGAGATACGCGATGATGCGGCGAACAAGAAACTGGACGGCGAGGTCGCCGGCGAACTGCCAAGCGGAGATGGTGAGCCGAGCGGCGACGCGGAGATTCTCTTCAGCGTGGGCTGGCCCGTGGGCGACTGCAATTGCAGCGGGACGGTTGGGTTTGACGATATTCAGCCGCTCGTGCGGGCCCTGGCCGGCGAGGAGACCTATCTCTCGTTCTATCCGGACTGTGAATGGATGAATGCCGACTGCAACGGCGACGGAGCCGTGGACTTCGACGACATACAGGCGTTCATCGCACTGCTGGATTGACTGAGGCTGGGAAGCTGCCCATGAACTGTGGCAGTGGTTCTGCGGCTTCGGTGTATAGTCAGCAGGACGCACCGGTTAAGAACCGGTGCCACAGCGGACCGGTGCCACAGGGTGTGTGCTCGACGCCGCGCGGGGGGGGCTTACAATTGCTGGCATGTTGGAGAAGGTGCGCATCGTACTCGTAGCGCCGAGCGGTCCGGCCAATATTGGCGCCGCGTGTCGCGTGATGGCGAATATGGGGCTCAGCGACCTCGTCATCGTGTCGCCGCGGTGTGAGGTGCAGGACGAGGCGGCAGTGGCGTACGCGGCGCATGGACGGGATGTGCTGGACGGGCTGCGGGTCGTGGCGGAGATCCCGGAGGCGCTGGCGGGCTGCGTGCGGAGCTATGCCACCTCGTCCAAGCTGGGGATCTATCGGCGGCAGGCGGCAATCACGCCGAAGGAGGCGACGCGCGAGGCGCTGGGGCTCACGTCACAGGGCCGCGTGGCGTTTGTCTTCGGACGGGAGGATTATGGCCTGAAGACCCGTGAACTGCTGCATTTTGATCGCGTCGTGAGCATACCGGCGGGAGAGCGGTACCCGGTGATGAATCTGGCGACGGCCGTTGCGGTGGTTTGTTACGAGCTGCGCCAGGCGTGGGTCGGATTGGCAGGCGCAGCGCCGTTGCCGATGGCGATTGACGGCGGGGTGGCGACGGACGAGCAGAAGCAGGTGCTGTTTCGCAAGCTGTTCGATGCGCTGGACGCGATCGGGTTCTTCTCGACGCAGAACCCGGATCATCTGCGGTATGCGTTGCGGCATCTGTTCGGGCGGGTGGACCTGACGGTGAACGAGGCGGATATCCTGATCGGCATGGCCCAGCAGATTCGGTGGTATGCGGTTCACCATCCGGAGCGGGTGGATCATCCCGAAACCTGAGGCGCGCGTGCCCGGGCAGGTGGCTCGCCGCGAGTGGGGTGGGCGTGGTAGGATGCGGCGAGATTCCGGAGCCGAGGTTGTGGAGAACTATCATGCTGGCGCGACGGACAAGGCGTGCGATCGGGCAAGTTGGCCTGCTGGTGGGGGTCGGGCTGGTCGTGTGCGGCGCGGCGGGGCAGGATGTGCGGAAACTGGCGGAGCTGCGGCGCTGGCACGATCGGTTGACGGCCCCGTTCGAGGTGGCGACGGTCGAGACCGGGCGGGAGGCGCTGGAGAAACTCGCTACGTGGAACCTGTCGCTGGGTAATCTCAGTGAAGATGAGCGGCGGTGGGCGTTGCGGCTGGAGGTCCACGCAGCGCTCGCGGTGGGGGATGCGCAGCGGGCGGCGAATGTGTTGCCAGATCTGATGGGTGAGTATGGCGGGCAGCGCGATACATTGCGGACGCAGTGGCTGGTGGCGTGTGCGACGGGTGATGCGGAGTTTGCGAAGCGGACGTTGGTTGCGTTGCGCAAGGCGGGGCTGGCGCGGAAATCGGCGGTGGCCAAGCGTGTGCGACGAATGAAGATGCTCGGGCACGCCGCACCCAACCAGGACGTCCGGGCAGATGACGGAAAGATCTACGCACTGCGCGAGCGCGACGGCGTGGTGCTGGTCGTGGACTTCTGGCATCAGCGGGAAGCGCCAGAGGAGCGGCAACGCGAGGCGCTGACGCAATTGCACGAGACGTACCAGGATGACCCGAACGTGGCGTTTCTGGGGATCAACTCGGATCCGCCGACGAATCTGGATGCGGCCAAGCGCTTTGCAGGCGAGCATGGCTATCGCTGGTCGCAACTTTGTGAACGGACGGACCGTGGGGCCATGCTGACCGAGAAGCTGTTCGCGGTGGAGGAGATGCCATGGACAGTGATCATCGACCAGTATGGGAATGTGCGGGCGATTGGAGCGGCGTACGAGCCGTGCCTGCAATATGCGCTGCGGGCGGCGGCGGCCGAGGCGCGCGGGGCCCAGGGCGTGGTGATACCGAAGACGACGGAGGGCGAGAAAGCACCGCTGCCCAAGGCAGAGTCGCCGCAGAAGGATGATGAAGACGGGGCGGAGTTTGTGCCGAAGGGTGAATTGCCGCGCAATGCCGAGGCGGCGAAGCTGCTGGATCAGGCGCGGCTATATCTGAAGACCGGCCGCAAGCGGGATGCGAAGGCCTTGTTGCAGGAGATTATCAACAAGTATCCGGGCACGTGGGAGGCACGTGAGGCACAAGAGCGATTGCAGTCGCTCTAAGCCGCAGGCAGGAGGCCATCATCGCCGCCATGCGAAGACCCCGAATCGATAGTCGCGTGGAGTTACAGCGAGCGCTGGCGGTGTTCGCGATCGTGACCCTGGTGGGAGCGCTGGGCTACTACGCGATCGAGCGCACGCGTGATGAGCCATGGACACTGCTCGAATCGCTGTATATGGCGGTGATCATTGTCTCGACAGTCGGATTACGGGAGGTGCACCAGCTTGATCCGCCGGGGCAGCTCTTCACGATCATCCTCATTTTCTTCGGCGTTACATCCTTCATGTACCTGGCGACGACGCTGGCGTCGTATGTGATCGCGGGAGAACTGCAGGGCTATTGGAGTCGACGCAGGATGGAAAAGAAAATCGACCAGTTGTCAGACCACTACATCGTCTGCGCCTATGGCCGGATGGGCTCGGAGGTGGCGGATGAGTTTCGGCGTGAGAAGCGGCCCGTGGTGGTGATTGACACGGATCACGATGCGCTCGAGCGGGCGTCGGACCATGGATTCTACACGCTCGAGGGTAGTGCGAAGGACGATGAGACGTTGAAGAACGCCGGGGTCGCGCGGGCGCGCGGGTTGGTAAGCTGTCTGGATAGTGACGCCGACAATCTGATGGTCGTGCTGTCGGCCCGGGAGCTGAATGAGAAGTTGCTCATCGTGTCACGGACGAATCAGCATGAGACGTCTTCAAAGCTGATGGCCGCCGGTGCCAACCGCGTGCTATGGCCGTACGGCCTGAGTGGGCGGCGCATGGCGCAGATGGCGCTCCGCCCGAACGTGGTGGAGTTCCTCGAGATCGTGATGCACGACGAAGACCTCGAGCTGCTGATGGAGGAGTTGACCATCGCGATCGGGTCGCCACTGGATGGGCAGCCCCTGAGTGCTACGCCCATCCGGGCCAAGAGTGGTGCCATGCTGGTGGCAGTTCGGCGGCGGGACGGCAAGATGATTGTGGCGCCGCCGGCGGATACGGCGTTGTCGGCGGGAGATATCATTGTGGCGCTGGGGACGCGCGCGCAGCTCGAGAAGCTGCATGAGCTGCCCCATCCGGCGTGACGGCGGACCGCTTGGACGGACGATGTGAGAGACTGCTGATGGATACGATGCAACCCGGGTTCGAGGCGTTCGAGCGGCTGGCTGAGGAGCACAACTACGTCCCGGTCGTCGCAACGCTGATCTGCGACGATATGACGCCGCTGAGTGCGTTCGCGCGGCTGCAGGCGGATTCGGAATACGCGTTTCTGCTGGAGAGTGTCGTCGGTGGGGAAAATGTGGCGCGGTATTCGTTCCTGGGAGCCGACCCGGTGCGGACGTATGAGACTGTGCGCGAGTCGATGCGGATCATCGAGCACGCGACGGAGCAGGAGTCAACCGAGCAGACGGATGATCCACTGGCGGTGTTGGAGCGGGCTTTGCGGGAAGTTCACTCGCCGAACTTGCCGGGCTTGCCGCGGTTTCTGGGTGGTGCGGTCGGGTATGCGGCGTATGACAGTGTGCGGTATTACGAGCGACTGCCCGACGCGCCGCATGATGACCGGGGGTTGCCCGATCTGCTGTTCAGCATCTATGAGACACTCGTCGTATTCGATCATGTGCACAAGACGGTATTGGTTGCCGCGTATGCACACGTGCCGGAAGGCACGGATGCG
The DNA here is from genome assembly GCA_964468185.1 of uncultured Planctomycetales bacterium. Classification (GTDB taxonomy): domain Bacteria; phylum Planctomycetota; class Phycisphaerae; order UBA1845; family Fen-1342; genus JANQFV01. Next base: position 71,332 of record CAYXTR010000011.1, on the reverse strand, counting down.
GCGGGACGGCGGGCGGCCTATGAGGGGGCGATTGAGCGGGTTGACGCGCTGACGCAGCGGCTGCAACGGCCATCGTCATTGACGCCGGCGCGGGTGGCGCTGCCGGCGCCTTCCAAGACCGAGTTCGCGAGCAACTTCGAGCAGACCCGTTTTGAAGCGGTCGTCGAGGCCTGTAAGGAGTACATTCGCGCGGGCGACATCTTCCAGGTTGTGCCTTCACAACGGCTGTTGGTCGAGACGTCGGCGGAGCCGCTGAACATTTATCGGGCGTTGCGCGTCGTGAATCCGTCGCCGTTCATGTTCTACCTGAAGTCGCCGCAAGTAACGCTCGTCGGCGCCAGTCCGGAGATCATGTGTCGGGTGGAGGACGGGGTGATTACGAATCGCCCCCTGGCGGGGACGCGGCGGCGCGGGGCGGATGAGGCGGAGGATCGGCGGCTGCGCGAGGATCTGCTGGCGGATCCGAAGGAGCGGGCTGAGCACGTCATGCTGGTCGATTTGGGGCGCAACGATGTAGGACGTGTGGCAGAGCCCGGCAGCGTGCGAATCAGCGATGTCATGGCGGTCGAGTACTACAGCCACGTCATGCATATTTCGAGCACGGTGACGGGACGTCTGCGCGAGGGACTGACGGCGTTTGATGCCTTGCGAGCGGCAATTCCGGTCGGCACGGTGACCGGAGCGCCGAAGGTCCGCGCGATGGAGATCATCGACGAATTCGAGCCCACCCGCCGCGGTCCGTATGCGGGGGCAGTGGGCTATGTGGACTTCGCGGGCGATATGGACACGTGCATCGCGCTGCGGACGCTGGTCGTGCAGCGGGCGGGCAACGGCCGATACAATGCGTACGTGCAGGTCGGAGCAGGGGTTGTGGCTGATTCGGTGCCGGCCCACGAGTGGCAGGAGACACTGAACAAGGCCCAGAGCCTCCTGAGTGCGATTCGCGTGGCCGAAGAACGGCTGGGGTAGGCTATAATCGAGACAAATGGTCCTTGGGGTGTCGCGGCGGCCGGGCGAGTCGTGGCGGTGCCTTGTTCTGCTCAGGAAGTGGGAAGTTGGCATGCTCCAGCGCGCTGTGACGGTAGTCGGGTTTCTGTTGGTCGGCATTGTGGGGGTGGCGCGGGGCGATGTGATCTTCGTTGATGACGACGCGGCACCGGGTGGGGATGGGGCGAGCTGGGCGACGGCGTTTCGGTTTTTGCAGGATGGTCTGGCGGCGGCGGAGGTGGGGGATCAGATCTGGGTGGCGGCGGGGGGTTACCGGCCGGATCGGGATGAAGCGGGGAACGTGGTCGCCGGTGATCGGACCGCGTCGTTCGTGCTGCTGAATAGCGTCGCGGTTTATGGGGGATTGGCGGGTGATGAGGATCCGGAGACGTTTGATCTTGCGACACGCGACCTCGTGGCGAACGAGACGGTGCTCAGCGGTGACCTGGCGGACGATGATGATGCCGGGGGGATGGGCGAGAACAGCTATCACGTCGTGCGCGCTGGCGGCGTGCAGGCCAGCGGGCTGTTGGATGGGGTGACGATTACGGCGGGGAACGCGGACGGGACGCAACTGGATCAGTTTGGCGGAGGGATGCTGAATTGGGGGGCGACGGGTGTGGTGCTGATGCGTTGTACGTTCCGCGAGAATCAAGCGGTGTATGGAGCCGGCATGTACAACTTCGGGCTGGCGAGCCCGGCCGTGGTGGAGTGTCGGTTTGAGAGCAACCTGGCGACGGCGGAAGGCGGGGGGATGTACAACGGGTCGCAGAGTTCGCCGCAGGTGGTGCGGTGCCGGTTCACACAGAATTGGGCGGATTCGCGCGGCGGTGCTGTGGCGAGCTGGAATCAAAGTAACGCCCAGTTCGTGGAATGCACGTTCGTGAACAACGGCACATCGCTGCGGGGCGGGGCTTTGATGAACAACGGAGCTTCGCCAAGCGTGGCCGCCTGCCGGTTCGAGGAGAACTCGGCGAGTGTGGGTGGCGCGATTTCAAACGAAGACAATGCGACCACGGTGGTGAGCTGCGCCTTTGATTTGAATGTGGCGAGCCAGACAGGTGGGGCGATCAGTTGCGCCAGCGGGTGTGAATTGACACTCGCCGACGTGCGACTGACGGGGAATCGGGCGGCGCGCGGCGGGGGCGTGTTTGGACGGAACGCTGTGGTCACACTGTATGGCTGTAAACTCGGGCGCAATGAGGCGTTCGCAGACGGGGGTGGCGTCTATGCGGAGAATGGGGAGACCCGCCTCGTCGATTCGGCGGTGTTGTATAACGAAGCAGAGCGTGGTGGTGGCGTGTTCGGTACTGGGGGCGTAGTGACCGTGGTGAATGTCGTACTTCAGGCGAACGTTGCGGACGAAGTGGGTGGGGCCCTGTACTCACAGTCCACGGAGATGTTGCTGGCGAACAGCGTCGTGCGGGCGAATGTCGCGGGAGACGAAGCCGGGGGCGTGCGCGTGGCGGGTGGAAACGCAACGATCACGAACTGCACACTGGTGGCGAACCACAGCCTGATCTCGCCGGCCGGGATCTGGATCGACGGGGCGGGCGCATCGCTGGTGGCGAACTGCATTCTGTGGGCCAATGCCGACGATGATGGGGATGCATCCGAGACGGCGCAGATCGTGGTGGTGCCGACAGACATTGTCGCGGTGGACTACTCCTGCGTGCGCGGGTGGACGGGGCAGTTGCCGGGTGCGGGCAGCTTTGCGGCGGATCCGCTCTTGCGGATGTTGCCGAACGCGGGAGCGGATGGCGAGTGGGGTACGCTGGACGACTCGTTCGGTGATCTGCGGCTGCTGCCGGCGTCGCCGTGCATCGACGCCGGGGACAATAGCGCGGTGGCGGCGGATGTCTTTGATGTGGATGACGATGGCGACGTGAGCGAGCCGGTGCCGCTGGACGTCGGTGGCGAGACGCGTTTTCAGGATGACCCGGAGACGGTGGATACGGGGGTGGGGGAGCCGCCGATCGTCGATTTGGGAGCGTATGAGTATCAGCCACTCACGCGCGGCGATTTGAATTGCGATGGTATGGTCACGTTCGATGACATTGCGTACTTCGTGCAGGCGTTGGCCGGCGAGTCCACGTGGCAGTCTTTCTACGTGGATCGGATGGGTGAACTGCCCGATTGTGACTGGCTGGCGGCGGATTGTAATGCTGACGGCGCCGTTGATTTCGACGATATCGCGAGTTTGATCGCGTTGTTGGAGTAGCCTCTACTTGGGATCAAAGAGCTGGTGCTGGGTGGGGCCGGTTGTGGGGGCTGGGCGCGTGTGCCGAGCGAGGCGGGGGTAGGCGGCGACCAATTCGGGCGGAGCCGTGACGGGCCGGCCGGTCAGCAGCGCTTTGAGCTCCAGGGCGTTCACGGGCCCCTGACCACGGTAGTGGTTATTGGCGAATACGTAGGTGTTCTCAGCCTTGTCCTGAATCTCATTGACGCGGCGAACCCACTCCTGCAGCTCTTCATCGCTGTAGAGGTAGTTGTACCGCTCAAAGCTGGGGACCTTATCGGCGAACCAGTTCCCGGCGTTGCGACCATGGAGGCGCACGTAGGCGTCGCGACCGAAAACGTGGGTCGTGGGACCAAGGCAGTCACGCAGTTGCGGCTGGTCAATGTTGCAGTAGCCGCCAACCTCGGCGAGCTGCTCAAGCGCGTCCGGGGCCGCCCACGAAGTGTGACGCACTTCGATGAAGCGGTTGAAATCGTGAAACTCGTCAGCAAGACGACGCAGCCAGTCAACTGCCTCAGGTGCGTAGCGAAACGACCACGGAAACTGCATCAGGAGCGGACCAAGCCGGCCGGCGTCGCGGACGGGCTCCAGACCGTCACGAAATGCCCGCACATCGGCGGCATCCGCCGGTTGCTGGCGTCGATGCGTGAAGGTCTGCGTGAGCTTGAAGGCGAAGCGAAATTGCTCGGGCACCTGGCCGGGCCACGCCGCCGTCATGCGCGGTGACGGGACGCGATAGAAGCTCGAATTGACCTCGACCGCGTTGAGGTAGCGGGCAATGTGTGCGAGGGGCTTGAATCCGCGTGGACGGGGCTGGGGATAGACGATGCCAAACCAGTCATCATAGCTCCAGCCGGAGGGGCCAATCCAAAGTCGTTGTCCGGATGCGGGTGTCATGTGCGTGGTTTATGTGTGTGCCGGTAAGGCGGCAAGGAGGAATTGGGCCGGTGCGATAAAGCGACGGCGAGTTTTTTCCGCAATCTGGGCAGATTTTGAGACAGATTTTGTGAGGTTTGACGTACTTACTATCGAAGGGACGTGCGGGGACGGACGTGTAGCCGCAGCGGTCGGCGTGCCGTACTAACGAGACGTCACGCCGACCGCCAGGCCGGGGTGTCCATAAATACATCTGGGGGCGGAGTTTATGAATAATCTGCCGGTTGTCGAAACCGGCCCTTTGGACGACGAATCCAATTGAGCGGCGGTGCTGGTCGATCTATCATCAGTAGACGGCTGGATCCGTCCCGAGAAAGAGGGCTGCAAAATGTCGCTCATTGAGAATCAGATTCGTCACGCCCGTCGCCGACTGACGCAGAATGTGCTCTTCGAGTGGCTGACGCTGGGTGTGCTCGTGGCGGCCGGGCTGTGGGCGTTGAGCATCGTTACCCTCCGGCTGGCGGGTGTCGACTGGTCGATGTGGCATGGCGGGTGGGTTGCACTCATTTTGGCGGGGCTTGTCACGCTGGTGGGTACGATGATGCGCCAGCCGAGTGCATTGCGGGCGGCGGTAGTGCTCGACGAGGCCGCCGGTTCAAGAGAGCGGTTAAGTACCGGGCTGGTGCTGGCACGGAGTCAGGATCCGTTCGCCCGGGCAGCGGTACACGACGCGGAGAAGCTGGCGGGGCGGATTCACGTGCCGACACATATTCGGCATCGGTCGCCCCAGTGGTGGCCCTGGTCGGCTACGGCCACCCTGGCAGCACTGATTCTGGCATTCTTTCTGCCGCCGGTGGATTTGTTCGCAGACCGGGCTGAGCAGGATGCGGAGGTTCCGCGGGAGGTCGTCGAAGCGGAGCGTGAGGCGATCCAGGTCGAGCTGGAGCGACGCATCGAGCGGATGAAGCAGCTCGCGCAGAATGATGAGAGTCTGAAAGACATCACCGAGGATCTGGAGCCGCTGGAGATGCCCGATGATCCAGGCGTGACGCCCGAGGATATTCGGCGGGAAGCGGTGAAACGGATTGACGATGTGCGCGATAAGTTGCAGCAGCAACTCGAGACTTCGGAGCAGGACTACACGAACGAAGTGAAGCGGATGCTGAGTCAGCTTCAGCGGCAGAAGGGAAATGAGGCCACGTCGAAGCTGGCCGAATCGCTGGCGGCGGGGGATTTTCAGGGCGCCAGAGAGGCGCTGCAGCAACTGGCCGAGCAGATTCAGGAAGCGGCCGAGAAGACGGACGACCCGGCGGCGCAACAGAAATTGCAGGAGATGCAGGAGCAGTTCGCCCGGCTGGCGGATCAGCTCACGAAGTTGAGCGACACGGCGCATTTGCAGAAGGAACTGACGAACAAGGCAGGTTTGTCAGAGAAGGAAGCGGAAGAGCTGCTGAAAAAACTGGCCAATACCGATCCGAAGCAGTTGCAGAAGGAGCTCCAGAAGCAACTGGGCGACAAGAACCTGTCACAGCAGCAGCTCGAAGAGCTGGCGAAGAAAATCCAGCAGAACCAGCAGGCCAGGCAGGCGTGCCAGAATCTGGCCAAGCAAATGGCGAAGGCGTCACAGGCATGCCAGCAGTGCAACAGCCCGGGCAGCACGAGTGCCGGGGCCGCACAGGCGTCGAATGCACTTTCGAATGCCATGAGCCAGATGTCGCAACTCGAGATGACGCAATCGATGATGAGCGAGTTGCAGGCGAACCTCTCGGACCTGGAGAACTTCCGGGACAACGTGTGCCGCGGCGGGATGTGTCCTAATTGGGGCGATGGGCGGCGGGGTCAAAAGGGGGGCCGGATGGGGCAGCAGGGTCCGAACTACGGCCTGGGGCTGGGCGAGCGGATCGGCAAGGAGAAGACGCCGCACCAACTCGATCCCACGAAGGCCAGAACGCGGTATGACAGCGGCACGATCATTGGGACGATGTTGATTGACGGTCCGCAGATTCGGGGCGAGGCCAATGCGGAGGTCCTGGGCGCGGCTGAGGCGGAGATGCGGGACGCGACGGATGCAATCGAGCGGCAGGATGTACCGCGTCAGTACAACCGCGTCCTGCAGGAGTATTTCGAGCGGCTGGCCGGGCTGATCCGCGAGCGGCAGGGCGGGGACGATACCGCTGGCGAGGCCGCGGAGTAGTCTTGCCCGTCGTCGAATTCTGGCAGGCTACTTGAAATCGCGCATGCTGAGAACCAACTCCACTTCGCCCAGGGGGATGCGTAACGCGTCGGCGATCGTCATGGGGGCGGCCCCCGCGTCAGACATTTCACAGATCCGCTGACGACGCTCGCGGAAGGACTGTCGCGCTGGCGGGTCCTCGGATTGACTCTCCGCTGACGTGGTTGGGGTTGTCGAGGTACCGTTTTGCGGCAGGCTCGGCGTTGTTGGTTCGTGGTTTCGCGGCTTCTGCGATGTCTCTGGCGAATTGGGATCCGGAGCTTGTGTGAGCGCCTCGAGGCGGGCGATGCGTTCGTCGGCGTCGCGGATCACCGACTCGAGCTTCATGAAACGCGTGTCAACCTGGGCGTTAATGCGGCGGGAGACCTCTTCGAGCTGGACGAGTAGCTCGTCCATGGAGACTTTCAACTCACGCTGGTCGCGGAGGCGGGCGAGTTGGTCACGCGTCACATCCCGCGCGGTGGTTTGTCGGTCACGGGTGCGGCGCCAAAGTGAGACGGAGAGCATAACGAGGCAGAGGACCGCCAGCAGGAGGTACATGCCGGAGTCAAGTTCTGCCAGTATCGGACTCATGCTCGTGCTGCCAGGCCTCCTGCGCTGCCTGTTGTATGGTTGTCAGCGGGACGTTGTGCTCGCGGGCGGCGGCGGCACAGTCTTCGTATTCCGGCCAGACCTGTTGGACGGCGTCGCCCTGGCGCCCGAGCTTCACGCGGATCGGGCCGTAGGCCGTCTCGATGCGCTCATGCGTGCGCGCCAGTTTGTGCCGCGCGCAATCGTGCCGCCGGATGCCCAGGGTTGACGTTTCGCGAAACATGACACGCTCGAGGCGCGCGACGTCACCGGGGCGGCATAGTACCGTCAGCAGTTGGCCTGGCCGGCCCTTTTTCATGACTATCGGCACGAGGAACGCGTCCAGCGCACCCGCTTCCAGCAGGCGGTCCGCGGCGAAGGCTACGTTTTGTGGTGGGAGATCGTCGAGTTGAGTTTCAAGCACGGTGACGAGGTCGGCGTCGGTCTCGTCGCCCGCGTCAGATTCTCCAATCGTGATGCGCAAGACGTTCGGTCGGGAGCGGTTTTCTCGCGTGCCGGCACCATAGCCCACTTCGCTGATGCGCATGGGAGGGAGAGCACCCCATTCATGTGCGACCGTCGTCAGGATGGCGGCGCCGGTGGGGGTCGTGAGCTCTCCGGCTTCGTCACACGCTGCCAGCGGCACGCCGCGCAGCAGTTCCGCAGTGGCGGGGGCTGGAACCGGTAGCTCGCCATGAGCACAGCGCACGATGCCGCTGCCGGCGGCAATGGGCGAGGCGGTGATCCGCTCGATGTTCAGCTCACGCAGTCCGACGCAGGCGCCTACGATGTCGACAATCGCGTCAGCCGCGCCGACTTCGTGGAAGTGGACCTTGTCGATGCTGATACCGTGGACTTTGGCCTCCGCCTCGGCAAGACGGCGAAAAATGCGCTCGGCGCATGCAGAGACGGTGGCGGGAAGGCCGGCCCGCGCGATGATGTCGAGGATCTGGGGCAGGTGGCGATGCGCCTTCTGATGGGCCGGATCGAGTTGGACGTCCACATGCGCGGCGGCAATGCCGTTGCGCTGGACACGGGAGACGTGAAGGGTGACACCAGGGAGGCTCAGGCGATCGATCAGCGCGTGGAGGGTCGTGGGTTGCAGACCAGCGTCGATGAGGGCGGCGAGGATCATGTCGCCGGCAGCCCCGCTGTAGCAATCAAAATGGGCACAGCGCATGGTCGACTCCCGCTGGATTGGCGTGGATTCGCGGCCTGTGAGTCTACTCGGGGCCGCCACGTCTGGCGAGTTTCTCGATCGCGCGGATCATCCCCTGCGTGCCGAGCTTGCCGCCGCCGGGCTCGGCCTCGACGGAGCGGAAGAGCTGCTGCGCGAGGGCGGTGCCGGTGAGCGGTACGCCGAGGCGCTGGGCGGTTTCCTGAACGATGCGGAGGTCCTTCTGGATCAGCTCGATCATGAACGCCGGCTGGAGGTCACCGGCGGCGATTTTCGTACCGAGGTTGCTGAGCGCCCACGAGCCGCCCGCGCCGGAGCCGAGCGTCTCAATGGCCTGGTCGAGGTCGAGGCCGGCGCGCCGGGCGAGCGTCAGGGCTTCGCAGACGGCGATCATGTTTACAGCGCAGAGGATCTGATTGCAGGCTTTGAGCGTCTGTCCGGCACCGGACTTGCCGACGTGGACGATGTTGCGTCCCATGCGTCCGAGGATGGGTTCAACGCGGTCAAACGCGGGGCGGTCGCCGCCGACCATGATGGTGAGCGTGCCCTTCTGGGCGCCGACATCGCCGCCGGTCACGGGCGCGTCGAGCAGGGCAACGTTGTTTTCGGCGAGGCGGTCGGCGAATTGGCGCGTCGCGTCGGGGCTGATGGTGGTCATGTCGATGACGATGGAGCCGGGTTGAAGCGTCTCGGCAGCACCGTCGGGACCGAAGAGAACGTTACGGACGTCAGGCGTGTCGGTGACGATGGTGAGGACAATCTGGCAGTTCTTGGCGACTTCGGCGGGGGAGTCACACCAGGTCGCGCCGGCGGCCAGCAGATCTTGCGCCTTGGTGCGGGTCCGCGTGTAAACAAAGAGCGGGTGGCCGGCGCGGAGGAGGTGTCCGGCCATTGGTCGTCCCATAATACCGAGTCCGATGAAGCCGAGCGGGGCATGATTGGCGGTCATTGGTGAGCGAGCTTTCCGATTGTGTGTTCGTGGTGGTCGGCCGGAGCGGGAGTACGAATGCACTCCCCGCCTGGCGCGTCAAACGCGCTGATGAGAACGGCGAAGTGTGATCAGTCCAGCGCCGTGCGGTGCGACGAGGCGCTAAGCCTGCTGGGCTGAGCGCGAGCTGGAGGAATCCTGGTCGACGGAGCCTTCTTCCTGCGTGCCGTCTTCGGCTTCTTCTTCGGGCGTATCGTCTTCGCCCATATCGTCGAAGTTGGCACCCTTGACTGCAGAGACGATCATCACCATGTGACGACCTTCCATACTGGGCGGGCGCTCGACCTTGACGCGATCACCCAGTTCCTTGATCAGTGACTGGAAGATCTCGAAGGCGACTTCGCGACGGAAGCGTTCGCGGCCGCGGAACACCATCGTGAACTGAACCTTGTCGCCGCGCTTCAGGAACTTGACCGCGTTGCGCAGCTTGATCTGGCGGTCGTGGTCGTCAGTCTTGGGACGCAGCCGAACCTGCTTGAGCTGTTGCTCATGCTGCTTCTTCTGGTGTTTCTTCTGGTTGTATTTCCATTTGCCATAGTCGAGCAGACGGCAGACGGGCGGGCGCACATTCGGCGCCACCTCGACGAGGTCGACGCCGGCCTCGCGCGCCATACGCATGGCCTCGTTCGTCGGGAGGATCCCCAGTTGCTCATTGTTCTCGCCGATGAGTCGCACAGGCGAGATACGGATCTGCTCATTGGTACGAAGATTCTGATTGATGGGCATCACCTGCCTTTCCAGACGTCACCACTACCGGGGCGACTTACGCCGAAGCCTGGCTCACTTCGGCGGGGGCTTCTTCGCCCCGATTTGCAATTTCCTGGGCGCACGCGGCCAGGAAGTCCGGCAAGCTGTAGTTACCGAATTGCTTGCCGTCGCGCGTGCGGACGTTCACAGTGTTGGTCTGGGCCTCCTGTTCGCCCACGACCAGAATGTACGGGATCTTGAGCATGGTTGCTTCGCGGATCTTGGCACCGATGCGGGCATCGCCGTTATCGAGCTCGACCCGGAGATTGGCCCGGCGACAAATCTCGTAGACCTGCTCGGCATACTCGGCGGATTTCTCGCTGATCGAGCACACGCGCACCTGAATCGGGGCCAGCCACAAGGGGAATGAGCCCGCGAAGTGTTCGATGAGAATGCCGACGAACCGGTCGATGCTGCCGAAGAGCGCCCGGTGAACCATGACCGGCTCGTGCTCGGCGTTGTCCTTGCCAATGTACTTCAGTCCGAAGCGGTTGGGCAGGTTGTAGTCGACCTGCACCGTGCCGAGCTGCCACTCACGGCCGATGGCATCCTTGACGACGAAGTCAACCTTGGGACCGTAGAATGCGGCCTCGCCCTGCTCCTCGCTATAGGTCATGCCCGAGCCCTTGACGGTCTCACGCAGCGCTTTCTCGGCGGCGTTCCAGACCGAGGCCTCGCCAATGTACTTGGTGCTGTCCGGGTCGCGCAGGCCGACACGGACGCGGTAGTCGTGCAAGCCGATCGTCTCCAGCACCAGCTTGGACAAGCGGATGCAGTCCATGATCTCCGCGGGTAGCTGCTCCGGCGTGCAGAAGATGTGGGCGTCGTCCTGGGTGAAGCTGCGCACACGGGTCATGCCGCTGAGCTCGCCGGACTGCTCGTAGCGATAGACCTGGCCGAACTCGCACATGCGGACGGGCAGGTCGCGATAGCTGCGGGCCTCCGAGGCGTAGATGCGGACGTGGTGTGGGCAGTTCATGGGCCGCAGGAGATACCCATCCTCCTGCGCGAGCCACTGCCGGATCCGCTTGAGACGCTCGTCAACCGACGCCTTCTCCGGGTACTTCGCTTTGCCCAGCTCGGGGTGATCCTGGGCAATCTGGGCGAACAGCTCACGCTCGGCCGGCGTGGCCTCGTCGGCCCCGGAATCGCGGGCGATCTCCCACAACGCGTTAAGCAGGCGGGCCCGCTCACTCTCGAAGATCGGCGGGAACTGGCTTTCCTTGTAGTAGGGAAAGTGCCCGCTCGTGCGGTACAGGTCGAGTTTGCCGATCTGCGGTGAGTAGACCGGCTGATAGCCGCTGCGCAACAACTCGTCGAGGATGAACTGCTCCAGGATACGGCGAATCACGGCGCCGCGCGGCTTCCAGAGCACCATGCCGGGACCGACGAGATTGTCGATGGTGAACAGACCGAGCTGCTGGCCAAGCACACGGTGATCGCGTTTCCGGGCCTCCTCGAGTTGCTGGAGATAGGCTTTGAGCTTCTTCTTGTCCGGCCAGGTCGTGCCGTAGACACGTTGGAGGGTCTGCTTGGTGGCGTCGCCGTGCCAGTACGAGCCGGAGATTTGCATGACCTTATAGGCGCCAATCTTGCCAGTGCTGGGCACGTGGGGGCCGCGACACAGGTCCTCGAAGTTGTTGTCGCCGGGCCGCCCGGTGACATAAAAGCTGAGCGTGTCGCCCGCAGCGCGCGTGGCGTTATCGATCTTGTAGGGGTTGTCCTCCTGGCCGAGCTTCTGCATGGCCTCGTCGCGCGGCAACTCGTAGCGGCAGAAGGGGCGATCCTCCTTGACGATCTGCTGCATCTTCGCCTCGATGGCGGCAAAGTCCTCGGGCGTGAGGTTGTGGTCGAGTTCGATGTCGTAATAGAACCCGTTGTCCACGGGTGGGCCATAGGCCAGCTTGGTCTGCGGCCAGAGGCTGCAGACGGCCTCGGCCATGACGTGCGCGGCACTGTGGCGCGCGACTTCGAGACCCTCGGGATCATCGAGGGTGAGGCCCTCCAGTGTAACTTCCGGCTCGGTGATGGGTGTATTCAGATCGACCACACGGCCGTTGACCTTGGCGGCCACCGCCTTGCGCGCCAGACCTTCCGAGATTGAGCGCAGCACATCGGCTGCAGACACACCATCCGAGTGTTCGACGACGTTGCCGTCGGGAAGCCGTACCTTGACCATCAGGAGGAAGTCCTCATGCGTGGATCATCAGCGGAGGGGAGGGTTCGCCAGCAAGTGAGAAACGGCCAAGGCAGGAACGTGCCGACACGGTGTCCGGGCTGGCGAGCGCGCATCCGCTGCGCTGTGCCCACGACTGTTTTAACACGTTGTTGTCCTGCCCATGAACCTGACTCTCATTGTCAAACGAAGAGGAGGAGCGGCATGCAATGCGCTCCAATAAGGAATGTATCGCCCGGACGGCGAATGTCAATGAATATTATCTGCCCGCCAACGCTCGGACTGCGGCTATGGGACGTCCGGGAGGGTGTCCTGCCGGCCCGTGTACATGTCGCCTTGCTTCTCCATGGCCTGCACTGAGTAGGCCATCACCGTCAGGACGATCAGAAGCATGGTGATGAAAGGGGACTTGCCCAGGGCCCAGACCTTCACCGTATTGCCGACGGCAGGCAGCAGGTCGCACGAGAGCCCGATAAAGCCTAGCACGATCAGCGCTGAGCCCACCATCGTGGAGAGCAGAACCGGTGTCGTGCGGGGATAGAGAATCGCGAACACGAGGCCGATCGCAAGACCTACGCCGAAGGCCGACAACACGACGGTGCTGCCGAAGCCGAACTGGAGCAGCAGGTAGCCGGCGACGGCGCCCCAGATGCCGGCGCTGGCGCAAACGGTTCCGGGCCGCGGCCAGCGGAGGGCAAGCAGACCCGCGATTGACGCGAGGCCGCCCATGACCAATGGCGGCGAGATGTCGACCAGCTTCGTAAGCTCCCAGCCCCCCCAGGCACCGAGCCCGGCACAGTAGAGGATGACGAGGTAGCGGAACATGCGGAAGCCGTAGAAGCCCGATAAGAGCCCGACACCCATGATCACCAGGCCGGTCAGCCAGGTTTCGCTGGCCATCAGTTCGACGAGGATTCGCTGGTACTCGGTCACGGCAGGGCTCCTGCGAGTGAACACGGCGAAACGGTCCCAATGTCTCTATCGTGCGAAATCGGCGCGGGCGAGAGAAAGCAGCGCGAGTGTGTCCGGGCGCGGGACTGCCCCAACGTACCGCGGCGCAGGCGGGCGCGGCGACCGGCTTTGCACGACGGACCTGGGGGTCTTATGATCGGGGTTTCCGGCTGGTGTCGCGCTGACGCCGGTTGGCATGTTGCAGTTTCACGGTCGCCGCCAGAGCTCGGCCACATCTGCTTGCCGGAGCCTGGTTGACACAGGGAGAGCGAGCCATGAGCGAAGCGCGTTACGAGCAGGTCTATCGCCGCAGCATCGATGATCCGGAGGGTTTCTGGGCGGACGCGGCGGAGGGGATTCAGTGGACCAGGCGGTGGGACCAGGTGCTGGATGAGTCGAACCAGCCGATGTACCGCTGGTTCGTCGGCGGGGAGATGAACACCTGCTACAACGCGGTGGATCGGCACGTGGAGGCAGGCCGTGGGAATCAGCCGGCGATCATCTATGACAGTCCGGTAACGGATACGAAGCGGACAATCACCTACAAGCAGTTGCAGGAGCAGGTCGCGCGGTTTGGCGGGGCGCTGCGGGCACAGGGGGTCGAGAAGGGCGACCGGGTCATCATCTACATGCCGATGGTGCCGGAGGCTGTGGTCGCGATGCTCGGCTGCGCGCGCATCGGGGCGATTCACTCCGTCGTGTTCGGTGGCTTCGCGCCGAAGGAGCTGGCGACGCGCATCAATGATGCGAAGCCGAAACTGATGGTGTCGGCGTCGTGCGGGATCGAGGTGAAGCGCGTAATCGAGTACAAGCCGTTGCTCGACCAGGCGATTGAGATGTCACAAGAGGCTGCGCGGCCCACGAAGTGCATGATCCTCGCGCGTCCGCAGGCCGACGCCTCGATGATCGACGGGCGGGATGTGGATTGGAACACGGCGATGGAGACGGCGACGCCGGCAGAATGTGTGCCGGTGGCTGCTACGGACCCACTGTACATTCTGTACACGTCGGGGACCACCGGCGTGCCGAAGGGGGTCGTGCGCGACAATGGCGGGCACGCCGTCGCGATGAACTGGACAATGAAGAACATCTACAACGTCGAGGCGGGCGACGTGTACTGGGCGGCGTCGGACATCGGGTGGGTCGTGGGACACTCGTACATCGTATATGCGCCACTGCTTGCCGGGTGTACGACAATCGTCTACGAGGGTAAGCCGGTGGGGACGCCCGATGCAGGCGCGTTCTGGCGGGTGATCTCGGAGTATGGCGTCAAGGTGCTGTTTACGGCGCCGACGGCGTTTCGGGCAATCAAACGTGACGATCCGAACGGGGAGTTTCTGAAGAAGTATGACCTGCAGAGTTTCGTAACACTGTTCCTGGCCGGCGAGCGATGTGACCCGGATACGCTGAACTGGGCGCAGACAAAGCTGGGCGTGCCCGTCATCGATCACTGGTGGCAGACCGAGACGGCGTGGGCGATCGCGGCGAATTGTGCAGGGATCGAGCTGCTGCCGATCAAACCGGGGTCGCCGACCAAGGCGGCACCGGGCTATGACGTACGCATTCTCGACGAGGGTGGCGAGGAGGTGCCCGATGGAAAGAGCGGAGCCATTTGTGTGAAGCTGCCGCTGCCGCCGGGATGCCTCCCGACGTTGTGGGAGAACGAGAAGGGGTTCCGCGAGTCGTACCTGACCCGGTACCCGGGGTATTACCTGACAGGTGATGCCGGCTATCGCGACGCGGACGGCTATCTCTACATCATGAGCCGGATCGATGACATCATTAATGTTGCCGGTCACCGGCTATCGACCGGCGCGATGGAGGAGGTGCTCGCGTCGCACGCGGACGTGGCCGAGTGCTCGGTCATCGGCGCGGCGGATCAGCTCAAGGGCGAATTGCCGGTGGGGCTGGTCGTGCTGAAGGCCGGTGTGGATCGCAGCGAGGAGGAAATTGTCAAAGAGCTGGTGCAGATGGTGCGCGAGAAGATCGGAGCCGTGGCCGCATTCAAGCAGGCGGTCGTCGTGAAGCGGTTACCGAAAACGCGAAGCGGCAAGATCCTCCGCGGCACGATGAAGCGCATCGCCGACGGGGTGGAATTCAAGATGCCGGCGACGATCGATGATCCGGAGATCCTGCGCGAGATTGGGACGGCGTTGGCGGCATTAGGCTATCCGAAGCAGGAGGAAAAGTAGCGACTGCGTAATGAGGGCAGGAGCCGACGGGCTGCGGTTGGCCGTACCAGACGGATGCAGCCACGCCATGTCGTGTGCCTTCTGTATTCCCGTTCGGGCAGGGGCCGTATGGTCGTATCCTGTCACGGATCGATGATGCGTCGCCGAATCGCATAGCGCGTCAGTTCCACGCGGTCGTGCACGCCCAGCTTTCGCAGCAGGCTGGTTCGATATGAGTCGGCGGTCTTGTAGCTGATCATCATCTCCCGGGCTGCGTCCCGCAGGGTCATGCCGCGGGCGAGCAGTGGCAAGAGCTCGGACTCGCGGCACGAAAGCCGGGCCAGGCCACGTTGGTTGCCGGCTCCGCGCATGAGCGCTTCGCGGATGCCCGGACCGAAATGTTCGTGACCCGCGCGGACGGCTTCGATCGCTGCCCGCAGCTCGTCCACTCCTGCGTCCTTCACTACGTACCCATGTAGCATGCAGCGGCTCCAGGCCTCCACCTGTAAGGGATCGACCGCCGCACTGATCACGACGAGCTTCGCCTGCGGTTGCAAACGAGCGATCATATCGACGGCATCGAGGACATCGGAATGGGGCATATCCGTTTCGATGAGGACCACGTCGGGGCGGGCGCGCATGCAGGCCCACACGGCAGTCGGGGCAAAGTCGGAGTCGACGTGTACCGTGAGGTCCAACTCTTCCTTCAGCAAGCGTGCGTACGCCACCCGGTTGAGCTTGGATGGACCCATCAGGTACAGCGTCCACGTATCGTTACGACGCTCATTTGACTCGTACCCGTGCCCGCACAACTTCGACATGTCTACTCCCGGTCAGTTCGCGTGCCCGACCGGTTTCATGAAGGCCCCGCTTCGCCATAACGCCCGATGCGGGAACCAGGGGTGCTGAGATTGCGACCGGCAAACCATGCCCAGCCTAGGAAGCAGTCATCGCCATGCCATAGGGCAAACGCCTGTATTCCGAAATCAATCCCCTGATAGGACTTACCGCAACTGATCCAGGCGCATCAGGATTTCGCGTCGGGCGGACGCTTCGACGCAGGAATCTTCAATCCCAATTCGTGCATCACTTGTTTCAAGTCGTCCCACGCGTCCACCTTCGCCGCCGGATTCCGCAGCAGGTATGCCGGGTGAAACGTCGGCATCAGTCGCATCCGCGGCAGAGCCCACTCCGCATACTCCGGCGGCGGAAAGTCATGAAACTTGCCTCGCAAGCGCGAGATTGGCGTCTTGGTCACGAGCAACGTCTGCGTCGCCGGCCGACCCAGCGTCACAATGATCTTCGGGCGTAGAATCGCCAACTGTCGGAACAGATACGGTCGACACGCCTCCATCTCATCTTCAACGGGCGTGCGGTTGCCGGGTGGCCGGCACTTCACCACGTTGCAGATGTAGACCTGCTCGCGCGTTAGCGTCATGGCGGCGATCATGCGCGTCAGTAGCTGCCCGGCGCGACCCACGAACGGGATGCCCTGGGCATCCTCGTCGGCTCCGGGCCCTTCGCCGACGAATACCAACTCCGGCCGGGGGTGTCCGTCGCCAAAGACCGTCTGCGTCCGTCGCTCGTGCAGCGGGCATTTGACACAGCCGCGCACAAAACGCTCGTCAAGGTCCCGTAGCGCCGCGGTGGCGGCCGCCGGGGCGAGCTCTTCTTGGCAGGGGGGTGGCAACTCGTCATTCTCCGCCGTGGTGGCCTGGACGGTGTCCGCCGCGGGAGTCGGAGCCATGGGCTCCGGAACCGCAAACGCAGGGCCGGTGTGGCCAACATGTTGGACACCGAGGCGCACTTCGCTCCGTATCCAACTCGTCAGTCCGGAAATCACTGCATCTTTATCGGTCGCTTTCACGATGACAGCTTATGGGCGGCGCTGGTGTGCGGCAAGCGACCGCCAGATGCCAGCTCAGGAATGGTGAAGTGCCGATGACCCGCTATTCCCCGACGGTCAACTCATTTCTGCTATTGACGCTTGTCCTGGTTGTGGCGGCGAGTCCCGGCGAGGAGTCCATGCCCAGCGACCCCGGGCCGGCGATCCTCGCGCCTACGCAAGGCCGCCCGGTTTTCGTTGCTCCCGGTGCGGCTTTTCGGGCAGTCATCCACCTGCCGACCGACGTTTCTTCGCCGCAATTCACGCTTGCCAGCACCGGCCCACCGTCGCATGAGCACAAGGTGGCCGCCGAGTCGCGCGGCAACGAGGCGGGCACCGCCGTCTTCCAAATCCAGGTGCCAGGCGGTCTTCCTGAGAAGACCTACGACCTCGTCGTCCAGATACCTGGCGAGAACATGCGTGCGCGGCATGCCGTCGCCGTCGCGCAACCCAGCAGCCGCCTCCGGCTTGTCCATCTTTCCAACATGAACGTCGGCGAGCCCGGCGTACCGACGTTCGATCCCCGGCTCATCGACGAAATCAATCTCCTGGGGCCCGATCTGATCGTCGCGACCGGCGACTACCTGGATGCCACCCACCCCGACCCGGTTGCCGGCTGGCAGCAGCTCAGCGGGTTTCTCTCGAGGTTTGACGCGCCGGTGTTGGCCGCCTGCGGTGACCATGACGATCTCGCATGCTATAGCCGGCATCTCGCGCCCAGTCCGATTGGCAGCCTCGAAGTGGGACCATATCGCGGCGTGGTGCTTTACGACACGCCCGGACGACCCATCAGCCAGGATCAGGGCCAGCTCGCCTGGATTGAGCGCCAGATCGGCAACACGACAAGTCGTTTAACCTTCGTCGTGTCGCACGATGAATCGCCCAACCTCCTGCGCACCTGGCAGGAACGAAACACGCTCCCGCAAATGCTCCGCGCCGGACGACTTGGCATCTGGTTCGCCGGCGGACATCGCGATTGGGATCGACGCGAGTATCGGCCGCTGCTCGAGGTGGCGAAGCCGATGCTCTATATCCGCACCCATCAGTCCAGTATCGCCACGCGCGATGGCGCCTCCGGCGTAAGTCACTATCGCATCATCGATCTCAATGGCGAGCATGTGTCACTCGCTGGCGCCCCGCGGTCCGATGGCCTGCCCGATTCCACGCCGGTAGGCCGGCTGCACGCCGTGTACGGCGGTCCGAATGACGGCTCGCGCCCGCATGTCTGCGTCGACGTCGTCAATGCGCTGCCGTACCGCCTCGACCATCTGCGCGTGCGTCTCGTCGTGCGACGGGTGGGTGATGAGCAACCGTGGTGCCGTGGGGCAAGATTCGAACGGATCATCCAGCATCCCGGTGTGTGGGAGTGCTACGCACGCTTCGACCTTCCGGACAAGGCTGTGGCCCGCATCGCCGTCGGTAGCGGCTCGGATCCACCACCGGTCGAGCTGAACGTCGTTTTCGACGGTCCAACCGAGCTGCGCGTTCGCTCGGACCGCACGCCCGAAGGGCTTATCTTCGCCGCCGCCCGCTGGCCGGGCACCATTGCCATCGAGAACCGGGGCGAATCCACTGCGCATATCCGGCCGCTCGTCCGGCTCGACGGCGACACCGTTGCATATCGCGTCATTGGCGAAGCAGGTCCTTTCGCCGCCGCGTACAATCTGCGACTGGCACCCGGTCAGCGCGTTGCGTTGCGAGTCGATCTGTCCGCTCTTAGAATCGCCCCCGGCCGCCGTGCGTTGCAGGTCTACCTGCGTCACGGACCGGCCTGGACACCGGCGTCCTGGCCGCTGGACGTAAAAGCGGCCCCCTGACGTCCTTCGGACGGAGCCGCAACCCGTGGAGCGACCACCCATCCAGCCACTTTCGCTCACCATCTTCTTCCCGTGCTACAACGAACAGGACAATGTCGAGCGGATGACCCGCCAGGCGGTCACCGTCGCCCGCGAGATCAGCGACGACTTCGAAATCCTCATCGTCAACGACGGTAGCCGTGACAATACCGGTCCGATCGCCGATCGTCTTGCCGGCGAAATCCCGGAGGTCCGCGCGGTTCACAATCAGCCCAACCGCGGCTATGGGGGCGCCTTGGTCCGCGGCTTCCGCGAAGCGACCAAAGACTGGATCTTCTACACGGACGGCGACGGCCAATTCGACCTCGCGGAACTACCCAAAATACTGCCGCTGCTGACGGATCACGACATCGTGTCGTGCTACCGGCTCGACCGCCAGGACCCGCTGCCGCGCAAGCTCAATGCCTTTGCCTGGTCCACGCTGGTCAATATGCTCTTCCGGATTGGCCTGCGGGACATCGACTGTGCCTTCAAGGTCTATCCTCGCACGTTCATCGACGCGATCGAGTTGCACAGCACGGGAGCGCTTATTGATACCGAAATGCTCGCTAAGGCGCGCTACCGCGGGCTCCGCATTGCCCAAACTGGCGTCCATCATTATCCGCGGACGGCAGGTCAACAGACCGGTGCCAACCCAAAAGTGATCCTCAGAGCGTTTCGCGAGCTACTTTCTTTGTACCGACAAATCCGCCGTGAGCGGTTCGTTGCCCAAGAAACGGGTACCGGGTAAATACCCCCAAGATGCTGCGCGATTTCCGCGCATTTTTTGCGAAAATCGTTTGCACAGAGTTAAGAGGCCGGTATACTTCAATTGTCCGAGTGCCGAGTGGCACGTACAGGTTTACCCCCCGGCCTGTCGGCCCCGCACTCGGTCTTTTTTTGCGCTCATTCTCTCCATCCCCCACTCACAGCCAGCAAACGCAGCTTGATCCTTGAAAATGGTTCAAAGTGGTCTCGCAAACGCACTATTCCCCGTCGCGATTCTCGGGTTCTGGGTCCGTTCGCGGGACCGTCGTGGGGCTGGCATCCAAATCCTCCGCCTCCGCCAGCGAAGCACGAGCGGCGTCCAACTCCCGCGCCAGGGCTGTGTTCGCGGGCATCGCACGTGCCGCTAGCTCCAGGTGCGCCACGGCTTCCGACGGTCGGCCCAACTGCAAGAGCAACCGCCCCAGCAACATATGGCCCGCAGCCAGATCGGGCACCTCCGTGACGGCCTGTTTCAGATCAGAAACAGCCTCGTCATATCGACCAGCTGCCATATGCCGCCGCGTCTGGTCTGCCAGGGTCCTGCCGAGATTGGTGTGGGCGGCGGCGTGGACGCGTGAATCAGAAGGAGCATGCTTGAGCGCCGCGGCGTAGTGCTGCATGGCACGCTCGAGGTCGCGCTGCTGTGTCAGGAGAACGCCCAGGTTGAAGTGGGCGTAGGCGTCGCGTGGGTCGCTCGCCAGGGCACGCTCATACGTGGCGATGGCTTCGTCGCGCTCGCCCAGCTTCTCATACGCACCTGCCAAGCCGTTCCATGCCACGCGATTCGTCGGCTTCAGCTCGATCGCGCGTTCCAGGTGGGGAATCGCTTCATCCGGGCGTTCAGTGCGTGCCAGATGCACGCCGAGACTTGCGTGCGCCACCCAGCTATCCGGCACTTGATACAGTGTATAACGCCAAAGTGTCTCGGAACCGCGAAACACATGGGTATATTGCCAGGTGCCCCATGCGAGCACGGCCAATAAGGCGAGGCCAAGGGGGGCCGTCCAGGACGCCTGGGTCTGTCCGATACGTTGCGCGGCGGCGTGAACTGCACCTACCAGGAGTGCGATGATGCTGGTGCTCGGGAGGTACACAAAATGATCCGCGACGAACGAGTATTGCATGTATCCGAAATTGACGATCCCCAACGTGGGCAGCAAAGCCACAATAAACAGCACGAGGGCCACCAGGGGACCGCGCCCGCATTTCTGGCGCGCCGCCGAGAGTAACATCAGCGCCACAAGCAGCATTCCGGGCCACACCCACTGCGCCCATTGCCCGCTCGCAATTTCCCAGCCCGGATACACCGGAACCAACCCGAGCGGCAGAACGAGCTTCCCGAGATAGAACCATACGGCGCGCCCCGCGACGAGTAGCCGCTCCGACCAGTCCAAACCGATCCCCACGCCTACTGCACGGGCGGCCAGACCCGCGTGCTCCACCGACCACGTCAGCAACGCTGCCCCAACAGCCAACGCGAACATCGGCACCAGCGGCCCAACACTTCGCCACCAATCGATGTGACCACGTTTCCACCACAGGATGAGCAGAAGCGCGACGGGCAATGACAGTGTTGCCGTCTTGCTCAGAAGCGCCGCCACGAATGCCGCCAGCATCAGCCCATACGCCGCCCACGATCGTTCCCGGACAGCTTTGTCGCCCGTGCGTGGCTCCAAGGGCTCGAAATAGGTATACGCCAACGCCGCCAGTAGATAGAAAAACCCCGACAGCGTGTTCTTCCGTTCGCTGATCCACGCTACAGACTCGACGTGCACGGGATGCACGGCGAAAATCGCCGCGGCCAGCCACGCCCACGGCACGCCCAGCCGTCGCAGAAGCAGGAACAGCACCGCCGCATTCATCGCGTGCAGCAGCACATTTACGACGTGATAACCGGTCGGGGAGTCCGCCCAGAGTTGGTACTCGATCCAGAATGAGGTGTAGTAGAGGGGGTAATACTGGGTCAACGCTCCCGGCTCCAGCCAGATTGTGCCGAGCCCGTCGACCGAGCGCAGGGCCGGGTTGTTGAGCACGTACGTCTCGTCGTCCCAGATGAACCCGGCGTGCAGTGCCGGCCAGTACGCGGCCAGCGTGATTAGAAGCAGCGCCGCGCAGTCTCGCACGGTCTTTGATCCGCCCATAGCGTACACCCGTTTCGGCCCTGGCAAGACACATTACGATTCCGGTGCGCGGCCCATTGTACAGCTCAGCGGTGTATCGAGAAGTGCCGCGGAACAACTGTCGTTGTCGGCGGTTTGCGAGCGTATCAGGAGGCTGGCTGGCAGGGGGGGCACCATGTGGCGCCACCCAGCCGCACGGGCCGGGCGACGCCGGTCCCCATGGTGACAAGGGACAGTTCGTCAGGGAGCCCGGCGCGTACCCGGACCGTACGCGCTGCTGTGGGGATCCCTGACGAAAGCGAGAGAAACTGTCCCGACGCGGTCGGGCCGTGCGGCGCCGCCGCGCGGAAGGTCAAGGCGCGTGGAGCGCACCCGCAGATCGGTCGGAGGGCTGAAAGGCGAAAGCAGATCTGCGGGTGAACGCGGACACCGCGAACGGAGAACAGCCTGTCGACGGCAGGCGACGGACTCACTACCCGCTGCCGACGTGCGACCGGTGACCGGACGAAGGTGCCCGCCACGCGCTTGAATGAGAGACTCGGGGGGGACGAGGCTGTGTGTGCGCGCTGCCCGCCATCGCACAATCCGGGCGCGCTGCGTCCGCCGGAAGCCGGTCACTTCGGCAGGTCGTGATCCGAGTTGACTGGCCGGCGACGGCAGGAGTCCCGGCCGGACAGCCACGACGTACTCGCCACATCCGGCTGCAAACGGATTCACGAAGCACCACCTGGCAGAGTTGAGCACAGCAACCTCGTCCCGGGCGGAATATCCGCATTCCACCCGTTACCGAGGATAACCGCTGCCAGCCACTGCTCGGCGACTATTAGGCTCGTCTAATAATGACCGCACTGAACAGGTTCAGCCGGTCGGCTCCGCCTCTCCCAGCCGGGCTCGCTCAAGTCGGTTGACGACAATGGCACCGACCGAGTCTCCCAGCACATTCGTCGACGTGCGGAACATGTCCAGGAACGCGTCGACCGCAAAGATGAGTGGAATGTAATAAATGGGCAGGTGAACCGCGCTGGCCACGAGCACCATGGTGACCAGCCCCGCATCCGGCACCGCCGCCGCGCCGACCGATGCCAGCACCGCGGTGATGAAGATCAGAAACGTTGCCATGGCGGTCATGGTGATCTGTACATCGTCAAGCCCCCCGTAGATCTGGATGAGGAAGATCACCGCCACGCCTTCGTACAGCGCCGTGCCATCCATGTTCACCGTCGCACCGACCGGCAGCGAGAAATTGGCTACCTTCGGCGACACGCGCAGTTTCTCGGTGACACACGCGATCGTCACGGGCAGCGTGGCGGCGCTTGACCGCGTCGAGAAAGCGATCAGCCACGCCTCGCGAATGCCGCGCCATAGCTGCACCGGCCCCACCCCGCCGATGATGCCGGCGATGGCCACGAGCATGCACACGTGGATGAGGATTCCGCCGATGACCGTGCCGCAGTACCAGCCGAGATTGACGAAGACCACCGGGCCTTTATCGCCCACGAGCCAGGCAACGATGCAGGCAATAGCCAGTGGTGCGATCATCATCAGCCAGTGCGTAATCCGCAGGATCACATCGTTCAGACTATTGAAGAACTGCACGACCGGGCGGGCTGGTGGGCCGACGACCGTACACGCAATGCCGAACAGCAGCGCGAAGAAGATCAGGCCCAATGCGTTTGGCGGACTGGCGGCCAGCGACGTGAACGGATTGGTCAGCAGCGGCTCGACAATATCCTGCTTGAACATGTCGCCCGGCGTGCGTTCGCGGGCGGTGACCAGAGTAGCAAACCGGTCGGCCTCACCGCCGGCGGCCTGGTGTCGGCCCTCCTGTTCGGCCAGCCAGACGAGATACTCGTTCGTCGGCTCACCGTCCTTGCGCAGCGGTTCGATGCCCTTCAATTCGCGAAACTCCGCTCGTCGGGCGGCGAGCTCCTCAGCGCGGTCTTCGCGCAGGTGCTGCGACGCCGGCTGTTTGCCGGGCTGGATCGTCAGCACACAAATCAGCCCGATGGTGACCGCGATGGTGGTCGTCGCAACGTAATAGAAAAGCGTCTTCCAACCGATGGCGCCCAACTCTTTCATGTTGGGCAGACTGGTGACGCCGGCAATAATGCTGGCGAAGATCAACGGCGCGATGATCATCTTGAGCGCGCCAATGAAAATGGTCGGGCCGAGCAGGTTGAGCCACCAGAATACATAGCTGGTGGCGGTGAGCGTGCCTTCATCCGGAGCCTCGACCACTTCGATTTGCAGTGTGTCCACTGGCACGCGCCGGCCAGGCGCTTCGGCGGGCACGAATACGCCGCGCAGCTTCGCCGGCGGTTCGGCTTGCTGCTGCACCATCGGGCGCAGTCGCTCCATTACAGCGGGGCGCACGGCCGCCTCGAACGAGAGCTCGTTGCGGCCCGCCGTCAGATCGGTCGCAAACCCGGTCCCGTCCTCTTCGCCATTGATGTCGAGCCGCACGCCATCATCGAGCACCTGGAGCTTCCCGGTCGTGCCGGAAGACGCGACGACCTCCGCTCGGTACCGGACGGTGGTTCGGGCGGCGTCATCCTCGATGGAGTAGAGCACCACCCCCACCGCGGCGCCGAGCAACATCCCGATAAAAATGAGATTGTGCAGCTTGAGCTTCATTTGCGGCCTCGTTGCTGATGTGCGGGCAGTTCGCGGCAGTGTAGAGAAAACGACGCCGACGGGCCAGCGACGCGCCAGGGTTGCGTGCCGCGCCTGCGAGATCCATGCGAGCAGCCACGCGCAGCGTGCTGCGAATTCGCCGGCCGGCGACTACCATCTGATGACACGGCGCGACGACACGCGGTAGCAGCACACAATCAACAGGAGAATCCGCCATGTCCGGCCTTGCAACCGTCGGCCTCGCACTGCTCACTGGTGCCGGCGTTGGCCTCCGCATGTTCTATTGCTGAGGCCATCCGCTGGCAGCGCTCGGTACGGGCGCGATCGTGCTGGGAGCGGTCGTCGGCGCCCCCGCGGCGTGGGAGGGATTCCGCGCCGGGCGTGACTGGGGCTGGCATCTGGCCGCGCTGACCATCTTCGCGCTCGCCGCGGTCGGTTTCCTGGGTAGCTTCTTCCTCAATACCGCTCAACGCCCATGACCGATTCTGCCGCGCGCAGTCCCACACTGGGCACCCAAATGCAACCCCGGTACAATGAGTGGAGTTTGCAAGTTCGTTATCACATACCCCGTCGGATGGCTGCTTGCCGCCCGGCCTGCCCCGAAAAGGAGTGACCCCGATGTCCACCGCGCCCCATGAGACTGCCGAGCCCCGCATGCCCCGTCTGAATGAGCCGGCCCCCGACTTCTGTGCACCCACCACGCACGGCGAGAAGAAGCTGAGCGATTATCGCGGCAAGTGGCTGGTACTCTTCTCGCACCCCGCTGACTTCACGCCGGTGTGCACCACCGAATTCATGGCCTTCGCCAAAGCCTATCCCGAGTTCCAGAAGCTGAACTGCGAGCTGCTCGGTCTGTCGATTGACAGCAACTTCTCCCACATCGCGTGGGTGCGCAACATCAAGGAGAAGTTCGACGTCAATATCCCGTTCCCCGTGATCGCCGACCTCTCCATGAATGTCGCCAACGCGTACGGCATGATCCAGCCCGGCGCGAGTGATACTTCAGCGGTGCGGACGACGTTTATCATCGACGATCAGAGTGTTCTCCGCGCGATGTTGTACTACCCCATGACCAACGGCCGGTCGGTAGATGAGATCGTCCGCCTGGTCACGGCGCTTCAAACGTCCATGAAGAATGGCGTCGCGACGCCGGAGAATTGGCAGCCGGGTGAGAACGTCATCGTGCCGCCGCCCGCAACCGCGGATGCCGCCGCGGCCCGGGAGGGTGAAGGCTACGACTACGTCGACTGGTACTTCTGCAGAAAGCCCCTGTAGTCCGTCCGGCAATCCGGCGCCGCCCTGATGTGGCGGACCGCGCAGCGAAGCGCTGTGACGTCAGACCCCCGAGCCTGACGTCCTCGCCGGTACTCCGCCGCCGACGATCAGGGAACGACATGCGCACCGCACGCGCCCGCGTCGCTCCTGTCAGGCCGGCTGTTCGTAGAATACCCCCCCAAAAAAGCGGCACGCGCCCTGGGGCGCGTGCCAGCGCTGGGTGAGGATCCAGCGCCCTCGAAAGGAACTCGACTCGCCCCGGACTCCAGTGGCTCGCGGCGCGATTTGTCCAAGTCTTGTGCTATTCGCTCGCCGGTTCTTTCGGCGTCTCACCACCCGCATCTTCACCGCGCGGCTTGAAATCCAGTGACGCCGAGTTGATGCAGTATCGCACTCCCTCCGGCCCCGGGCCGTCCGGGAACACGTGTCCGAGGTGCGCGTCACAGTGTCGACACAGCACTTCCGTGCGGACCATGCCGAAGCTCATATCCCGCTCACCCACGACATTCTCTTCGGTCGCCGGTGCAGTGAAGCTGGGCCAGCCCGTACCCGATTCGAATTTGGTGTTCGAATCGAACAGCGCGGCCCCGCAACACACGCAGTGGTACACGCCGTCGCCCTTGTGGTCCCAGTACACGCCGGTGAAGGCGCGCTCGGTGCCTTTTTCACGCGTTACGTAGAACTGCTCCGGCGTCAGTAGCTCGCGCCATTCCGCGTCTGTACGAGTCACTTTCCGGTCGGAATCCTCAGTGGACGACGCGCGGCCGCCAACCTCACCGATGCTGCATTGCATCAATCGCTCGGGGTCTTGTCCTGCCATCGTTTCACCTGTGTCTTGATTCGCGGCGTTCGGGTATTCCTCGCAGGCGACCAGCCAGGCGAACGTCATTACCGGAACCACGAGCCAGTACGGGCGTCTTCGCATACTCATCCCATCATTCTAGCGCCGCGGCGGCCCTTCGCAGCACTTATCCCGCGCTGCCGGAAACCGCCGCCAACTCTCTTTTTCGATCCATATTTGGGATACCGCACAACGTGCCCTATTATTCCCCACGCATGCGCACGACCCATACCACCGTTCCAGCCGCCGCCCTCAGCCCAAAGATGTCTGACAACGCTCGTCAGGCTCGCGTGGGCGTCCTTTTCGGCATTGCTGCGTACGGCTTCTGGGGACTCGTGCCGGTTTATTTCAAGGCTGTGCAGCACGTCTCGGCGTGGGAGGTGCTGGCGCACCGGATCTTCTGGTCGGTTGTGTTTCTGGCCGGCCTGATCGCGGTAGGGCGCGGGTGGGAGCGTCTGCGCCAGGCCCTACGCGACACGCGCACTGTGCTCACCCTCGCCTTCACCACCGTGCTCATCGCGGCCAATTGGTTCACGTTCATTTGGTCCGTCGCGCACGAGTACGTCATCCAGGCCAGTCTTGGCTACTTCATCAACCCACTCGTTAACGTCCTCCTGGGGTTCGTCTTCCTCCAGGAGCGCCTCCGACGGTGGCAGCTCGTCAGCGTCGTACTGGCGACCGTTGGCGTCGCCTACATGACCATCGCCAGTGGCGAGCCGCCCGGCATCGCGCTGATTCTCGCCGGCAGCTTCGGCATCTACGGCCTGCTACGCAAAAAGACGAAGATTGACGCAATCAATGGTCTGACGATCGAGACGGCATTGTTGATGCCCATCGCCGCCGCATTCCTGCTCTATCAGCTGGTCGCCGGCCAAGCCGCGTTTGTGCTGGAGGGGGTCGGCGTCTCACTGCTGCTCATGGCTGCGGGACTCATTACGGCGTTACCGCTGCTGTGGTTTGCGGCCGCCGCCCGACGTCTGCGGCTGGCGACCCTGGGGTTCCTTCAGTACCTGGCACCAACCGGCCACTTTCTGCTGGCAGTGCTCGCCTACGGTGAGCCATTCACACATGTACATGCCGTCACCTTCGCGTGTATCTGGACCGCATTGGCAATCTACTCGATCGACGCCGCCCGCGCGCTCCGTACAAAACGCTAGAAGTGTGGCACCTGCTCACGACCGATGCTATGCTCCCCGGTCGGGAGTTACCATGGATGCACCACAACCCCGACCCGCCGGCGCGCCTGGCACGACGTCACCGGCACCCAACATCCGCCCCACCCGCGGCCGTGAGCGCCTGCTCGCCGTTGACGCACTCCGTGGCTTCGCCCTCCTCGGCATCCTCATGGTCAACATGCCCATGTTCAACGTACCGCCGGAAGTCTGGTGGTGGCGGGCTCCGTGGGACCACTCCGCGCTCGACCGCGCGGCCGAAGTACTCATCCGCGTCTTTGCCGAAGCCAAGTTCTACACCCTCTTCTCCTTCCTCTTCGGCGTCGGCATGGCCCTCCAGATGCGCCGCATCCTCGCCCGCGGCGGCCGGTTCATTGCACTGTACGTCCGCCGTCTGTTTATCCTGCTGATCATCGGCCTCGCCCACGGCCTGCTGCTGTGGCATGGGGACATTCTCACGACTTATGCCCTGATGGGGTTCCCATTGCTCCTGCTGCGTAACTGGCGGACGCGAACGCTGCTCATTGCCGCGCTGCTCCTCTATCTCATCCCGCTCGTCTTCTTCTACGGTCACCTCGCCCTCAGCGATGCAATGAGACTCGCCGACCCCGAATATGCCGCGGAGGCGGCCGAGTGGACCTCCGTCTGGATGGACTACCGCACAGAGCTGGCCGAGGACCAGGTTGAAGTCTGGTCCACCGGCACCTGGAGCGACATCTTCTACGAACGCCTCGACATGCACCGCCGTGACCTGACCAGCATGGGCTGGTTCGCCGTCAAGGTCCTTGCCATCTTCATCATCGGTTTCATCGCCGGCCGGCAGGGCGTCTTCGAGGATCCGCTCGCCCGCGGCAAGCTGTTGCGCTTTTGCCTGGGAGTTGGCCTTCCTCTCGGCCTGTTGCTGAACCTTGCGTACGTGATTGTCCGCGGCATCTCCGACCCGATTCACTACCAATGGCTCAACCTTACCGCCGAACTGTTGCATAGTGCCGGCGCCCCCATCCTCACCGGCGGCTACGTCGCGATATTCGTCGTCCTCGCCCAACGCGGCTGGCTGCGCGGTCTGCTGCGCGCCCTGGCAGCGGTAGGGCGGATGGCCCTCACCAACTACCTGATGCAGACCATCATCTGCACGACAATCTTCTACAGCTTCGGCTTCGGCCTGTACGGAAAAGTCGACTACGCCGCCGGTCTGCTGCTGACGCTCGTCATCTACGCCACCCAGGTGGTCTTGAGCACATGCTGGCTGTCCATTTTCCGCTTCGGCCCCGCCGAGTACATCTGGCGCACCCTGACCTACCTCCGCCCCCAGCCGTTGCTTCGGTGATTGGTGAACGACCGCCCGGAGACCGCTGCTCGCCTCGTACGTTAGAGGTACCCGAAGACCGTACAGCAGTACGCGTCACACGCGCCCAGCCTCATACCTCCGCCTAATCCACCGGCGGACCCTCGCTGCTCCAGGCCGGGTCGGCGTTTTCGGTCGAGCTGGTCGAACCCAGGGTGCCGTCTCCGCCGCCGGCGCTGTTTTCGAGCGTCTGACCGCTGCCCTCGTCGATTTTCCAGTAGCCGATGAGGTTGGCCTCCGTACCGCTCAGCCGCGTGTCACGCGTCGCATTCAGCTCCGTCAGCGTGCGGGCGGTTACCCAAAACCGCACATCCGCAATCTTGCCACGCATCCCCACGCCGATCGTGATCTGATCCGGTGACACCGCGCCCGTGACCGTCGCACTCGTGAGCGCCTGACCATCCAGGTAGAGCGTACACGTGCCGGCTCCCTCGCCATCGCCCGGCTCGCCGCCGACTTTGGCACTTTCCTGCCCCTCCGTGCTACCCGCGTCATACACGACCGCCACGTGTCGCCAGACGCCGGCCAGGCTGCTCGCCGTCGTGTCCACGGTTGTCCCCGCTGCTTGCAATTGTGCTGTGTTCGTCGACGGCACCAGTTCGACGCTAACGCTGCCCTGGCTTCCGACACTGAACACCGTTCCACCCTCGGTCGCCGCCTGCACCCACGCTTCACAGGTAAACCGCGTCACCGCCGAGCCATCCGCGATCGACAGCGGCAGCGTCGCGTAATCCCCGCCGTCAAATTGCAGCGCAGCGTTGCTCGTACCGACGGTGATCGTGGTAAACGTCTCCGCCTCCACGCCGCCCGCGGTGACGACCCGCAGTGTCACCCGATATTCACCTTCGGCCGTGAACGTATGGGTTGGCGAAGGTTCCCGGGATGTCTGCCCATCGTCAAAATCCCAATAGTAGTCGCGAACTGTGTCATCGGTCGCGACACTGTTCGTCCCGTCAAACTGCACGGTCAGCGGTGCCGGACCGCTGGTCTGATCCGCCGCGATGATCGCCACCGCATCCCCGCCCTGAACCTGCACGATCTCGCTCGCAATCCCCTCCGCCCCTGTCGGGTCATACACACGCAGTATCACGTTGTAACGGCCTGGCGACTCGAACGTATGATTCGTCGCCATCTCGCTCGACACGGTGCCGTCGTCGAAGTCCCAGAGGTACGTCAGCGGCCCGCCATTGATCGAGCTTGAATCAACTGCCGTTACGTTGATCGCCAGCGGCGCCGCCCCGCTTGTCGAACTGATCCCGATCCGAGCCGTAACGTCCGATACAGGCACCTGCTGTTCCTGTGGGCAGCCGCCGCTGAGCACTGTGAACGCAACGACAATGACGCTGAGGGCGAGGCTGAATCTCATGAGAGTACGACTCCATCGCTTGCGGGGTATTGCGTGTCGGCGTGATGCCGAACACCCGTTGACTGCTTGGACGACGCAGAATCGCCGGTTACCGCCCAGGCATTATACGAGGCACCACGCGTCTTTGGCCATGCCAACCTACGCATCAGGGGGTTGCCCCGGCTGGTGCCCGTGCGGTTCCTGCACCGCGCCCCCTGTCGTCGGCGCGGCAACCTGCTAGAATGTGGTCCTCGACAACAAAAACCGTTTCATCCACGCTTGTTTTGGAGAAAACCGATGTTGCGCTCGCTGCTGATCACCCTCGCGATCCTCACGACCACAACCGCCGCCTTCGCTGACAACATCGTCCGCATCAAGGAACTCAAGGTGCTCGCGGTCATCTATCGGGGCGCGGAGGGGGCCGACGATCGCATGTCCGAGCACGACATCACGCGCGCCAAGAACGGCCTCGAACTCGGCCGCCTGTTCTACTTCCGCAACAGCCGCGCGCAACTGAATGTCGCCCTTCATTGGCTCATCTTCGATCGCACCGCCCCGGAAAACGCGGGGCCGACGATGGCGAACATGGAAGAGGAACTCCGCGCGCACGGCATTCGCGACGGGCAGTACGACGGCCTCATCGTCACCGGCGTCGGCCTCAAAGGGAATTGGGGCGGCTTCAACGTCCTGGGTGGCGCCGGCGGCTGCTTCGGCATCGGCGGGTTCCGCGGCACCGGCTATCCCGAGTTCGACGACGACACCGGCTATGGCTGGGCGTGGATCTTCGCCCACGAGTTCCAGCATGCCCTCGACCTGGTTATCGTCGAAAGCTCAGAGCTCGACATGCTCCACTCGCACCCCTACGTCGATCGCGAGGAGGAATTCTTCCGCGGCTATTACAAGGGCGGCGAACACTGGGACTGGATCGCGGTCACGCTGCGCGAGTTCGACGACTACCTCAGTATCAAGGGGATGACCGGTACGATCCTGGATTGCGTGGATGCCGATCGCGACGGCCTCGCCGACGATGACCCGCGTTTGCCTGCCGACGAAAAACGCTTCGGCAGCGACCCACACAAGGCGGATACCGACGGCGACGGCCTCAACGATCTCGGCGAGTTCATTGCCAACCGCTTTGCCGGCAGTGATCCGCGTGCGGCCGACACCGATGGCGATGGCCTGACGGACGATGTGGATCCATATCCGTGCGTCGCCATCCGCCCGACGCTTACGTACCTGTCGACCACGCAAGCGCAACCAGAGCTCCTGCTTGACTCGGTCTTTGTCCGCAGTGACGGCGGCGGCGACGTGGCCGTCTACGGCGGCTGGAACGAGGAAGGTCTGCGCCTGTGGTTCGAGGGTCCGCGGGCCTTCAAGGTCCATATGAAGCTCGACGGCAGTGCCGCCAACGGCTTCTGGGAAGGGGGCGACACTTATGTCATTCGCGCAGAAGATGGCCGCGTCCGCTTCGCCGGTCTGGGTCTGAGTGGCGACATCCCCGGGGCGCACGCGAAGCACATTCCTTCGGGCCCGTGTGACGAGTGTCTGCTCGAAGTCTACATTCCCGCCCGCCTCGGCCAGGGTGTCAGCAAGGAGATCAACTACGGTGGGCCGCGCGAGCCGCAGGACGTCGTTGATGGACTAACTCTGGCCGCCGGCCGCTCGATCGGCTTCAACTTCATCCTCGAGTTCGAGGACGGCAGTCAGGCGGTGCTTACGCCGCATCACTCGATGTTTGCCACCCGCTTGCTGAAGCCCACGACCGCCCCTGATCATCCGATGATCCGCGGCGCGAAGGTCTCCAGTGATCCAATCCCGGTCGTGCAGGTGTTGGGCGTCAGCGGCTTGCACAAGGTCGAGGTTGTTCACGAGGGCACGGTGCTTGGCGCACGGGTGGGCCCCGGTCCGGTGCGTCTGGTTGAGCTGGACGAGGACGGTACGTTCGCACTCATCGCGCGCACCAGCGAAGCCGAAAGCGAGCCCTTTGAGCTGCGTGTGGATCGCCATGCCGCGCCGCCCGCGCTGCTGCAGCAAGATCAGAAGCTTGTCGTTCGTGACTGCGAACCCGGTGCCACGGTTGAGCTGTGGTGGGGCGTGGCCGACACGCCCGTCGCGCCGGTCGCCGGTGCACAGGCGGATCAGTCCGGCAGCGTTGCGTTTGAAGCCGGCAGACAACTTGACTACCTCACCGGTTGGGTCGTCACCGCCTACCGCGATATCGAGTTCGTCCACGAGGCCTACGTCACCGCGTGGCAGAAGATCGACCATTTCTTCAAAGGCGGCAGCCCGGATCCGCGTCTGCCCGGCGACGGCTTCGCATTTCGCTGTGAAGGCCTGCTCAAGGTCGATATCCCCGGCGAGTACACGTTTGAGCTGAATACGGACGACGGTTCGCGGCTTTTCATCAACGACGAGGTCGTGCTCGACCACTGGGGCCATCATGCCATGTCGCCGCGATTGGCCACGGTACACCTCACAGAAGGCTTGCATCCGATCCGCATTGACTATTACGAGGAATTCGGCTGGGCAGGCTTCAAGTTCCGCTATGCCCCCCCGAACCGCGACCTGACCTTTGACGTGCCGATACTGCGGGCCCCCTGGCCGGTACACAAGCTCGA
The DNA here is from genome assembly GCA_964468185.1 of uncultured Planctomycetales bacterium. GTDB lineage: Bacteria > Planctomycetota > Phycisphaerae > UBA1845 > Fen-1342 > JANQFV01. The sequence goes on along the minus strand of CAYXTR010000011.1, from coordinate 38,379 downwards.
TTTCTTCGCCGTCCAGACCGACCGGCTCGGCAACCGCTCGGGCTTCACCCAGGTGCCGAACTAACAGTGTATCTCGCAATTCAGGTGTCGTTTCGCGTGTCAGCCGGCTCCGATACCGGCAGCCTTCCCGCGTCGTACGCCCGGCTCAACATCTCGTAGGCCGCCTGATAGGTCACGAACCGCACGTGGTATTCACGCCGCGCGCGGTCGTCGGGCGCCTTGTCGGGGTGCCAGCGCTGGGTGACCCGCCGCCACGCCTGCTTGAGCTCGTCCCGGGACGCCGTCGGCTCGAGATGGAACATGCGGAGTGCGGCGCGTTGCGGCAGTTCCTGGGCGCGTCTTCGGACTTGTTCACTCACCACCCGCCGCTGCTCATCGCTGGCAGCATTGCGCAGCCAGCCCCAGTCCCACGCATCCGGCAACATGGCGCCCAGACTGCTGCCCATCACCGAAAGGGCCCGCGTGAACGGCTTGCCTTTCAGGCCGAACAGCGTATCAACGAACAAGCCACCGGCGGCGGCGGCCTTTCCCGCGACACGGGCCGACTTCTGACGTTGTGCCTGCTTCTCACGTCGCTCGCCCTTGAGCTGCGGCACAACGTCTTCTGCCCACACCTTGCGGAGAAACTGGCGCAGCGCGTCGCTTTCGGGTTGTTGTTCACGCGTCATCAGGCTTTCTCAGGCAGAAACGACTCCATATGAGTCTATCCCAAAATGCGACGCCGCGGAAACCAGCGGCACGCATGCCGTTTCCCGCGGCGTTTGTCCAATCAGGACGCAGTCTTGGTGGGTGTGCTGTGGCCGTGCTAGCGGCGACGCATCAGCAGGCCGGCGGTGAGCAGCGCGAGCAAGCTCGCCGGTTCCGGGATGATCTCCCCATGTAGTCGATACGCGAAATCGGTGTCATTGACCCCGGGATAAGCGTCGACGATCAGGGCCCAGTCGGGCCAGCCCTGATAGTAGAAGTGGGTGCTCTGAAACGCACCGCCCGTTTGGCCGTTGATTTCCCCGTTTCCGGACCACCCCTCGCCGGTGGTCAGTTGCAGGTTGCGGCCTGCGCCGGTCTCACTGGCCAGACGGACAGCGTAGTAATAGTGCCCAATGCCCAACTCGATGGGAACCTGCAGGTCGATACGCCCTGTGTACGCGGTATAGCCGAACTCGTCACCGTACGTATCCTCGATCGTCCAGTCGAGTTGGTCGAGCTCGTGCAGAGGATTGAAGTGCTCGTCCAGAATGATGAACTCGGCGGTATAGGCGTGATCCAGGTCCGCCGTGGCCGACCAGGAAATAGCTTCGATACGCACCGGATCGCCAAAATCCGCATCGTCGGCCGCCCACGAGTCCGACACGGATGCGGTACGCTCGCTGCTGAAGTAGGCCAGTCCGTCAAAGCCCCCGTGCTCGGGGTCTGTGATGAAGTTGTCCCAGATCACCTCGGCCTGGCCGCCTGCGACCAGACCCAGCAAGGCAAATAGGGTCGCGACTACAAATTGGCGCTTCATCTACATCTCTCCCGCTGTAGCGCCGGGCGCCTTCGGCTGTCGTCGCCGCTTGGGCGAGTTCGCCACCGGAAGCCGTCCTGCGGCGCGCACCGCCCCCTCGAACGCACGGCGCTCGCGCCACCACGTCCTCACGCCTTCGCTCGCCCAACACGGGCGCAAGACAGTCAGGGGGACCTTTCGCAACACAACGTGCACGTCGTCCGTGCACTCTTCACATCAGGTCTTAGGCGGCTTGACGGACGCAAATCAAGTGTCAGTTCCGAAAACGGTTGCGGTACAGGAGGAATGATTGCTCGTCCGGAAAAACAATGCACCGACACAGTGCCCAGGCCGCTCGAAAGCCTACCCGGGTTCCGTACCCCTCGGAAACGAGCCCAACACCTTCAGCAAACTGCACTGCGCCTGGGCGTCCGCCAGCGCTGTGGCCAGCACGGCGTCCGTCTGATGACCGTCCGCATCGACGAAGAAGCAATACTCCCAGTTTCGTCGCCGACTGGGCCGCGAGGTGATCATGGAGAGATTCACGTTCGCCCGCCGGAACACATCCAGGACATCGACCAGTGCCCCGGCCCGGTCATGCGTGACAAACATGATCGCGGTCTTGTCGTCGCCCGTCGGGCCGGGCGTCTCACGTCCGAGCACGAAGAACCGCGTCAGATTGGACGGGTTGTCTTCAATACGCTCGAGTTGGATCGGCAGGCCATGCAACTCCGCTGCCAGCTTGCTGCCAATCGCCGCTGTGCGGTCTTCTCCCGCGGCCAACTCCGCGGCCTTGCTGCTGCTTGCCACGGGCACCGTCTTGTCAGCCAGCCCCGTTTCAAGCAGCCATTGCTTGCATTGCTCAAATACTTCCGGCTTCGAATAAACCCGTTCCACCTGCTCCAGCGGCACCCGCCCGATCAGATTGTGATGCACCCGCACGAGAATCTCGGCGCAAATACACACTTCACCACTTGCGAGGGCATCCAGCGTGTCGCCAATCCCGCCGCCGGTCGAATTCTCCACCGGCACGACACCGAAATCGCAATGTGCCCGCGCGACTTCCGAAAAGACGGCAGCGATATCCGTCACCGGTGTGTAATTCACCGCTGCCCCGAACTTCGCCAACGCCGCCAGGTTGGAGAAGCTCCCCTGCGGCCCGAGGTAGGCGATGCGCAAGGGCCGCTCCAGCAAGAACGACCCGCTCATCAACTCCCGATAAATCGCTTCGAGCACCCGCTCGGGAAACGGCCCATCGTTCAGTCGCCGCAGCCGCTGCAATACCTCGCTCTCGCGGTCCGGCGCGTAGATCGGTGTGCCGGCGGCGCTCTTGATCCGTCCGATCTCCGCCGCCACGCGCCCACGCTCACTCAGCAGGGCCACGAGCTGCGCGTCGAGGGCGTCGATCCGCCGGCGCAGCGCCGCCAGGTCGGTGGTAGGGGGGGGACTGCCCTCGTGGCACTGCTGTGGCGGCGTATCAGCCGCCGGCGGTCGCTCTTGGCCATGTCGCGTTGGATCACCGCTCACTTCACACCTGCTCTACCGACCTCGGGCGGTCCGAAATAAATCTCACGGCACCCAGCCGAGCGTCTTACCGGACATCGCCGACCGGAGGCGTCGTATCGTAAACGCCCGCCCCCACCGGCTCCGTCCCGCCGACCTGTTTACCAGATCGGCCGATCACGGCTATGATATCTGATAAACCCGCCGGCGGCGTGACGAGCAGGGCAGGTCGAGCCCGCTCCAGTGTCCGGCGGGTGCATATGAGAGGGCGGCTAGCTCAGTTGGCTAGAGCATCTCGTTTACACCGAGAGGGTCAGCGGTTCGAGTCCGTTGCCGCCCAGTTTCATCCCTGACGGGAGCGAACCAGTGGTTATGCTCCGTCGTTTCACTCTTACCCCCCAATCAGCCCCACAAATGCCGCGATATCATCGAAATCAACCGTCCCATCCTCGTTGCAGTCGCCGTGCAGCCACGGGCAATCCTCATACGGCCAGTTGGCCTCGCCAGATAGCGCCTGCACGAACAACGCAATATCATCAAAATCCACCTGCCCGTCGCAGTTCATATCGCCGCGCGTATCCACCGGCGGATCGTTGTACCGCAACACCAATAGACCCATCTGCGGAATCGTCAGCCGGGCCGAATACGGCATCCCGTCATACGGCTCAGCCAGCGTCGTCACCGATCCACCATTGCCAACGCCGTTTCCAAGATAATCAACCGCCTGGCTGTTCAGCAGCTCATACCACGTCCCCGCCTGCGGCATGCCGATCTGATAGTCGTACAGATCGCCATTGTTCAGACTCGCCACCACGACCAGGTCGTTCCCCGAGTCACACCAGCGATGCATCACGAGCACATTGGCACCATCGTTCACGTGGTAGATGTCGAATCCGGCATTGGCCCGCAGCCCGCAATTCGACTTTCGTACGCTGATCACATCGCGGAAAAACTGCACGATGGGTGCCCGCGTCGTCGCCTTGGCCCAGTCGATCCGGTTCTCCCAGGCACTGCCGAACGGTGTATCCTCCATCCACTCGCCGCCCTGCAGGAACATCGGGATCCCCGGTGCCAGAATCGTCAGCCCCTGCATGAATTTCGATCGCCCCTTGGCCCACGTGCTGTACGGATCATTGCCATCAATCAGCACGGCCAGCCGGGCATCATCCGCTTCGTCATGACTCTCCACATATCGCACGAGCTGCGCCTTGTTCGGATAATCCCAGGCCTGAATCGCATCGCGAATCTTCCACATCTCCGGATCACCAAACGCTGCGTCAAACACTTCCTGCCGCAGGTCGTCGCCGAACTGATCGTGCCACTGCGCGTCAAATCCCGCCCCGCCAGCCGACGTCGGCTGCGTGATCCCCGTATCATTCGGCAATTCCTCCGCAATCGAGATGGCCGGCGCCTTGCGCCGATCGATCAAGTCGTTGATCTCCTGCATGAGCGTCCAGCCTTCCGGATAGCCGTCGGGGAACATCCAGTTGTCCCGCATGAACCGCGTCGCATCCATCCGGAAACCGTCGCCGTGATACTCCTCCAGCCACAGCTCCACATTCTCGATGAAGTAGTCGCGCACTTCCGGCTTCCACAACGCCGCCTGGCTGCCCCAGGGTGTCTGTACCGCGGGCGAATCGAAGTAGATCTGCGTCCCGTCGTAGTACCACATGAAGTTGCCCCCGTACGAGAAGTGGTTGTAGACGATGTCGAAGAGCACCGCGATGCCGTTGGCGTGCAGCGTGTCGATCACGTATTTCAGGTCTTCCGGACTGCCGTAGGCGTGCTCGGGCGCCCAGTGGTTGATCGGGTTATAGCCCCACGATTCGTGATAATCGAACTCCGTGATCGGCATCAGCTCGACCACGTTCACCCCCAGCGAGACCAGGTGATCGAGGTGCTCATCCACGATGTCACGATACGCACCCATACGGTTGAGCCCATCACCACGGCCGGAGAAGGTGCCCACGTGCAGCTCGTAGATGATCATCTCTTCGAACGCCGGAGGCACGAAATCGGCATCGCTCCAGGCGTACGCATCGGGATCGACGAAGATGGTGTTGTTGTTGTCGCTTGGGTTCATGGCCCGACCGCGCGCATCGGTATTCCAATGACTGCCGGAAAACATGTACTTGTACTCGTCGCCCGGCGCAATGGGCCCCTGCACCCGCCGAATGAACGTGTCGCCGTACTTCGTCATCGGATCAGACAGGCTCCAGCCGTTGAAGTCGCCGCGCAGATAACAGACGGCCGAGCCCGGTGCCCAGACGCGGAACACGGCCCCGCCGTCGCTCGTCGGCGTCGCGCCCAGCGGAGCATGCTCCAAGGTCGCGAAATCCAGCCACCACCCGTCGGTGGGCGGTGTCTCGGACATGCCGGCCGGACCGAGGTAATCCGTGTCGCTGCCGTCGGTCAACTCGATCCAATACGTCAGCGCGCCAGTCGGTGCGGTCGCCGGCACGGTGGCGGCCCAAACGTCGTACACACCCTTGTTTTCCACAAAGCTGGCATCAACCCACGTGTCCACGTCCGCATCCACGAACACGCGGGCGTCGGTGATGTCGAAGTGGTACACCTGGAAGAGCACGGTGAAGCTCTCGCCCTCCACCGGGCACCGCGGCGCACGGTCAAGCCAGTAAATATGTGAAACACCGTCCCACTCCACATCGTTGTCATTTGTGGCGGCGTTCACGGGCAGGGCGAGCGCAACAAGCATTAGCAGGGTCGGCCGGGCACGCATCAGAAGTCACCTCATCGGCTGGTCAGCACGTCCATCCTCGCGCGACAGGAGCGGGTGCGTCGCTCCTGATCATTTCCTGATTATACGACGCCCCGGCGGCCCGGCGAAACAAAACCCATCAGCGCCGCATCTCGGCCCGAGGACGTCCCGAAATACCCCCATTCAAAAGAAGCGCCAGGCCCGCAGACCTGGCGCTATCCTCGTCTATGTGTCAGGCCCCCGAGCCTGACGTCTTTGCAGCTAGCGGCGACGAATCAGCAGACCCAACAGCCCCAGCCCCAGCAGCGACGCCGGCTCCGGGATCACCTCGAGCTGAATCACGCCCGTGTATGCATCAACCCAGAAGCCATAGAGCTGACCGCCGACCGGGACGTCGAAGCCCATATTGTCGGCATTGATGCTGCGGGCATCGGTGCCGATCGCATCCCAGCTTCCGGTGTTTACGGCCTTCCAGTACTCGGTCACCACGCCTTCGGTGTCATTCGGGACAAAACCCTCGTAGTAGTAGATGCCGCCGCCCATCGGATCCATCGCGGTATCCGGATTGGCGTTGTCCCAACCCTGGAAGCTGCCGACAGCGGTCCAGGCGCCCGGATCCGTATCAACGTTGATGCGGCGGGTCGTGTTGACCCAGCCATCCTCGTAGACGTTCAGGTCGTACGTGACCGACAGCTCGCCACTCTCGTTGGCGTACGCCCAGCTATTGCCCGAGTAGGGCCACCAGTCGCCGTTGTCGACGATCTTGAACTCCTGGCGGGAGTTGGCGTCCAGACCGGTCAGGGTCAGGCTGTAGGTGCCGTCGCCGTTATCCACCATCGGATTGGCATTCGGGTCCCAGCCGTTGTAGTCGCCGGCGACAGTGATGTCACCCAGCGCCGGGACTGCGACGAGTGCGCCGAACAGGGCAAGCGTTACAAGACTTCTCATTTCTAACTCCTCCTCAAAAGTGAGTAAGCGGCATTTAAGCCTGAAAGAACCCCGGTGCCGGGCTCCTCAACCCGGCACCGCAGGTTGCATTCACAATTGCACGATCTCCGGGACTGGCCCGGCAAAGGTCCGCGCGACTCGCGCGTGACTAGCACTCGGTACCGATCAGCGCAACGAACGGGGCGATATCGTCAAAGTCGACGTCGCCGTCCTCGTCCGTATCGCCGTTCAGCCACGGACAATCCGGATAGATGGCTTCCCAGCCGGACTGATTGCCAATGGCGAAGACGAACGGGGCGATGTCGTCAAAATCGATATCGCCGTCGCAGTCCATGTCGCCCTGGCACAGCACCGGGCCACCCGGCTCCACCTCAACCTTCACGCGTCCGTTGAAGGCATCAACGTACAGGCTGACGGTGTCCAGCTCTGAGCCTACGGTGAACGCCATGTTGCCCGTATTGATGCTCCGGGTGTCAGAACTGATCGCATCCCAGGAGCCCGTCACGACAGCTTTCCACTCGTAATCGCCGGCGGGAATGCCGCCGTCGGTGAACACGTATACGCCAGGGTCGCCGGTTGGCGTCATCGCGGTCGCCGGATCAGCATTGTTCCAATCCGTACCGCCCACTTCGCTCTGGAAGCTGCCGGCCGCGGTCCATGTGCCGGGGTCGACACTCTGACCTAGACGGTCACGCTGCGGGAACCAGCCGTCATTGAAGAAGTTGCTGTCGTACACGAAGTTCACCACCCCCGTCGCATCGGTGTACACCCAGCTATTCGAACCCGGCAGGCTGTTGTCCCACGTGCCGTCCGTGATCTTGTATTCGTACCGCGTGTCCGGATCGAGCGTGAACTCCAGCTCAAACACGCCCGGCGCGCTTTCCGTCATCGGGTCCGACCCGGGGTTCCAGCCCTGGAAATCGCCCGCGATGTGCGGCGTCGGAATCGTCGGACCCGAGCACGGGTCATCGGCACACTGCGTGCCTTCGCCCTGCCAGTCACCTTCCAGATCGTCACACTCGAACTGACGGACGTCCTGGCACTCGATCCCGATGCAGCAGGCCCCCATCGCGCACGGCGCGTCGTCGCAGCTCGTGAAGTCGCCGACATACTCGCCGCCGTCATTTACGCAGGTCACCTCGTCCAGCGTTTCGCAGACCTCGCCGAAGCAGCAGGCCCCGGTCCGCGGCAGCAGGCACGGGCAGCCTTCGCACGTCGTGTCGTCACCCTGGTAGATGCCGCCTTCGTTCAGGCAGTCGGTCTCTTCCATGACTTCACAGCGACCCGCCGGGACATCGTCGAAGCAACAGGCCCCGGCCGGAATCGTGTTACAGGGATTGCCGTCGCAGGACACGTTGTCGCCCAGGTACGTGCCGCCGCTCGTTGTGCAATCGGTCAACGTGGTGAGGCTGCACGTGTCATTCAGGCAGCAGGCCCCGACCGGATCGGTCACCGCCGGAATCGTCACCGGCGTATGACCCGTGGTACCCAGGTCCGCGTCGCGCGGCTCGCCGATGTTCTCGGCCGGAATGCCGAAGATGCCCTCGATGAACTGATTCGAGATGAAGTCGTGTTGCTGACCATTGATGAAGATGGTCGCGGTGAACGGACCGGCCGGCGCGCCGATGTCGGCCAGGTCGATGGCCAATTCGACACCCGTCATCACGCCGCTGCCGTCAGAAACACCCACGCCGCCGTCCACGCCGAGAGTATTACGATTGTCGGCGGTCGCGCGCATCACCGGGGCGCCGTCATCGCCGCCAGTCAGCACGCCGCCATCCGTCGCACACACCGTCTGCCCGCCACCGACGAAGTACTTCACGCCCGGGTTCATTTCGTCGACGTAGATCTCCGCGTAGTCGACGAAGATCTCGGTCGGATCACCAAACACCGCCACCGATACCCAGAAGTCCGCCTCGAACCCGCTGGTGAACTTCAGACCGTTCTCGTTGGCCGGCGTGTCAGCGGACATACGTCGTATTCCGACATTCTCCGCGCCGGGGTTCTCATAGAGCAACTGATTCTGGCCGCCGGCACGTGTGTCAAAGAAAATCTCGAGCTTGTTGCCGTTGGACTGCATATTGCCGGCCAGGACAAGATACAGGGTGCCGTCGTAGATCGTCGCGAAGAGCTGATCGATCTCCGAGCCATTGGCGACGTCCGGCTGGCCGAGGTCAGAATCACCGAAATTGGTCTGGGTGTTCTGCACCGCGATCGGCGGACCATACAGCGGATCATCCGCCGAGCCGTCCACCACCGGCTGCGCCAGGACTGTTACAGACAGACAAAGCATGAGGGCCAGCGCCCCCGTACATAGAGTGGTCTTCATCGTTCAACCTCCTTCGGTCGTTGCTTATGGTCAACTATGGTCATTCACGGATTGCTTACCGTGGTTCCTGACTCGCTGCGCCCCAACGTCGGCATACAACCGCTACAGCTACAGCGCGAACGACAACTTTCGTCCAATGCGCGATACCAAAGGCGTGCTACCAACGGGCAAGGCCGGCGCATTCTTATCCCGACTCCGCGGCCCACGCGAACGCACCCGCCCAGCGTCCAGGTGTCCACTACGCCCGATCCCCTTACTCTATACTCGGGCATCTTTAGAGTAGGGCTCTGCCTCCATAGTGTCAACGATTAACCCCCCTCGCGCGGCGACTGCATCGGCAAACCCACGCCGACGCTGACCGCGTGCCGCCGTGCAATACCGGACCCAAACGAATCGCACGACGACATCAAGCCCCCAACGCACGCTTCGCAATTCGATCATGCGAGTTGCCAAGTCGCCAGGATGAAGCGGTTCACTAGCCGCGTCCCCACGCCAATTCATTCGTTCTGCTCAATCCCGGCGCCGCGTAAACCACGATCACGCCACAGGTAGTCGGACCCGTCACCACGCGGCCGATTCGTCAATGCGCTTTCCCGTCCCTTGGCTACACTTTCCCAGACCGATAGAATTGATTTGGCGACTTGGTCGGTCCGGAGCATATGCTCATCTCTTCTTCCCCGCCCCCGATTGACCAGGCCCGAGCTTTGTGTAAAACAAGCCCACTGGAGTGCCTCACATGCCCACGCGCTGCTCTCTACGCGACCGCCGGCGTTCAGCCTTTACGTTGATCGAACTCCTGGTCGTCGTCGCCATTATCGCCCTGTTGATCTCCATCCTCCTCCCCAGCCTAAACGACGCCCGCCAGCAGGCCAAACGCGTCAAGTGCGGCGCCAACCTCCGCTCACTCGGACAGGCCGTCGCCTCCTGCCACGCCGAGAACAACGAGTACGGCCCCAGTTGGGACGACGGCGAAGCCAGCGCCCTCGTCAGCTACAGTGGCACCCGCTATCCGCTCTACAGTTGGGCCGACGTCCTCTTTGACGAAGGCTATCTCGGCAACGACGCCGCCCAAATCTGCCCCAACGACGAACGCCCCGACGAACTCACCCGCACCTGGGCTGACGACTGGGGCTACGGCATCGCCCGCACTTTCGGCACCGGCGAAGACCTCCCCGTGGGCATCCGCACCAGCTACGCCATGAGTGCCCCCATGCACTTCAACTTCCTGCAAGACCGCTACAAGGATGCCTCACGCCAGATCTTCGCCGCCGATGGCTACTGGACCTGGTTCGGCTCCTTCAATGCCGCCTACATCATGGCACCACGCGCCAATGTGAATCCCACCAATCCCGGTGACTGGCCGCAGGAAGGCAGCAGTGGCGTCGGCTGGCGCCACGGACGTGAACGCATCGCCGTCCTCCTCCTCCGCGACGGCCACGTCGAACCCTACGAGCCCAGCGACGACGTCGGCAACGTCCAGGATCTGATGTACAAGACGACCGATACGACCCAGGTCTTCACCTGGCTCCCCGGCGAAAGCCCCACTCGCCGCTTCACCTGGCCCTACGGCCGCTTCTCCAATTACCCACACCGTGACCCCCTCCTCGCCCAGGATCAACCCGAGCCGGCCTACGCCCGCTTCCTGAACGACCAGAACGCCGGCGGCGCCAAATGGCTCGGCCCCGAGGACGGTCGCAACGTCCACCCCTTCAGTTATCCGGATCATCTCAACGCCGTCTGGCGCACTGTGAATAACGCCTGGACGAAGCTGCCCTCCGACCCGAACAACCGGAGATAACGAGTGAATCAAACTCGAACCGTTGTCCTCGTCGTCGTTGTGCTCGTGCTCCTGGGGGTCGCTGGTTACATCTATCTCGGACGCGCCGCCGCGCCCGACACGCCGCAACAACTCCAGACCTACGGCGTCTGCCTTGCGACGGGCGAACAGGGCTATGTCATGCATGCCCTCGGCGAAGACCCGCCCTACATGTGCCCCGGCACCGAGCAGCGCGCATTCTATCCACTGTACTACTGCTACGACACCAAAGTCCTGTTCGTGCCGTACCTGATTCGTGACGGCGAGGGCCCGCCCCGCGTGCCCTCCAACGTCCGCTGCCCCGTCTGCGGCGGCGAGAACGTCGTCCCATACAGCCCCGAGTGGCCGACCGGTGTGGAAATCGAGGGGGACGTAGTCCTGCCGCCCTGGCCCTAGCGGCCTTCCGCGCCGGCGTCCGTTGTGTCGATACATTGAAACCGTGTCCTGACCCGACCGGGAAGGGTGTGAGATGAGAGAGAGTAACGCGTGCTTCGCCCGGGTTGTCCCGAATCTGACCATCGCTCTGCTCACCGTCGCGCTCACCGCGACCAGCGCAGCCGCTCAAGACCCCGACGGTTGGCCCCCCGCACCACCACTGCCATCCGCCATTCCCGCCGAAGACGCCGCCGCCTTGCCCCCTTCCCTCAGCGTCGAGCCACTCAGCCGCGACGAATGGCGCTGCACCTTCCATTTCCGCCCCGATCGCGAAGTCGAGTCCGTCGCTGTCGCCGGCTCATTCAACGGCTGGGACCACCAGGCCAACCCCCTCACCGGTCCCAACGCCAACGGCGAATGGACCGGCCACGTCGACCTCCGCACCGGCGTCCACGAATACAAGTTCCTTATCAACAACGAGGACTGGCAGGCCGACCCGCTCAATCTCGACCGCGTCCCCGACGGCTTCGGCGGCTACAACTGCGTCCTCCGCTTGGGCCGCCTCGCACGCATGCGCACGTCGCCCGCGGTCACCGGCGACGGCCACATTGAACCGCTCGGCCTCGCCCATCGCCCACCCGAGCCACTCTACATCCAGCCCCTCGGCAACGGCACCGTCTCCATCCGCTACCGCACCTTCGCCCACGATGCCGAAAACGTCTCGCTCGCCGTCCGCAACGGCCCAACCAGACGCATGCAGGTTGCTTCCGAAGGCCCGCTCTTCACCTACTACGAAGCCCGTGTCGATGTGCCCGAAACCAACGGCCGCTCCGCCAAGGTCCGCTCCGTCCAGTACACCTTCGTCCTCGAAGACGGCGAAGAACGTGCCACCGATCCCCACACGTACTACTACAGCTTCACGCCCACCAGCGTCTTCGAGACCCCCGAGTGGACCCGCCACGCGATCTGGTACCAGATCATGCTCGACCGCTTCCGCAACGGCGACCCCACCAACGACCCCGACCCCGTCCGCCCCTGGACCAGCGCCTGGTTCGAGCCCTCACCCTGGGAAGCCGCCAGCGAAGAAACCTTCTACCAGTACTTCGCCTTCAATCGTTTCTACGGCGGCGACCTCGCCGGCCTCGAAGCCAAGTTGCCATACCTCAAGGAACTCGGCGTCAACGCCCTCTATCTCAACCCCGTCTTCGAATCCCCGTCCTACCACAAGTACGACGTCACCAACTACTGCCACATCGATGACAACTTCGGCACCAAAGGCGACTATGCCGAAGTGGTCGGTTCCGAAGCGCTCAACAACCCGGATTCCTGGAAGTGGACCCCGTCCGACCAGCAGTTTCTCGACTTCCTGAAGAAGGCCCACGACATGGGCTTCAAGGTCATCCTTGACGGCGTCTTCAACCACGTCGGCCAACAACACCCCGCCTTCCAGGACGTCATGGAGCACGGGCAGGCCTCCAACTTCAACCAGTGGTTCGAGATCACCTCGTGGGACCCCCTCCGCTGGCAGGGCTGGGCCGATTTCGAGCACATGCCCGTCTTCCAGAAGAACCGCCGCGGCTTCGCCGATGAAGATGTCCGCAAGCACATCTTCGCCATCACCCGCCGCTGGATGGACCCCAACGGCGACGGCGACCCCAGCGACGGCATCGACGGCTGGCGGCTCGACGTCCCCAACGAAGTCCCCCGACCCTTCTGGGTCCGCTGGCGCCGCCTGGTGAAAGAGATCAACCCCGACGCACTCATCACCGGCGAAATCTGGCACCGTGCCGACCAGTGGTTAGACGGCCAGCACTTCGACGCCGTCATGAACTACGAATTCGCCAAGACCGCCGTCGCGTGGATCTTCAACCAGAACCAGAAGATTACTTCGAGCGAAGCCGCCGCCCGCCTCGCCGAGCTACGCCTCGCGTATCCCTCCGCCGCGACCTACGCGCTCCAGAATCTCGTCAGCAGTCACGACACCGACCGCCTCGCGTCCATGGCACAAAACCCGGACCGCGCCTACGACCGCCAGAATCGCGTACAGGACAACAATCCCGACTACAACAACAACAAACCCACCGACGACGCCTACGCCCGCGCCCGCCTCGTCACACTGCTCCAGATGACCTACATTGGCGCGCCCATGATCTACTACGGCGACGAAGTCGGCATGTGGGGTGCCGACGACCCGACCTGCCGCAAGCCCATGTTGTGGAAAGACCTGGAGCCCTACGCCAACCCCGACGACAACCACGTGCTGGACGACCACCTCGCGTTCTACAAGCAGGTCATCGCCCTGCGCAACGCGCACCCGTCCCTCCGCGTCGGCGATTTCGAGACGCTGTTGACCGATGACAAGGCCGACGTCTGGGCCTACCTCCGCCAGACCGCCGGCGAAAGCGCCATCGTCGTCCTGAATCCGTCAACCAGCGCCCGCACGGTCCAGGTCCCGCTACGCCCCGGCCTCCCGACCACGTGGCAGGTAGCCCTCGACGGCGAAAACACCACCCTCACGGCCGACGGCAACCAATTGACAGTAGAGGTCCCCCCAATCAGCGGCACAGTCCTCTTCGCCCAGTAGCGTCAGGCCTCCAGGGTGGCATGGGCCTCCGGCCCGTAATCGATGGGCTCCTGGCCCTCTCCATGGGGGGACCGACCCCCGGTCGGTCAGTCAAGTATTACCTCCCTCCCTCGCAGGGAGGGGCAAGGGGAGGGTGATCCACACTTCTCTCTCCCCACCTGTGGCACCGGGTCTGTAACCGGTGCACCCGCCGAGGCAAGCTCTCTTCATCCCCTTGTCACGTTGTCACCCTCCTCGACCTCCGGTCGGTCAGAGACGTACCGGCCGCCCGCCGTGCCGGCCGTATCGACCCAACGAGGCCAGCGGCGCCAACGACCGGCCGATTCACTGCCGGACAATAACTCTTGCAGAAGCGAACCGGACACTCCTCAACCTCTGGCCGGTCATGACTGGACCACCGAATCGCGGCCCCGACGTTCCGTCGCTCACCCCAGCAGCCCAACAAACGCCGCAATATCATCGAAGTCTACTGTCCCGTCTGCATTGCAGTCCGCGTTGAGCCATGGGCACTCGTGCGGCCAGCCCTCGCCGTCCGGACCGTAATTCAGCGCCTCAACAAACAGGCTGATGTCGTCGAAGGTCGGCCGACCGTCGCAGTCCAGATCGCCATAGCAGGGGCTCTCCTCCGGCGGAGCTGTGCTCCCATACTCGTACACACCCATGTCAACACAGGCAAACGTCCAGGGAGGATCGCTTACGCCCGTCTCAGGAATCTGATCGTCATTGTAGAAGCGCCCGTGTCCGTCGAGATCCACCGGCGTCGGTTCGGCCACGCAGCCGTCATCGTCAAGATCGAGTGAATCTGCCGGCAACGCGGTACTATCGCCGGCGTCAATACAGGGGGAGCCGGAGGACAGTCGGTAGTCATTGTCTTCCCACGTCCAGGGATCGTTGTCAGCGCCATCTGGGTCGACGAAATCCGGCTCCGCATCGATGCAGCCCTCGCCAAACCACCACTCGCCATCCCCATCCTCGACCAAGCAGTACATGACGACGGGATCGGACGAACCGACGACCTGCATGTCCTCGAACAGATTGCCAGCGAGGATGCAGTTGATCAGCGTCGGAGCGCTATCCGAGCAGTGCAAGCCACCGCAGTCGACATACTCGCCGCAGATCGGCCGGTTTCCGCTGATCGTGCAGTTCACGAAGACCGGATCACTGGCCCAGCAGTAGACGCCGGCGTTGTCACAGGAGACGTTGCCAGTGATGGCACAGTTGATCAGCAGCGGGTTACCGTTGTCGGTGCAATAGACCCCGCTGTCGAAGTTCCCACTGATTTGACAATTGACGATAGTTGGAACTGCAAAATCGCTACAGCGGAGGCCGCCTCCACCAACGTAGGGGTAGGGGCCGGCGTAGTTGTCGCGAATTATGCAGTCGATTAGCACTGCGTTGGTTTCCCAGCCGCATCGAACGCCACCGTCCTCGTTTTCCGAGATCTCGCAATCCACAAAGGTGCTGCTGTCCTCCCACATGCAGACCACGCCTCCGTCACCGCTGTTGCCGCTGATCGTGCAGCCCTCAAACGTCGCACCGCTGGGGCCGTAGCAGTCGCAGTAGACGCCTCCATTTCCGTTTCCGCTGATGACGCAGCCTGTAAAAGTGGGCTTGCTCAGCCCTCCGCAGTAAACTCCAAGTTCGGTGCTGTTGCTCACGACGCAGTTGACGAACACCGGGTGATTCTCCTCCTGAGAAAAGCAGTAGACAGCTCCCCCGTCCGCGCTCGCATTCGTTATGGTCACTCCCTCCACCAGGCAGGGTCCCCAAACCCCCAAACCCGATCCAGGCAGACCCTCATGATCGATGATGCACAGGTTCGGATCGCCACTGGCGCTGCGCAAATCCACACCGCCCCACAAGTCAATCCACCCGTTCAGATCACCGCTGTACACGCCGTCGGCGAGAACGACCTCGTCGTCCCAGTCTGCTACGTACAATCCACCCCAAATAGTCGCCTTCGGCCCGCACGAACCACCGTCCCACTCTTCGCACAGGCCATCCCATGCATCGTTCCCAGTTTCCCCGTTGACGTAGATGGTCGCTCCGACCGCGCTTGCAGTTGGCGCTACGAGCATCCCGCACACAGTCAGCGCCCTGGCGACCCGCGCCACAGCGCCGATGCTCGTGACTGCACGGTCCCACACCGGAATGAAGGTTCTCGATGACATGACATCCTCCCAGATGCGTTGAGGCTGCGTCGGCACAGTCCCCACCCGTACGCCGGACGAGTCACCACCGACGCTCTTGAACACCCTTGTATTTCGATAATATCGGACCGGCACGAGTCCGGTCAACGACAAGCGGACATTCGGGGCCTTGAACGTTTTGTTGTGGCCGTTCTGCCGCTATCCGCACTAGCCGGCGTTAGACTGCTCGCGAGGCTCGCCTTTCTCTCTAGATGGCCTACGAAATGTGCCATGGACGGCCGTACGTGCGTTGGGCCGACTCATGAGCCGATCCGCATTCCACGCAGACGAATACCGCACTGTCTCTTCCCAAAACCCGCAATGGTACACGCGTGACGGACCCACAACGCCCCGCGCAATCGGCCAACCCGCATCCCACCCCCATCCGTTCCCACCTTCCCACGTTCCCACGTCCCACGCGGAGCGCCGTCGGAGCGTCCCCACCCCCAAACCCCTCGTCAACCAACCAACGCAATCCACCCAACCTGGACCCCTCGGCCCCTGGACCCCTTGGCCCCACCCACACTCAAATCCTCAGATCCTCAGCCCCTCAGATCCTCGCTTCCTCAATCCCTCAGGTACTCCTCAACAATCCACTCCCGCGAAGGCTCGAACATCGCCACGAGCTCGTCCATCTCCGGAGCCGCCGCCGTGATGTGCCCGAACAAAGGCGAAAGCTGCCACGCCGCGTCTTCGCGCGAGTCGCCGCGCATCACCATCCGCCAGATGGCCGCCGCCGCCCCGCTGCGGTCGGCGCCCGCCTGGCAGTGCATCAGAATCGGATACTCCGCGGTCTGGAAGGTGTCATACAACGCCAACAGCTTCTCCCGTGGCGGCAGGCTGTGCGCGCTCATCGCGATGTCAACGAGCGTTGCGCCCGCCTCGTTCACAGCCTCCCGCTCTCGCACGTACCACACCCGCTCCGGATTCTCGCCACGCAGGTTGATCACGGTCTTGATGTCATACTCATCAAGCACCAGCCGCATGGTCGTGCTGTCGAGCTGCGCCGAGCGATATGCCGTCCCGCGTTCGATCGCGTGGAAATTGTCGTACAGCGTCAGCGGCGCATAGTCATCCAGCTCACCCACGCCACAGCCGGCCACCAGCGCAGGCAGCGCCAGCATCATCCCGAGCCGCGTCCGATAGAAACGCTCCACCACGAACAGATTCCACATCGCCAGCCTCCGTGCAACCTCACCGGCCCGCCGCACGAGCGCGATTCTAGCCCCGAATCCTGCGTCAAGCGAGACCGAAGCTCATCAGCTTCCGGTCAGCGCGACGACGGCGATTCCGGCGGCACGTCCGCGCCGCCGAACCCGATCGTCTGCCCGACCGATAGCTCCCGGCAACGCTCCGCAAACACCTCCGCGATCCGTCGGCTCGCCTCCACCCCCGTGCAATGCGCCGGTGCAAGCAGTTGCAGGTCATACGTGCCAAACGCCGCCAGCGTCCGCTCAATGCGCTCGTCGCTCGCCCGCAGCAGGTGCATGCCACCCAGCACCGCCCGAATCGACTCGCCGCCGAAGTTCTTCTCGACATGCCGCAGCGTATTCACCACACCGGCATGGGCACATCCCAGCAACACCACCAGTCCGCGCTCCGTACGCACACACAGCGCCTGATCATCAACAATGACATCTTCCTGCTCGCCCGCCGCGTCGAGAGAGAATCGCCCGCCGGTGTCTTCGAAGGTCGTTTCGCGCGGGATCGGTCCGGTGGCCCAGATATCGTCCGCCACCGGCGTCCAGCCCGTGGTCTCGACGACGTCCGCTACCAGCGATTTCAGGTCTTCAAGACTGCGAATGGACGCTCCGGCGTAGCGGGCCGTAGCGGTCCCGGCCCAGCTATACCGCGGCCCGAAGGCCTCCGGATGCACAAAGACCCGGGCATGTCGAAACAGGTCTGGACTGGCGGCCAGCCCGCCGACATGGTCATAGTGCCCGTGACTGAGCACCACGTCGCGGGCCTCGGCAAGCCGAATTCCCAGGCGGTCCGCGTTGTGCGCAAGGGCCAGCCCCTGGCCCGTATCGAACAGGATCGAGCGCCCGTCCGCCCGCAGCCACAGCGCCAGTCCGTGCTCTGCGATCAGGTCACGCCGGCGAACCGTATTCTCCGCCAGCACCGTGATTTGCAGTTCAGCAATCGCCATCGCGCACTCCCGCTACATGGTCGCCAGCATCTTCCACCATGGTAACCGCCACAGTCGCCAGGACTACGGCAGGCCTTCCACGTCAGAATTCGTCACCGCGTCCCCGGTCCTGCCCGCGCATGCCGTTTTCTGCTACACTGCGAGTTCGCGTTGACACGCTCCCGGGTAGTCGACGTGCTGTACCGCACTCATCGCAGCGCCGCCCGCGTCCAGCCGACGCCGACGGAGATGCTGCCCCCTTCCCCGGAGTCAGCGCCCCGCAGCGGATCCGTACCCGCGTCAGTCCGCCCTGACCCTGGACGCCGCCGCTGCTGAAGAACATCGAACCGTACCAGGCGTTCCGGAAACCGGCCACCCGGCGAGCTGTTGCCGGCCGACAAGTCGCTGTTGGAGTATTGCCCATGCCTTTCGTTCGTTCACTCACCCGTTTGTTGCCCGGCGTCATGCTGCTCGGCCTCCTGCCGACGGCCCTGGCGACCGGCCCGGTCCCTGACCTGAAGGCCCGGCTCGATGCCGTCACGACCGAAACCCACGATGCTGATGCGGTGGTCGTGCTCGACCACGAGGACGTCACCGTGCGTCCCAACGGCATCGGCACAGCCCGCCAGCACCGCGTCATCAAGATCCTGCGGCCGGCGGCGATCAAGCGGCAGGCCGTGCAGGTCTTCTCCTTCGATCCGAACACCAACCGGCTCGATCTCGTCACGGTGCGGGTCCATCGCGCTGACGGCGACGTCACCGAGATCCCGCTGGAAAAAGCCGCCGTGCAGCCCCAGGCCGCCGGCAGCATCTTCTGGGGCACCAAGCAATACCTCGTCCAACTCCCGGCGCTACGCGTCGGCGATGCAGTCGAAACCATCACCGACATGACCGGCTTCAACGTCGCCTACCTGGCCGACGAAGGCAACGGCGAGCGCAACTACTTCGGCGAAGTCCTCAAACCGCCGGTCCCGGGCCACTGGCACGACGAAGTGCACTTCTGGACGACGGGCTACCCGGTGGTCGACAAGCGCTACACCGTTCGTATGCCCAAGGACAAACCACTCCAATTCGAGCTGTACAACGGCGACATCCGACCGGCCGTAACACTCCACGGCGACCATATCACCTACGCCTTCCACGCGCAGCATCTCGAGCCGCTGCACGGCGAGTCCCGCATGGAGCCGTGGCAGAACGTCGCCCCAAAACTCCTGCTGGCCACTCTGCCCACCTGGGTCGACAAGGCCAAGTGGCTGTATGAAGTCAGCGAGCCGCAGTTTGAGGCAGATGACGCCATTCGCGCTAAAGTGGCGGAGATCATCGCCGCTTGCGAGACCGACGAAGAAAAATACACCGCCCTGAACCACTGGGTCGCCGAGAACATCCGTTACGCCGGTACCAGCCGCGGCATGTGCGAGGGTTACACGGTCCACAAGAGCATCGAGACGTTCCACGACCGTTGCGGCGTCTGCAAGGACAAGGCCGGCATGCTGGTCACCATGCTGCGCGTCGCCGGCTTCGACTCCTTCCTCGTCATGACGATGGCCCGCCAGCGCGTCGATCCGATCCCCGCCGACCAATTCAACCACGCCGTCACCTGCATCCGCTGGGAAGACGGCTCGCTGACGCTGCTCGATCCGACCTGGATGCCCAAGAGCCGCGACAACTGGTCGACGCTCGAGCCCTTGCAGCACGTCGTGTACGGGCTGCCGGAGGGCAAGGAACTCTCCACGTCGCGCTACTTCGCGCCGGAAGAGTGCCGCGCCGCCTGGAATGCCACGTCACAAATCACCGCGGACAACGACCTGCGCGGCGCGCTGCGTTTCGAGGCCGTCGGTGCCCCCGAAGGCCGCGTACGCCGCACGCTGGCGGCATACCACCCCGACGAGCGACACGAGTTCTTCGAGCGCACCTTCCGCCGCCTCTCACCCACCGCCCGCCCGATCAACGTCGCCAGCATGGACCCCGTCGACTTCTCCGGCCCGCTGCAGATCGACGCCGACTACGAAGCCGCGGCCTACGCCATCGGCAGCGACACGCTCCGCGTCTTCAAGCTCCCCATGCTCCAGACCATCTTCGGCGACCGAGCCATGTACGACCTCTTCGGGCACACGGGCAAAAACGAACGCAAGTACGGCATCGCCCTGCTTGCAACCCGTCTCATCGACATCGAAGAGACCGTCAAGCTCCCCACCGGCTGGACCGTCACCAACGTGCCCGACCCAATCGACCTCGATGGCCCGTCCGCGGCCCTGCATTTCAAGGCGGACACCGGGTCGACCCCCGGCGAAATCCGCTACACCTGCCAGCTGACCATCAAGAAATGGACAATCCCTCCCGACGAGTACGACAACTTCAAGGAGGTCATGGACAAGTTTGAAGAGCTCACCGGCCCCGTCGTGGCCTGCGAAGTGGAGGGCGCCCATGTACAGCGTTAAGCAAAACCTCAATCCACAAATCCGCTCAATGCCCACTGCGGCCTCCGCAGGCCGCCTCATTGCCTGCCTGTTGTTCATCCCCCTCGCCGGGTGTGCCGCTCCGGCGCACGCCGAATCGCCCACCGCCCGCAACGAGACCACGCCGCCAGACGCCGTCATCGAGCTCTGGAACCAAACCTGGACCCAACAGCCGGACGGCACCGTCATCTACCACGAGAAGAAACACGTCCGCCTCAACAGCGACCGCGCATATGACGAATTCGCCGACCCGCGCATGACCTACAACGTCGATACCGACGAACTGGAGATCATCACCGCCCACGTCAAGCGTGCCGACGGCACATACCGCGCGCTGCCCGACTACAGCCACGTACCCGTCTCGCCCCACGCGACCGAGGGTTGGCCCGCCTTCTCCGCCATCCGTCAGCACCTCATCGTCATGAGCGGTATCGAGCCCGGCTGCGTCGTCGAGCTCGAATACAAGGTCACGACCGCCCCCGGCGTCTTCGATCACATTGCCGCCGACGTTCGCCTCGACCACAAGTACCCGGTACGCGAGCGCACGATTGAAGTTGCCGTCTTTGCCGGCAACGAAATTCGCGCATTCGCCAGCGGATTCGACGAACCCGTCAATGTCTCCCCCGGGCCGCATCATCGCTGGACATTCCAGAACCTCCCCGCCATCCCCGCAGAGCCTGCCAGCCCACCCTGGCAAACCCGCTGCCGACGCCTGGCCTTCAGCAGCGCCGGCCTCCCCAGCGCCTGGATCTCCGCCATCCACGCCGAGGTGGAGCAGGCCGCCGACAGCAGCCAGTTGATCGCCGACCTCGCAGCCGAGTGGACCAAGGACATCAAGGTCCCCACCGACCGCCTCCGTGCCCTCCGCAAAGCCCTGACCAGGCGCTTCACAGTCGTCGAGTTCCCCACTTCATGGCAGCGCCATGAGCCGCGCCCGGCATCCCAACTCATCCAGTGCAACTACGGCACCCCCGCCGAAGCCAATATTCTGCTTCTGTCCCTGGCTCGTGCCGCCGGTCTGAAAGTCAAGCCCGGTCTTCTGGTCAACGACGAAGTCTGGCACACCGCCGCCCCACAGGACTCCATGATCACCGACTACGTCGTCCTGCTCATCGAACGTCCTGAGAACACGTCCGAAGTCATGCCCATGGCCACCGGCGCGCACGACACGCATCTGCACCCGCAGATCTGGAGCATGCGTCACGGTCGCATCGTGCGCGACGCCCGCTGGGCCGGCTACACCATCCTCCCCGTACCCGACGTGCTCTTGCCCCGCACGCTACTGCCGACCTGGACCCACGCCGCCGAGAGCGTTTGCGACGTCCGCGGCACGCTCACCATCGCCGCAGACGGCACCTGCACGGGCGAACTCCATCTCCTCGCCACCGGTCTGTTCGTGTCCGCAGAGCAGCTGCGCACGCAGGACACCCAGAAACGTCAGCTAAACGAGTTCATCGACCACGTCCTGCCGGCCCTCAACGTCGCCGACTTCTCGGTCGAAACACTCGCCCCCGACACCTTCGAGGTCGTCGCACAGGTCAACGCCGGTGCAGTGGAAATGCTCCACGGCTGCCGGCAGTTCACCTTCGCCGGCGCCGGCCCGCATGCCGTCGCCGTCGACCTGCCGCTTACATATGCAACCCGCAAAACGCCGGTACGCATCCCCGGCCCCTTCATCGAGCGCATCGACATCACGCTCACCTGGCCGAACGCGTGGCACGTACAGGCCACCCCGGTTGCCCTCGCACGCATCACCGGCGACTGGGGCGCCCTGGAACAGTCCGTCAGGCAGGACGCGTCCAGCCTGACACTCGCACGCTACTTCCGCATCAATTCGCGCAACAGCAGCGGTGATGACCCGGCCATGACCGACTTGGAGAAGCGTCTGCTGCATATCAACGCACCGAATATCGCCGCGGACGACTTTCGGCAGTTACACGATCCGCTTAACCTCCTTCGGACTGAACGGGCCCGCACCCTGCTGCTGAAGCCCTGACCGTCGCGCCCGCTTGGCGCAGGAGGAATGTATGCCAACCAGTGCTCACCCACTCGTCCAACTGGCCCGTACGTTCCTCCTCGCGTCACTCGCGGCGTTTTCGCCGAGCGCCCTCGCCGAGGATGAGGCCCCCGCTGCCGGCGAAATCCCGATCCGCTCGGCACTCGTAATCGGCAACGTCGGCTCCTATGGCCGCGCCCCCGTTCACACCGACGCCATTGAATACGCCCTCGTCACCGGCACCTGGCAGCCCCCGACCGCCGGCGATCTCCTCCGGATCGCCCCCGACCAGCAACGCACGTGGGTTCAAGTGGACGCGAATGACAAGGGCCAGATCGCACATGCCGCCCTGCGTCCCGGCTATGCCTTCGCTTCCGTCGAGCTCGATTCGCCACAGGTCATGCTGCTCGCCGCCAGCGGACACAGTCTCGTCTATGTCAATCGCGAACCGCGCGTCGGTGACCCCTACCGCCACGGCAATGTTCGCATCCCCGTTTCCCTGCACCAAGGCCCGAACGAGCTTCTGTTCGTCTGTGCCCGCGGCGGCTTTCAGGCGCGCCTCCTCCCGCTTGAACAGCCACAGCTGATTGATACACACGACCCGACCGTGCCCGACATCATCGTGGGCGAAACCGATCCGACCTGGGCGGCCTTGGTCGTCATCAACGCTTCAGCCGAACCACTTCGCGCCACTTCGATCCGCGCCCACGTCAGTCAGACATCCGAAACGACACCCGTCGCCCCCCCCATCCTCCCGTTCAGCATGCGCAAGGTCCCGTTTCGGCTGCCCGCCATGCCCGCCGCCGAGCCGGGCGCGCGCGATATACGCGTGATTCTCTCACATGACAGTCGGCCCCGCGATCAAGCCGTCATCAACGTCCGCGTCCGAACGCCACATCAATTACACAAACGCACCTATCGCAGCCGCGTTGATGGGAGTGTGCAGTACTACGCCGTGCAGCCACCGCCAGCCGATGCCGGTTCCGACCAACCGCCTGCCCTGTTCCTCACCTTGCACGGCGCCGGCGTCGAAGCTCTGGGCCAGGCCCGCGCCTACCAGCCCAAAAACTGGACCTACATCGTCGCGCCGACGAATCGACGTTCCTTCGGCTTCGACTGGGAAGACTGGGGCCGCATCGACGCCATCGAGGTACTCGCGGACGCGCAGCAACGCTATCGCACCGATCCACAGCGTACCTATCTGACCGGCCACTCCATGGGCGGCCACGGCGTCTGGCACGTCGGTGCCACGCTGCCTTGCCGCTGGGCGGCCATCGCTCCCAGCGCGGGCTGGATCAGCTTCTGGACGTATGCCGGCGCCGCCGAACTCGAGCAGCCCGATGACATCGCCGGGCTCCTGCGCCGGGCGACGAATCCCAGCCGCACACTGCTACTGTCCGACAACTTCAATCACTTCGGCATCTATGTCCTGCACGGCGAGCAGGACGACAACGTCCCGGTCGAACAGGCTCGCACCATGCGCACCCATCTGGCCGAGTTTCATCGCGACTTCGCCTACTTTGAAAAGCCCGGTGCCGGTCACTGGTGGGGCAACCAATGCGTCGACTGGCCGCCGCTCATCGAGTTCTGCCAGCAGCGTACGCGCCCGGCGCCGGCCGACGTGCACAAGCTCGAATTCGTCACACTCGATCCGACCATTGCCTCCGAGTGTCACTGGCTCTCGGTTCAGTCGCAACAGGACAGTCGGCTGCCAAGTCGCGTCGATCTCCGCGTTGACCCCGAGCAGCGTCGCCTGTACGGCACCACGGAGAATGTCACCTGCCTGCGCATCGCACTCCACGCCGACAACGCGCGTGGCGCGCGCGTCCCGCTCATCCCGCCCGGCGCCCCCCTCGCGCTCGAACTGGATGGACAGCAACTCCGCGATCTGACCTGGGCCGGCGACGACGAGTTTATCTGGCTCAGCCGACGAAACGACGCGCCATGGCACGCGGTCATCGGGCAACCCCGCCCCGCCTACCTCTTACCCCGCAAACGCCCCGGGCGCGCCGGCCCCTTCAGGCACGTCTTCGACAACAACGTCGTCCTGGTCTACGGTACCGCCGGCTCACCCGCCGAAAACCAGTGGGCCTTCGCCAAGGCCCGTTACGACGCCGAGGCATTCTGGTACCGCGGCAATGGCGCGCTGCCGATCATCCCCGACTTTGCGTTCGACGCCGAGCACTACGCCAACCGCAACATCGTGCTCTACGGCAACGCCACGACCAACGTCGCCTGGAGCGACCTGGTCACCGCCAGCCCGGCCCGCATTCGCCCCGGTAACGTGCACCTCGCCGGCCGCAACCTCGTCGGCGACAACCTGGCGCTGCTGGCCGTCTACCCGCGTCCCGCCGGCGACGACGGTCTGGTTGGTATCGTCGGCGGAAGCGGTCTGCCCGGCATGCGCATCACCGAACGCCTCCCCTACTTCGTCTCGGGCGTGCACTATCCCGACTGGCTCGTGTTGCACCCCGACGTCCTGCGTCATGGCGTCGACGAAATCCGCGGTGCCGGCTTCTTCGACCAGTTCTGGCGCTTCGACCCGGATCAGTCCGCATTCCGCGAAGATTGATAAGGAACCATCACTCACCATCTCATGGTGGACGGCTTCCGGGCTCAAACGACATTTTTCTTGTGCCAACGTCGTCGGCGGTGCATCATGCATGCTGTGTGCTACGCAATTACCTGCATGCCAGTGCCTGCAACCGGTCTCCATGATGTAAAGGACTCGCCATGACGTACCGCGCTTTCCTGCTCCCGGCCATTCTGGCCACCATCTCGATATCGATGCCACCCGCTACCCTGGCCGACCTCCCGTCAACCTTCGATCTCCGCAACATCAACGACCAGAACTACGTCACCGGCGTCCGCAGCCAGATGGGCGGCACCTGCTGGTGTCACGGTGTCATGGCTGCCATGGAAGGCAACCTCGCCATCACCCGCGTCTGGCCCATCCAGTTCGGCGACGAGCCCGACCTCGCCGAATACCATCTCGACTGGTGGAACGGCTTCAACGAGCACAACAATGACGACATCGACCCGCCCCACGGCGAAGGGCTCACCGTTCACATGGGCGGTGACTACCGCGTGGCGGCCGCATACCTCACGCGCGGCGAGGGTGCCATCCCGGAGCTTGGCCCCCAGTCGTACCACGAGCCGCCCCTGCGCTCATCACCCGCGTATGAGTACTACGTCCCGCGCCACATGGAGTGGTATGTCGCCGGCCCCCAGCTGGAGAACATCGACACGATCAAGCAAGCCGTGATGACCCACGGCGTCCTCGGCACCTGCATGTGCTACAACAACGGCTTCATGTGGGGCACCATTCACTACCAACCCCCCAGCCATCCCGCCGATCCCAACCACGCTGTTGCCATCATTGGTTGGGACGACAACAAGATAACGCAAGCGCCGCAGCCCGGTGCCTGGCTCTGCAAGAACAGTTGGGGCGACTGGTGGGGCGATGGGGGCTTCTTCTGGATCTCCTACTACGACAAGCACTGCGGCCAGCATCCCGAAATGGGCGCCATTTCGTTCCAGGATGTCGAGCATAAGCCCTACCACACTTGCTACTACCACGACTACCACGGCTGGCGCGACACGCTGCCGGGTGCCACTGCGGCGTTCAACGCCTTTGTGGCCGAGGGTACGGAGATGCTCCAGTCGGTCAGCTTCTTCACCGCCGCGGACAATGTGATCTACACGGTCCGCGTCTACGACGCCTTCGACGGCAGTACCCTGTCCGGCGAGCACTCCGCGCAGACCGGCACGTTCGAATACACGGGCTTCCATACCGTCGATCTGGAGCCGCCCGTGCGACTGACCCCTGGCGACGATTTCTATCTGTACCTGGAGCTTTCCGCCGGCGGGCAGCCCTACGACCGCAGTTCCGATATTCCCGTCCTCCTCGGCGCCTCCCAGCGCGTCTGGGTCCGCTCCTCGTCTTCACCGGGTGAGAGTTGGTATCATGAGGGCGGCGTCTGGCAGGACTTGTATGACTTCAATGATACTGCGAACTTCTGCATCAAGGGCCAGACGGTAGACTTGAATACGGGCGACGTGAATTGTGACGGCGCCATCGACTTCGACGACGTTCAGCCGTTCATTACGGCGTTGCAGGGTCGTGCCGCCTATCAGGACGCCCATCCCGATTGCGTCTGGTTCAATGCCGACTGTGATCTCGATACCGACGTCGACTTCGACGACATCTCGTACTTCATTGCGCTGCTGGGAGAGTAGGAATTGAATCGCTGCATGACGAATTGCTGTGGGGGGCTGGTGGCTGTTGCATTCTCGATTTCAGCGCTTGCCCAGCCCGCGGGTCCGCCGCGCGTCATCGCGGAGTGGGAACCCGCCGTCGGCACCCTCATCAGTTGGCCCCTCGGCATTCCCCAGGCACTCGTCGTCGAACTCGCCGCCGACGACACGCTCTTCGTCCTGACCCGCAACAGCAGCGCCGAGCAGCAGGCCCGCAACACCTTCTCCTCCTGGGGCCTCAACCTCGCCCAGGTCGAGTTCATCCGCACGAGCCACAACACGCATTGGACACGCGATTGGGGCCCGCATCAGATCTTTGACGCCAACGGCGACTGGGCCATCGTCGACCCCGTCTTCGAAGGCTATCCCTGGGTGCCAACCCCCTGCGCCCCGATCAACTCCCCCGGCGGCTACGTCGGCGACAACGCCGCGAACATCGATATCGCCGCGCACTTTGCCGCCCCGCTCTTCTCGCTTCCCGCCTACCTCACTGGCGGCAACTTCCTCGTCGACGGCCACGCCGCCGCCTTCTCCACCTGCGCCATGGTCGGCGAAAACAACCAACTCTGGACCGAACCACAGTTCCTCCAGGTCGCACAGGACTGGCTCGGCGTCACCGACTATCACGTCGTCAATAACACCGAGGACTACGGCATCCAGCACATCGACTGCTGGTGCAAGGTCCTCGACGAAGAAACCCTCCTCGTCAAACGCCCGCCAACCTGGCACGAGGAGTACGACCGCATCGAGGAAAACCTCGACCTCCTCAGCAGCGCCCAGACGTGCTACGGCCGCCCCTACCGCATCATCCGCATCGACTGCCCACCCTACGATGGCTACAACGTCGCCGCCTATACCAACGCGCTCATCCTCAACACCAAAATCCTCGTCCCCCAATTCGGCATTCCCGGTGACGACGCCGCCCTCGCCACCTATGAAGCAGGCCTCCCCGGCTATGACGCCATCGGCTTCCCCTGGAGCGGCTGGTACTACTACGACGCCCTCCATTGCCGCACCCGCGCCATCTTCGATCGTCACATGCTCCGCATGACCCATCGCCGACTCGACGAGACGGTCGCACCCGCCTCCAACTACACCATCACCGCCTTCATCCACGACCACAGCGCGACCGGCCTCATCACCGACCAGCTCCGCGTCCACTGGCGCACCGCCGCCGATCCCGCCTGGCAAAACATCCCCCTGGTACCCACCGCCACACCCGATAACTACACCGCCCAAATCCCCGGCCCCCTTACAGGTCACACCGTCGACTACTACCTCACCGCCGCCGACAACTCCGGCCGCGCCGAATCGCTCCCCCGCTCCGCCCCCGCCGGCTTCTATACCTTCACCGTAGCCCCGCCCGACTACCCCACCGGCGACCTCAACTGCGACGGCAGCGTCAACTTCGACGACATCTCCCCCTTCGTCGTCGCCCTCAGCGGCGAATCTGCATACGAGGCCGCTTTCCCCAACTGCCTGTGGCTCAACGCCGACTGCAACAACGACGACACCGTCAACTTCGACGACATCAACCCCTTCGTCCAGCTCATCAGCCGGTAACGCAGAGGTCGCTCACCACATGACAATGACCCCTGCCCCGCCGGACGGCCTCAGAACCCCCCATTCACCCACTTCCACACATCCTGAAACGTCACAAACACTACCAACAGCACAATCAGCGCCAACCCCGCAATGGTCGTCGCCAGTTGCACCTTCAGGTTCAGCGGCTTCCGTCGAATCCCCTCCAGAATCAGGAACACCATCAGCCCGCCATCCAAAACCGGAATCGGCAGGAAGTTGATCACCGCCAGATTCACGGAAATCAGCGCCATGAAATCCAGCAGATCCGCCGTCCCCGCCTTCGCCTGGTGCACCGCCAGCCGCACAATCCCCACCGGCCCGCTCACATGCTTCACATCCACATCCCGCGTCAGCATGCTCCGCACCATCGCGTATGTATTGATCACGACCGCCCACGTCTGATCAACCGACATCGCCAGCGCCTTCACCGGATTCCCCCCCGCCGTCACCCGGTCCTTCATCTGCACGAACGAAACCGGCCACTCCACCCCATACCCCGCCCGCATCTGCCACGGATCGACATTGTCCTGCCGCACCGTGAACCGCTTCGTGACCTTCCGATCGCTCAGCGCATGTTCGCGATACGTCACCTCCACCGTCTGCCCAACAGCATTCTGCAGCAACTTCTCCAGCGCAATCGCCGACGGCAACTGCACCGGTCGCCCATCCGCGAGCTGTGCCGTCTGCTCCCCACCCACCGACACGATCGCAACCGTCGGCGGCAGATCCAGCTCATTCACGATACTGCTGGGCACCGTCATTCGACTCGTCACTTCGTCCGCCCCACTCCGAAATCGCACATCGACCGTGTGGCCGGCCGCACGCTTCAACGCTTCAAACACGTCGAACCAATCATCCACCGCCGTATCACCAATCGCCAGCAACGCAGCGCCCGGCGGTATCCCCGCCTCCGCCGCCGGCGTCGCCGGCACAACATCCGCAACCACCGCCCGTTCGTTCTCACCATCAAACGCCACCCCCACCTCCGGATCGGGCTCACCAAACAGCGAGAACGGTGTCCGCGGCCTGACAGTCAGTTCCTTCGTCTCCCCGCCGCGCAGCACAACCACCAAAATCGGCTGCCCGCCGTTGTTGTCAATACTCTTGCTGACCGCCGGAAACAGCGGATTCAGGTGCGGCCCCCACTGCACGATGACATCCCCCGCCTGCAACCCCGCCGCCTGGGCCGGCGAATCCTCCCGCACCTGCAACACCCGCAACCGCCGCTCCAGGCCCAGCAGGTGGCTCCGACGCCGCACGTCCGTCGCCCCCGGCTCCTTCACCAGCTCCGGCGCAAACGCCAGTACCGGCTCCATCTCGACCCGTACGGTCTCCCCGTCTTCACCCCCACGCGCCACGGTCAGCGCAACTGGCTCGCCGCCGCTACGCTCGAATGCCAGCCGCATCTCGTACGGCATCTGCACCGGCTCACCGTTCACATGTGTGATAACGTCACCAGCCTCGAATGGCCCCATGTCAGCGCCGTAGTCCTCGTCGAACGGTCCACCGACCTCCGTCGTCAACATCGGCGCCACATCGCGCGGAATCTCGCCCCGCTGCTCCGGCGCACGTGCGATCTTCAGCGTTTCAACCTGACCGGTATCGGCCCGCTTCACGGTGACCGTTACCTCGTCGCCACCGAACAGCCGCTCGACCACGAAGTCCTCAAACGAGCGCACTTCGTCATCACCCACGCGCACAATTCGATCACCCGGCTGCAGCCCCGCCTGTGCCGCCGCACTGCCCGGCTCCACCATCCCCGCCACCGGTGCAATCACCGGCCGCCCCGCCGTCATGAACAACCCGACGTAAACCGCCAGCGCAAAGACCACATTGAAGATCACCCCCGCTGAGACCACGACCATGCGCCGCCCGACGCTCTTGTTTGTGAAGGCCCGCGGATCTTCCGATTGCTTCACCTCCCCCGTCTCCTCGTTCACGAGGATATCATCCTCCCCCAGCATCTTCACATAACCGCCAAACGGCATCGCGTTCAGACAGTAATCCGTCTCGCCATACCCCTTCGCCTCCAGCTCCTCCGCGCTGTAATCCGGTCGCTTGCCAAACGTAACCCCCTCACCCTTGCGCCACCCCACCACACGCGTGAAGAACCCGATCGCGAACCGATCCACCCGGATCCCCATCCACTTCGCCGCCAGGAAGTGCCCCAGCTCGTGAACGAAGATGATGATCGAGAACCCGATCACGACGATGATGATCGCCGTCGCGTTCGAGAGCCACTGGTCAATCGCAAAGCCCAGCGTCGTTGCCAGGCTGCCGGTCAGCATGTGCATCGTTGTACCTCTTCTCGCGCCCACGCATCACATTCCATAAGCTGCTCCAGCGTAGGTCGGGGAATGGGCTGATGTCGATTCAATATGTCTCCGGTAAGCGCCGCAACCCGGTGAAACGCCAGCTTCCCCCCCCGAAAACGCTCCACCGCGGCCTCATTCGCCGCATTCAATACCGCTCCACTGCTCCCGCCCTGCTCCGCCGCCTGATAACCCAGCCGCAACGCCGGAAACCGCTCGAAGTCCGGCGGCTCAAACCGCAACGTCCGCGCCACCGTCCAGTCCAGCGGATCCGCAATACCCGCAACACGGCGCGGATACGTCAAGGCGTACTGAATCGGGGTTTTCATATCCGGGGTGCCCAGTTGGGCAATAAACGACCCATCCCGGTATTCCACCATCGAGTGCACGATCGACTCCGGGTGAATCAGCACATCGATCTGGTCCGCCGGAACCCCGAACAGCCACCGCGCCTCGATGATCTCAAGCGCCTTGTTCATCATTGTAGCGCTGTCGATCGTGATTTTCGGCCCCATTGACCACGTCGGGTGATTCAGGGCATCCTCCAGCGTCGCGCCCTCGATCTGCGCCGGCGTCCACTCCCGAAACGGCCCCCCCGACGCCGTCAGATGGATCCTGCGCACGTCTTCGCGATGCCCCGCCCGCAGCGCCTGGAAAATCGCCGAATGCTCACTGTCGACTGGAATCAGCTCACAGTCCCGCTCGCGGGCCAATGGCATCAGCAAGGCCCCCGCCACCAC
Source organism: uncultured Planctomycetales bacterium (assembly GCA_964468185.1). GTDB lineage: Bacteria > Planctomycetota > Phycisphaerae > UBA1845 > Fen-1342 > JANQFV01. Next base: position 6,960 of record CAYXTR010000011.1, on the reverse strand, counting down.
CAGCGACTCCTTGTTGGCCAGCCCGATATCAATGCCCCGCTCCACGGCTGCCAGTGTCGCCGGCAACCCCGCCGCCCCGACGATCGCACTGAGCACGAAGTTCACGTCGTCTGCCTGCACCAACTCGATCAGCCCGGCACTGCCCGCCAGCACCTTGGTCCGCGCCGGGACCGCACGCCGCAGGTCGTCATAGCACGCTTCATCTGCAATCGCCACCGCGTCCACTTCAAATCGCGTGGCTTGCTCAGCGAGCCGCTGCCAGTCACGGTGCGCAGCCAGGCCCACGACGCACAGCTCATGCCGCAACGCCGCGGCCACATCCAGCGCAGAGCGGCCAATCGACCCCGTCGATCCCAGAATGACGATCCGTTTCTGCATGCGGCGTAGTATAGCGAATCGACCGCGGAGCGCAGCCTCAGCGCTGTTCCGACCTTACATCTCTCGACGCGAGGGGATTCGTTCAGGCGGGGGCAATCTTCGGATTCGCCGCCGGCAAAGGCGCTTCCTGCGGCGCCGCCTCCGGCGCAGGCGCCGGCGGCTCCAGATAGAACTCTGGCACGATGTCTTTCAGTCGTTTCCGGGCCGCCTTGCGGTCCAGGCTATCGGCGTCGGCCACCAGCCCATCGATCTGCCCCACCAGCACCTCCCAGTCCGACGGAATATTCTGCCAGATGCCAACCTTCGGATGCGCTGTCCGCGCCACATCCTCCCCCTCAATCGCCAGCTCCTCATACAGCTTTTCGCCCGGCCGCATCCCTGAAAACTCGATCTTGATATCAACACCCGGCCGGAAGCCCGACAGCGTGATCATCTCGCGGGCCAGGTCCACGATCTTCACCGGCTCCCCCATGTCCAGCACGAAGATCTCGCCGCCATTACCCATCGACGCAGCCTGCAACACCAATTGCGAGGCCTCGGGGATCGTCATGAAGAACCGCACCATCTCCGGGTGCGTCACCGTCACCGGTCCGCCCCGCGCAATCTGCTCCTTGAAGATCGGAATCACACTTCCGCTCGAACCCAGGACGTTGCCAAAGCGCACCGTGATGAACTCTGTGTCGCAGCGTGCATCCAGCGCCTGGATGTACATCTCCGCCACCCGCTTCGAGCAGCCCATGATGCTCGTCGGATTCACCGCCTTGTCCGTCGAGATCATGACGAACTTCTCGCAGCCGTACTTCGTCGCTGCATCTGCAACCGTGCGTGTCCCGCGGATGTTGTTCTTGACAGCCTCGCCGGGGTTCAGCTCCATCATGGGCACATGCTTGTGGGCCGCAGCGTGAAATACGGCGTCCGGCCGTTCCAGCGCGAAGATATAATCAACCCGGGCGGCATCACTCACATCCACGATGTATGGCACGAAGTCAATCTCGCGAAACTCGCGCCGCAATTCCTGGTCAATCGGAAACAGACTCTGCTCCGCCTGCTCCGCCAGAACGAGGCGCTTCGGCTGAAACCGTGCAATCTGCCGGCACATCTCCGCGCCGATCGAACCACCGGCACCCGTGACCATCACCGTCCGGTCGCGGATGAACGCTGCAATCTGCTCCTCGTCCAGCTTCACGGGGGCGCGCCCCAGCAGGTCGTTGATATCAACGTCGCGGATTTCCTGAACCGACGCCCGCCCCGAAATCAGGTCCGACAATGCCGGAACGGTCTTGAAGCGCAGATTCGTACCTTGGCACAACTCCACCACGCCGCGCAGCCGCTCACGTGTCGCCGAGGGGATCGCAATGAGGATCTCGTCCACCGCAAGCTCTTCGCAGACTTCCTGAATGTCCTCGATGGGCCCGAGAATCTCTACGCCGTGGATCTGCGCCCCCCACTTGTTGCGATCATCGTCAAGGAACCCCACCACCCGGTACTGCTCAACTGGCATCCGCTGGATCTCGCGTACAACGTTTTCACCAGCGTTGCCCGCCCCGAGGATGAGCAGCTTCGGCGCAATGCCATCGGCCATGGGACGCACTTCTTCGTGATACAACCGTACCGCCAGTCGCGCGCCGCAGATCAGGGCGATCGTGCCAAAGAAATCGAGAATGAAAACAACGTCAGGAAACGCATCATCAAAAGGCCGCGCCGTGTAGTACAGCAGCCAGTACAGCGCGTAGATCCCGACAAAACCCAGCCAGGCGCCCCACGCAATCGCGCGCACGTCACGCAAGCTCGCATATCGCCATGACGCCCGGTGCAAACCCAACAGCACAAAGGCCGTCAGCTTGATCACCAGTACCGGCACCAGCAGCGGCAGAAAGAACTCGGTAAACCAGTCGTAGTCCGCCCGGTCCGCCGGCAAAAAGAGCGTCGGCGACTCCTTGAAATTGTGCGCCAGCCCGAAGGCCAGTAGCCAGGCCAGCGCGAAAAGCAGAACGTGCGCCACCACACTGAGAATCAAGCGGTTACTACGCGACCACTCAATCAGCGTTTCTCGAAATGACAAAGGCCGCTCAGGCGTCTCCGGCACGTGTCAGCCTGCCTTCTCGCTCTCCACGATCACCGCAGAGATGCGCATATCCCCATTCGCTATTGCAGCGACTCTATGTGGCGTACAAACTCCGCCAGGCTGGGATGAATCCACTTCCCCTCAGATTCTTGCTCCGCTTCTCTTACCAACGCGCTGGCTCGCGCTGCCGTCTCACGGGCTCGAGCCAGATCGCCCAGCCGCCAGGCACAGTACGCCTCCAGGGCCAGCGCCTCAGGCGAGCGGGGATTCAACTTCCCAATACCGGCACCGCCGGCACCAATACCCAGATAACGCCGTAGCTGCGACTGCATATAGCGCGATTCGCTGCCCTCTCCATCCGCATCGCCAAAGTACGGCGATAACGGCTCGGGAGCCGCATCGAAATACGCTGGGTTGCGACGGAACGCGGCCAGAATGTTCATCATCGCGCGCGTTGGCTCCTCCCGTTCGAGCATCGCGTGGGCCAGCAGCAACGGCGCAATGTGTGCCCCCTCCGGATACACCCCATCCTCAAACGGGTCCACCTGCAAATCACGAACACGCGCGAGTTGATAGGTCGCCGTTCGTAGTAGGTCCGGGCAATCCGGACAATCCGGATAGCTCTTCATGCCCGTTTGCGGATCAACACGCCGGGGCGTTCGGGTCGCTGCCTTGAACAAGCGCAATCCCTCTTCCAGGTTCGCATGGGTCCGCTTGTCGACAATCTCCAGCAACCGCTGCGGCATGCTCGGGCCTTCGCCCTCCTCGTAAGTGCTCTCCGGCAACTCCGGCTGCACCCCCAGCAAATCCTGAAATCGTGTCGTCTCCGGCCGCGGCGTGTAGAGCGACGATTCCAGTGGCGGCACGTACCCCGTCCGCGATACCCCGGGCAATGGCTGTGAAAGAGACGGCGCTGCGGTCAATCCCGCTACCATGCTGTAGCCACGATTACGACGCCCCGCAACACTCAGAGCTCCCGCTGGCCCGCGCATGCCACCTCGCAACCCGAGTTGCTGCCGTGTCAGTGCCTGCACGTACGGCGACACCGTACCCAACTGGAAATCAAAGTCGCGACGGCCGAGCAGACTCGTCGGCTGGCCGGCGATGCTTCCGCCGGACCGGCCGCGCGTGTTGGCTCCGCCGATCTGCGCTGATGGCGCTCGCTCCGACGGACGCCGCGTCAGTGACCCGATATTGCTCGCGCGGTTGATGCGCTGGGACCAGGCCTCGGGCGGAGCTGCCAGAACCACGATCAGAGCCGACAGTAGCCACCAGAAACAGGAACGCTTCATCGTCCGATACCTCACTCCGATGCAAATGCTGCCCGGCAGGGCGTACTTACGTGCCATACCAGGCAGGCACCACCTTGCAACAACGGGAAACACCTGCCAGCAGGGGCTGCAATGCGCAGATCCTTATAGTATCATCGGCAACCGGCCGAGCCTAGCTGCTTGCGATCATTGCCGCGCCCCCTTCAGTTACGTATAAATCGGCCACGCGGTTCATCGTAATCGGTCACAGATGTTGCGTTAAGTTTGCGCCGGAAATGTTTTACACGATTCGCACCGAATGCTTGCACGCGGGTTGTGGCGGCGTCGGTTGACGCACCCGATCGGTTCAGCATTCGCCGGGACAGCGGATCGCAGTACCCGCGCCTCAGGCGCAGTCTCACGTAAGGAGCGGACCATGCTCGTTGTCATGCATGCCAACGCCAGCCAGGAACAGATCGACGCTGTGGCCGATAAAATCCGGGGCCTCGGCTATCAGCCGCACGTCATTCCCGGCGGCACCCGCACCGCCATCGGCATCACCGGCAACCGCGGCCCGGAGGGACGCGAAGTGCTGATGATCATGCCGGGCGTGGAGGAGGTCGTCCGGATCACGGCGGGGTACAAACTCGTTTCACGTGAAACGCAGCCGACGCAGAGCGTATTCGAGATTGCCGGGACCACAATCGGCGACGGCTTCACGATGATTGCGGGGCCGTGCTCGGTCGAGAACGAGAAGATGATCCTCGAAACAGCCGGTTTCCTGACGGAAAATGGGGTGAAACTGATGCGGGCGGGGGCCTATAAACCGCGCACCAGCCCTTACTCGTTCCAGGGACTCGGGCCGGAAGGCCTGCGCATCCTGGCGAAGGCGAAGCAGGAAACGGGGATCGGGGTGGTGACTGAGGTTCTTGATGTTGAGAATTCAAAGCGCGTTGAGGAAGTCGCCGACATCTTGCAGGTCGGCACGCGCAACATGCAGAACTACGCGCTGCTGCGGCGGCTGTCGGAGGCGACCAAGCCGGTGCTGTTGAAGCGCGGGATGGCGGCGACGGTTGAGGAGTGGCTGCTGGCGGCTGAGTACGTCATGAGTGGTGGCAATCGCGAGGTGATCCTGTGTGAGCGCGGCGTGCGGACGTTCGCGGACCACACGCGGAACACGCTCGACCTTTCGATCGTGCCGGTGGTGCAGCACGTGTCGCACTTGCCGATTCTGATTGATCCGAGTCATGGGACGGGGCGGTCGGAGTATGTGCCGGCGATGTCGCGAGCAGCACTGGCGGCTGGTGCGCATGGGTTGCTGCTGGAAGTGCATCCCGATCCGCGGACGGCGCTGTCGGATGGGCAGCAGTCGCTGGATTGGGAACAGTTCTTGGAAATGAAGGCGTCGCTGAAGCCGCTCGGAGACGTGTTGGGGGTGGAGATGTTGTAGGGGGAAAGAGAGAGAGAGCGAGAGAGCGAGAGATCGAGAAGGGAGGATCTGAGGGGCTGAGGATCTGAGGATTTGAGTGTGGGTGGAGCCGAGGGGGGAGGGGGCCGCGTGCGTGTGCGGCCGATTCGACTGCGCTTGGCGTGGGACGTGGGAACGGATGGGGGTGGGATGCGGGTTGGCCGATTGCGCAGGGCGTTGTGGGTCCGTCACGCGTGTACCATTGCGGGTTTTGGGAAGAGACAGTGCGGTATTCGTCTGCGTGGAATGCGGATCGGCTCATGAGTCGGCCCAACGCACGTACGGCCGTCCATGGCACATTTCGTAGGCCATCTAGAGAGAAAGGCGAGCCTCGCGAGCAGTCTAACGCCGGCTAGTGCGGATAGCGGCAGAACGGCCACAACAAAACGTTCAAGGCCCCGAATGTCCGCTTGTCGTTGACCGGACTCGTGCCGGTCCGATATTATCGAAATACAAGGCCTGACTTCAACAAGCCTGTGAAGAGCGATTGTAAGTCCTTATTCGACAAGGGGTGAACTTCGGATTTGGGTGTCCCGCGCGCAGAATCGGGCCATGTTCGTCCGTCAGAAGCGGAACCGATCGGGCTCGGTCAGCGTGCAGGTCGTCGACAAGACCAACGGCTATCGCGTCGCCAAGACGATCGGCTCCGCAAAAGATCCAGAGCAGATCAGCCGCCTCGTTGAACTGGGGAAGGCCTACATCGCCAGGCAAAGCGGGCAGTATCCGCTGTTCCCGGCAGACCAACAGAGCAATGCGGTTGCCCTGGATGTCATCCACACGCTCGAGAATGCCGCGATCCGCACCCTGGGACCAGAACTCATCCTCGGCACGCTCTTCGATGAGATCGGGTTCGGTGCGATCCCCGAGATGCTCTTCCGCGACATCGTCATCGCTCGATTAGCCTACCCAACCAGCAAGCTCAAGACGATCGACTACCTGTATCGCTGCCAGGGCAAGACCGTGTCGGTTCAGGCGATCTACCGCTTCCTGGACCGCCTGAACAGGCAGTACACCCCGCAAGCCCAGCGGATCGCCTACGCGCATTCCCGCACGATCCTCGGCCAGATCAGCGTGGTCTTCTACGACATGACCAGTCTGTACTTCGAAGCGGAAGACGAAGACGACCTGCGACGCATCGGCTTCTCCAAAGACGGCAAGTTCCAGCGCCCGCAGATCATGCTCGGCCTGTTGGTCGGCCGGGGCGGCTACCCGATCGGGTACGACATCTTCGAAGGCAACACGTTCGAGGGCAAGACGCTGATCCCCGTCCTGGAACGCATCGCCGGACAGTACGACCTCGGCACGCCGGTGGTGGTGGCCGATGCGGCGATGCTCAGCCACAAGAACCTCACGGCATTGGAGCGGCAGGGCTATCCGTTCATCGTGGCCGGCCGGCTCCGCAACGAGACGCAAGCGATGCAGGAGGCGATCCTCGCGCGCTGCGACGGGTTGCGCAACGGCCAATGCGTAGAGATCGAGCATGAATACGGCCGGTTGATCGTGGCCTACGCCGACTCGCGGGCCAGGAAGGATGGGGACAACCGCGAGCGTGGTCTGCGTCGGTTACGCAAACGAATCGGTCGTGGGCGGTTGACGAAGGAGCACCTGAACAACCGCGGCTACAACCGGTTTCTCAAGCTCACCGGCGAGGTGACGGTGGAACTGGACGAAGCCAAAGTCGCACAGGCCGCCCGTTGGGATGGCCTGAAGGGGTATCTGACGAATACGAAGCTGTCGCCGCAAGTGGTGATCGAGAACTACGGGCAACTCTGGCAGATCGAGCGGGCGTTCCGGATCTC
>CAYXTR010000010.1:0-149804 GCA_964468185.1 uncultured Planctomycetales bacterium | reverse complement strand
CCTTGGCCTGCCGCCGGCTGCGTTGGCTGGCATCGGTCAACGCCCTGACCGATCTATGTGTTAGGATAATGTTCGGCCCCCCCTAAGTCAACCCCACTCACCGGATTTTCGCCGTTCGAGGCCGCCCAGCGGCCTATCTCGCGCACGAAATCGCGTTATCCTGTTCGGATCCGCAGCGAGGGGGCCGGCTGCCCGGTCGCCTGCCCCTCTGGCACCAGTTCGAGGGCGTCAATGAGCGATATCAAGCTATTTCGTATCCAGAGCAACCAGGTCCACGAACTCGAGTCACAGTCGGTGAACATCGAGAAGTCCCTTCAGTCACTGATTGAAAGGTTCCTTGATGACTTTCTTGGCGTAGCGTTCCTGGCGACGGAGTACTCCACCGGGAAGACGCACGGGGGTCGCATCGACACTTTGGGCATCGATGAAAACGGCTGCCCAGTCATCATCGAGTACAAGCGGACGTTGAACGAGAACGTCATCAACCAGGGATTGTTCTACCTCGACTGGCTGCTGGATCATAAAGCCGAATTCGAGCTACTTGTGCTCAAGAAGCTCGGCCAAGCACAGGCTGACGATATCGAGTGGTCGACGCCACGGTTGCTGTGCATCGCTGGGGACTTCACGAAATACGACGAGCACGCTGTCGCTCAGATCAATCGCAATATCGAGCTCATCCGGTACCGCCGCTACGGAGATGAGCTGCTGCTGCTTGAATTGGTGAACGCCGTCACCGCCAACGGCGACACTGAGCAAGCGGGTGAGAGCAAACCAAACCGCAAGTCATCGAAGGGCGGCACATACAAAAGCGTTACGGAGTACTTGGCGGATGCCGACGAAGAACTTCGGGACCGATATGAGGCGGTGCGTGCATTCTGTCTCAGCCTCGGGGACGACGTGCAGATGAAGACGCTGAAGTTCTACTTCGCGTTCAAGCGCATCAAGAACTTCGCGTGCGTCGAGGTGCACCCGAGCCGAAGGACGCTCCTCATGTATCTGAAGCTCAATCCGGACGCGGCCGAACTCATCGAGGGATTCACGCGCGACGTGCGAGGAATCGGACATTACGGCACCGGTGACCTTGAAGTCACCATCCGTTCGATGGACGACGTCGAGAAGGCGAAGCCGCTCATTCTCCGCAGCTACGAGGCTAGCTGAGTATTCACCCGCCGTCGTACTTCACACCACATCCGCCGCTGCTTGCGCCAGTCCGGTACTCCTGCAATAGGCCGGAGTTGCCACTCGCGGATCGGATCCCGACCACGCTCCACCGGCGGGAGAAACAGAATCTCCTCCTGGATTTCCGGGGCGAGGTTCAGGAGGTTCATGATCTGCGTGACGCGGGCACGGGTCACATGGCCCAGCCGGGCCAGCTCGGCATAGTCGCGGACGGCACCGGACTGGAGCAGGTCGCGCATCCGGATCGCCAGCGCCATCAGCCGCGCGATCCGCATGACACGGCCGTAGACCTGCGGCTCCGACGGCGGGGCGTCGCCTTCGCACATCTGCTTCTGGCCCCGGCGCCCGCGCAGCGGACGGAGCTGGGCCTCGAGCCGCACCTTCGCGAAAGCCGGGCGTCCGACCACCGTCTTCACGCCGCATCCTCCGTCTTGCCGTCGAATAGTGCCCGCATTCCCTCCGCTTGAAACGTCACAGCGACCGTACCCTGGGCACCGTCGCAGTCGACGCGCTCGACGAGCAACTGGATCACGCGGACCTTCTCACGGGTGGTGAGCTGGTCCCAGACCGGATCGAACACCTTCAATGCATCGACAACCTGCTTCTCGTCGACAAGCTCGCGTCCGATGGCAATGATGCGATCGCGGACCTCCGTGCGGCGTTGCTCGAGTGCTTTGATCTCTTCACGCGTGCGCAGCACGTCCGCAGAGGCTGTGGCGACGTCCGGTTCCGCCAGTAGTTCACGGAGTGCGTCGCCGCGGCGCTTCAGTTCCCGCTCCAGCCGCTCACGCTCCTGCTCGAGCTTGCCGATGGCCTTCTCGCTTTGCACCCGCACCTGCCGCACGGTGGCCGCCAAGATGGCCGGGTCGCTGGCCGCCTTCCGGATCTGGTCGACGACGAACCGCTCGATCTCGGCAGCTGGGATCGACTTGGACGGGCACGTGTGCCAGCCACGTTTCATGGCCGTGGCACAGACGTAGTAGCGATAGCGCTTCGGGCCCTTCGCCGTGACCGAATGGACCATCGCGCAGTCGCATGGCACGCACCGCAGCAGACCCTTCAGCAGCGCCCCGTGCCGGTTGCGGACCTGCACGCCGCCGTTCGAGCCGTTGCGTTTCAGGATCTGCTGCACCTTGGTCCACGTCTGTTCGTCCACAATCGCCGCATGCTCGCCGTCGAACAGCTCGGTAAGATGCTTGACCTTCCCGAGATACGCCGGATTCGTCAGCAGCTTGAACAGTGAATTCTTGTCGAACGGCCGTCCGCCGATGGGTTTGCCGCTCTTCGTCGTCCACTGCTTGGACCGCCAGCCGCGCTCGTCCAGCACCTTCACGACCGGGATCAGCGCCTCGTGCTCAAGATACAAATCGAAAATCTGGCGGACCCGCGTCGCCTCCTCCTCGTTAACAACGAGCCGCGATCCGCCGGGCAGTGGCACCAGGTCGTAGCCGAGCAACGGTCGCCCTCCGCCCCATTTGCCCTTGCGCCGCGCCGCGGCGATCTTATCGCGCGTGCGCTCGCTGATGATCTCGCGCTCGAACTGGGCGAAGCTCAGCAGGATATTGAGCGTGAGCCGGCCCATCGAGTGGGTCGTGTTGAATTGCTGCGTGACCGAGACGAAAGACACCTTGTGCCGCTCGAAGGTCTCCATCATGCGGGCGAAGTCCATCAGCGAGCGACTGAGGCGATCGACCTTGTACACGACGACGCAGTCGATCAGACCGGCGTCGATGTCGGCCAGTAGCCGCCGTAGCGCCGGTCGCTCCATGTTCCCGCCCGTGAAACCCCCGTCGTCGTAGCGATCGGGCAGGCACTCCCACCCCTCGGCCTTCTGACTGGCGATGTAGTTCTCGGCGCTCTCGCGCTGCGCGTCCAGCGAATTGAAATCCTGGTCGAGACCCTCATCAGTACTCTTGCGCGTGTAGATGGCGCAGCGCACCACCTTCTGCGGCGTTGCTCGCGATGGCGTCCGCCGCCTACGCATCCGCGTTCTCCCGCGGCTTGGCGATCTTGAAGAACGCGTAGCCGTTCCAGTGCGACCCGGTGATCGCCTTCGCCACCGCGCTGAGCGACTTGAAGACGCGCCCCTGGTGCTCGAACCCGTCCGGCAGCACCTTCACGACGTGCGTTTCGCCTCGGTAGTGCCGCACGAGCGTGCCGCCGGGCGGGATGCGCTCATCCCGCGTGAACGACACCGCCGTCTCGACTTTCCGCCGCTCGGCGTCGGGCGTCGACTTCGGTGGGCGGGGAATCGACGTGCGGATGTCAGCGTCGCAGGCCAACTCCGCCGCCCGCCGCCGGGCCCGCTCCGACAGGTCGCCCTCGGCCAGTGACTGGAGCCGCCACGCGATCCGCTTGATCAGATGCGCCTTGTTCCCGACCCGCGTGGCCTCGCCAAACACCTGCCGGTACTCCTCGCGCAGCTCCCGCGGCGTCATGTTCGCCAGGCGGGTCAGCTCGTGGCCGATGTTCAGGTTGCCGCGCGTCTCAGGCATGCATCGCTCCGTAACTCAATATCTCACAAGCCGTTAACCACGGTGGCCATCAGGGCGAGTCGGCCGTGAAAGCTCAAGGCGACTGCGGCGGAAATCTGAGAGTTTCCTGCTACGGGGGCGGGAGGTGCGATGGAGGTGCGAGCTCGTCCGCAATCGATGGTGATGGGGCGCGCGACGCCTCAGCGGGGCAATCATCGTCACCGGGCTCCCGTGTCACACGAAGTGACGCTGCGGCGTGTGACGAATCGCGGCTCCTGCCGCGCTGACGCATTATGCCACGAGCGAAGATGCCAGCAACGTCATCCCAGCTACTCGTACGCGACTGATGGTCCTGGCAAGTTCTGTTGCGGCGACGAACACGTCCCATTGGTGACTCCCACAGGCCGTCCATGGCTCATTGTCTCTTGGCTGCCTCTACGGGTTACATACGCCGTCGGCCCTGAAGACGTCGGTCAGGGCGTGGGTGTCTGGCGAGGTGGCCGGGGTGCGGATAGCGCCTTGCTCACTTGGTATGAGCGTCAACACTGGCTACGCTATGCGAAGTCCGTTCGCGACGGCACGACGGCTGGTCATCAGACGCCCTTGCGGCAGACGACGCTGTTCTCGACGTAGGAGGCTGCAATGCCATCGACCACGCTGACCGAAGGGATGGTCCGCCAAATTCTCTCGGCAGAATCATCGCCATCGCGCTTTGAGTCTTTCTGCATCGCCCTCTACAAGCGAGTGGACTCTCATGTCTACGTGCCAACGTCGTACAACTATGACCGCGGTCGTGACGCCAGGGCTACGGACGCCTCCATGGGCGAACCGTCCCCCATAATCTGCGCCTCGCTGCGACAGGACGTGTTGAACAAGGCTCAAGAAGACGCTGAGTCGTTGTTCCGCCACGCCTCTCCGAAGTTTGTTCGCTTCTGCTCCAATCAGCCTCTCACTGAGAAGGTCGCCGACAAAGTCGAAGCGATATTCCGTTCGGCTTCCGACGTCGTGGAAACAGTCATCGTAGATGGCCTAATCCAAATCGTTCCCCTTGCGTGCCAATACCCTGCAACGGTTGAACAGTACTACTCGGGTGAAGCCGCGAACCTGCGACAAGCGCTTGCTGTGGAAGCAGTCGACGCCGAGACGGTGCAGCTCACCGGAATGCGGATCGCCTTAACCACTCAACTTTCGGAAGATGCTGCCACCCTGCGCGAGGACATTCTGCACAACCTCGTCTTAACTGCCTTGGCAGATGGCGCGCCGTGCAATCTCGCCTCGCTTGCTAAGCGAACCAGCGATCTACTACACCTACCACGGGCTATTCAGGCAGCTTACCTTCAGTCCTCGCTGGAGGACCTGAGCCAGTCGGACCTAATTCGCCAGGACGATAAGGGGCGATACACGGTCACTCCAAACGGAAAGAGCGAACTCCGCAATCGAACTGAGACTGGGACGGCGCGATTCACGGAAGGCCAGCAAGCAGTTCGTCGAGCACTCGAAGAGCTCTGCGGCGATTCGCCGGACAGCCATCAATTTGCCCGCCTCTGGAACGTGTTTCAAGACCGAATTGCCAACATGTTCTTGGCAAATGGCATCTATATTACGGACTCTGTCGCTTCCATTATCGGTGGGCGTAGCACGCTATCTGATCACCCAGACCTTCAACAGCAGATCGATGATTTGGCTGAGCGTGTCGCGCAACTCGGAATCTGGGGAGGCCGTGGCCCCGACATACAACAGGCCATCTGCGACATGTTTCAGGACCGCACCTCGGAAGCCTTTCGTTGGCTGTCAGACCTGTGCATGGTGTATGTGTCGGTGTGCTCGCTCGGTCTCGACCGGAACGCACAAGACCAAGTCACTGCAAGATTGCGCGAGCTGGACCTCATTCTCGATACCGATGTGGTACTGTCGTTCTTATCTAAGGGGGAGCCGTTGCATGAAGCGATAGTCGCAGTCATAAACGGCTGGAAACGCATCACTGGCAGCGTTTACGTGTCTTTGCCCGTGCTTGAGGAGACAGCGTACCACGCGTGGATCGCACAACGAGACTACGAGCAAGTCTGGCGGCGACTCTCGAGTATGGACACCCGTGATGCACTCCGGCTCATCAACAATGCATTCGTACGGGGATTCCGGATCGAAGCTGATGGACGACACGAACCAAAGCGATGGCGCTACTTCATTGGACAATTCCGTGGTCAACACGAATACGACTACAGCAAGCTCGTGCCCCTGCTGAAGGAAGATGGCATCTCGCTTCTTCCTGAAGAAGCGATTGATCAGCAGTTCGCCGGGGAAGTGTCCAAGCACCTACTCAATGCCCGCAATAGCGGCAGCGATGACTCGGCGGAGCCGTCGCAGGAGTATAAGGACAAGTGTAAGCGTGACGGCAGATTGGTGTCTTTGCTTCGCACACACCGAAGACGCAGGGCTGAGATCACGGGGAGCGCAGTGATCGTCTCTTCGTCGGGGCTTCTCCGAAACGCATGTAGTAGCTTCGCTTCCGAGCTCGGGGCACCGGAAGCGGTCGTCCCTGTTGGCGCCGCCGCGTATCTTCTCACGCTGGCGCCTGGTGTTAACCTGAGTCTCGGGGCACTGCGCGGAGTGCTGTTCGACGTCGATTACCGAGCGAAGTTGCCTCCAATCGAACGTCTGGTGATGCGAATCCTCGACGCGTCCGAGGAATACATGCTGCCGTTCTCGCGACGCGCATCCTTACGGCCGATCATGCGCGAGAAGATCAATCTCCTCGCGAAGCAGCGGGGACAGAAGGCCTGGGAGATCGTGAAGCAAGCAGAGTCCGGCGACGAGAGCATCATTCAAGATTTCGCGGGTGCAGTTGCAGCCGCGGTAGACGTGATCGCGAGGTCCGAAGCTGAACAGGAGGTAGAACGACTGCGAAAGCGCGAGCGCAGATAGGTAGGCGGGCCCCCGTTTCCACGGTCAGGGGCAATTGCCCGCCGAACCGCCCTGAGCGTTGCAGCAGGCCCAGTTTCGTTTGCTGGAAGGGTGGACGACGGCGGTGACGCTCGCAACGTTGGCGACCTCTCCCGCAACCCACCTGTTAACCCCGCACGTTTGTTAACGAGAGAATCCGAGAGTTTCGGGCGGAGAGTGGCGGCGGGGGCGGCGAACCGGGCCGCGGACGGCGCTCTATCGCCTTCGCCGGCCGCTCTCGGCGAGAGATCGGGTTCCGTAAGCACCTGCCAGAACTCGCGTTAAAACAAACGACCCCGAGCGCTCTCGCGCCCTGGGTCGTCTGTAAACTCGTCGGTCGCGGAGTTCGCGACCGGGGTTGAAGCTCCCCGAGTAGGACTCGAACCTACAACCTAGCGGTTAACAGCCGCTCGCTCTACCATTGAGCTATCGGGGACCTGCACGCCCGGAGACTCCGCCCCGAACGCCGGTGAATCACTTAATTTACCCGTTCCCCCCGCCGCGTCAAGCCCGACCCGACCACCCCCAGCATCGGCCCCATAATCCCCCAAAATCGCGCACAAAGTCCGCGGCCCCCCTCAATCCCTCAATCCCAAAATCGCTCAATCCCTGACCCACCCCACAGCACGGCCGCGTACCGCGTGTCGAGCTCTGGATCTCTCAATCTCTCCCCCTACTGCATCTCATACGTCCGACCACCAAAGTCGATCCGACCAGCCCGACCAGCCCGCACCGCCACAATCTCCTTCCCGCTCGGCACCACAAAATATAACCCCAGCAGTGCATCCTCCTGATCCTGCAACGCGCCGATCATCCCATCCCACTCCCACTGCAACATGTGCCGGAAGCCCGCCGCCGCCGGATCGGGATAGAACGTCAACTCGATATAGCGCTGCCCACCCCGCTCGGCGACCCCGTAATACCCCGCCAGCGGATACTCCTCGCCGAGCGAATCGACCGCGTAGTACTGATTCACCCGCGACCCCACGAAGTTGAACACCTGCCCCAGCAGCGAATTCGCCTTCCGCGCTTCGGTCTGCAACTGGAAAATCCGCCCATCATCTGGCAACTGAATCTGCTCCAGATCCGCATCCTCCCCCGACAGGCGGTCCAGATACCCCGACACCTTCCCGCTCACAAACTCATCGCCCGACACCTCTGCCTGCGCCAAGATCCGATCACTATCCAACTTCACCGGCAACCGCGCCTGATCACCCGTATAGGCCCGCTGCACCGCCTCAATGAACCGCGCCGCACCGGAACCTCGCGCCCCCCCCTCAGGCTCCTCCACCGCGGCCGCCGCCAGCGCCCCGCTCGGCGGCGTCTTGGCAAAACCGCCCTGAGACACATTCGCGCGGGCGTGCCGCCGATATTCCACGAACCGCGGCTCAAACCGCTCATCAACTTCAAAGAACGCATCAATCTGCGTATCCCCCTCTGCTGGCAACGAAAAATCATTGTCAATATCAACCACCCGCAGCTTGTCCTCCAGCCGCGGATCCGCCCCACCCAATACGTCTGGCACATAATGCGCCGGCTCACGCTCGCCACCCCGCACAATATCCCCCACCAGCCGAATCATCGACGGCCGAAACCGATGCATCGCTTTGCGCTCACCCCGGTCCGCCGACGAAGGTCGCAATGTCAACCGCACGCCAATCAGCTTCTTCCCCGGATCGGTCCGATACGAATACCGTTCGAACGGAACCCGCGGCTCTTTCCGCGTCGGCAACAGTGCCCGATAACGCGTGTCCTCCTCGGGCAACGGCGTCGGCTGCTCCCACCACGTCTCGACCGCGATCCCCTGCTCAAACCCGTTTCGCCGCTCATCCACCAGCGGCGCCGTCTGCGTTTCCTGCTGAATCGTATTGCGTGTCCAGAACACCCACTCCGTGAAGTCCGGGTAGATCGACGCGAACCGCGTGTCCGTGCTCAGGCTCCCCGAACTCATGATATTGAACAGTCCCACCGCCATCTGATCCGACCGCAGCCACAACGGATTCCGCGCGAATACCACCCGCCCAGTCTCCGGATCAACCTTCACTTCTTCCCCGAAGCCGCCAGCCCCCTCTTCAATCACACGCTCAATCCGCGTGTACCCGGCCACACTGTCGCCCCACGGCAACATCACAAAGCTCAGCACCATCACCCCCACGCTGATCTGCGCGATCAGGAACCCGCACACCGCGCCCCCACCCCAATCCACGTACATCGGAATGCGCATGTTGCCGCGGACCAGGTTGTCCGCCGCCAACCGCAGGATCAGCAGCGAAATCACGAACAGCAACCCCAGCGTCAACGGCTCCGTGTACGACGAATGCAGATGAAAGTCCTTCACCAGCATCGCGTTCAGCGGCTCCGTAAAACCAAACGCGATCGCCAGCGCCACGATCGTGCAGAACAGATTGATGATCCCGCTGAACAACCCATACATCGAATGCAGGAAGGTCAGCCCCAACACAAACAACGTCGCCGCCAGGTTCAGTATCATGAACGACCTCCGCCAGCCGCCTTCGACTGCTGACCCGTCTTCGGTTGCGCTTTCTTCGCCGCCGCCTTCGGTGCCGCCCCTTTCGGCGCTGCGGCCTTCGGCTTCGCTGCCTTCTTCTCGCCCCCCTCACCACGCATCACACGCGCCACTTCCTGAATACTCGTCACCCCGTCCAGCACCTTCTGCAGCGCCTGCGCCTGCAAGCCCCCGCCGCCGCGCTTGGCGACGTAGTTTTCAATCTCCTTGAACGAGCTGCCCTTTCGGATCACCTGCCGCAGATTGTCATCCACCGGCAGCCAGTCAAACACGCCGACCCGCCCGACATAGCCCGTGCCCTGACACGCTTGACAGATGATCGGATTGCCATGCTTGTCATACTCCGGCTCCGGCTTCCGATACAACACCTTGTCCGCCGGCAGATTCAGCTTCCGCATGAGCTGTGGATCCGGCTTGTATGCCTGCTTGCACTGCGAACACAGCTTCCGCACCAGCCGCTGATTGCAAACCGCCAGCAGCCCTTTCGCCACCAACGTCTTGTCGCCCACCGCCGTAATCCACTTCCGCAACGCATCCGCCACGTCGACGGCCTGTACCGTCACATAGACCTTCTGCTTCTCCGCTGCGGCCTTCGAGGCAATCGCCGCCGCCTGCCGCTCCCGAATCTCCGGCAACACGATGATATCCGGGTCCGACCGCACCACACGCAACAGCCGCTCCGCGAACGTGTGCTTGTCGTCCGGCTGAAACACGTGCTGCGTCACATTGTCGATCTCGAGTTCCTTCTCATACTCGACCGTCTGGATATTCTGTAAGAACCGGTCGTGGTTACGCACGAAGCTGTAGATCGAGGTCGTCAAACCACTATCCGACGGACCCGACAACAGGATCAAGCCCCGCGTCTCCTCCTTCGTCGCCTCCACCCGCTCGAGCTGCGGCGGATTGAACCCCAGGTCCGGCACCTTGAAGTTGACCTCATCATAACGAATCTGCACGGTCAACTTCTCGCCCGCCGTCGTGCCATCGGTCCGAATCACCGTCTCATGCTTCGTTTCACCGATCGTAAGCTTGATCATCCCCTTCTGCGGCTTGCGACGCTCCTCCAGGTCCAGCCCCGCAATCTCCTTCACATACTGAATCAACTCATCCGCTTCCCCCCGATCCATCGCTTCGCCGTCCAGCCACACACCATCCACCTCATACTGGACCTTCGCCTCCTGCTGACCCGCCGGCGCCACCTCAACCAACGCCGCCCGCCGCCACAGCGAGTCGAAGAACAAGTCCTGCGCCAGGCTGTAATGCGTCCGCTCCGGTTCTTCCGGCGGAATCTCAACGTGACCATCCACCCCACTGATCCGCACCCGCTCGCGAACCTCCTTCACCTTCTTCTTGCCGCTCAGCCCCTCCTCACGTAGACGCCGAAAATGCGTTGGCGTCAGCACCGAGTCCTCCGCCTCCACCAGCCCATTCCGGTGAATCACGTATACAAGGCTCGCACCAAAGATCACCACGATCATCGCCGGAAACCCGATCGCATACATCGGCACCAGCAACGCCACCGCGGTCCCCACCACGCCGGCACCGACCAGCACCAGGTTCCACAACAGCCGGAACGTATTGACCACCACCGTGTCCTTGTCGACCCACTGGGCGATCAGTGCCCACAGCGTGAACACCACGAAAATCCCACCCAGCTTCAGCGGGTTGATATAAGGACCATAAGCCAGCAGTACCGCCGACAGGCCCTGCGCTTCGTCCAGCATGGCAACTCCTGATACCGCCTGCGGCCGGCGGCGCCGATCCTAACCCAGAATCGCCGACTTGCCCGACGTAATACCCTTGAGGGCCATCTTCAGTTCGTCGGGGTTCGGAGCAGCTTCATACGCCGTCGCATGGTCAATGAAGCCCTCGTCAACCAGATACTTCAGGTGTGACGTGAAGTCAATCATGCCGTCGGCGAGTGACGCCCGGATGACATCGATGATCTCCGCGTCGCGCTCCTCACGAATCAGCTTCCTGACCGACGCATTCGCGATCATGACTTCGCACGTCGGCAACACCGGGATGTTGTCCCGTACGCTCGGAATCAGCTTCTGGCAGATAATCGCCTTCAGATTGAACTCCAGCGCCTGCCGCACCGACTTTCGCTCATGCGCCGGGAACAGGTCCAGGATGCGCGAAATCGTCTGCGATGAACTCGACGCGTGGATCGTGCCGAACACCAGGTGGCCCGTCTCCGCCGCGTGCACCGCCGCGCTGAACGTCTCAATATCACGCATCTCACCAATCAGCACGATGTCCGGATCCTCACGCATCAGGTACTTCAGCGCATCATGGAAGTTCTGCACATCGATCCCGACTTCGCGCTGATTGATCACCGCCTTCTTGTCCGTGAACAAATACTCGATCGGATCCTCAATCGTCACAATGTGCACCGGCAGCCGCTGATTGATGTAGTCAATCATCGCCGCAATGGTCGTGCTCTTACCCGAACCCGTGATCCCCGCCAGCAGCACCATCCCCTGATTGAAGTTCGAAATGTCCTCCAGCGAGTCGGGCAGGTACAGCTCCTTGAAGTTCTTGATGTCGCGATTCACCCGCCGCGCCGCCACCGACATCTTCCCCCGCTGCTGAAACGCGTTCACACGAAAACGGTCAGCATCCCCCTGCGGCCCCACGTCATACGCAAAGTCGATCGCGCCCTTCTCATCATAAATTTGCTGCTGCTTCTCACTCAGCAACTCAAAGATCCCCTCCCGAATCTGCTCGCCCGACAGCGGCCCACCCTGGAGCGGTCGCAGATCACCCTTCATCCGGATGTTCGGCGGCGATCCGGCCTTCAGGTGCAGGTCCGACACCTGCATCTTGATGACCGTTTTGAAATACTTGTACAGCATCAGACGCTTCTTACCGTCCTTGCCGTCCTCTTTGTTATCAACTTCAATGGGTGCATCCGACATCGGCGGGGTCCTCCGTACGCATCACGGACCAAAAACGGCTCGCGCTCGCCCCGACACCCGCTCTCGCCCCCACAGCGAGCGCCGCAACGGTCGCAGACATTGTAGTATAACACGACCCAGCCGAGCCACCAGCCTCCCGCCCCCGCCCGCCAGTACCTCATCCGCCCTAGAACATGTCCATCATCCACGGCGTCGGCCCCGCGAATACCCGCGTGGCCACCGCCGCCGTCTCGTCATCCATCTCCGCTCCACCCGCCAGCATCACCTCCCGCGGCCCGCGCCACCCGCTGTACAGCGTCGCCAGCGCCCGCACATCGATCACCAGCCGCCCTTCGCCTCCCTCCCGCACCGTCCCGCAGCCCTCCGCCACCGTCAGCAGCAGCCGTCTCTGATTCCCCGCCAGCACATCATCCCGCACCTCGAAGTGAATCTCCCCCGCCACTCCCGGGGGATACCCCCGTGCCTCCAGGGCCCGCCACACATCAACAATCCGCAACATGAACGTCGGCTTCACCGTCACCGTCACGTACCGCGTCTCCCCGAGCTGCGCCAGCAGCGGATCACATACGCCCGCCGACCACGTCACGCGATCCCGCATCGTCCGCTGGTCCGCGAAATACGTCACCAGTCGCCGCGCCGCCCCGCGCGTCGTCACCGCCCAGTCATGCACGAGCAGATCATGCATCCCCTCCGCATTCGGCCGATAAAGCACAAACGCGTACCCCTCCACGCGTCCCCCGTCGCAAACCACCCAGCCTTCCGTCTCCTCATCCCGATGCTCGTGCACCCGCCACCAGTTCACCTCCGCCCGGTCCACGTTGCCGGACGCCCCCCGTGCGAACTCCGCCCACACGCCCCGCACCGCCTCCTCATCCGCTGCCGTCGCCCGCCGAACTTCCCACGTCCGATCACGCAGATCGATATCCCGCGTCAACATCGATACTTCCAGATTCAATCCACCCTGCTCATACCCCACCCGCCGATACAACGGCGTCGTCGCCGCGTACAACGTCGACAGCGCCATCCCCCGCTCATACTGCTCCCGCAGCATCGCCGACATCATCTCCGTCGCCGTCCCTCGCGCCCGCTGCCCCGATGTCACGGTCACCGCCGCAATCCCCACCATCGGCACCGACCGCCCCCCAAAAAACTGCCCCTTCGGCATCAGCGCCAACCCGCCGACCACGTCTCCACCCACGCGCACCGCACGCAAATTCTCCCGCCCGATGTGCGTGACGTACTTCTCGGTCCGCTCCGGCGACACGAGAAACGCCTCGTGAAACAAATCCCCCAGCTTCCCCAACTCTGCGTCATCCCGCAGCGGCCCGAACTCCACACCCACGCCAAATCCTCCACCCACCCCCAGAAAACCAACACGCAACCAGTATACCCGCTGCGGCCCGGTTCTACCCGGCCCCACGCCGCAACACGCAATACACGCTGCTTCAGCCTCCGATGCTCACGCGATCTTCATCTTCCAGGTCCGCCCCGCCACATCGTGGACAGAGAACCGACGTCAGCGTTTCGGGGTGCCCCGTCATCATACCCCGTACCGTCCTTTATCTGCCGCCCGGTATACCGCCAATCCCCGCCACCGCGCAACAGGATCCACCTGAATCTCAGCGATTCCCACTCTTGTCGGCCAACGAATCAGCGCCCCCCCGTCAAAACCCATACTCCCCCCAACGCCCATCCACCAGCCGGCGAATCTCATCACTCATCTCCAGCTCTTCCGGCCACTCCCGCACCTGCCCCTCACCCGCGATCTTCCGCGTCGCATCAATCCCCATCTTGCTCCCCGCCCCGCATACCGGCGACGCATGATCCAGTATGTCCACCGGACCCGTCACAAACTCGATATCCCGCCGCGGATCCACATTGCTGCAAAGCTGGAACAGCACCGCCTGCTCATCGTGCACGTCCACATGCGCATCCACGACCACGATGATCTTCGTCAGCGACATCTGACCCGCACCCCACAACGCATGCATCACCCGCCGCGCCTGGTACGGATACTCCTTCCGAATCTTCACGAACACACAATTGTGAAAACACCCGAACATCGGCAGGCTGTAATCAATCACATCCGGCACAATCATCTGCAACAGCGGCAGGAAGATCCGTTCCGTCGCCTTGCCCAGCCAGTAATCCTCCATCGGCGGCTTGCCCACAATCGTCGTCGGATACACCGGCTGCCGCCGATGCGTGATTGCAGTCACATGAAACCGCGGGAAGTAGTCCGCCAGCGAATAGAAACCAGTGTGATCCCCAAACGGCCCCTCCAGCACCAGCTCCTCCGCCGGATCGATATACCCCTCAATCACAAACTCCGCCGACGCCGGTACCTCGATGTCCTTCTGCGTCACGCACGGCACCAGCTCCAGTGCCCGCCCTTGCAGGAAGCCTGCAAACAAGCACTCATCAATCCCCGGCGGCAGCGGGCACGTCGCCGCATAAGGCAGAATCGCCGGCCCGCCCAACGCAATCGCCGCCGGCATCCGCTCACCGCGCTCCTTGTACGCCCGATAATGCCGTGCCCCATCATGGTGCATATGCCAGTGCATCGCCGCCAGCTTCGGCTCGAAGAGCTGCACACGGTACATCCCGACGTTGCGGTCGCCGGCTTCCGGATGCTTGCTGAACACACCGCCCAGCGTGATGTACCGTCCGCCATCGTCCGGCCAGCACTGAATCACCGGCAGCTTGAACAAGTCCGCCTCGTCCGTCAGCACCACTTCCTGACACGCGCCCCGCCCCACGACCTTCGGCGGCAGGCTCCCCAACTGCGCCAGCTCCGGCAACTTTCGCAGCTTTTGCATGAGCGTCGTCGGAATCTCCGGCTTGATGATGTTCTTCACCCGCGCGGCGACTTCGTCGAAGCTCCCAGACCCCAGCGCCAGGCACATCCGCTCCTGCGACCCGAACGTGTTGATGATCAGTGGGAACTTGGACCCGCGCACGCGCTCGAACAGCAGTGCCGGCCCGCCCGCCTTCATCACCCGGTCCGCAATCTCGGTGATTTCGAGGATCGGATCCACTTCGGCGTTAATCCGCTTCAGCCACCCCCGCTGCTCGAGTTCCGCGATGAAGCTCTGCAAGTCCGCCGCCGGCACACCGGCCTCCTTTCCGAGACACCACTCAATTCCAGCAGGCAGCAGTATACCCCCTCATGCTGATTACACCCCCACGTCGAGCCGCGCACGTCAGCCGCAGCACATCACAAGCCCGCCTCACTTCTTCGCCGACTTCCCCTTCACCTTCTTCCGCGTCGCGGCTTTGCGCCCCCCCGTCTTCGCCGTCGCCTTCTTCTTGCCCGTCGACTTGCGCGTCGCAGTCTTCCGCGCAGCCTGCCTCCCCCCCGGCTTCCCCCGTTGCCGCCATTCACACGGCGTGTTCTTGTTCACCAGCTCCGTCAGCTTCTTGCACCACACTGCCGACATCGTCCGGCATATCCCCGCCGTCTCCGCCGGCGGAAAATCGGCAAACGGACAGTCATAATCACAGATTTCAGGAATCTTCTTCTCGCTCATCGCAAAAACACATCACCAAGAGGGCCCAACACCACAGCGCACACCGCGCATGCCATAACACATGTTAAGCCGAATCCACCCCGCTCGCAGCACCACCCCGGCAAACGCCCAGCCCACCAAACAGCCAGGACGCCGACGGGCCCCACGCAGGCCGGCCGGCGTCCTATGCGAAAAACACGGAGAAACGTCGTCTAACTGATTCGCCGGGGCAACATCGCCTCGGGCACATCCAGTACCACCCCCGCCTCCAGATAATCTTCGTGCCCCTCCAGACACATCCGCGTCCGCACCACCGTCGCCCAGCGGCTCCCCACGAGTCCCAACGATCCCGCCATCGCCGAGCCCGGCAAGTGCGACCGCAACTCATACCGCTGCCCCTCCGCAACGCCATACCCCAGTGGCACGCGCAGCCGCAGCCCGTGATTCGAAACCTGGTCACAGTGACACCGCATCACCGTCGATCCATGGTGATCAATCATCCACAAGTCACACGCAACCGAGCGCCGCGGCTCAAACCTCCGATCTCCAAGGGTATACGCCTCGGCCGCATGATTCTCCCGACTTTGAGGCACGTTTTCCGTCATGGATTCGCGTTGCGGCATGAGTTGCCTCCTACATTCGCCGACGGGTGCTTGGACATGCCCGCGGCCCAGAGGTTGTTCGCTGCCAAAGCAGCTAGCCGAGCCCGAACTCATCCAGCCACGCATCGGTGGCGTCCGGACTCTGCCCCCGCCTCTTCTCCTCCGGCTCCATCGGCGCCGGCCAAGGCCGCGCCAGGTCCCGCTCAACACGCAACCAAAACGCCTCCGCCTTCATCGGCCGAGCCTTCCGCCTCTTCGCCACCCGCACGATCGCCCGGTCCGAAGACACCACGAGCAATCGCCGCGCAGCCGAATCCGCCTCGACCAGATCGATCACGACCTCATCCGCACTGACCCCACCGCCACTAAAACTGACCTGCAACTTCGCATGCCCGATCTGGGCCGCCAAAGCCGCTGGCGGTTCCGGGCCATCAAACACGATGTGCACACGCTGCTTGTATCGACTGGCCCATTGCCCGAGCGTGTCGCACAGCATGGACCGACCCACAAGATGCTCCCCCGAACCAACCTTCTGGGCCGCATGCAGGAGGTTGTTGCCGTCGATCAGGACTGGCACCTCCGATCTCCACGGTTAAGCTTAACGCACAAAGCCTTACGATGCAAAATGTAAGCTGATTTAAGCTCCGGTAACCCTCACGCATCCTAGCCCCGAACCGCCCGAGACTCAACCATGAGCGCAATTCCTGCCAAACCCAACATCGTCGTCGTCGGCTCCGCCAACATCGACCTCGTCGCCACCGCCCCAGCCATCCCCCAACCCGGTCAAACCATCCTCGGAAACCGCTTCGCTACCATCCCCGGCGGCAAAGGTGCCAACCAGGCCGTCGCGGCCGCCCGACTCGAAGTCCCGACCGCACTCGTCGGCCGCGTCGGCGACGACCCCTTCGGCACGACGCTGCGCGCAAATCTGCAACACGCCAACGTTAATTGCGACCACCTTCTCACCACCCCCAACACATCCACGGGCGTCGCGCTGATCGTCGTCGCCGACTCCGGCGAAAACGCCATCTGCGTCGCCCCCGGCGCCAACGCCTGCATAACTCCCGCCGACGTCGACGCCGCGGCGGATCTGATTGCCCGCGCCCGCGTCTGCCTTGTCCAGCTCGAGCTCCCGCTTGCCACCGTTCTCCACACCCTGGCCCTGGCCCGCGCACACGCTGTCGAAACCATCCTCGACCCCGCCCCCGCGCCAGGCAGCGCCCCGCCGGAACTCTTCGATGTCGACATCCTCACCCCCAACGAGTCCGAAGCGGAGCAGCTCCTCGCAGCGAACAACACACAATCGCAATCATGCGCAGCACCCGCCACACACCACGAGTCCGACGCAATCGTCAGCCAGCGCGACGTCGCAACCCGACTTCGCGCGCGCGGCGCCCGCACCGTCGTCCTCAAACGCGGCCAGGCCGGCGCCTACCTCCTCAACGACGAACACGACCTCCACGTCCCCGCCCACAACGTCAACGTCGTCGATACCACCGCCGCCGGCGACGCCTTTACGGCCGCCCTCGCCGCAGCCCGCGCCGCCAACCTCCCCCTCCCCGAAGCCCTTCGCCGAGCAAACGCCGCCGGCGCCTGCGCCTGCACCCACCTCGGCGCCCAACCATCCCTCCCCACCCGCCAACAGCTCGAAGCCCTCCTCGCCCCCTGACCCCGCCGAACACCGTCCTCCAGTCGGTCATCACAGACGGCGGACCGACCTCCGCTCCGTCAGGAACGTAACAACTAGCAACCTCCGAAAACCAATCCGAACTCCACGCCCCTCTTTCTCGAGCTCTTGATCTCTCCCCGAACTACGGACTCCGGTGCATCGCCCCCCTCCTCTCTCGGAAATGAACAATCAACCCCGCCCCCCCCGCATCCTCCAGCCAATACTGCCGTGGCAACGGGAACTTGAATGCATCGATCGACCCATCATACGCCAGCCGCGGAAACTTCGCCGACCGCTTGTCCGGCCCGATGCTCCACACCGCGTACAACACCGGCGCCACCGGCTCCCCGGGCGCATTCGAGTACACCTCCCCCTCCTCACTGCGACACTGCGGAAAATCCTCCGGCACCCACATCAGCGACCGCGGCCAGTCACAATCATAAAACGTCCCATTCTCCCACACCGGCCCCGGCGCCCGATACCGATACGTCCGCTGCGGGTCAAACGCGTCATAGAACTCCGACTGCGGAATGCCACTGATCTGCTCATGATTCCGTGCAAACCACTTCTCCTCCGCCAACTCCACCGGCAGACGATACTGCACGTCATCCGCACACGACACGCGTGTCGGCGGCACGTCGTCGCGGTTATCCAGCGCGTACCCATCCAGCGCCAGGCAAATCTGCCGCAGGTCCGAATGCACCACCACCACCCGCGCTTCCTTCCGCGCCCTGCCCAGCGCCGGCAACAGGATCGAGATCAGCACCGCCACGATCGCCACCACGACCAGCAGCTCAATCAGCGTGAACGCCACCCGCCGCGCATTCCATCCTACCGACCGTCGTGTCGCAGCTCGCCGCATGCGCCTCACTCAAACAACCCCACAAAGGGCACAATGTCATCAAACGTCACCGCCCCATCCTGATTCACATCGCCATACAACCAGTGACAGCACGGATAGTCCGCCTGATACGCCTCCTCACCGCCCAGCGCCTGAATGAACGGCTGGATATCATCAAAATCCACCACCCCGTCACAGTTCATGTCACCCACGGGCGGCTGCCCGACCGGGAAGATGTACCGCGCATAGTCGGGCACCCACAGATAGTACCCATCCTTCAGCCCATCACTCGGGTCGTCATCCTCCTGATCCCAGATGCCGACCAGATCCACCGGCTGCGTTCCAACGTTGCAGGACTCGATACCCGCACCGCGCCCCAGATGCACCGGCACCACGCGGCCGGTCGCATCCGTAATCTCCAGCCACGCACTGGTGCCCCACTCAGTCGTATCAACAAACTGCACGTTATTGACGCGCACCAGCGTGCTCTGATAGCGCTCCGCACCAAACGCCCGGTTCGGATCAAAAATCCACTCCCCCTCCTCATCCATCACATCCGCCAGCGTAATCACCTCCGGCAGAGGCAAACCATACGCCGCCTCGAGCAGATACACATCAAAATCATTGATCGGGTCGTTGGTATGCTGCTCATTGACGTTCGTCTTGCCTGAGTAGTACAACCCGGGCGCGCGAGCGCGAATCTCAACCAGATCGCCACGCTCAAACGCGAGCCCGGTAACCGGATCGTGATTCAACCGCTCCAGCTCCGCTACCCATTCGGCATCCGAGTAGCTCTCCTCCGGCGGATTGAACGGCAGGTTGCCGTAAAACTGCCCCATCCAGCACGCCGTACCGCCAAAATCACCCTCATCAGCAGCCTGTACCCAGATCTGCCACTGCCCGCCCATGAACGCCGGCGCACTCGGCGACGGATCCAGGAAATGCTCCGGCTTGTTCAGCCAGATGCCACGCAGCTTGACCGCATCGGTGAGCGGGAAGGTGCCATTGCCATTGCCGTCAACAGCCTGATAGTCCGCGTGCGACGTGTAGTCCATAGCCTCCCAGTCCGGCTCATCCGCCTGCACAGTCGCGACAACCACGATCAGAATCGCACCGCAAACCACCCACAAGCCTCGCTTCCGTCCCATGTCATGCTCCTGTAGTACTCATCACCGCGTGCCTGATGACCCGCCGTCTTCGGGATCGCGAAGTCCCAATCGTGCGGTATTACGAATCGCTATTCTGTAATACCGGCCCCACCATGTCAATAAGGAATGGACCTCGATAACCCGATTTTGCCCTCAAACTGGCCGCCGCAACTCGAGCTCGTCACGAATCAGAATACCATCCAGCCCCACCAGCGGAATCTCAGGCTTCAGCCGCCGTGCCTCGTCGATCGCACCAATGTGCGCCGCAACCAGCCGAAACCCGCGTCGCTGATAGAACCGGAGGGCCGGCGTGTTATCGTTGGTCGTGATCAGCCACAGCGTATCGCAACCCGCTGCCCGCGCCGCAGAGGCCACGGCGTCAACCAGTGCGGTGCCAATGCCCTGGCGTTCCGCCAGACTATCGAGCGTAACAAGTTCGCAACGCCGACGGTTTAGGTGGAACGTCGCCAGCCCAAGCCGCTCATCACGGCGTATCGCGATGAATCCGGGGAGCGCTTCCGCCTCATGAACGTGGCCGCGCGTGACCACCGCCGCCGACCCCCACCGCTCAGCCAACAGCGCGCCAACCCAATCTCGGTCGTCATCTCGTACCGGACGAACAGTGACGTCCGCCCGAGCCGAAGCGCCCACGTTCACCTCCGGCGTCCTACCCGCGGCAAATATCCACTGGTTGCGCATCCAGCAAGCGGACCAGGTCCTCCGTCGTCATCTCGATCAAGACTCCCCGCCGGCCACCGTTGACAATCACCCGATCAAGTGCCAGCAGCGATTCTTCGATAACCGTCGTCAATTTCCGCCGTTGCGCGAATGGCGCAATGCCGCCGACCTTGTACCCGGTCACCTTCTCGGCCTCCTCCGTCGGCGCCAGGTCGGCTTGTTGTGCACCGACACCGGACGCAAACCGCCGCGGGTCAAACCGCTGATCACCCGGCACGATGACAATGTAGTGCGCGTTGCCGGTGACCTTGACAATGAGCGTCTTGCAGACCATCTCGAGCGGTCGGCCAACCGCTTCAGCAGCGTGATCGGCCCCAATTTGCGTGAATTCGTACTCCAAGACGTCGAAGTCCACATGCTGCGTGCGGAGCCACTTGACGGCATTCGTGTCGGACATCGCATGCTCTCAACAGTGGCCAGGTAGATTGACGGCGATGGCGGCGGTCACACGGTTCAACTGTACAATACCCACGCGCGGCTTGCGAAAACCACCGGTCAGCAGCCAACCTCCGGCCCCGCCCGGTGTCCAGCCTGACATCGCTACAAGAAACTCCAAACCGAAGCGGAGGAGTCGCACATGAGCCTCGTCAATATGACCCACAGGGTACTCGTTCCGGCAGTACTGATCGCCGCGCTGTTTCCGACCGGCGGCTGCCTGATCATCAGCACCCACACGCCGAAAGTCCAAGTCGACCGCGACGACTGGGATGCCGAACCGACGGCCGCCCCACGCATCCAGTCCGCCGAGCCGATTCGCTATACGCCCTACGCCCAATCACTCGACCGTGTCCTGCGACAACAGGTAGTCGTCGAGGATGAACTGCAACGCCGGGATTGGAAGGAACTGGCGGACGAGCTTGGCGACTGGCAGCGGTACCTGCGGCGACTGACAGGACTCTCGGAAACGTCGCACGATCCCGTACTCCTGCGCGACCTGAGCAATCAGTTGCAGACACTGATCGAACAGATGCAGACAGCACAGCGCAAGCGCGACGCCGTCGCAATCGAGCACCTGCTGGACGATGCGTCCCCGCTCTTGCGACGGCTCAGCAACGAATTCCCCCTGACCGAGCCGGCCTCCCGTGACGATGACAAGAAAACTCACAATCTGTAATTCGTCGACAAAGCGACCTTGCAAGGGTCTTCAGGAGACGACCTCGCTACCACCGACGGCGCGCCGCAGCGCTGCCAGCAGTGGCTGCCGCTTCTCGCGACCAAACTCGAACCCGAGTTGGTTCATCTCCTCAAGGGCCGCCTCCAACGTCCACCCACACGCCCGAACCCGGTACAGCGCACATAGCACACCCGTTCGATGAAACCCCTGCTCGCAATGCACGAGCACCGGCCGACGCGCTGGTTCCAGCACAATCTCCAGAAACCTCGCGAATACCGCCATCGGCGGCATAGCCTCATCCGAAAACGGCATGTGCTCCAGTTGAATCCCCTCCCGCCGACAATATGCCCGTTCCTTGCGAAACCACCGTCCACGCAACGGATGCCGCGTGCCACCCCGCGCCACGACCACCGTTCGCAACCCGTGCTCCCGCCGAATCCACGCCAGATCCCGCACGCGCGGCTGCCCACACCGCATCAAGACCCCCGGCGCCACCACGTGAAAATGCGTCAGCCCGTCGTACCGGCTGCCGACCAGCCCCATCAGCCAGAGCTTCCACTGATGCGGCTCGCGCCAACCTGTCTTCGGCCGCGAGACCGCTTCACTCATCCCGGCACACTCATCCGCGTCCCCAGCGCCTCCCCCAGCACGATCCGCTTCAGATCACCATCCTTGAACAGATTGAACACAATTACCGGCAGGTGATACTGCTCGCACATCTCGGCCGCCCCGATGTCCATCACCCGCAGCCGCCCGTTGATGACCTCCTCGTAGGTCACGTTCGTCATCAGATTCGCAATGGGATTCTTCGCCGGATCGTCATCATAGACACCGTCGACCTTCGTCCCCTTCAACAGAATATCCGCCTCAAGCTCCACCCCGCGAATCGACGCACACGAATCGGTCGTCACGTGCGGATTCCCCGTTCCGGCCGCCAGGATCACGATCCGTCCTGCCGCGAAGTGCTCCAGGCACTGCTCCCGATGAAAGGGCTCGCCGATCCGCGCGATTTGCAGCGCACTCATGATTTTCGCCGGATGCCCCATCCGCTCCAGCGCCTCCCGCAGCGCGAGCGCGTTGAGCACGGTCCCCAGCATCCCCATGTAGTCCGCCGTCGCCCGGTGAATCCCCAGCTCATCCGCAAACTTCGAGCCACGCAGGAAGTTCCCGCCCCCACACACAACCCCGATCTGCACGCCCAACTCCGCCACGGAACCGATCTCCCGCGCCACACGGTCCAGCGGCTCGCGATGCACCCCAAACCCGCCCGGCGGACACAACGCCTCGCCGCTGACCTTCAGGATGATCCGCTGATACTTCGGCTTTTCGCGCGTCATCGCCAACTCCCACAACCACACCTGCTGCTACAGCCCGATCATAAGCCCCCGCCGCCGGCCTGACTACCACCGCCAGACTCCGTCAGCGCTAGAGCCGCGCACCGAAATCGGTTAGAAACCGCATTGTTGCAGTCGATCCTCCGAAACACCCGCGGCCAGCGGCCGCAACACTGCTACGGACTGAACCAGAGTGAAGCGCTCGCGTCGCAAGAACAACTCGCCGACCACCACATACGCCGCCGCCGGCGTTGACCTGGGCGCCGCGGACGAATTCGTCGATCTCATCGGCCCGGCCGTCCGGCGCACCTACGGCCCACGCGTCCTGCCCAGCCACGGCGCCTTCGCCGGCCTGTTCCGCCTCGATTACGACGAGAAGCTCTTCGCCCGCAACTACCGCGATCCGGTCCTCGTCGCCTGCACCGACGGCGTCGGCAGCAAACTGCTCCTGGCCATCAAAGCCAAGCGCTTCGACACGGTCGGCATCGACCTCGTCGCAATGAACGTGAACGACATGCTCTGCTGCGGCGCCGAGCCCCTCCTGTTCCTCGACTACATCGCCGTAAATCAACTCGCCCCCAAACAGACCGCCAGCATCGTCCAGGGCATCGTCGCCGGCTGCGAGGACGCCGGCTGCGCTCTCCTCGGCGGCGAAACAGCCGAGCTGCCCGACCTCTACCGCAAGAAGCACTTTGATCTGGCCGGCTTCGCCGTCGGCGTCGTCGAACGCCAGCGCATGCTCTCCCCTGCGAATATCCGCCCCGGCGACCAGCTTGTCGGCCTCTTCTCTACCGGCCTGCACTCCAACGGCTACGCCCTCGCCCGCCGACTGCTGCTTGACGAGGCCCGTTTGCCGCTCCGCAAACCGCTGCGCGGCCTTGATGCCCCGTTGCTGGACACGTTGCTCCGCCCCACGCGCATCTACGTCCGCCCCGTCCTCGACGCGCTACACTACTACCAAAGGCCCATGATTACGGGCATGGCCCATATCACCGGCGGCGGGCTGCCCGGCAACGCGCCCCGCATGTTGCCCGACAATTGCGACGCCGTCATTCGCCGTGGCACCTGGCCCGTCCAGCCGATCTTTGGCCTGCTCCAGCACCATGGCGTCGACGAAGAGGAGATGTATCGCGTGTTCAACATGGGCATCGGCTTTGTGCTGGCAGTCCGCCCCAAGTCCGCCGCCGCCGTTGAACGCCGTTTCAACCGGGCCGGTTTCCCCGCCGCCGTCATCGGACGCGTGCGGCGCGGACGCGGCCGTGTGGAGATCGCCTGAATGAAACCCGCATTTCGACGTCTCGCCTTAGTGATCCTGCTGCTGCCGCTCGCCGGCACACTCCTTGGCTGCGCCAATCGCGAGAAACGCGACCCCATCACCTTTGACACCCAGCCGTGGCAGTACGGCCGCTTCGCCGGCGTCCAGCTCACCACCGACCACTACAAAATCTACACCACGCTCGACGAACCCATGCTGACCAACGCGCTACCCGAATTCGCCGAGCGCTTCTACGAACACTGTGCCACCCTCATCCCTCCCAGCCACCAACCGGACGACCGGGCCCCCATCTACGTTTTCACCACCCGCGGCCAGTGGGAAGCCTTCACCCGCCGCTTCACCGGCGACCGCGCTCATCTCTACCTGCAAGTCCGCAACGGCGGCTACTCCGAACGCGGCACCGCCGTCATCGAGTACGTCACGCACCAGGCCACGTTCGCCCTCCTCGCGCACGAGGGCTTTCACCAGTACGTAGCGCTCCACGTCGAGTCCCAACTTCCCGCCTGGCTCAACGAAGGCCTCGCCGTCTACGTCGAAGGCCAGCGCTGGACGTCGAAAGGCCTCGACCGCTTCGATCCCTACTTCAACCCCCGCCGCCGCAATACCCTCGCCCGCGCCACCATCGCAGACCGCCTCCACCCACTCGAAAAACTCCTCCGCACGCACGCCGGCGAGGTCATCCAGGAAACCAGCCAATCCGTCCTCACCTACTACGCCCAGGTCTGGGCACTCGTCCTTTTCCTCCAGGACGGCGCCGACGGCAAGTACGCCCCCGGCTTCCAACGCCTCCTCGACGCCCTGCACGATTCCGAACTCTCCCGCCACGCCCGGGCCGCACACATCTGGTCGCAGCGTCCCGACTACAGCTTCGGCGAGGAACTCTTCCGCTCCTTCATCAGCGAAGATCTCGATACCATCGAACGAGAATACCTCGCCTTCATCAAAGACAACCTGATCACCTACGCCGAACCAGAGGAATAAGCTCATGTCCGATACCCCCACAACCGAGACCATCCAGTACGACGACTTCGCCCGCGTCGACCTGCGCGTCGCCACCATCAATCAGGCCGAACCGCACCCGGCCGCCGACAAGCTCATGGTCCTCCAGGTCAACGTCGGCAGCGAAACCCGCCAGATCCTCGCCGGCATCCGCGGCCACTACGAGCCCGAACAGCTCGTCGGCCGCCAGATCATCATCGTCGCCAACCTCGCGCCCCGCAAAATGCGTGGCCTGGAAAGCCAGGGCATGCTCCTCGCCGCCTCAAACGATGATCACAGCCAGATCATTCTGCTGACCCCCGAGCGCGAAATCGCCCCCGGCGCCAAAGTCTCCTGACCCCCCGCCGTGTGCCGCTGCTCTTGCGCAGTGCAGCATCCGCCGACAACCGCTGCCAACAGGGCAGTGGCACACACCACGGCGTTCATGGCAACGCCTTACTCCGCTTCCCGCGGCCCCACGTCGTAGCTCACCAACAGCCGCGTCCCAAACTGCTCAAACACGAAAACCACCTCATCCCCACAATTCACATTCACCCCCTCTTCCAGAATCACCGGCCGCCCCACCGCATCCGGGTCCACCAAGTCATCACCCACTACACCACCCGCCGTCGCGATGAAGATCATGTCGTCACAACCCAGTGACAACGTATCCTGCGTGCCCGCCAGCAACACACCGACGCCACCCAGCCCGTAGTCCGTCCGCGCGTTCGCTTCTTCGAATACCGCGTCGCGCCCCGCCGCCACCGGTGCCACGAACAACTGCGGGTCCAGCGGCAACGCCGTCCCATTGATGATCCGCACCACAATGTCCGACGCCGGCGTCCCCCGACCCTGCTCGCTATCCTCGACAACCTCCTCCTCCGTCGGCGGCGAATCCGCATCACCCAGAAAACACCCACCCGCCGGCAACGCCAGCACCAGCACCAACCCACCAACGATCATCCATGCCTTGTCCATTGCGCTCTCCTCCACGCAAACCCACTTCTGCACGCCGAGCGACGTGCGGGTATATTATTCGTCCCGGCAACGCGCACAGCAAGGCGCCACCGGCAACGGTGCCCAGGTAGGAACGCAGCCCAATCGGACCGGAACCAAACCATGACCACCGAAACCGCCGAAGCCACCTCGCTCCTTATCAATCAGATCGGCGCCCTCGTCGTCGTACCACCCGGCCCGCTCATTGGTGCCCAGATGCACAACCTCCGCATCATCCACGACGCCGCACTCCTCGTCCGCGACGGCCGCATCGCCTGGTTCGGCTCCGATCGTGACGCCCCCATCGACGAGGGCACCGTCACCATCTCCGCCGGCGGCGGCACCGTCATCCCCGGACTCATCGACCCCCACACCCACATCCCCTTCGTCGGCGACCGCAGCGGCGAATTCGCCCGCCGACTCGCCGGCGAAACCTACCTCCAGATCATGGAGGCCGGCGGCGGCATCCGCAGCACCACCCGCGCCGTCCGCGCCGCCTCCCTCGAAGAGCTCGTATCCGAAAACCTCCCCCGCCTGCACCGCATGCTCGCCCTCGGCGTCACGCGCGTCGAATGCAAGTCCGGCTACGGCCTCACCGTCGAAGACGAGCTCAAGCAACTCGAAGCCACCCGCCTGCTCGATCGCCAGCAACCCATCGACCTCGACCCCACCTATCTCGGCCCCCACGCCCTCCCTGCCGAGTACGAAGACCGGGCCGACGAGTACATCGACTACATCGCCAGCGAGGAAGCTCTCCGGCGCGTCGCCGACCGCGGCCTCGCCCGCTTCTGCGACGTATTTTGCGACCAGGGCGCGTTCACTGTCGCCCAGTCCGAGCGCGTCCTCACCCGCGCCGCCGCCGCCGGCTTGCGACCCAAGATCCACGCCGACGAGCTCGCCCAGATCGGCGCCTCGAAATTGGCCGGACAGGTCAGCGCTGTCTCCGCCGACCACCTTGAGCACATCGACGACGCCGGCATCGCCGCCCTGAAACAGGCCGGCACCGTCGCCGTCGCACTGCCGGGCACATCCTTCTTCCTCGGCATCGAACACTGCAATGCGCGTCAACTGATCGCGGCGGATCTCCCCGTCGCCCTGGCCACCGACTTCAACCCCGGCTCCAGCATGATCGAGTCACTCCCGCTCATCATGTGGATCGCCTGCTGCCAGTTGCGCATGACGCCAACCGAGATCCTCGCGGCCTGCACCGCCAACGCCGCCGCCGCCCTCGCCGTCCAGCACCACACCGGCGCCATCGCCGCCGGCTACGACGCCGACCTCGTCATCCTCGGCGTCCCCTCGCTCGACCACTGGTTCTACACCCCCGGTCGCCCCCGCGTCCGCGTCGTCATCAAGAAGGGGCACATCGTTTACCGTCAGGCCGAGCACGCCGTCTGAAAGCAACGCGTCGTTGTACGCCCCGGATCTCGAGCAGTGTTGCCGTTCGGGAGTCGACCTCCGGTCGGTCAGGCGTCACTCCCCTCCCTTCTGTGAAGCCGGGTGTTGTCAAGCGGAAGACGGTCTTTATCGGAGGATGGGGTCGACCTTGAACGCAATTCAGATTATTCATAAGTCGGCCCCAGCAGCGCCGACTTACGCGCTTGCGCGTGACAAGGCCTCCTGTGATGATGTGGTGTTGAAAACAATACCAAACACAGGAGGCCAGGGATGGCTCACAGTATCACCGCCGCGGTGCAACAGATCAAGGACGAACTGCACCAGCACCTGACTCCCGCCGACATCTACGCCGCCTGCCAGGCCACCGGCCACCGCTGGCGTGAGCGTGTCCTCGACCCCGTGCTCACCATCCACGCCCTGCTCCTGCAACTGCTGCACGGCACCGCGATGACCGGCGTCAGCCGGCGCGTGAGTTTGCGGCGGGATTGGCGGAGAGTGTGAAGCAGGCGGCGATTCGGTCGGTGGACTTTTTTGAGTGGCATGAGCGGAATGCGGACCGGCTGCACGCGCGGGGTGGGGCGGTGCGTTATGTGCTGCTGAAGACGTTGGGGGAGACGGAGTTGGTGGCGGATGTGGGGGATGGGGAGGTTGGGGCGGGGTTGGGGGTGATTCAGCCGGAGTGATGAAATCGAGTGTGCTGGTGGCGCGATCAGGCGGCGGTCGGGTTGGCGGAGTGGCCGGGTCGGCTCGGTGGGACGTGGCGTGAAATTGGTGGCTGTCCCGAACGCCAGGTTTCTCACCATGCGGACTTAGCCGGGTGAGCCGATGTGGTATATTGGCAATGTCTGCTGGCGGACCGTAAGCGGATGCTACCAAGAATGGAGCCGATCGATGCCTTCGTTGCGCCAATCCCTCATCGCCATGTTTACGCGAAGGTACCCTTTTGTTAGCGGGCGTGGAACTCTCGCGAATTCGAAGCTGGTGCAAGTGTTGGCGGGGTCGACGTCGGAGGAGACATGGGCGCGTACCGCTGGCGGCCTGCTTCTCGCGCCGCTGGACGACTACGTAGGACGCGCCGCGTACTTTACAGGCGACCTCGACCCCAAAATCACCTGGATCTGCAGAAGACTCGTGCGCCCCGGCGACACGGTTATAGACATTGGAGCGAACATCGGGATCATTTCGCTGCTGCTTGCCAAACTCGTGGGGCCATCCGGTCGACTGCACTGTTTTGAACCCAATCCTCGAATGCAACGCCTGCTGCAATCGTCGCTTGAACGAAACGGCGTAACGAATGCGACAATTCACCCCATTGCATTGGGCTCCGCCGAGACGCAATTGGAGCTGTTTGTTCCTGCTCTCAATGCAGGAGCGGCGTCTTTGCTACCTGCACGAGCCAAGGATGCGGCGCAAATGCTGACCGTTCCGGTACGACCGCTGTCAGTCGTGTTGAGCGAACATGGGATCGAACGGGTTCGGTTCGTGAAGATCGACGTCGAGGGGTTCGAGGCCGAAGTGCTCCGTGGAGCGCATGAGTTGCTTGAAAGCAAGCACCGTCCGGGGGCCATCCTGTTCGAACTCAATTCCGGCAGTCATGGCTCGTATGCCGACGAACCGACCATTGTCTTGCTGCGCGAGTTTGGATATCGTTTCTTTGCGGTGCCTTGGGCGCTGACGCGCGTTCGAGTCGACCCCCTCGACCTGACCCGCCCGAGCGGGACGGTCGGACACGACGTTCTGGCGGTGGGCGACGGTGATGCACTAGCGAGAATCGCTGGATTATGAAGTCCGCCGTCACGAGCCTCGATTGCTGCCAAGACTCGGCCCACAGAGGATTATAAGGGATAACAGGGACAGTCACGAACGCCATTCTGGGTTACTCGAGAATGACGCGTCCGCGTGAAGAACTGAAACGCGAGCTGCTCGAAAACGGCTGGTGCGTAACTTAATGGCGTTCGTGGCTGTCCCGGGTTTGATCCCCCGGTTTGATCCCGGGTTTTTGAGGGCTGACTACGCCCAGTGCCGCGTATCCGTCATCAGCGAGTGATCTTGTCGGACAAACAGAATATCCACTTGGTTCATCGCGCGGTCCAACGGGCGTCGGTGGATCTCGAGGATTTCACACATAAACAGACCGTGCTTCGCCAACGTCGCAATAACCTCTGCTGCCAACGGTGCGCCCTTGTTGATCTCGATTAGAGATACTTCCAGAAGCACGGCGTCGGTATGTGCAACGAGCTTGGGACCTCCGGCTAGGACCTCCAGTTCATAACCCTGCGCATCGATCTTCACAAGGACGGGTTTCGGTAGAGTTGTCGCATCGATGAGGCCGTCAATCGTGCGGAGTGTACGACGCTCAACTTCACGCGGTACGGGGCTATTCTCGGGGAGCACAGACGAGCCAGATTCCATCACGTTGAACTCGACTTCCGCCCCTTCCGTCCGTCCAAGGAGTTCTGGAATCAGCGTCGCACCCAGTTTCTCAGCTGTCTCACGAACTTTCGCGATCCGAGCGGCTTGGGGCTCAATCATATGAAACTGCGCGTCGGGCCAGATTGCATGAACCCCGCGCGACCAATCGCCCTGGAAAGCGCCGATGTCGACGATAGTCTGCGGACTGAAACCCCGCTCCCGAAGCAACTCCAATCCGTGGAACATATGCGGTGCGAAAGCGTATTGAAATGCGAACCGAACGAACTCATCTTGAGCAATATCAAAGCCGATGTGCATGAGCGCATTGCGCAAGCGGCGCGGCAGACAACGCAACACGTTTACGACTGCTCGTTTCATTCGTAGCTCCCGGCTGCCACTCTTATCCTCGCGGACGACGGTCAACCCTCGGTTGCGAGCTGCTGACGACAGCACTCGAGGCCTGCTTCCCGAGTCGCGGCCAGTCTTCCTGCACCGCGCTCCGGGTTGTTCCGGTATGCTGCTTACGGGCTTGACCCACTCGGCCACTTACTCGATCCACGGAAACTCACCGACTCCGCAAGAGGGTCGGTAATCGAAGTTTTAATCGGCACTGTTCGCCGGTATTCTTCAAACAAAGGGGTCTCGCTGCGCTAAGCGTGGTGCCTGAACGGAGCTTTGTCGCTCGCGCGAGAATCTCACGGCAGGCGGTTTCACCTCGCGAATCCCGCCTGCTCGGCCGCCCGCAGGTGGAGTTGGGGGCAATTCAGCCGGGGAATAACAGGGACAGTCACTAATATCTTGACGCGGGGTGGGCGGGGTGGTAGGGTTTTGGGTTATGCCGCGAAGTGCTCGGATTGTCATTCCGCAGGTGCCGCACCACGTCACACAGCGGGGGAATAATTGGCAGGACATCTTCGTCGCGGATGAGGATCGGCGGGCGTATCTGGAAACGCTGCGCGATCGGTGTGCGGCCGCCGGGGTGGACGTGCTGGCCTATTGTCTGATGAACAACCATGTGCACCTGGTGCTGGTGCCGGAGGATGAGGAGGGGCTGGCGGCGGCGGTCGGGCGGACGCATTTTGCGCATACGCAGCTAATCAACCGGCTGCAAGGGCGGAGCGGGCATTTGTGGCAGGGGCGGTTTTACTCGTGCCCGCTGGATGAGACGCATTTGTGGCGGGCGGTGGCGTATGTGGAGCGGAATCCGGTGCGGGCGCGGCTGGTACGGCGGGCGTGGCGGTGGCCGTGGAGCAGTGCGGCGGTGCATGTCGGGATGGCGACGGACACCATGGAGGTGCTGGATCTGGCATGGTGGGAGGCGGAGTGGACGGCGGCGCGGTGGCGGGCACAACTGGTAGAGCCGGCGGATGAAGCGTGGCGTGGGCGGTTCTGGCGGGCGGTGCGGACGGGGCGGCCGCTGGCGGAGGATCGGTGGGTGGCGAAGCTGGAGGCGAAATTGGGGCGGCGGCTGCGGGCGAACCCGGTTGGGCGGCCGCGGAGGGCGGAGAAGAAGGTGCGGCGGAGGCGCAAGCGGGGGTCATAGACACTGACTGTTTGGTGACTTGGGCGAACGGGGTGGAGCGCGCGCGGGGCAGAGAGTGGGCCGTAAATAGGTGGCTGTCCCTAATTAGGTGGCCGCGGCCGAGTGGGGCCGGCTCCCGGGGCTCCACTCGGTGCGGCGGTCTGTCAGGCGAAGCCGGCTCCCGTGGCTCCGCCCGCTGTGGTCTCAGGTTTCAGGAAGAGCCGCTAGCGGCGGCGACGCAGCAGACCGACCAGGCCGATCAGCAGCAGGCTGGCCGGCTCGGGGACGGCTGTGATCGAGAGATTGTCGATCGCCCAGCTCTCGTTTCCGATGCCCTCGTAGCCGTCGCCGTGCGCGAACCACTCAATGGTCACGCTGTCGGCAGTGTGCGGGATATCCTGGAAGGCGTCGACGTAGGACATGTCGTACGCCGAGTATGACTCGCCCCAGCCGGGAAGCAGCGCGAAGCGTGCCAATACGCTGCCCTCGGGCGGTACAAAGGTCTGGTCGAACTCTTCGGCGGGGTGATTGTCGAACGTCTCGGTGAAGATGGACTCGCCGTCGACGGTCACTGACCAGTAGTCCGGGATGGAGTTGGGGTTGCCGCCGGCATCGTACTCCAAGCCGTCCCAGGAGCCGATCATGGCGACGATGAAGTCCAGCGAGAGACTGTTGTGAGCTGGCAACCCCGTGAGTGTCAATGTGGTGGGGTTGTCGTCGCCGTGCAAGCAGTAGGCTCCGAAACCTACCTCGCTCATTTCGGCCGTGTCGGCGATGACGCCACCGCCGCTGAACTCGCCGGGGATCAAACCGTCCTCAAAGTCGGCCGTATAGACGACTTCGGGGTTGGCGGCGGCGGGGAGTCCCACCACGGCGAGTGAGAACAAGAGTACCACACAAGAGTTTCGCATGCTTTCTCCTTCTGCATGAGCGTGAGGTCGTGGCGGATTGTCCGCTGAAACGGCCCGCTTTCCGCCTCCGACGGTTTGTGCATCAGCGTGCCGGGCATACGCCGGGCGCACTGTGCGTGCCCGCGGCCCTGTGCCGGGGCCCTACTGCACCGATCGCAAAAGGGGATCGCATCTGACAGGTTGGCGTGAGAATTTGAACGGCCCAATGGCGCAGCGTCGACCAGGAGTCCTCGCGTTCGCGACCACTCGAGCACGACTCACGCGGACACTCGGCCGGTCATTATCTCGGCAGACCGTCGATTTTGGCGGCGAGGATGAAGTCGCTTTCGGTCAGGCCGTCGACTTTGTGGGTGAAGATCTGGACGCCGACCTTGCCGTAGGCGAGGTAGAGGTCGGGGTGATGGCCTTCGTTCTCGGCGAGGTTGCCGATCTTGTTGACGAAGCCGAGGGCGGAAACGAAGTCGGGGAAGGCGTAGCTTTTGACGAGGTGGTGGTTGTCGACGACCTCCCAGCCGTCGAGTTGGTTGAGAAGCGGGGTGATTTCATCGGCGCCGAGGGCGGGCACGCCGCCGCGACAAGGAACGCACTTTCTGGTTGCGAGTTCGGACATGGGGGGCTCCCTTCGGTTCGGGTTTATTCCTGCTCGTTTTTGGAGATTGTATGCTGGGAGGCGGGATGGCGGGGGATTTTGCGGGAGGGGATTGCGGGATCGAGATTTGGCCGGGGGGAGGCGCGTCCTGGCTGCTGCGCGGGGTGGAGGATGTGTGGGAATGGCGATGCGTCGGGATGGGCCGGTCGCGGCCCCCCTACTGCTGTGCCGGGCGGAGATGGGTAACCGGGCAGATGAACCAGGCTGGTAGTTGCGTTGGTGGCGACGTAGGGCGTGTCGGAGGCGTAGCACACCGTGGGGGGCCGGGCTCGGAGACCTGGCGCTACTCGTCGAACTTCGTGGAACTGGTTGCGGCGTCTACTGGCGGATGCCCTCTACGCTGATGATGAGGTCGACCTGGTCGCTGAGGCCGTCCAGCATGGTGGTCATGCCGAAGTCGCTGCGTTTGATGGAGAAGCGGGATTCCCAGCCGGCGCGGTATTTGCCCCAGGGGTCTTTCCCGGAGCCGGTGTGTTTGAGCTCGACTTCGAGGGAGCGGGTTTTGCCGTGGAGGGCGAGTTCGCCGCGGACTTTGTAGATGTTATCGGAAGTTTTCTTGAACGCGGAGCTTTTGAAGGTGATGAGGGGGTATTTGGCGGCGTCGAAAAAGTCGGCGGAGCGCAGGTGTTTGTCGCGGTCGTCGTTGTTGGTGTCGACGCTGGCGGTATTGATCTGGATGTCGAGGGAGTTTTCGTTGGGGTTGGCGTCATTGAACGTAAACGCGCCGGACATTTCGTTGAAGCGGCCGTAGAAGTTTGCGACGTTCAAGTGCTTGATACTGAAGACGTTGGAGGAGTGGACCGGGTCGACCTTGTAGTGCTGGGTTTTGTCCTGGGGGGTGTTCGGCTCTTCCTGGGCGAGGACGAGGAGGGGGAGGGTGATGGCAACGAGGATGGTGAGTGGCGTGAGCGTGCGCATGAAAGACTCCCTTCGGTTTGCATTGCCGAGTGACTGGCCCGTTTACCTGTCGGGATTATAGGGCGTAGATGGGCGGGCGTTGCGTAGGGGCGGGCCGCGAGGCGAGGGGAGCGGCCGACGACGGGGGCCGGCCGCGCTGGTTCACCGTGCTGGTAGCGGCCGTCGCCAGGCGCCGAGGCCTGGCGCTACAGTGTGCAGCAACGCCAGGCGTGGCGGCCTGGCGTTGCCTTCCTGCGGGTACGTGGGGTTATGGCGTTTTTACGGGCGATGCGGGGGCGGGGGTGGGAGCTGTTCGAGTTGTTCCAGTTGCTCCTCAGTGAGGAGGTCGAGGAAGGACTCCCAGGCGGTGTCACGCACGGCTTCCGCGGCGACTCGCAGGTCGTCGTGGATGAACTCGATGGCCTCGATCTGCTCGTTGGTGAGGGCGAGATCTTCGATGAGGTCCGGGCTCATGCACAGCGGAGGCGGCGGCGGCCCGTGCGGACCACGCTCTCCGCCGGGGCCCTGGCCACACTGTCCGGGGGCTGCCCCGTCCATACCTTGGGGCGGCCCCCCCACGGTTCCCGACATGCCAGCGAACGGCCCCATCGGCGGCATGTCGCCGTTGTCGCCGGGCGGGGGTGGGCAGGGTCGGAGGGGGACGAGGGCGGGTCGCTCGCAACTTGGCTCAGGCGCGTCACATTGGGGCCAATCGGGCGGCAACAGGGGCGGTACGGGCGGGGGTTCGATGGCTTCCTCGATTTCGAGCAGGGTAGCCGCCTGGTCCTCGGTCAGTTGGGTGTAGACGTTCTCGCGCGCGGTGGCGAAGAGGGCGAGCGTTTCGTCGCGGGCGGCGGCGAAGATGGCCTCAGCCAGCTCCTGCTGCTCTGCGGTGAGGTCGATGGGCGGGAGCGGGGGTCCGCAGGGCGGCTCGCCGATGACCAAGATGGCTTGTTCGCAGAACTGCTCGAGGGTGATTTCGCCGTTGTCGTACTGGTCGCGGAGGGCCAGAAGCTGCTCCATCTGCTCTTCGGAAAGTGGGGGGCGCGGCGGGTGGAGTGGTCCATGTCTGCCGGGGCCGCCTTGACCCTGAGAGAACTGAGGCATCTGGCCATCGGGGGCGAACTGGGTTTCCTGGGCGTTGAGGGCGCCTGGTTGCTGGGCGGTCTGATCGGTGATGCCGGCGACGGCGTCGCGGGCGAGTTGCTCCACATCGAGGGTGCCGCAGCCGGCGAGCCCGGTCAGTACCAGGGTGGCACCGGCCACCCACGCGGTCGTCCACTGGGTACGCATGTGTCGAACCTCCTTTCTGGTATGCCCGGCTCCATTTCCGGGTCTGTTCGTCGACAAGCGTTACGGGTAGAGAGACGGGTGGGGTGAGGGGTTATTCAGGTGAGAGTGGTGGAAAGGCCTGGTTGGGGGCTTCGCGCGGTATTGAGAAGC
The DNA here is from genome assembly GCA_964468185.1 of uncultured Planctomycetales bacterium. Classification (GTDB taxonomy): domain Bacteria; phylum Planctomycetota; class Phycisphaerae; order UBA1845; family Fen-1342; genus JANQFV01. The sequence goes on along the minus strand of CAYXTR010000010.1, from coordinate 114,326 downwards.
CGTTACTCAAGAGTAGTGGCCCGTGCGGCGGTGATTGGTTACGTGTGGCCGTCACGGAGGGCGGGAGGCACACTCCCGCCCGTGTTCACGGCATGCGGCTACAGGTTGCCGCGGCGTTCCTGCTCGCGTTCGAGGGAGATGAAGAGGGCCTTGAAGTTGCCGATGCCGAAGCCGCGGGAGCCGTGGCGTTCGATGACTTCGAAGAAGAGGGTGGGGCGGTCCTGGAGGGGTTGGGTGAAGATTTGGAGGAGGTAGCCGTCGTCGTCGCGGTCGACGAGGATGCCGAGCTCGCGCAGCTCGTCGATGTCTTCGTCGATCTCACCGACGCGGTCCTTGAGGTCTTCGTAGTAGGTGTCGGGGACGCGGAGGAAATCGATTTCGCGTTGACGGAGTTGGCGAACTGTTTCGCAGATGTCCTTGGTGTTCATTGCGATGTGCTGGACGCCGGGGCCGTTGTACCAGTCGAGGTACTCGTCGATCTGGCTCTTCTTCTTGCCTTCGGCGGGTTCATTGATGGGGAGTTTGATCTTGCGGCCGTCCTCCATGACTTTGCTCATGAGGGCGCTGTATTCGGTGCTGATGTCGTCGTCGGAGAAATGGGCGAGCTGGGAGAAGCCCATGACGCGCTCGAACCAGTCGACCCAGTAGTTCATTTCGCCGAGGTGGACGTTGGTGACGATGTGGTCGATGGCAGCGAGGCCGGTGGATTGGGTGCCGGCAGTCTCGAGGGGCTGATAGCCGGGGGCGTAGACGCCGCGGTAGTTCCTGCGTTCGACAAGTTTGATGAGGGTATCGCCGGCGTACTTGATAATGCCGGTCTTGAGGACGCCGTTCTCGTCTTCGAAGGCCTGAGCGGGCTGGACGATGGTGGCACCGCGAGCGCGGACTTCGCGCATGGCGGCGTCGACATCGTGCGTCTCCAGGCCGATCACTTTGACGCCGTCACCATGTAGCGCGTTATGGCGGCTGATTTCGTGGTCAGGCGTAAGAGAGCTGGTCAGGACGAAGCGGACCTGGCCTTGTTGCATGACGTAGCTGGCCCGGTCACGGCAGCCGGTTTCGAGGCCGAGTTTGGCGACGGGCTGGAAGCCGAAGGTCTTGTCGTAGAAGTGGGCGGCTTGTTTGGCGTTGCCGACGTAGAATTCGATGTGGTCGTAGCCGCGGAGCGGCAGAAAGTCGTTCTGAGGCATGTTTGGGGCCCGATCTTCCTCAGCGCGGCGAATGACGACGAAGTCCCAATTCCTCCCAGTGCCCGCGCACCGCCGACCTACGGCCGGCCTGACCGTCGTCATCCCGACGGCTCGGAGGAGGCGAGCCGTCGATTCGGTTTCGTCACTATCATGATATGCAGGGCGAGCGGACTTGGCGGGAGGGGCGGGTGGGCCATTTGCGACAAGTCCTGACAGGATCTGGCTTGCGGGGGCTAACGCGGGGTGACTAGGCTGGTCTGCGTGTTGTGGGATGGTGTTACCGGCCGGGCGCTGCTGCGGCCGGTGTTCGTATGTTTCGGGCCTATCGTGCGTTAGAATCAGGATTTCGGTTTAGCATCGCATCGGAGCCCATCCCGGTTCATACTGAGAGGGTTGGGAGAGGTGAATGTCCACGGAGCTGGAGACCATTACGCTGACACAGACGACGCCGGTGGAAGGACCGGTGCGCGAATTTGTCATCCCGCGTCAGCTCGGGTCGGTGCGGCTGGTCGAGGAGGTGGGACGTGGGGGGATGGGTGTGGTGTGGCTGGGGCGGGATAATCTGTTGAGCCGCGATGTGGCGGTGAAGTTTTTGACGAGTGCGGTGGCGGGGACGGATGATCCGGGATTCAAGCGGTTTATTGAGGGGGCGCGAGCGGCGGCGAAAGTTCGCCATGCGGGGCTGACGGCGATTCACCATGCGGATCTGGTGGTGGACGTGCCCTACCTGGTGATGGAGTACGTGCACGGGCCGTCGCTGTCACAGGTTCGCAAGACGTGCGGGCCGTTGCCGGTGGAGACGGTGGCGGCGTTGCTGGAGCCGGTGGCGAGTGCGATCGGGGCGCTGCACGAGGGCGGGATTGTTCATCAGGACATCAAACCGGGCAATGTGCTGCTGGATGCGGATGGGCGGACGTATGTGACGGATTTTGGGCTTGCGCAGGTGCGGCCGCCACTGGGATCGGAAGCGACGCCGGAGCAGGCGGCGGGGACGCCGGCATACATGGCGCCGGAGATGCTGGATGGGCATGTGTCCACGCGTAGTGATGTCTACGCGCTGGGGGTCGTGCTATTCGAGTTGTTGACGGGGCGGATCCCGTTTGTGGGCACTTTGGAGCAGGTGCGGGCGGCGCATCGGGATCAGCCGGTACCGCGGCATGAACTGGCGGAGCGGGCGGTGCCGCGGGCGTTGATCGAAGTCGTTGAGCGGGCGCTGCACAAGGAGCCGGTTTATCGTTACAAGACGGCGCGGCACTTGTTGCGTTCGTTCCTGGAGGCTGTGCCGGAGGTGCCGAAGGGTGCGGCGGGGGAACGTCGCCTGGCGCTGCTCGTCGCGCGGGCACAGGAATCGGGGGCTGATGATGCGGGTGACGATTCCAACGGGTCGACGCCGAGTTCGTATTACGAGACGTTGGCGGCGCGGGCGGCGGCGAAGCGTAGTGACACGCCGGCAACGCCGCCAAGAACGGAGACGTCACTTGATCACGTGAGTGAGTCGCCGAGGGAGGAGCCGGAGACGGTTGAGATGCCGGAGACGCTTTCGGCGTTTTCAGTGCCTTGCGCGCGGTGTGGGTATGACCTGCGGGGGCTATCGGCGGAGGGACGCTGTCCGGAGTGTGGGGAGGCGATCGAGCGCAGCTTGCGGGCGGAACGGCTAATCTTTGCGGACCCGGTGTGGCTGGAGCGGATTCGGCGTGGAACGCGCGTGATGATTGCGGCGTTGCTGGTATTGGCCGGGGTTGGGGTAGTGGGGGTGGTGGCCGGTCTGGTCGCGGCAATCGCGCAGACGGAAATCTTGGGCCTGAGTGAGACGGCCCTGGCAGTGGGTGACCTGGCGTTTGGCGTACTGTTGTTCATCGGGGCGACGATGGCAACGAATATGCGGGATCGGAGGTATGTGCGGCCGGAGCAGGTTTCGGGGTACTGGCTGCGGCGGGTTAGCGGCTGGGGATATATCCTGCTTCTGCTCGCGATGGTGGGCTGGTATGCGTTACGGATGAGCAATCCGCAGCTTGCGATGCGCGAGGTACTTGCGCATGAAGTCGAGTCGACCATGGGGTCGCTGCAAATGGCAACGATCTTCGGGTTGGCAGCGGGGGTCTGGTTCTTCTGGGTAGGACTGGCTCGGCGAGCGCCGGATGTGCGGCTCGCACGGCGATTGAACCAGGCGGCGATCGGATTTGCCGCGATCGCATTTGCGATGTTGGCCCTGGCAACCGGGTTGATGCAGGGGTTGCCGGAGAAGTGGCTGGTGGGGATGATCAGTGGCCTGATGTTCGGGTTCTTGCTGGTATCCGGGTATCTGGTATTGCGTTTTCGGGGCTTGCTCCGGCGGGTGCTGACGGCGGGTCGCGGGGTGACTGAAGCACGTTCGGCATCCTGAGCAGTCGATTATTGGCTGATCGATTTGTCGCCAGCGGGGGCCGCGTGTCGTAGAATGGCGATCGTTTTTGATGCGCGCTTCATTATCTGAGCGAGCCGTATGGCATCTGCTGACGCACAATCCGGCTCGGGGCCTGATCCGCAGCAATGGCTCGATCGTCATGGCGATGCGATGTATCGGTATGCGCTGCTGCGGGTGGGTGACCCGGAGGCGGCGGAGGAGGTGGTGCAGGAAGCGCTGGTGGCGGGCCTACAGGCGGTCGAGCGGTTTTCGGCGAAGTCGAGTGAGCGCACCTGGCTGATCGGCATCCTCAAGCACAAGATCGTCGATTATTTCCGGAAGTCCGGGCGGGAGCTGCCACAGGCGGAATTGGAAGAGACGGCGGAATATGTGCGCGAGCATTTCAATGAGAAGGGGTTATGGGCTGGTGGTCCGAAGCGCTGGGGGTGGAGCCCGGAGAAGGCGTTCCAGGAGCAGGAATTCTGGGACGTTTTTCGGCGCTGTCTGAGCGCGCTGCCGCCGCAGATGTTACTGGCATTTACCGAGCGGGAGATGGAGGATCGGCCGAGTGAGGAGATCTGCAAGCTTCTGAGCGTAACCGCGACCAATCTGTGGACGTTGCTGCACCGCGCCCGCACACGTCTTCGTAAGTGTCTTGAGGCCAATTGGTTTATGGCCGGGGGCTGAGTGGACATGCGTAAGCTGCTGGAAATCTGGCGATTGCTCAATCTACCGTGTGAGGAGATGTCTGCGCTGGCTTCGCAAGAACTGGATGCGGAACTCGGTTTTTGGCCGCGGGTCGCGTTCAAGTTGCATCTGCTGTACTGCTCGGCGTGTCGGCGTTACAGGCGGCAGATTCGGCTGTTACGGGCGGGGATGCGGGAAGTCTACCGGCGTTTGGTTGATGAGGATCCGCCGGCGGAGCAGGGCATGCCGGCAGACGTGCGCGAGCGCATTGGGCGGGCGTTGCGCGAGTGGTGACGCGCGCCGAGTAACGGGGTTTCTGACCATCAAGTCTTCTGGGGTGTGGAAATACGGAGATTGTCTGCAAGGCCGTGGTTGGTTGTGCGACTGATCAATGTTGCCGCGGGACTGATGTGGTGCCGCGGCACGTAGGATCCACTCAGGGACACGATGCGACTGGCGTTGCGGGATGACCGCACGACGTGGGTCGCAGCTTGAACACGATCGAAGGGAGACAAAGACATGGCACGCCAACAGGTACTTGCGGGGATGATTCTGGCGTTGTTTGGCGGCGTTTCGGTGTGTGCGCAATATTCACGGACGGCGTATGCGGCCGAGTTGCCGCTGGGGGCGCACAATGTCGAGGGGACGGTGACGATTCTGGATGAGCGCACGTTGTTCGTGGAGGATTTTTATTATGACGGGGGTGGTCCGGCGGTATATTTCTACCTTGGCGAAGAGGATAGCACGCCGGCATTTGAAGACGGGTTGCAGCTCATGCCGCTGTTGACCGGGACGGTCTACAACGGTGAGGATGTGTTTCTCACGCTGCCGCCGGGCGAGACCTTGCAGGGCTACAATGCCATCTCCGTCTGGTGTGTTGATTTCTCGGTGAGCTTCAGCTCGGGGAGTTTTGAGGCGCCGGCTACGCCGTATGCGCGACAGGGCTGGGTGGCGGATTTCTATCCGGGTTCGCACGATGTTGACGGGACGGTGACGATTATTGACGCGGAGACGCTGTACGTTGAGCGCTTTCATTACGATGGGGGCGGTCCGGCGGTGTATTTCTACCTGGGTGCAGAGGATAGCACGCCTTCATTTGCCGACGGATTGCGATTGCTGCCGCTGTTGACGGGGACGATGTACAGCGATGATGACCTGTGCGTGACATTGCCGGAAGGGGAATCGCTGGATGGCTACAACGCGATTTCGGTGTGGTGTGATGCGGTGGGCGTGAGTTTCAGCTCGGCGTCGTTCGAGCCGTATGCGGTTGGTGATGTGAATTGCGACGGCGCCGTCGACTTTGATGATATTTCGCCGTTTGTGGATGCGCTGGGTGGCGAGATCAGTTTCCTGTCCCAGTATCCGGATTGTCAGTGGTTGAATGCGGATGCGGATGGAAATGGAACGGTTGACTTTGACGACATCAATCCGTTTGTCGGTCTGCTGGGCGGGTAAGGCTACGGCCGGCACGATTGAATACGTGCGCTGGGATCAGGGCGAGTGCTTGTGGTCGGGTCGGCAGACCGGGCCCGGGCCTCGCCCTCCCGCGTCAAGCGCGGAGGTCTGAGGCCTGGTGCGCCGGGTTCGCTGACCGGTTGGTGGGTGTCAGAGTATGGACTTGTATTCGGCGAGGGCGTCGGGGTTCTTGAGGGCGTCCTGGTTGGGGACGTCCTGACCGTGGATCATGCGGCGGACGGCCATCTCGACCTTCTTGCCGCTGATGGTGTACGGGATTTCCTTGACCTGGCGAATGTGCCGCGGGACGTGGCGACGGGTGCACTCGCTGGCGATGGCGGAGCGAATGCGCTTCTCCAAGGTCTCGTCAAGGGTAATGCCGGCGCGCAATACGACGAATAGCACGACTTCGACGTCCTGGTCGGGCGTGTCGTGACCGACGACGATGCTGTCGACAATCTCGGGCATACCCTCGACGACGCGGTAGATTTCGGCGGTGCCGATGCGGACGCCGCCGGGGTTGAGGGTGGCGTCGCTGCGCCCGTAGACGATGATGCCGCCGGTGTCGTGGTTGATTTCGATGAAGTCACCGTGGCGCCAGACGTCCTTTTCACCGTAGTAGTCGAAGTAGGCGGCTGTGTACTTTTCGTTGTCGGGGTCGTTCCAGAAGCCGACGGGTTGTGAGGGGAATGGTGTGCAGCAGACGAGTTCGCCCTTTTCGTTGGTGACGGGCGCAGCGTTTTCGTTCCAGGCCTGGACGTCCATGCCGAGGCCGCGGCACTGGACTTCACCGGAATAGACTGGGAGAAGCGGGTTGCCGAGGATGAAGCAGGAGATGATGTCGGTGCCGCCGCAGATGGAGGCGAGCATGTGGTCCTGCTTGACGTTCTGGTAGGTCCATTCGAAGAGTTCGGCGCTGAGGGGGGAACCAGTGGAGCAGATGGCGCGTAGCGACGAGAGGTCGTGGTCTTGGCCGGGGTGCAGGTTGGCCTTCTCGCACGCCGCGATGTATTTGGCGCTGGTGCCGAAGATGTGGAGCCTGGTGTCTTCGGCGAGTTGCCAGAGGCGATCCATGGTGGGATAGCCGGGGTTGCCTTCGTAGAGGACGAGGGCGGCGCCGGCGCCGAGGCCGCTGACAAGCCAGTTCCACATCATCCAGCCGCACGTGGTGAAATAGAAGATGCGCTCGCCGGCGCGGAGGTCGCAATGCAGCATGAGCTCTTTCATGTGCTGGAGCAGCGTGCCGCCGTGGCCATGGACGATGCACTTGGGGATGCCGGTGGTACCGGAGGAGTACATGATGAAGAGGGGGTGATCGAAGGGAACCTCTTCAAAGGTGAGTGGCGGTGGAGTTGTGTCGGCTGGGCCAAGGAAATCGCGCCATAATGCGGCGCTGGAGATGACGGATACATCCGGCTGCTCATTGAGGAAGGGCACGACGACGACCTGCTGTAGCGAAGGCAGTTGGGGGAGCATTTCGGCGATGCGGGTGAGTGTTTCGAAGCGTTTGCCGCCGTAGGCGTAGCCGTCGCAGCAGACGAGGATGGTGGGTTCGATCTGGCCGAAGCGGTCGAGTACGCCGCGGACGCCGAAGTCCGGTGAGCAGGAGGACCAGGCGGCGCCGAGGCTGGCGGCGGCGAGCATGGCGATGATGGTCTCGGGGATGTTGGGCATGAAGCCGGCGACGCGGTCACCCTGCTGCACGCCGGCTTTACGGAAGGCGGCGGCGCATCGCGCAACTTCTGCGCGGAGCTGTCGATGGCTGAGCGTACCGCCGTCGCCGAGCTCATTGGTGTAGATGATCGCGTCATCATCGTCATCGAAACGGAGGAGGTGGCGGGCGTAGTTGAGGGTCATGCCGTCGAACCATTTGGTGTTGAGCATGCCGCTGCCGGACATGACCGTGTTGGCGGGGTGAGATGGCTCGATGCCGACGTAGGAGAGGAGTTCCTGCCAGAAGTCGGCGGGATGGGTGATGGACCACTGGCGTAAAGCCTCCCAGTTGGCATCGAACGCGTGACCGGGGGCGACACGGGTCATGAAGTCGTACATTTGCGAGTTTTCGGCGCGGGCTGGTGACGGCTGCCAGAGTTTCTTCGAGGTTGACATGCTGCTACGTCCTCCGGTTGCGATGACTTGTTGCCGAGGCATTCTCGTTTGGGTGAAGGGAATGGTCAACGTGTGGTGCGGTGTGGGTTGGCCGGAGCGGCAGCGCATGAAAAAGGGGGCGACCTGGATCACGCGTCTCAGGTGCCCCCGGAGGGAAGATACGGCTCGTCAGTGTGTCGCGAAATGACGCGAGAAGCGGTCAGAATGCGACATCGAGGTTGAGTTCTCTCGCCGTGGCACGGGCTTGTTTGAGTGGCAGGTCGGGGTTGTCGCTCAGTTTCGTCACGTAAAGTGGTTGGCCGCCGACGATATTCATGACGCCGTTGGGAACGAGTGCCTGGCGTGGCACGCGGAGCAGGTAACCGCTCCAGTTGCAGAGGTAGCAGCCGGGCTCGCGGATCGAGTCGAATGGGATACTGACGCCGGGGAAGACACGTCCGACCCATTGTCGGCCGATGTCGACGGGGCGTGGTGCATTGATTGTCATATTCGCCCTCCATGGGTTTACAAACGGCTCGCCAAGGCCGTGCGGGGCCATGGTCTCATGCGGCGCAACGAACTGGAGCGGATGAACCGCATCAGTAGCCGTTGCCACCGGGCTGCACGGCAAGTGCGACACGCAGGACCCGTTGGTCGGTCGCCGACTTCGGTGCGAAGCGGTGACCGGCGAGGGTCATGCGGCTCGCGGGCATTCCTCTCCTCCGTTCCAAGGCGCCCAACCTGAAGAAGCTCACTTACCCTCCGATAGCGATCTTCTGCTGGGCTGCCTGGGGAATACTCCGCCAGGTATGTGCGACGGGTGCGCGGCCACGCCGCGTTGCGCCGTCGAGCATAGTAAGTGTTGCACAGGTATGGGACTGCGTCAAAACAAAACCCGTGGTTTGTAGTCAGGCCGCTAGTGTGCGTCGTTCGGACGGGTTTTGCGCGCTGCGCGCAAGTCATGTTCACGAAAGGACCAAGCATCGTACGCGCTGGCACAAGTGCTCGTTTGGATATCTGGTGACATGCGTGGCGTGGTTTTTTGTCGGCGCATGGCGTGACTGTTAGCTCAAAAAGAAACCCCGACGTGCGGCTCTTGTTGAGCAAGTACACGCCGGGCGATTGTTGATGTGGTCTCTTTCGCTTTCCGGTAGTGGATCTGGTCAGAAGCCGACACTGAGACCATGGCACCAGGCGAGGCCGCGTGCTTCAGGCAGTGGTACATCGGGATTATCGCTGATCTTGGTGACGGTGAGCGGTTGTCCACCGACGATGTTGAGCGTGAGCGGTCCGCCGGGCTCGAGGCTGCTTTCGGGGATACGAAGCAGGTGACCGCTCCAATTGCAGACGTAGGCGCCCGGAGAATTGACGGTGTCGAGGGGGACGGTGGCGCCCGGGCGTGGATAGGTCCTGGTTCTGGTGGGCATTTCGCAAGTGATCGTTCCTTCGAACATCCGCGGACCTCCTGATCAGGTTATGAGATGAGGGCTTGGCACGCTGCTTTCCCGCTCCGAGGCTGGCGGCGAACCGAGAGCGCTTTCCACCTCACATGTGGCTTCCGTTCCACGTTTCAGCTTCCCACCTGATATGTGACAGGCACGGCCAATTCTTCCTCTCGTTCCGGGGTAGGTGGTTGTCGTTGCGCACCCACCCGGTTTCTTTTATCGGCAGCATTGCGATGAGACTTCAATGACGAGAGCGGAAAATCCGAAAAAACCGTGGCGGAGGCGCGTAAGCGCTTTCGAGCCACACGTTAAGGCGGGCGACGGTGAGCGTAGATTGACACTGCGCGGGGATTCGAGGACAACTGCGCGCCATGTCGGCAGCGGTCCAACATGCGCCTGAGATTGCGACGTACGCTGAGCGGTATCGAGCGAATTTGGCGGCGTTGTACTGCGCGGATCGGGACCTGGCGGCACAGATCGATGCGATTCCCTTCTCAAAGATTCCGCCGCTGGAACCGACGCGGGACGGCAATGCGACGGTTCGGGTGGTGGCGGACGATGGGCGGCCGATCTACCTGCACAGTCGCCATCGTCCGCTGGAAGAGGCGAAGTCGCTGGTGGATAAGAGCGCGAAGGCGAGCGGCGCGGCAGACGAGGTTGAGCGTGACGAGGCGTGCGGTGATGCCACCACATTCTTCGTTTCTGGCATGGGACTGGGCTATCACGTTTCAGAATTGGAACGCCGTTATCCGCGGCCGATTCTGATCATCGCGGAGGATGATCTGGCGCTGATCAAGGCGGCGTTGTGCGTCGTGGACTTGAGCAAGCCATTGCGAGCGCGGCGTATTGCGTTTTTTACGACTGCGGATCGGTCGCGGGTGCACCGGACGTTGCGGTCGATTTTGACGACGGTGATGCTGGGGATCCGGTTTGTTACGCCGGCGCACACCAAGCGGTATCACGCGGAGTTTTACAAGCAATCGCTGGGGCTGATGCGCGATTTTGTGGAGTATGCGCGGCTGCAGGTGGTTTCGCTGGTGCGGAATGCGCGGATTTCGTGCAAGAATGCGGCGTTCAATCTCCCGGCGTATGTGAAGTATCCGGGGGTGGAAGTTCTGGAGAAGCGGGCGGCGGGGTATCCGGCGATTGTGGTGGCGGCGGGGCCATCGTTGGCGCGGAATATTGATCAGCTCGGGGGGCTGCGCGACCGAGCGGTGATCATCAGTGTGCAGACGGTGCTGAAGAAGCTGCTGGCGCGCGGGGTGCCGCCGCATTTCGTGACGAGTCTGGATTTCCACGAGATTTCGGCGCAGTTTTTTCGTGGGATCGAGGACTTCAGGGATGTGACGCTGGTGGCGGAGTCGAAGGTCACGTGGCACGTGGTGGATCACTTCCGCGGGCGCATGCACGTTTTGCAATCGGAATTCAATGACCAGTTGCTGCGCGAGGCGGCACCACGGCGGGGCAGCCTGCGGCCGGGCAGTACGGTGGCGCATCTGGCGTTTTACCTGGCCGAGCATTTGGGGTGTGACCCGATCATCCTGGTGGGGCAGGACTTGTCGTTTACGGAGGGGCTGTATTATCCGGCGGGGATGCAGGTGGAGCGCATCTGGGGGCCGGAGCTGAATCGATTTCAGACGGTTGAGATGAAACAGTGGGAGCGCATTGTGCGGGCGCGTCATGGTCTGCGGCAGTTGCAGGATGTGCACGGCCGCACCGTGTACACCGACGAGCAGATGTTCACGTATGCGGAGCAGTTTCAGTCGGATTTCGCATCGACGAAGGCGCGGGTGATTCATGCGACGGAAGGGGGACTGAAGCTGGAGCATACGGAGGTGATGTCGCTGCGTGAGGCGGCGGAGCGGTTTTGCACGCGACCGCTTTCGAAGGACTTGTTTGCTGCGGTGGCCGGTGCGCAGCGAGATGGGGAAGATGCACGGGTGGTTGAGACGATCGAGCGGCGGCTGGAGGAGTTACGGGATACGCGGGAGATTGCCACGCGAACCGAAGAACTGCTGACACGGCTGGAAGGTCTGTTGGATCGACCGGCGGAGTTTAATCGGGTGGTGACGGAGATTGACGAACTGCGGGTGCGCATGCGGGAACATGACCAGATGTACCGTCTTATTACGCAGGTATCGCAATTGGCGGAGCTGCGGCGGGTACACGCGGACCGGGCCATCGACGACGACACGCCCGAAACGCCCGAGACCGCCCGGATTCGGCTGCGGCGCGATCGGGAGTATGTTCGTTCGCTGATTGAGGGCTGTGCGTTCCTGGAAGAGATGTTGCCGGAAGCGCTCGAGCGTGTGCGTGAGCGACTTTGATGGAAATCGTCGGCGCCGTATTCGCTGATTTTGAACGTGCCCCGGCGGGCGGGCCGTCACAACTGCACACCGAACTGGGCGGGCGAACCGTACTCGCACACACTTTGCGGCGACTGGTGCGCATGGCGGGGCTCGCGCGGCGGTGCCTGTTCGTACGGCCGGCGGATGAGGCCGTGGGGCGCGAAGCGTTACAAGCGGCCGGCGTAGAGGACGCGGTCGAACTGCTCGCGATTGACGACGTCCCGCGCCCACGACGCACGTTGCTGGCGGCCGGTCGGAAGTGGAACCTGGACGCGTGGCGCGGGGGGCTGTTGGGCACCACCTGGTTTGATGAATACGTGGAGCCGCGGGCAGTGTTGCGCATCATGCAGCACTACCGTTGTGAAGCGGTCATGTGCATTGAGGGTCATCAGCCGCTGCTTGATCCGCAGATTGGCGGCGAGATGATTCGGCATCTGCGGGCGTATGCGCACAATGCACACTGCACGTTCACGCAGGCGCCGCCGGGCGTTGCGGGAATCATCATTCGGGGGCAGTGGCTCAAGCGGCTGCTGGATTATGAGATTCCGGTCGGGCTGCTGCTGACGTATCGGCCGGAAATGCCGCAGTTTGATCCGATCATCCTCGATATGTGTTATCACGTGCCGCAGGAGGTGGCGCAGACGGCGGGTCGGCTGACCGGTGATACACGGCGAAGTCGGGAGTTGCTCGCTGGCGTATTCGCGGATCTGGGGGAGGACGCGTCGGCTGTTGATGCGTGTCGCTGGCTGCGTGAGCCGGGGCGTGAGCGAGCGGGCCCATTGCCGGTGGAGATCGAGCTGGAGTTGACCACGGACGACCCGTTGCCCGCGACGACGCTGCGGCCGCGGGGCACGCGGGTGCCGCGGCGTGCGCTCGAAGACATGGACGTGGTGCGCGCCATGGCGGGGCAGTTGGGCGAGTATGACGATCGGCTGGTATACGTTGGTGGTCATGGGGATCCGTTGCGGTGTTCCCGCTGGGTTGAGGTATGTCAGATCCTGCGCGAGGCTGGCGTCCACGGAATTGCGCTGGCGACGACGCTGCTCGACGCCGATGAGGCAACGATCCAGGCGCTGTTTTCGATTCCGGTGGATGTATTAGAGGTGCGCATCGATGCGCACACGGCGGAGACGTATCGGAAGGTGCAAGGGGTGGACGGGTTTGAGCGTGTGATGGCGACGATGCAGCGTATTGAGGAGCATCGGCGGCAACATGCGGCCCCGCAGCCGATACTGGTGCCGAGCTTGACGCGGTGTACGGCGACGATTGAAGAGATGGAGGGGTTCTTTGACGCGTGGATCAAGCAGGTCGGGTCGGCGGTGATTCGGGGGTACAGCACGTACGGAGGGCTGATGCCGGCGGATGGGCTGCTTTCAACGACGCCGGACGAACGGGAGGCGTGTCGGCAGTTGGGCGGGCGGTTGATGCTGCTGGCGGACGGGACGGCGGTGGCATGTAATCAGGATGTGGACGGGCAATTGGCGGTGGGAGACTGGCGGCGGGAGTCGCTGCGAGAGATTTGGGGTGGGCAGCGGCTGGGGGACATACGCAGGGCTCATGCGGCGGGGCGCTGGGATGAGCTCGCGGTATGCCCGGCGTGTGAGCAGTGGATTCGCGTTTGACGGCGTGCCGGCGCATGGCGTACGCGGCACGCCGCCAAATGGTCTGGTGAGAGAAGATCAGGCCGGGCGACGATAGCCGGCCTTCCGGGCCTCTTCGTCGCGCGGGGGTTTCACCTCGTCCAGCTTGCGGCCGCGCTCATCGTAGCTGTTGAAGTTGAAGATGTACTCCCACCAGTTGTTGAGGCGCTGGTCGGCGTTGATGCCAGGGGCTTTCGGGATGTGGGAGAACCACCAGCACATGAAGTTGCGGTGGTAGTCGGGCTGACCGCTGCGGCCGCGATAGGGTCCGTTCCATTCCTCGCAGTTGAAGGTGCGCTTGCGGCCGCGGAGGTCGGGGTAGTTGGCCCAGTCGTCGGCGGTGCTGGTCACCATGCGCTGGTTGGCGTAGTCATAGTCGTGCTCAGCGTTCGGCGGATAGTGGCAGGTGCCGACAGCGGCTGTGCCGGATTGCTTCTGGTTGGCAGCGAAGCGCGCCCAGTTGTTGTCCAGCTTGTCGACCTGCCAACCGCCGTAGACGCGGGCCATAGTCGACTCGGTGCGGTGGCAGAGGTCGTGGATCATCTCGGCGACGCCACGTTCGACGTTGAAACCCATGACGACGAAGCGGCGTTTGCAGGGGACCTGGTCGAAGACGCCGCCGTTGATGTAGAAGGCGTCCTTGCCGATCATACAGGACTCGTAGTAGCCGAAGTATGGAAGGCCCATCATCCAGACTTCGTCGATTTCGCCGGACTCGACGCGGCGGATGAGGTTGAACTCCTTGACCATGTGGGGATAGTCGACGCCATCGGGCTGGTGCCAGGCTTCGGCTTTGCCGGTGCCGGCGCGGAGGCCTTTCATGTATGCCTCGGGCGTGTAGGTGTAGCCGTCGACCTTTTTCTGGAAGCGGCGGACGACGAGCCATTCGGCGATCTGGTACTGGACGAGGCCGCCGCTGGCGTCACAGATATCCTGCATGTAGCCCTGGGCGAGGGGAACGGGGTCGTTCCAGCCGCCGACCTCGCGTACGCCCTTGGGTTTGGCGGTGGGGTTGTCGGGGTCGTGGAGATGGGCGGGGATCCAGGGGTTGAAATCGAGGACGAGGACTTTGACGCGCATGGGCGTCTGGTCGTGGGCGATCTGCTTGGGCGGTTCGACTTTGGGGATGCGGTCGGCGGGGAGTTTTTCGATGTCCTGCTCGGCGTAGGTGGTGAGCGGGCAAAGAAGGAGGCACAAGAGTGTGAGTGCGAGCGTGATGCGTGTCATGGGAGACCTCACAGTTGAGTCGGGCGGGGACACTTGAACCGGTTCATTCTGTATAATTGTAGCTGGAGGGCGAGGTCGCGTCATCCCCTGGGCTTGACCGCATTGGGGGAATTCCAATCTACCGTTGGTTGGCCTTCCGGGAAGCTCAGATGGATGTCGCCGACGGCGTAGAGCCGCAGTTCACTGCCGGCGGGGCCGGGGGCCGAGTAGACGAGCGTGAGCGGATACTTCAGGGTGGGCGCGGCAAGGACTTTTCGGAGCAACTGGCGGTTTCCTTCGCGTTCGAAGTGATCGCCGGTGTCGGCCGTGGGTGGTAATTCGAGGGCGTAGTATTCGTAGTCGCCGGTGTTGAGGAGGTTGATCAGTTCGGCGGGGTGGTCGGGCGTGTCCCACTCGCGCCAGTGCATGTCGGTGTAGAACGCGATCGGGATGCCCATGGTGGCGGAGATGAGGTCGCGGGAGGCCACATGGGGGTCACGCTGGTTGAGCCAGTGGGCGGCAGCGTAGATGTGGGCGGCCTGCTCGTTCGGGACACGGAGGGCATAGGGGAGCAAGGGCAGGAAGAACAGGGCGGTGATGGCGGCGGCGATGTAGCGGCCTTTGACGTCGGCGATGAGGGTGTAGATGCGGGCCAGGAGGAGCGCGGCGAGCGGCGTCAGCAACATGACGATGACGAGGAGGTGGCGCGGGGCGAGATAGCCGAAGCGTGAGATCAGCAGGCAGGTCAGGGCGAGATGAGCGGCGGCGCAGGTGGTGGCGCCGCCGAGGACGGGGCCGAGGAGCTGTCTGCGGAGGGTGATGAGGGGGATTAGCGCGAGGAATGGCACGATGACACGGCCGGCGCGGAGGAGGCGTTCGAGCACACGTGGGAGAACGAGGTACCAGGGGACGTCGAGGCGTTCGAGGCGGGCAAAATGGAGAACGGCGGGCTGCTCTTCCTGTCGTGTTTCGAGGGCGGGCGAATGCCCCCCGGTAGTGCTCACTTGATTGACGCCGGAGATGGTCTGTTCGGGCGGTGACTTGAGCAGGTCGTCGAGGCTTTTCTTTCGTGAGAAGGAGCCGACGGCGAACCAATAGGGGCTGGCGACGACGAGGAAAGCGAGGATCAGCAGGGCGGCGTGTGTAGCAGCGCGGGTCAGGACTGCGCGGCGCTGATCAGCGGCTGCCCGGGCCACGCGCAGGGCCAGGAGGTACAGTCCGCCGAGGATTGGCACGAAGCCCTCCTGGCGGGTGAGGAATGCCAGGCCGGCGAGCAGCCCGACGCCGGCCGCAGCGGCGCTAGATTCGAAGCGTAGCAGCAGGAACACCGCCCCCAGATAGAACGCCAGATGGATCTGATCGGACATGACGTCGGCCGATAGCCAGATATTCAGGTCGAGCAGGCCGGCGAGCAGCATGGCGAGTGGTACCGCGATGCGCGCGTTGATCGGCAGTGCGAGGTGGTGCACGAGGCGGGCGGTCAGGGCGCCGGCCAGGATGATAACGGTGAGGCCCGCCAGCAAGGCGACGGTCTGCCCGCTGTATTGCCAGGTGAGTGGCGTGTCGGGGGCCCCCAGTGATTGCGCGATGCGCTGCGTGACTAGCAGACACGTAGGGAAGAGGGGGTGCTGATGCGCTGCCGGGGATTGCAGGTAGTGCCAACCCTGCTGGCCGAGGTCGTGGGCATACCAACAGAATACGGCGCCGTCGCGGGTGATGCCCGACATGCGGGCCATCGTGGTGATGCGCCAAGCCGCCATGAACACCAGAATGGCCAACAGGGTGAGTGCGAATCTCTTTGCAGAGCGGGAAACAGCAGGCACGCGGCACCTTGGTGACGAGTGAGGATTCGGTTACGAGCGGGGCCCATTATAGGCGGTGGCTTCCGGCTGGGCAGGTGGCTGGCGGGCTCGGGTGGGGTGACACCCCGCCTAGCCGTCGGTCTTGCCGGCTTCGATGATGAGGCGGACGAGTTCGACGGCACTGTGGACCCCCAGCTTGTGCATGACGCGTTTGCGGTGGACCTCGACGGTTTTTTCGGCGATGCCGAGCTCCTGGGCGATCTGCTTGTTGGGTTTGCCGGCTACGACGTGGTCTTTGACTTCGCGTTCGCGGGCCGTGAGGGTGGCGAGGCGTTCGCGCAGATCGCGGAGTTGGTGCGCACGACGGCGCTTCTGCTGGTCGAGCCGGAGCGCAGTGTGAATGCGTTCGAGCAGGAGTTTGTCGTCAACCGGTTTTTCGAGGAAGTCGATAACGCCGGCCTGGACGGCGCGGACGGCCATGGGGACGTCGCCGTGTCCGGTGATCATGATGACGGGGATAGAGACGCCCCGTTCACGGAGGATCTTGTGGAGATCGAGGCCGCTCATACCGCGCATGCCGACATCGAGCACGAGGCAGCCGGGCATATCAGACTGATAAGCAACGAGGAAGGCCTCGGCGGAGTGGAAGGTGCGCACTTTCAGGCCGTCGGACTCGAGCAGCCATTGGAGCGCTTCGCACATGGGCTCGTCGTCGTCGACGACGAAGACGGTAGGATCAGGCGGTGGCGTCATGGGGAGCCCCCTCAGCTGTGGAAAGTGAGAAACCGATTTCCGCACCTTCCTCTACGTCATCGCGTACCCAGAGTTCGCCGTCGTGGGCCTCGATGATGGACCTGCTTATGGACAGGCCGAGGCCGGTTCCGGCTACCTTGGTTGTGAAGAAGGCATCGAACATCTGTCGACGGACGTCTGCGGGCAAGCCCGGGCCGCGGTCGGCGACGGCGACGTGGATCTTCTGTTGATCATTCGCGTAGCTGCTTACGCGCAACGAACGCTGCGCGGGCGGGATGGTGTCCATGGCCTCCACGCCGTTGCGCAGCAGGTTGAGGATGACCTGTTCGATCTGGATGGGGTCGACGACGACGGGCGGCAGGTCGGGCTGGAGGTCGAGCTCAATCGCGACCTGGCGCTGGCGGACGAGGGCGGTGGCGAAGCTGACAGCGTCGCGGATGATCTCATTGACGTCGGTGGCGGCGCGTGCGGGTGGAGCCTTGCGGACGAAGGCCTTGAGCCGGCGGATGAACTCGCCGGCGCGTTCGGACTGGGTTGCGATGCGCTGCATGGCGCTCATGGCTTCCCCGGTACCCCAGGCGCCGCTCTCGAGTCGGGCCGTACAGCCCCGCGCATAGTACAGAATGGCGGACAAGGGCTGGGCCAACTCGTGCGCCAGACCGGACGCCATCTCGCCCATGGTACTGACACGATTGACATGAGCAAGGTGCTCGCGGTGCTGTTGAGCGGCCTCCTCGGCTCGTTTGCGATCGGTGACGTCGCGTGAGACCGCGATGATCTCGACGAACTCGCCGGTCGTAGGGTCGCGACGAGCAGCCGCGGTAGTATCGCACCAGATGTGCTGACCGTCCTTGCGGCGGACACGATTCAGGAAGAGGTGGGAGACGGGCGCCGCAAGGACGCGCTCATGGCCATCGCGGATGCCGGCCAAGTCGTCGGCGTGAAAAAGGTCGTAGATGTCTGTGCCGATGAGTTCTTCCGGCTCGTACTGCAGCATGGACCGGCACGCGGGTGAGACGTAGAGGATGCGACCGTCGACGCTGACACGTGAGATCATGTCCATGGCGTTGTCGGCCAGCAGGCGGTAGCGTTCTTCGCTGGAGCGCAGCGCGTCCTCAGCCCGTTTGCGGTCAGTGATGTCGAGGGCCGTGCCGAGGACCGCCGGGGCGCCTTCGTACGGCAGTGTTGTGGCGGAGAAGTCGAGGATGCGGGTGCTGCCATCGCGGGCGCGGGCGTGCAATTCGTAACGCGCGGGCACCTGTGCTCCGCTCTGGCGGGCCACGGAGCGCTCTTCGACGAGTGCCTGCATGTCTCGCTGTACGAAATCGCGGAATGGTCGATCGATCATCTCGCTGGGGTCGTAGGAGAGCATGCGGGCGAGGGCGGGGTTGACATATCGCAGGCGGTCACCCTGCGCGATCAGGATGGCGGCGGTGCTGGTCTCGGCCAGCGTGCGGAATTTCTCTTCGCTTTCGCGACGGCCGGCCTCAGCCTGGATGCGGGCGATGACACCACCCAGGCGCAAGGCAATGGCTTCGATGCCTTCGCGCGTGATGTCGGGGATCTCATCATGGGTATGCGAACCGAGGTTGAGACAAGCGATCACGCGCTGCTCGTGCTTGATCGGCACGGCGGCGAAGGCGCGCAGGCCTTCGGCACGACGGTACTCCTCGAGCGGCGAGGGATCGGCGGCGGCCCGATAGACGATCGCGCCCGCGGCAACGATGCGCGCATTCAGGGAGTCTGCGTCGTACTGCGCCGCAGCGCGGGCGAACATCTCCGAGAAGCCGCGGTACGCGACGGCGTGCAATGCGCCGGTGTGCTGGTCCACGATGTAGACGCCACCGCAATCGATTCCCTCGATACGCGCGGCGTGCGCGAGCACCTGCTCGGCTGCCTCTTTGAGGTTGCTGGTCGAGCTTTGTGCAACGGCGAGGTCGCGTTGAATGCGCAGCAGGCTTTCGGTCCGCTCGCGCTGCGTTACGTCTACGCCAAAGCCAATAACCTCTTTGACCTGGCCGGCGGCATTGCGGTGCGTCACTGTGCTCCAGGAGACGGTGCAATGCGCGCCGCTGCGTGCCGTCGCCGTCATTTCATAATCGCGCACGTCGCCTTGTTGGAGCCGGTCCAGTAGGCGCTCCACTTGCGCGAACTGCTCACCCGGGTAGCACTTCTGCCACACATTACCCTGTTTGAGCTCTTCCGCCGGGTAGCCGATCGCTGTTTCGGCGGCCGGGTTGCAGAACGTAAGCTCGCCGTCCGCATTGATGCCGCAAATGATGGCTGGCGTGCAGGTGAAGATGTCGGTGATGAAGTCGCGTTCGGTGCGGAGCGCTTCTTCGGCACGTTTGCGTTGGGTGACATCCTCGATGAAGCCGGCGATGCGTGCGGTGCGGCCCGCGGTGTCGTGCACGGGAAAGGAGCGGGAGCGGAGCCAGCGCTCGGTGCCATCGGGACGGGTGACGCGGTACTCCGCTTCGGTCTCCTGTCCGTCCAGTTCTCGCTGGATTACGGCTTCCATGTTGGCACGGTCAGCGGGGTGCACATGCTGAAGCCACCAAAGCGGATCTTCCTGGAAAACACTCAGGGGGGTCTGCCAGATCTCCGCCACCACGGGGCTGACGTAGACCAGCTTCTCCTGCGCGAGGTCGTAGAGCCAGAAACCCTCCGCGATGCTCTCGGCGACTTGGCGAAAGCGCTCTTCGCTCTCGCGCAGCGCAGCTTCCATGAGGGATCGGTCTGTCAGGTCACGGACAAAAGCGACCACGCCGGTGATCTCGTCTGTGCCGACGGAGCGCACGGGTGAGAGGTTGGTTTCGTAGTGGCGCACGTCGTCGGGGCCGGTGAAGTCATATTCATCGCGTTGGCCGCGGCCGGTGGCGATGATCTCGCGGAGTTGGGCCATGCGGCGTTCGCGGACACCCGGCGGCAGCACGTCGTGCAGCGAGCAGCCAACGACTTTCTGTGGGATGAGGCCACAGCGACGCGCGAAGTCATCTGGAGCCCACGCGCCCTCGATCACACCATCGGGGGAGTAGAGCACAACGGCGGTCTCATGCAGCGAAGAGAGGACAGCCTGGATGCGTTGTTCGCTGGCGCGGAGCGCGTCTTCGACGCGGGTCCGTTCGGCGAGTTCGCTGCGCAAACGCTGGTTGGTGCGTGACAGCTCGTTGGTGCGCTCGGCGACGAGTCGTTCCAGTTGTTCGTTGTGGGCAGCGCGTTGATGCGCAGAGTCGTGGTGCGCGGTGACGTCTGCGAGGCTGCCTTCGTAATACTGCACGCGGCCGTCGGAGCCGAGAATCGCGCGGGCACAATCGCGCAGCCAGATGGTGCGACCGTCACGACGGCGTGCCTGGATCAGCGCTTCGTGGACCACACCGTCGCGCTCGAGCTCACTCAGGCGCTCGCGGCGCTCGGCCGGATGCAGGTACAGGTCGGCGACGTTGCAGGAGGTCAGCGACTCTGGATTGGGAAAGCCGAATAGCTGCGCCAGTGCGGGGTTGGCGTCGATGATCTGGCCGCTGGGAGTGGTGCGGTATAGGCCGATGGGGACGCTGTTGAACAACTCGCGGTAACGTTGCTCGTCCTGGGTTTCGGAAACGCCGTGTGCGGTTTGTGGCGGCTGTTGGGGGCGGCTGGCTGCCTGGTCGTATGCGGCGAGTACGTATACGAGGAAATCGTGCAGGTGTGCCGCGGCCGAGTGATGATCCGTGGCCGGACCGGAGGTAGATTCGGTCAGCAAGTCGGCGTGGAACGCGGCCACCGTGGCGGGCGAGATGTTCTGTTCGACGAGACGGCGACCGAGCGCTTTGATGCGCTCATCGGCCGGTCTGCGCGTGCCGGGCACGCTGCTGTGCAACAGATGACGGTACTCCTCTTGCCAGGAGACCCCGCTCATGTCAGGCGGTTTGGACATAGCAACACCCTGCGTCCGGTAACCGCGTCGCTCATTGCCGCTGGAGCGAACTGGTTGCAGGCGCCAACGTAATCTGATTTCCCGCCGCCCTGGCACTGATATGATACAGGTCCGCGCGAGAACTGCTAGCAGAGCGGGCCGTCGATTGCGGAGTGTTCGAATCTGCGATTATGGGATGACGCGCGAGCTTGAGTCTGGCGAGGTGGAACGGTATACCGGAGGTAGGTCACGTTGCACTTACAGGCCCGGGCATCCCCAGGTATGGGGTTTCCGGCTGAAGCGGCGGCCGTGGAGAGGAGCATCATGTACGCCTATCAGCGCATTTGTGGAATCGGCTTCGCTGCTCTTTTCTGTATGGGCGTGGGGCCCGTTGTGGCGCGTGGGCAGTGTGTGGCAAATGAACTACACGCGTTGATTGCCGCCGACGGAGCGCCGGTCGATGTGTTTGCCAACAGCATCGCGATCGATGATGACTGGGCGATCGTGGGGGTGTGGGCGGATGACGATAATGGGCCGACGTCGGGTTCGGTGTATCTGTTTGAGTATGATGGCGTGGCGTGGCAGCGGCGTCAGAAACTGGTGACGCCGGACGGGGTGGATTTTGATTATTACGGAGTGAGTGTCGGCCTTTCGGGCGATACGGCGGTGGTGGGTGCACCGGGCGAGGATGATCTGGGTGGTGAATCGGGTTCGGTTTATGTGTATGAGCGGGGCGTCGACGCGTGGGAGTTCGTGACGAAGCTGCATCCGCAGGATCTGGCGGCGGATGACCATTTTGGCACGTCGGTGGCGATCTGCGGGGACACATTGTTATCGGGGGCGTGGACGGAAGACCCGGGTGGGGTCAGTTCGGGATCGGCGTATGTCTTCAGGCGCGTGGCCGGGGTGTGGGTCGAGGAGCAGAAGCTGGTGCCAGATGATGCGGAGGCGTACGACTGGGTGGGGTTTGCCGTGGCGCTGGATGGTGAGACGGCGGTCGTTGGGGCGCCGTTTGATGATGATCTGGGGAACAAGTCCGGGGCGGCTTATGTATTCGAGCACGAGGCTGGAGCGTGGAACCAGATTGCGAAGTTGACGGCGGATGACGGGGAGGCTGAGGCGCACTTTGGTGATGTGCTGGCAATTGATGGTGAGGTGGTTCTTGTTGGTGCGCACATGCATGCCGGTGGTGACGGCGCGGCGTACGTCTTTCGCCAGGATGGATCGGGCTGGGTGCAGGAGCAGAAGCTCGTGCCGGCAGCGCTGGGCATGTGGGACAACTTTGGCTATTCGGTAGCGGTGGACGGAAACGTGGCGCTCATTGGGGCGGTGCTGGATGATGAGGACGGGGAGAACAGCGGCGCGGCGTACGCCTTTCAGTTCGACGGGGTGGTCTGGAACGAGGTGGCGGCGCTACGCGCGTCGGATGCGGGGCCGTTTGATTACTTTGGTGTGTCGGCAGCGCTGCAGGGAGCGCATGGGATGATCGGCGCTTGGGCGGAAGATGATGAGGGTGGGAACTTGGGGCTGGGATACGCCTTCGGGAGTTTCGGGGACTGCAATCAGAACGCGGTGCTGGATTTGTGTGATATCGCCAACGGCACCAGTGAGGACGTGGATGGGGATGGTGTTCCGGATGAGTGTACAGGATTGATCGGCGATACGGATTGTGACGGGGCGGTGACGTTTGACGATATTGTCGGACTGGTGCGGGCCTTGAGCGGCGAGGACGTGTACTACGCGTATTATCCCGATTGCAGATGGGAGAACGCGGATTGCGATCAGGATGGACTCGTGACGTTCGACGACATCGCGCCGTTTGTTGCCTTGCTGGATTGACCGCCGGCAGCACTGAACGTGCTGCCGGGTCGTGGTCTCTGCGCAGGTTGTTGGCGGGGATCAGCTTTCTTTCAGTTCGGTCACGATGCCACTGACCATCTTCTTCGCATCGCCGAAGAGCATGACGGTGTTGTCGTTGAAGAAGAGGGGGTTCTGAATGCCGGCGAAACCGGGGTTGAGGCTGCGTTTGCAGACCATGACGGTGCGGGCCTTGTCCACGTCGAAGATGGGCATGCCGGCGATCTGGCTGTCCGGCCGACGGGCGTCAGGGTTGACGACGTCGTTGGCGCCGATAATCAGCGCCACGTCACACTGATCCATCTCGCTGTTGAGCTCGAGGTCGGCGAGTTGCTCGTAAGGTACGTTGGCCTCGGCGAGCAGGACGTTCATGTGGCCGGGCATGCGGCCGGCGACCGGGTGGACGCCGTACTTCACATCGATGCCGCGTCTGGCAAGTTGTTCGGCCATCTCAGCCACGGTGTGCTGGGCCTGGGCGACGGCCATGCCGTAGCCGGGAATGACGAAGACCTTCTGCGAGGCCTCGAGGACCATCGCCGCCTCTTCGGCGTCCATCTGGCGGACGGTCTTGCCTTCGACAGACGTACTGCCAGCTTCCGCGGTGTCCTGGCCAAAGCCGCCGGCCATGACGTTGAAGAATGACCGGTTCATGGCCTTGCACATTATGTTCGTCAGGATCAGACCGGACGCACCGACCAGCGAGCCGCTGATAATCAGGCCCTTGTTCTGGAGCACAAAGCCCGCGGCACAGGCTGCGAGGCCCGAGTAGGAGTTCAGCAGCGACACCACCACCGGCATGTCCGCTCCGCCAATCGGCGCCGTAATCAGCACGCCGAGGACCGCGGCCAGCAGGATCAGGAGGATCATCTCCCAGTGCGCTGGACCGCCGGCCATGGCGATGCCAAGCAGGACTGCGCCGACGAGCAGCAGCAGGTTCACCCAGTGCTGCATCGGAAAGACGAGCGGATTGCCCATCTTGATGTACTGCTTCCAGTCCAGGATCGGCTGGCCGGCGTCGTCTTTCTTGATATTGCCTTCGCGGTCCTTCTTGGGGGCTTTGCCGGCCCAGGGAATAGGGATCCACTGACCGCGGAGCTTGAGGAAGGCGATGACGCTGCCGGTAAACGTAACCATGCCGATGAGGATGGAGATGGCAATCGAGATCCGCGTATCGAGAAGCAATTCGCTGAAGCTGTGGACGTGCCAGTACTCCGCCATCGCGACAACGGCCGACGCGATACCGCCAGAGCCGTTGAAGAGTGCGACCATTTCGGGCATGCCGGTCATCGGCACGCGGAAGGCCGCGATGGCACCGATGGCCGCCCCGACCACGAGTCCGGCGAGCACGATGGTGATCGCGCTACCGTCCGGGAACATGCCGCTGGCAAACAGCGTCACGACGACGGCGATCAGCATGCCGAGCGAAGCGACCATGTTGCCCTGCCGCGCCGTGCGTGGCGAAGAGAGCATCTTCAGGCCGAACACGAAGAAGATCGCTGCGATCGCATAGATCACGTTGATGAAGAACGAGCCGACATCATTCGCCCCAGCCATTGCTTCAACCGCCTGGGTGGCGGGATGCGTGGCTTGCGCGAGCAGGAGGCCGGCTGTGGGGAGTGATTCCATCATGGTCAGCCTCCTAGCGTCTCTTGAACATCGCCAGCATGCGGTCGGTCACGAGGAAGCCACCGACGACGTTGATCGTCGCGAACGTCATCGCCAGAAATCCGAAGACGACGTTGATCCACCGGCGGCCCTCGCCGAAGTCCGTGCCGGCGATAAGCAACGCGCCCACAATCGTGATGCCGGAGATCGCGTTGGAGCCCGACATCAGCGGCGTGTGCAGTGTGGCGGGCACCTTCGAGATCACTTCGAAACCCAGCAGGATTGCCAGGAGAAATACGATCAGGTGAACCGACAACGGGCCGAGTACGTCGCCGCCCGCCTGTCCCAGAAGCTCGATCATGTCTAGCCCTCGCCCTGTAGCGCCTTGGCGGCACCTTCGTGTCGGACCTGACCGCCGTGGGTGACGAGGGCCCCCTTGATGATCTCGTCGTCCAGGTTCAGGTCGAATGCGTTGTCTTTCCAGAATTCGAGAATGAACGTTGTCAGGTTGCGGGAGTACAGCGTGCTGCCATGGATCGGCATGTCCGACGGCAGGTTCAGCGGGGCGGCGATCGTCACGCCGTGCTTCACGACCGTCTGGCCCGGCTCCGTCAGTTCGCAGTTGCCGCCGGCGGTCGCCGCGAGGTCGACAATCACCGACCCCGGCTGCATGTCCTTGACCATCTGCTCGGTGATCAGCTTTGGCGCTTTCACGCCGCCGATGAGGGCCGTGGTGATGACCACATCATTGGCCTTGCACTGCTCGTGGATGAGCTCGCCCTGCTTCTTGTAAAAGTCCTGCGAGAGCTCCTTGGCGTAGCCACTGGCCGTGGCGGCGTCTTCCTCACTCTCAACGCCGACGAACTTGGCACCCAGGCTGTGGATCTGCTCCGCGACTTCGCGACGCGTGTCCGTCGCGACCACATTCGCCCCCAGCCGCCGAGCCGTCGCAATGGCCTGCAGGCCCGCAACACCGGCGCCGATGACGAACGCCTTGGCCGCGAAGATCGTGCCGGCGGCGGTCATGAACATGGGGAAGTACTTCGGCAGATGATCGGCCGCGATCAAGACGGCCTTGTAGCCGGCGATGTTGGCCATGGAGCTGAGCGTGTCCATGGACTGGGCCCGCGTGGTGCGGGGGATCGCGTCGGTGGAGAATGCCGTGATTTTGTGCTCGGCCAGCTGGCGGACGAGCTCGGTGTTTCGCACAGGCAGCAGGGTTGCGAGCAGCTTGGTGTCGGGCCGCATCTGCTGCACCTGCTCGGCGGTGGGGACATCGACCTTGAGGACGAAGTCGGCCTCGGCAAGCAGCTTGTTGCCGTCGGCCTCGATTGTGGCACCGACGCTCTTGTAACTCTCGTCGTCGAAGAAGGACGTCGCTCCGGCGCCGGACTCGAGTGCGACTTCGACACCCTTGCCGACCAGCTTCTTGACGGACTCGGGCACGAGTGCGACGCGTTGTTCGCCCGGACTGGTTTCTTTGGGAACCGCGATTTTCATGTGGCCCTCGCTGCGTGCTGGCAGTCAGCCCAACCATCTGACCCCGACATCAAACCGCGCCTGGGGATGTCATGGGGGAACGCACGTAGGATTGTAGCAGGGGTTACGGCCCGGTAAAGGCGCAGTCGCCGACACGCAGAGGTGGGCGCGCCGAAGAAGTGAATTGGGGGGAGTTTGCGCCCGGAGGCCTGTGAGCACGGTGGTGTGGACTGCCTGCGTCGGGCTGCCAAGGTACTTGTCGAAACCGGTTGGGCCACGGGGGCTGGCTGCGGCAAGCTACACGCTGGTGCGTTGCGCTCGCCGGGTGGGGCTCGGGGCTCCTTCCGTGACACACAGCGGCAATGACTCAGTCGCTCGCTGGACTGAGATACAGACGATGCGCATGGATGTAGTCGCAGACCTCGGGTGGCACGAGGTAGCGGATGCTGCGGTGGGCTGCAACGCGCTGGCGGATGTTGGTGCTGGATATGTCGATGCGCGGGCCGGGAATGATGTGCCTGCACAGCTTCTCCACCTGGGCGCTTGTGAAGTGTCGGCGAAGGTCAGCTTCATCGGGCTCGAAGCCGGGACGGGCGGCGGTAACGATCGTGCAGGCGTCGACCAGCTCGCCCGCGTGATACCACGTACCCAGCTCATTGAGGCTGTCCATGCCGATCAGCCAGCAGAGTTCGGTATTGTGGCCGGGGGTAGTGCGGAAGTGAGTAATCGTGTTCAGTGTGTAGTTGGGGCCGGTGCGCGACAACTCCCAATCGCTGACTTCAAACTGCGGATCGTGGTCTGTGACCAGACGGCACATGGCGAGGCGGTGTTCGGCGGGGGCGAGGGTGCGGTCCTGTTTGTGGGGCGGTACGGCACTGGGAATCAGCACGACCCGCCCAATGTCGAGCTGTTCGGCGACATGGCGCGCCACGATCAGATGCCCGTTGTGGACGGGGTCGAACGAACCGCCGAAGAGAAGCACGTAACTCACGCCGTTGTCCTTGCACAGGCCTGACGCTGAGCGCGGAGAGCGGACGGTCAGGATATAGCAGAATGTGCGTTTTGGGGAGCGGGTGGTGCGGTAGGCGGGCTACTGGGCGCGGGCATCGCGGACGGCGCCGACGATGGACTCGACTTCGTGGAGGGCTTCGGGGACGTCCTCGAGGCGCGGGTGGATTTCGAGGGCGCGGCGGTAGTAGTAGAGCGCGCCCGGGAGGTTGCCTTGTTCGACACAGGCGTGTCCGAGTGCGGCGGCGGCACCGAAGTGGTGAGGATTCAGGCGGAGGGACTGGCGATACGACTCGGCGGCCCGTTGGGTCTCTTCGTTTGAACACAGGGCGAGGCCGCGTTGGAAGTGTGCTTCGGCGAAAGCGGGCTCGCGGGCGACGAGGCTGCTGAGCAAATCGATGGCCGTAACGTAGTCGTCACGTTGAACGCAGGCGATGGCGGCAGCAAGTTCACGGTTGCCCTCAGGCGAGCCGCTTTGCATCCAAAGAAACCACAGGCAGTGCTCGGCGAGGGCGGCGACGCGTTCGTCTTCATGTTTGAGGCAGAGAGCGAGGACGGCGCAGTCGCGCATGGAGCCGTACAGGCTGAGGTAGACGAGTGTCGCGCCGACGACTTCGGGCTGATGGGAGTTGAGGAGCGGGCCAAGCACGGGGGTGGCGGGCTTCTCGGAGAGCAGTCGGGTCAGTGTGGCGCGATCGACCGGGGCCGCTGCGGGTAGGGATTGCAGGATTCGGTCGACGGTGCCGTTGCCACTCACTGCTGCCAAACTCCAGGATCGCGAGCCCGTCCAGCGGGGGTGGCCGCGCACGGAGCCCTGTCGCGTCAACCCCCGAGGAAACTGTCGCGGGGGACAACGACTGCCATGGAAACACATTGAACACACGCGTGACGCCGGATGAAAAGGGTGTCATCGCAGTCAATGCTAGGCAGCGGCGATGAGGTGGGTCAAATCACCCCCGCTGGTGACGCTGCAAGCGGGATTTCGGGGCAATTCGTCCGAAAACGGGGGTGAGAAAGACGGGGCCACCTGAACCGCTTTCGGTTCCGGTGGCCCACGATTGATGGCTCTTCATGCCGGGTGTTATTGGGCGAGTGCGACCTGATCCAGCGTGTCGCGGAGCTTGCCCAGGGCTTTGTTCTGGATCTGGCGGACGCGTTCCTTGGTTACGCCGATCATCTGCCCGACCTGCTCGAGGGTGTGGGCCTTCGATTCGGCGTTCTCTTTATCGGCGTCCAAAGCGAAGCGGGCCTCGATGACTTTGCGTTCGACATCGGAGAGGTTGGCGAGGTTGTCACCGAGGATGGTCTTCAGATCATGCACGACATTATCCTCCTGTTCGGCCCGGCGGCGCTCGACGAAATCGCTCTTTTCCAACGACGGGTCGAATTCGGTGGGGAAGTGATTGCGATGTCGTGAGGCGCGGGCGGCGACGCGTGAGAAGCTCTTGAGGATCGCTCGGCACGCGTAAGTACTGAATTTATAGCCCTTTGCACAGTCAAACTTGTTGACGGCCCGCATAAGGGCGAGATTGCCTTCGCTGATGAGGTCCGAAATGTCGACGCCGACGATTCGCGTCCGCTTGGCCATCGCGAGGACCAGTGGGACGTTTTGGCGAATGATTTCTTCGCGTGTTTCGCGGACGCGCTGATGCCATTTCAGGACGTCACGGGTTGCCTCTTCGTTAAGACGACGGCCGGCGTTGGCGTTCATGATGTCACACAGGTGACGCCGGCAGTAGTTGAATCTCAGGAAGAAGAAGATCTCGCGGTCGAGGGCCCAAACGGCCTTCTCCTGATCGGTGAGGCCGTGAACGCTGCTGTCGTCGTTCGGCTCGCGATCTGGATTCTCGGTCAGTGGTCGCCTGAGCAGTTGCTCGGCGTGCGATTGATCGAGCATTTCGTTCGCCACGTACTCAACGTGCTCGTCCAGCAGTAGTTTCAGCGCCTTGACCTGTTCGGGGGTTAGCAGGCGCTGGACATTTGCTGTCGGCATCTTGTTGTGTGGGCTGAACTTGCGGAGATTTCCCGCGGAAGACTTGTTCGGCTCACGTGGAAGCATCGCTTCTCCCATCCGGCTTCTAATCCATGACAGCGGCACGTAGCGCAAACGCGCATACGACGCTGTTCCTCCTGACGAAACCCGAACAACGCGAGTAAACGCGCGTTATCCAAGCTTCACGTCACAACACGTCAGAAACCGACCACCGGCAAGGGGGAGCCGAACATAACGCCGGTAGCGGCTATTTGGGGAGCCGAGGGAAGTATACCCAATGCCGGGGGGTGGAGCAAGGGATAAGGGCGCAAAGTTGGCCTGGTGCTGCCGATGTTCGATAAAAGCGTGGGCCGTGACGCCTGAGGCGGGCGGCCCGGCAAGCGAAATTCTGGCGATCGATTATGGGCTGTGTCTCCACAGCCGACGTGCGCCGCCGCGAAAGGTACGTGGCTGTTGCGGCGGCGCGGGGCAATCCGTCAGGATTTGTTGCGTTGCGGCGGTGTGACCATCTTGATGGGGATGCGGATGGTCTGGAGCGCGGGATCGTCGGCGTCGGTGGAGATTTCGATATAAGGCTTTTCATCGGAGGGAATTACGCCACCGGGCGGCATGGTAACGTTGACGACGTGCGGAGAGCGGGGGTTGCCCTGCGGATCGAGCTTTTCCTGGACTTCGAGCTTGATCGCGTCGTGGCTGGCGCGGGCGCCTTTGATCCGGATGGGGTAGTTCGGCTGGAATGTGATTCGAACGGGATAGGAGATTTCCTTCGTGAATAGCGTGGAGTAGAAAATCTTGGGGGGGAAGACGCTGACGGGTTTGGGGACGGTGGCGTATATGAGGACCTTGATTTCGGGGACACGCGGCAGGTTCGTTTCAAGAAAGACCTGCTGCTGAAAGCGCGTGAAGTCGAACGGCGGGCGGACCTGGGCATGCAGCCGATAGTGTTGGCCTTCGTGGACTTCTTCGAGGCGGACGTTGAAGGGGCTGAGATGCTGGCCTTGCTTGACCGTAAGCTTCAGGGGTTGATCGCTGCGATTGTAGATGTCTACCGATCGCTCGACCGGTTCCTTGGTTTTGAGGGCGCCGAACATGAAGCCGCCCTTGGGGTCGATTTCGTAGACAGGGCTGACGTTGCCTTTAACCTGAATGGCGACGCTGCGGCGCTGCGGGTCGTTGGTGACGAGCGTGACTTTCTGGTTGGCCTTACCGGTCCTGGTCTGCGTCTTGTAGGAGATGGTCATCGTATCGGACTCACCGGGCGCGAGGGGGCTCTTGGGGCGGGTAGGCGTGGTGCAGCCGCAGGAGCTCTTGACTTCGATCGTGAGCGGTGCGTCGCCGACGTTCTTGATGGTGATGTCCGTGCTGACGGGTTCGCCTTGCCAGACCTCGCCGAAATCCCACGCCGTTGAACTGAGCTCGATGCGGGGTTGAGCGTCGGTTGCGGCGTTCGCAGCCCTCGGAGGCTCCTGGGCTGTGGCGTTGGTGAAGGGAATCAGCAGGGCCATCAGCGAGAGGTAAGAGATACGTCCTATGTGCCTATCCATAATCAGGTGTCTCCGTGGGTGTTGTCTGTTCATGAACATCTGTCAGATGTCGGGGGGCGGCGTGTGCCTGCCACATTACTGGGCAGACACGGTCCCATAGATGATTCTCTGAAAGTCGCTCTGATTGGCGGTGATCAGCAGGTCGGCGGTTGGATGTTCAGGGTCGTTTGTGTGCAGAACGAGATGTAAGCCTTCTTCGGGGATGTCGTTCGCGCCAGGCACCTGCACGATGACGCGGGCCATGGCTGTAGGCTTGGGCGTGGCGGACCAGTTGCGGGGGGTCGAGGCGGGGTAGATTTGCGCGGGGAGTTCGCGCTCCTTGCACTCGACCTTGGTGATCTTGAAGGGCTGGTGATCACCAAAGTACTTGACCATCACGGTACGCGGATGGGTTGAGGTCTTGCGGTCGGGCACGAAGATCGCGGACGGACTGGGGTCGACCACGGGAACGATGATCACGCGCGTCATGACGGTGAAACGCGGCTCGCGCTCCAGGTTGGTTTCGAGCAGGATGGCACCGGATGTGACGCCGGGATCGAGGCGCTTGGTCGTACGTCCGATCAATTGATATTCGAGGCCGGGAGAGACCTCGCGGAGTTGGACGTCGAGGAACGGGATGTTGTTGGAACGAAGCTTCAGCTCCATGGGTTTGGACATCTGGTTCACGAGGCGCAGCGTGCCCGTCTGCCCGGGGCTGCCGTCGAGCGTGCGAATCACGAGACCGCCGATGGGCTCGCGTCGAATCGCGCGGTTCACGTAGCCGCTGATCTTGAATTCCACCCTGGGGCGCTGGGGATCGTTGCTTTCGATAATCACTTTGGAGCCCACGTCACCCTGCTTGCCGCGGGTGATGAAACGGATGGGGATGCTGGTGGACTCCCCGGGAGCGAGCGCGGTCTTGCTGGGATCGACGGTTGTGCAGCCGCACGTGGACTTGACGCGGGTGAGTTTGAGCTCGGCGTCGCCGGCGTTGCTGACAACGAGCTGCATGGAGGGCTGTTCGGGGTGCCATACTTTCCCGAAGTTCCAAGACTCCTGCGAGAGTTCGAGCTGGGGGCCGGCGAGGGCTGGCATGGCGGCGAAGCCAAGCAGCGCACCAACGATGACGTATGGAAAACGGCGTACTGACAACATGTTACGTCTCCATTCCCTGATAGTGACCATCCTTCGCTGCGCCGGGGCCGGTTGCAATCGCGTCCCGGGCCGCGGATGAGACGGGGATCGCATTTTCAGAAAAGATCGCGGCAACTACCAATTGTTCAGTATCCGCGCGGGCTGGCGGCGATGCAAGCCGTGGCGGCGGCAACAGCCGGCGTCGCGTGCTTCCGTATGATCTTAGAGGGTCGGGCGAGGCCGGGGTTCCGGGAAGTGCTTGAGGCCGGCCGGTCGGAATATACGCGGAGCGGCGGAATCAGCGATTCCGTCGCTCCGCCTGCTCCCGCTACTGCACTTCCCAGTTTCCGATGTGCCCGGACGGGGGCTAGCTGAACATTGGGTTATCGGCGAGCGCTCGCATGATGTTAATTGCGGCCGGCCCGCCCAGTACGATCCCCATGGCCGGGAAGATGAAGAGCACGAGGGGGATCATGAGTTTGACGGCGGTCTTCTGGGCGCGTTCCTCGGCGGCCTGGCGGCGCTTGGTACGCAGGGAGTCGGCCTGGTTGCGGAGGGCCTTGGCGATGCTGGTACCGAAGCGTTCGGCCTGGATAACGACTGAGACCAGGCTGCGCATTTCCTCGAGGGCGGAACGTTTGGCCATGTTTTCCAGCGCGTCCTGACGGCGGACACCCATCTGCGTTTCCATCGTGGCGATGCGGAGCTCTTCGGAAAGCTCGGGGTGGACCACCGCCATTTCGTCGCCCACCCGCTTGAAGGCGGCGTCGAGCGCGAGGCCGGCCTCGACGGAGACGACGAGCAGGTCGAGGGTGTCGGGCAGGCCGTAGCGGATCTTCTGTTTGCGGTCGCCGATCGCCATCATGAGCCAGATATCGGGGGCCATCAGTCCGGCGCCGGCGCAGAACGTGGCGCAGCCGATGAGCATGGGGATCTGGAGCTGCATGGTTACGCCGATAATGATGCCGGCGACGAGGCCCATGAGGGCGCAGACGCTCTTGCTGCCCATGAAGATGGTCTGGGCGTAGTTCTGGCGATAGCCGGCGTTGGCGAGCTTCATGCGCAGATTGGTTTGCTCCTCGTCGGAGGTAGGCATGACGATGCGTGAGAGCACCGGGGTGGCGCGTTTGACGAGGTCGGCGGTGGCGGATTCGCGGGCCTGCCGCTGAATCTCGCGCTGATCGTCGCCGGAGCGTTTGCCCCACAGACGGCGTCGCACGGTATCGCGATCGTCCTTGCCGCGCGGCATGAGGCTGTAGATGACGAGGGCGGCGGCGAGGCCGGCCAGGACGAAGAGCATGATCAGGTTGTTATCGAAGGGCATGAGCTGCTCCTCCAGAAGCGGCCGCATGGGCCGGCCGCGGTTGCTACACCTTGATGTTGACGATCTTCTTGATCATCGCCCAGCCCATGAGCTGCATGACGATGGCGCCGGTGAGCATCATCTTGCCGAGCGGGTCGGTCAGCAGGATGGTGATGTAATCGTAGTTCATGTACATGAGCACGAGGAACACGACTACCGGCAGGCCGAGCAGCACGTAGCCGGACAGGCGGCCTTCGGCGGTGAGGGCCTGGACCTGTCCGAAGAGCTGGATACGTTCGCGGATCACGACGCCGATCTTGTCGAGCACTTCGGCGAGGTCGCCACCGACCTGCCGTTGGATCAGGACGGCGGTGACGAAGAAGCGGATATCGAGCAGGTCGACGCGATTGGCGAGGTTGCGCAGGGCGTCCTCGATGGTGAGGCCCAGGTTCTGCTCGTGGAAGACGCGGCCGAACTCGGTGCCGGCCGGGTCGGGCAATTGTTTGGCGAGCAACTGCATGGCGCTGGCGAGGGAGTTGCCGGCGCGCAGGGCCTGACTGAGGAGTTCGAACACGTCGGGGAGTTGCTCGACGAGTTTCTTGAGGCGTTTCTTGCGGCGGCGCAGCAGGTACATGATGGGCAGGACGAAGGCGGCGGCTGCGGCGCCGAGTGCGACCAGGGGTGAAATGCCGACGAAGTAGAGCAGCGCGAATGTCACGGCTGCGATCGTGCCGAGATTCACGAGGGTTTGGGGGGCGTTCCAGGCGAGATTGCCCTGTTCGAGCACACGCTGAAACTGGCCGGTGATGCTCAGCTTGGAGACGGCGCGGGCGAGGAAGTTGGTAGCTTCGGCCGTTTGTTTGCGAAAGTCGTCGAAATTGATGCGATCGTCATCGACGCGCGTGCGGGACGTGCCGCTCTTGAGTCGGTCGACGACGCGGCGCCGGTCGCTCTTGCGGAGGTCCATGGCAACGCTGAAGACGCCGTAGGCGAGCAGCACCGAGCCTGCGAGGGGCAGGACGATGAGCATGATGCTCTGTAGCGTTGCGCCGGCTTCGAGGGCCAGGATGATAGGACTCATGGCTGCATCACTCGTCTGTTACCAGGTCGCGGGCGCTGAACCAGTCGTTGTCGATGATGGCGCCGGCGGACTTGAGGCGGTCCAGGAAGCCGGGCCGGACGCCGGTCGACACAATGCGACCGAAGGCCTTGCCTTCCTGGCTGACGCCGTCCTGTTCGAAGCGGAAGATGTCCTGCATGGTGACGACGTCGCCTTCCATGCCCTGCACTTCGGTTACGGAGACGATTTTTCGGGGGCCGCCGGTGAGACGGGCGGCGCGGACGATGAGGTTGATGGCGGAGGCGAACTGCTGGCGGATGGCGCGGGTGGGCAGTTCGAAGCCGGACATCATGACCATGGTCTCGACGCGCTGTACGGCGTCGCGGGTGCTGTTGGCGTGAACCGTGGTCATGGAGCCTTCGTGGCCGGTGTTCATGGCCTGGAGCATGTCGAGCGTTTCGCCGCCACGGCACTCACCGACGACGATGCGGTCGGGCCGCATACGTAGTGAGTTGATCAGCAGGTCACGGATGGTGACGCGGCCCTTGCCTTCGATGTTGGGTGGGCGCGTTTCGAGTCGCACGACGTGCGGCTGGCGCAATTGGAGTTCGGCGGCGTCTTCGATGGTGACGATGCGCTCGTCCTCGGGGATGAAGCTGGAGAGGTTGTTGAGCAGCGTCGTCTTACCAGAACCCGTACCGCCGACGATGAGGATGTTCAGGCCGGCCATGACGCAGGCCCGCAGGAACTCGACGATTTCCGGGGCGCAGGATCTGAAGCGGACATAGTCGTCCCACGTGAGCGGATCGGCGCCGAAGCGGCGAATCGACATGCTGGGGCCGTCGATCGCCAGCGGCGGGATGATCGCGTTGACACGGCTGCCGTCCTTGAGACGGGCGTCGACCATGGGGGACACTTCGTCGCAACGGCGGCCGAGGGGCGAGACGATCTTGTCGATGACGTGGAGCAGGTGGGCGTTGTCCTTGAACTTGACGTCGGTGAGCTGGAGCCTACCGCCGCGCTCGACGTAAACCTGCTTGGGGCCGTTGATGAGGATATCGGAGATGGCTGCGTCAGACAGCAGTGACTCCAGGGGGCCGAGGCCGAAGGTCTCGTCGAGGATCTCCTGGGTGAGGCGTTGTCGCTCCGTGAAGTTGAGAAGTGAGTTGGATTCCTCGCAAAGCGCGACGACGATTTCCTTGACCTGTTCGCGGATCTCCTCGTTGGCGTTCTGCGCCAGCTTGGTCATGTCGAGCTGGTCGACCAGCTTGCGGTGAATCTCGGCCTTGAGGTCCTGGAATTTCTGGGACCGCTCATCGGCGAGGGGATCGCGCTTGGGCTTGGGCGCCGGCTGCGGGCGCGGCGGAGGCGCGGTAGCCGTCGCCGATGCACTGGCGGGCTTCTGGGCAGGAGCCTGCTCGGCTGACGGGGCCGCGTTTTCCGTCGGCGGCGGTTCGGCGGGGGGCTGCGCCGCTTCGGCCGGCGGAGGTGGTGACGTCTCCTTTTTCGTAAACAAACCCATCAGCGTCCTCCTCGGTCAGCGTCGCCGGTGCGACGTCTGCGCGGGCTGCTCAATTGCCAAACAGTGAGAGCAGTCCTTTCTTCTGCTGCTCGCCGTCCCCTTCCGGCTGTTTTTCCGTATTTGTTTCATCGGTGCGATTGGCCAGGGCCTGCGCGATTTGCGTAATTCCGGACCGCAATTTCGAACGTGGGCCGGCTTCGACCAGGGGTGAACCGACGTTTACGGCGGTGCTGGCAGCCCTCCAGTCGTCCGGTAAGATGAAGGAGAGTTTGCGGTTGAGGGTGGATTCGACGTCGCCGGGTTCCAGATAACCGGACTCGCGTCCGTAGCGGTTACAGACGAGGCGCACATGGTCGAGGTTGTAGCCCCCGCGGCCCAGCTCGTGGATCAGACGGTCCGCATTTCTGACGGGCGGCACGAGGAGCTGGAGCACGACGAGGTAGATATCGGTCATGTCGAAGACGGCGCGGGCAGAGGGATCGAAGCGGACGGGGCCATCGACGATGACGAAGTCGTAGTGTTCGAGCAGCGAAGCCAGCACGCCAGCGCATTGGGCGGCACTGATGCGTTCGGCCTGCTCGATATCGTTGGGATGTGCGAGGACGTGCACGCCGGTGGGGTGTTTGACCATGACCCGTTCAATCATCTGGGCTTCGATGTGTTCGGGTGTATCGCAGAGCTCGGCGATGGTGTAGGTGGGTTGCGCATCGAGGAACATGGCGACCTGGCCGAAGCGGAAGTCGAGGTCGACGACGGCGACCTTGGGATTGCCGCTGCCACCCTCCCACTGGGTAAGCTGGGCGAGCTCGACGGCAAGGTTGGTGGCGACGGTGGTGGCACCGACGCCGCCACAGCAACCCACCACAGGGATCAGACGTCCGGCGCGGGTGCTCTTGCCGGGTGCGTCGCGTCCGATGCGACGAAGGATCTCGGTCAGTTGTTCGGGGGGGAAAGGTTTCCAGAGGAATTCGCGCATGCCGGCGCGCATGGCGCGCATGACGAGTTCAGCGTCCTTGTCCTCGGTCATGGCGATGGCGGCGAGGTCGTCTTTGCGCTCGGTGATGAGCGGTGCGACGATCTCCATGGTGGCTGCGGGATCGGGATCGAGGTGTAGGAGCAGGACCTCGGCGGGGAACTGATTGAGGGCCTGGGCGAGGAGGATGGGCTCGTCGATTTCGGCGACGATCTTGACGCCTTCGACGCTGAGCAGGAGAGCGCGCAGCTCCGGTGCGGCCTCTTCGTCGGAGTTGACGATGATGACCCGGACCGGTTTACTCAAAGCGGTCGGTCTCCCTGTCCACCGACCGCCGGTGGCCGTGATCGCCTGGCACGAGCTCGGGGAGTCTGTGCCAGGCGACCGCAGTGGCTCGGCTCGTTACCGAGCGGTCGGTTCGCGGCGGGGGATGCGGAGTGCGCGGTCCCCGTCGCGTATGTTTACTCAATCAGCGACACCGGGCGCCGGCCGCCCAGCGTTCGGAAAATCTCCTGCAACTGGGCCGAGTATTCCTCGGGGTCACCCGATGCATAGAACTCATTACCGCCCGTGATCTGGGCGCACTGCTGAAGCAGGCTGCGGTCGACGTTGTAGCCGACGCTGATGGCTTCGATACGGATGCCGTAGCGCGCCGCGATATGTGCCATTTGCACGGCACAATCGTGGGCGTTGTACCACTCTTCCGGGTCATCCGGATCGAGCAGGTCTGAGACGTCACCCGGCGTGACCATCCGGTTTGGATAGCCGTCGGACATCAGCACGATGATCTTGGCCGAGGCACTGCGGGCGCGTTCGGAGAGCAACTCATAGACACCGAGCGCGATGCCACCGCCGATGTTCGTGAACCGGTCATAGTGGCCGGTCTGGCGTTCGTAGAAGGTGTTGGGCACCTGCCAGAGGTCGCCGGTCAGGTCAACCTCGTGGCGCGTGGCGTCACCGGCGCCGCAGAATACTTCCAGTGACATCTGGTCAAGGCTGTCCAGATCATCGATAACCTGGGTCATCGTGTTCAGGGCGTCCTTGACGGCGCGCAGCGGCTGCTGCGGCGTCGGCCAGAGCGTGGAGGAATCTGCGTAGCACTGCTGATCCAGCGCGTAGTGGATGAGGGTCTTAAGACCGAAGCGCGACTGGAAATGCGAGGGGTTGCTGCGCGCGTAGTTGATGTAGTTCAGCCAACCCCAGTCGAGCGCCCACTCGGGCGGCGCGACGTCCCAGGTCAGCTCGGACGAACCGACATAGTCGTTGCCATTGCCGCCGGCCGGGTCCAGACCGCCGGACTTGCCGCTGTGCCAGGTCGCCAGTCCGAGGATGACGGCGACGCGGTTCTTCCAGTTGGAGCTGTAGCCGCCGTCGCCTACGCCGCTGATGAGGGCGTTGACTTCGTCGGCGCTATAGCCGCGGGCCTGAACGGCGGCGCTGGCGGCCGGCTCCGGACACGCGTTGTAGCGGGGGATGTACCAGAGACCCGGGTCGTCGGACGGGCTGTACTCGCCGGGGATGAGCTTATCGCCCCATTGGTCCATTTCGCCGTAGATGGGACCGGTGTCGAATTCGTACTCGGTTTCATCGACGAAGTCCGCCGTCTGGGGGATGTACGGACGGTTCGGCTCCGGGCCGTCGAGCGCGCACCAGACATCGCGCGTGTTACTGTATCCGCCGTCGCTGCGGTGGATGCGGTTCCACTGCAACGAGCTGTCATACATCATCGAGTTGGACAGGTCGTTGACAACGGCGATGTCGCGCGGAATGAGGACCGCAGCAGCACTCGCCTCGAGTTCGACCGCGTCACTGCCACCGGCCCAGGCAGCGGGTGCAAGGGTCAGCGGGATAGTGACGTTGTTGCCACCAGGCCGTCGGCGCACGGTGACGCGCAGCGCGTTGAAGTTGGTCCCGCCGGCCTCAAAGGTGAAGCGCTCGTTGTCGACGTCGTAGATGGCCCGGCCGAACTCGACGTCCTGGTCGGCGACCATGACACCTTCACCCCAGACATGGTTGAGATTGGCGTACTCGTTGGCAGCCGCGATGGCTGCGACCTGGGGATCGCCCTCGGGGTGCCCGGCCAACTCGGCGGCACCCGCGAGTGCTGCGGCGTCCGCCGCGACCTGGAGTTCCGTTTGCGCGGTGTACAGCGCGCCGATATCGACGGCGAGTGCACCGGCCCCGAAGAGGATCGTGCAGAACAGCGTGACCTGCACAACGGTCACGGCACGTCGTTGGTGTCTGTTTTTGATCAGTTTCCTGCGTTGCATCTTCCTACCTCCGCATTGCCCCGAACCTATTGCCTCGATTCCACAACCGACCACACACGGCGCTGTCTGTGTCCCGCGCGCTTGTCCGTGTTTCCGCGTCGTGCGCCGGCAATGTGCCGGGGTCGCATGACGGCGACAGTGCACACACCGCGGCGGACAGCGTGCTCACCGCTGTCCGCCCCGCTGTGCTCCAGGCATGTCGCCGGACCTGGTTCATGCACTACGTTCCTTCCTGACCGCCTGCGGGGCCGATGGGGCCACGGAGACGCAGCGCGGCCGGTTTGCCGTAAAGCTTGTCGGGCTTGACCGGCCAGTCGTTCTCTCGTCGCGCGTTGGGCAGCGCGGTGCCCTGTCCAGGGTCACCCTCGCCTTCGAGTTGCCCGAGGCCGAACAGCTCCCAATCGTTCGGCGCGATGTGATCCGCGCCGGGCACGTAGTGGAACTGATGAGGGTT
Source organism: uncultured Planctomycetales bacterium (assembly GCA_964468185.1). GTDB lineage: Bacteria > Planctomycetota > Phycisphaerae > UBA1845 > Fen-1342 > JANQFV01. The sequence continues at coordinate 75,253 of CAYXTR010000010.1, read as the reverse complement.
CAGCGGCGAGACCAGTTCTGGCGTCACGAGCACGACCAGTTCGGTTTCACTTTGCTGGTATTCCACAGAGCTGAAGAGGGACCCCAGCACGGGGATATCGCCCAGGGCCGGGACCTTGGCCGCGGTAGCGCGGGTTTTCTCACTGAGCAGTCCGCCGATGGCGAACGTCTGCCCGGGGGCACACTCGACGACCGTTTCGACCTGACGCTGAATCAGACCCGGCACGTTGAAGCCGGCGATCATGATGGCGGTGCTATAGTCTGGTTCGCTGACTTCGGGTTTGACGCGCAGGCGGATGGTGGTCTCGCCCAGCACGACGGGGGTGAAATTCAGGCGAACGCCGTATTCACGAAATGCGATGGCAATACCGTCCTCGGTCGATTCCGGATAGGGCAATTCGCCACCGGCGAGGAAGTTCGCCTGTTCACCACTGATGGTGACGAGGTTGGGTTCGGCGAGCACCTGGAGCAGACCGTTTTCACGCAGCGCCTGGATGAAGACGTGCATCTGGACGCGTGGAAAGCCCAGGCTGAGGGTCGGGACCGCACTGAGCGGCAGTCCCTCCTGATCCGTCAGGAAGGGAATCTCGCCGGAGATCGGGGCGTTACCGGCCGCACCGATGTTGACGGGGTTGATGCCGCCGACGTGGCTGGTGGCGAACATATTCGGGAAGTTCTCGCCGGCGATCCAGCCGTTGAAACCGAGTCGGCGGGTGGCCTGGCGGTTTACCTCGGCGACCGTGCAGCGCAGCATGACCTGCTGTACGCCGGCAACGCGCATGTGGTTGATCACGTTGTTCGAGTAGATGTGGGCGACTTCGACGATGCGCTCGGCGGACTCGGTGTCGGGTACGGTGCCCTTGAGGACAACCGAGTCCATCAGGGGCTGCACCTGGACCTGGGCGCGGGGCACCATGGCTTCGATGCTGGCGCGCAACCGTTCGAGATCGATGTCGACAACGACGGTGAACGCCTGCTGCTGTCCGCCGTCGACGGTCACGACGAGTTGCATCGAGCCGTAGGACTTGCCGTGGATCAGCAGTTGCTGCGGCGTGATGGCGGTGACCTCGGCGATCTCGTCATTGGTGACGTGCACCAGCTTGACGGGGGTGTTGAAGGTGACGAGGGCGCCTTGGTTCATGGGGACCGAGATCAGTCCCCCGCGCGAGACGGCCTCTTCGACCGTGAATTCGATCGGGGCCCCACCGGTAGTGGCAGGTTGTGCCCAGCCAAGCTGCGCCGCAATGATCAACAGCGCCAGGCCGAGCACGGCTCGGACCGGCACACGCGAGTGACGTTCTTCGGCGATGTAGTTGTGCAGGTTCATTCGCTGAGCTCCTCTGGCTCTTCCTGGACCCCCGGGTCCACCGGTTCGTTTTCTTCAGGGGCCGGTGGCTGCTGGACCGGCTTCCCTGCCGCAGACTTGTTCTGTTCGGGTTTGCTCGGCGTGCGCTGGGGCGTGGCTGCTTGTTCGCCCGGAACGCGTTTTGACGATTCGCGGCTCTCGAAGGTGACGGCCTGCACGAGCTTGCCGCCGCTGAAGATCTGGACAGGCCAGGTCTTGGGCTGCTCTTTCTGTGCCTGGGCGGTGACGTTTTGCGGCTGCATGACGGTCGCGGCAACAACGGGCTCGGGTTCGGGCTCGCTGTCTTCTTCCTGCTCTTCGAGCTCGCCGGTGAGTTCCGTGTCGCTGGTCAGGGCGTCTTCGCCGATGATGGAGTCGTCGTTGTTGCCGCGCAGGGCGAGCTTGATGCGACCGCGCTGCTCGGCGAGGAGCAGGATCTTGGCTTCTTCGGGTCGCACGAAGAGGACGACCGCCCGGACGGAGCGGGCGCGGCCGCCACGGCTCTGATCTTCCTCCTCGGTGCCGGTGTCGGGACTGATCTTCTCCCCGACGGCGGCGACTTCGACGTTTTCGATAATGGTGCGGGCCACGGTTTCCTGAATACGCCGCGAGCCGCTGACGCGTGAGATCTTGAACGAGCCCACGACGTCGACCCAGGAACCGGGCTCGAGGTGATAGTCGACGCCGGAACTGGCGTCGATCTTCACGGCCACGGCGCGGTAGCCGGCTTTGACATGAATGCCGGGCAGCGTTCCGGCGGGCGTGAGCATTTTTTCCAGGACGGGGACGTTGGACGGCGCGGCGATTTGCGGCACGCGTCCGACGAGTTCCTCCTGCTCGGTGAAGGCTCCCTCAGGGACGAGGCTTTCGGGATACTCGAGTGGCTGCAACATTTCCTCGCGGATGGCGGTGCCGCGCGGGATGTCCTGCACGGGGGCCCAGACCTGCACGGTGGCGGTCGGTTCCTGTCCGGCCTTGGCCTGTTTGAGCGTGTCGATACCGAGCTTGAGCGCGAGGCCTCCTATGCCCAGCCCGGCAATCAGAGGGATCAGGGCTTTCGCGTTCATCTTGTTACCTCGTGCGACCGCTGGGGCCGCATCGCTGGGCCGCTCAATCTCTGAGGGCCTTCCCTGGCTAACGTGCCGACGCACACGCGTGCGTCGGTCCACACGCTTCCTTCCACTCCGGGCAGTCCTTTCCCGGGTTTACTCCTGGTCAGGCGTATCCAGTCCTTCCGTACGCATCGAGCACGTAGCGCCCATGGTGAAGTCGAACATGTCGCCGAAGTAGTTACCGACGAGCGAGACCTGTCCGTAGTCCAGAAAGACGTGGATCACTTCGGTCGGGTCCTGCGGCGTGCCGCGGGTAATCTCGACCGAGTAATCGGTGACCCCGGCGCTTTCCATGTACGGTGCGATGCGGGCCTCAATGTCCGCATCGGATGCACCCGGAAGCACGGCTTCGCGGGCCCCCTCGCGGGCGGCGGTCACGACGGCCTGCCGCACGGTGAAGGCCCAACTGAATTCGATGATGCCGAAGAGCAGGGTCAGCAGAAACGGCGTCATGACGGCCAGCTCGACCGACGCCGTCGCTCGTCTTCTGTTTCTATTGTGGTTTCTCTTGCTTCTCATCCCAGCCAACCTCCGAAGTAGTAGGTCAACAGGACCCCGATCGTGCCGGCGGTAAGTGGCACGCCGTAGGGCAACAATTGACTCGTATTCCCGAACGTCCGTGCGCCGCCGTATTCGCCGAAGGCGGTGTCGAAGCGGCGCATCTTGGTCATGATGGTCTGCATGTTGGTGTAGGCGTGGACGACGCGGCCGGAGCTGTAGATCATGATGATGGCGGTGATGCCGCCGATGATGGCGCCGGCTGCGAAGCAGATGAAGGTTAGCCAGGGGCCGAGCCAACAGCCGATGGCGGCCATGAGCTTGACGTCGCCGGCACCCATCCCGTGCATGAGCCAGGGTACGATAAGAAGTCCGAATCCGACGAGCAGTCCGAGCAGGCCCCAGCCGACGCCGCCGGTGGTGCCGGTCACGTCCTGGGAATACCACCCGAACGCCAGGCCCTGGGCAAGGAGACCGAGGGCGGCGATGGTGGCGTTGAGCCAGTTGGGCACGCGTTTCTCGGCGTAGTCGATCCAGGATGCATATAAGATGCCGGGGATAAGCAACGCGAGCGTCAACTGCCAGTAATGGTCCGCAAAAAAGCTCATTTTCGTCCCATGCCTCGCTGTCGTTTTCGCCTGTTGGCCGGGGTTTTTCGGGGTCCGGCCGAGTCCTCTCTTACATCGGACGTTCCGCAGGGGCAGGCGAGAAAGAGAGGCGGCGACAACCGCGTCGCGGTGTCGCCGCCTGTGTACCTTCGCGCTAGACGGGCGACCCGCCGATTAGGTACCCGGGTTACCGTCCGGCAGGTTGGTCGACAGGTTCGTAAACGTGCTCTGGAGCGCGTCACTCAGGAGAGTGATGGCCGCCATGCACGCGATGATGATCAAAGCCAGCATGACCGCGTACTCGGTCGCGGTGGGACCGTCCTCGTTGACGAGGAAAGCTTTCATACGAGAAACCAAAGCGTTCATGTATCTGTCCTTTCGCTTCTTTCGGCTCGCGGGCGCGAGCCGTGAACCCAGTTGAGCACGTCCCTGTGCCGATAAACTCCGTTTTCTTTCCGCTCCGGATTGCACCGGCAGGTACGCCCTGCCGCTCCGGCCTTGCCCTCTTTCGAAGCCTGGTCGTGTCCCCGCAGCCGACGATGCGGTCGGCGTCACACGTTTCGTAGCCGTCCTGCGTGTGACATCTCTATCTTCCAAAACGTGCGTGGCTGGGGCAAAGCAAGTTGGGAAAATGGGTAAGAAAATCGCTTTGAATTTGTGTGAACCCGCGTGACTGGGCTCAAATGGGGAAGTTGTACGGGGGAAGCGTTAATTATGGGCGTGGAGGAGGCTTTGGAGTGCGTTGCGGAAGCTGTCAGCCCAGGGAGGTTGATGGTGCCATTGTGTGAATTGTGCTTCAGCTTGTCCGATAAACATCGCGGAACCTCCGATAACGGTGGCGCCGCGTAACCTGGCGGTGCGAAGCAGGGTAGTTTGCTCGGGGCGATAGATCGTGTCGAAGACGACCTGGTTCGGGCGCAGGGCGGTGTCCGGTAATGGTGACGCTGCTACATGGGGGTACATCCCGACCGACGTGCAGTTGACAATGAGGTCCGCGTCATGGCTTACGCGGTCTTCCCACGCACGATGGGTCGTGCCGAACTCTTGGGCAAGATGGGCGGCGCGGTCCGGGGTGCGGTTGTACACGGTGATGGACTGGCAGCCAGCCTCCTGGAGTGCGACGATGGCGGCGCGAGCGACGCCACCAGCACCGAGCACGGCGGCCGATAATCCGGAAAGTCTCTGCGCCCGCAGCTCCGGTATGGTGCCCAAGGCTTGTTGAATGCCGACGACGTCGGTGTTGTCGCCGCGCCAGCCGGCACGGGCATCCCGGATGAGCGTGTTTACGGCACCACAGCGCTCGGCGACTGCGCTGCTGGGGCAGTCGTTTTCGGCCAGCCAGCGGAGTGCGTTTTCCTTGTGGGGAATCGTCACGCTGAGTCCGGTAATGTGGAGATGCGGGTAGGCATTCACCGTCTTCATGAAGGCGCTGAAGTCGGCATAGGCGGGTCGTACAGGCAGGGGTAGATAAACGCCGTCGATTCCGCTGGTGTGCATGGCGTGATTGTGGATGCGCGGACTTTGGGAATGGCTGACCGGCCAACCGACGACGCCGAGGATAGGCGTAGCGGACCCGATATTGTTCCAGTGGTAGACGTCGCGTAGTGTGTCGATGGTGGGTTGTCCGGGGGCGGATTCTTCGCCGACGGTGAGGGTCGCGAAGGTGAGGAATGCGCCCAGTTTTCGCGCGACAACGCGGGTGAGCAGGCCGGCGTCGCCCATGCCGAGGACAACGGTGGGGCGCTGGGGCGCACGGCGGCGCAGGAGATCGGCGAGGCGGAGCGCGTCGGTCGTGTCCTGCGGGGTGGCGATGAGCTTGATGACGTGCGCGGGTGTTTGCGCCAACGTGTTGCAGAGTGCGTCAAGGTCGGCGGGGACGGACCGCGAATCATGATGAGAGATAATCAACTTGTTTTTCGGGCGTGACGTGGAAACGGGTGTGGAGTTGTCGAGATTGCAGACGAGTCCGATCTTCTGGCGGAGATTGGCAGACCTTTGCCAGGTTGAATACTCCACGTCGATGTAGCCGGGGAGTTTGAGTCCGAGTTGTTCGATGAGGGCAACGCGCTCAGCATCGGTGCCTTGCCAGGCGCCACCCTCTTCGCGGGCACGGACAGTAAGGATGTATGGCAACGGGTGGGGTTGGTCCAGTAAGGCGGCGACGGCGTCGACGTCGCCGATGAGATCAACGCGCAGTTCGACGAAGTCGGCGCCAGCGGCTTGGGCGGCCGCGACCTGCTGGGGCAGGGGCTTGTCGGACGAGACGAGTGGAACGGCGATGTGGGTCCGAGTCGACATGCAGAGTGTCCAACGTTTACAGGCCGTGCCAGAAGCGGCTGAGGGGCACGCGGAGCGTGCTGCACAAGCGGGCGAGTGTCCAGGTGCTGGTGGCGCTCTTGCCGAGCTCGATCTGGGAGAGCTGCGCGGCGGTGAGGCCGGCCTCGTCGGCGACGTCGTTGAGGGTGCGCTCGGCCTGCGTGCGCAGGGCGCGAAGCCGGGCGCCGAGGCGTTGGTTGAATTCCTGCTCGTTGCGCATGCCAATGCCGGCTTCGATGACCTGGCGGCCGACGGCGGCGAGGAGGCTGGCTTCCTGGAGGGGTTTCTCAAGGAGGTCGCGGGCGCCGGTGCGCATGGCGGCGATGACGTGGGCGACGTCCGGAAACGCGGTGATGGCGATGAGGCGTGTGGCCGGTCGGAGGGTGTGGAGTTTGGCGAGGACTTCGGTGCCGTCGATGTTGTTGAGGCGCAGGTCGACGAGGGCGATGAGCCAGGTTGTTTCGGCGGCGTGGGTGAGGCCTTCCTCGGGATCAGTGAACGTGACGGCATCGTAGCTGGCGGCGCGGAGCCACTGACCGGCGTGACGGCACACGCCGGGGTCGTCGTCGATGAGGAGCACGCGAACGGGCACGGTGCGCAACATGATGGGGGGCATTGTCGCGGAACGGGGTTGTATTGCCAGCGGGAACTGACATTTCGGCGGGTTGTGTGTAAAAGTGTGCGGAGGTGTCAATTGCTCCCGCGGGCGCTGGACAAGGGCGTAGAAGAGCGGGAGGATTGACGATACTGGGTGCGGCGCATGTACGTGGAATCAATGTGCGCCCGAGCGAGACGAACCTGCTGCGACGACTGATGGAGTTGGCCTCACAGGTGCGATGTAAGCTGACAGGAGTTTGGCAATCATGAACGCGACCAAAGGATGGGTCTGGCTCACGGCGCTGGTGTTGCTTTGTACGGCGGTGGCCGTTGCACAGGACTACTACGAAGACGAGTACGACGATTACGCGTACGAGGATGAGCGCAGCGCGCGGCGGGAGAATGTGCCGCCGGCGGGTTTCTGGCCGACTGAACGGATGATCGAACTCACGATCGATCGGATCACGGATGATCTGGGGCGGATTTACGGGTTTGACGAGGCGCAGCTTTGGGAGACGCGGGATCTGTTCAAGAACCGTTTTCCGGCGTGGCTTCAGGAGAATCGGCCACGGATTCAGCGGCTAATGAATGAATATGTGGAGGATGCCGTGCTGGCGGAGGAGCCACCGAGCGCGGAACAGATGGCCGAGTGGGCGCGGCGTGCGCAGCCGTTGATTCAGCAATTCACGGGCATGATGGAAGACACGGCGGAGGACATGCGGGTGTACATGACGGAGGAGCAGCAGGTCATCCTCGATGGTGAGATGGCGGCTGTCCGGGTGGGGGTGAGCTATATGAATCAGCGGATGGATACGTGGGCGCGCGGTGGCTATGACTGGCGGTATGACTGGCCGCAGAGTGCGGAGTTTCGCGAGGCGCAACAGGCGCGTGAAAGAGCTTTTGAAGACGTGGCGACCGAGGCGCGGGATGATGCGATTCAAGGTCGGCGCGTCGATCCGGACCTGCTGGCGCGGGAGGCGGAGGCGCGCGCGATGGGGCTCGAGGTGGGCCTGGCCAGTGACGAGCAGTATGTGCCGCCCGAGCGGCCGATCGAACGGGCACGTGCGGCCGCGGCCGGAAAGTCGGGTCCGCAGGACGACTGGGAGGCGTACACCGAGGCTTTCATTCGGCGGTATAACCTGAATGAGGCGCAGGCCAATCGGGCCCGTGGCCAACTGACGCGGATGCAGGAGCAACGCGACCGCTATCTGCGCGTGAAGTTGCCCGTGATCAAGGAATTGGAGAAGCAGCTCGCCGGCGCGAAAGACGAGAAGGATCGTTCACGGGTGCGTGAGAAATATGAGCAGATTCAGTCGCAGATGGACCGGCTGTTTCAGTCGCTGAAGGACCGGCTGAACAAGTTGCCGACGAGCAAACAGCGGGCAGATGCGGCACAGCGCGAGATGCAGGTGCGCAACACGGAAGGTGCTGACGAGCAAGCGCCCGAGTAGAGCTACCTGGCGTCCGGATGGTTTTGGCCGTCGGCATGGACAGTTGCGTTCGCCGGCGGCCTTTGTCTTTCGAGCCAATCGTGACCGCTTCCGACGCATTGCAAAAAAGAGGGCACCAGGTGCCCAAGGGCGTCCCGGTGCTCTCCGGAGGGGAAAGAAGCCAGGTACATCTGGGACCTCGGAATACCCAAGGTCCGGTATTATGCCTCCGCATGTATCTTGCGCGTCACTTTCGCGCCGGTCAAGCCTTTTTGAACGTGTGACTGAGCGTTGTCTTTCCCAATCACTGTTCTATTCATCGGTATATACGCTCAGAAATCTTAGCAGTTTCATCAGATTTCGACTTTTCGGGCCTACTTTTTTCCAGAGACTGTCACGCAAACACTGGAACCACAATCGGTTACGAAGTCAACCCCCGATAAAGTAATTATCATTATCGGACAGTTGTTTCCGTTTCACCGCTAAGCAGCCACCGGCAGCGAGTCGTCACATAAGCTATTTTCCCACACAGAATTGCGAAAAAACGCGTTCCAGCACTTCCTCATCCAACGTCCGCTGCCCCCCCCTGCCGAGTTGTTCGATCGCTAGACGAAGTTCCAGTGCGATGAGTTCCTCGTGGGTGAGCGTGGCAGCGGACGGCTCGACTAACGCTAGCGCCCGGTCCAGGGCTTCACGCGCTGTACGGATCCGTTCGTCGCCCACACCCGGCGCGTCCGTTCCGCCGACGGTCGAAAGCCGACGGACCAAAGCGGTGCGCAAGTCGGACAAACCAGTGCCCGTTGCGGCGCTGATTTGAACGGGTGCATGGGAGAGACTCGGCGTGCAGAATGGCACGGCGGCCGGGAGATCGGTCTTGCTGAGGACCAGCAGGCAGCGGTCGTGGCTGAGGTCTTTCCACACCGCGTCTTCCGTGGGGCTCCACGGCTTGTCGGCAGGGTGAAGCCAGAGAATGAGGTCGGCCTGGTCGGCGGCGCGTTCGGTGGCGGTGTGGGTGGCGAGTTCGAGGTCATTGGTGGTCGTACCCAGGCCAGCGCAGTCCTGCAAGACGAGTTTGACGCCGTCAATCGTGACTTCGGACGACAGAACATCGCGGGTGGTACCGAGGATGGGAGAGACGATGGCGCGCTCGGTGCCGAGTAGCGCGTTGAAGAGGGTGCTCTTGCCGGCGTTGGGCAGGCCGACCAGTGCGACGTGCGGGTGAAGGTGTTGCGCTGGCGCTGCCGTTGTGCTCTCAACGGCTTGTAGCGCCGCGTGAAGTTCGTGAAGCTCGCAGGCCACCTCGGCGGGCGTGATAAAGCGGATGTCCTCTTCCTCCACGAAATCGACGCCGGCTTCGATGCGGGCAAGCAGTCCGGTGAGGCGATCGACGATGGCAGCGAGCTGGCGGTGGGTCCCGTGCCGGGCCAGGCGAGCAGCCTGACGGGCGTCGGCAATCTGTCGGGCGGTGAGCAGTCCAAGGACGCCGGCAACCTGCGGGGCGGCGAGACGGCCGTTGAGGTACGCGCGGGCGGTGAATTCGCCGGGAAGGGCGCGGCGGGCGCCTGCCTGGATGAGTTGCAAACTGATCTGGCGGAGGAGGGGCGGGTTGCCGATAGTGTGGATTTCGACCAGGTTCTGGCCGGTGTAGCTGTGTGGGGCGTGGAAAGTGTGGAGCGTGGCGGGAATGGTGTGGTGCGCGAGACGCAAGCGTGTGTCGATCCATTCTGCGTGGGGCGTGGCCGACGGCGTACCAGGCTGGGACGGCACGAGGGTGCGGCAAAGGCGGATGGCGTCGGGGCCGCTCAGCCGGATGATGCCGAGCGGCGCAGGTTGCCAGGCGGTTGAGACGGCGACGATGGTGTCTGTGAGGCCGGGCGGAGGCATGCGGCGGTCTCATCAAGGTCAAGTGCCGAATTACATCGCGGGATTGTATGCCGAGCGGAATGCGACGTGCGATGGGGTAGCACGCTGATTTGTCTTACGGCGACGGCGGCTCGTCACCGCACTCGCGGAAGTCGGGCGGTGCGGGCATATCGGGGTCGATCTCCTGGTTGCCGAATTCGTCGACGCGGAGTGTTTCGGTCGCGAGGCGGAAGTCGAGCAGGGCGTTCCAGCGGCTGACCTTGGCGGCGTTGAGGTTGTTCTGGGCGGCACGGAAGTCCTCTTCGGCTTCGACCTTGTCGCGGTTGGAGATTTCGCCTTCCTCGTAGCGCAACTGCGCATATTCCTGCCGTTGCTGGGCGGCCTGGAGGGCACGTTGCTGGATTTCCACGGATTTCATGGCCAGGAAGATGCGGTTGACGGCGGCGCGGACTTCGGTGCGGACGCGTTCGGTCTGGTCGTGATGATCGCGTTGCGCCGAGCGCACATCGATGAGCGCAGCGCGAAGGGCATTGCGTTCGGCGAAGCGATCGAGCGGGAGCTCGAGGACGAGTTCGCTGCGCCAGTCGGCGCGCTCGAAGTGGAAATGACCAAGGCGGTAGCGGTCCGGATCGGTATCGAAGACTACGCGGGAGTTCCAGTCGAGGTCGGGCAGGAGCGCGTTGCGACTGATCTCGACGCCCCGGCGGGCATCGTCGATGCGGTCGCAAAGGGTGCGCAGATCGAGCCGACGGCGGGTGGCCACGCCGACGGCGAAGGCCTCGTCGGTAGCGGCCGTCGGCAGGTACAGGAGCGGATAGACACCCCGTTCGATCTTGCGCTCGATCGTCTCGATGTCTTCGAGCTGGTCACGTGTGAGCGGTTCGTCAACGGGCATGCCGATGAGGAGCTTGAAATTGTCGGCGGCGGCGCGGAATTGCTCGCGCCGCGTCTCCATGGTGTTCTCGGCCTGGAGGAGGTTGACCTCAACGAGCTTGGTATCCAGGACGGAGCGCTGGCCGATGGCCTCGAGCGCCTCGGCGCTGGCGAGGTCGAGCTTGAAGTTCTCGTAGCTGAGCTCAGCAATGATCATGCTCTCGCGGGCGAGCACGAGGTCGAAGTAGGCGGTGGCGACGGTGACGAGCTGCCGGCGACGGAAGCGTTCAAAGACGCGGACGGAGTAGGTTAGTTCGCGTTCGAGTTGGATGAGGTCCTCACGGGCGACGTGGCCGGCACCCCGGAGGAGGGGCACACGCAGGCCCAGGGTGACACTGCTGCCTTCGCGGGCGGTGATGGTGCGCTTGACGTCGCGGACAATCTCACTGACGGCCTGGGCGGTGAACTCTCCGCCGTAAGGGAGGCGCTGTGATACGGAGAGGTTGGCGATGAAGCTCATCGCCTGGTCGAAGTCGGTGATTTCGCCGTAGTTGCGGTAGGCCGTGCTGAGCTGACCGGCAAAGATGGGTGTCCAGAGGTGGCGTTCGAGGGTGAGGGCGAGCGTGGCGAGGTAAAGGTCCTCTTTGGCGGACTGGTATGGGCGGCGGTGGCGCTGGGCGTAGCCGAGTGCGTCGGTGAGCGTCATGCGTTTGACGGGCGGCGCAGGCGGTGGTAGCGGCGGCTCGACGGCGAAGGGCGGCTGGGGGGGCGGGGGTGTCGCCATGTAATCAAGCGCGCGGGACAAGGCCGGCTCTTCTTCGGGTGCGGAGGCGGGCTGGGTCGTGGGTTGGGTCGCCGGTGTCTGAAAGGCGTCCGGAACGGGTTTGCGCAACGGGTTGGGCGTGTAGTCGTATGCTTGCCGAGTGATGTCCGCTGGCACGTCCGGGTACGGGACGTCGGCCTCCGCCTGAATGCCGGTGACGGCTTGCTGGCGGTTGCGCAGGATGGCCGTAACGTCGCGGTCGGCCTGCCGGACAAAGGCGCGTTCGCAGGCTGCCAGGGGCAGGAGGCTGGTCAACAGCAACACGATGAACAGCCGCGTGGTGAAACGCAGGGGTGAGTTCGCGGGCAGGTGAGCTGGGGAACGAGCGTTGTACATAGGCTCCTCAGGCTAGCGGGCGCCACGAGCGCGCGGCTGCTTATTCAGCCGATTTCGCGGCGGCGGCGCGCGGGTGATGATGGGGCGCAATATAGGCGTGAGACGGCCCGGGCGGCAAATCGGGTCGGCGGATTGGAGGAGTTTCGACAAGTGAACCAGCAACGCGCGATGCCAGCAGATCGCGAGCGGTTGGCTTATAATCGCCGGCGCGGATTACCTGGCAGGATGCTGGCATGCGGCTGATGCGGATTTCACTGGCGACGAAGTATCGTTTGCTGTTTGGGCTGGCGGTGCTGCTCATTATCGGGGCGGCACTGGCGGTGCCTTGGTACTACATGGAGGTGATTGTTCTGCAGCAACCGTTCCGCGAAGCGCGGCGGCTGGCGGACACTTACTTTCGGTTGGTGATGCCACAGGAGGAATCGGAAGCCGGGCTGCACGGCGGGGTGCATGGGGGGCGGTTCGGATTGTTGCCGGAGGACAGGAGCACGCCGCCGACGTTTGTGGCAATGGACTTCAATCCGGAGGATGAGGATTGGGTTGCGGCACATCGGGAGATTGATCCGTTTCTGGTGGAGGCGGCGCAGTTCCTGCGGCGGCATCCGGCCAAGGAGTACTTCTATCGCAACGTGCGGGCGGACGGCGAGCAGCGTTTTCGATATGCGCAGGCGGTGTGGGTGTCGAAGCGTTGTCTGTTGTGTCATGACGAGGGACGCGGCGCGCAGCCGCATCGCGAGAATCAACTGGCCGGGCTGATCATGGTGGACTTGCCGACGGAAGCGGGCGGGGTGCAGTCGTCGGTCTTGAACCGGGTGGTGGTCGTGTCCGCGGGCGCGCTGGCCGGGATTTTCGCAATCCTGGTGTTCTATCTGATCACGACCAAGTTCATTCTCTCGCCCATCCACGAGTTGCGGAAGGTGGCGCTGCGGGTGTCGGATGGTGATCTGGGGGTGCGTTCGTCGTTGCAAACCGGCGATGAGTTTGAGCAGCTTTCCGAGAATCTCAATACGATGCTGGAGCGGCTGCGGAGTTCGCAAGATGAATTGAAGCATGCGAACCGGCTGCTGGATGAGAAGCTGGGCGAGATGGCGGAGACGAACGTCGCGCTCTATGAAGCGAATCGCGTGAAGAGTGAGTTTCTGGCGAACGTGTCGCACGAGCTGCGGACGCCGTTGACCAGCATTATCGGGTTTGCGGAGCTGCTGCGGGAGAATCCGGCGCGGGAGGAGGATGCCAAGTCACAGCGTTACGCGGAGAACATCCTGATTTCGGGGCGGATTCTGCTGGAGATTATCAACGATCTGCTGGATCTGGCGAAGATCGAGGCGGGCAAGGTCGAGCTGCGGGTTGAATCGGTGCAGCTTGGCGAAGTGGCGGAGACGCTGGTGAATCACTTGCGGCCACTGGCAGATCGGAAAGAGCTGCGGGTTGAGCGATCACTGGAGGAGGGGCTGCCGGTGCTGTTCACCGACCCGGGCAAGCTGCGGCAGATTCTGTTCAACCTGTTGTCGAACGCGATCAAGTTCACGCCGGAGGGCGGGCGAGTGACGCTGCGGGCGGTCCGGCTGAACGAGACGCACATACGGCTGGAAGTGCGGGACACGGGCCCGGGAATCGGGCCGGAGAATCACGAAATCATTTTTGAGAAGTTCAGGCAGATTGACCAGTCGGCGACACGTGAGCATCACGGCACGGGACTGGGACTCGCGATCGCGCGGGAGCTGACCCAACTGCTGGGCGGGAAGATCGGGGTGGAGAGTGAGGTCGGCCAGGGGGCCACGTTCTGGGTGGAACTGCCCACCACAGCGCCCGAGGCGACCGAGCGGCCGTTGACGTCACTGACCTAGTGCGGCCGACTGGTCGGTTTCCGGTGCGTGCGTCGCCAGCGGTCGCCGAATCGGCTAGTCTGTGCGACATGATTCGCGTGGAAGGCCTGACGAAGATATTCCCGAACCCGGACGGGACGGAGAAGACGGCGGTGGACCACATCAGCTTTGAGGTCCGCCCGGGGGAGATCTATGGGCTGCTGGGGCCCAACGGAGCAGGGAAGACCACGACGTTGCGGATGGTGAGTGGTTTGCTGCGGCCGTCGGCGGGACAGGTGTGGATTCGCGGTGAGGAAGTGTCGGGGCATCCGGAGCGGGTGAAGCGGGATATCGGCTATCTGACCGCGAACACGGGGCTGTATGCCCGCCTGACACCGCGGGAGATGCTGGAGTACTTCGCGACGCTCTATGACTTGCCGAAGGCGCAGATGCGACGCCGGATCACAGAGCTCGTGGACTGGCTGGACATGCACGCCTACGTGAACCTGCGCTGCGGTGCCTTGTCGACGGGGCAGAAGCAGCGGGTGAACATCGCGCGGGCGCTCATCGCGGACCCGCCGGTGCTGGTGATGGATGAGCCGACGCTGGGGCTGGATGTGCTGAGCAATCGGATCATCCTCGATTTCATTCGGACGCAGGCGGAGTCGGGGAAGGCCGTGCTGCTGTCGACGCATGCACTCGACGAGATTGACATGATGTGTCGGCGGATGGGGCTGATCCACAATGGCCGACTGGTGGCGGAGGGTGAGTTGGAGACGTTGAAGGCGCAGACGGGGCGTGACCGGCTGAGCGAGGTGTTCTTGCACCTGGTCGGGGCGGACGAGTCGGTATTCAAGGAGCCGCTGCCGGCGACGGGTGAGCAGGCATGAAGCGACTGGCGCGCATCAGCACGATTTGGCGGAAAGAGCTCATCGACACGCTGCGCGACAAGCGGACGCTGATCGCGATGATTGTCGTGCCGATGGTGCTGTACCCGGCGATGATGCTGGGATCGCTTCAGGGGTTCGAGTTGCAGGTCAGTCGGCTCAAGCGTGAGACGTACAAGGTCGCGGTAGTGTCCGAGGATGTCCGGACGTGGCTGCGATTGATGATTGACAGCGACCCGGCCCGCCAGCCGGGGGTCGCGGAACGGACGGCCGAAGAACTGGCCGAGCTGCGAGAGCAGCGCGCGTTCGAACGCGATCAGGAGGGGGCGCCGGCACCGGAGGCGGCCGGTGCACGGGATGAGGCGCAGGTCGCCGCAGAGCAGCAGCCGCCGGACTATGAGATTGAGGTGGCTACCGATCAGGAGGCCATCCGAGAGGGTGTCCTGGCGGGGGATTACAACGTGGGGCTGCTGCTGGCAGATCGCATTCCAGAGCGGCAGGCCCCCGGATCGGCCGGCGTCGTCGTCGTCCTCGATCAGACGGATATTCGCAGTCAGATTGCGGCATCGGGGTTGCGTGGGGTGCTGGACCGGGTGAATCAGCAGTGGCTGCATGAGCGGCTGGTCCGGGCGGGGCTGTCGCAACAGTTCCTCGAACCGCTGCATGTCGAACAGGTGGAAGTCGCGACGCCGGAGAAGGTCGGCGGCTCGATTCTCGGTCAGATTGTGCCGCTGATACTGATCATCATGACGGTGACGGGGGCGATTTATCCGGCGATTGATTTGACGGCGGGCGAGCGGGAGCGGGGCACACTCGAGACGTTGATGGTGGCGCCGGTGCCGACGGTGGATTTGATCGCGGGGAAATTCGTCGTGGTCGCACTGATTGCGATGTTGAGCGCGCTGCTGAATCTGCTGTCGATCGGCGGGACGGTGTACCTGGGTGGGTTGGGGCAGTTGTTGACGCAGGGTGGGGAGGTGGTCATACCGCTGGGGGCGCTGCCGTGGGTGCTGCTGGTGCTGATTCCGCTGGCGGTGATGTTCAGTGCGACACTGCTGGCAGTGTGCAGCTTCGCCCGCAGTTTCAAAGAAGCGCAGAACTACGTCATGCCGGTGATGGTGGCGGTCATGATTCCGGCTGTGGTGGGCATTCTGCCCGGAACGCGGCTGGAAGGGCCGATGCTAATCGTGCCGGTCACGAACATCGTGATCCTGACGCGTGACTTGTTCACCGGCCGGTTCGAGGTCGTGCACATTATCTGGGTGATGCTGTCGTCGACGTTGTACGCGGGGGCGGCAGTAGCCGTAGCCGCAAAGCTGTTTGGCCAGGAAGCGGTCCTGTTCGCTGATAGCGGGTCGATCAAGACGATCTTTCAGCGAAAGTTCTTCAAGCGGACGTTGCGGCCAACCGCGGCACAGGCCTTCCTGCTGATGGCCCTGGTCTTCTCGGTCAATTTCTTTGCACAGCAGCAGTTGCTGAGCGCACCCGGCGTGTTCGGCACGCTGAAGTTCTGGTGGGGCATCGCCGGGTTGCTGGTCGGATTGTTCGTCGTGTTGCCGATCCTTGTGGCCCTGTATACACGGACGCGGCTGAGGACGGCGTTCGAGTTGCGGCCGCCAAACTGGGTGGGGATCGTGGCGGCGATATGTATCGGACTGAGCACCTGGATCCTCGCGCAGGCGTGGCTGGCGTTTCAGCAATCGTGGCTGCCGATCCCGCCGGAGATGGAGCAGGCCTTTCAGGCGATGGAAGGGATGCTGGCGGAGATGTCAGCGCCGTTGATGTTCTTCTTCATGGCGCTGTTGCCGGCAATATGTGAGGAACTATTCTTCCGCGGGTTTGCCTTGAGTGGGACGCGGGGCGCGCTGGGAAAGGTCGGCGCGGTGCTCGTGGTGGCGATCGCGTTCGGACTGAACCATCACAGCATTCACCGGATGTTCATTACGACCGGACTGGGGCTGCTGTTCGGGCTGTTGGTGGTGCAATATCGCTCGGTGTGGCCGGCGATTGTGGCGCACCTGCTGCATAACGGGATCTATGTGTTGAGCGGGCATGAGGATGGGTTGAAGCCGGTGCTGGACCGGCTGGGATATGCCGTCGGGGAGCATGGTGTGCCGGCATTGCCGTGGGTGGTGGGTGCTGCGATCCTGACGGCGACCGGGATAGCGATTTGCTTGCTGGCACCACGGCCAGCACCGGCCGTGGAACCGGCAGGATTGCCGGCCACGGCGGGTTCGGCAGTGTCGGGAAGTGAGCGTTGAAGCGATCCCGGGACCGTGTGAACGGCGATTGTGGAATCTGCCCCACCGAAGTGGTTTTCTTCGCCGCGGACCGGTCATAACTTCGGTTGAGCAAGGTCGATGCGTTCAGCGGATGTGTCCGCATCTCCCGCGGGTCACGATGTTTGACGTAACTGACGCCCCGCTCGTATCATACCGCCCTTTATGGCATGAGGATTGCTGTCCTGTAATGCCCAAGTCGGGCGCGTGGTCTGCGCGCCTGGCGAATTTGCACCTGGCAGGTATCTCAATGAAGTTCTTGGAGCGGTTCTGGTTTGGCTGCGGGCACTGTCACGATGGAGCCGGCTGCCATGTGGCGGAGGCTTTCGAGCGGCAGGAGTTCGAGAAGGGTCCCCTGCGAGGCGGGCCACCGCTCGTCGGGACCGTGCTGCTGGTCTTCATCCTGCCGTTGCTGACCGCGATCGGGGCCGCTTATGTGATCGACGGGTACCTCACGACGCCCAGTTCCGTGATCCGCGGCTGGATTGAATTCGGTGGCGGGGCGGCCGGCTTTTTCGTCGGCGTGGGACTCGCGAGGTTCGTCCTTTGGCTCTGTCGGCAGATGACGCCGGCGAGCGGAGGTGCTGAATGATCAGCGTATTGCGTGAAAAGCTCTCGGGGCTCAAGTCGTTCCAGCGCGGCATTCACCCGCCCCACCGGAAGAAGTACTCCGAGGGCGTGCCGATTTCTGTGTTTACGCCCAAAGAGGATCTATTGATCCCGATGTCGCAGCATATCGGGCCGCCTTGCAAGCCGACGATCAAACCGCGAGACGAAGTCACGTTCGGACAGGTGATTGCTGAGATCGATCATCCAATCTCGGCACCGATTCATGCCACCATGGCGGGGAAGACGGGCATGCCGGCGATGACGCTGGTACCGGGGCCGGCGGGAAAGCGCTGTGAGGCCATCCCGCTGACACCGGCCGAAGAAGATGCGTTACCGGGCGATTTCCTGACGGCGTTCCTGGATCGGGCGTGGGACAATGTCGAGCCGGAAAAGTACGACGCCGAGGAGATCATCGCGAAGATTCGCGCCGGCGGTCTGGTCGGCATGGGTGGCGCAACGTTCCCCACATATTTCAAGCTCAAGCGCAATCCCGAGCAGCCGGTGGACACGCTGCTGCTGAATGGTGCGGAGTGTGAGCCATACTTGACGGCGGATCATCGGCTGATGCTGGAATGTCCGGAGGGCATCGTCTGCGGCATGCTGCTGGCAAAGCATGCGTGCGGCGCGGATCGGGCAATTATTGCGATCGAGGAGAACAAGCCCGACGCGATCGAGGCGATGCGGAAGGCCTGCCAGGGTAAGCCGGGCATCGAGGTGGCGGTCTGTGCAACGAAATACCCCATGGGTGGCGAGCGGCAACTCATCCCCGCGGTACTGGGTCGTGAGGTGCCGAGTGCACCGAAAGGTCTGCCGCTGCATGTCGGCGTGGTCGTCGTGAATGCGTCGACGGCCCACGGTATCGCCCGGGCGGTCGTCAAGGATCTGCCATTTACACATCGCGTCGTGACGGTGACGGGGCTCGGCGTGCAGAAGCCGGGCAACTACCTGGCACCGATTGGAGCAAGCTTCAAGGATCTGATCGAAAACGCCGCCGGGGGCGTGACGACCGAGGCAATCAAGGTCTTGGCCGGTGGGCCGATGATGGGGCCGACGGTGCCGACGCTGGATGTGCCCATTACGAAGGGGGTGGGCGGCATTACGGTGATGATCGACCAGGAAACGGCCCATTGGAAGGAATCGGCCTGCATTCGCTGCGGCCGCTGCATCGACAACTGTCCGCTGTACTTGTCGCCGACCAAGATTGCGCATGCGATCAAGCATCGGGACTATGAGTTGGCGAATCAGTTTGATATGCAGGCGTGCTGCGAATGTGGGTGCTGCTCGTTCATGTGTCCGGCACAGATTCCGCTGGCGCAGTATATCCGCGCGGGTAAGAACCAGTGGCGTCTGATTCAGACTGCGCAGACGGTCAAGAACAAGTAATGGCCGCATGATGGTGAGTTGGTGAAGTAGCGAGGGTTGCGTTGCGACGGTATGGGCCGGCGTGAGTTGGCGCAGTCGCAACCTGTCTCGAAAGGAATCGCGTTACATGAGTGATACGCCCGACGCTGTGAAGCCCGGTTCGTTGCCGCTGAAGGAAGCGGGTCCACGCAGTTTCCTGGTTAGTTCGCCGCCGCACCTCGCAGCCGGGGCCACGACGCAGCGGATCATGTTCGAGGTCTGTGCGGCGATGGTGCCGCTGCTCGCCATTGCGACCTACTTCTGGGGCTTCTCCGCAATCCTGCTGACGGTCGTCTGTGTCGCTGGCTGTCTTGTCGCCGAGGCGATTGGCAACTGGATGCGCGGGCATAGCCAGGCGTCGCTTTCCGACGGATCGGCCGTCGTGACGGGGATGATCCTGGCGTTTTCGCTGCCGCCGGCGATGGCAACCGGCGGGCGGCTGTACATGGCATTCATGGGTGGATTGATCGCGATTGCGCTCGGCAAGGCGGTTTTTGGCGGCATTGGCAACAACATCTTCAATCCGGCGATGGTCGGGCGTGCGTTCCTGATGATCTGCTTCCCCGCCGCGATGGCGATGTGGGTGCCCACGGCGCCGATGAAAGCGGAACTCGAGAAGCAGGGCGTGGACGCGGTGACGACCGCGACGCCGCTGTATCAGGCGGCGAAAGTGTCCGAGTACGTGTCGAAGGCGAAGGCGGAACCCGACAAGGCGGACGAAATGCTGGCGCAGGCCGAAGAGGTGCGCGGCGAGATGCCGGGCCTCTGGCGGCTGGCGATTGGTAACGTCGGCGGCTGCGTAGGCGAGACGTCAGCGCTATTGGCGCTGATTTGCGGCCTGTGGCTGGTCGTGCGCGGGATTGCGGACTGGCGGCAGCCAGTGGCGCTATTGCTGGTCGTGCTGGCGGTGGCGTGGCTGGCGAACCTGATGGCACCGGACCGCTTTCAAGGGCCCATGTATCACCTGACGAGCGGGGCGCTCATGTTCGGGGCGTTCTTCATCGCGACGGACTATGTGGGCGCGCCGGTAAACCCGTGGGGGCGGCTGATCTTCGGTGCGGGCGTCGGCTTGCTGATCATGGTAATTCGGCTCTTCGGAACGTACCCCGAGGGTCTGATGTTCGCGATTCTGATCATGAACTCGCTGACGCCGGTGATCGAGCGCATGACGACGCCGAAGCCGTTCGGCGGGCACGTACAGGCTTAAGAGTGAGGCGGCCTGTTGGCCTGAAGCAAATAGGGCTGGATGCATATGAAGAAGTTCGTTGATGAATCCTGGCTGGTACTGGCGATGGGTGTTGCGTTCGCATGCCTGCTGGCGGGTACGCAAACGGTCATGATGCCGCAGATCGAGAAGAATGAAGCCGCGGAGTTGATGGACGCAATTCAGCTGGTGGTGCCGGCGGCCGACCCGGATGCGAAGCCGGAGGAGTTGGAGATTGAGAGCTGTGATGTCTATCGCTGTCTGGACGAGAACGGCGACCTCGCGGGTTGGGCGGTTGTCAATGAGGGTGGCGGGTTCATCGACAAGATCCGGCTGGTGGTGGGTTTGACGCCGGACGGCGGGGAGGTCATCGGCATCAAGGTGGTCAAACACCTGGAGACACCGGGACTCGGCAACAAGATTGAGACGAAGGGGCAGGAGAACTTCTACCCATTGCAGTATGAGGGGAAGGCGACGGACAAGCCGTTCAAGCTGGTGAAGGGCGAGCCGAGCCAGCCTTATGAGATACAGGGGATTACGGGTGCGACGTATTCGAGTCAGTACGTGATGGACATTGTCAATGACGTGCTGGCGCGGATTGTGCCGAAGTTGCCGCGTTAGGCGTCGCAACCGAGTTGTGGATTGGAGAACCGGAAACGGATCCTGAAGAGACAGGAAGCAGTGCATGGCAGCCGAAACGACTGGATTGCAGCAGTTCCGCTCGGGCATTTTGGATAACAACCCGGTGCTCGTGCAGTTGCTGGGCATGTGTCCGACGCTGGCGATTACGAACTCGCTGGAGAACGCCCTGGTGATGGGCGGGGCGGCGACGTTCGTGGTCGTGATGAGCAACGTGATTACGAGCCTGCTGCGGAAGCAGATCAAGCCGCATGTGCGGATTCTGATCTTTACGTTGACGATCGCGACGTTTGTGACGATCGCCGACCTGACGCTGAAGGCGCACGTATATCAGGTGAGCAAGCAGCTCGGCGCGTTCATTCCACTGATCATCGTGAACTGCATGATCATCTGCCGGGCGGAGGTGGTGGCGATCAAGAGCGGGGTGGGCAAGTCGCTGCTGGATGCGCTGGGCATCGGCGTCGGATTCACGCTGGCGTTGAGTATTCTCGGGGTGATTCGCGAGATTCTGGGATCGGGCACGTTGTCGATCCCGGGCATGAAGTGGGAGATCATCCCGGCGGACGTGTGGGGCACACACGCGTGGATCATCATGATCCTGCCGCCGGGGGCGTTCCTGACGCTGGGTGTGGTGGTCGGCGTAGTGAACTACCTGCGTGACCGTGGAAAGGCAGGTGCGTAGATGGAAGGCCTGAGTCTCGGCACGATGTTTGGCATCTTTCTTTCGGTCGTACTGGTGAACAACCTGGTTTTTCAGGGCTTCCTGGGCATCTGCCCCTTCCTGGGCGTGTCGCGGAAGATCGATATGGCGTTCGGGATGGGTTGTGCGGTGACGTTCGTCATCACGATGGCGGGCGTGATCACGTGGGCGATCATGCACCTGATTCTGCATCCGCTGGGCGCGGCGCTGTTCGGCAACCACGCGGCCCTGAACTTCCTCCAGTACGTGGCGTTCATCATGGTCATCGCGTCCATGGTGCAGCTCGTGGAGATGTACCTGAAGAAGTTCTTCCCGCCGCTGTACACGTCGCTGGGCGTGTTTCTGCCGCTGATCACGACGAACTGTGCGATTCTGGGTGCGTGCCTGTACATCTACATGAAGCCGGAGACGCAGCCGTTCCTGAACGCCCTGATCTACGCGTTCGGCGGCGGGCTCGGTTTCATGCTGGCGATCGTGATCATGGCGGGGATTCGTGAACATATTCGCTTCAGCGACGTACCTAAACCGCTGCAAGGGGCGGGGATTACGCTGCTGGTGGCGGGGATTCTGGCCCTGGCCTTTACCGGGTTTACGGGCATCGGCAAGTAGTACTGAACGACACCGCGTCGTCTGACGGCGCGGCGGAGATGCTGTGATGGCAACGACGATTGTAATGGCGGCGATTGTGCTGTTCGGCCTGACGCTGGTATTCGCCACGCTGTTGGGCGTGGCCAAGGAGAAGCTGCGGGTGGACGAGGATCCGCGGATTGCGGAGATCACCGAAGCTCTGCCCGCGGCCAATTGTGGTGGCTGTGGGTACGCGGGGTGTGCCGACTTTGCGAAGGCGGTGGTCGAACAGAAGGCGCCGTGCAGCGGCTGCCCGGTCGGGGGATCGGAGACGGCCAACAAGATCGCCGAAATCCTCGGCGTTGAGGTGGTCGAGACAGCGCCGTTCAAGGCGATTGTCAAATGCGGCGCCCGGACGCAGGACAAGCTGGGCGTGGTGCCCTACGAAGGCGTCGAGAGCTGTGTCGAGGCGAACGTGGTCGGCACGACGCAGGCCTGCGTGTACGGCTGCCTGGGCTACGGCGACTGTGCCAAGGCGTGTGATTTCGACGCACTGCACATGGTCGAGGGCAAGCCGGTCGTCGATTATGACAAGTGCACGGGCTGCGGGGCGTGCGTGAAGGCGTGCCCGCGGGACTTGTGCGAACTGGTGCCCTTCAAGCAAGAGCAAATGCTGGTGGTGGCCTGCAACAACAAGGAGCCGGCCAAGGCCGTCAAGGCGGTGTGCAAGGTCGGCTGCATCGGTTGCAAGATGTGTCAGCGGTTCGCACCGGACGTGTTCGCGGTGGAAGGCAACGTCGCCCACATCGACTACGAGAAATACACCGGCGAAGAGACGGAAGAGATCAAGAAAGTGCTGGACAAGTGTCCGGCCGAGGTGCTGCTGTACTTCGGCAAGCCGTCGGCTGAGGACATTCGAAAACTGGAAGAGGAAGAAGTCACGGCACCCGCGTAGTGGACGCGCAGCGGTAAGCGGTACGAAACAGCAACGGGCAGCGCCAATCGCGCTGCCCGTTCTTCATGCGGTCATCTGGCGGCCTGACGCTCGCGGGTGATCCGATTCCGGCACCCGAGCGCGGCAGCCCCCTACTCGTCCTTACGCGCACTGCCGGATTCCTTGCTGGCCGTCTCCTCCGGCTTAGCCGGCTTCTCGGGCCGTTCGGTCTTGTCCGGCTTCTCGGGCTTTGCCGGCGTTGGCGGCTTGGCGCCGGTCGCGCTCGACTCGTCCTCCGCTGCGCCGCGCCCCAGTCGGGCGCGTCGAAAGTCGCTCTTGGTTGGCGCCGGCCGCGCACCGGATGCGCCGTCTTGGCGCGGGCTGGTGGGTTGGAGTGTTCCGCGGCGAATGCGGTTGGCGCGGTTGCGGGCGACGTTAGTCACGTAAATCCCGATGGCATATTCAGGGACCTGAGGATCATCGGTCTTGACGATGACTTTGTGCCCGCGGCGCAGGTCGCTTTCGTAGTTCGGCGGGACCGTCAGCTTGACGAGTTGGCGGTCGTCCTTTTTCTCGAGGGTGGCCTTGAGCTCCGGATCGCTAACGGACACATCAGTGACCTTGGCCGGTCCGGCGGAATCCCAGATCAGGCGTGCGGTAAGTTCCTGCGGCTCCTCCTGACCGCGGCGCACGAGGATCCGGGACGGATTGGCTCGCAGGCGCGGCGGGATGCTGGCGTAAACGGTGATTTCCTGCGTCGAACCGTCTTCGATGCCGGTGTCGAACTTCATCTGGCCGCGGAGGTAGCCGTTTGGCCACGGCGGCTTAATGGTCACTTCGACCTCGTACTCCTCACCGGCCTTGATCTCCCTGACCTCGGCCGCGACGTTCTCGTGGCCGGTGGATTCGATCTTCGGATGGATGGGGCCACCGTCGCCACGAGTCAGCTTGATGATCTTGGTTTGGGGGCCGTCATTGCGATTGACGCGCCCGAAGCTGATGGTCCGTGGTTCGACCACCATGGCTGTCAGAATGTTGGCCTCGCCGTTGAGATAGAAGACCGGCTTTGTCCGATCGTTGGTGCGGACGGAGAAGCGTTTCTTGAGCGTGCCACTGCGACGGCTGGTGCGGACCTCGAAAGCGACTTCTTCTTCTGCGCCGGGCTGGATGGTGCGGTCGGACCGACCGCTGATGTGGACACCTCACCCACCCTTTAACAGGACGTTGAGTGGTGCCTCCCCCTTGTTGGCCAGCACGTACTTGAAGACGGCCTTCTCGCCCTGCCAGACTTCGACGTCCTTCACTTCCGCCTTCTCGCAGACCAGCTTCGGTTGCGGCTGGTCTTCCGGCGAGGGTGTCAGATTCGGATTCGTTTGGTTCTTGTCGCCACAGCCGCCTTTGCCGCGCTGGGCAGTCCGTTGCGTCGGAGTTTCCGGCTTGGCGCCGGGCTTGGCGGCATCTTTGCCGGGAACCGGCGGTTTCTTCGGGGCTGTCCCTTTCTGTTGCTGTGCGCGTTGTCGAGCGCGGGCCGCCTCGGCCTGCTTCTTGATCAGCTCGATGAGTTTCTGTCGCTGCTCTTCCGTGCTGGGCCGGACCTTCTCGTCCTGGTCGTCCGTAGGCTGATCAGCAGTTGTGCGCTCGTCCTTTCCCCGGCTGGGTTCGGGCTTGTCCGGCTTGGCAGGCGGATCCTCGTCGCCGGGCGTGTAGACGGGCTGAACGCGGTCGGCAGCGCTGTGGCTCGGAGCAGCCGTCGCAGACCGCTCAGATCCCTGGTCTGATCTTGATGCGGTGGCGCAGCCGATGGTCAGGCTGACACCGAGCGCGACCAGCCAGACCACGACGGATCGGAGAGTCGCTTGCGTAATCGTTCGATAACTGAGCATCTTGTATGTCCCTCACGTAGACGACTTCGGCATGCAATCGGCTACGGTACATACGGTTGCGGGCCGCCACAGAGTGACGGCCGACGTGTTCCGCGTCGATTGCCGGTAAACGAGTAGTGTAACACGGCTGTGGCGATACGACGAAGCGAAAATTATCGCCGCCCGCCAACTCGCAAGACACACGGACGGGATGCGGACCGAGGGGCCGCCGACGCCTCGGGAGCGGTTCAGTTTATCGGACGGGCTCCAGCAGGATCGCGTCCAGGCCGCAGAAATAACCGGGGGACCGATCGCTCTGGCCGACGACCTCGAATCGGACCGGGACGTCCCCTGCCAGCAGCTCGAATGTGCCGAGGTCGACTCGGAGTCCGGGGATAATCTCCTTGGCGTAAGTGTCGGTGGCCGGACCGGCAAGCGCGCCCTTTACGGATGCTTGCACGATTCCGTAGTCGAAGGACCGGGTGTAGACCGCGGTGAGGCGGTACTTGCCAGGAGCGCCAACGGGTAGGTTGAGCTCGATCCAGGCGCCAGGCTCAGTCGCCTGACACCAGATATGCTCCCCACCACTGGCACCGCCGATCGGCTGTACCCCATGATGGGACCCATGATGAGCGTCCACCACGAGGTGCTCGCATTCGAGGGCGTGGGGGCCGGCGGCGGGCAGCCACTCAACGGCATCAAGGCCGAAGAGGTGGCCTTGGGCGTTGCGATCGGGCTCCAACGCCCGGAAGGCGAGTCGCGGGACGCCGGTTCCGAGCGGAACCGAGCCGAGGTACACGCGTTTGCGGGCCAGGATGCCGTCGTAGCATTCGATGGGATCGCCGAGGGGATTGCCGTTCAGCAGCGCCTGCACACGGCCGTAGTTCGGGCCGGTTGTGATGTGAAAACGGAGTGCTACGACCTCGGCATCCGGTCGCTCAGGGAGTTCGAGTTCGACGATCTGCCCGGGCTGTTGAAACTCCAGCACCAATTGACCGCCGGCGGAGAAGTCGAGCGTACCGTATTCGACGCGGGTGTCGATGTGGGGCGTGATGACGGTTAGATCCTCGCCTTCGGGACCGCGGTTGATGCGGGGGACGGGTTCGAGGATCCAGCAGTCGAGGACGGAGCGGCGAGTGCAGAGCACGCTGAGCGGGTTGTTGCCCTTCTCGAGCTTGATGATGCCGACGTCGTAGAGGCCGTCTTCGTGCCGCGCGTAGTCAACGGTCCCGATGAGGCGGCCGTCCGCGTTACGCACCTCAATTCGCTCAAAGGAGCGGGCGGGGTTGACACGAAGCTTCAGGTGTGCGACCTGCTCCGCGTCGGACGGTATGACCATCTCGACGGGCTCTTCGGTGTAGATATTGGCGGCGCGTTGGCCGGAGAGTTCGGCGTCGGCGTACTTCTCCTTCATCAGGCCGCCCCAGCCGGTGCTGAGGATGTGGTCTTCGATTTCGATGGCGCCGGGGATGCGCAAGCCAGGCGGGGTAACGTCGGCGAGGGCAATGGGATCATCGAAGAAGTGCTCTGAGCCGGGTCTGGCGTACCAGTACACGATGGAGGCGTAGTAGGTGTCCTTGGCACCGCCATGCTGCCAGTTCTCGAGCGTGAAGCGCACGTCGCGCTGGAAGTTGATGACATCAGCGATGTGCCAGCGATAGGCGGAGTTCTTACCGAAAGGACCGGCGCGGGTCACGCCGGCGACGGGGGCGATGAACTCGTGGAGGCCCCAGGCGTCATCAAGGTAGTCTTCGGTGCCGGTACCGAAATAGGACGGGAACGTCTCGCCGTCGATCCAGATCTTCTCGTCGCCTTCGCCCCACCACTGGCGGCGGGGACAATCAACATTGAGCAGGCAGCCGACGATGCGGCCCGGGCCGGCAGCTTCGAGGATCGGGTAGTCGAACACCTCGCAGGGATCCTCCTTGCGGAAACGGGCGTGGAAGCGCAGGGCCTTGCGGTCGGGGCGCCGCGTGTCAACCTCCATGTAGAGCAGCAGGCCGATGTCCTTGCGGCTATCCGTGAGATTTTCGATCTCGATGCGCACGCCACGCTGGTAAGGCATGGGAAAGTAGCAATACATGAAACGGTCTTCGCCGGGCTGACGATCGGGCAGGGGAATCTGGAGCGCCCGGTTGGTGCCGGCGGCAAGGCTGTTGTAGCGAACGAGGTCGAAGCCCGAGCCGAAGAAGTCAATCAGGGGCGCATCGATGCTGGGCTCGTCTTCACCGTCGAAGTACACGCGTAGCACGCATTGATGGAGCGCATAGGGCTCGCGCGGATCGGCGCGTTCGGTCAGCGCGACGCAGAGTGCCCGGATTGTGCCGGCACCGTCGACAGTTTCGCTGAGCGTGTCGCCGCCGGCGAGGGCTTCGAAGACGGCGACGGGCATGGGCCGCTTGTCGCCGAAGCGTTGTTGCCGGGTCAGGCCGTTTTCGAAGGTCTCGTGCACTTCAGCCAGCGTGGTCTGAGCGGCTTCATCAAGCTCGAAACGGAAGCGCTGGACGCTCGTGTCGTCCGGAAACTCGACGACGTTGATCTGGTAGTACGAATCGCTGTCGCGGCAGAGGACGAGGCCGCTCTCGCTGAAGCCGATGGGGAAGTAGTGATTCAGGCCGCGAAAGACGAGGGGCGCCGTGAAAGGTTCGAGCTGGCCCGACATGAGGCGCTGGAAGGTGGTGTCGATGACGACGTCGCCGTCGAGGATGAAGCGGATGTCACCGTTGGGGTTGGCGGACCAGAGGCGCGTGATGGCGCCGGGACCGGTAACGTCGGCCATGACATCCCAGCCGTCATCGGTCTGACGGAGGTATTGGGCGCGGTCGTAGTTGGCGTCCCAGTTGACGTAGTTGCCATCGCCATCGATTCGGGAGCGGCGATCGTAGCTGGAGAACATACGCGTGCGCTCGCCGGCGGGCGGCGGCGTGACGAGATGGTTCACGTCGATAAGGCGTCGCAGCAGGTCAGCCTGTGAGACGTCATCGGCGACACTTGTGGCCGGCAAGGTGAGCGGGAGCAGCAGGGTCAGGCAGATCCACGCGCGCATGATGTATGGCTCCGACAGATCACTGGTTAACGGGCGGGACAGTGGCGAGACGGCGAATGCCAGGGTCATACGTTGAATTTGATGGTAATGACGTCGCCATCCTGCACCACGTAGTTCTTGGGTTCGAGACGGACGGTGCCGGCGGCTTTGGCGTCGCGCATGGAGCCGGCCTGCCGCAGGTCTTCGTACGCGACGGTCTCAGCCTTGATGAAACCGCGGGCGAGATCGGTGTGGATACGACCGGCGGCTTCCACGGCGGTTGTCCCCCTGGTCAATGGCCAGGCGCGGACCTCTTCCGGGCCGGCGGTGAGCATGAAGATCATGCCGAGGGCATCGAAGCACGCGCGGATCAGGCGGTCGCGGGCCAGGGCGCCAAGACCATAGTCCTGCATGAAGGACGGGCGGTCGGCCGCATCCATCTGCATGATCTCGGCTTCGATGCCCGCGCAGATGGGCAGCGTGGCGACGGCGTCGGAATCGCGGAATGGTGGGTCCTGGCCAATCTGCTCCTCGTCGATATTGATGACGGAGAGAACCGGCTTCCGCGTGAGAAAGCCAAAGCTGCGGAGGAGTTTTTCCTCTTCGCCGGGTTGAATGACGCTGCTGAGTGGTTTCTCGTTCTCCAGGGCCTCCTGGCAGCGCTTGAGGACGTCAAGCTCGTGCTTCTGGTGATCGCGGTCGCGGGTGGGTTTGGTGACGGCCTTCTCGAGCTTCTCGACGCGGTTGGCACAGATGGCCAGATCGGCGATGAGCATCTCCTCGCGCAGCTCGCGCAGGTCGGCCTGCGGGTCGATGCGATTGCGGTGTGGCGGAACGGCGGGATTGTCGAAGGCGCGGACGATGAGCACCAGGGCATCCATCTGGCGGAGAGTCGGCAGGTGTTTCTCGAGGCCGGCTTTCTCGACGTCGCCTTCGGCGCTGCCGGGCAGATCCACGAAGTCCATGGTGGCTGCGGTGCGCTTCTTGGGCTTGAAGATCTGTTCGAGGATGTCGAGGCGCGGTTCGGGGATGTGGACGCCGGAGATGGTCTCCTCGGCAGGCCTGAGGTGCGAGCGATCGAGGCCGGTAACGGCCATGAACAGGCTCGACTTGCCGGAAAAGGGGAAGCCAACGATTGCGACGCGCATGTCAAGCTCCGGAGGTTCGACCCAGGGGGTGCCGCGAGTGTCGTACGCGCTCCCGAGCCAGTGCGGCTGGGGGTTGTAGGCCGCAACGCCCGATACCTATGATACCGTTATTCAACTCGGGCGCGTAGGTTTTGCGCGGCGGTGCGTAAGGCGTCCGATCATCTGGGCGGCAGAAGAAAGAAAGTCCCTACTCATGCGAACACTGCTCATTGCGACCACGTTGCTCACGTGCGGCCTGCTCCTCGGCGGCTGCCCGGACGAAAACCTGAATGATGATGCGGGCGTGACCCTTTTCGACGTCAACCTGATACGGAACGACGACGGACTCACGGTTCAGCAGCAGCGAGAGGAACTGGTCGCCCTCGGCCTGACGCCACGGATCGTCAACGCGTTGTTACAGGACGAGCGGTTGGGAAATCAGTATGGCGGAGATCTACGGAGTGCGTATGAGAAGATCGCAGGGGATGATTTTACCGCCCTGACACCTGATGAAGTGCAGATTTATGTCGATGCGGCGAGCGCAGCCGATGAAGACGATGAACTCGACGTCGAATTGGCGGACGATGAAGCTCAGACGATTGTGAGCTTCCTGACCGCCAACAACCTGAACTCGTCCGAGGAACTCGCGGAGTACCTGGACGATTCGGGCGGCAGCGTCCCAGCGAATATTCCGGACGATGTTCTGGAACTCGCGTTCATCGAATTCGATCCGGACCTCCTGTTACCCGAACTGCCTTGAGGAGATGATGACATGCTCGCGAAGAAACTGATGCTTGCTACCGTCGGCGCAATAGCGCTGAGCGTCGCCCTGACTGGCTGCGGCGTAACGAGCCAGATCCAGGAGTTGGTGGATCTGGGCAGCGGTGCCCTGGACATTCGCAACGATCAGCTTGATCGTTTGAGCGCGAATGAGGTTCAGGCTGTCACTGATTTTCTGATCAATTACTCGAATCTGGACATTCCCCACCTCGAAACGGAGCAGGCACAGGAGCTGATCGACATCATTGCCGAGCAAGGCATCACCAGCCGTGCCGACCTCGAGGCGCTGGATCTCGAGCAGATCGAAGTGTCGGAAGAGCTGATGGTGGTGATCGAAGCGCTGGCGGCGAACCTGGACGCGGTTGCGGCGCAGGCGCAGGAAGCGGGCCTGTACTAGGCAGTTGGTCGGCGCCCGCGGTTCGACTGCGGCATCACACGTTAAACACCGCGCAGACAAAAACTTGGGAACACCTTCACTTTGCGTGAGGGTGTTCCTTTCGTTTACTATACTCACTTGCGCCCGTGAGTCGGGCCGGTGCAGTTGTCCCCCGGTCGCGTTGGCTGTGGAACGCAACTGCGACCGACCAGCAATGATGCGAGTACATGTTTACCGGGATTATCCAGGCTGTTGGGAGCGTAATAAACGTCGAACGGACACCGCGCCGTCACGGCGCCACGGTGGCTCACCGCCTCGACCTCGACGCGGGCGATTTGCTGAACGACGTGCAGCTTGGCGCGAGTGTGGCGGTCAATGGCGTATGCCTGACCCTGGCTGCGCGAAGCGGTTCCCAGGTCGGGTTTGACGTGGTGCCGGAGACCTGGTCGCGCTCGACGCTCGGCCGCTTGGCACCCGGCGCGCGGGTGAATCTGGAACGGTCGCTGCGGGTCGGCGACCCGCTGGACGGCCACTTCGTACAGGGCCATGTGGATGCCATCGGGAAGATTGACGCCGTAGACCGCAACGCGGGCGAATGGCGAGTGTGGGTACAGACTGATGCGGCGCTCCTGCCGCTGGTTACGCCGAAGGGCTCAGTTGCGATTGACGGTACGAGTCTTACTGTGGCAGACCTGGAGGCGAGTCGCTTTTCGGTCGCGCTCGTGCCTACCACCCTCGAGAAGACGGTGCTTCAACATCGCCAACCGGGTGATGCGGTCAACATTGAGACCGATATTCTCGCTCGACTCGTGCGGCAGAGATTGGCCAGCATCACGGGCTCGGGGAGCGCGGCAATGATGCAGGCCGGTTTGACGTGGCAGCAGCTTCAGGAAGGCGGGTTTATCGCGTGACGGCGCCCAGATCCGGTACGTCGATGGATCGGCCGCTCATCGGCATCACGATGGGCGATCCGCTGGGCGTGGGGCCGGAGGTGATTGTCAAGGCGTTGGCTGACCCGGCCCTGCGGGGTCGGGCACGATTCGTAATCTTCGGCATGCACGACGTGATGGAAGTTGCCGCTGATGTGGCGGAGATCAACTCCTTCTGGTGGCGCGAGCCTTACGATCAGCGGATTCGCGTCGGCACGGGCGTGCTGCTGGCGGATTTTGATGAGTTGCAGCCTGTGCGGGTAAATGGTCGGCGCAGTGCGGATCTCGTGGCCGGACATGCATCGTTTCGTTTTGTCGAGGAGGGGCTGCGGCATCTGCATTTGGGAACGATCGACGGGCTGGTTACCGGCCCCATCTGCAAGGAAAGCTGGCACCTCGCGAAGCACCGCTACCACGGGCATACCGATTACATGCTGCGGCGCTTTGAGGTGCGGCGAATCAACATGATGTTCGTGGCGGGGCGCTTACGGGTGGCGCTTGCGTCCGATCACTTGCCCCTGTTCGAACTGCGGAATCGATTCACGATCGGGCTCGTGCATCAGCCGATCGACCTGCTGGACAAGGCATTGCGGGAGCAGTTCGGCATCGCGAAGCCGCGAATCGGGGTGCTGGGCCTGAATCCGCATGCTGGCGAGGGTGGACTGCTGGGCGATGAAGAAGAGCGGATCATCGAGCCGGCCCTGGCGCTCGCAAGAAACGCCGGAATCCGGGTAGACGGTCCCCTGCCGCCGGACACGGCGTTTGTGCCGCACATTGCGGAGCGCTATGACGGACTGGTGGCAATGTATCACGACCAAGGGCTGATTCCGATAAAGATGAATGCGTTTGCCAAGGCAGTGCAAGTGACGCTGGGGCTGACGGGAGTGCGCACGAGTCCGGATCATGGGACGGCGTTCGACATCGCCGGGAAGAATCGGGCGGACTGTGGCAGCATGCGGGCGGCCGTCGAACTGGCGATCGAATTGGCCGCGGCCGGGCGCGGCAGTTCGCAGCGCAACGCGAATACGGCGACGAGTTCGCCGCGGGTCAGGTAGGTCGGACGGGGGAATCATGCGAAGCCGGCCGGGCGCAGGCGTGCTGCATCCCGGCCGGGGGAAAACTGGTCGATGAACCGCGCGCGCATCTGGGTAGCCACGCGGGGCGGCGGTTGGACTAAGCGAAGATCGGCTGGTCGAACTTGTCGAAGACCCGCACCGTCGACGTCGCTTCCTCTTCTTCCGCAATCAGTGATTGAATGGTCGCATCGATGAACGTGGTCGACAGGGTGGTGGCAGCCGTGCCCACCCCGTTGAGGACCGTGTCACGCACGGTGGCGTCGCAGCTTTCCAAGGCAAACATGCTGCCACCGGCGGCCGAGATCATCGCCCAGGTACGAGCGCGTCGAAACATCGCACGCATGAAACTCTCCTTGTTTCGTTCTCCAGCGGCGGCCACGGCCACCGCGCGCGGTCCATGTTGTCCGGTCACCGCCCGTGGGTATCTATCGGTCACGTGCGGGCGGGAGTTTCGTATTGAGACGCAACGAAACAACGCGCGGCTCGCGCAATTCCTGCTCGCCAGGACCGCGCGGACGCTGGGTATTATGCCCAGTAAGAATGGGCGGGGGAAGCGTTAGTTTTAGTTGTCGTCGTTGTCGTCGTCCTGGTCTCGGTCGCGGTTTCGGGACGGCGTGCGGCGCGGAGGCGTCTTCTTGGAAGTTTCCGCTTCGCGGCGCTGAGCGCTGGTTGGCAACCGTTCGAGGCGCGGTTTGAGGCGTGACTCGAAGATGCGATTGACGGGGGCCAGGAGCTTGTCCCGCCGCTCTTTCAGGCGGTTCATCTCCTTGAGCTTGTCCTTGTCCTGCGAGCTGGCCAGGTCCTTCATTTCCTTGTCGATGCGCTCCAGCTGCGACTTGCTGCGCTGCACGTAGCGCTCGGCAAGCTCCTTGCAGTCCTTCAGCAAGCCCTCCGCCTGCTGAATCTGGCCCTCGTTGAGCTTGTACCGCTCGATGAACTGGCGGACATACGCCTCCCACTGGCTCTCGTAGTCCGAACCACCCGTAACACGCGGGCTGGTTCTCCCGCGTGGACGCCGCGGCGTCGTGCGCCGCGTGCGGTCAGGACGTCGACCGGGCGGCGTCACAACATCCCCGCCGCGGCGCGACGTGCGTCGCGGTCGCTCGGACACGCGTGAGTTGCCCGGGGACGACTTGGTGTCGGCAGCTTCGCGCGCCGGGGTCTTGGCCTGCTGCTGCCGTGACCGACGGGCGGCTTCACGTGTACCGCGGAGGAACTGGCGGAGGGTCATATCGCCCGCGGCAACGCGTTCCAGATGCTCTTCCGTCACGTCAAACTGCTCGTACATGTCCGCCAGATCGCGGTCGTGAATCTCACGCTGCTCCGGCGTGAGGATTTCCCGCCACTCCTCGTTGCCCGCGATGATCAGCAGCTTGGCTTCTTCATAAAGGGGTAGCGCTCGCTGACCCCAATCGGCCGCCGCTTCGCCACCGAGTTCCTGCCCGGACCGCGCGGCGAAGAGGTCATCGACGAGGCCATACAATTCGTCCTCATGCACAGCAAGGAACTCCTCGGTGCGTTGACGCAGGAACTCCTCGGTGAAGAGAGCTTGATCGTCCGAAAGGTCGTAGCGACGTGCGAGCAGGCGGGCATGGTTGTCGATCAGCGCCGGAATGTTGATCAGCGAACTGTATCCGGGCGCCGGGCGGGACTTTCTGTCCTGTTGGGCAGCGGCCGAGACCGTGAGCAACATCACCAGCACCAGCGGCGGAAAGCACGCAAGGGTACGGGAAAACATGGGCAATCTCCCAAGTCGAGCATCGGAGGCAGGTTGCAGACCATCCGTTCCTACCATCGGCCATTCATTATAGAGTATTGCTGTCAACCGGTTGCGGTGTCCAGCGCCGGACCCGATAAGCTGGAGGTTTCATGACGGAATCGCTCCCAAGACCTCAATGCTGCGTCTTCGATCTGGACGGCACCCTGGTCGATTCACTCGCGGATATCGCCGACGCATGCAATACCACACTTTCGCTGCTGGGACTGCCGCCTTTCCCGCCTGACAGCTATCGACAACTCGCCGGCGAGGGATTGCCCCGACTGTGTGAGAAGGCCATCGGGCAGACGCACCCGCATCTCGTCACGCGGATGGCAGAGTTGGTCCGGGCGGTTTATCGCACGCGCGCCGTACGCAAGACACGGCCTTTTACCGGACTACCAGAGGTGCTGAAAACACTTCGACTACGGGGAATTCGACTGGCAGTCCTCTCCAACAAGCCCCACGATCTGACGCGGCGTGTCGTGGCGGCATTCTGGCCGGCGGGGTGTTTCGAAGTCGTGCAAGGGCAGCTACTCGGCGGCGTGCGAAAGCCCGATCCGACAACTCTGCGGGGGGTCTGCGAGCGAATGGACGTCGGCGTCGGGGACACCTGGCTCGTTGGTGATACGGCCACGGACATGCTGACAGCGGCCAATGCCGGGGCCGTGGGTGTCGGGGTTACATGGGGCTTTCGAGACCGAGTGGAGCTCGCCGCGGCGGGAGCGCGACAAATCGTCGATCGTCCCGCAGAGCTGCTGCGGCTGCTGTAACGACGCCGACAACTTTCCTCCGGGTGCGCGGCGCGGTACCTTGCCCACTTGCCGTTTGGATAGCAAGAGACTTGCATGGGCAACGAGGAGACGCATGAAACGCTCAGGGACTGCGTTTGAGATATCGGCCGGTGGCAAGGGGGCGGTCAAAGGCGATGTACTGCTGGTGCCGCTGGCGGCGAAACCACAGCCACCCATGGAGATGGTGACGCGGCTCGACAAGCTGTGCGACGACGCCGTATCGGAACTGCTGGGCGCCAAGGCCATCCGCGAGGAAGTGGGGCAACTCGCGCACACCGCCCGAAGCGGGGCCTGCAAACGCGTGATCATCATCAGCCTGGGCACCATGCAGGACGTGCGCGGGCAGGCTGTGCGCAAGGCGGCCGCCAGCGCCGCGCGCTGGCTGATCGGCGAGCAGCTTACCAGCACCACGCTGTGGCTTGACGGGCTGATGGCGCTGGACATCGAAGACCCAATTGCACAGTGGTCGTTGGGCATGGCGCTGGCGGGCTATCGCTTCGAGACCTACAAGGAGGCTGATAACAAGAAGCCAACGCGGGTCCGCGTGCAATTCCGGGCTGGTGAGGCGGCGCATGTACGACATGCGGTGCAGGACGCCAAGCGTGCCCTGACACTCGCGGACGGCGTGAACTACACGCGGCAACTCGCCCATGAACCGGCGAATATCATTACGCCCGCTTCGCTGGCCTCCGAAGCCCGCAGCCTCGCGCGCCAAGTCAAGTCCATCAAGTGCACGGTGTTCAATGCCGAGCGACTCAAGCAGATGAAGATGAACGGGCTGCTGGCCGTCGGTCAGGGAGCCGCACACCCGTCATGTCTGATTCAACTCGAATACAAGGGCGCGCCGCGCAGCCGGGCGAATACCGTCATTGTGGGCAAGGCGGTGACGTTTGACACGGGCGGCTACTGCATCAAGCCACGCCAGGGACTGGAAGGGTTGAAGTTTGACAAAACCGGTGGGGCCACGGTGTTCGGCGTGGTGAAGGCGGCGGCCGAGTTAAAGCTGCCGTGCAATGTGATCGGGCTGATCCCGACCGCCGAAAACGCGGTGTCCGATAAGGCGTATAAGCCCGGCGATATTCTCACGATGATGAGTGGCAAGACGGTGGAGGTCATCAACACCGACGCCGAGGGGCGACTTATTCTGGCGGACGCCTTGTGGTATGCCCAGCAGAAGCTCAAGCCGACGACGCTGATCGACGTGGCCACGCTGACGGGCGGGGTGGGGATCGCCTTGGGCAAGGCGGCCGCCGGCGTGCTGGGCAATGACGATGCCCTGATCGGTGAACTCGGTGAGGCCGGCCGGCGAACGCATGAGCGGCTGTGGCGGCTGCCGCTGTGGGATGACTATCGGGATCTGCTCAAGAGCACCGAGGCCGATATCGCGAACTCGTCCACCAAGCGCGAGGCACACTGCATTGTGGGCGGCATGTTTTTGCGTGAATTCGTCAAGAAGGACACCCCGTGGGCGCACCTGGACATCGCCGCGGTGGCCAACGACGACAATGGCCAGGGCGTGACCGGCAAGGGCGCCACGGGTTTCGGCGTGCGATTGCTCATTGAGTACCTGAGCCGCGGCGCATGACGCCAGCGCAGCCCACGAAGGACGGTGCGAGCCGTATGGAGCGAATTATCAGCGATGGATGAGGAACGGGCTGCCACAACACTGCCGATCGACTTGCCGCGGATTGAGGCGGCGGTGCGCGAAATCCTGATCGCAGTCGGCGAGGATCCGCAGCGGGAAGGGCTGCGCGACACCCCCGCGCGGGTCGCCCGCATGTATGCGGAGCTGTTTCAGGGGCTGCACCAGACGCCGGACGAGCACTTCAAGGCGACGTTCGATGAGGATCACCACGAAATGGTGATCCTGCGGGATATTCCGTTCAACAGCATGTGTGAGCATCACCTGATGCCGTTCGAGGGGCGGGCCCACATTGCGTACATTCCGGGCGGCAAGGTACTGGGGCTCTCGAAGCTGGCACGCATCGTGGACGTGTTTGCCCATCGGCCGCAGGTACAGGAGCGGCTGACGTCACAAGTGGCCGACGTGCTCGCCAAACGCTTGCACGTGAAGGGCTGTGCCGTGGTGATCGAGGCGGTGCATACCTGCATGACGTGCCGTGGGGTGAAGAAGCCGGGGAGCGTCATGGTGACATCGGCGCTGCGCGGCATCATGCACACCAACCAGGCCACGCGCAGTGAAGTGCTGGCGCTGCTGCACAACAAGCACTGACGTACGAACCGACTCGTTGTGCGCGTCAATCTTCGGTGGCCTCCGCACGGCGGGGCACGCCCTGCTCGTCGATGTGGATGGCGATGGGAGTGTAGAAGCCGTCGATGAGCATCAGACGCCAGCCGTCACGGCTCGGCGCAATGGCGTAGTCGCCAGCGTGGTCGAGTTGCGCAGGATCTTCCTCGTACCTGATGAAACTCCGCTGCTCGTCAATGGTCTGCCGGTACGCCTCTGGAAAAGCCAGTTCTTCATCAACGGCGGCAACCACTTCTTGAAGCGCAACCGCGTGCGTGAACAACGCACGGTGCGTCAAGATCCACCGCGGCAGCGCGTCTGTACGGGTCGGCACGACGTCGAGCAGCGCATACTGCCCGCCGCCAACCAGCATGGTCAACGCCAGCAGTGTGAGCAGCGGTTGAAGACCGTTCCGGTTTGTCCGACGGGCATGCCATGTGATCACCAGCAGTCCGCAGGCGAAGAACCCCAGCGCGATGCTCATGCTGCGGATCAGGGCGTCGGTTTGTCCGTAAACGCGCGCCTGAGTGAAGTGGGGCGCACGCCAGCCGATTCGCAGGTCATCCTGCATGTCCTCCACGCTCAGGCGGCCATGGAGTCGCGTAATCCGGTCGCCTTCCGCGATCAGCCCGGCCAGTGCGGGCGATGCAATGCGCCCGTGCCCATGGGACGTCTCAAACCGCGGCGGGATGTCGATGAGATACTCCTCAAAACCGTGGCTGCGCGTGTCCTTTACAAGCGCGTCGCATACCCAGGTCTGCATCCCCTGTGCGGTGGCCTGGCGATCGCCAATGATGAACAGATCGAGCTGAATCGGCTCGGCTTCCACGCCGGTGAGACGCATGGGATAAACAGCCTGCGCGGCGGGGAAGGTGACTATCAGTGGGTGATGTGTTGCGGTGCCACGCGCATCCGGCGTGACCTTGGCCGCCAGAAAGCACCAGTCTGCCGTCACGTACTCCGTAATCGCAGCCTTTTCCGCTGAAGAACAAACGAAATCGTTGGCCGCGAGCCAGTCCTGCACAGCCTCTGCGGTATCACCTTTGATCACCGCGATATCGTAGATGCCCGCCTGTTTGGTTTGCAGCACATTGACGCCAGCCGCGCCGCGCTCGCTGAGCGTCGGCAGAACCAACAGGAAAAACAAGATCACGATGATCAGCGCTGTGATGCGGCCCGGCGAAGTGGTAGTCACCGCCTTCCGTCGACGGGTCACATCAACGCAGTGCCACCCAACCAGGAGCAGTAGCAACACCATGCCGAACAGGAGCGCACGCGGCAATTGCACGAAGTCCGGCTGAAGGGCGTGGTTGAGGGCCTTCAGGACGAGCGGGTGGCAGGCTTCGACGGCGGTCGGTTCGGCAGGAACCGGCAGCAGCCAACCGAAGGTCTCATCCGTAGCCTCCACGTCCGACTGAACGATGAGCGTCTCGATGCCGTCACGGTAGATGATTGCGGCGTGTTGCGAGCGGATCGTCGGATCGTCAGCAGCCTCGATGTGGGGGAAGAACTTGCCGTCGGCGAAGGCACTGTGGGCTGTGCAAGCGTGAATGGCCAATAGCGACGCGCACCATAGCCAACGTCCCGATAACCGTGGCGGGTTGTTGGGCCAACTCAGCATGCTCGTTCCCCGTTTCCGAGTGCCCGGGATCTGATCAGAGCAGCCACTGGTGCATCCAAGCGGCACCAGTTGCTCCACTTCACATGCTACTTGTGTGCCAGGTGCCGAGGCAAGAGGGACGACGTACGCTTCATCCGGGCGGCAGGTTCGTATATCCAACAGGTGCTACGAAACCACGTTGAAAAGCCGGAAAGAAATCGGCGTCGGCCACGCGTCACTTGCTCACGCCGTGGACATGATCAGGCGTTTCGCAGACAATTGTGATGGAGAGCCTGATCCGACGTGTTCGCATGCCGAATTATCCCACACAACCCGAACCCGATTCTTTGCCGACTGATGGTGTTCTGGCGGCCGGGATGGATGCGGAACGTGGCGCGCGGGCGGGCGGGGCCCGGTCAGTTGTTCGTTCGCCGCGTCGGCGACGAAACCAGGTGTGCATCGCGATCATTGCCTTGGGGTTGCTGAACTACCTGGCCTATACGGTGACATACGCGATCATCGGCGGTGATGCGCACAACGGGCGCCGTGAGACTATCGTTGGGGCCGACGGTGCACCGGAAGTCGTCTACAAGGTGCGCGGCCACTTCATCCACTCGGTAACGGGGCGGGAACAGGAAGTGAGTCGGGCGGCGTGGATCTACAGCTACTTGCATTCGCTGACCGTGCCGCTGACATCCGGAGCGCTGATTATCAGCATGCTCGTACTGGCTCGGCCACACATTCTCGCGACCATGCGGGGGAGTTGGATCAGCGGGCGTCTCTTCGTGGGGGCATTTGGGACAGTTGTGGTGGTGGCCTCGCTGACCATTACGGTTCTGTTCGCGTGGGATTTCGTGCGCGAACTGAACCGCTGAATAGCATCCCCTGAGCCAATGGCGAATCGCACTTTGCGAATGCGGCGGGCTCACGCTAAGGTCACTTGGCGACCATCACGGACCATGTCGCGGCGCATGATTCCGGAGGCTGCACTTGCTCGGTACCGACTGGCTGACAGATGACGGCTGCATCGCCCGGCACCTGCCGGGTTTCGAGGCGCGCCCGCAGCAGCGGGAGATGGCCGACGCCGTGGCGCGGGCATTCGCGGACGGACATCATCTCGCCGTCGAGGCCGGCACCGGCGTCGGAAAGACCTTCGCGTACCTGCTGCCGGCGATCGAGCAGGTTGTCGAGCACAAGCGACGCGTGGTGATCAGCACTCATACGATCGCCCTTCAGGAACAGCTCATTCACAAGGACATTCCGTTCTTGCAGAACGCACTCGACGTGCCATTCAGCGCCGAGCTCGTAAAGGGGCGACACAACTACCTCAGCCTGCGGCGGTTGAAAGGTGCCAGCAGTCGTCAGAAGACGGTATTTCCGAACATGTACCTGCGGCGCGCCCTGCACGCAATTGAGGATTGGGCGTACGAGACCGAAGACGGCTCACTGAGCGACCTGCCCGAGTCGCCGCCGTTCGAGGTGTGGGAAAAGGTCCGCAGCGAGCACAACAACTGTCTCGGGCGGCGCTGTCCCACCTACAACGAGTGCTTCTATCAACAGGCCCGTCGGCGGGCGACGCTGGCGGACATTCTGGTCGTCAATCACGCCCTCTTGATCGCAGACCTCATGCTGCGCCGTGACAACGCGAACGTACTGCCGGATTACGACCTGGTGATCATCGATGAGGCGCACACGCTGGAGCAGGTGGCGACCGGCCAGATCGGCCTCACGGTGTCCAATAGTCATGTGCATCACACACTGGGCAGTCTGTTCAACGAGCGCACGGGCAAGGGCTTTCTCGCATCGGTGGGTGAACAAGCGCAACGGAACCAGGTGATGCAGGCGCAATCCGCGGCAACACAGTTCTTCAACGACCTGCACAACTGGCATCGGACCCGGGGGCGGTCCAATGGCCGACTGGTGCGCGAGCCGGAGGTACGCAATGACCTGTCGCCGGCGCTGATCGAGGTGGCCAAAGGACTGGAACCACTGAAACGTGCTCTGCCGCGGGAAGAGGATCGTTTTGAGCTGGGCGCCCTGCTGGAGCGGTCCGCGGAGCACGCACAGATTGTCGCGGGGCTGCTCACACAGGCCTACGACGAACACGTCTACTGGGTCGAGGCGGAGGCGGCGAAGTCAGCACGCGTCTCCCTGTGTGCCGCGCCGCTGGATGTCGGACCCATCCTGCATGACCTGCTGTTCTCACGCGTATACAGCGCGATCCTCACAAGCGCCACCATCGCGGTCAGTGACGATGACCACGACTTCGGCTATTTGCGCGAGCAGCTCGGCGTCGGTGCGGCCGAGGCGCTGCGGCTGGGGTCACCGTTCGATTTCCAAACCCAGGTCACCGTGCATATCGAAGCAGGCATGCCGGACCCGGCCACGCATGATTTCGTCGCGGCGGCCGCCCGGGCCATCGTGCACTACCTGCGGCAAACGGAAGGCCGGGCCTTCGTGTTGTTCACCAGCTATAAGATGCTCGCCGCGGTGGCACGGCTGGTACGGGACGAGCTCCTGGTGGAGGACTATACGATCCTCGAGCAGGGGAACGCACTGCCACGCTCCAAAATGCTGGAACGCTTTCGCGCGACGGAACGGGCAGTGATCTTCGGCACGGACAGTTTCTGGCAAGGCGTGGATGTCGTCGGCGAAGCGCTCTCAAACGTCATCATCGTCAAGCTGCCGTTCGCGGTACCCGACCGCCCTACCGTCGAAGCGCGCATCGACTTGATTCGCCGCAAGGGCAAAAACCCGTTCAACCACTATCAACTCCCCGAGGCCGTGCTCAAGTTCCGCCAGGGATTCGGCCGGCTGATCCGCAGTCGGTCGGACCGGGGCATCGTCGTGATCCTCGACCCGCGCGTGGTACGCAAGCCCTACGGGCGGCGATTCCTCAAGAGCCTGCCCCCCTGCCGGATTGAGCATGCTGAGCGCCCCTGGTAACGCCACGTGCGAGCAAAACCCCACCACATCCGCTTCACAAGACTACACTCAAAGCGTGGGGCGACGCTGACTCGCCACCGTTACGGAAAAACATGGACACGATCACGCACACCTTGGTTGGAACGACGCTGGCGCAAACACGGCTGGGACGCGTATCGCCGGTGGCACCGATTGCGCTCGCCCTCGCGGCCAATTTCCCGGACTTCGAGAACATCGTCCTCGGATTCTGCGACAAACCGACGAACATGATCCACCACCGCAGTGTGACGCATGCCCTGCTCGGCCTCGTGGTGCTCATCCCCTTGTGGACGACAATCGTGTATGCCGGCGCGCGCTGGTGGGCAAAGCAACGCGGCAATGACCCCCCGGCCTGGCGCCCGCTGCTACTCGGCATTACACTGGCGGTGGGGTCGCATCCCGTACTGGACTGGTTGAACACTTACGGCGTGCGGCCATGGCTGCCGTTCGACGGCACGTGGTACCACGGCGATCTGGTGTTCATTGTCGATCCATACCTGTGGCTGCTCCTGATCGCCGGCACAGCCCTGGCCGGACAACGCACGCGGTTCGGCTCGATCGCGCTCGTCATCCTCACCGTCGTCTTCACCGGCGTGATTGCACTGGCAAGCCCGCTCGGGCCACCCGCGCTGCTTGTAATCTGGCTGGTCGGCATCGCCACCATTCTCGTCGGGCGGTTGCGCGGGTGGGGGCGGCAGCGGCCGGACGCAATCGTCGCGTCCGTGTTTACCCTGGCGGCTGTCTACGTAACCACGCTGGGGGTGCTGGGTCGCACCGCCTGGCAATTGAGCCGGCCAGTCATTACGGCGCAGTTACCGCCACACGAGCACCTGGTCGCGCACACCATCAGCCCGCAGCCGGCGAACCCACTCGCGTGGCAAATCGTCGCTGAGACACAAGCAGCAGTGTATCGGCACACCTTCTCGGTACTAGAGCAGCCGGGCGGAACGGTGCGCCTGCCAAAGAACACACAGCATCCGCTGGTCCGGTCACTGCGGGGAACGCCGGAGTACCGCGCGTGGCAGGTCTTTGCCCGACACCCGGTTGCCGCGATCGCCAACAACGGCCCGGCGCGCAAACTGTATCTCATGGATGCCCGTTATCCGATGTTCCCAAGTCGGGGTTTCTCAAGCTTCGAGATCGACCTGCCAACCAACACGAGTCCACCATCGATGGCTCGCGTATCGGATCGGCGTTCATATAATGAGGGCGTGCCGGGCAAATCGCCGACTTCAACGAGGAATGCACATCATGCTGCAACGACATACACTGGGGAAGCTCCCTCCGAAGCCGCACACCACGCTGTACGAGAATGACAAACTCCTGATGGAGCAGGAGATCACGCGGGCGGGCTTCAACGGGCCGTTCAGCATCCTCTACTATCGTACCCCCCCTACCGACGAGACGAACGTGGAGCCGCTCGAATTGCCGGGATTCTGTCCGGTGCAGCGGACGGGCAAACAGACGCTCAAGCGGCGACATATCAAGAGCCAGGACCTGCCCGCGGCCGGTGACTATTTGACAGGCCGACGCACCTTGCTCGTAAACGACGACATGCACATCGGCATCTGCAAGCCCGCCGAGACCAGTCGGCGGTTCTTCTGCAACGGCGACGGTGACGAACTGTATTTCGCGAAGGAAGGCGGCGGAACCGTCGAGAGCCTCTATGGCATACTGCCCTTTCGCGAGCATGACTATGTGCTGATCCCAAAAGCGACGCCCTATCGGCTGCGCTTTGACGGACCGGCGACGCTGCTGTGTATCGAAGGCCGGCGGGACATTCATATTCCAGGCGATTATCGTAACGCGTGGGGTCAGCTCAGTGACTTCGCACCTTATACCCACCGCGATTTTCGAGCACCGACCGAACTGACGGAGTATGACCCCGCCGAACACGACGAGTCGCCGTTTCAGATGGTCGTCAAACGCGACGATGCGCTTAGCGTACGGACATACGAGCACTTTCCGCTGGAAGTCGCAGGATGGGACGGCATTCTATACCCCGTGGCGTTCAGTATTCACGACTTCTCACCCAAGACCGGCCAGGTGCACTTGCCACCGACGATTCACACCACGTTTGCCGGCGGCGGGCGATATGTGATCTGCTCATTTGTGCCCCGGGTGGTGGACTTTCATGAGCATGCGATTCCGTGTCCGTACGCGCATGCCAACGTCGACATGGACGAGTTCATGTACTACGTGAAGGGCAACTACACGTCACGCAAGGGGATCGAATCGGAATCGATCAGCGTGCACCCGGCCGGTGTGACACACGGGCCGCACCCGGGGGCGTACGAGAAATCGGTGGGGTCCAGTCGCACGAGTGAGCTGGCCGTGATGATCGATACCTATGCCCCGCTGTATCTGACGACCGAGGCGGATCGGATCGAGGACAAGGACTACCATTACTCCTGGGTGAAGCGCTGAGCGGAGGCAACGGCGGAAATGCCGCTACCGGGTTGATCCCACCAGACCCGCG
The DNA here is from genome assembly GCA_964468185.1 of uncultured Planctomycetales bacterium. Taxonomy (GTDB): domain Bacteria; phylum Planctomycetota; class Phycisphaerae; order UBA1845; family Fen-1342; genus JANQFV01. Next base: position 31,412 of record CAYXTR010000010.1, on the reverse strand, counting down.
TCAGACACGGAGACGCTACACGGCCATTTCGGCTTACCGTGACGGGGCACTACTGCTCACTCATCTGGCCGGTGATGGCTTCGCCGCGGATCGTGCGATTCTGCAGGTCGATCAGGACGTGGCGGCTCGCGTGGACGCCAAAACTACCTGAGGCGGTGTCGGAGAAGTACACGCGGGCGTCGGCGAGCGCGTCGCCCCAGACGTAGATCAGGCCCTGCTCACGGTTGAACTCGATGCGCTCCGCACTGACTTCACGAATGCGGGATTCGGTCTGGTCGCGCAACCAGACGCTGCCGGAGGCGAGCAGGGACGCGAGGCGCACCGGCATGCCGCCGGCACTCGGTTGCGGTTGCCGGCCGGCACTTGCATCCTTTACGGCAAACCAGCATTCGAGCCGCTCGCATTCGAGCGTGGCGGTCCGGTCGACCAGTTCTTCGAGGACGGTCGGATCGGCCGCGGCCTCGGGGAGCATCTGTTCGAGGTTGACCATCTCGCTGCCCGTGCGGTGCACGAACACGACATTCTCCTCGAAAACCGCGGTATCGCGCCGGTCATCCGTGTCGCTGCCGAGCGTGTAGGTCAGCCGTTTCGTACACTGCGCGGCGGTCTGACTGGGACCTTCGCTGACGAGCGCGGTTGGGAGGCCGAGGACATCTTCGGCGGCTTCAGTGTCCTCGCCGCCACGCCGATCGGTGAGCAGCAGTTGCGTTAGTCCGGTGGTGAAGATCTGGCGGGTGGCAATGTCGACTTCGAGTAGCGGAGCGGAGATGCTGGCGTGGACAAGGGGCTGCTCCCCGTCTGGCGCGCGGGTCTCGCTTTCCAGCAGGGCGTTGTCCGCCACGAGGCGGGTCGGCTCCTTGCGGACACGCGCGGTGCCGGAGAGGTCGGCCAGTGCCGGTGGCGCGGCGGTACCGTGTTGTGGCCAGACCTGGCGGGCCCAGGCCTGCGCGGCCTGCCACCAGGCGGAAAACGTCGGCCGCGTGGTGGCGGCAGGCGCTGACACCTCGACGTCTTCCATGATGAGGGTCAGTGTGTCGCACTTGAGGCGTTCGTCGCCACTGGCCGCCACGACGTCGCCGCTGAAGCGGGCCTGGTTACCGCGGCCATCGATGTTCAGCCGTTTGGTCGCCGTAACGACGACGGGACGGGCCTCGTCGTGGCGCCGGCCCTGAAGGCTGCGCTCAGCGGTGAAGGAGAGACGTGAGGGGCCCTCGATCTGCAATGTCTCCGCCTCACGGTTGATGGCGATGTGGTGACCACGGACGGTGTAGGGCGTGGCGTGGACAATACCGAACTCGTCGGGCGGGCCGGTCACGGCGGCCGTGGTGAGCTCGTTTTCAGGGCTGAACCAGGCGGCGATCCGGTCGCCACGGGCGCCTACCTTGTTGTCCGGATCGATGAGCTCAGCGGAACCGGTGATGTGGACGGCGCGCAGAACCAAGCTGCGGGCCGCTTTCGCTTTCGAGCGCGTCTTCGCGGGCGGGGCGATCGTGGCTTCGACGCGGTCACCGGCGATGCGAGCACGGCCACGGACAATCTGGGCGGCCCCGACGGCGTCGACCTGGCGCGGGTAAACCTCGCCCTCGGCGGTGTGGTCGAACTGCATGTCCAGCGCAGCGCAGGTGAGACGTCCGTCGTCGCCGGTGAGTGCGACGTCGCCGGAGGCGTGGGCAGTGTCGAGCAGGTCTTCGAGACCTTCACCACCGACCTGCGGACGGAAGCGGAACTCCATGCGATGCGCGGTAAGGGTCTGCTGTTCCATGACGACTTCGACATCGCCGACAAAGATGGCGGATTCGAGCTGGCCCGCCTCACCAAAGGCTTGATCGGCTGGCGCGGTGCGCGCGGCCCCATCGGCGGCGAGGTGCAGTTCGGCCCAGACGCCGGCGCGGATGATGGCAGTGGGCTGACCATCGCGCTGGGAGCGCAGCTCGACGCTGCCGATCAGTTTGATGATGCGGGCGGCGCGGTCGATATAGACGCTTTCAGCGCGGGCGTGCATGTCCTGCCCGAGTCCGAAAGTGACGATGCCTTCGGAAGTCGGGCGCAGCCAGACGCGTTGCTCCTGGTCGTGGTAGGCGACCTCGCCACAGCGGACTTCGCCCTCGGCGCGCTGGAGGATGACGGGGTTGCCGGTGGCGATGATCTGTCGCCGGGGGGAGTCGGGCATTGGGGCGTTCAGTACGGGCGCCAGATCGAGCGGGCCGGACCAGCGCAGGACGAGGCGCTCGCGCTGCTCCGAAGCCGGCGATGTGGTCGCCTGTGTTGTCGGCCGTGTCGCGGTGGGCTGCTGGTCGAACAAGCGGTTTGCCTCACCGCCGACGTCGAAAAGAAGCTGCAGCGCTTGCGCCTTCAGGCCGCCGACGCGTTGATCACCCTGGTATTGCTCAGCGATGAGGTCACCGGTGAGCGTGCACAGATAGGTCGTCGGGGGCCGCGGGCGGCGCTTGCGGCGGACGATCACGTCCTTCTTTGCGGGCTGGCTGTGGGCACCGTCGCCTTCGGATGCCGTCGTCAGATTGGCATCCGGCATGTCGAACAAGTCGGCCTGTCCGTACAGAACAAGCTGTTCACCTTGCGCAATCGCCAGCTTATCGACGCGGTTCTCGGCCTGGTTCCAGATGAGGTGGAGGCCGATTCCGGCGAGCGAGAAGTCGGCACTGTCAAGTGTAATCCGCTCTGCGGTTTTCAATTCGCCGCGCTCGAGGTCGAAGGTGAGTCGCGACAGGCTGAAGCGGATGAGGTCGGCGGGGCGGGATTGCCAGTCGGTACGTTCGATCGCAGTTTCGCGGTCGATGACGATCTGGACATCGCCGGCCAGCCAGCCCTGCTTGGGGCGCATCTCGGACTGGTCGATGCGGTCAACGTTGATCTGTCCCTCTTCGGCGGAGATGTGGGCGATCATGCCGCTGGGGAGAAGCAGTTCGAGTTCGGGTCCGGTGACATGGATTTCGTTCTTGGCGTCGGGGACAGGTTTCCAGTCGTGGCACAGGAACATGTCGGTGGGCCGGCCGGTGCGCTCGTCGTAAAGCTTGTACATGATCTTGCCGCCGGGCGGGATTTCTCCGACATCGGCCACACTGACGGCTTGCGTGGACGGCGTTTGTGCGGGCAAGCGGCGCTCGGCCTGCTCGCGTACGGGCGCGTCCGTGGACGCGCCCATGTACGTCGTGTAGGCGAAGAATAGAACCAGCAACACCGCCAGCGACGAGATTGCCAGGATGATGTTTCGTGCCATCTGGACCAGCCTCTCGGTTCAGACCTCCCCCGAAATCCCCGTTGCGCCATAGTGCTCCTGCACCCGCTGCCACATGCCATTGTAGCGCATGAGATGCTCCAGGGCGTCCCGTACCGCACCAGCCCCGCCCGGGCGCGGCGTCACGTAGCGGGCGCTGGCCCGCACCTCCGACGCGGCGTTGGCCACGGCAATCGGATAGCCGCAGTTGTTCAGAACCGGCAGATCGGGCAGATCGTCGCCGAGCATGGCCGCCTGAGAAAGGCCAAGGCCCAGGCGGTCGAGCAGATTACTCACGTCGCCAAGCTTGTCGTGGCTGCCTTGTATGACATGCTCAATCTTGAGTTCGGCGGCGCGGGCCGCGACGGCGCGGGACGTCTTGCCCGTGCAGATCGCCACCTGACCACCCAGTTTGAGGAACCAGCGGATGGCAAAGCCGTCGTGCACGTGAAACTGCCGGGCCCCACTGCCGTCGTCGTGTACGTAGAGCTTGCCATCCGTGAGGACACCATCGACGTCAAGGATGATGCATTCGATCGCGCTGGGATCCACCAACTCGCTCAAAGCGGAAAAACTCCTATCAGTTTGGCCACGCACACGGCGGGCGTTTCCTCGCTCTCAGTGGTCGTTATCATAAGCGTTTCGGAGCAGGGTTGCAGGGGCTGCAACGCCGTGACCGGGCTTTGATCGCGACGTGATGCCTGCGCGTGTGACCGATCCTGACCATGAGAGAGCAGCAGATGGCGACAGAAACGGACAAACCACCACGTTATGACCTGGGTGACTGTTCTGTAACGCTGGTGAGTGGCGGCAAACTCAAGCTCGACGGCGGTGCGATGTTCGGGCTGATTCCCAAAGCGCTTTGGTCGCGCGTCTACCCGGCTGACGACATGAATCGCATTCAGCTCCACTGCAATTGTCTGCTCGTGGAATGGCCGGGCAGCCAGCGGCGGGTGATCGTCGAAACGGGCCACGGCCCGAAATATGCACCGAAGGAGCAAAAGATCTTCGACATCGACCCGTCGCACTGGCTGCTGCCGTCGTTGCAGCGGCTGGGCGTCGACCCGACCAGCATTACGGACGTGGTGTTATCGCATCTGCACTTCGACCATGCCGGCGGGCTGACCCATGAGGTGGATGGCACGACCGTGCCGACGTTCCCGCGCGCGCGGGTGCATGCGCAACGGCGGGAATACGAGGATGCGCGGGGCAATGCGGGGATCATGACGGCGACGTATCGGGAGGAGAATTATCGGGCGCTCGATGACGCGGATGCGTGGCGTCTCCTGGATGGAGAGGGGGAGATCGTGCCGGGTGTCCGCAGCGTGCCGACGCCGGGACATACGCATGGCCATCATTCGATTCTGATTGCGGGTAGCCAGCGTTGCATGATCTTCGGGGGGGATCTGCTGCCGACGCGGCATCACCTGGGGGCGCCATACAACATGAGCTATGACCTGTTGCCGTTGGAGAATCGGGCCTCGAAGGCGCGGCTGTTAGGCTGGCTCGCGGATCGTGGCGGGCTGCTGGCGATTGACCATGAGATTGAGATGCCCGTGGTGGAGGTTGAGCGGGCGGGGGATTGGTTTGCACTGCGGCCTGCTGCGCCGTGTGCATGAGCCGCAGGTGTGGGCGCCGCGGCGTTTCACGTAAAACGCAACAGCAGGCCGACCGCGTGTGCGGCCGGCCTGCGTTGTGGAGCTGGTTCGGACGTTTGGTTGGGACCGACCCAGCCAGTGCCCCCGTCGGTCCGAGCATCACCCGAATGTAGTCAGCGTGCTAGTATTCGTTGAACTGCACGCCGGACTGATCCGTCTGGGTCGTATTGGCGGTAAATTCGCCGGTGTCCTTGTTATAGACCCAGCCCTCGCCACCGCCGGGGACGGGCGTGGGGGGCGAGTCGGCGGAGATCAGGATGTCAGCGGAGCCGGTGTTTTCACCGACGGGGCAGCGCGGTACGGAAACCAGGTAGGGTCCGTAGATGTGGGTCTGATCGCGCGTGGCGGACGTGTTGCCGTCCTTGTCGGTGAACATGGTCAATTGGTTCGTGAACCCGGGGCCGTCGGGACCGGGGAAGGTGTTGTTGTGCTCGGCGGCATAGAGGTGGATCGCGTGGCGGATTGTGGCCAGATTCGCCGACAGCGAGGCCTCGTTCGCGCCGGAGGAGCCACGGCTGAGGCGCGGCACGGCGATGGCGGCAAGGATGCCGATAATGACGATGACGACGACCAGCTCGACGAGTGAGAAACCGAGCTTCTTTCTGCGTTGCACCATGGGGAGGACTCCTCGTAACTACATGACCTATTCGGGTATTGCGCGAACCTACGGGGCCGCGGATGTCGTAGCGGTGATTCTCCGTGCATTGCTGCATCGACTCAGACGGATGGGCCCTTTAGCAGCGTGAGGCCGTTCTGACTTGGGGTGTGTCAGTGACGTCGGCCGGGGAAACCGGTTCGGAGACATTGCGGCTCCGGGTACGGGAAAACCGGTAACAACGCGAATTCTCTCAGCGGGTTTCCGGACCTTGGGGTAATTCCAGACGGACCCGGCGGCCGGAGGGAGGGTGGTGGAGGTCGACGTGGCTGCGAGAAATCTCGATGAGTTTGTAGCCGTCAAGGTCCGAGTTGAGGGCGTATACCTGGCCGTTTATGAGCGCGAGCGGCTGGCGTCCGAGGACGACGCCTTCGAGGCGGTGGTTCTGCTGGAAGTCGCTGCTGCGTTCTGTGGGGGACGATTCGGGCGTGGCCTGCTTCCTGGCGACGCCGATGCCAAAGGCCTTTTCCACGGTGGGCGTAGGTGCGAAGAGGTCGCGTGAAAGTGCATCGAGTTCGCCGTCGAGGGGCTGGTAGCGACCGGCGGTCAGGCGTGCGATCAGTCCGCTGACGTCCTGCCACGGGCCGATGCTGGGAAGCTGCGGCTGCGCAGCGGGGGCCGCGTTTGCCGGGCGCGGCTCAGCGCCGCCGGTGAGCGTGTCGACCAGGTAGATGCCGGCTGCCAGCAGCAGGGCGCCGAACAGCACGCGTTGTTTCATGGGGATGGGTTTCATGGCGTGACGGGGCCCCCTTTCTTCGCCACGGGTTCGGGCAGGAAATACAGACGGACGGTCCAGGAGACGTCGCACAGGCCTTCGGGATTGCTCTTTCGTTTTTCAATGGAACAGGCATTGAGTGCCTGGTAGGGGTTTTCCTGGGCCAACTGGTCGAGGAAGCGGACGAAGTCGGTGCTCTGGCCGCGGCCACGCACTTCGACGTCGCTGATGAGGTAATCGCCGAGGGGCTTCATGGGTTGCGGGGCGACGCTGACGATTTCGAGATTGGCGGCCTGGGCGACGTCGGTCATCTTCTGGAGCATTTTGGAGAACACACCGGCACTGGGAGCGACTTCGATTTGTGCGGCGAGAACCTCCTCCAGCTCCGCGACACCTTGTTCGTAGGTCTCCAGCTGCACGATGGTGTTATCGAGCTGCTGTCGGGCGAGCGCGCGTTTGGCGGCGAGGCCCTGGTAGCCTTCCCAGGTTTCCTGCCAGGGGAATACAAGCAGCCAGCCGGCCAGCCCGGTCAGGATGACGACGCCAAGTAATCCGAGGACGTCCACGTCGTAGAGTCGAACGGGGTGTTTGCAGATGATCATCGCGTTAGCCCCTCTGGTGCGGCGGCGCTGACTTCGAACATGACGGCCTGGCCGCTGAGATAGCTGGCGCGTGTGGCCTGCACGAGTTCGACGGAATCCCATTCAGGTTGCGTTTCGAGGACATGTACGAAGCCGATCAGGTCAGCATGCTCGAGCGCGAAGCCCTGCATTTGCACGATCTGCGTGGTGGTGGGCACTTCTGCAGCGGCCGTGGTCTCGGCCGGCACCGCGCTGTCGGCGGTGCGGGTCTGCATGCGCAGAGACGTAAGCACGACACCCGCGGGCGCCTGGCGGGTGAGGGCGAGCAGGCGCTGTGGCCACGGTTGCGGTCGGCGGGCGAGCGCCACGCCACGGAGTTCGCTGAGGATCTGCTGTCGGCGGGCATCGATGGCGACGAGACGGCGCTGCACGTTATCACGTTGGGCTTCGAGGGCGGAGACGTCGCCGGCCAGACGAACGAGCTGTCGTTGCGCGGCATAGCGCAGCAGCCAGGCACTGGCGAGCAGGATGCCGAGGGCTGCGCAAGTTGCCAGCCAGGCGCGGCGTCGGCGCAACCGCGTGCGGGTGTGCAATCGCGTTGCGGGGACCAAGTTCACAGCGCAGTTCATGGCGTCTCCAGATCGAGCAGTCCGGCGCCGATTACGGCGGCGGATTGCGGGGTTACCCTAGTGCCGGCAAGGGGGCGTTCCCAGGCGGGTGCGCCAGCGACCGGGTCACTGGCCAGCAGGTCCACCGGGATGTCCAATTCGGCGCGCAGCAACTCGGGCAAGCCGCGCAACTGGGCAGCCCCACCGGCCAGCAACAGGCGCTGCAGGCTTTGCTCGGGATAGCTGTGCAACATGTACGAGAAGCAACGAGTGACTTCCTGTGCGAGGGCGCGCAGGGAGTCGCGGAGTACGCTGGAGAGTGCTCCGGTTACGTCGTCGGCCCGCGACCGGATTCGGCCATCGGAGGCTGACGGAGCCGGTTGCCCGGTTGGCCGCACGCCATGCTCGCGTTTGAGCTGTTCGGCGGCGGAGTAGCTGATTTCGAAGGTGCGGGCGATCTGGCGCGTCCACTGATGGGCACACACGGTCAGCAATCGGATGTAGGTGGGGGTTTGGCCAACGACGACCGTCAATGTTGATTGTCGCAGGCCGAGGTCGAGCACGCCCCACAGGTCGGTCGGTTGGGGTGTCCAGAACTGCTGCGCGAGCCGGACGAGCGCGGCGGGTGTGACGTCGATGCGGCTGAGGCTCAGACGTTGGTTGCGCAACTGGTCGCACCAGCTCAGCGCGGCGGCGGTGGGCAGCAGGACGGCCATCACGTTGGATTGCTGGCCCGGCCCGGGCGGCAAGCGCCAGTAACGGACCTCGAGCTCATGGGCCGCGCGGCGGCTTTCCTGGGCGACCTCCCATTTCAGTGCTTGCTGGACCCGCTCGGGCGACTGACGCAGCGCGGGTTCCGGCACCTTGAGCGGGATGAACTGCACCTCGGGAGGGGAGATCAGCAGCGCGACGTCCTGACCGGCGAAGCGACCTTGTCCGACGAGGCGGGCCAGGGTCGGCGCATCGAGCGCCGGGGGAGCGGGGGTTTCGTCGGGGTCTTCAGGCAGGCCGCGATCGACTCGCAGCAAGTCACGGACGGCTGGGGCTCCGGCCCGGGGCTGTAGCTGGCAGGCACGGATGCCGGCGGCGCCGATGTCGAAGGTCACGGCCGAGCGTTTAGCGGTCAAGACGGAAAGCATATCGCGTGCTCCTAGTGCCCTAGCCGGCGGCCGTCGCGAGGTCGAACAGTGGGACGAACAGGGACATGGCCACGAATCCGACCACGAGGCCCATGAGTGCGAGCAAGAGCGGCTCGGCGAGGCGGGTAACCTGCTGGACGGCGTTGGCGTTGTCCTCTTCGAGCCAGTTGGATACGAAATCGGCCGCCTCGCCGAGGCGTCCGTTTTCCTCACCGGTAGTGATGGCCGAGCAGATGATGGGGTCGGCGAGTTTGGCTTTGCCGATAGCCTGGCCCATGCGTCCGCCCGAAGCGACTGTCTCCTGCACTTCACCGAGGAGGCGGGCGTAGACGGCGTTGGTGACGGCGTCACGTGATTGCTTGATGGCGTCGAGCAGGGGCACGTGGCAGCGCAGCATTGCGGCCCAGATACGAATGACGCGGGCGAGGATCAGGCGTGAGGCGAGCGGACCGATCAAGGGCAGTTTCAGGATCAACCCATCGAGCCACGCGCGGGTAGCAGGCATGCGAAAGCAGACGACGAGCGCGATGACGGTGCCGAGCAGGCCGGCCAGGACGTATGGCCACCCGGTCTTCAGCCATTCCGATAACTCGAAGAGCATCAGGGTGGTGGATGGCAGGGGCGAGTTCAGGTTCTCGAAGAGGGTCTTGAAACGGGGCACGACAAAGAACAGGAGGATGCTCACGACGCCGGTAAGCAGCACGCACAGAACAGCCGGGTAGATAGCGGCACCGAGCACCTGCTTGCGGACCTGCTGTTGTTGATAGGCGAGGTTACAGAGCTGGCCGAAGACCTGTGGCAATGAGCCGGTGGATTCGCCGGCGGCGATCATGGAGCGGAAGACGGGGTCGAAACTGTCCTGCTCGGCTTCGATGGCCTCGCTCAGCGAGTCACCTTCCTCGACGCGTTCACGCAGGCGGCCGACGAGTTCACGGGTAAAGGGGCGGCCGGTTTGTGAGCGGGTCGCTTCGAGGGCGGGCACCAATGGCGACCCTGATTCGAGGAGCATCTTCATCTGGCGAGTGAAGAGGATCAGGTCGCGATTGGTGAGTTTGTTGCGGGCGAACAGGTTGGCGGACGGTCCGGCGGCACGCGGCTCATCGGCCTGCTGGTCGAGTTTCATGACGACCAGACCCTTCTCACGCAGGGACTCGACGGCCTCGCCGTAACCGCCGGCTTCCAGCCGGTCGGTGACCAGGGTACCGTCTGCTCGCATGGCCTCGTATGCGAAGAACATGGCTTACTCAAGCTCCAGCGGGGACTGGTTCGGGTTTGCGTTCGGCGCGCGTGCGTTCCTCGGTCTCGGCGTGCGTGACGCGGAGGACCTCTTCGAGGGTTGAGCGTTCGTCCATGACCAGTTGCAGGCCTTCCTCGCGCAGGGTGCGCCAGCCGTGCTGGCGGGCTACGCGCTTGATTTCGTCTTCATTGCTGGCGTCGTGCACGGTAAGGCGGACGTCTTCGGTGACCTCGAGGATTTCGTAGATGCCGGCGCGTCCGCGGAAGCCGCTGTCATGGCACTGTTTGCAGCCTTCGCCCTTGACGAAGACGCGGTCCTGCTCGCCTTCCCAGCCGGCGTCGCGGAGGGCGCTTTCGGGCGGGTAATAGGAGGTACGGCAGTAGGGGCAAATCGTACGTGCGAGGCGCTGCGCGACGACGCCGTTGAAGGCTGACGCGAGCAGGTAGGGTTCGATGCCCATGTCGGCGAGGCGGATGAAGGCGCCGGGGGCGTTGTTGGTGTGCAGTGTGGACAGGACGAGGTGTCCGGTCAGGGCTGCTTGAATGGCCACGCGGGCGGTGTCGGTATCACGGATTTCGCCCACCATGACGACGTCGGGGTCCTGGCGCAGGATGGAGCGCAGGGCCCGCGCGAAGGTCATATTGATCTGATCGTTGACCTGAATCTGGTTGATGCCGTCGATCTGGTATTCGACGGGATCTTCGATGGTCACGATGTTCTTTTCGGGGGAGGAGAGCAGATCGAGCACCGAGTAGAGTGTGGTCGTCTTGCCGCTGCCGGTGGGGCCGGTGACCAGCACGATGCCGTGCGGTTTGGAGAAGATCCGTCGGAACATATCGAGCTGGTCGTCCTTCACGCCGAGCTTCTCGAGGGCGACGCTGAGGTTTGACTTGTCGAGGATGCGCATGACGATCTTTTCGCCGAGCAGGGTGGGCATGGAGGAGACGCGCAGGTCGATTTCGCTGCCCTCGGCGACGACGTGGATGCGGCCTTCCTGTGGCAGGCGGCGTTCGGCGATGTCCATTTTGGCGATGACCTTGATGCGCGAGACGATGGCGGCATGCATGCTGGTGGGTGGGGCCATGAGTTCGCGCAGGTTGCCATCGATGCGGTAGCGAATGCGGGTGACCTTCTTAGTTGGTTCGACGTGAATGTCGCTGGCCCCGTCACGGATGGCGGTCATGATCGCGAGGTTGACCAGGTTGATGATGGGGCTGCCGTCGACCATCCGGCTGATTTCGTGAGCCCCGTCGGTATCGACCGTTTCGCTCTCGACGACCTGGACTTCGCTCTCGGTGATGTTGACGAGGAAGGAGTCGATGTCGACCTGGTCGCCGAGGTACTTCTCCTGGAACTCGTCGATGTTGTTTTCGAGCGCGAGGATTGGGTTGATCTGGCAGCCGGTCAGGGCGCTGATGCGGTCGATGGTTGGCAGGGACTGGGGCTCGGCCATGGCGACGGTCAGTGTGTCGCCGACCTTGAACATGGGCAGGGCCTTGAGGCGGGCGGCCTCGTCGCGGTCGAGCAGATGGGCGATGTTGGGGTCGATGAGGCCGTGGCGCAACTGGCAGCCTTTGACGCCGAGCTGTTTGGCGAGGGCGCTGATCATGGCCTGGGGTGACAGCACCCCGAGGTCGATGAGCTGTTCGCCGAGACGCTTGTTGTCCTTGGATTGGGCTTCGAGGGCGCGGCGCAGGTCGTCCTCGGTGACGAGGCCTTCGTCGAGGAGAATCTGTCCGAGCTTGCTGGTGCGTTTCAGGGTCATCGTTGACAGCTTCGCAAGGCGTTGTCCACGTTGTCGAACACTTCGAGGCGTGGCAGGACGTCGGTCAGTTCCAGTGCTTCGCGGCAGGTATCCGTGAGCGAGGCCAGTTTTGGCCGCAGATGGGGGGCCAGCTCGATATTGCCCATCTCGAGCAGGAGTTCGATGCCACTGCTGTCGAGATAGGGTACGTCGGCGAGATCCACGATGACACGTTTGGCCTGTGACGCGGAGGCGGCGTCCACGGCGCGGCGCAAGTCGATCAGCTCCTCTGCGATCAGCGGTCCGTGCGGCTGGAGGATGATCGTGTTGCCGTGTGTCTGCTGCTGGACTTTCATCCGTTGTTTGGCTCCTGTTCGCCCGGACAGAGATCGGTTCCGATCGGGAGGTCGTCGCGGCGGGCGCGTTCGACTGCGTCGAAGGCCTTGATGAGGAGTTCATCGAGGGCGAACTGGTCGAAGCCACTGCCGGCGAGGCCGATGCGCATACGGACGGTCTGGTCGTCGGAAACCAATTGGGCAGCGCATTCGTTGGCGGCTGTGAGGAGTTTGCCGGCGATGAGGCGACCGAGGCCGCTGTCGAGTCGCCGTAGAAGGATGATGAAGCGGTCGTCGGCGAAGCGGCCAACGAGGTCGTCGGAGCGGGCGCGTTGGCGCAACGTCTCGCCGAGCGCTTCGATGAGTTGATCGCGTGTGGACCAGTTGCCTGCGTCGTCGAGTCGGCGGAGGCCTTCGAGTGAGAGTACGGCCAAGACGAGGGGTTCGTTGTTGGCGTAGGAATCGTGCACGGCTTCGCTGGCATGCGCGAAGAAGTCGCTGCGGGTCATGACGCCGGTAGCGGGGTCGGTCTGGCGGCGTTGCTGGAGCTCGGCCTGGCTGGCGACGAGTTCCCAGCCGAGGCGGACGAGTGGACCGATGGTCTGGCGCAGGTCGTCGTCGAGGCGCAGCGGGTCCTGGACGTGTCCCAAGGCGACGATGCCCGTGACGGAGCCGTCTTCGCGCATGGGTAACACCCAAGTCCATTGATCGTCGGTCTGGCCGGCGAGATCTCTCAGCAGGGGGCCGCTGGACGGATCGTTGATGAAGAACTCGCGGCCGGTGGTGGCGACGTGGCCGAGCAGTCCTTCGCGGGCGGAGGGGCCGGGCGTGGGGGTTTGGGCGATGCTATGCAGCGTGTCACTGCCGGGCACGATGCGATAGCAGCGCACGCGGGTGGCGCCGACGTGCTCGGACAGCGTTTCGCGCAGCAGCTGGTCGAACGCGCCCCATGGGTCAGTAAGCTGAGGGAGTTCGCGCAGCCATACTTCGAATGCGGCGCAGATGCGCGACAAGGCGATGGCTTCGCGGAGCTGTGGGGTGGAGGTTGGTACCGGTACGACTGGCTCGATGGGAGTCAGTTGCGGCCCCGCGTCGCCGGTGCTTTTGCGATGCAGCAGGTGCATGACGCCCATGCCCAGCAGGACGCACGTCAGGCCGGCTGCCAGCAGGACGAGCAGCGTCTCGGAGCCGGCCCCGAGGGCCAGCGCTGGGCGGACGGCGCCTGCCTCGGCCAGTGGCGCGAGTTGCGGCCCCCAGTGGTTTATGTCAATGGGCGTCATCTTCCGGCTCCAGGTGGTCCAGTAAACGTTTGGCGAAGTCGTCGGGGTCCTCGCAGCGGTAGCGCTCGTACGCGCGGAAGAACGCCTCGGCTGCTTGCACGTCGATTTTCTTGCCCATTTCCTCGCGGATGATCTGCATGGCCTTCTCGTGCGTGAATGCCTTGCGATAGGACCGTGTCGAGGTCAGGGCGTCGAAGGTATCGACGACGTGGATGATGCGGGCGACCAACGGGATGTCCGCGCCCTGGCGTCCTTCGGGGTAGCCGCTGCCGTCGGGATACTCGTGGTGGTAGAGCACGCCGTCGAGCACGGTTTCGAAGCTGGCGATCGGCTTGAGGATTTCGTAGCCCATACGGGGATGCTGTTTGATGATCTCGAACTCCTCGTCGGTGAGCTTGCCGTGCTTGCAGAGGACGGCTTCAGGGATGCCGATCTTGCCGACGTCGTGCAGGAGCCCGGCCCATTCCATGCTCTGCAACTCGCTGGGCGGGACACCCATTTCCTGCGCCGTCAGGCGGGTCAGGAAGCCGCCGCGCTCGGAGTGACCGCTGGTATAGTGGTCTTTCTTGTCGATGGCGGCGATCATGGCGCGGGTGACCTCAAGCGACATTCGGCGGACCTGCTCGTGCAGGGCGGTGTTGTTGATGATCTGGCCACCGAAGGTCAGGACGGACTCTACGAGCTGCATGTCGCAGGAGTTGAAGGGATCTTCCCCGGCCCAGCGCACGGCCAGGGCTACGTCGACCTTGTTGTCCAGGCGCATGAGCGGTGCGGCGAGCACCTGGCGATCGGGCAATGGGATGACCTGGGTCTGTCGGGTGATGCGGACGGTGTCGATGATGCCGTTGACGTCGCGTCGCTCGAGCGCGGGTACGGCCCGTTGGGCCTGGCGGGCCTGGCGGGAGCGGCCGAACCGTCGGAACTGGCCGTCAGTCGTGGCGAGATAGACTGATTGGAGTCCCAGCAGTTCGGTCAGGCGCTGCATCAGCAGGCGCTCGATGCCGCGCACGTCGGTGAATTGGGAGACCTGCTGGGTGAGGTCGAAGATGAGATTGAGTTGCTCGTAGCTCTGCAGGACCTCGTTGGCGAAGCCGGCGTTTTCGGCCAGGAGAGCGTCGATGCGTTCCAGGAGGCGGGCGGCGCGGTCGAGTTGCTCATGGAGTGGCTTGGCGGTGGGGGTGGGGGTGGCGTCGGGCGCGCCGGCGCCTTCCACGGTCACCAAGGTTGCGGAATCACCGGCCGCGAATGTGGTCTGAGCGGCGGCATGGAAGCCTTGTGGGCAGACGCCGTTATCCAGGGCGGCGGGGTCGACCTGGTTACGGCCGGCGGCCCGGAGGAATGCGCAGCCTTTGGTGGACACGGCCCCGGGATCGCCTGCGAGGCAAGTGCGCAGACAGTGTGCTGGCGGCTGGGGGTCGTAGGCCCGGCTGCCGACAATGCCGACGGACAGCGCGGGCGTCGCACCGGGGGGTGAGAGTCCGGCTACCAGCTCGCGCAGGAGCGGATGGTCAGTTGCCATCGAATCAGTCGTCATACCAGTCCACCTTCAGTTCGCTGCGTCGGGCATTACGGCTGCGGGTCGGCCGCTCCGGTACTGACCAGTGCATCCACGAGGTCCGCCAGACGCGTAGGACTGAACGGTTTGGGCAGGACTTGTGCCCCCCAGGCGGCCAGTTTGTCGCGGATTTCTCCGTGGTCCCAGCGATTGGTGAATACGATGATGCCGCAGCGCGCGCGTTTTTGCTCGGCGGCGAATTGCACGAGTCCGATGCCGTCGAGCCCGGGCATATTGACGTCTGAGATCAGTACATCGACCGGGTCGGCTTCGAGGATTTCGCGTGCGATCAGTCCATTACGGGCTTCGAGCAACTCATGCCCTTGGCGCTTGAGCCACATGCTCATGAGGCGCAGGATGTGCGGATCGTCTTCGGCCAGCAGAATACGACTCATCGCAGGGCAACCTCCGTTTCCTCGCCGGCGTGGGCGGGCAATTCGACGGTGAACGTGGAACCGACGCCCGGTTCGCTCTCCAGGTGGATGTCGCCCCCGTGCAAGCGAGCCACTTCGCGCGCCAGCGCCAAGCCGAGGCCCGTGCCCGTGATCTGTTGCACATTGTCGTCTGCTGCGCGGTAGAACTTCTCGAACACGCGTGTCTGGTCCTCGGGGGCAATGCCGAGGCCCGTATCTTGTACCGCGACTTTCAGGGTGTACTCGCCGACGTCGACGTTGACCTGCACCTGTCCGCCGCGGGGCGTGTATTTCACGGCGTTGCCGATCAGGTTGTTCAGCAGGACACACAGCCGCTGCTTGTCGCCCTTGACCTTGGGCATTTTGGGCGGCAGGGAGAGCATGAGATCGATGCCTTTTTCGTCCGCGGCGCCGAGATTGTCCTGGACCATCTGGCGAATCAGACGGGCCAGGTCGACGTCGCCAAGGTCGAGGCGGGCGGTGCCGACTTCGAGCTGCGAGATGCTGAGGATGTTCTCGACGAGTTGTGAAAGCCGGTGCGTTTCGCTGATGATGACGTTGTAGCACTCCTTGCGGGTCTGCTCGTCATCAAAGCCGGGCTGGGTCAGTGTCTCCGTATACGCTTGGATGTTGGTTAGCGGGGTGCGCAGCTCATGTGTGACGTGATAGAGGAAATTGTCACGGGCGCGTTCGTTCTCGCGGAGAGCGCTGATATCCTCGATGGTGATCAGTAGGCCGCTGCCGCTGCCCGGCTGGGCAGAGAGCGCCATGACGCGGAAACGCAGGATGGAGGCCTGGTCCTCGTCCTGTTCGATGGTGTGGTCTACCGTGATGCTGGCCCCGGGGCGCGCGCGGACGGAGTCGACGCTCTGCGCGATCGCCGGATTGTCGATCAACTCGGCAACCGGCTGACCGGTCAGGTCGTCACCGGCGCGATTCAGCAGGACGGCGGCCGATGCGTTTGCGTAGCGCACGCGCTGGTCGTCCTCGAGGCAGACTACGCCGAAGGGCATGCGGTCGACGACGCGGCGGAAAATCGTGCTTTCGAAGCGGGCCATGACATCGGCCTGGGCGACCGAGCCGGCTTTGTCGATTTTGTGCCGCAGTTCGTCAAGTTGGGTGATCAGTGCGTTCCAGCCTTTTGCGGTCACGCCCAGCGCGTCGCTGAGGGTCAGCGTGGCCAGTTCGGTTTCCAGGTCACTGGCCACGCTTTGCAGGTTGCGCTCGATGGCGGCCAGCGGGCGTGTACGCTGGCGCAGCCAGCCATAGGCCGCGACAAAGGCAAGCAGAATCGCGGCGCTGGCGACGCCCCAGCCCCACAGCAGCGACGAGCGGGGTGCGTTCGCGATGGCGGGTCGATAAACGACCTCGATGAAACCGGCGGCGTTGCCTGCCGGAGCCTTGACGGGGGCACGAACGGACTGTGCCTGCAGCGGACCGGAGGAGATGGTCGGGGCATGCGTGGGAGCGCCGGGTGTGCCGCGCGGCCAGGCGTAGCGGAGCTTTCCGTCGGGCGCGGTCCAGGTGACGGCCTGCACGCCAGGAAGCTGCGTGAGCTCGTGGAATATCGGGCGCAGGGTCTCTTCGGTAGCGTCGTGCATGGGACTGAGGACCGTGGCGACGCCCTGGGCGAAAGCTTCGGCTCGTTGGCGCACCGCCTCGCGGCCATGTTGGCGGACGCCGGCGTCCGATACGACATAGCCGGCCCAGAGTCCCACACAGACGACACCGACGAAGCACAGCCCGAGGGCTTCGGGCAGCACGCCGTCCCACAGCACGCCGCGTCGACTTTGCGCGGTCTTCGCGGCACCCTTGTTTGCTTCAGTCTTCATCACGGCCTTCGTCTCTCTGAGACTCGACGAGTCAGTCTTGCATCGGTGGTCCGATTAGTGGACTTGAAGACCCTGGCAAGCGCGTCGGCGGCTGCGGGCACGTTGTCCCGCGCAAGGTCTGCCGAAGCCGATAATGGGCATGGCGCAGCGCGTCGCGACGCGCATCATTCCGGACGCTTTTGCTGCGCGCCAACCGCCAGAATCATGCAAAATGCAGCAGCCGGGCGGCGATAATTCGCGATGACGCGTCAGCCAGGCGAGTGGGACCGATATGCGAAGGTGGATGAGGTGCGCCGCGTGATGGTCGCGCACCGCAGCGCGGGGCGGAGTGTCATTCGCGGATGCCGGAGCTGACAAGCGAGCGCACGATCCAGCGTTGACCGCCCAGGAATACGACGGCGATCGGGAGAGTGGCGATCGTTGCGTAGGCCATGATGGCGCCCCAGGTGATGGGAGGTTGCGTAAAGAAGTTGTCCAGGCCGAGTTGAATCGTACGGGTGTGCGCCTCCTGGCAGATGACCAATGGCCAGAGGAAGTCGCTCCAGTGGATCACACAGTCCAGTATGACCACGGTAATCACGGTATGGCGGATGTTGGGCAGGGCGACGCGAGTGAAGACGCCGAACCAGCTGGCGCCGTCGAGAAAGGCCGCCTCTTCGAGGGTGCGGGGGAGTGATAGGAATGACTGCCGCAACAGGAAGATGTTGAAAGCCTTGGCCATGAAGGGGGCGCTGAGGGCGCCGAGGGTCCAGGCATGTTCGCCCATGATGGCCGTAAGATCGCGCGTGAGGCGCACCGTCAGGAACAGTGGGATGACGATGGCCTCGAGCGGGACAATCATGGTTGCGACAACGAACATGAAGAGAATATCGCGTCCGGGAAAACGCATGCGGGCGAAGGCGTACGCGGCCGGTGCATTGACCAGCAACCCCACGCCGGACACCAGGATGACGACGATGACCGTGTTGAGCAGCACGATACCCAGGTCGCCGCGCTCGACGGCGTCGGGATAATGCTGGGTGGTGAATGGTGCGGGGACGAAACTCCTGAGTGAGTCGGTGTTTTCGTGGATGGCCTGTTCGGGTTTGAGGGAGGCGGAGATCATCCAGAGGATCGGCGACACGAAGATGAGGCCGACTAGGAGTGCCAGTAGGGGCGGCAACAGGTTGCGGATGTTCCGTGCACGGGTCATTCCGCCATCTCCGCACGGGACAACAGGCGGCGCAGGCCCAACGTGGCCGCCAGTACAACCAGGAAGAACACGCTGCCGGCTGCACAGGCGAGGCCGAAGTCGCGGGCGTGGAAGGCCGCCTCGTAGACATATTGCACAAGAGAGATGGTAGCCTCGGCGGGTCCACCGCCGGTCATGAGATATGGCTGCACGAAGAGTCGGAGCGAGAAGATGGTGGTGACCATAATGATGAAGACGGCCGTGGGTGCCACGCCGGGCAGCGTGACATTCAGGAAGCGCTGCCAGTGGCCGGCGCCGTCGAGCGTGGCCGCTTCGTAGAGTTGCTCGGGAATGGCCTGCAAGCCGGCGAGGAAGACGATGATCTGCAAGCCGACGCCCTGCCAGATGCTCATGACGATCAATGATGGCAGGGCCAGATAAGGGTTGGTCAGGAAGGGTTGCGTTGGCAGGTTCGCGCTGGCGAGCAGGCCGTTGATCAGGCCGGCGCCGGTCAGGGCCTCCGGGGCGTACAGCAACTTCCAGACGACACTGAGTACGGCCAGGGACAGCGTGGTCGGCAGAAATAGGCAGAGTCGGAGGAAGCGGCGTGACCAGCCTCCGCCGTTGACCCAACAGGCGAAAGCGAGCGCCAAGCAGGTTTGGATGGGTACGACGAGGACGCAAAACAGCAGCGTATTGCGCAGGCTGTGGGCGAAAGAGGGGTCCTGCAACAGGGCGGTGTAGTTGTCGACACCTACAAAAGTCGTCTCGGTGTCGGGTCGGGTTGTGCGATGCGCGCTGGTCCAGAACATGTGGATCGTGGGCCAGACGACAAACAAGGTAACGAGCAGCACGCCAGGGGCGGTGAATGCGAAGCCGGTCAGTTTTTCCTGGCGGGTGAGTCGCATGGCGTCCGGGTGTTGGGTAGTGGTTACTTCTGCCGATCCAGTTTGCGCTGCACTGTTTCGGCGGCTTGGGTGAGTCGGCCCGCGACGTCGGAGCTGGTGGCGATGTCGCGCAGGGCGCGGGCGAATTCGCTGGTTAGGGTCAAGTATACGGGGGTGCGGGGCCGGGCGCGGGCGGCTTCGAGCAGTTGCGCGCGGAAGAGCCTGCGTGGCATCTGGTCGTATGCGGGGAACAACTCGAATGCGCTCTTGCGACCGGGGACGGCGCCGTTGGCTTCGACGATAGGCTTGATACCTCGCTCCGGATCGAGGAACCACTTGATGACCTGCCAGGCCTTTTCCGGGTGCTGGCAGTCGCGCGAGATCCCCCAGCACCAGCTACCTGAAGGCGCAACGAATTCGTCACCCATGCGCGGCAGCGGCATCACGCCGAACGCAGGTTGTCCGCCTGCTCGAACGTCGGCAGCATCCAGTGTCCGGTCCAGTCGAAGGCGGCCAGTCCGATGGAGAAGGGATCGGGGTTGGTGGTCCGGGCTTCGGCCAGACCTTTTTCGAACAGATGCTGCCAATTGCGAATCGCGGCCACGTTTTTTGCGCTATTCAAGACGCCGACGGAGCGGTGTTTTTTGGTGTCGATGAGTTGGCCGCCGTTGGACCAGATCAGTGGCGAGAATGCGTAGGTGAACCACTCGTCGCTCTGGTCGTCCATGTGCAAGGAGAGGGGCACGGTGGCGTGGGGTTTGACTTGTTCCAGTGCGGCGACGAACTGGTCCCAAGTCCAGGCGTCGGCGACATGTTCGGGTGGATTGAGGTCGGCGGCGGCGATGATGTTGCGGTTGTAATAGACGACGAGGGCGGAATCGAAAGCGCCGAGGGCGTAGAGCTGGTCGTGGAAGGTGCCTTGTTCGATCAAAGAGGGCAACAGATCGGCCCGCAGGTCTGCGGAGAGATGGTCATCCAGGGGAATGAGGATGCCCTCGGCGGCCCAGGGGCCGACGTAGGGCCCGTCGATATCGACCACGTCGGGCAGGGCGTTGGAGAAGGCGGCGATGGAGACCTTGTCGGGGTATTGGCGGTCGGGGAAGAAGTCGATTTCGATCTTCAGCTGCTGGTCGGCGTGGGCGGCGTTGAAGTTGGCGACGATGCGCTGCATCGCCTCATATTCGGCTGCGCGGCCGTGGTGCGCCCAGACCGTAATGACCGTGACGTTCCGGGCGGTTGGTTCCTGCTGCGATTCGCAGCCTATGACTGACGGCAGGATCGCGAGTCCGCCGAGAACGGTGAGCGCGGCGAAGCTGATGGTGCGGCGCGGCAGCCGCTGTCGCTGAGGCGGATTGTCTCTTCGGTTCATAGAGTCGCTCCCTCGGGAGGGCGCGACGGTACGCCGCGCCCACATTACATGATTGCACGACATGCGCCGCCGTCGACTGCAAGCGCGGCACCCGTGACGTTGCTGGCGCGCTGGCTGCACAGGAATACGACGACGTTGGCCAGTTCTTCCGGCTGGCCGAGGCGACCGACGGGAATGCTCGCGGTCAGCTTTCTCATTTCTTCGTCGGGTTTGGTGTGGTTGTCCCGTGCGCGGCGCGCGACGAGTTCGCGGATGCGGTCGGTGTCGTGTGAGCCGGGCAGGATGCTGTTGACGAGGATGCCGTGCGGTCCCAGTTCGTTGGCGAGTGTCTTGCACAGGCCGATGGCACCGGGGCGAATGCTGTTGGAGAGTAACAGCCCCTCGATCGGCTGTTTCACCGAGACGCTTTGCACGTTGACGATGCGACCCCACTTCTGCTTCTGCATGTGAGGGACGCACAGCCGTACCAGCCGGACGACGTTGAGCAGCGTGCTTTCGAAGGCGGCGTGCCAGGCGTCGTCGGCGAAATCGTCGAAGTCACCGGGCGCGGGGCCGCCGGAGTTGGTCACGAGGATGTCGACCTGCTCCCAGCGCTGGACGGCGGCGTCGACGAAGCGGGTGCAATCATCGGTGCGGGTTACGTCGGCCACGATGGGCAGGACTGCTGCGCCGGTCTGGGCGTGGATTTCGTCGGCGGCTTGCTGGAGCGTGTCTTGCCCGCGGGCGCAGATGGCGACGCGGCAGCCTTCGGCGGCGAGGCCATGCGCGATAGCGCGGCCGAAGCCCTTGCTGGCGGCGGCGACGAGTGCGACCTTGTTGCTGATGCCCAGATCCATGGCCGTCATGGTACGGGAAGAGCGGACGCAGGGCGAATTCTGGCGCGGGGCACGGCGGTGAGGGTATGACAATTGCACGACGCGGGTCGGCGCCCGGACGAGTGACGCTGGTCACACTCGTACCGTGCTATCCGACCCACGTTGTCGCGTCTGCAAGCAATGGAGGACGATACATGAGAACAGTCGGCGAGCGGAGGAACGAAATCGGCTGCTGGACTGTCGTTACCTCAACACGTCGCCCGCCGACATTTGGGTTCTGCCGGTGTTGCTTCGTATGCGACGCCTATCCGCCAGCCGTGCCCATCTCGCGCGAGCTGTTGACCTGACTGCTCAGGCGATGGTGCGGCGGTCGCAGGCGTCGGTTTTCCACTTCCCAGACGTAGCCGTTAATGACGACGTCGTCGGGGATCAGGGGCGATTCGCGCAGGAGCTGGATCTGTCGCTCGCACACGGTGTCGACGTCCTGGAATGTCTTGATCCACTTGGCGAAGGCGCCTTGCGCGAGCTTGAGTTCGGGCAGGTCGGGGTCGATCGGCACGTTATCTGTATCGATGCCCTTTTCCTTGAGGGCCGCCGCCACGGCTTCGCCCGTTGCGGACATCATGCCGCACTCGGTGTGGTTGACGATGATGATCTCACGGGTACCGAAGAACTGGGTGGTCAGCATGGCGGAGCGAAGGGCGTCATCGGTCACGAGGCCGCCGGCGTTGCGGAAGACGTGGGCATCGCCTTCGCGGATGCCCAAGGCGGCTTCGATGGGCAGGCGCTCGTCCATACAGGCGAGCACCCAGAGGCTGCGGTTGTTTGGGATGCGTTTCTGTCGCCGGAGGGCCCAGGCCTCCTGTTCGGCGAACTGCAAGTCGATTTGTCGATGAACCATAAGACGGCACTCCTGCGAAAAAGAGGACACGACGCGAAAGCTGACGGAAGTCGGTGAATCAGGGGGAGCTTTGGTCGCCTCGTCGCGTTAGCAACAACAACAGCAACAGGCGCGGGTCGATTGTGGCCGACGGACGTCGGTGAACAAAGCGAAGCGGGTTGGAGGAATGATGCGAGTCATGCGTTGTACAACCCTTGCGGACAATGTTCCGCTATCAGGAGCAAGCTTAACACGGATATCGCACTAAATCAATGCTGTTTTGCGTGGTGTTTTTTCAGAGTTCTGGTCGAGCCGGCGTCGCCTGGTGGTTTCACTTGCGCGCGACGGCGATCAGGTCCGTGCTGGTCGCCCGATCGAACGACGCGCCACCGTGGTCGCCGAAGAGTTGGACCGTCGTGCAGCCGGCGTCGAGGAGCATGCCTTTCAGTTCGTCGGCTTCCAGTGCCAGCAGGGTGCTGGAACTGGCTTGCATGGCTGGCTGTTCGCCATTCAGGTCCTGGACAATCACATCCACAAAGCCGCGATCGCCGGCGCGGTGCACGCCCTTGAGGATGACGTGCTCCGCGTCGCCGATATGGAGACGCTGGTGTTTCTGCCAAGTGATGGGCCCTTCCGGCAGCTTCCAGAGGTTGAGCAGGTGCAGCATACCGATGCCGCGGGGTGAGAGCAGGCGCACCATGTGTTTGCATACGCTCCGGACGCTTGCGCGATCCGGCAGCATCTCCAGCGAGTTGCCGAGGCAGGTGATGGCACTGTAGGTGTCTTGCCGGAGGGTGTTCAGATCTTCCATCCGCAGGGCTTGCCAACGCAGCCGCTGCGTCTCGCCGTGCTGTGCTGCGGCGTGCGCTACCATTTGGGGGTCGGCATCGGTACCCGTGACATTGAGGCCCCAGGTGGCGAACAGTGCGGCGTGGTGGCCGGTGCCACAAGCGAGGTCGAGCACGGATTGGACATCGGCCTGGTCGAAGAGCCGGCGAAAGAACGGACCTTCACGTTCCAGGCGTCGGGGCCAGTTGACCATCTGGTCGTAGGCGGTGGGCGGCAGCGAGAAGGACTGCTCGGCGGGCGAATTCACGGTCTGCGACATGGGCACTCCGGAAAGCAGGTGACGTGGTCGGCGGGTGCATGACGGCGGGTAATCAGTCGTTCATGACGTTTTGCGGGTCGCTGGCGCAGAAGGCGCGGATGTTGGCGACGGTGGTATCCACGATGCGCTGCAAGGCCTCGCGTGTGCAGAAGGCGCTATGCGGGGTGATGTACACATTGCGGAGCCGCAGCAACACGTGGTCGGCGAGCAGCGTTTCGAGGTCGTGGGTGCGCTGGAAGACGGAGTGCAGTAACTCGGCTTCCTCGCGGATGGTGGGCTCCTCGGGCAGGACGTCGAGGCCGGCGGCGGCGACGCGGCCCTCCGCCAGGGCACGCATCAAGGCCTGTACGTCGATGACCGAGCCGCGGGCCGTGTTGATCAAGACGGCGCCTGGTTTCATGCGGGCGAATTGATCTGTCGAAAGCATGTGTTTTGTTTTGGGCGTCGCAGGAACATGCAAGGTCAGCACGTCAGATTGTTCGAGCAGGTCGTCGAGTGTGGCGTACGTGAATTCGAGTCGTTCGGCTGCATCGGCGTTTTCATTCACGTCGAATGCGATGACGTTCATGCCGAAGCCGCGGGCGATCTGGATGACATTCAGGCCGATGCTGCCCGTGCCGATGACGCCCATGGTCTTGTCGCGCAGGTCGAAGCCCCGCAGGCCGGCGAGTGAGAAATCGCCTTTGCGGGTGCGGTCGATGGCCGGATACATGTTGTGGCTGATGGTGAGCAGCAAGGCGAAGACGTGCTCGGCGACGGTGTGATCGCCGTATTCGGGGACGTTGCAGACTGTAATGTCATGCTCGTTGCAATAGTCACGGTCGATGTGGTCAACGCCGGTGGAGCGGGTGGTGATCAGGCGGAGTTGTGGCAATTTCTGGAGGACATCGGCGTTGAGTTTCGAGTAGATGAATGGCGAGACGATCTCCGCGTCGGCGAATTCTCCGACGTTGTCGCTCCGGAGGGGGTCTTTGGAGCAACTGTATTCGTGTTCTTGTGCGAGCGCCTGGAACGCGTCGCGCTCCCATTCTTCGCATTCGAAAACGGCGATTCTCATGAGAGGCTTCTCCTTGCGGGGCGTCGCACTTACGGGTGCCACGACCCGGGTTTTCCCGTGTTCGGGGCGTGCTCATTCACCAGGGGATTCTTTGCGCCCGAACCGCGCGCGGCCACAAGAAAAAAGAACTCACCGACGACTCGGGGATTATGGCAGGTCTTTTTCTGACATCTGGTAGATATCCGACAGGTCGTGGATGCGTACCCGCTCGGTGTCGGCGACGGCGATTGTGCTACCCGCAACGGCCACGGCCGGCAAGCGGTAAGGGGTGCGATGCAGGATGCAGAGTTCGGCCTGCTGGCCTGGCTCGCGCACATCCCACAAACGCGCGGTGCGGTCTTCCGACGCGGTCACGAGGAGATGATCGCCGATGCCATAGGCGAATCGCAGCGCATCACTGTGACCGACAAGGCGCCGGAGCTCACGCTGTGTCACCGGATCCCACACGAAGATGTCGCGTGGGGAGCCGGCGGTGACGACGAGCAGGCGTCCCCGATCGTTGCGCAGGAGGGCGATGCGCCAAACATAGGGGTGCGTGCGGAATTCGTAGGTGGGGTGGTCCCAGTCGATTGCGACGTCATTATCGTTGTGATGGAGTTGCCAGACGCGGACTCGACCGCATTCCTCATTGGAGCCCTCGCAGCTTGCTGCCAGCCATTCCCGCCGAGCGTCGGTAGTGAACCAGGTGCACCCATCGGCTTCGTCTTCGCCGCCATCGGCAAAGGTGGATACCTGCGCGTGTTGGGTGCCGGTCCACGCCAGGATGCTACCGTGGTTGAGTCCGATCAGGAGGCGTGGGATACCGACGGGTAGCCAGTACATCGTTTGTACCTTGGCATTCTCAGGCAACTCCAATGAAGATCGCACAGACCCATGTGGCAACGTGACCCAGTCCACCAACCAAGAGCCAGCTACAACCGTCGACGCCACGGCCAATCGGGTGGCGTCGTGGTCCAGTACGATGCGGGCCCTATCGCGGGGCAACTTCGCGGCGAGTTCGCCATCGCGCCACACGCGCACCGGTTGACCTTGACCAGCCGGTTCACGGGATGGATCGCAGCCCCGCGCACCCACGCTGATGACGGTGCGCTGATCTTCTGCGACCGCGATGTCTGAGGGTGTGCAACCGCTGATGGCCACCGGGAACCCGTCCGCCGGCGGGTATCGCCAGATGCGCAAGCCATCCCAGGAGGCGGAGGCATAGTGCGAGCGACGCGGCGACATGCTGATTGCCACACGGCGTGGTGATGGCAGGGTGTGATACGCCTTGGTGCGCAGGAAGCGGCTTTCCTGAAGGTCGAATGTCCGTACCAGGCCGTCGCCGCTAGCGATGGTGATATAGCGTTCGACAGTTCCGCCAGGCGCGGAGAAGGAGCGGATACCCCACTTTTTGAAGCGTTCGAGCTGTCGTAGAGTTCCGGCCGCGGGATCCCACTCCCGGAGATAGTCGTCACCGAGGTATACACGCTGTCCGTCCGCGGCGAATGCGATCCCGCGCGTCTGCCCGTCGGTGGGGGTATGGGCGTGAGTCTGTGCATCAGCGAGGTCCAACAGGTGCGCGTGCCCCCCTCTCTGACTGACAGGGAAATGGAGAAGCGTGTAGCAAAGTCGGTCATCTGTTGGCGAGAACGCGACGGCTTCTACCGCGGTCTTTGGAAAGTCAAGTGGCACCCGACACTTGCCCGTCTCGAGGTCCCAAACACGCAGGCGCGCATCGCACGCTTCGGGGCTCGCCACGTAGTCGCCATCGTGGTTCACGCCGGCTGCGAGCCAGCGGCCGCATGCTGACACGGCAAGGCAGGCTCGGTCTGCTCGAGTTGGGGTCTGTCCACCCATATCGAAGACGGTGGCTTCCGTGCCGAGCGTACCGGTCTGCTCGTCGAAGGTCGTCATCCAGATCCGACCGTTACGATCCAGCAGGCACAAGCCTGGTGGCGTACCGGCCGCGAACGCGAGGCGTTGGACCGGCGCGTCTGCGGGGCTCGTCAGCTCGCGTGAGGCGAAGCTGGCCCCGGTGCGGGCGTCATAGCACACGACCTGGCCGCTTCCCGTAACCGCGACGATCCGACCGCCGCCCGGCGACCAGCAGACATCCACCAGCGGGCCGAATTTGTCACTGGCGAATTCGCACGGGTACTTCAGGTAGTGCTCCCACAGGGCGGCCCGGGTACGGAGGCAATCGTGCTCGTCGAACTCTCCGCGCAGTGCTTCTGCGGCGGCCTGCGGCGCATCCTGATCTGTCCAGTTGCGCGCGATACGGAGGGTGGCCAACATGCGCGCATGTTCCGCCTCACGCCGCTTCGTGGCCGCCCAGAGCCCTACCAGCAGCGACACGAATATGAGCGCGGTCAGGCCCAGCGCCCAGCGGTGTCGATAGACGTTCCTGGTCAGCACGTAGAGTGTGCTGCCGCGTCGCGCTTCAATCGGAATGTGCGTCAAGTGGCGGCGAATGTCGGCGGCGAGTTCTCCGGCCGAGCCGTAGCGGCGCTCGGGGCGCTTCTCCAGGCATTTCAGGATGATGGTCTCGATGTCGCCGCGCAGGGCGCGATCGTGCCGGGACGGGGCGCGGGGCGGGTCCTCGCGCACGACGCGGGCTGCCTCGTAGATGCGCGAGCGCGTCACGGCGTAGGGCAGGGTCTCGCACAGCAACTCATAGAGCACGACGCCGAGGGCGTAGACGTCACTGCGCACGTCCACCTGTTCCGGATCGCCATCGATCTGTTCCGGACTCATGTACTGCAGGGTGCCCACCAGTTGCCCGGCGGCGGTCATGGTCGCGGACTGCGTTGCGTCCGGGTCGATGATGCGGGCGACGCCGAAGTCGATGACCTTCGGCTGTCCTTCCGGCGTCACAAGTATGTTCGAAGGTTTGAGGTCGCAGTGGATCACGCCCTTCTGGTGGCCGTGGTGGACGGCGTCACACACGTCCGCCAACAGTTCGAGTCGTTTTCGAATCGTCAGCTGCGCTTTGCTGGCGAACTCGGTGATGCGCTGCGCATTCGGCACGTATTCCATCGCGAAGTATGGGATGTTCAGCTCGCCTTCGGCGTGGGTGCCTGAGGCGTAGATTTGGGCGATCGCCGGGTGATTCAGCCGGGCGAGGATTTCCGACTCATACTCGAAGCGACGGGCGGCGGAACTCGAGCCGACGCCCACGCCCATGATCTTCAGGGCGACGGTCCGTGCGGGTTGATCCTGACGGGCTTGGTACACGACGCCCATGCCGCCGGCGGCGATTTCACGGATGAGAGTGAACTCACCGATGCGACCTGCGCGCGGCCGGGGCAGGCCGCGTACCGGAACCGTTGCGTCGGAGAGCAGGATCGCCGGGCGTTCGAGGAAGGTGTCGGCCTGATCATGAGTGCGCAGCAGTGATTCAACTTCGCGACGCAGTGCCAGGTCGTTTCCACATGCGTCTGCTACTTGGGCGGCACGGGACGCGCCGTGCTGCGCGCGGGCTTTCAGGAAGATCTGCTTCGCTTTATGCCAACGTTCCGGCGTCATCCCCATTCCCGCCCTGAAGTTCGCGCAAGAGCCACGCGCGGGCCATGCTCCACTCCCCCTCGACCGTCCGCAGGGAAACGCCCAGCACTTCTGCCACCTCCTTGTTTGTGAGTCCGCCGAAGAAGCGCAGCTCGACGATCCTGCCTTGACGCGGATCGAGGTGGGCTAGCCGTACCAGTGCTTCGTTCAGTTCGCCGAGGTCCAGGGCCTGATTGTCGGCGGCCACGATGACCTGGCTGAGGGGTGTGCGCTGTCGATCGCCGCCGCGTTTGGCTGCTTTGCGTGCCAGGGCGTGATTGATGAGGATCTGGCGCATGGCTCGGGCGGCGACGGCGAGGAAGTGGGCGCGGTCGTTCCAGCGGGCGTCCTGCTGGCGAATCAGCTTGAGATAGACCTCGTGTACCAATGCGGTCGGCTGCAAGGTGTGGCCGGGCCGTTCGGCATGCATGTGACGGCAGGCCAAGTGGCGTAGTTCGCTGTACACCGCGTCGAAGAGTGCCGTTTCCGCGTCCGAGTCGCCGTCGGCGACGCGTTGCAGGATGCAGGTCGTGTTGTCGATCCTGGCACGTACCATTGCGCCCACTTGTACTGCTGGCCGGGCCCGATGTCGCGGTAGATTCATGTTGTTGGATATGGCGAATCGTCGGCCGATGTCAGCGAATCATGTACCTGATAACCCGCATGATAGCGGTCAGTCGGCCGTCATGTAAACCGGTCACGGGCGTAGGGGCCCGGCGATTACCTGGCTCAGCAGACGCGGGCCGGATTTTTGCGGGATTCGGGTCCATATGCTGCTTTCCCTGCTGAAGAGCATGGGTCGTTCGAAGGTCTGGCTGGTGTTGTTGCGCGCCTGGCTGATGGGACATTCGCTCGTTGGAAGCGGTGCAGGCCGGATTCTGACACTTGGAGTGATGGCGTCATCGTCAACGCACAGGCCGCGGTGA
Organism: uncultured Planctomycetales bacterium; assembly: GCA_964468185.1. Taxonomy (GTDB): domain Bacteria; phylum Planctomycetota; class Phycisphaerae; order UBA1845; family Fen-1342; genus JANQFV01. Next base: position 2,690 of record CAYXTR010000010.1, on the reverse strand, counting down.
GGTTACGGCCCGGGAACCACTTTGCCACTCATCGCGGCCTTCATTTGACACATCCAACCGGTCCGAGCCGGCATGCGCGGCCGACTCGGGTCTTTCTTCACTTCGCCGCGCAAGGGAGCAGAACATGGTCATACTGAGCGTAAATGGGAGATTGGGGGCAACACTGGCACTGACGATCGTTGTGAGCGCACTCACGGGCTGCATGGACGTGTGGCCGGGTGACGGAGAGACGGCGGCCCGGGGTGGACCGGCGTTGTTCGACGGGTCGTACAGTACTGAGGGCGTGTCGGTGTTTTTCGAGGCGGATGCCGGCCGCTCGCTGATCGTGGAGCGTCAGAGGCTCTTTGACTGGGCTACGGAGACTGGTCTGGTCGGGCTGGCGTCCGAGCAGGCGGGCCGGCAGGACAAGTTCGTGCTGAACGGCAGCCCAACGCTGACTGGGGTGCAGACGCTGCCGGTAAGTGAGCCGCGTTTCGTTGCCGGACTCCAGGGCGGCGATCAGACGGGTGAGCTTTGGGCGACGTTGCAAGGTCTCGGCTACGACGGCGTGGAGCAGGACATTCGCGCCGATATCGCGTTTGAAGTGCATACGACCGCCGCTGATGAAGGTGCTGACAGCACTCCCGAATCGACCCGGATGGCGTTGGCGTGGGAAGATGTGAGCCTGAACGAAGAGCAGGAAATGGTCGTCACGGAGGTGCGGCGGACGTTCACCGACGTGCGGGGCCGGACCGTCATGGTTCCGGAGGGGCCGGCCGAGCTCGCGAACGTACGTGATGTGGAAATGGATGGGGTCTGGGCGTTTCGCACGTTGCTGGGAGGGAGTGAAGACGCTACGTGGATGCAGGACAGCAGGCTGGCGCTGTTCAGCTATGATTTCGCGTCGTCTCAGATGTACGCATTCAGCACGTATTCCCCCTGGGTATCGAGCGATCAGTCGTGGATCGACATCGAGCTCTTTCTGGACGTGCTGGAGTTCACTGGAGTGACTCCGGAAGTGCTTACGATTGATGAACCGGTCGACCTGTACAACGATGGCGACGTCGTGACCCTGCGCGAGTTGTCACTTGAAGGCCGGAATGGTTCCCTCGTTGGACGTGCCCGGGCGACGTATCCGGTCAGCTATGGTTCGGAGGAGATGCAGGACACCACGTTCGAATTCAGCGGGGGGTTGCAGCTTGTTCGAGAAGTGGAGGTCGCGGATGCGCTGAGTACTGAGGCGGGGTACTGCGGTGTCGACCTCACGGCACTTGATCTGCCCACCTTGCACCAATACAGCATTGTCTTCAGCCGCCTGGATCTGCATCGGGTCGAGAACCTCGAGACGGGCGTGGTCATCGAGGAGTTCGATCCCGAAGCCTCGATCGAGATTGTGGGTCCGTGGGCGAATCCGCGGCTGGATGTTGACATCCGGAGCGGATCGCTGGATACGCTACGGCCGGGCCACCAAGTTGTACTGCGTGCGTCACTGGAGGATCTGCACTACGCGTGGTTCGCCTACTTCCCTGGTGAAGGACTTTGCGAGCTGTTTGATCCCGCGCGGGCTACGGAACGTCAATTCACATTCACTGTTCCCGAAGATGCCAGCGGCGAGGGCGTGATCGGGTTGCTGGTGTGGAATGACGAGCAACCGGCAGGATATGGTATCGCTTACGAGGCGTTCAGCATCACGCCCTGAAGACCTGACGTGGTTAACCGGGAATTGAGGGTTACCGAAAGGTCGTGACGAACGCAGTCGCGTTGCTACGACAAACCTCAAGAGAAGGACGCCGTCCGCCGTAGTCGGTTCAATGCTCCGACGACGACGGGCGGCGTCTTGTCTTGACCGGAAGTTCCCAGCTCGCAGTATGTCCGGCACATCTTGGGCTGCGACCTGGGTGATGCGCATACCGATCACGATGGCGCCCCGCGGCTCGTCGGGGCGCCGCACTGGATCGAGCCGTGCAGGTCGGCTAACGCCGACGCAGCAGCAACGCAGCCAAGCCCAGCAGCGCGAAGGACGTCGGCTCAGGGACAATCGTCACACACGCTGGGGCGCTCAGATCGCCGACGATGTTGTACGTGCCCTGGATGACCTTGGTGTACGCGACGGGCCGGTCGGGCTTCTGCCCGCTGGCCAGCATCTCCACGTACGTACACTCAGTCTCCATGAGGGCGTCGAACATCATGGTCGTCAGCAGCGTACCGTCCGGCGTGGCGGTCACGGTCTCGCCCAGCGAGGCGAGGCCGAACCAGATGCCGTCGCCGTCGGCCGGCGGATTTGCCTCATTGAACCCGAATGAATCGCCCGGCGTGAACGCCGAGACGTCGAGCTCAATCGCACCGGTGTTGTCAACGCCGGTGAGTTGGAGGTACGTCGGGTCCCAAGTCATGATGACCTGAGCGCTGTTGAACTCGACGTCCATGTTATCGGCGCCGACAGCGTAGAGACCAACACCGACGGCGTCGCCCAGATTGACAGTCTGGTCAAGCGGCCGCCACTCAAGGTTGACCATATCCGCCGACGCCGCCGTTACAGGAATGCAGACGCAGGCGCATACGGCTACGCGCAGAAAAACGCTTGAAATGCTCCTCATAGGGAAACTCCTCCTGGCTCCTCTTCCTCCAGTCATTCTCAACAACAGCAAAGAACCCGGCCCGGTCGGGGGGCGACGCCGAGTGGCGCCGCACCCCGACGTTGGGCAGGTCCA
>CAYXTR010000009.1:90601-152300 GCA_964468185.1 uncultured Planctomycetales bacterium | reverse complement strand
GCATCCAGATCTCGACGGTGACGGTGTCGCCGGCGAGGTAGCAGTCCTGATCGGCTTCGAGGTCGAGGGAGGCCTCGGGCACGATGACCGTGTAGTCCTCGACTTCGCCCCAGGATGACGTGCCGCAGGGGCCCACCGACGAGCTGTATTCCATGCGGACGCGCATGCGGGTGGCGCCGCGGGCGGCATCGACCGGCACATCGATCGTTCCGGTAAAGGTCAGGCCGCCGTCGTCCGACGTCAGGGCGTATTCCTCGCCCGCGTCGGTGAAGAGGTAGTTCTGGTTCCAGTCGATCCAGACGGTAACCAGATCACTGCTCCAGGCGGTACCACCGTTGAGCACGGTAATCGGGTAGCTGCCGCCGAGGTCCAGTTCGGTGGAGATGGCGGTGTAGTCGGCGTAGTTGTCGCAGTCGGTGGGGCCATTGTCGATGTCGCCGACGGTGACCTGGCCGATGTACTCGTCGCAACTGCTGCTCGTAGCTTCACAGTACGACGGTTCGCAGGGTGTGCATTCCGCCGTCAGGTAATACTCTGCGGGGCACTCGACAATATCGCCGAAGGTTGAGCCGGCGAAGATGTAGTAGGTTCCCGGCGGGATGCAGTCTGTCGTAATCGTGCCCGGTTCACACTCATTGACGACAAGGTACGGAGAAATGGACCCCGTGACGTTGTCACAGCCGGGGACACCGAGGACGACTTGCTCAATCAGACCGAATACGCCTTCAAACTCGAACTCGGCCGTCAGGGTCAGGACCGACCATTCGCTGAGTACGATTTCGTACCAGTCGGTGTCGCGCGTGGAGCCATCGTACCAGGCGGTGGCGCATTTGGTCTCGCCGCACGCGAGCGGCTCGAAGGCCGGTACGTCCATGTTGCAACCGCCGTTGGTATCGTCGCCGCACGGTTCGGCCTCGGGGGTGGCACCCGGCGGGCATTCCACGTCACACGCCTCGACCGGTGTAATGACGAGTTCGTAGTCGCCACAGTTTGTGGCATATCCTTCAACGGCGACATAGTAGGTGCCGGCAGTGATATTGACCGTCACCTCGGACTGGAGGCCGCAGAAATCGTCGTTGCACGCGATTTCATCACCACAGCACGTGGTGCCGACGCAGATTATCGTGTCGTAGCTCGACCCGCACAACGAGAAGGTCCACTCGCCGTCGGCAGGAATGCTCACCTGGTAGATGTGCTCTTCGCTATCACTCAGGCCGCAGTCGTTTCCGGCACCGCAGGTGTTTCCGGTCCAGCTGCCCGGCGCGGTGACGGTGTAGTCTGGGGTGCAACCACCACAGGGCACGCAATCGAGCGTCGCGACATACTCCGCGCCGCAGTCGACACCCTCGTAGACAGGTGGCCCAACCCACAGCCAGTAGACGCCGGCGGGCACACATTCGAACGTGAGCGTAGCCGGATCACAGGGGGCCGCCGTGGCGCTACCGAGAATCGTGTAATCGACGCAGTCCTCGGTGCCGGCGTCGATGATGAAGATCAACACGGGGAACTCGGCGACGGCCGTCCACGTGATCGTGGTCGGCTCGGTCAGATCCAACCGATACCAGTCGGTGTCGCGATACTCGCTACCGCCAAACAGGAACGTGCCCGACGTACCGCAGACTGCTTCGCCGCAGGTAATGGTCGAGAAGACAAACGGATCGCTGTTGCAGCCGCCGTTGAAGACGTCGACGTATTCGTCTTCGCAAACGGGTTCGCCCTCGGGCGTGGCGCCCGGCGGGCATTCGACGTCGCATCCTTCCACGGCTGTGACTGCAAGGTTGTACTCACCACAATCGCCGCCATACCCATCGATGACGATGTAATACGTGTGTCCGGCCGTAAGCGGAACCTCTTCGAGCAGGGAACGATAGGGCTGGCCCTGCGAGTTGCTGCATCCATCGTCATTACAGGCGATGTCATCACCATAGCTGCAATCATCTTCATAGACGAACACTTTGGTGTCGTAGTAAGACTCGCACACATCGATTCGGATGCTGATGTCTTCCGTTGGTGTGTACGCGTACACGACGTCAGGCGAAGTAGAACCTGTGAACGGGCAGACCGCGTCGTACTCATCCACGTTGTCGCAGGTGTCGCCCATGTCGGTGTACGGCAGTGCGGGAATGACGAACGCATCGGCGCACGTTTCACCACCTTCACGGCCGTCGCCACCGCCGCGTGGGGCGTCCACCTCCTTCTTGATCACATCCGCCTGAGATGCACTCGTCAGCGAGCGCTGGGCCGCTTCGTCAACGGATTCCTGGACGGGGCGCACGGCCGCCGTCGAATTCGGTGCCGGCGGCGCCACTTTGTCCGCCAGCGCCTGGCCGGTCAGCGTCAGCGCTGCCGCCAGGGCACATATCATCAAACACTGTCCACTCTTCCCTTGCATTGTTCCGTCTCCCTTTCATTAGAAATGCAACTGCATCGGCCCCTCACCGGAGAGGTCCCCCGCAGTGTGAGATTCGGTGGAGCAGGATGGGCAGGGCCATCACGTGCCGGCGGTCCCTATTCCCCGCTGCGACTTGGCGTGCGCTGGCACAATTCCAGCCGGACACATGACGACGACCTGCCATCCCCACTCCACGGTAACGGGCATCACGCCCCTTGAGGTCCGAACATATCGGAACAAAGCACCGCCGTACGACCCGCTGAGGTCGCACGGCGGTGCGGTCGTTACTTAGCGATCGAGCGTGCGCAGGCCGGGTGCGCCTGGCAGGTCGAATCCCTGATCGGAGTCGGCGGGCAGGCCCGTCGGATCCTGCTGGGGTCCTTCGAAGAACAACTCGACGTCGGTCAGGTTGACCATGCCGTCGCCGTTGATATCAGCCGATTCGGCCACCGCGTCGAGGCCCATGTCGTAGAGCTGGGCGACGGTGATCGAGCGGCGCGGCATCGGTGCGGTAACGGTCGTGCAGCACCCGTAGTCGCCGAGCAAACCGAACTGCGACGTGATGAAGCCGTAATCACTGGCATCCACCGCGCCGTCGCCGTTGGCATCGGCGTGCACGGAGAACACGCCGCACGGCGTATCGCCGTCGACAATCGTGTCGCCGTTGGAGTCGTAGTTGGCGCCGAACTCGGCCACGAACACGCCGAAGTCAACGATGTCGATGAAGTCGACGCCGAAGTCATCGACGTCATCGTAATAGTCGCCCTGCACGAGCAGGTTGGCGCCCGTGAAGTCGGCAACATACTGCGTGCCGCTGACGGCCAGGCCCACCTGACGCACGAGGGTGTGCAGGTCATCCTGCGCGGTGACGCAGGTGTAGCCGAACTCGCTGCACGGCAGATCGGTGAACACCGCCATGGCGAAGCCATGATGCGGCGATGACGCGTCGCGGATGAAGGTGACGTCCTTCTGCAAGGTCACGGTACCGCCGTTGCTGCAATCCTCGTAGAACGTAAAGGTCACGCAGCGGGTCAGGTCGGTGACGATTGCGCCCTGCAGCTCGAGATCGACGACGAAGTCGTTGAACGGCAGGACGGTGACCAGGAACTCGCAGGTGCCCTCATTCGGCGGAACGGCGGTGTCATACGCCTTGGCGATCACCCGATGCGTGCCCACACCAAAGGTGTAGACCGTCGCGGCCTGATCGGTCACGTCGACGGAGCCGTCATTGTCCAAGTCGATGTCATAGACCACGCTGGCCGATACGTTGCCGTCACAGTTGTCGTCTGCCGTCGCGGCAGGCCACGTGACCTCGGCGGTGCACAGGCCGGCATCCGCGTTGACCTCGATGTCGCTCGGGCAGGTGACGACTGGCGGTTCGACGTCGTAGACGGTCACGAGCTGCTCACAGGAGCCGAGGTTGCCACAGCAATCCTCTGCCATCCATGTGATCGTCGTGGTGCCGACCGGGAACGGGTCTTCGAGGGTCAGGCCGGGGTCGTCACCGCGGACGTACTCGATGAGTTGCAAGCAGCATGCTTCCTCGACGAGCGGTCCACGCGGCCCCAGTGTCATGTTATCCCAGTAGACGTCGTAGTCGTCGCCGACCGGGTAGGTGGCATCGCTGAAGTTATAGGCTTGCAGCATCACGTTGGCGATGCGCGCCACTTCACCGGCCTTTGCGTACGTATACGTGAGCGATCCGCCGGGGCCATCGATCGTGTACGTGTACTGATCGACGTCGGCTTTGAACGTAAGCGTGTACCACTCGTCGTACGCGAAGCCCGTGGGCAGACCGAGGTCTTCCCAGCCAGAGCCGGGGTTTTCGTCCCGCCAGGCCCGGAACTGGGCGACCACATTGGCAGGATTCGGGTTCGGGTTGAGCGGATCATTGGGATCACTCGACGTGAAGCCCATGATCGGGTAGCCGCTCAGGTTACCCTGCGCGTCGTAGGTCGTTGCCCACAGACTCGCGTGACGGGCGTCCCCATTCCACGAGGCGGGAATGTACAGGTCCACCGAGACCTCGAAGCCTGCGGCAATGTCGACATCGTACTTGCGGCCCTGGTAGTTGTAGGACGTGCTTTGATAGCCACTCGGGCGATTGCCGTAGGAATCTGCCGACGAGATGCTGTGTTTGAGCACGTTCTCGCCGTTGAAGTCGTACATCTCGAACGCGGCCGGGGCGTAGCGATCGACGTACCAGCAATCCGCCGACTGGTTGTCGGACGTGCACACTGGATCGTCGAACGTCTCGATGTACGCGAGCGTGGCCTCGCAGACGCCGGGGTCGTTGTTTAGCTCGACGTCGTCCGGGCACGTCAGGACGGGCGCGGTCCAGTCGATCGTGATCGCGTTGGCGTCGGTCAGCAGGCCGGCGTACAGCGGCATGCCACCGCCGTTGGGATCCGGCTGCGTCAGGCGCGTCTGGAACGGGATCGCGCCGCCGTTGAGCGTCACGAGTGCGGCTACATCACAAGCCTCGTCGATGATTTCGAACTGCAGGCGCGCCATGACAACGGGCGCTGTACTGCTGTAACCGGGATCACCATTGGGAATGCCGACAGCGTAGAACCAATCGTTGTCGGGGCCGCCGGGTGTTGGATCCAACGCAACGACTGGGCGGGTGAACGGTGCGTCACCCACCACCGCGTCGAGGAAGCTCAGCACAGAGTCGTCCCAGCTGAAGTTGAACTGGCCGCCGAGGATGGTGTCCTCGAAGTCCTCGGCCACGACTTCAACGACCAGCGTGTCGTTCTCGACCGTATAGCAGGTACTGTCGTCAATCACCAATGAGAGGGTGCCGCCACATCCCAGGAGAATGTCGGAGTACGGCGAGGTCACCGGATCAGGCTCGACATCACTGTAGACTTGTCCAGCCACCGGGCCGCCAGTCTGACCCCAGTAGTTGTTGGTGGCGTCGATGGCATCTGCGGTACCGGCGCGCCAGTCAATCAGATCACCGTATGCCGACCCATCGCTACCGCCATAGGCCGGCACGTTGCCGTACACGTTTACACTGTTGATGACGATGCTGGTCGGGCCGGCGTTGCCCTGGGCCGGCTCGCCGAAGCGAATACCGCGCTCGTTACCGCTGACCGTGCCACCGTCGATAAGCACACCATCCAGCGCGGCGGGGTGGGCACCGTAGGTGCCACCATCGTCGCGAGCCTTGATCATGTAGCCGGCGCCTTCCTTGTAACCCAGGCCGTTGCCGGTCACATCACAGCAGATGAACGCGAGGTCTTGATAGACTTCCTCACCCTTGAGGTTGATGTCCACGCCACCGTTCCACGTGTCGTTCCAGAACGGATCCGAGCCGTTATTCGCAAAGACGCAATCCTCGAACGTGGCTTCGGAGAGCTTCTCAAGGTAGAGACCCTTGAAACTGTTGTTCGAGAAGGTGGTATCGGTGACGTATACGCCCACGACGTTGCTGCCACCGGGACCCCAGTCACCATGCTTGGCGAAGTACCAGCCGTAGTCGCAGCCGTCGAAGGCGCAGCTTACGACCTCAAGGTCGCTGACACTGGCATCGGTCGCGACCTTGAAGCCGATCTCGTTCTCGATGGTCTGCGTCTCCGGGCCCACGACCTGCACGTTGTCCCACCTGAGATACTGCACATCCTGTCCGTTGTGCACCTCGAGGCCATAGATACCATCTGCGACGACGCGGAAGTCTTGGAACAGCAGCGGGTCGCCCGCTGAGTTACCCGAAGCCGCGATGCGAATCACGGTGGCGTTAGCGTCATTCTCGATGATCGAATCGACCAGCGGGTTGTCGCCGCTGCCCGAGCCGATGATGTTGACGTGCTGGTCGATCAGGAGATTGTCCGGATACGTGCCCGGCGCGATGTAGATCGTGCTGCCATTGACCAAGCCGAGGGCCTCGGTGATGTAGCCATCCGAGCCGACCTGACCGCTGTCATCGTCAACCCAGAGCTCACTGAAGTCGCCCTGGAAGCCGGGATCACCGCTCGTGTCGGTGCCACTGGCTAGCCATGGGGAGTAGTCGATGTCGCCATCGATCAGTGCGTCGACGTCCATCGGCATCGCCACGCCGTACCAGTTACCGGAGGCGTCCTGCGTCGCCGCCACGTCGGTCGCGATGGCGTAAGTATTGCCTGCCAGGTCATTGCCGTAAACGGTGCTGACGATCGTGCTGTCATCCTCGCGGAGCACGACGCCATAATCCCAGTTGCCGATCTGGCAGTTCGTCACGGTGAGTTCGACGGGGCCGGCGGCGTAGCCGTAGACGCCAACGGTGTCGGCCACGTCGGTGCCGGTGATGATCGAGTTCTCGACGGCGAAAACCACGGGCGCCCGGGCGTCGCGCTCGCCGGCATAGTCTTCGACCAGCGGCTGGCAACCGACCACGACTGGATTCGCGGCTAGCGCCCCGGTGCTGTACGCCAGGATGCCGTAGAAATTGCCACCGTTGGTAATGGCACCCTCGACAAACGAGCCGCTCGTGTCGAGGTTGTAGATAGCAGTCTGGCACGCGTCGAGCGTCACGTTCGTCATATCGACGGCCGTGGCGTCGTACAGGAGCATGCCGGAGGCTGTCCACGTGTCACCGTCCCAGTAGATGCCACTGATCGAGCAATCGTCGACCGTGCCGCCTGCGCCGTAACCGATCTGGATGCCGTTCTGCGCCGTGACATCGGTCACGCCCGCACCTGTGATGGTCAGGTCGTCGACGTCAACCGTCAGACCTTCACCCATCAGCGCGACAGCGTTCTTCTGGAACTCATCGATGACGATGCTATCGAGCACGATGTCGTACGGGCCAGCAGTGTTGTTGTAGGCGTAGATCGCCACGCCGTGCTGCGCACCGCTGAACGTGCTGTTCATGACATTGAGCACTTCGGCATTCACCAGACTACCACCGGCGTTCCAGAAGCCAACGCCGATGAAGCGGTAGTTAGTGTCGCCCTGGTTGGCGCCGTCGATCGTGAAGCCGGTGATGTTCGCACCGGTGCAGCCGTCAACGAAGAGAACGGGATAGTTGTCGTTCGATCCGGTGCTGAACGACAACAGCAATTCCTCGGGCGACTGCAGGATGGTCTGGCCGACGCCGGCGCCGATCAGGTTAAGGTTGTCGGTCGTGATGTGCACCTGCTCGACATACGTGCCGGCGGCGACGTTGACCGTGCTGCCGCTTACGGCGTCGATGCCTTCTTGGATCGTTGCGAACGCGTTGTAGCCAATGACGTAAGCACCGTTTCCGCTGTTGTAGGGCCAGTCGACGACGGTGCCGCTGGCGAGGCCGGCGTAGTCGTCATCAACGTAGGCGTCGGTCGGACCGGCCACCATGTTGACCGCACCGATACGGCCGTCGGTGAGCGTAACCACCAGGCCGTCGATGTAGCCGTCGAAGCCGTTCCAACCGCTGTCCGTCTGAAGCGTGACGCTGAGCAGCAGTTCCTCGCTGTAATCATGGTCGACGCTGTTGTCACCGTCCCAGTCAACCGGGCCGGCGCCCAGGTCGGCGAGCGTGGCGTAGTAGCCGCCAAAACCGCGCGGATTATCGTAGAAGACGAGCTGATTCGTCGCGGTGCCGCCGTCGCCAGTGGTCCACAGGTTCCACTCGTCGTAGACGAACGACTGCGTGTAGCCGGGGCCGACATCGGGGATTGCGTGCAGCCGGCTGTCGTACCAACTGCCGGAGTCGTCACCGTCGTTCTCGAACTGCGTGTAGATCGTGATCCACCAATCGCGGTTGGCGGGCACCGCCGCACCCTTCTTGGTGAAGAAGCTGATAGACTCAATATCGGAAACCTTCAGGCCGTGACCCGCACCGAACAGATCCTCGAGCGTCACGGCATAGCCATTGGCGACGTCCTCGAACCACACGTGGTAGTTGGACTTGCCCGTCGCGGGGCCCTGCCAGCAGCTCGCCCCCCAGCCGGCGGGAGCATCGCCCTGGACAACGCGTGGGGCCGATTCATCGAACGGATACGGCTCGGCGTCGAGGGCGGTGGTACTGGCAGCGAGGAAGTAGCTGGCGTCGAACGTGCCATCAGAGAACGTCCCGCAGCCGTCATAGGAGATTTCGGGCGTCAGATCCGCCGTGAATGCCCAGCAATCCGTGCTGAGCGTCAGATTGAACACGTAGAAGCCGTTGTTCTGGGGGTAGGTCGTGCTGACGTTCTCGAAGATGCCGGAGTACGTGCCCGTCACTGACGTCGGATGATTGGTAGCCTCGATGACGCTCGGGGCCACTTCGACGCCCTCGAGACCGCCGGCCGTCAGCGTCAACTCGTACGTATGGTAGATGACCTTATCGGCGCCCGCACCCTGATACTCGACCCAGAAGCGGGCGTAGTCGTTGGGATAGTCGGCGTTGGTGCCGCTGAGGGCGAGCACGAAGTCCGTCCAGTAGGTGCCGTCATAGTTCTGGAACTCCATCGACAGGCTGCCGTCGGTGGATCCATCAGCATCGTAAAGCTGGATGAAACCGACGCCGGTATTGCCGTTGACGTTGCCGTAACCCGCGCGGCCCTTGTCGGTGTCGCAGCCCTCGTCCTCGGTGTACCACCACGAGCCCATGATAATGTTGGTGTCGTTGCCGTAACCTTTTACGACGTAGACCGATAGGTCTCGATCGGAGATTGTGGTGGTCTCGATCGGGTTGGTGCCGGCCTGAGCATCCGCCAGCGTGTCGTACCGGGTGACGGTGCCATCGTAGCCAAAGCGATCGGTGGAAAGTACCCCGCCATCAACCGTGGCGTCCTGGAAGCCGGGATCGCCTTTCCACGTCGGCACGAACGCGTCGGCCGGAGAGTGGTCGGCGCGCAGTGGTATGCGTCCGTCGTTGGCGTAGAGCGATACTGCCATTGCAAGTGTCGCGACTGTGATTGTTGTCTTTACTCGTACCATGTCCTCTCACTCCTTTTGTGCCTATACGTCCCAAGTGAATTCGCACCGCCGGCGGGCCAGGGTGGCCTCACACGAGACTCGTTTGCATGCTCAGCGAAAACCGGCAACTCCTGCCCTCCAACATCGGTGGCGTGCAGGGGTCACGACCTTCACATGCCGAGTCGGCCAGTTAATGTCCGTTTGTTTGATCTTCTCGAAGCTGCTTTCCCGTCCGCCTCCTTCCTTTCGTTTTCACTGATCCGGAAGTCTGAAATCGCGTCGAACATGGTTGGACCAGTTCGGACGCGGGCGTGCTAAACCTCCGTCCCCAAACCACATAGCGCAGCGGCCCGTCGCCGCTGCCCGCCACCGATAATCAGAACCCAGCTTGCTTCCCCGTCGGGGCTTGATGGTGCCGCTACAAGAATGATCATCGCGCACAGGGCGCGCGGCGTAGGTGCCACAATCAGTATTTTGCTGCCGCAGGCAGATATCCACGCCATGCCCCCGGATTGACATGCAAAGTTGCTCACGCGCGTTCCCCGCCAGAATGCTCCCATACTCCTCCACACCCCGCCCGCCACGCAACGCGACGGACCCAAGTACACAACCAACACAGACGATCTTGCGCACAACTTGCGCAGGCAACGCCGGTTAGGCGAACGACCCTGATTTCGATCGTGGCACGCATTCGCCGCACGAAACGACGCATCTTTATACGTGCCCCTGTCAGATCACTTCCTGCTGGCAGGCCCCAAGAGTTGAAATGATGATGCCCAACTTCGCCCACGATGCACGCGGGCCGAAACGAACGCAGGCACCACCCCCACTTGGATGGTCTGCCCCCCAACTGACAATTTCAGAAGTTAACTCGTACACGCGGACTAGTCAAGACTCGCAGCCCATGAAACGTGCCATTAACCGTGTACCTGAAAACCCTTAGTCGTCGATCGTGTGAGCCGGACCAAGGTCAGCGCACGCTGTGGCTCGCACATCGCAGGCGCGGGCTGTGTTTACGCTGGATGGGCCGCACGAATGCGTATGTGCACCTGATGACCGTCGCGGGGTTTGCTATATCATCGTGATCATCGTGCTGTGTACATCCGACGAGTTGATCATCCATGGAGGTGAAATGTCGCGCGGCGAACAGATCCTCAGGCACTGGAACCTCTTACGCACGCTACAGACGCGCGGGCAGGGACTGCCGCTGCGTGACCTGGCCCATGAATTCGAGGTGAGCGAGCGCACGATCCAACGCGATTTCGAAACGCTGCAGGAAGTCGGCATGCCGGTCGAATACGACGAGGACGAGTTCGGCCGCCGCTACTGGCGACTGCCGCACGACTTCTTCGCCTCCGGCCCGCTTGTGGTCAGCCTCACCGAGGCGATTTCGCTGCACCTGGCGGATTCACTGCTTGCCCCGCTATCCGGCACGCACCTGGCCGACGGGCTCACATCCATCCTGAACAAGATCCGTAGCCTCTTGCCGGACAAGGCGTTGGACTACTTTCGTCAGCTCGACGAGATCGTCCACGTGCGTCGCGTGGGACAGACCGACTATACCCGTCACGCCGACACGGTGCGTCTGCTCGTAGAAGCCACGCGTAACCGCGAGACCCTGGACGTTTTCTACCATTCGCTGTGGCGTGATGAGGTTTACGAGACTTGTTTTGATCCGTATGGCGTGGTTTATTTTGAAGGTGATCTCTACGCGCTGGGTCATTCGCACAAAGCTGGTGCGACGCGGGTGCTGAAAGTTCCACGTATCAGAGAGGTGCAGACAACCAGCCGCCTGTTTTCTCGCCCGTCAGGTTTCAAACTTGAAACGCATTTTCGCAACACGTTCGGGATTGTGCGTTCGTCAGGTCGGCCTGCGGAGGTTGTCGTGCGGTTTACGGGGCCGGTGGCGAATGTGGTGGAGGAGCGGCTGTGGCACGAAACGCAGCAGCTTGAGTGGCACAGCCCGGAGCGAACGTTGTTTGAGCAGCATCCTGACGAGGCGGGTGTGCTGATCGCGACCTTTCGGCTCTCGGACTTCACGGAGTTGAAGCGCTGGCTGAAGGGCTTTGGCCGACATGCGGAGGTGCTCAAGCCTGCAGAGTTGCGCGACGAGATGCGTGATGAACTGCTGGCGGCTGCTGGGTTGTATGAGTAGCTGTCGCTGTTAGTCGCCTCGTGATGCGCTGCGGGGAGGATTTTTTTGGATTTCGCGCGGCGCGCTGCGTACCGACACGTTGTGCCCCCTCAACCGAGAAGCCCAATCGCTCGCGTCGCGACCTCATTCGTCGGACCCTATCGCCCGTTCGGGCCGACGCATCCTGACACCCCCTGATGCCATAGTTCATATGTCAGGCCGGTGGGTAGCTTCCCCCCGGTCGATCGGCCCGGGGGACACGGCGCGACGGTCGGTTCGTTCCTGCCCCGGTGCGGACCGCCGTCCGCCAGTCTTTACCCAGTGAGGTCAGGTAAGGCAGCGGTTGCACACGGGCGAAGTCAGGGGCATCACGCCTGTGCGTCGGGAGCCACCACCAGCCGCGGTGACATGCGTGCTCGGACCTGGCGATAGATGCCAAAGACGAGGAAGCCGATTGCGCCGGCCACCTTCAGCCAGGTTGGCAGGAGGGCGGCGTGTTCTTCGGGATGAAGAGCCTGCACCGGGAGGTAGTTTGCCAGACCGTTGAGTGCCAGTCCGATCAGCAGGGCGCTGACTGCGATAGTAGCGAGGTAGATGACGACCGTGCGCAAGCCGAGCTCACGATAGAGCACACCAACGGAGCCCATATTCGTCGCCGGCCCCACGAGCAGCAGTACGAGAACAGCGCCGGGGCTCACGCCCTGCATCAGGAGGGCGGCCGCGATTGGCGTGGAGCCTTCGGCGCAGATGTACATGGGTATGCCGATAATGAGCATGAGCAACATCGATACCAGGGTGCCGGCGAAGACGGTCTCAAAGAATGACGCGGGCACGAGTGCCTGGATCACGCCGGCCGCTGCGACCCCGATGATGATCCACCAGAAGATGCTGTCGAAGAGCTCGCTGAAGGCGTAGCGGAAACCGTCAGCGAGCGAACGACGTTCGGGCTCGGTCAGGTCTTGCGGTGTTGATTCGGCCGCCCCGCCGCCGCCACTACAGCAACAAGTCGAGGCGGCCGGCGGATCGGCAGCGGGCGGTTGCGTATCGCGGTCGAGCAGATTCTCGGAGACGCCCGCGATGATTGCGGTAATGCAGGCGGCCACGGGTCGCACGATCGTCAGCACGGGTCCCAGCAGTGCATACGTCAGCAATACTGACGTAACGCTTGTTTCCGGCGTGGAGATCAGAAACGAGAGCGTTGCGCCCTTGCTGGCACCCTTGCGGCGCAGCGCGACTGCCGTCGGCAGTACGCCGCACGAACACAGTGGCAGCGGCGCGCCGATTAAGGTTGCCAGCACGACGGACTTGGAACTGCGTCCGCTGAGGAAACGGCGGGTCCATGCTCCGGCTACCCAGGCATGAAGTATGGCGGCGAAGACGAAGCCGGCGAGGACGTAGATCGCCGAATCGACGAGGATCGACCACGTCGCGAGCAGCATCTCGCTCAGCCAGGATGTCGAATCAACAAACGCGAACATCGGGGGAATACGGGAATCTCATTATCGGCTGGCCAGTACGGGCGACTCTCCAACGATTGTAGCGCGCGACAGCCGTGCGCCGCGTAGCGGACGGGATGGTGGTCATCTGGCGTTGATTGTGCGCGCAGCGTGCCGCTATCCGCCGGTGGTCAGCTCTGCTTGGATCAGCTCAGCCACGCGACGTCCGGAGAGCAGCATGCCGCCGAAGATCGGCCCCATCCGCGGACCGCCGTAGGCGGCACACACGCTCATGCCGGCGACCCAGAGTCCGGGGAAGACCTGCCCGGCGCGCTCGACGACGAATTGTTCGCCCTGCTCGGCGTTCATGGGGCCTTCCTGGGCCGTTTCGATCGGCGTGTTGGCGAAGAAGCCGCGGCGGCGGATGGCATTGACGACCATGGCGTCGTGGCCGGTCGCGTCGAGCGTGGCCTTGGCGGAGAAGGTGAGCGGATCGACGTGCAGCCGGCCGGAAATGCCCGTACGGTTGACGACGACGCCGGTGACACGCTCGTCATGGACGCTGACATCCTCAAGCGTGACCAGGTTGAGTATCTCGACGCCGGCTTGCAGGGCGCCGAGACACAGGCCGGCAGCCAATTCGACGGCACCGACGGTGTGGAGCCCTTCGCCGCGCTCGCGATGGCGCAGCTTGAAGTCGTCGAGGATGGGCAGGGCTTCGTCCTGAAAGACGACCTCGTTCATGCCCATGCCGCCGCCCCAGATGCCGCCACCCGGCGCCAGGTGCCGCTCCACGACCGTCACCTGGAAGCCCTGGCGTGCGAGCAGCATGCCCGCGGTCAGGCCGGCGGGGCCGCCGCCGACGATCAGAACGTCGTTAACGAGTCGGCTGGTGAGTTTCTCATGATAGGAATCGATGATGAGTCGGCTGATCTGGGTTTCGCTGAATCCGCGCATGCGTTTGACTCCTGCCTGCATTTCAGGCGTCTGAGGTTGTCGCTGCGGAAGGGTGACGCGCCTTACAACGCCAGCTTGGCGCGCTGGCGTGGCAGCTTGCTCGCATGCTCGACGCGGATGGACGTCTCAGGCATGATCGCTTCCCTACGCAGCCGGCGAGCGTTCGTGGCGTCCGCCGCTACTGATCAGGTTCAAAGGGTCCCCGGGTCGTTCGCACCCGGATCTCATGTCCGCCGCGGCGGACCACCCCTAGCCACACTTTGACGATAGCCAGCCCGATCAGGGGCGTCAACTGTGACCGGCGACTGGCCGGGCTGATTGGTTTGAGGACGCGGCCGGATCGGCTACACTGGGCTGGCGCGATCCCCAGATGAGTGAGCGACGGGCATGCAGCAGCAGGAAGAGCAACGCGGTCTCTCCCGGCAGGCGTTCGAGCCCTTGCCGCCCGGGCAGGCGTACAAGCCGTACATCGGTGCCGAGGAATCTCCCTTCGAATTCACCTTCAAGGCGGTGATTCCCGGGATCATCTTCGGCATCCTGTTTGGGGCGGCGAATGCGTACCTGGGGCTGCAGGCCGGGCTGACGATTTCGACTTCGATTCCGGTGGCGGTGATGACGGTCGCCGCGTTCCGCGCGCTGCGCAGCGCCGGCGTCCGTGGCACCTTGCTGGAAGCGAACCTGTCGCAGACGATCGGGTCGGCATCCAGCTCGGTGGCCAGCGGTGTCATCTTCACACTACCGGCGCTGTTCCTGTGGGGATTTGAGCCGAAACTGGCGCAGATGACGATGCTGGCGCTGGCGGGCGGGCTGCTGGGCGTGCTGTTCATGGTTCCGCTGCGGCGGTTCCTGATCGAGCGGGAGCATGGCAAGCTACCCTACCCGGAAGGGACGGCGTGTGCCGAGGTGCTGGTTGCCAGTGAAGTGGGCGGCGGCCGGGCACGGAACGTGTTCCTGGGGATCGCGGGTGGCGCGGTGTTCAAGTTCCTGGTCGAGTGGTTGAAGCTCGTGCCGGCCAAGATACAGGTCACACTCTACAACCCGTGGAATCTAGGTCTCGGGATGAAGATGTCCTCGGCGCTCTTCGGCGTGGGGTACATCCTCGGGCCGCGCATCGCGGCGGTGATGGTGGGCGGTGGGCTGCTGTCGTCGCTGATCATCATCCCGGCAATCACGCTGTGGGGGGCAGGTCTCTCGGAGCCATTCTATCCCGAAACGGAGAAGCTGATCTCACAGATGAGTGCCAGTGAAATCTGGAATCGCTATGTGCGGTACATTGGTGCCGGGGCAGTTGCGACGGCCGGGTTGATTACGCTCATCCGTAGTATTCCAACAATGATCGAGAGTTTCCGTCTCGGAACGCAACAACTCCGTGAGCGATTCGAGAATGCGGGGATCGCTCTGCCGCGTACGGCGAATGATCTGCCGCTATCCATCGTTGCGCTGGGTGTGCTGACTATTGCCGTTCTGCTGGCGGGCGTGCCGCACATTTTTGCGGCGATCGACTCATTTGCCATCCGCGCGGTGGCCGCCGTGTGCGTGGTGATCTTCGCGTTCTTCTTTGTCACGGTTGCATCGCGGATTGTCGGTCTGGTGGGGGTGACGTCGAATCCGACCAGCGGGATGACCATCGCGTCGCTGATCGGCACGGCGGTAGCATTTCGGCTGTGCGGCTGGACGGATGAGACGGGGATGATTGCGACACTCACCGTGGGGTGTGTCGTCGCGATCGCCGCGTCGATTTCTGGCGATACGTCGCAGGATCTCAAGACGGGATTCCTGCTCGGGGCGACGCCGCGCAAACAGCAAATCGGCGAGCTCATGGGAGTACTGACCTCGGCTGTGTTCGTGTGCATGACGCTGATTCTGCTGGCGAAGGCGTACGGCTTTGCGGGGCAGCCGGGCGTCGATCCGCAGCAGGCGTTGCCCGCGCCGCAGGCGAATCTGATGAAGCTGGTGATCGACGGCGTGTTGCAGGCGAAACTGCCCTGGATGCTGGTTGGCGTTGGTGCGGGCATCGCTGTGATTGCGCTGCTGCTGCGCATTCCGACGTTGCCGTTTGCGGTGGGCGTGTATCTACCCGTGTCGACCATGGTGCCGGTGTTTCTCGGCGGATTGCTGCGCTGGTGGCTCGAACGGGGAGCGCGTGGCGACGAAGACCGGCAGGCGGAGCGACGAGAGCGCGGCGTGCTGCTGGGTTCGGGCCTGGTCGGCGGCGAGGGGCTCCTGGGTGTGCTGATCGCGGGCGTCGTGTTCTTCCAGAGTGTGCGGGCAGGGGCCGGCGAGAAGCCGCCGCTGCCGCTGGAGATCGGCTACCACTGGCTCGAGCAACTCGCGGGAGAGTCTGCCAGTCTGGCGCATGCGTTGACAACGCTCGCGGCCGCTGTGCTGTTCGTGCTTCTGGCGGTCTGGTTCCTGCGGCTGTGCGTGCAGCGCAAAGCGTAGGTCACCGCACGCCACGATTCGCTTACTCCATGCGGCACTCGCCCGGCGTAGCAGGCTTCTTCACGTCGTTGTCCGCGTCGGTTTCCTCCTCCAGCGGTTCCCAGAAGCCAAAGTTCTCCTGCTCGACCTTGCAGTAGCCGGTCGCCTGATAGGTGGCGTGGGAGTTGTAGCTGTTGTCGATGTGCTGGGAATCGCCGCCGCCGATCGTGGTGATCAGAAAGCGGTTTGAGAGTTCGCCGAAACCATGCGCCTGCTGGGCGGGGGTCGGCTTGTCGCCGGCGTTGGCGTCGACGGGCACCCAGCCGTAGTTTGGCAGGTATATCTCGGCCCAGCGGTGAAACGACTCGTCGATGCTGGCGTCGTCGCCGCGGACGACGATACTGCCCTGGTAACGGGCGGGGACGCCGGCGGCGCGGCACAAGGCGATGAACGCGAAGGTGTATTCGGAGCAAGAGCCGGTGCCGCGCTTGAGCACGACCTCTGGCACGTCCCAGCCGCCGATCATCTGGTACTCGAGTTCGCCGATCAGGTGGTTGAAGATCCTGCGTGCGATCCAGTAGGGATTCTGCTCGTCGCCGATGAGATCCTTGACGAGCTCACGGACGAACTCGGAGTCGATGCGGTAGCGGGAGCCGTTGGCGGTGTACTGCTGGCGCAACTCGGTGGGAATGTCGGCGAGCGTGCCGACGCGGTCGGGGAAGATCAGGTAACGAATCGCCGACACCTCAGCCTGCACGTGGTAGCTCAGCAATTGGCGGGTGCCGCCGGGCACTTTGTCGAACTCAAAGCGCGCAAACTGCTGTTCCCAATCGTCGCGGGCGAACGTGGTTGGCTGGGGCTCGTAGGTGAGTTCGCTCAGCAATTTCTGCTGCGGCAGATCAGTCGGCACCGCCAGGTTGACCTGCAGGTTCCGGACGTCGGCGGGGCCGTAGTTGTACAGGGCCCACAGGTACTCGACGCGTGCCCGGCGGGTGTCGGTGAGGCGGTACGGCTGCTCGCCGTGGATTTCGAGCTGATAGAGCTCGCGTTTCTGAAAATCCACGTTCCACAGGTGGTTTGCGTGCCAGGTGAGACCGGCTGCGTACGGACCCGGGGCGTCGAGGACACCGACAACCATCTCGCGTTGCGGGTCGACCATGTAGATCTCGTTCGCGACGCGATCGGAGACCCATAGGTACGTGCCGTCCCATGCGAGGCAGGTGCAGTGGCGTGAGGGTACTTCGAAATAGCCCAGGATGGTGCCGTCTTCGGGGAGCACCTTGTAGATCTGCTTGCTGCGGCGCTCGAGGATGTAGAGTGCGCCGTCCGCCCACGCCAAGCCGGCAGGCGACTTGTCCGGGGCCTCGAACGAATTGGTAACCAAGCCGGACGCGGGATCGTAGGCGTAGATCCAGCCGCTATGGTCGTCGCTGACGTAGAGCCGGTCGTTGCCCCAGGTGAGGCCGTGCGGTCGTAGTGTGGGGGCGTTGAAGGTGTCCGCAGGTTTGCTTTCGGTCGCGGAGAGCTTGTGGATCTTCGCGCTGCGCCAATCCACGAGGTAGAACGATTCGCCGTCGCTGGTGAGGCCGGCGGGATAGTTGCTGGGAGAGGCAAAGGACTGCTGGATCTCGCCTGGCGCTGCGGTCGCGAGGTGCGCGTGAGCGCCGACGAGCAGTATCGTCATTACAGACAGTGTCATTCGCAGGCGGTGCATGGTGTCAACTCCAATGAGCAGGGCAGGATGGGTCCGACTTTGTGGCGCATGATACGGGCGTGAACTGGTGAAGCCAGCGGGGAATCGTGTACTGCCACCTGCGGCACACACGCTACAATCGTCGCGTATGGCTGTACTTTCCTGCGATACGTTGGTGATTGGCGGAGGACACGCCGGGGCTGAGGCGGCCTGGGCAGCGGCACATCTGGGTGCGCGCACGTTTCTGGTGACGTTTTCGCGGGAGGCGATCGGTCGGCCATCGTGCAATCCGGCGGTTGGGGGCATCGGAAAAGGACAGATCGTCCGGGAGGTGGATGCGCTGGGGGGGCTCATCGGACGCGTGACGGACGAAGCCGGCATTCAGTTTCGCCTGCTGAACCGCCGCAAGGGCCCCGCCGTCCGCTCGCCACGGGCACAGATCGACGGGGCACTGTACTCGCGTGTTCTTCGGCGGTACCTGGAGAGCTGCCCGAACCTCACGATTGTCGAGGCCGGCGTTGCGGAGATTCTCAGCGAGCCGCTTCGTGACGGGCTTGCGCGGTGCCGCGTGACGGGGGTTCGACTGAGTGATGGGCGGGAGGTGCGGTGCCCAACCGTGGTGGTGGCCGCAGGCACGTTCCTGCGGGGGCTGATGCATACCGGCGATGAGCAGACGGCGGGCGGGCGCGTGGGTGAGGCTGCGGCGAATGCGCTCAGTGACTCATTGCGTGCGCTCGGGTTGCAACTCGGTCGGCTGAAGACCGGGACGCCGCCGCGGGTGGCGCGTGAGACGGTTGATTTCTCGAAGCTGAGAGAGCAGCCGGGCGATGCGGAGCCGTATCCGTTTTCGTTCATGACGGAACGGGTGGCGCACCAGCAGGTCTCGTGCTGGCTCAGCAGCACGACGCCGGAAATTCACGAGATCATTCGCGCCAGCCTGGATCGGGCCCCGCTTTACACGGGTCAGATTGGTTCGGCGGGTCCGCGCTACTGCCCAAGCATTGAGACGAAGGTGGTCCGCTTCCCTGAAAAGACGAGTCATCAGCTCTTCCTGGAGCCTGAGGGACGGGATTCGGAGTGGATCTACGTGAACGGCATCAGTACGTCGCTGCCGCGTGACGTTCAGGCGGAGATTGTTCGCCGCGTGCCGGGTCTGGAGACCGCACGAATCGTCCAGTGGGGATACGCGGTCGAGTATGATTTCGTGCCGCCGGAGCAGACCGACGCGACGATGATGGCGAAGGGGGTGCGTGGGCTGTTCCTGGCAGGTCAGATCAACGGTACGAGTGGGTATGAGGAGGCGGCGGGTCAGGGGCTGGTGGCGGGGGTGAACGCTGTACGGCTATGTAATGATCAGGCGCTTGTGACGATTGGGCGAGATCAGGCGTACATCGGGGTGATGGCGGATGATCTTGTAACCCGTGGTGTGATCGAGCCTTATCGCATGTTCACCTCTCGAGCTGAGCATCGTATGCACCTGCGGTGCGATAACGCAGACGCGCGACTGACGCCGCTGGGGCGGGAGTGGGGTCTCGTGTGCGATGAGCGTTGGAGGCGGTTTCAGGCGACGCAGGATGATCTCAATCGACTGCTGGCAACGCTGGGCACGGTCCGTCATACAGGCCGGACATTGCAAGAGTGGCTCAAGCGGCCTGAGGACGACGGGCGGTGGCTGTTGGGGTCGTGCGAGGCGTTGGCGCCGTGGCGGGAGCGATTGCGAACCTGGGAGCGTGCCGTAATATCCGTCAAATATGAAGGTTACATCGCACGGCAGGAGCGGATGCTGGCGCAGTTTCGGGATCTGGAGAGCCGCGAATTACCCGCCACGATTCGGTACGATGCGATCCCGCACCTGCGGCGTGAAGCGTTGGAGCGTTGGTCAGCGGTGCGCCCGCGCAACGTAGGCCAGGCCGCACGGATCAGCGGCATCCATCCGACCGATATCACCGTCCTTCTCGTATATTTGGGTGGGCTCGCACGCGACGAAAACGCTTCCGCGGGAGCCGTGTAAAATCCTGTCCAAACTACCTGTAAAAGTTGGCAGGACACCCCTGATATGCTATATTTGTCAATATAGATAAACTGGAGAAGATGCGGACAAGCCTATGGCCAAGACTGAACGCAATGGGCCGCTCCCACTTAGAGATGTTTTCACGACGGGAGAGGTCGCCGAAATCTGCAAGCTGAGTCAGCAGACGGTGATTCGCTGTTTCGACAGCGGGCGGCTGCGTGGGTATCGGGTGCCGGGGTCTCGTTTCCGGCGCATACCGCGGGATGCGCTGATCCAGTTCATGAAGGAACATAACATACCGCTGGATCAGTTTGAGACGGGCAAGACGCGGGTACTGGTTGTGGATGACGATCCGGCCATCGTGGAGATGCTCGTCGAGTTGCTGGAGCGCGATGGGCGTTTCGAAGTGCAGACGGCGGCGACGGGCTTTGATGCCGGCCTGCGTACACGCGAGTTTCGTCCTGATGCGATTGTGCTGGACTACATGTTACCGGACATCAATGGTAACGCGGTGTGTCGCAGCATCCGCAGTGATGAGTCGTTGCAGGATGTGAAGATCATTATCGTATCGGGCGTCATTGAGCGCGAGCATGTGGAGAAGCTGCTCGAAGATGGCGCCGATGATTTCATTCAGAAGCCGTTCAGCATCGAGCAGCTTGTCAACCGCATCACCGAGTTGGTTGGCCAGACCGCAAGTTAGGCATTTGTACCGGTATAGCGTGCCCCCGTGTCCGATGTGGTAGACACCTCGCCCGAGCTCGTCCTGTCGCACCTGGACAGCCTGCCGACCCTCCCTGCGGTGGCGCTGAAGCTGCTGCACCTGACTGCCGCTGACGATAGTGATGCGGGTGACGTCATTCACCTTTTGCGTAATGACCAATCGTTGACTGCGAAACTCTTGTCGCTGGCGAATTCGGCGGCGCTGGGAGTGCGGACGCCGGTGACGACGCTGGAGAAGGCGGTGCCGCTGCTGGGCTTTGCGACGATTCGCAGCATTGTGCTGGCGACGAGTGTTTTCGAGTGCTTCATCGAGCCACACGCCTCGGCGGAAGATCGGGCGTTTGATCGCAAGGAGTTCTGGAAGCATGCGCTGGCCGTCGCGTGCGCCGCGCGGGAGCTCGCACGTTTGCGAAGCGGTGGGACTCTGGATCCTGAAGATGCATTTGTTGCGGGCCTGCTGCACGATCTTGGCAAAGTCGCTCTCGATACGATCTTTCCAAAGGCCTACGACCGCATCGCGGCACAGACCAATCATGCCCGCGGGGATATTGCCGATAACGAGCGGGCGGTTCTCGGTGTCGACCACACGGTGGCGGGGCGCCGGCTGGGCGAGCGCTGGCACTTGCCGCGCGACTTGTGCGAGGCCATCTGGCTGCACCACCTCGCCGCCGATGCACTGCCCAACGCCGTGGGTCGACCGCAGCTCATCGGCATCGTGCAACTGGCGGATACGATCGCGCGGGAGCAGCGGATCGGCTACTCCGGCAACCATGTGTTCTACGAGCACTCTCCGCGCCTCGGGCAGCGATTCGGTTATGCCGCGGACGAACTGACGCAGATTGTCGAAACGCTGGCTACAAAGGTGGCGGAGCAGGCGGCGCAGCTCGGGCTGGATGCCGAGACGGCGCAGGCGATGTACGTCAAGGCGATGACGCGGGCGAATACCGAGCTGGGGCAGATGAACGCCGATCTGCTGGCGAGCAACCGGCGCCTCGCGGCCGGCGCGCGCTACTTCGAGGCGGTGGCGCATTTTGAGCGGAGTCTCGAGGATTGGTCTGATCCGGCCGCGGTGGTGGTGGCCGTAACCCGCGCGGCGGCGACTGCATTGCAGCGGTCGCGGGTGGCAGCGTTCGGGATTCGTGACGGTGCCGTGACTGTGGATGTTTGCTGGGAAGGGCAGACTTCGGCGGATCGTGGGCATCTGACGCAGTCCGTGCCGCTGGATTTGACCAAGTGGCTGGCGGAGCAGCATCGGCCACTGGATGCACTTGTGGTTGAAGCACCGCCGGCTGTGCGGGCCCTGATCACGGTCGCATTTGGCCCCGCGGATCACGGGACGCCGTGGTTGTTGCCGATCTATCACGACGGCCGGTTGGCAGGCGGGATTGTCTATTTGTCGGAGGTTGACGAGCGTGACCGGCTGGGGGGTGAGCTTGAGCAACTGCGGTCGTTTCTTGCCAGTGTTGGCCTGGCGTTGGGGCGTGCGAATGCGCAAGCGGCGGCGCACCGGTTGTCGGAAGACCTGGCCGAGACGAATCGGCGGCTGCAACAAATGCAGGTCGAACTGCTGCGTTCGCGCACGCTGTCGATGATTGCGGAGATGGCGGCAGGCGCCGGACACGAGCTCAACACGCCCTTGAGCGTGATTTCGGGGCGGGCGCAAATGCTGGCCTCCAGCCTGGAGGATCCGGAGGCGAAACGCGTCCTGGAGACCATCTCGACGAAAGCCCACGAATGCAGCGGCATTGTGAGCGAGCTGATGGACTTCGCACGGCCGCGTTCGCCGAAGATGTCGCATGTGAATTTACCGCAGTTGCTGAGCGAGGCACGCGAGGCGGCGATGGAGCGGCATCAGGTACAGTCGGGCCAGTTGCGGATCGATCCAGCCTCATCTCCGGACGCACCGGACGCGAGCGAGATCGTCGTTCTTGCCGACCGGGGGCAACTGCTCCTGGTGTTGCGGGAGCTGATTTCGAACGCGGCAGACGCCATTGCAGACGACGGGGGCACGATCGTGCTGCGCCATCAACCCTCGTTGCGCGAGGACACGCTGGAAGTGCTCGTCGAGGATAGTGGTTGCGGCATGACGCCGGCTGTGCTTCAGAGCGCGTTCGATCCGTTTTATTCGCACCGGAAGGCGGGGCGGAGTCGTGGACTGGGCTTGCCACGTGCCTATCGCATCGTCGAGGCGCATGGGGGCAGGGTCTGGCTCGAAAGCCAGCCTGACGAGGGCACGACGGCACATGTGTTACTTCCGCGGGCCCTGACCAAGGCCGCGGACGTTGCGGCACACTGAGGGACCACGCAGCAGCGGGCGGTGCCTAAGCTGCGATCAGGTTGTCATTCTCAGCCAAAACAATCACTGACGAGCCGGCGGGGTCGCGCAGTTCGACTTTCACCTTTCCCTTGGATTTGAGCCGGTCGCGCTGCGACTCGCTGGCGATATAGACGACGTGACCGGTAATGCGACGATCGCCTTTGAAGAACAACTGTTGCAGGCGGCGTTTTACCGATGTCGAGGTCCGCTGGTCGTTTTCCCAAGTTGACCACGTTGGCACGGGACCGGGGTTTTTCACTTTCACACGTGCACCTGCACCCAGCGAGGCTTTCGCAAGCATAGCGCGTACTCCTGTAGCGCAGCAGCCCACCGCGGCGCTGCCGAACGCTGTACCAATTGTCATGCCAAGGAAATGAGAGCCGCTGGCCGTTACATACCGGTGACCGGCTCGCGGCAACGCCTGGGTGACGTCGCCCGTTCGCTACGGATGCGAACACGCAAATATAGGCGTTTATTCCGTGTCCCGACAAGCCCAGCGGAAAAAAGGGCCGTCAGGGGGCAGAAACCCGGCTGGCCGGCCGCCGGCGCGCTTCCCGGATGGCGCGCCGCGGTGCAGAATGGTCCGCATGCTACGTTCACGCCGAGGGAAAACCCGGCTGTTAGCTCTGCTCGTCCTGCTGGTCGCGACGGGTCTGCTGGCAGCATACCGCTACGTCACGAGCCCGAGTCGGTTGCGTGCGCGCGTGCTCGATGTGCTTGCCGACCGCGGATTTGCGCACGTGGACGTGGCGCACGTGCGCTTCTCGTTACGGGACGGGTTGCTGCTCAGCGGGATTTCGGTGGGGTCAGTCGCAAGCGGCCCTGCCAACAACGGCGAGCCGGCGGTTCCAACACCGCGGCTGTACGTGGGTTCGGCGCGGCTTGCCTGTGACATGGCGCCGCTGCTGGCCGGTATGGTGCGACCGCGCACGGTCACCTTGGACCACGTGCGGGCCACCGTCGTTGCCGCGCCGCCGGATGCGCAAGGAGAGCCGGTGTTGGCGCAGGCGGACGATGGGGCCGAGTGGCTTCAGCGGCTGGTGCGTCAGACTGCTGCGCTGCCCGCGCTCGAGATCAGGGATCTGGATCTGCAGATCCTGTCGGCGGACGGGGGGCATGCGCGCGTAGTGGAGCGGTATCGATTGCGTGCTATCGGTCGCGCGAAGGACGGCGGGTACGGGATACAGATCGATCGACGCGCGGAGGCAGCAGAACCGTTTGCCACACTACACTGGTCGACGGCAACTGAGCGCGTGCGGCTGACTCTTGATGCGATTGACTTGAACCTGGTACGCCGCTTCGCGTCCGGGAGAATCTCGCGACACCTGGAGCGCATGGGGCTCGAGGGCACGGCGCGCGTTGACCAGGTGGTTTTTGGCCCGGCCGTCAGCTCTGCCACAGCGTTGCATGGCGAGCGGGTGGACCTGACGTTGCGCAACGCCAGGTTTCAACTTGATACGCTGGGCTTTGCACTGCCGGTAGTGGGCGAAAGGCCGACACGGTCGGACGCGGCCTGCTATCTGAAGATCCGTGACGCCGGCGCTGTCGTGACCTATCGCGGCGGGGGGAATGTGGACGGTGGCGAACTCGCGATCGCGCTGCAGGGCCAGCTTAATGGAGCCCCGCTGCAAGTGAACGCCACGCTCGCTGATGCGCCGTTTCGGCGTGTGATTCGCGGGGAATCCATAACCGGTTCGTGGAATCGACATCTGCGGTCGGCCCGCATTCGCGTCCAAGGCTTGGCGTTGCCTACGCACGAGTCGCATGCCGCATTCGTGAACTCCGAGCAACTGCCCGGGGCACTGGTGGCGGCACTGGATGATTATCGGCCGAGCGGTCCAGTGAACGTCGACCTGCGCGTATTGCCGGCTGGTGAGGCGCGTGACGCGGCGGACACCGGCGGTCGCGTGCGGGGCACGGTCGAGGCCCTGGGGTGCACTTGCGAGTACATCCACTTTCCGTACGGTTTCGAGAATATCCGCGGCAGTCTGGAACTGGTGGACGGTCGCGTCCTACTGCACGATCTGGAAGGTCGCCATGGTGTCACTCGCGCGCATGTCCGAGGCAGCCTGAATAACACGTATTCATGGACCGGGTTCTCGCTGACCTTCTATGGGCACAACGTAGCGCTCAACGAGGATCTCTATCGGGCACTGCCCGAGGAGTATCGTCGTTTGTGGCGCGATGCGGCACCCATCGGCGCCTGTGACGCCGTAGTGCGGGTGGGACGCGATGAGGGCTCGGCGGAGTTGGGCGCCCTGCCGCCAAGTGTCCACGTCGAGGCGCAGTTGCTGGGCGGGAGCATGTCACTCGATGAGGCGCAGCGGATCGATCATGTGGACGGCCATCTCTCGGTAAGTGGAGAGGTGCTGGAAATCCACGACCTGCACGGGTTTGCTGGGAAGGCTGAGGTGCGGCTGGCGGGTGAGGTACAGACGGGCCCGGGGGCACTCCGTACGGATCTGCGCGTGCAGATCAATGGTCACCATTTTGACGAACGGATCGAGCTGGCGTCCGCCGGCGCAGGCGGAGAGATTACCAGTCTGCGGCTGGAGGGTGCGGCTGATGTCTGGGGACACGTCTGGGAGGCGCCGGCATCGGGAGAACCACAGCAGCGGCATCTGGCGGTTCGTATTCGCGACGCCACGCTCCATACGCTCGATCCACAGCAGCACTGGGCAGACGGGCAAGGCTGGGTGTTGCTGCACGCGGATCGACAGGAGATCCTTGGGTTTGCGTGTCAACAAGGTGCGGCGCGCCTGCGGGCCAGCGGCGTGTTGCCAGGGCGGCGTGAGGCGGGACAACCGATCCTTTTGACGCTGTCGGCGAAGGCGCCGGATGTCGACGGGCTGTGCCGGCAGTTTGTGCCCACCTCGTGGATTCACCTGGTCGACAAGATCGGCTTGCAGGGCAGCGGTCGGATCCGCCTGGAGTTGCATCCTGCGCAGGACCCGGAAACGGGACTGCGGCAGGCGGCGCAGATTGAAATAGAGGCTGAGGGCATGCGGGGCGAACCCTTGCCGCTTCATCTGCGGGCTGTCGACGCAACGCTGGCACTCACTCCCGGTCGATTCAACCTGCGCGCTTCCGAAGCCCGCTGGGGTGAGCAGGGTCAGATTACCGTTACGGGCAGCGGCAACTGGCAAAAAGACGACTTGCACGCGACTTTCGACATTGACGCGCAAGGTATGACGTTCGCCCCCGATCTGATCGCGGCCCTGCCGACACCCGTCGCGCGTATTCTCGACGAACTGGCCGTGCAGGGGGATTTCAACGCGCTGCTCCACACGGTCCGCATCGCGGGCCGCGAGCAACGGCGGTACGAGCTGGACGGGCGCATCGAACTGGAAGGCGTCGCCCTGCGGCTGGGATTCCCGCTCGATGAATTGCGGGGTGCGCTGACGGGACGCTGCGACGTGTCGCCGGATGGTGCCGTGCGACTCGATGGCGAGATTGACTTGCAGCGTGGGCGGATTGCCAAGCGGGCCTTCGAGCGCTGGCATGGCACGCTGACATACCTCCCCGACGAAGGGTGGGTGCGCATCGACGATGTCAGCATACGGCTGTGCGGTGGCGAGGCGCAGGGCCACTTGTGGATCGACACCGACACGTCGGCGTACGAGATTGAACTGACCATGCAGGACGTGATCTTGGGTGAACTGCTACCGCCGGAGGATCCGGAGCAGACGCCGCCCAGCGAGGGGTTGATCACTGGTCGCGTGTGGCTGCGGGGGACGGCGGGCGACGTGCAGTCGCGGGTGGGTGGTGGCCGCATCGTCATCCGCGGTGCGTCGCTGGTTCGCACGCCGGTGCTGGCATCCGTTGCGCGTGACGAGCACATGCCCCGCAGCGCGCGCGCGGATGCGGTCGATCGGGCGGAACTCGAGTTCATCTGGACGGGGCGTGACATTCGCCTCCAGCACGTGGACATCCGCAGTCCCCACTTGCGTCTGGTCGGCAAGGGGAGTTGGAATCTGCGCAGTGATCGGCTGGACCTGACACTATTCGGAGCTCCGCAGAACGAAGACTCGCCCATTCCAGTGATTACCGAGTGGCTGATCGCAGTTGGTAACGACCTCGTTCGTTATCGTGTGACGGGATCTCGGAAGCAGCCCAAAGTTACCGCGGAGCCGCTGCCGCGTGTGGCAGACGCCTTACGGCTGTTTCAGCCGGCCGCAGCCGAGTAACGCCATGTGTGCCGCGTGAGGGCGGCCTCATGAGACGTCCTCTTTCAGTCGCTTGAAGGCGTGGAGTGCGCGTTCGCGACCAGCCTTGTGATCGCAGATCGGCGCGGGGTAGTCGTGTCTTCGCCGGATGTCCGTCGGCGGATCGTGGATCGCCTTCTTCGGCACTTCGCGTAACTCGGGCACGTATGCGCGGATGAAGTCACCGTCGGGATCGAACCGCTGGGACTGCGTGGTGGGATTGAAGATACGGAAGTACGGGGCGGCGTCGGTGCCGGTTGAGGCGGACCATTGCCAGCCGCCGTTATTGCTCGCGAGATCCCCGTCGATAAGGTGTTGCATGAAATGGCGCTCGCCCCAGCGCCAGTCGAGCAACAGGTCCTTGGTCAGAAACATGGCGACGATCATCCGCAGGCGATTATGCATCCAGCCCGTTTGCGCGAGCTGCCGCAGACCGGCGTCGACGAGCGGGTACCCTGTCTGTCCGGCACACCAGGCCGCGAACTCATCTTCGTCATAGCGCCAGTCCAGTGCGTCGGTTTCTTCGCGAAAAGCGCGGTCCATCGAAACACGGGGATAGCCGACGAGAATGTGCCGGTAGAACTCGCGCCAGATGAGTTCGCTGATCCACGTCGTCGGACCGGCGCGGCCGTCCTGCAAAACGCCGCGGTTGGCCGCGCGTGCTTCGGCGAGACAGCGCCGCGGCGAGATGACACCGAGCGTGAGATAGGGGGACAAGCGACTCGTGGCCTCAATGGCGGGGTTATCTCGTCGTCGCCGGTAGGCCGCGATCCGGTCCGTGACGAAGTCGGACAACTGGCGGAGCGCGTGGTGCTCCCCGGCGGGCCACAACTCGGGCAGGCCGGCGGAAAGGTGATACCCGACGAGTCGCTCCGGCAGGTCGTCAGGCGGGCCGACGAGCTCGGGCTGTGTCCGTGGCGCGCGCAGCGGCTCCACGCCATGCGTTGATTCAACCCGCTCACACCACGCGCGTTTGAACGGGGTAAAGACCGTATAGAAGTTGCCTTCCTGCGTTCGTAACCCGTCCGGCGGCAGGGTGGTTTGGTCGTCGAATGCGGCGACGGGCCAACCGTGCTCGCCGAACAGCTCGGTGACGGCGTCGTCACGGCGACGTTCGTTCACTTCATACTCGCGATTGAAGTAGAGCGCATCACACGCGCGGCGACGCGCCAGGCGCAGGAGTTCTACGGCGATGTCGGCGAACAGGCGTGGCTTGATGATCAGCAGCGGGATATTGAGTTTGAGAAGCTGTTCGCGCAGGCAGGCCACATTGCGCAGCAGGAACTCGACCCTTACGCTACCCCAGTCGTGCTGCCGCCACTGGTCGGCACAGATCGCGAACACACCGACCACGCCGCGACGGGCCTTGTCGCAAGCGTGATAGAGCGCCCGATTGTCGTCCGTCCGCAGATCGCTGCGGAACCACATCAACGGTCGCATGAGTCAACTCCCGTTCACGTCGCCGATGCCGAGTGACGTGCGCAACGCGTTGGCCTGGTGACCAATGGCAGCCCGCTCGTCGGCGTCGAGTCGCTTCAGATTGCCGAGAGACAATTGCATGCGGCGATTGTCGCGCAGTCGCCGCTCATTCCGCATCAGAAAGTCCCAGTAGAATGTGCTGAACGGGCAAGCGCCGTCGCCGATACGCTTGCGCGGGTCATAGCGACAGCCATCACAGTAATCGCTCATACGCCGAAGGTACTGACCACTGGCGGCGTAGGGCTTGGTGGCCACAACGCCGCCATCGCCGAACATCACCATGCCCAGCGTGTTGGGCAATGTGACCCAATCCACGGCGTCGACGTACATGCCGAGATACCAATCGGACACTTCGCGCGGGTGTACGCCGGCAATGAGCGCGAAATTGCCCGTGACCATGAGACGCTGGATGTGGTGCCCGTAGCCGTGCTGCAGAACCTGCCCCACGGATTCGGCCAGGCAGCGCATGTCCGTCCGCCCCGTCCAATACAGCTCGGGTAGGTGCCCAACCTGCTCCAGCGCGTTGCGTTGAGCGTAGTCAGGGCCCTCGTGCCAGTAGATTCCGCGCATGAACTCGCGCCAGCCGAGAATCTGGCGCACGAAACCCTCAACACTGTTCAGCGGTGCCTTGCCGTCGTGATAGGCGGCAACGGCCTTGTCAATCACTTCGCGCGGGTTCAGCAGTTTCAGGTTCAGGGCGGGCGATAGTAGCGAATGGAACATCCACGGAGCACCGGCGACCATGGCGTCCTGGAACTTGCCGAAGCTCGGCAAACGCGCATCGATAAACGCGCGTAGTGCCGCAAGCGCCTCGCGCCGCGTTACGGGCCAGACGAAATCGTCGAGCGTG
Organism: uncultured Planctomycetales bacterium; assembly: GCA_964468185.1. Lineage (GTDB taxonomy): Bacteria > Planctomycetota > Phycisphaerae > UBA1845 > Fen-1342 > JANQFV01. The sequence continues at coordinate 122,824 of CAYXTR010000009.1, read as the reverse complement.
CCGGGAGCGTCGCTGAAGTGATTATCGACAAGCTCCATCACCTCACGCGTGATCTCGTCCGGCCGGAATTGGCGCGGCTTGGGCAGCGACGTGATTCCGTCATAAGCGGCACGATTGTCGGCATCGTAGTTCCAGTGGCCACCCTCAGGTGCACCCTGCGCATCAACCAGAACTTCGAAACGTCGCCGCATCATGCGATAGAAGTGCTCCAGCACCAAAGTCTTGCGATCAGCAGCCCACTGCGGAAACTCGGCGGGCGGCAGGTAGAAGTGGGCGTCCTCGTGCAACTGCACATCGAGTCCCAGCAGCGCAGACCACCCCTCAACCTGCTGCATGACGCGCCAATCACCCGGGCGAATGGCGTCCAGGCGTGTGGGTTGCAGGTGTTTGACCGTCCTGCGGAGTGTATCGGTGAAGTTGTGCGCATTGCCGGAGTCATTGAGCGTGATGTAGTGCAGCCGGGTTCCGCGCCTGACCAATTCGACGGCAAAGTGTCGCATCGCCGCCAGGAACCACGTCGTTCGCTGCTTGTGACTCGGAACGTGCGTTGCTTCTTCGGCGACTTCCATCATCAGGACCACATCGCGCTTGGCGTTCAGCCCGCGCAACACCGGATTCTGCAAGTCGAGCTGATCTCCAAACAGAATCAGCAGCCGCTCGACGCCGCCAGTGACGCGTGGCGGTCTGAAGGTCGCGTGCCCTCCGCGAGCCGCGCTCATGACGGATCCTCGGTCGGAACATACGCAGCAGTCATCTGTTCGGCCGTACGGCGGATGCCATTCAGCATGCCGCTGAAAACGATGCCGTGCAGCGGCAGGACGGCGTACCAGTAAGCCAGGCCTACGAGCCCCTTCGGCATGAAGCGCGCCGTTTGCGTCAGGAGGCAACCGCCGGTCTCGCCCGGCGCGATGGTGAACTCGAGCTCGGCCTCGCCAGGCAGCTTCATTTCAGCTCGCAACCGCAGGCGACGGCCGGGTTCGATGGCTGTGACGCGCCAGAAGTCCAGCGACTCTCCGAACGCCACCTCTTCCGGATCTCGACGGCCACGTCGCAAACCGGGGCCCCCGACCAGCCGATCCATCCAGCCGCGCACGCGCCACAGCCAATCTGCCGCGTAGTAACCCTGACCGCCGCCGATGCGACATACAGCCCGGTAGGTGATTTCCGCCGGAGCCTTCACCGCCATGTCGCGTTCATCGGTGTACACCGTTCCGCCGGACCAGTCCGGATCGCCCGGTACGGGGCCGGCGTCGCTCCAGGCGGTCTCCACTTCGCCGGCGGCGAGTTTGCCGAGCGCGGCGTCGATCGACTCGCGCACGGTCAGCAGACGCTGCGGCATCAGTTGTGCCGCGTCAGCGTTGCGGCACACGACACGATTCCGCAGTCCTTCGGCCAGTGGGCGGGCGATGTTGTGACTCAGCGGCGTTACGAGATGAATCCAAAGCGAGCTGAGATAGGGTGTGAGAACCGGGACGGGTACCACGATTCGGCGACGCAGGCCACGGGCAGCTGCCATCACGCGCATCAACTCATGGTAGGTCACGACGTCGGGACCGCCGATATCGAGCGTCGTACCGACGGTCCGTGGCGCATCGAGACACGCTACGAGGTAGTGCAGTACGTTGCGCACGGCGATGGGTTGGCACTCGGTGCTGACCCAGCGCGGCGTAACCATGATCGGCAGACGCTCGACCAGGTAGCGCAGGATTTCGAACGAAGCCGAGCCTGAGCCGATGATCATCGCCGCCCGCAGGGTCGTGACGGGGACCCGGCCCGAGGCCAGGGCTTGCTCTGTTTCCCGACGCGACGTCAAGTGTTCGCTGAGGTTTTCGCCGGTTTCGCCCAAGCCGCCCAGGTATATGATGCGCTGCACGTGCTCCGCCTCGGCCGCTTTGGCGAAAGTCTGTGCCAGGTGGCGATCGTGCTCACGATACGCGGAGCCGACGGCTGTCATCGAATGGACGAGGTAGTAGGCTGTGTGGCAGCCGCAGAGGGCGGCCCTCACGGCCTGCGCATCAGCGAGGTCGCCCTCGAAAATGGCGACCCGCTCGTGCTGGCCCCAGGGTCGGCCGCGGGCCTTGCGCGCATCGCGCACCAGGCAATGTACCTGGAAGCCGGCTGCGAGCAGCCGTGGCACCAGACGTCCGCCGATGTAACCCGTCGCGCCTGTGACGAGTACGGGGGCGGGGTGGGGATCCGGCGTTTGGCCTATCTGCGGATTCATGCGTTGGCCCGAGTGTCCATGATAGTCGCTAGGGCGCCATTCCGCGATCAGCCACCATTGCGTGAGCGTACGCGCGACAGCCCGCCATCAACGCCGATCACCTGACCGGTTACCCAGCCACTATCGGGAGTCATGAGCCAGGCCAAAGCTGCCGCGACGTCTTCCGGCTCGCCGATGCGGCCCAAGGCGTGCAGGTCGGTTGAGGCGCGCAGAGAACGTTCGTTGGCGGTGATGCGCGCCGTAAGTGGTGTACGGGTAAGCCCTGGCGCGACGGCGTTGACGCGAATGCCGCGTGCACCGTAGGTCGCAGCGGCTGAGCGCGTCAGTCCAGCGATGCCGGCCTTGGCTGCAGCAATGGCTTCGTGATTGGCCAGCCCGATTTCGGCGGCGGCCGACGAGACGAGCGCAATGGAGCCACCCTCGCGCATGACCCGCACGGCGGCACGAACGATTGCGAAGGCACTCATCAGGTTCGTGCGAACGACGTCATCCAACTCTTCAGGACTGGTAAGGTGCGCAGGCTTCAGCAGCAATGAGCCGACGCAATTGGCGACGCCATCGAGTCGGCCGGCCCGCTCGTGGATGGCGTGGATCCATTCCTCCACCTGGTCGAAACGCGTCGCGTCGACCACGGTGGCCTCGCCATTGAGCTCACGCGGCAGCGTATTCAGTTTGTCCGCATCGCGGCCGGCTATGACAATCGTGGCACCAGTTTGCGCGAGACGCTTCGCGAGGGCCGCCCCGACACCGCCAGTAGCACCCAGCACGGCATAGACCGGCTGCTCAGTTCTTTCGTTCGCTGGCATCGTGATCTCCGGAAAATGAGCAACCCACGGGACGGAGCCCGTGGGCGCTCGGGTGGGAGGGGGATCGTCTCGGATGCGTTGCGACGCATCCGGTTCTTGCGAAACTCAGTACACCGTTACGCCATCGCTGGCTGCACGTTCCAGCGCTTCTGAATCGCCTTCAGCGACACTGCCTGATAAACGGCTGCCAGGCCGACGACGACATAGATGATCTTGCTCAGGAGCGCGGTGTTGCCGCCGAAGATCGCGGCCACCAGATCGAACTCGAACGCACCCCACAGGCCCCAGTTCAGGCCGCCAACCACCAGCAGGATGGCTGCGATAATATCAAGCGTTTTCATTGCTCTACCTTCCTTATTGTAAATGCCCATCCAGTTCTTCTGTTGCAAATCGACTGATCGTGCCGTTCAGCGCTAGTTCGGCAGAATGACCTGGTCGATCACGTGAATGACGCCGTTCGAAGCGTCGATGTCGGTCATAATGATCCGTGCGTCGTTGACCCGCGCGGTACCGCCCGCCATCGCCAGACGGATTTCCTTGCCGAGCAACGTCTCGGCCTTGCCCGCCTTCAGGGCGTCGGGGGAGTACACCCGACCGGCGACAACGTGGTACTTGAGGATCTGCTGGAGCTTTTCGCGGTTCTCGGGCTTCAGCAAGCTCTCAACGGTGCCGTCCGGCAGCTTGGCGAAAGCTTCGTCAGTGGGGGCAAAGACCGTGAATGGACCGCCGTTCGAGAGCGTGTCCGCCAAACCAGCTTCCTGGGCAGCGGTCAACAGCGTCTGGAATTTCTTCGCAGTTTTGGCGGTCTGCACGATGTTGTCCGAACTTGGCAGGACAACCTGATCAATGACATGGATCACGCCATTGCTAGCCTTGATGTCCGCGGACACGACGCGGGCCCCATCGATCATGACCTTGTCACCCTTGGTATCAAAGCTGAGCCACTGTCCGTTCAGCGTGGCGGCCCCGCTACTCTTGATCACGTCCTTGGCCTTCAGCTTGCCACTGACGACGTGGTACGTGAGGACGGCCCGCAACTGGTCGCGGTTCTCAGGCTTGAGGAGCGTCTCCACGGTGCCCTTCGGCAACTTGCCAAAGGCCTCGTCGGTCGGCGCGAAGACGGTCAGCGGACCATCGCCCTTCAGCGCGTCCACCAGCCCGGCAGCCTTTGCGGCGGCAAGCAGCGTGTCGAAGTTGCCGGCGGAGGCGGCGGTGTCGACGATGTCGGCCTTCTGAGACGCGGCCATCGCTTTCGTACCGCTCCCACTGCACTGAGCCAGTGCGGGCGTGGCGAGCATCAGGACTGCGGCACCGGCGATCATTGCCAACGTTACGTTCTTCATTGCATGTTTCATTGCATCATCTCCCATTCGGCTCTCTAGATTACTAAGTGGTTCCCATATATCAGTTGTGGTCAAGCCGCGGATAGCTCCGGCGGCCAGGCCACGGTGAACGATTCCTGATGACCAGCATGACCGTGTGCTGCCTCAGGCCGGGGTTGCCCGGCCAGTCCAGATGGGTCAAAACCCGGTCACAGCTCTCCCCGCACGGGAGGCTCTCGTTTGATTCATGCCCGCCGGCGATGCGCCTGATTCGGGCCGCCCAGATCCGCAGTTCTCGGACCTGCTCGCTGCCGTCGGAAAGGAATGACCGGTGCGGCGGGGGACACGCCGCCGCACCGGTCTCGCTGCGATCGGAGAAGCGAGAGAGGTCTGCTGCAAGCTTGAGTGGGCTGCACGGTTTTTCGTTCAAATCGCTCATATCGTCCAAGAGTATTGCAGCGCTTTGAGCTAAAGTCAAACAGCGTCCGGAGAATTTGTGAAGAAACCAGCCCTGAAGGATTTCTGGACCACACCAGTTGATCCCACACGGGTTGCGGGCCGTCGCAACCGCCTGTACAATCATCCAAAACGATCAAGAGGATTAGATGAATCCAGTACTCTCACCGAAGGAATTGGCACAAGCGATCGGCGTTAGCGAGTCATCCTTGAAACGCTGGGCCGACGACGGACGCATCCGTGTCTCGCGGACGGCGGGCGGACATCGCCGGATCCCCATCGCCGAGGCGATCCGTTTCATTCGCGAGTCGCAAGCGACGATCGTCCGCCCCGACGTGCTGGGGTTGCCTGACTTGGAGGCGGTCTCGGATGGCAATCGCGTCGGGGATGATGATGCGGAACGGCTGCATGCCTACCTGAAGGAGGGGCGCGGTCATGAAGCCCGTGGCCTCATCCTCTCCATGTACCTGGCTGGCCGGAGTGTTGCTGCGATCAGTGACGGCCCGATTGCGAGCGCGTTTCACCGTTTGGGCAGCTTGTGGCAGGAACACGAGGAGGGAATCTTCCTTGAGCATCGGGCGTCGGAAATCTGCCTGGAGGCCGTGCGGCAACTGCATACGACCATCGATCCTCAGATCTCTCAGCCGGCTGCCGTCGGGGGTGCGCCCCCGAAAGACACATGTGCGTTGACGTCTGCCATCGCAGCGACGGTGCTGGCAGCCGAGGGATTTCACGCCGTGAACCTGGGCGCACAGACACCGTTCGAGTCATTCCTGCAGGCCGCCGACCATCATGAGGCTGCCCTGGTCTGGATGAGTGTTACGCACGCTGACGCGCCTGAGTCGCTGGAACCGGGCCTTGCCCACCTCGCACAGCAACTTGCCCAGCGAGAGATCAAGCTCATTATTGGCGGTGACGCGTGTGATAAGGTCCGGCTGCCGAAGGGCGACAACGTTTACGTGGGGCACTCGATGGGTGAGTTGGCCGCGTTCGTGAAAGGGCTTCAACTGGGGGGCCGATTGGTAAAGTGAATGCGGGTCCAGGCTGCTCTTCGCGGCCAGCGCGGCCCGGCCTCATACTGTAGCCGGCACTCCCAGTCCGGCGGAGGGACGTTGGCGCGGTTCGTCAAGCGTCTGGGCGAAGGCGGGGCGGATGGGACTCGTTCGCGACGGATCACATTCGCGACGCAGCGGATCGCACCGCCGTAGCGATAGACGCCGGACACATCGATGCGCCTTACCTGAAAACCGAGTTGTTGATAAACCTCCTCGGCCGCGTCATCCAGCGTTCGGAAGTGATACACGGGCATGTAGGCCACGCGGCCGGCAACCGTGTGCTCCAGGATGACGTTGTTGTAGGTGATCATCCAGTCTTCCGCGGGGTCGATGATCGCCGGCAAGCGGACGACGTTGTACCCGTAGGACTCCAGCTGCTGGGCTGCGATATCGAGTTCTTCGTCACGATAGAGCAGCAACGGCAGGGGCTGCTCAGATTCGTCCCGATCCGCGAAGAGGTCGCAGTTCTCACCCAACAACAGTGAACGGGCCAGCGCTGGGCTTGCCACCAGGACCGTCTGGTCGTCGATCGGCGTGAGGTACATGTCGATGTGCTGCCATGGCACGTCGGTACCACGCTCGCCGACCAGGATCACGTCGCGGCCAAGGATACGTTCCAAGATTCTGGGCAGATCGGCCTGATGGGCGAGTGTGGGATTCTCTGTCAGGACATTTGCGCCGACGAAGGCATGTCGATCATTGGAAACGACGTTGCCGCCCTCCAGGTGCAGCAGACTGCTGAACGCACCCGGCAAGAGGCCGCGCCCCACGAGCAATCGCGGTACACCGAGGTCGCCACGTTTGTCCTCCTGATAGTCGGCGACGTTGGCCGGTACGAAGGTAGCAGCCGTTCGACCGTCGTGGATGTACTCGCGTGCGATGCGTCGATCGCGAGCCCAGATGGTGATGGGACGGTCCACGTCGACGACGCAGACACGCCGACCACCCGCCGCTGCGCGTGCCAGCCAGCAGGCGTTGAACTCGTCAACGGCTTCCGGCCACGGGCAGAGGACCTGTAGGTCAACTTGCGGACTGAGGGAATCGAACAAGTCCTCGTAGGTCGGGAGCAGATCCAGAACCGAGTCCGGCACGTAGTGCAGCACGATCTGCGAAACGGGGCCGCCGGTATCCGACACGACCGCGATGTCGGACTGAGCTGTCGCGGCCAGGGTGCTGGCGAGAAGGGCCCCGGACAACAACAAGTGCGCGTACTTCATTCGTTGTGTTCCTGAGTGGACAACGGTGTGCTTCACCTGAGGTCGATCCTCCGATCACCACTCGCGGGACCTCGAGCCGCCTGATCGTGCGTTGGCGAGACGTAACGGTCACATCTGCCCACCGTCGCTGCTGACGGCCCGCGAACAAGATGGCTTGAGCTTCATGCTCGGAATGGCGTTCGGGCGTGACTCCTGGGTTGCCGGGCAGCGGCACCCGCCGCAGGATCCCCGGCCACACATACTTAGATATCGTCTGCGGGCACCGGTTTCAATTCGGATTGCCGGCGCTCGGCCTATTCGGCGCGGCACCTACCACGCCGACGCGGATCCGACGATGGCGTTGGGGTCCTTGGCGAAACGACGGGCGGTATCGATGCTGATCTGGCCGGTGCCGACCAGCCGCTGGAGATCGTCATCCAGCGTGATCATGCCTTCCTTCTTGCCAGTCTGGATAGCCGACTCGATCGACTCGATCTTGCCGGCCCGGATGGCCGCCCGCGTCTGGCTGTTGACGTGGAGCACCTCCAGCGCCAGGGCCCGCTTCTCGTCCGCTGAGCGGGTGGGTAACAGGTGCTGACAAACCACGGACCGCAGGCTCATGGCGAGCTGTCCGCGAATGTCATCCTGATACTCCTGCGGGAAGATGTCCACGAGGCGGGAGATGGCACCCTTGGCATCGCGCGTGTGCAGTGTCGTGAAGATGAGGTGCCCTGTTTCGGCGGCGCTGAGGGCGATCTGGGCGGTTTCACGGTCGCGGATTTCGCCGACGAGGATCACGTCCGGATCCTGCCGGAGGCCGTGCTTCAGGCCATCCGCGAATGAGTCGACATCGCGCCCGACTTCGCGCTGTGTCACGATGGCGCCGCGCCCCGGCGGATGCAGGTACTCGATCGGCTCCTCGATGGTGAGAATCCGCTTGCTCTCATCTTGGCGGAGCAAGTGCATCAAGGCTGCCAGCGTGGCGGTCTTACCGGACCCCGTGATGCCTGTGATGATGACCAGTCCGTTGCTATAGGACACAAGTCGCTGGGCGAGGCCTTCACTGAAACCCAGCCAATCCAGTGAGGGAATTTCGTTGGGGATGTGTCGCAGGCAGGCGCACCAGTTGCCTTGGGAGAGGTACACGCTGGCCCGGAAGCGGCACTCCACGCCGTCATGTCGTACAGAGACGGAGCAATCCATATTCTTGCTCTCTTCGAGCATGTCTCGTGAGCGCTCGGGCAGAAGGGATGCGACGATCCGCCGGGTCTCCTCGGGCTCCAGCAGGGCAGCGCCCACGGGCCGCATCTGGCCGTGCACCCTGAAGGTCGCAGGATAGCCCGGTACGAGATGGACGTCGGAGGCAGACCGCGCTACCGCGTCCTCGAGCAGGGCCAGAAGTTCGGCCGAGGGCATATCGAATTCTCCGTCGTCGTCGCCGCGCAACTGGTCGAGGGCTTCCTCAACGGCATCCGGGCTCATGGAGGTCACATGTCCATCAAACATCGTACCTTATCCTCTCATCGGTCACGCGATAGTCCGGCCAGTCGTCGACGCCCCGCAGGCAACACGCCGCCGCAACGGACGTCCTTTGTACGTCGGGCATTCGCTGCGGATGCGGGGACGTTGGAGGTGCGGAGAGTCAGGAATTGTCGGCGACAGCACGGCACACCGATCATTACTCTGTAAGTTGCGACGGAAAATAGAGTTGCAAACGCCCCCTTTGGCGCGGCGGGCTAGGACTTCGGCGTGATCTCTTCGGCGAACTCCATGCCGTGGGATTCGAGTTCGCGCAATATCGGACCATAGATCCGCTCATGCGTCGGGATATGACTGCCGGTCAGCGGCAACTCACCCAACATGATCAGGCGAGCGGCGATCGCCGCAGGCAAACCGACGGTGCGGGACATGGCGGTAGTGCCGCCGGGGTCGCCGTAGTGCACGAAGGTGGAGACGATCCGCTCGCGGTGGTCTTCCTGCTCGGGGTAACAGGCCTCGATATCGTGGACGATGGCGACCATGTCGCGTCCGTCGGGCGGGAGGGCCAGCTTTTGGCGAAGGAGATAGATCATGGCATCCGCGGCGGTCTCGCCCTCGATGCCGAGGGGCTCCTCCGAAAACAGACCGAGCCAGCGGAGGTTGTTCATGATCGTGCCGGTGGCGCTGATGTTCAGGAAGTTGGCGACGCGCCCCTCCAGCCGCGATCCGGAAGCCGCCCGCGGAAGAAACATCTCGACAATCTCGGCGAAACTGCGTTTGTGAAGATCGGGTATGCGGACGTGTTCGTTGGGCAGGCCGAGGCGGACGATCTGATTCCAGGTCTCGCTCCAGCCCGGATAGCGGAGGGTACCGCGGATCATCGTGTGGCACTTCTGCAGCCGGAATACGGAGAGGTATGAAAGCGAGTCGCGATTCGGATAGGCCTCCATCGCGCCGACGCCGCGCACCTCGAGCGGCCAGGAGTGGTTGAAAACGTTGTGCCAGGGCACGATCTTGATTTGATTATCCACGACGTACTGGGCGCCCTGCTCCCCTGCCATGACGACGTTGCGCGGGTTCCAGGTAATGCAGTAGCCCAGGGGGTTGGCTTTGACTTCGGGCGCGGGTACGCCGCTGCCGTAGGAGAGGAATTTCTCGATATGGCCGCCGTTCTGTTTGACGCGGTGGATGATCTCCATGGCGGACATGATGTCGATGCCGGGGTCGAGCCCGACCTCCGTCAGCAACAGCACGTCCGCGCGATGGGCGTTGTCGTCGAGGTGACGCACGCGTTCATCGCGATACGACGCCGAAACCATGTGCGCGCGGTGGTTGACACAGTCCTCAGCGATGAGCGGCTGGAACATCGCCGGAAGTAGATTGATGACAAGGTCGGCCTTGCGGATCAGCGTGGCGCGCAGCTCGAGGTCGTCGACCTCGAAGTGGGCGCTTTGACCGCGCGGATGACCGTTGATGCGTTGGGCCGCGAGTTGCTGGTCGCGGTCGGCAACGGTTACGAACCAGTCGTGCTGATTGGCGTGATCCAACAGATATTCGATGAGAAACGGAGCACTCTGCCCCGCCCCCAGCACCAGTATGTTCTTCATGAGACTTCCCTCGCCCGGTCGGGGGACGCCCGACCATTCGTTACAACATCACCGCTGCGCTGGCGGTTGGGAGCATCCTTGCACCGCGGTCGGGCGCAACACACATCAGCACCGCACACGTCGAGCGTCGCCGAATGCGGGACCGGGCATTATGCGCGCAGCGGGCGATGGTGGCCAGCAAGGCAACGGTCGGCGGCGAGGAATCATCCGCAGCGGACCCCGTTATCGGGTCAGGGTCGCCTCGAGATGCACGCGTTGGCGCATGTTGCTGCGGTCGGCGAAGGCACCCCACTCGAAGGTATCCGTCACGAGCAACGTGTCCGGGGCCTGGAATTCATAGAGCGTGACGCCGGAGAAGTCCGCCGAGGCGGGACCGATGCCGAGCGTGCCCTCGTACGTGACCGCGACGCGATTGCCCGAAGCCTGCACGGTGCCGATCATGATCGTCATCGCGTCGGAATAGGTGCTGGTGAACGAAAGTCCCGGACGCACGACGTCGCCCTCCGCCAGCGGTAGGCCGTCGGTGCCGAAGTTGGCCACGACATTGTCGGATTCCTGGACAGACTCGATCAACTCGTTGTGCAGGTAGCTCTCGACGGTCGTGGTGGCCTGCCCGAAGTAGATGCCCTCGGGGATGCTGCTGGCACCAATGACGCGGGCGGAATCGAGGTTCTCCGCGGGTGGCGGGACCTCCTGCATCGTGGGGCAACCGCCGAGCAACAGCACGATCAGGAACGGTGTGATGCGCTTCATACGCGTTCTCCGGCGTGGTAGGAGGTTGAGCGCGGCCTGGCGCGACGGACACAACGCGGCCATGAGAGTTTTTATCGGGATGGTGGTGCCCGGTGACTGAGGCGAGATGAGGAATGTGCGTGACGCGCGTCGCTGCGGGTGCCGGTGGCGCAACGCCTGCGCCATCGTTGCAGCCGTGAGGAGCACACGCCGTATCTTTGGGGCATCGTCACGGACGAGGTTAGAGGTGGATGAGCGCATGAAAAAGAGAGTCCGAGCTCGCCGTAACTCGGACCCTCCAAGCCAGGCTGCCCGCTCAATTGAGCGGTGACCCACAGCCTCAGGGGGTGTATCGTCCCAGAGCGGGTCGGAGTTGAATTGACCCAGCGGGGTTTCTCAACGGGTCCGCAGGGGCGATAAAACATGGAGTGCAGTGCCTTGCCCGGCAGCCATCGCGCGGGCGACCTCAGCCGACGGTCACGGGCGCTCGTTGACAGTGTCGGGTACGACTCCTACAACATCCGTTAATCACTGCGATTGGGTTTCGCAGGGGGCGCCAAGGCGCCACGCGGTCTGAGAACAATATCCGGGCTTTCCATTGTCAGTACTGTTACAGTTCATTTGCCTCATCCTGTTCCTGTTGTTGGTGGCGCTGCCGAGCCTGTACGGGTTTCATCTGTACCTGCTGATGTTCCTGGCCTGGCGGCGTCGGCGCGTTGTGCGCAAACGGCAGCAGGAGGTGATCGAGCATTATCAACGCGAGACCCCGGAAGAGAATTGGCCGGTCGTCACGACGCAGTTGCCGCTCTACAACGAACTGGCCGTGGCGGCGCGCATCATCGAAGCTGCGGCGAAGATGGACTACCCGGCAGGCAAGCATGAGGTGCAGGTGCTGGATGACAGCACCGATGAGACCCGGGAGATCGTGGACGAGGTCGTCGCCGACCTCTGTGCACAAGGCTATGACGTCAAGGTCGTTCGCCGACCGACCCGCGAGCATTACAAGGCGGGTGCGCTGGCCCATGGTCTGAGGAGCGCGCGCGGGGAGTTCATTGCGATCTTTGACGCTGACTTCCAGCCAAGAGCGGGCTTTCTGCGACGGATGATCCCCCTGTTTTCTCAGGGCGAGGATGTCTGCGTGGTGCAGGGCCGCTGGGGGCATCTGAACGAGCATGAATCTTGGGTCACCGAAGGGCTCTCGTTGGCCATGGATGTGCACTTTGCGATCGAGCAGGGTGCCCGCAATTGGAATGGCCTGCTGATGAGCTTCAACGGTACTGGCGGAATTTGGCGTAAGGCCGCCATCGACGACCCCCGGGTCGGCGGCTGGAGCGGCGACACGATCACCGAGGATCTGGATTTGTCTTATCGGGCCCAGCTCGCGGGCTGGCGGATGGTGTATTGCGTCGATGAGGAATGCCCGGCGGAGATTCCCGCCGACGCGAATGCCGTCAAGACGCAGCAGCGGCGCTGGGCGATCGGCACGATTCAGACGGCCCGAAAGATGTTGCCCGACGTCTGGCGGTCACAGCTTACGATCGCCCAGAAGCTTCAAGCTACTGCCCAGCTCACACTTTACGCCATTGCCCTGCCGATGATTCTCGTCGCTCTGGTCGGCCGCGTGTTGCCCGAGTTACTGACCAATGGCTGGCCGGTGTGGATCCAGTGGCTTTGTACGGCATTTCTGCTGGCAGCGATCGCACCGTGTATTGCGTACTCCGTCGCACGCGTGTCGATCGGGCGGCCAATCCCCGGGGTGCTGCGGATGTTGAAGCTGATCGTCCTGGGATTGGGACTCAGCGCGAATAACGCCGTCGCGGTGATGACCGGCCTGTTTCAGCACGGCGGCGAGTTTGTCCGGACGCCGAAATCAGGCAGTGTGGGGCAGCGCGCGCAGAGTGCGTACCGCAGTTTGCGTTCGCGTTTGTGGATGTTTGAGCTACTGCTGGGCACGTGGTGCTTGGCGCAATGGGTGTATTTCCTGCCGCAGGATGGCCCCGGTGGGCTCTTCTTACTGCTCTATGCGCTCGGATTCCTGCTGTTGGGCTGGCAATCGCGTCCGCGCGGTCAACGGCAGGTCGCGCCGGTCAAACAGCGCACCGTACCGTCTTCTTCCGTACCGCGTCCGCAACGGTCACGTCGCACAGCCGATGCCACCGCGGACGCCCTGGCGACAACGTCTGCCAATTCATAGGAAATCCGCCATCACGACGTTGGCGAGCAGCAGTCCGCGCCGGGTGAGGTGGATGCGACCATCGTCCACGGACAACAGCCCCCGATCGATGTGCCTGCTGATGGCATCCGCGAACGCATTGAGCGGGTCGACGCCGTAGCGGGCCAGGAACGCGGCCCGGTCGATGCCGTGCATCGTGCGCAATGCAAGCATCGCCGACTCGTGCAGCCGCTCCGTGTCAGAGAGTCGTTCCTCTTCGGCGCGCGGGCTGTGGCCGGCCGCAACAGCCTCGACGTACGCGGCCGTATCCGCCACGTTGCGGTAGCGTACGCCATCGAGATAGCCCGCCGCCGACGGACCCACGCCCACGTACGGCTGGTTGTCCCAGCAATGCACATTGTGCCGACACGCATAGCCGGGGCGTGCGAAGTTGCTGATCTCGTACTGCTGCAAGCCGGCGGCTGGCAGGGTGTCCACGATCAACTCGTACATCTCGGCTTCGACGTCCTCGTCAACCGGCACCACACTCCCGGCCTCACGAGCCGCATGCAGGGCAGTAGCCGGCTCGTATGTCAGTCCGTAGCAGGACAGATGATCGGGCTGGAGATCGAGTGCGGCCTGGATCGTTCGCTGCCAGGACGCCACCGTCTGCGTTGGAATTCCGAAGATCAGGTCAAGACTGATCTGGGTAAGGCCGGCCTGCCGGCAGATTTCCACGGTCTCGCTTACCTGGGCAGGCGTGTGGAGGCGGTCGAGCACGCCGAGTTCTTTCGGACTGAAGGACTGGGCGCCGATCGATACGCGACTCACGCCTGCTTCAGTGAGCACGCCAACAACCTCCGGCGTGACGGTGGCAGGATTGGCCTCGACGGTAAACTCGATCTCGCCATCTGCGGCCAGGTGCGGCCGGATGGCGGAAAGCAAATCGGCCAGCATCGCTGGGGGAAGTACTGTGGGCGTGCCGCCGCCGACGAATACGGCATCCAGCGCCAGCGGCCGGGCGGCGGCGTGGTGTTCCAGTTCGAGTTTCAGGGCCTGGACAAGCGGCTGGATCGCCGGGGGCGTCAACACGTCCGAATAGAAATCGCAGTATCCGCAGCGCGCGCGGCAGAACGGCACGTGCACGTACAGCGAGCGGCAGGCTTCGGAGTTTGTCACGATAGCGGCTTTCGCATAGCATGACTCGCACTTTCGGGAGCGTTATGATAGTCGCTGGCGTGCCACGCGGGAGGTAGGCCATTCGACGCGGTCCGCGGATTGCAGAGGTTCAATTGGTATGAAAGTCGTCCTGGTCATGTTCAAAGATGATGAGCGGCGGGACTTTCCGCTATCCGCACCCAAGACCGTGCTGGGTCGTCGGCAGGACTGCCAGTTGCGTATTCCCACGCGCGACGTATCTCGCCAGCACTGCGCGATTCTGGTCAAGAGCGACGGGACCGTGCAGGCCAAGGATCTGGGCAGTTCCAACGGCACGTATGTGAATGAGAAACGCGTCGCGGAAAAGGCACTGCAAGCCGGCGACCGTCTGCGTGTCGGGCCGGTCACGTTCATCGTGCAGATTGACGACAAGCCCAGCGAGATCAAGCCCAGCGATGCGAAGGCGCCCCCCAGCGACGTGGAGCCATCCGCGGCGGCAGCCGACGATGAAGTCACCTTTGACCTGACCGAAGAGGACTTCGACATCGATGATCCGTTGGCAGCGCTCGACGAGATGGACGACGATGAAAAAGACATGCCTTGACGACAGTGAACGCGACTGCGGGTTCCGGGTAGACAAGACATGTTGAAGAAGGGCGCAGGCCGCAGGGGTGGGTTGCTTCAATTCGCATACAGACAGTGGAAGGGGCTACTGGCGATCGCCGGGACGGTGATCCTACTGGGGGGCGTAACACTTGGGCTGGCCCTCACATGGCGTCCGGCCTGGTATCGCCCGCTGAGGGTCGATCACCAACTCCTCCGGGCGGACAAGGCCGCATTGGTCGGTTTGCAGGACCGGATCAGCGCCGCCCTGAACGCCGGCCAGCCCGTTGAGTTCGTCCTGGATGAAGCGCAGGTCAATCGGTGGATTGCGGCTCGCGAGCAGATCTGGCCCGATTCGGGGGGAATCCCCGCTTTGCTGGAGGAAGCGCAGGTGCGATTCACTCCGGATGGGATCCGCGTGGGCGTGCTGGTACGGGGCTGGGGTTTTGGTACGGCTGCGAGCGTGCTGTTCGACGTATCGCCTGAGGCCGAAGAGTTGCAGATCTCCACCGGTGGGGCCCGGGCGGGCGCGGTTCCAGTCCCTGCCCGTCTGTTGCTGGGTCGACTACTGCGTAACGAGCATGGGTCCGACGGCATACAAGTTGCCGACGGCAAACTGCGTATGGC
This sequence comes from uncultured Planctomycetales bacterium, assembly GCA_964468185.1. Lineage (GTDB taxonomy): Bacteria > Planctomycetota > Phycisphaerae > UBA1845 > Fen-1342 > JANQFV01. The sequence continues at coordinate 107,407 of CAYXTR010000009.1, read as the reverse complement.
AAACGTCTTCGTATGGCCCAACGGCCGCCGCGAACTAAGGCTCGACGGCGTCCGCGCGTCCCTCGGGAGGCTTCGGGTGCGCCTGGTCCCTATCCGCGGGCGCCGGGCGGGCCGCCGCTGAATAGGCCGACTTCAAATCTGGTCATCCGGGGTATACAAGCTTGAGCGTTGCGCGCCGCAGGATTAGTGTAGGGCGATCACTCAATTCGGGGCAGACGCCTCGCCTGCGGGCGAGCGCACCATCCAACAGGAATCGCGAACGTGACCAGTCCTCAGCAGGCTCTCGCGCAACGAATTCGGGAGTTGCGGCGTCGGCATTTCGGGGCCCGGGGCAAGGCAGCGTTCGCCCAGAAGCTCAAGGTACCGTTAACCGACTACGACCGGTATGAACGCGGGAAAGTGCCGCCCGGCGAAATCATGGTCCGCATGTGCGAGGTCACGGGCGAGGACCTCCAGTGGCTGCTGACCGGAAGCGGCAGTCGGGGGACCGTGGTGATATCGGGGGCGCGCACGAGACACCAGGACCTGCTGGCTCGAATGGCCCAGATGCTCGATGAGCGGCCTGAGTTGGCCGCACCGGTGGAGGCGTTTGTCGATCTGCTCGTACGGGGCCGCTCCGGCCAGTCTTCCGCGACCGCGCTGCCAACTCCGCCAACAGATCATCTCATTCCCGTATACGACGCGCGGGAAGCCCCACAGGCCCTACCGCGGCCTGACGATACGTCCGGCCGCCACAGCTTGGTGAAAGGAATTGACGTCCGGTCACAGTCGTCAACCGCGCAACGATGTGTGATTTCGGAGCCTTCCGTCGAACCTCGTACCCAGGAGCCGCGGCGTACGGATCTTCTCGTCGTGGAGACCGAAGCTGCGGTGCCCCGGCGTTTTCTGCATAGCGCAGCGATCGCCGGTTGCTTTCCCAACGCGTTTGGCGTGATACTGGCTGGCGATGAGATGCACCCCATGTTCAATGCAGGCGACGCCGCGATCGTGGCCAGCGGCGTATCGCCGAAAGTCGGGCGTCCGGCACTTTGCCTGGTCACGGGCGAGGAAAGTGTACGCTGCCGGATCTGGCTGGGCAGCGACGCGGGACGCGTGCACCTTGGCCGGCTGGCTGACGGTGGCGAGGAAGAAGTGGACGCGGACGCGCTCCACTGGTCGCTTGAAGTGCTTTTCAGACTCGCACCGGCTGCCTGAAGGGGGGAGTTGATGACTATTGCCTGGGCGGGATCCCACGTCTGCATGAGCCCGGGCGGCCCGCTGGGGGGCGTTGCGCGAACGCCGGGGTCCAAGAGTCTTACCAATCGCTACTTGACATGCGCGGCACTCGCGGACGGAATGACTACCCTTCGGGGGGTGTCCTGCTCGGACGATGTGCGGGCGATGCTGGACGGCCTGAAGACCCTCGGCATAGATGTCGCGGCCGACGAGGCGCGCGAAACTGTCACGATTCGCGGGTGTGCCGGGAACATCCGTGTTGATGAGGCGGATCTTGACGTTGGTCACGCCGGCACGGCCATGCGGTTTCTCACGGCGTTGTGCTCTACGGGCCTCGGCCGTTATCGCATTGATGGCTCGGCGCGCATGCGGCAGCGTCCGATCGGACCACTGGTTGGCGCCCTGACCGAGCTGGGTGCGCAGATTGGGTACGAAGACCTCGAGGGATATCCGCCGTTGACGATCCTTGGGCGTGGTCTCATCGGCGGCGACGTGGTTTTCCGAACGCCGCCGTCCAGTCAATTCATCAGTGCAATCCTCATGGTCGCACCGTATGGTAAGCGGGACGTCACGCTTCGCGTGGACGGGCCCCTGCCCAGCCGACCCTATGTCGACTTGACGCTTGCGGCGATGCGCGAATTGGGGGTGGAAGCCGTCGCCGGTGAGGAGAGTCGTTTCGTGGTGCCGGCGTTCCAGCGCTACCGGGGGCGCGAGATCGAAGTGGAGCCCGACGCCAGCGGCGCGACGTATCTTTGGGCGGCCGCGGCACTCACCGGAGGGTACGTCACGGTCCCCGGCCTTTCGCGTCAGAGTCTGCAAGGCGACGCGCGGTTTGTAGATGTGCTCCATCGGATGGGTTGTGTGGTTGAGGATACCGACGAGGGATTGTCCGTACGGGCACCGGATAATCCGCCGCTGCGGGGCATTGAAGTCGATCTCAACCGGATGCCCGACACGGTCCAGACCCTCGCCGTGCTGGCGCTATTCGCCGACGGCCCGACACGCATCACCAACGTCGCGAACCTGCGGATCAAGGAAACCGATCGCATTACGGCGCTGACGAGTGAGTTGACGAAACTGGGTGCGCGGGTCGACGCCTGGGAAGACGGGTTGGAAATCCACCCGCCAGCTCAGGTCAGGCCTGCCGAGATCGAAACCTATGACGATCACCGCATGGCGATGAGCTTCGCCCTGGTCGGGCTGTGCGTTGACGGCATGCTCATCCGCAACGCCGGCTGCGTCAGCAAGAGTTTCCCGAACTTCTTCGAAGTGCTCTCTTCGTTGATGTCCACGTAATGCTGGCGGCTGCTATGCTGGCAAGAGCGCCTGAAGCAGGAGTCGGACTCACGTAGTGAGTTACGGCCTGCCGCCTACCGTCCCCACCAGCGGCTCTTTTTCTTCTTCTTGTTGTCCCCGCCGCCGCCGGCCGCAGCGTCGCCGCCACCTTCACCTTCGATGCGGGCGAGGAGTTCGCGGTCGGAGGTGCGCCCACCGCCGATGCGACGCAGGACCCGCAGCTTCTGCCGCTGCTCGGGCGTGAGTGATGCTTCGTCGATGCGCCCGTCATCATCTTCGTCCGCAGATGTCGCCGCCGGGGCGTCCTCAGTGTCCGGTTCCTCCGCCACGGCGGTCTCCGGTGCCTCGTCCTGTGGGTCGGGCTCAGGCCCGGGTTCTGGTCCGGGGTCCGGTTTCGGTTCAGGGGTTGGCTCCGGATCAGACGCGAGTTCGGGCTCGACCGCCGGCACGGCTTCATCGTCAATAGCCTGGGTTGATTCCTTCTCGGCTGGCAGCTCGTCAGGCATGGCCTCATCAATGATCGCAGGCTGATCCGCCAGGTCTGTCGGCTCCGGACCGGCGTCCGTTGCGGTGTCGTCGATTACCGGCTCCTCGACCTGGACGTCCGCCGTGGGCACCGGCTCGGGATCTTCGTCCACCGGCTCCACCGCATGAGTCTCTTCATCCTCCACGGCGCCGACGGTGTCGATGGCGGCTGGCTCATCGTCCGCGGATTCATCAACCGGCGCGAGTGGCTCTTCGACCGACGTCTCAGCCGTCGCTGGTCCACGGGCGGCGGTTTGCCGCTGTTCATCGACCATGCTGCGTCGATCCAGCAGTTCGGCCTCCAGCTCACTTAAGGCGGCATGCTCGCCCTCCAGCTGCTTCCGCAACTCCGCCAGGCTACGTTCCCGTTCCTCGAGCGCGGCGAACTGCTCTGCGACTGCGGCCGCGCGGCTCTCAAGCGACTGGTCCTTCTCGCCCAGCGACTCCTCACGGTCTGCGAGCTGCGCCTCGCGCTCCTCGAGTGACGTGTTCCGCTGCTCGATATTACGGGCGCGCTCCTCCAGTTCGGCTTCACGCGACTGTATTTCCTGCTCGTGGCCCGTCAGTTTCTGCAGTCGCTCCTGCGAGGCCTGCATCAGTTCCTCGCGCTCACTGAGGCGCTGTTGCACGGTGGCCTCATCCTGCTCCAGCTCCGCTCGGCGCGCTTCCAGCGCTTTGGCACGCTCATTGAGCGCCTGCTCCGCCTCGCGGATCTCGGCTTCACGGGCCTGTTGCGCGGACAGTTCCTCCTCGGCGGCCGCGGCGCGTTTTTGCGACAACTCGAGCTTGCTTTGGAGGTCATTCTCCTGCTCGGAGATGCGCTGCTCTTTTGCCGCAACCTGGTCAGCCCGACTGGCCAGTGAGCGTTCCCGCTCCTGCAACTCCGCCTCGCGATCTTCGAGACCCGCAAGCTGCTGCTCGATCTGACGCACGCGGTCGCGGCGGCCGGCGAGCTGTTTCTGCAACTCTTGCTCGCCGTGCTCCACTTCGGCCCGCTGTTGATCGAGAGCCGTACTCCGCTCGGCCAACTCCGCCTCACGTCGCTCCAGACGCGACTTCTTGTCCTTCAGCGCCGCGATCTTCTGCTCGAGCTCGCGGGCGTGACTGCTCAACTCCGCCTCACGCTGCCGCATCTGGTCGGCCTGGCGCGTCAACTCGGCTTCGCGCTGCTCGCGCAGACTGGCGAGCTCGGTCTCTTTCTGCTGCAATTCCTGATCGGCCAGCGCCAGTTGCCCGCGGCGTTGCTCGATCTCCTGTGACCGTGCCGACAGTGTGCGCTCGCGGTGGATGAGCTGCTCCTCTTCCTCGGAGAAGGCGCCGCGACGCTGCTCCAGCTCCTGGGCCCGAGCGGCTAACTGGCTCTCCCGCCGATGAATGTCCTCCTCATCCTGGGTCAGGGCGGCCCGCCGCTCTTCAACGGCCCGCGCGCGCGTTGTGATGCTCTCCTCGCGTGCGCGGAGGCGCTCCTCCTCGCTTTCGAGACTCAGTCGGCGCTGCTCGGTCGCTTCCTCCCGCTGCTCGATTTCGCGTACATATGCATCGAGGGCGGCGGCCCGCTCCTCGAACTGGCGGGAGCGCTCTGAGAGCTCCTGGCTCCGCTGCTTGAGATCGCGCTCAGCCTCCGAGATCTCGGCCCGTTGCTGCTCGATCTCCTTCGACTGGGCGGCCAGCCGCTCCTGCCGGGCCCGCAGTTCCGCATCGACCTGCTCGAGTTTCTCAGACCGCTTCTTCAACTCATCCCGACGCTCTTCGAGACGAGCGGCCTCCGCGGAGATCTCGGCCTGTTGCTTCGTGATCGCTTCCGTCTCCGCCCGCAGAACCTCCTGCACCTGACCCAATTCGGCGCAGAACTCCCCCACACGCCCCGAGAAGGCCGAAAGCTTGCCGCCGATCTCCTTCTGCAGATCGCTGTCGGCATCAGGCGGCGGCCCGGACTTGGCGTCTTTGTCGGACTTCGCGCTCATCTATCCTACCAACGGGCCTATCGTCCTTATCGGCACCGTTTTGCGCAAACCACACTGCCGGACCACGCCTACGCAACAACGTCCGATAGAAAACGAGCCCGCCCACACCCGCCAAAGCGAGTGGACGCGAACGCCCCACGCCGGAATAATTACACGCCGCCCCACGACGCGATGCGTGGACCGAGAAATCGCTGACGAATAAGCCCTGACCCCCAGGACACCCATGACCCCAGTCAATCAGCCCACGCCGAAAGCGGCGTCGCAGCACCCCGGCGATATACCCTCCGACCAGTTCCGGGCCGCAATGCACCGCGTAGCCGACATGGTCGCCGACTATCTTGAGCATGTGGGCAACTACCCGGTCGTGCCGAAGATTACGCCAGGCGACGTCCGGGCACTGTTGCCCGACGCGCCGCCCGTCGATCCTGAGTGTCTCGACCGCATTCTCGACGACTATCGCCGACTGATTGAGCCCAACACGACCCACTGGAACCACCCCGGCTTCATGGCGTATTTCGCCGTAACGGGTTCCGGCCCCGGCATTCTGGGGGAGGCGCTGGCGGCGGCGTTGAACGTCAACGCGATGCTTTGGCGCACCGGGCCGGCACCAACCGAATTGGAAGAGCATGTCTGTGACTGGCTGAGGCAGATGCTGGACCTGCCGCCGGTGTTTCGCGGGCACATTAATGATACGGCGTCGGTCAGTTCACTGATTTCCCTGGCGGCGGCGCGCGAACGTGCGGCGGACCTCGACATCCGTCGCCGGGGTATGGCCGGCCGTGACGACCTGCCGCCGTTGACGGTCTATTGCAGTGACCAAGCGCACTCATCGATCGATAAGGCGGCGATCACATTGGGGATCGGGCTCGATAACCTGCGTCGCATTCAGACGGACGACGCCTTTCGCCTGGACCTCGACGCGCTGGAGAAGGCTATTGCGGCCGACAAAGCTGCGGGCCGGCGTCCGATCGCGGTGGTCGGCACGTTGGGCACGACGTCAACCACGTCCGTGGACCCGATTGCCGACCTGGCCCGCATCGCGAAGCGCGAGGACATGTGGCTGCACGTGGACGGTGCGTACGCCCTGGTTGCGGGGATTTGCCCGGAGTTCCGCGAGCATATGGCCGGACTGGCCGAGGCCGACTCAATCGTCACGAATCCACACAAGTGGTTGTTCGTACCAGTGGATTGCTCGGCGCTCTTCGTGCGTGATCCGGACCTGCTCCGGCGGGCATTCTCGATCGTGCCGGATTATCTGACCACGACCGAAACGAATGTGACCAACCTCATGGACTACGGCGTACAACTCGGCCGGCGATTTCGGGCGCTCAAGTTCTGGATGGTGATTCGGGGGTTTGGCGTATCGGGCTTGCAGGAGCGCATTCGCTTTCACTGCGGACTTGCGCAGGAGTTCGCGGCGTGGGTTCGCGAGCAGCCCGGTTTCGAACTGGTAGCGCCAGTGCCGTTCAGCACGGTTTGCTTCCGTGCTACCCCCGACGGATCGCCCGAGGAGCAGGATGCTTTCAATGAGCGACTGATTACCGACGTGAATCGCATCGGGCCGGTCTTTATCTCGCACACGCGCCTGCGCGGTCGCTACGTAGCGCGGGTAAGCATCGGCAATCTGCGCACGACGCGACAACATGTGAAGCAGGCGCAGCAGTTGATACATGAAACGCATGAACGGCTTCTGGCGTCGGGCTAGGACAGGCGCCGCGCCAAGGTGGCGTAGCACAGCCTTGGCTCGACACCCGCAGATCGTCACGCCTGACGTTACACGTTTCCGCGGCAGGCGGCAGTCGAATCTCTGAGAGGTAAAGACCTATGCACACCGTGCTTTGCTACGGTGATTCCAATACCTGGGGTTATCATCCGGTCAGCGGCGAGCGCCTGGCCATGAATGAACGGTGGCCGGGCGTGCTGCGGTTTGAACTGGGAAATGCGTACCACGTCATTGAAGAGGGCCTGAACGGCCGCACGACGACGCTCGACGACCCGCTGGGGCTCGTAGATCGTAACGGGCGCACCTACCTCGAGCCGTGCCTGCGGTCGCACGCCCCGGTCGACTTGTGCATTCTCATGCTCGGCACCAACGACCTGAAGCCGCATTTCGGTTTCACCGCGACGGATGCCGCTGCGGGTATTGGCGTGCTCATCGAGATCATCTTGCGTAGCGGTGCAGGACCGCGCATGCGCCCGCCGACGATTCTCGTGCTGGCCCCGCCACCAACGGTCGCAGTAGCGGGCGAAAGCCCTGAATGGAGTCGCGCACTGGCAAGTTCGCGCGAGTTCGGCCGGCAATATCGCGCCATCGCCGACACATATCATTGCCACTTCATGGATGCCGGCGAGCTTGTCTCTGCGAGCCCGGTGGACGGCGTACACCTCGACCCGCCCGCGCATCGCAAGCTCGGCCAGGCCGTCGCTGAAGAAGTGCGCAAGATCCTCGCGTGATTCCGCGGAGATTCAATGGGTGGCGCCAGGCGCGGCCGCCTGGCGCCACGGAGCAACAATCGTACGTTCGAAGTCGCAACTACGGACCCGCAGTGTACGTGTATTCCTCGTAGAACCACACGCCACCGATATTCGAGTACAGCGTCACGTAGAGCGTCCCGCCATGTTGGGGCAGGTTGTTGACTGTTACGGACGTCGCGAGCGTGCCACCGCGGGTAAAGAAGATATTCGCCTTCCGCGGCCCGGAGCCGATGTACAGCATGTACAGGTCCACATTCGTGCCCGCGGTCCACTGGAACGTCTCCGAGGCACTGAGGACCGCGTCCGGCGCCGGCGACTGCATCGTCGCCCGTTCGCCCGTCGGCTCCCATGACGTGTAGACGTAGTCCTCCGGCGGCAGCGCCGTGTCACCAACCCAGGAAATCAGCCGCACATGGACATCACTGCCATCGTCGGGCAGCCCGATGGCGGTAGCTGACGTCGCGGTCGTATCGGTGTAGTAGTAATCGGCCGCGCCGGCCGAACTTCCTACCAGCAACTCGTAACTGTCAACACCCGTACCAGCGTCCCAGGTGAACGTTGGCGACGTCGAAGGTAGCGCGCCAACCGCCGGCGTCTGAATCTCCGCCGCTGCTGCCGCTGCCACGTCGAACGCGGTGAACTGGTAGTCATTATACAACCATTCACCGCTAACCAGTGACCAGAGGCGCACATACACGTCACGACCATCGGACGGCAGCCCCTGCATCTGAATCGACGTCGTCGTCGTGCCGCGGTGGTCGAATGCGGCACTACCCACTGACGGGCCCGCGTACACGTAGAACTGCGTCGCATTGACGGCGCCCGTGATCGTAAACATCGGATTGGCCGACCCGAGCGTGTCACCGTCGTTGTAGTTGCCGATCGAACCGCGCGTGCCCACCGGTGCGTACGCCGTATACACGTAGTCAACTGGTGCCAGAGGCGTGGTGCCGACCCAGGACGTCAGCCGGACGTGTACCGTACTGCCATCATGCGGCAAACCCTGCGTCGCGATCGACGTCGCGGTGGTCGTGATCTGGTAGTAGTCCGTCCCGCCGGCCGAACTGCCGATCCTGAGCTCGTAACGGTGCACGCCGGTGCCTGCGTCCCACGTGAACGTTGGCGATGCGGACGGCAGCGGTGATCCGGTGGCCGGCGACTGAATCTCCGCAGCCACGGCCGCTGAAATGTCAAACGCGACGAACTGGTAATCGCGGTACAACCATTCACCGGACACGAGCGACCATAGCCGCACATACACATCACGGCCGTCCGTGGGCAGGCCGTGCAACTGAATCGAGGTCTCCGTCGAGCCACCGTGGTCGAAGGAAGCGCTGCCCACCGACGGGCCGGCGTAGATGTAGTATTCCGTCGCGTTCACCGCGCCGGTAATCGTGAAGACCGGTGCCGACGAGGCCAGCGCGTCGCCGTCGCTGTAGTTGCCGATGGAACCCGCCGTACCGCTCGGCGCATACGCCGTGTAGACGTAATCTACGGGCGTCAGCCAATCCGCACCACAGCGCGTTCGCAGGCGCACATGCAGAGTGCTGCCGTCATTCGGCAGGTCAGTCGCCTGCACGGACGTGCTGGTCGTCGTTTTCAGGAAATAATCCGATGCACCCGCACTGCTGCCAATCAGAATCTGATACTCATCGGCCCCGGAACCGCTGTCCCAGGTAAACGTAGGAGACGTTGAGGGCAGTGGTGAACTGGTGGAGGGCGACGTGATTTGCGCCGCCTCGGCATTCGTCGCGTTGAACGCCGTGTACGTGTAATCGTTGTATCGCCACTCGCCGTCAATCTGCGAATACAGGCGCACGTGGACCGTGCTACCGTCGGTAGGCAAGCCCTGGGCCACCGCGGAAAGCTCCGTCGTGCCACCGCCGATGTGGAAGTACTGGGAGCCACCCGCGTTCGAGCCGATATAGAGCTCGTAAAGCGTTACATCGCTGCCGGCCGTCCAGGTGAAGGTGGGACTGGCCGAGGTCAATTCACTATCCGGCGTCGGCGAGATCATCTCGGCCGCATCATACGCAGTGGTCGCCGTCAAGTTGATGCCCCAGCGATTGCCAGACGACGAATCGTAGTCGGCTGAGGTGCCGGTCGTCACGTTCACGGTATTGAAGGTGAAGTTGGTATGCGATGCGGTCACGGTATAGTCCGACCCCGACGGGACCTTTGCGAGGGCATAGATGCCGTTCGCGTCGGTGGTGTCCTGGTATGACCCGCCGCCACTCCGCGTCGCGGTGACCGTGATGCCCGCGAGCGGGTTGCCATTCTCATCCGTTACCCGCCCGCTGATGATCTCCCCGCTACCCGTGATGAACGTGTTGTAGACGCAGACGGCGACCGTATCGAAGTTGTAGCCCGTGCCGATGTTCGGCAAGTCGTACCATGCGTCGGCAGAACCGGCCCAGCCCATGTTGATGTGGTGATACAGCGTCCCGCTGTTGTAGCCGTACCCGTCAGCGATAACCGCGTGGCCACCATCGCCGTAAATACCAAGCTGGACGGGATAGCCCGCATCCAGATTGGTATTCACCATGTTGTTCAGGTCCTGCTCGGCAAAGTTGTTCGGATAGGACGATGCATAGACCGCATTCGCGTAGCCGAACGTATCGGTCATCGCGACCTTCACGTAGTAGATCTGGGCGCCGGATCCGCTGGCCCCATAGTTCATATGTACCGTTACACCGCAGTCGTAGCACAGCGCTCCGATCGCTTCCCGCTGCGCCGCCGTGCAACCGTCCGCCGGGATCAACGGCATATTGGCATAGTTATAAGCTCCGCCACTCCCATTACCACCGCGCGTGCTGAGGGTCTGCGTCCCACCGTCCACGGTGACGCTGAAGGAGTGAACGCCAATGCCGGTCGTCGGATGCTGATGGTAGCGGATGACCTGCGCGAACGCCGTCGCCACGCATCCGCACACGTAATGATTCGGCGTGTAGTAGTTGTAGCAGTACTGGCCGCCAACCGTGCTCTGACTCCACTGGCTCTGAATCAGCTTATCAACCCACACGTCGGAGATGCTGGACGTACCCATCAACAGCGGCTCTTCGGACTCGCCCAGGAAGCCGAACAGCTCCCACTTCGACTCGGGCGTCACTTCGTCGTCGCCGTTGGCCATGAGCAGCGGCGGCAATTCCCGCACTTGGGAAACACGATCCAGCAGGTCGGCTCCGACGAGTGCACCCAGCGGATGTTCGGGCGAGGCGTCGTAAACACCCTTGTCCGAAAACGCGACGATCGGCTCAACGCGGTCCTCCGCCGGTACAATCACGAACCCCTCCGGATCGAGATTCACGACGTAGTAAATGGGATCGCCGTACTCGTCCACATAGGTGTCGACGGCGGCAATGGCGTTGCTCATCTCGGCATCGAGTGGCGTGGCGTCGCTGCGCAGCCAGCCGCGCACGATGATTTCCGCCTGTTGTGCGGTCGTCGTCTCCGCCCAGCCGCTGGGAACAACGCTGAGCAGCAGCAGGCTGACCAGACCAAGCCCATATCGGCAGCCGCGCCGACTGTTACAGTTCTGCAACAAGCCCGTGCCGTTCTCGCGTAGATTCGCCATGCCGACTACCTCGCATCCTCCGCCCGGCGTCCGTCCGGGGCCGGTGCGGAAACACGTCGCCGGTACGTGCTGCTCACAACGTCGCGCACGAGTCCCGTCAACGCTTCCATTTCCCCATGGGAGTATCCAAATATGTGTCGAGGGGCGGCAAGCGGATTTGTCTGCTTCCCGGATGGTGGCGCGCATAAAAAAACCGGCCGCGTTGACGCAGCCTGAGAAACAGCGCCAAACGCGACCGCAGCAAGAGGAATAGGGGACTATGCAACGCAATTGGTGCCAGGGAGCCGATCACAAGCACCAGATTGTCGTTGCGACGGGATGTTATAGGGCGTTTGTTGACGCTGTGTTAGTCGAACGACAAGAGTCGACTAAAGTCAACGGTCCGTCCCGGCGAATGCAGAAAGGTCAATCGGGGCAGGGCACGCGCTCGCCGGCGTGGTAGCACATCCGCTCCACCGTGGTCACTTCAACGGGTCCGGGAAGTGCTTGGCCGGTGATATAGCCCGCCCCAAAACCCGTCCAGAACGAAACCGGATCGCAGCCGGCGCAGACCGATAGTATGGCTGCCAACAGCAGACCAAGTCCGATCGTCCTGCATCGTCCGCGACACATGTCGCATCCTACCTTCGAGCTTCGCGGGGCCCATGCGCGTGCCCCGCACAGAGCACCGTGCTGTCAACGACGGCGTGGTGCGTCGCGTCGGTGCCCAAGCTGGCCGCAGCGTACGCGCAGCCCCAACAGGCCCAGCAGCGTCGCTCCCAGCGACACCAGGCCCGCACCGCCACAGAAACCGGTGTAGCGCACCGTCGTCGTAACTTCCTCGTAGATTTCTTCGTCCGAATAGGACTGGTGATCCGGCAATTCCTCGACCAAATCGTCGAACGACTCGATTTGAGTCGCCGTGCTGCGTCCCAGCGTGACCCAGGACGTCGCGTCCGCGCTGAGGCTCTCGGCCACCACCGAAAGACTGATCGGACCTCCCTGCAGAGGCCGGAATACAACCGACACGTCCGCAGCTTCTGCCGCGGTGAGCGTGCCAACGTCGATGCGAACAACGTCCACCTCGACGACCGCGTTCAGCAGCACGCGCGCGTTGGGCAGCTCGTAGCCCGCTTCACGCCCGCCCACGTACTCCGCCCGAACGAACTCGGCGTTCTGTGGTACCGGCACCGTCAGCGTTAGTTCACGGGCCTCGGCGATGCCCACGTTCGTCACCCGCCACACCGTCGATAGCTCCTGACCAATCTCGTAGTAGTCAGGCTCGTCCACCAGCGTGACCTCGACGTCCGCATAACCGGCTTCAGTCGTGGACCCGGTGTTGTTGGTCGTCTCGTTCGACTCGGCCACGGTGTCATTGGCATCCAGGATCGCAACCAGCACCACCTCCTGCTGATTAACGACATTGGCCAGCAATACCGCCTCATCAAGCGGGACGGTCAGCACATGCGGACCGGGCGTGAGATCGCCGGCCTCCATGGTCACCTCTGCAACCACCTCATCCATAACGTCGTCGCCGGACCGGTCACAGCCGATGATGACGGTGAACGCGGGAACATTGGCGGGGCTATTCACGGCGTAGACGACCCGGGCCGAAGAGCCATTGTCACGGAGATCCGCACTGACGGACTGAATCGCGAGGTCCACGCCGAGCGATGCGGTCGCCACGTTGTCGTCTTCATTGGTCTCGGTGATCTCGCTGTCGTAGTCCAGCCACGTGGCTGCGCGCATGCCGTGCTCGACGGCTACCTCATCCAGATCAGACCGAATGTCGCCCAACGTGATGGTGTGCGTGCCGGGGCTGCGGAGAGTGGCGGAAGTAACGTCGACCACGTCTAGTAGCGTATCGAGCGGGTCGCTATCGCTCGTATTCCGATCCAACCCATAGCCGATCATGAAGGCCGGCACGGTTTGTGAGCCGGTGATCGTGTAGGTAACACTCAGAACAGCCGTGCCGTCGTCGACCGACAGGCTGGTGACGCCACCAGTAAGGTCGGTGCCTGCACTCACGTTGAATGCGTTCGAAGTGACGGTGCCGAGTCCGACGGCCGACGCCTTGATGCGATAACCACTGCATACCCGCGACACGCGCACATCCTCGGCTGCCGCAAACTGCGCCAGACCGTTGATGGCAGCCCGGCTGGTCGTGCCGACGAGCGCTCCGCCACACCCGCCGCCATCCACCAGCGTGAGCGAAACAACATCGGTAGCCGCCGCACGATTGCCGTAGGCGTCAATGATCTCGACCGAAACCTCGAGCGGCGTCGTCACATCCGTGTTGGTCGGTTGCTGTACGAAGCGCAGCGCCGCTCCGTTGGCGGCCATTACCTCGAAGAGATTCGAATCATCCGGACTGAGACCGTCACCGCCACTGGTCGCCGTCGCGGTCAGACCCACACCGGTCTCCGCAACGTCATAGATGACGTCGGTAATGAGCACACTGCTCGTCCCGTCGAGGATCGTCTCGGTGAGCGGCAGACCGCCGACGCGGGCGAGCGTGCCACTGCCCGTGTTCAGGCTGAGCACGACGTCCGTGTCGCCGGAGACGTTCGCTTCGTTGTTGACGCTGTCCACCGCCTTGACGAGCACGTCGAACGGGGCGCCCGCAATCTGCGGGCTGGCAATCACGTCGATGTCGAGTCGTTCCGGCTGACTCGAATTCACAACAAACTGATTGGATAGGGCCGCAGTCAGCGCCGGGCCGGCGGTGACGTCCGCCCGAATGCTTACGACCGGCTCGGCGGTGTCATAACTGACGGAGAACGTCGCGGAGCTCTGCCCCGGCGTCAACGTCTTTACCAGGGTCCCGGAAAGCGTGCCGGTGCCATCCACCCTTGACAGCTCGATGTCGGTATCGCCCGGTCCCTCTACGCCCGCGAGGTTACCGTGGGCGTCGAGTACGTTGACCACGACACTGAACGCGGCGTCGGCCACCTGCGTGTTGATATTCTCGATCTGCAGCTGCGTGGCGACGCCGGGGTTAACCGTGAACGCATCCGACACGTCGTGCGTCAGGGCTGGTCCACTGGTCGCGTCCACGCGCAGTTTCACGCCGCTCTCCGCCGTCGTATACTCGACCCCCACAATCGTGACCGAACCGCCGCCCGGTGCGATCGTGCCGGTCGTGGTGCCGGCCAATGAGCCCGGCGTGCCGGCGAAAATGCTCAACTCCACATCCGCACCGCCGGCGATCGTCGTCGGATTCCCGTTAACGTCGACCGGAATCACTGTGACGTCAAACGGCGTGCCCGCCACCTGATTACCAAACGACGGCGGGTCGAACACGAGCCGATCCGGCGCGCCGCCGGTCACCGTAAACGCAGCCGAAGTGCCGGATACCAGGAAGTCACCGCTGGTGCGCTCGACCAGCAGCACGACGCCGGGCTCGGCGGTGTTGTAGGTCATCGGCCCAATGATTGCGCTACTCGTGCCCACGCCGATCGTGCCGGTCGTGGTGCCACCCAGCACATCGGATCCGGTATGCACCGACAGCGTGACGCCCGTATCCTGCGTAACTTCCGACGGGTTGTCATATTGGTCCGTCACGTTGACAGTCACATTGAAAGGCGCACCTGCCACAGGCGAGCCTACGGCATCGATATGCAACAATAGCGGCACCGCAGGATCCCACGTTACATTCGTCGTGCCATCGGTCGCCGTGCCGTCCGATACCGTGATGGTTATGGTCTCGGCCAGGCGATTGATGATGTCAACGGAAAGCTGCCCGGCACCGTCACACGCCGTGCCAATCGGAATCGTCGCGGTTGCCCCGAGGTCCGCGAAGCCGGCGATCGCACCCGCATCGTCGTAATCCAGGTTCGTCCCGTCGCCAGCCGTGTCGGTGGAAACCGTGATTGCGTCAACCGTCGTGTAGCCCGGGATCGGGTTGTCGAACTGGTCGCGCGCGGTAATCGTCAGCGTGGACGCGGTGTTGGCGATACAGGCGCCGGGGGCGGCCTCGAGCAGGAAATTGTCGAGCGTCGCCTCGGCATTCCACGTGACATTCGCCGTACCATCCGTAACAACGCCATCCGACACGGTAATCGTAATCGCTTCGGCCCGGCGATTGGTGACGTCGACCCACAGTTCCCCGCTGCCATCGAACGCCGTGCCTGCCGGAATCGTCGCGGTCAATCCGCCGTCGACGAAGCCAGCGATCAGGCCGCCATCATCGAAATCGATCGTGGTGGCGTCACCGCCGGTATCAGTCGAAATGACAATGTCGTCCGTCGTCACGAAGCCCGGCTTGGCGTTGTCATGCTGGTCGCGAGCGGTGATCGTAATCCGGACGGCGGTGTTCACGTTCACCGTTGCGGCACTCGGCGTCGCATCAAAGTGATCCAAGGCGTTCGGCGTGACATCGAAGGCCACGCTGTCGACGGTGTCCGATCCGGCGAAGGCGCCGCCATCATGCGTCGCGCGCAGTTGGTAGCCGCTACCTACGAGTTCAATATTCAGATCGTGCCCTGCGTTCCACGTGGCCACGCCGCTGACGGTGGGAATATCGATATCGCCCAACAGCGTCGCGCCGCCGGCGTTGAGCAACGTCAACGTGATCGTGCGGTCATCACTCGCAATCGTGTTATCGAACTCATCCTGTATGGTTACCTGTGGAACCAGCGGCACACCCGCATTCAACGTCGCCGGCTGCACCGTGAAAGCCAGATGATGCGGAACGCTCGTGCCGATGTTGAACGCGGCGCTGTCAACCGTATCCGCGGCGCCTGCGCCGGTGAACGGGGCCCCATCATGGGCCGCCTGAAGTTGGTAACCAATGCCAACCTGCTCGATACGCAGGTCGTGTGCGCCAAGCCACGTTGCGACGCCGTTCACCGTCGCAATGTCCACATCGCCGAGAAGTGAAGCCCCACCCGCATTCAGCAGCGTCAGCGTAATGGTCCGGTCGTCGCCGGTGACCACGTTGTCGTATTCATCACGAATCGTGATTTCGGGCAACAGATCCGCACCGGCGACGCTGGATGACGGCTGCGTGCTGAAGACCATGTGATTCGCAGCCGCCGGCGTGATGTCGAATAGCGCGCTGTCCACCTGCCCGGAGGTCGTGTAGCCGCCGCTGCCATTGGCCCGCAACTGATAGCCGATGTCGGTGACCGTTATGTTCAGGGCTTCGACGACGGTCCACGTCGCCACGCCATTGACCGTGGCAATTTCGTTGTCACCGTTCAAAGTGGCGCCGCTCGGGTTCACGACCAGACTGAGAGTGATGTTCCGCGGTGCACCGGCGGTAACGATATTGTCGAACTGATCCTTGACACTCACCTCGACCAGCAGATCGGCACCGGCGGCGGTATCCACGGGCTCGACCGTGAAGTCAAGGTGATCGGCAGTCGTTTCGGCAGTGATATCGAACGCAACACTATCGACCGTGTCACTGCCCGTGAAGCCGGCCCCGTCATGACTGGCACGCAGTTGATACCCCGTGCCGGCCTCCTCAATATTCATCGCCTCCCCACCCGTCCACGTCGCCACACCGTTGACCGTCGCAATATCCACATCCCCCAACAGCGTCGCCCCGCCGCCGTTCAGCAACGTCAGCGTGATCGTACGGTCATCATCCTCAACCGTGTTGTTGAACTGGTCCTGGATCGTCACTTCCGGCACCAGCGCCACGCCCGCCGTCGTGTTCACCGGATCCGTACTGAAAACCAGGTGGTCCGCCACGTCATGCGTGATATCGAACGCAGCACTATCGACCGTGTCACTGCCCGTGAAGCCGGCCCCGTCATGACTGGCACGCAG
>CAYXTR010000009.1:0-90501 GCA_964468185.1 uncultured Planctomycetales bacterium | reverse complement strand
CACTATCGACCGTGTCACTGCCCGTGAAGCCGGCCCCGTCATGACTGGCACGCAGTTGATACCCCGTGCCGGCCTCCTCAATATTCATCGCCTCCCCACCCGTCCACGTCGCCACACCGTTGACCGTCGCAATATCCACATCCCCCAACAGCGTCGCCCCGCCGCCGTTCAACAACGTCAGCGTGATCGTGCGGTCATCCGTCGTCACCGTATTGCCGTACTCGTCCTTGATGCTGACGGCCGGCACCAGCGCCACGCCCGCCACAGTATTCACCGGCTGAGTGCTGAACTCCAGATGATGCGCCTGGCCGACCGTAATATCGAACCCAGCGCTGACAATGGTATCAGACGTGGTGAAGGCACCGCTGCACGTCGCCCGCAGTGTGTACCCGACGGACATCGTGGTGATATTGAGATTGTGGCCGTCGAGCCAGGTGGCAACGCCGTTGACCGTGTCGACGTCAACATCCCCGTTCAACGTCGCACCGCCGGGGTTGTTCTCAATCGTGAGTGTGACGGTGCGGGCGCCGCCGGTGCTGACAGTATTGCCGAACTGGTCGAGCATGCGCACCGCGGGTAGCAAATCGAGGCCGGCTCCCGTGGTGACCGGCTGCGCGGTGAACTCGACCATGTCCGCCACGTCATGCGTGATATCGAACGCAGCACTATCGACCGTGTCACTACCCGTGAAGCCGGCCCCGTCATGACTGGCACGCAGTTGATACCCCGTGCCGGCCTCCTCAATATTCATCGCCTCCCCACCCGTCCACGTCGCCACACCGTTGACCGTCGCAATATCCACATCCCCCAACAGCGTCGCCCCGCCGCCGTTCAGCAACGTCAGCGTGATCGTACGGTCATCATCCTCAACCGTGTTGTTGAACTGGTCCTGGATCGTCACTTCCGGCACCAGCGCCACGCCCGCCGTCGTGTTCACCGGATCCGTACTGAAAACCAGGTGGTCGGCAACATCGTGATCGATGTCGAACGCTGCCGAATCGACCTGGCCGGACGTGCCATACGCACCGCTACCGGTGGCGCGTAACTGGTATCCGCTGCCACTCTGCTCGACGCGCAGGTTCTGGCCGCCGGCCCACGTCGCGACGCCGCTCGACGTGACCAGGTCGATGTCACCCAGCAGCGTCGCCCCGCCGCCGTTCAGCAGCGCAAGCGTGATCGTCCGGTCATCATTGGTGACAACATTGTTGAACTCGTCGCGGATCGTGACTTCCGGCGTGAGAACCACGCCGGCGGTGCTGGTCGCCGGCTGGACCGAGAACTCGATGGTGTCGGGCGCCGCGGAAACGATGTTGAAGGCGTTGGAGTCTACCGTCCCGGAATCCGTGAACACGCCCGTGCACGAAGCTCGCAGTTGATAGCCGACGCCAGTCTCTTCGATGCGCAGATTATCGCCGCCGACCCACGTCGCCACACCGTTCGTGGTCGTCAAATCCAGATCGCCCAGCAACGTTGCTCCACCGCCATTGAGCAGCGTCAGCGTCACCGTTTCAACCGCCGCACTGGTAATCGTATTGTCGAACTGATCCTGAATCGTAAGCTGCGGCACGAGAGCGACGCCGGCAGTCGTCGTCATCGGCTGCGCAGTGAAGGCCAGGTGGTCGTAGGTCGCTTCCGGATCGATGTCGAACAGAGCGCTATCCTCAGTCGTTGAGCCTGTGAAACCACCACTGCCAGTGGCGCGCAGCCGATAGCCTGCCGCGGCCACCTCGATTCGCAGGTTCTCGGGTCCACCCCAGGTCGCCACGCCGCTGACCGTGTTGATATCGACATCGCCCAGGAGGGCGCCCCCACCAGGGTTGGCGGCGAAACTCAGCGTGATGGTACGGTCATCGTCCGTAACGACATTGCCGTGAACATCGAGGATCGTGATCTCGGGCGTCAGGGCGACACCAGCGGTGCTCGTGGTGGGCTCAGTGGTGAAGACCAGTTCGTGCGGGACATTCGGCGTGATATTGAACAGTGCGCTATCGACGACGTCCGAGCCTGCAAAAACGCCACTACCGGTAGCACGCAACTGAAAGCCGGTGCCGACCTCCGTGATGTTCAGGTTGTGACCACCGGCCCAGGTGGCGACGCCGCTGACGGTGTTGATGTCCACGTCCCCGTTAAGCGTCGTGCCGACCGGGTCGGTCTGCAGCGACAGCGTGATGGTCCGATCATCGTTCGTGACCACATTGCCATGTACATCCTTGATGGTCACAACGGGTAGCAGATCCTCGCCGGCGTCGGTGTGCCCGGGCTCGGTCGTGAACTCGAGCACGTGCGGCACGTTCGGCGTGATGTCGAACGCAGCACTGTCAACCGTGTCGGAACCGGTGAAAGCCGCCCCACTGTGTGATGCCCGCAGGGTGTATCCCGTGCCGGGCTTGATGATGTTCAGGTTATCGGGATCAGTCCACGTCGCCACGCCGGCAACGGTGTTGATATCCAGGTCGCCATTGAGCGCGGCGCCGCCAGGATTGGCCTGAATCGCCAGTGTGATGGTGCGATCGTCTCCCGTAACCGTGTTGCCACACTGATCGAGAATGGTCACGACCGGCAACAGGTCCTCGCCAGCCATCTTGTTTGCCGGCGAAGCAGTGAACTCGAGTTCGTATGCCGCCCCGGGAACTACCTCCACATCGATCAATGCTGCGTCGGTCAGGGCGGGGGCGCCCGCACTCGTCGAGACTTTGATATCGCTGCGATCGCCGACCTGACCGCCGGGGTTGCAACTCGTATCGTCCTGTTGCAGCGTGATGCCGGTGAATGAAATCGTCGAGGCCGCCGCGTGGGCGCCTTGCACGAAGAACATGATCGTAAAGGCGTTGTTGGGATTTTTCGTCGTCGGTGCCTGCAACGCTATATCACCACCGGTCACTGTGGCGGTGATGGACGCGCCGGTATCAAACCGAAAACCCGTCGGTGGCTCGATGATGATCGTCGTACCGTCACCCCACTCGGGTGCGCCGTCTTCGCTGATCTCGGCCGTGCCGGTCATGGCGACGAAGTTGCCCGCGACGACATCGTCGGCTGAGATTTGCAGTGAACCGGTACTGCTGACGCTGCCGGCACAAACTGACGCAACGTTGAAGTAGCCCGTGACGGTGCCGATGAGTGCCAGTACTCCCCACGACGGCCTGAGGCATGCCACCAAATGCGCGCGCAGCTTCCACCACAACGCGTGTCGACGCGCGTCCCATCCGCCCCCGGGCGGCTTGCCACACCGGGCTGTCATACCCAAGGCACTACCTCCAGCGGTAGTCGTGCCCACCTGAGGAAGTATCCCAATCGTCAGGCGGGAACAGCATCGGGAGACGAGAGAAATCCTCGTAACTTCCCGTAAAGACTGCATTTGTTCTATCGGGAGCGGAAAGAGTCGGCTTCGTTAGCGCGTCGTTGGACGGACGCGCTTGAAGACCCGAGCGGGTCCGGTAATCGGGTATGACAGGGTTAACCCGTACATAACGACCTCACCGTCGACGTACGTCCGAGAATCAGCGCAGCGGTATGCCCAGGGCCAGCGTGGCTACGATCCGCGCGAGGTCGACTTGCGATTGCAACCGGTGCGAGGTGCGAGAATGATCGAGGTCGCCGCCAGGTGTGGTTCGGCTTCGAAACAGCACTTGCGTCCTATAAGCACCGGGGGCATAGCGCCCTCAGTCCACGACACGTCGCCAGGAACCGGGTATCACAGACATCGTGTGGGGCATGGTTTCCATGCCCGCATCATAGAGGGCCTGGACATCATCCTCCCACAGCGTGTGGTCGAAAATCGCAACCTCATCGATCATGCCGCGGAAGGGCGAAGTCCAGTTGTTCATGCTGAGGTCGTCGGTGTCGCTGGCAGAGACGCCCAGACCGATGGGCTCGTGATTACCACTGCCGCCGGACGAGTCATCGATGCCGTTGAAGTAAGGTGTGTAATCCCGCCAGACCCCGTCGAGGAACACCAGCAGGCCATCATCACCAAAACCCACCACCACCTGGTGCCAGTCATTGGCCGAAACCGAGCCGGCCCAAGCATAGCGACTGCCACTGATACTCTGTATCCGGACTTGAATGTAGCCTCCGGCAAGCCAGACAGTCAGATGTCCGCCGGTGTCATAATCCGCCGAGTCCTTACTGAATATGCCCTGCGTCGTGGACGTATTGGCCGCACGAAACCAGAACATGATCGCGCCCGTATCAAGCAGATATGCATCCGAATGAGGGATCTCGACGTAGTCATTCATGCCATCAAATCGCGCCGCCGGGTCACAGCGAAACGGGACATACTCGTTCTGGCTCACGCCATTGCGATATGTGCCGCCCTGCGTACCCGTTTCGTCGCGGGCCGTCGTATCACTGTCACCCAGGCGCCAGTATCCGACGGGATTGTGTGCCATGACCTCTTCGAATAGCGGGTCGAAATCAAGTGCGTCGGACCGCATCAAGACCTGCAGGCCGTACCGTGCCGGCCCCTGGGCCCCGAATCCGGTCAGAATGAGGCCGTCGCAAGGCCCATCCTGCAAATCATCATCAGCCGGATCCCGGACGTTCAACGTGAAGCTCCCCAACCCGAGCGGCTCAGCAGAATACCATTCGCCGTCGGTTTGCTCCTCACGCCAGGCATCATTCTCATTGACCATCAACATGCCCAGTTCAACCGCGGCCTGGGCCTGGTAGCGTGTGGCCACGAAGTCGCGGCCGCCCTCACTGGCACGCTGTCGCGTCTGCACGGCGACCAGCGCTGAAACCCCGATCACCGAAACGATCAGCGCGGAGCCCAGCACCACGAGGTAGACGCTGCCGCGTCGCAGATACGTCCGCTTGCCGCGTGGCATGGTCAGTCACCTCCCGCATTCGGTACCGCGTGGTCCCAGCCCAGCGTACGCAGCCCCACGAGTTCAGCGACGATGATTCCATTGAACTTGACCGTGACGATGATGCGTTTGGCGCCGGTCGACTCGCCTCGCACATCAGTCGTGTCGGAGGAAGTCACCCAGTCGACAACGACCAGACGTTCATAACCATCCGTCCCCGGGATAGGCGTACCGTCCCGCGTTTCGGGCGGGCTCGCGCTCCATCCGTCATAGTCATCGACGTCGTCGTATGCGGCCCGGTTACTGCCACCCTCCGAACCGCCGAGACCAAATGAGTCCGTTCCGAAATCGGCGTCGGCATAGTCCTGCTGGAGGATCTCGGCCATGAGACCCTGCGCCAACAGCATCCCCTTGCTACGCTGCTGCACCCGGCTGAGCCCCATCCGCGCCGAAGCGACCGCGTGCAAGGCCGCCACCAGCATGACGCCCACGATCGCCGTACTGATCGCCACCTCGACCAGCGAGAAGCCCCACAGGCGCCCGCGGCTTGTTGTTCGCCTCACAGGCCGGACGGTCATGACCCCACCTCCGGAGTGTTCAGCAACTGCACGGCCGTTTCCACGGCGTAGTCTTCGCTGTCACCCAACTGAATCAGCAAACCAACACTGGTGGCATACTCAACCGTAACCATCTCGGGCGCGCCGGGAATAATCTCTGTTCCATACGCAAAGTAAATCATGGAGCGATCACTCCGCGCGTCCCAAGTGCTGCCCCGGTCATCCGACCGTAGGAGAAAGCCTGGAGTATCGACGCTTCCACTATAGGCGTGGACCACACGTGCTGAATGCGCGTCCGACACATGTGCGAATACTACGCACAGCCCTTGTGCAGCCGGCATGAGCGGGGCGTCGGCGAAGACCGCCTCGTAGTAGTTGAAGCTGTCGTCCAGTTCCTCTTCGAGCAAATAGTGCTCGGCAATCACATCCCCCGTGGGTTTACCTTGACCTGTTGCCCGTTGCAGTTGGATTCTGCACTCGCCATCGTCACTACCACGCGACGCCAGCCCGAAGAAGATCCGCGTGACCCGCCACTTCGTCGCGTCCGCCGACAAGTCCGGCTTGAAGTACTGCGCCGGCCACGAGTCGTGGCCCACGCTGGCGTCGTCGAGCCCTCCGCCCGAGTAAAACGAATCCAATTCGATTTCTCCAGACTCGTTCTCGACCGGATCACCTTCTTCTTCCGCCGTGAACGACGTATACGTGAAGCTCACATCGGCCGCCCCCTCCAGCACGGCGATATCCTCGCCGCCGTTGTACTGCCGATACAGCGGCTCACCCACCGTTCCCGACCAGTGATACCGGATCAACTCCGGCTGGCTGTCGCCGTCCCGATCGCCGACAGCGAACTCAATGGCGGTCGCTGTGCGCTCGGTAATCAACAGTGCGCAACTCAGCTCCGTCGAGATCTGCTCGGCCACGCCACCTGCCGTAACCAGGCTATCCAGATCGGCGCGGTTCTCGGGCAACGCCTGCGACGCCAGCAGCATTGCAGACGCCACGCCGGTGACCAGTACGGCGGTAGCCGCACTGCTGACCAACAGTTCGGCCAAGGTGAATGCGCGATGCCGATGTCGCGATGCTCTGTACGTCATTGTCAGCGATTCCCAACCGTGTCCTGCGCGCCCGGACCGACGTTGTCTGGGGTCAACTCGCTCACATCAACCGGGGTATCAGTATCACCAGTATCAGGGACGGGGACCGGGACGGGCGCCACGTTCGTCGGCGACCGCGAAGCGCGGTAGATATGCACTGGCCGGCCCACCAACGACTCGACCTGATCACGCGTCAACTCGCGGTCCACCTCATGCGCTCGACCCGTATCCGCCTCGACCATCACCGTGACGGCGTGACGACCGGCCTTGAGCACGATGCTGCCACCGCGGTCCGGCAGCCCGTACGCGTCAAAAACCAGAGCGTCGTCGCTGCCGAAGTCGATGCGGGCCATCACGACGTCATAAGGGTCCGTGCCCAGCGCCACCCGATAGTCCTGGGTCGGGCGGTCGACGTCCGGCAGTCCGACCAGGTGATACCCTGGCCCGGTGCGGTCGAAGTTGATCGTCAACCCGTCGCTCGACACACGGGCATGCCGCTGCGCCAACTCGATATCGGCAATGAGTCGGCTCGCCGCGGCGTCCACCCGGTGTCGCGTCAGCGAATTGGCAAACTGCGGCACGGCCACGCCGGCCACGATCGCCAGCACGCAAACCACCATCACGAGTTCGACGAGTGTGAAAGCGCTGCGCGCGCAAGGGTGGCGACCCACCGGCATTCGCATGTCGTCTTGTTGATAGTGCATGGCGTCTGTCGCGAACGACCCTCATTGGACCTCCCCCGTAACCAGCCTGCGAAACGTGGCGACGATAAGCAAAACCCAGTCCGTTGCGATCCGGCTTTTGATGGCCTTGCGAAAGGGGGCGATGTTTTATCGGATGCAAGGCGACCAGCGGTGCTCGGCTGGCCGCACCGGGCCGATCCGCTTGCAGGTTGGCTGACGCATCACACAGGCGTCTGCGCAGGTGTTGCCGACCCTGAGTACCACAAAACGCAATCGCCAGGTTCGGCATTGGTCAGAAGTTGCGCGCCGTCCGCCCCGAGGTGGGATTTCCTGAACTACCCGCGAACGCGGCTCCGATCAGGAGATTGAATACCGGACGTCCCGGCTGAGGCCGTCGGACCATCGGAACGCGCGAAGCGTCGAACGGAGTCGACGCCCGAGCCTACAACAAAAACGGATCTGCCATGTCAGACAGATGCATCGTCGTCGTTTCGCATGGGCGAAGCCGGACGCGCCGGTTATTCACCCCTGCCGCGTTGCTCGGTTTCGTGGCGTTGTTCGCCGGCGGTCTGCCTGCGGGTGCACAGCCATCCCAACAACTCCCGCCCGCCGCCAATGAGCTACAAGTCGAGGAAGTCGCCGAGCAGGCGCGCGCCGCCGCCGGGGAAGCCTCGGCAGACAACCCGGCGCCCGCCGAGACCGCGTCGGATGCCGGCCCGGTTTCCGTCGAGCAGTCCGTGGCAGGCCTGCTCGACGTGCACGTGCGCGATATCGACATCGGCACGCTGCTCGAGATGCTCAGCTATGAGGCCCAGCGAAATATTGTCAGCAGTGCCAGCGTGCATGGGCAGGTGTCAGCCAATCTCTATGGCGTCACGCTGGAGGAAGCGCTCGAAGCCGTGCTACGTCCGAATAACTACATATTTCACAAAAACGGCACGACGATCTTCGTTGGCAAGCCTGAAGAGATTGACGGCCTGCTGCCACCGCCCGAGCCGCGCGTCTTCAAGCTCAAGTACATTCCCGCGGGCGAGGCCATCGGTGCCGTGAAAGCCACGCTCGGCTCGGACGTGGAGGTGGTCAAGGGTGATGCGGAGGACGATGCGGGCAGCGAAGGCATGACCCGGGCGGGCCTCGAGTACATCATTGTCACTGCCCGTGAGGATGATCTGGCGCGCGTGGCTGACATCCTGGCTCAGCTCGACCTGCGTCCACGTCAGGTGCTGGTCGAGGCCACGGTGCTGCGGGCCACGCTCAATGAGGACAACCAGTTCGGCATCGACTTCACGATGCTGGGGGGCGTGGACTTTCAAGACGTCAGCAGCACGAGCAACGCCTCGGCCGACCTGACCACCGGACAGTTGCCGCCCAACGATCTGCAAAGCACGACATTCAACGTGAATACGGCCTTCAACGCGAACTTCCCCGCTGGCGGCTTCACGTTCGGCCTGATCAAGGACAGCATTGGCGGCTTTGTGCGGGCCCTCGAAGATGTCACGGATGTGGTTGTCGTGGCCAACCCGAAGATTGTCGCGCTCAACCGTCAGGAAGCACAGGTTATCGTTGGCCGCCGTGACGGCTACGTCACGACGACGGTGACCGAGACGGCAGCCATCGAGAAGATCGAGTTTCTTGAAACCGGCACACAGGTACGGTTTACCCCGCTGATCAACGAGGATGGCACCGTCCGCCTGTTCGTACACCCCAAGGACAGCAACGGCGGGCTGACGGCGGCCAACCTGCCGTTCGAGGAAACCACCGAAGCCCAGGCTGACGTCCTGATTGATGATGGAGACACGATTCTCATTGGTGGGTTGTTTCGCGAGCGCAGTCTCAACTCGCAGTCACAGGTTCCGGTGCTCGGCAACGTACCCGGACTGGGGCTCCTATTCGGAAACCGCTTCGACCAGACCACCCGGGAAGAGGTGGTCATTCTGCTGACCGTGCATGTGCTGAAAGAGACGGAACGGGAGCAGGCGTACTTCCGTGGCCTGCTCGAAGACATCGAACGGGTCCGCGTGGGACATCGGCGTGGGCTGCTCGGGTCCGGCCGCGAGCGTCTGGCTCAGGCCTTCTACCACGAGGCGCTCGAGCAGCTTGCGGCGGGCGACCACGACCGGGCTCTGCTCAACCTGTACATGACCTTGCACAACCAGCCGCGCATGCTCCCGGCATTGAAGCTGCGCGAGAAGCTACTGAACAAGCGCTACTGGTCGGAGGAAGGCTGGCGCATGCGGACATTCACGCTTGGACTACTGCAACTCGAGCACTTGCCGCCGGGTGCGGTCCCCGACGCACCCTTCGGTCGTCCCGAACCGGTGATTCCTCCACCACCGACGAAGGCGACACCTGAGGACGAACGACCACCGCAGGTGCTCCGGTTCGAGGCCGGCGAGCCAATCGAGGTGGGCCAGGCGGCGAGCTTCGTCGAACCGGCCACGAGCGCGCGGCCGCCGCGCGCCGCAAAGAAGGAAGCGCCATGAACTGTCATCGAATGCTGCGTGCTTCGGTCACCTCCGTCGGTCTGCTGCTGCTCTGCGGATGTCAGCTTTCACAGCCCAAGGCCCGTGAAGCTGCCCAGCAGCGGTGGAACCTCGCCCGGGCAGAAATCAAGGCGCGTCTGGCGAGTGATCGGCTGGACAGTGGCCACATCGAGGCGGCCTCGGACGAACTCGCCGAAGCCGAGCGGCTCGTGCCGGATCAGACCCGCTGGATTCCTCTGCGAGCGCGGATCCTCCTGGCGGAAGGAAATCTGGCCCAGGCAGAAAGACTGCTGACGAGCGCTGATCTGCCGGAGCCGGCGCAAGCTGAGGCGGCTTACCTGCGCGGCACCGTTCATCAACAGCGTGAGCAGTGGGATGCCGCCCGCCAGGACTATGAGGAAGCCTTTGTTCTTGACGCGTCGGACGTTGATTATCTGGTCGCCGTGGCGCAGTGCTGGCTACAACTCGGCCAGCCGGACCGCGCCCTGGCCCTGCTGAACGAGTACGAGGCGAACTTCGGCTGGACGGACGTCTACCACGTTACGCTCGCGGAATGTCACGAACTGCGTGGCGACTGGTCCGCGGCCGTCAGATCTTGGCAACGAGTCGCGTCGGGCGAGGAAGACGATGCGGAGTTTCGCTTCCGCCTGGCCCGCGCCCTGTATCACGCCGGGCGGTACAGCGATGCTCTTCCGCTGTTGGAAGCAGCGGTCGCCACAGATCACGCCCCGTTCGAAGCGCTGCGCTTCATGCTCGCCGAATCGTACCTCGCGCTCCGCGAGACCAAACGGGCGGCGGTCACGCTGCAGCCCGTCTTGCAGGCGAAACCGGACCATGTGGGGGCATTGCGCTTGCTGGCGCGATGTGCCGGTCAGGCCGGCGATTACTTGAAAGCTCTCCAGGTAGCGCAACGCGCCTTGCAGCACGACCCGCACGATCCCCCGACCCTGGAGCTGGTGACCGCCCTCGCCCACCGCGTCGGCGACGCCGGCCTCGCCGTCGAGATGGCAGACCGGTTGGCACAGCGCGACGGCGACAACCCCGTCGCCGCACACGTGCTGGCTACTTACGGCGAGTAGACGGACCGACGGGCAAGTGGCGACATGCCGGTTGCGCACACGTTCAGTGACATCTTCCGACATCCCTGCTGACGAGTCGAACCGTGCGCGAGTCCCCTTGGCAGCGCTGCTGCCGCGTGGCGCTCTACACCATACGCGGCACTCGTTGTGGGCGTGCCGTGCGCGGCCTATAATGCTCAGCCATGAGGCAGACTCGACGATGCACAGCACTACTGCCCCCGATCGCGGCGTTGTTGCTCGTGGTGCCGGTCACGGGACAGGACCAGCCGCTCCGGGAGCGGGAGGTACTCGATCCGGAAGCGGACACGTGGATGCCGCTGACTGAGGCGGTCGCCGAGCCGCCCACCGTCCCGCCCGCACTGGACGAGGCCCGCGCGCTGCTCCGCGCCGGCGAGCCTCGCGATGCGCGCGACGTGCTCGAAAACTGGCTCGCGGACAACCAGGCCGACCCGCGCTACTTCGAAGGCCTGTTCCTCATGGGTGAGACCTACTTCGAGACTGGCGACTTCTGGAAAGCCGTCGAGCACTACCACACCGTCGCCGAGAATACCGCTGGCGAGCTGTTTCGTATGGCGAACCGCCGCTGCGTCGACGTGGCACGAGCGTTCCTCTCCGGCGAGAAGCGGATCGTCTGGCGGATTCTGCGATTACCGGCCTATGACGAGGGCATTGAGATTCTCGACCGCGTGTTTGAGCGGGTCCCGGGCACGCCCTTGGGCGAGTTGGCGCTGAAGCTGAAGGCCGACTTCTACTACCGACGCGGCGATCTCGACCTCGCCCAGGACGAATACGCATTCCTGGCCCAGCAATATCCCAGCGGCCGGTATATTCAAATTGCCATGCTCCGCTCTGCGGAAGCTGCCGAAGCCGCCTTCCCCGGAATCAAGTTCGACGATCTGCCACTGGTCGAGGCCGAAGAGCGCTATCGTCAGTTTCGCGAAGCGTTTCCGACCTACGCTGCACAGGAAAACGTAACAGAGCGGCTGGAGGGCATCCGCCAGTTGCGGGCTGAAAAAGACCTGTACATCGCCCGCTGGTACGAGCGGACGCGCCAGCCCGCGGCGGCGGTCTTTTACTACCGTGAGATCCTGGACGATTACCCCGGCACCCTCGCCGCCGACGAAGCGCAGGCTCGCCTGGCTGAACTGGGTCTGCTGGCTGAAGACGACACGGAGGATGAACCGTCGTGATGCGAATCAGCGCATTTTCCATCCTGCTGGCGCTGACGTTGCTGGGTGGGGTCGGGTGCGGGTATCGGGCGGGCGGCCCATACCGGTCTGATATTCGCACCGTGTACGTCGAGATGATCGGCTCGAAGGAATTTCGCCGAGACATCGAGTTCACCCTCACCGAGGCAGTTAAGAAGCGCATCTCAATGGAGACCCCCTATCGGCTGGCCGCAAAGGAAAAGGCCGATACGATACTAAGGGCAGAGGTGCTCGAAGAGCGCCAGGCGGCGTTCGCACCGGACTTTCGGTCGCGTCAGCCGCGCGAGAAGCAACTGGTTCTCGCCGTGCAGGTGCAGTGGAAAGACCTGCGCTCAGGCAAGTTGCTGGTCGACCAGCCTGCCCTTCTCCAGGCGGCGGATTATCTGCCACCCGCTGGGGAAACGGAGGAGTTCGCCCAGGAACGGGCTATTGACCGGCTGGCGTCGCGCATCGTCGCCAAAATGTATGAATCCTGGTAACCCCGCGCCGCACACCCGGCGCTCTTCCGTGAGAATGGCACGCTATGTCCGACGACCAGCAACAACCGAACCGCCCACGCAACAACGGCGATAACGGTTCCGGGCCGCCGCGTCCCCCCAACCGCATGTCGCGCGGCTTGTTCAGTTGGATCATCATCATCGGTCTGGGCTTGATGTTCCTCGTCATGCTCCAACAGAGCATGCACAAAGTGCACAAGATCGACATCAGCGCCTTCTGGAGCCACATCGAGGCCGGCGAGATCAAACGCGTTGTGGTCAAGGAGGACATGATCACCGGCGAGTTCTACGAGGTGCCGCCCAACGCCAATGTCGACACCAAGGAGTTCGAGTGCACCTACCTGCGCGCCGGTGAGAACATCCGTGAGCTGCGCCAGGACGTCCTCGCGGCCACGCCGCCGAACGTAACCGTCGTCTTCGGCAGCGAGACCAGCAACAACATGCTGCTCAATATCTTCCTGACGATGATCCCCTGGCTGCTGCTCGCCGCACTGATCTGGTTCCTGCTGTTTCGTCAGTTGCGTCAGAGCGGCGGCGGCGCAGGCATGCTCGGCAACTTCGGCCGCAGCCGACACCGCATCATGACCAAGGAACACACCTCGACCACCTTCAACGACGTCGCCGGCGTCGAAGAAGCCAAGGAAGAGGTGTTCGAAATCGTCGAATTCCTGAAGAACCCCAAGCGGTTTCAGCGCCTGGGCGGCCGCATTCCCCGCGGCGTGCTGCTCGTCGGCGAACCAGGCTGCGGCAAAACACTGCTCGCGCGCGCCATCGCCGGCGAAGCCGAAGTGCCGTTCTTCTCCATCTCCGGTTCCGACTTCGTCGAGATGTTTGTCGGCGTGGGTGCCTCCCGCGTACGTGACCTGTTCCGTCAGGCCAAGGAAAACTCGCCGTGCATTGTCTTCCTGGACGAGATCGACGCCGTCGGGCGACGCCGCGGCATGGGCTACAGTGGCGGCGGCCACGACGAGCGGGAGCAGACACTCAACGCGATTCTCGTCGAGATGGACGGCTTCGATACCAACGATCAGGTAATCGTGATCGCCGCTACCAACCGGGCCGATGTGCTTGATCCCGCGCTCATCCGTCCCGGACGGTTCGATCGTCAGGTTTACGTTCCACTGCCTGACGTGAAGGGTCGGCTCGAGATCCTCAAGGTCCACGCCCAAAAGATCAAAACGCTGCCGCCCCTCGAGCCGAAGCTCCATCGCATCGCGCGCGGCACGCCCATGTTCAGCGGAGCCGATCTGGCTGCCATCATCAATGAAGCCGCGCTGCTCGCCACGCTGGCCGGCAAGGATGCAGTAGAACTCGAGGATCTCGAAGAGGCCCGCGACAA
The DNA here is from genome assembly GCA_964468185.1 of uncultured Planctomycetales bacterium. Lineage (GTDB taxonomy): Bacteria > Planctomycetota > Phycisphaerae > UBA1845 > Fen-1342 > JANQFV01. The sequence goes on along the minus strand of CAYXTR010000009.1, from coordinate 76,756 downwards.
GGTCCGTTGGGGCCGCGCCAAGCGTAGCCGGATGGTCGATGACCGCGACCGCGAGCTGACCGCGTACCACGAAGCCGGTCACGCCCTCATCCAAACGCTGCTCGATGAGGCCGACCCGGTGCACAAGGTCAGCATCATCCCGCGCGGTCCGTACGGCGGGGCCACCTTCTCACTCCCCGAAAAGGACCGCCAGACGTACAACCGTTCGTGGGTGGAGTCGACACTGCGCGTCTTGTGCGGCGGGCGCATCGCCGAGGCATTACTCGGTCATGACATGAACTCGGGCGCCGCCGGTGATATTCGTCAAGCCACGCAAATGGCTCGCATGATGGTCACCGAGTGGGGCATGAGCGACAAACTCGGCTTCGTTTATTACGGCGACGAATCTCTCAGTCAGCGACGACAGCTCGATCTACAGGTCGGCAAGGAGTTCTCGGACAAAACGTCCGAGATCATCGACGAGGAAACAAAACGCATCATCAACGAAGCGTATGCCGACACCCAGCGGATTATCGAGGAGAATCGCGACAAGCTTGAAGCCGTCGCCGAGGCGCTACTCAAGTACGAAACGCTAACCGGCGAAGAAGTACGACAACTCATCGCTGGCGAAAAACTCGATAAGCCGACGGTCGCCGACCTCATCGCTGCTGAGCAGCAGCGCCAGGAAGAATCTCCACCCGTCGCCCGTCCGGTGCGCAAGCCGCCGGACGAGGAAACGGGCCCCCTGCCCAGCCCGGCGTGACTGGCCCGCGCTTCGGCAACTCGTGCTCCCGATCGCTGGTTCGACCCATGCGCCGTCAGTTGCCAGACTGCCACCAACCTTGGTAATAACCCCCATATGAACCTCGACGGCGTCTTCATGGACATGTACGGCACACTCACGACCGGCGACCGGGCCGCCGTCGAGTCCGTGTGCGCCCTGCTCGTGCACGATTTTGATCTGAAGATGACCGCTCACGAGCTCAGCATTACATGGGGGAACCGCTTCTTTGAGGCGATGGACGCCACGGCTCACACCGCCTTTGAGACGCTGCTTGCGATCGAAGCCCGCACCCTCAAAGAGACGATGCACGAACTTGGCATCACGATGGACCCGCTCCCGTACGCGCAGCGACTATCGGAATACTGGCGCTCGCCGCCACTGCAGCCCGAAGTGCCCACGTTCCTGGCCGATTTCCCGCTGCCGATCTGCATCGTCTCAAACGCCGACACCGCAGACGTGGCCGCCGCCCTGACGCAGCACGACATCCGATTGGCCGGTGTCGTAACCTCCGAAGACACGCGGCATTACAAACCCGATCCCCGCATCTTCGATATCGCGCTACGCACGATGGGCTGGGACCGCAACCGCGTCCTCCACGTCGGTGATTCGCTTCACAGTGACGTAGGCGGAGCGCGAGCGGCCAGCATCACGAGCGTCTGGGTCAACCGTGCCCATCGCATCCACGACGTGGGGCAGCACGAGCCCGACCATGCGCTCGGCGACCTCACCGAGTTGCTGCCCCTGATTCAAGCCCATTTTGGCAGGCAACCTTACTCGCAACGCCGGGCTGCCAACGCATAAGTCCGCATTATCGGGCCTTTCCAACTCATCATTGCATCGGACATCACCCCCCGGTACGGTGGACTTGCTGGAATGGTAGAATGCACCGATCCTGATTGAAGGACTGCGCGGTCCTAATGACGGCGCCGTCCCGCAAGCGGGATTGGTATGCGGAGAGAGAGTACCCCCGTCATCTCATTGAGGAACATCATGCACCGCTCGTACCTCCTGCCCGTCGTGGGCCTTACATTGCTTGTGTGCCCGGCCCTCGCATCTGATCTCGACGTCCACTCTGCCGCACGCCTCGGCGCCGTGGACACCGTCGCCGAGCTGCTGGAGACGAATCCGGCCCTGGCCAATGCACAAAACCCGGCCGGCGAAACGCCACTGCACCACGCGGCCGCCAATCACCACGCAGACGTCATATACCTGCTCATCGCGTACGGCGCCGATGTCAATGCGGCGGATGCACTCGGCGTCACTGCGCTGCACCTCGTGGCCGGCTCGCCGGATCGCAAGCTCATCGAGAACCTGATCGCCACCGGAGCCGACGTCCATGCCGCGGACGCCCATGGCGACACGGCCCTGCACGTGGCAGCGCGGCGTTTCCGTCCGGAAGCCCTTGGCGCCTTGTTGGAGGCCGGTGCCGACCCCGTGGTGCCCAACGATCTTGGCGACACGCCCCTGCACGTCCTCGGCGCCAATGTGCGTGTCCTCAATGCCGACGTGCACACGCGCCTGCTCGACATGGCCGCGCAACTCATCGCCGCTGGCGCGGATGCGAGCATCATCGCGGATGGGCTGCCGGCATTGCAGGAGCCCCCACAAGCTCCCGCCGAGCCCAGCCGCGACACGTGGACCGATTACGACGACATCGGTCCGACGCTGCTGGACTACGAGACAACCTATCCCGACCTCGCCAAACGGTATGACCTCGGCCTGAGCTATCAGGGGCGTCATCTGTGGGCCATCCGCATTTCGGACAACGTGCTGGTCGAGGAAGACGAACCGGGCTTCAAGTACATCGCTACCATGCACGGCGACGAGATTGTCGGCACGAAGATGTGCATGCTGCTGATCGAGTACCTGTTGACAAACTACGGCACCGACCCCCAAGCCACGACGATCATCGACGAGGTCGAGCTGTGGATTGTGCCGCTGATGAATCCCGATGGTTACGACCGATCCAACCGCACCCGTGTCAACGCCCAGGGCATCGACCTGAATCGCAACTTCCCCGAGTGGATCAACGGTGACGAGAACGACCCGACCGGGCGGGCCACCGAAGTGCAGGTCATCATGAACTGGAGCTTCCAGCACTCGTTCACCTGCTCAGCCAATCTACACGGCGGCGTCATGGTCGTGAACTACCCGTTCGACAACGACGGCATGGGCAGCGTCTATTCCCCGACGCCGGACGAGGATATGTTCGTCTACATCAGCGAGCAATATTCGCAGCACAACCGGCCGATGTGGGAGGGCGACTGGTATCACGGCATCACCAACGGCGCCGCGTGGTATTCGATCGACGGCGGGATGCAGGACTGGAACTACCGCTACATGGGCAACAACGAGGTCACCATCGAACTGAGTGACATCAAGGAGCCGCCCGCTTCGACGATCCCGGACTTCTGGGCCGACAACCGCCAGTCGATGCTCTCGTACATCCAAACCTGCCTCATCGGCGTGCGCGGCCTGGTGACCGATATCGACACCGGCGAGCCACTCGCGGCCACCGTGACCGTAGTCGGCCGTGACCACAACATCTATACCGACCCCGAGGTCGGTGACTATCACCGCATGCTGATGCCCGGCGACTATGAGCTGCAGTTCGTGGCGGACGGCTATGACCCCGTTACGGTCCCGGTAACCGTCAATTCGGGCGACGCAACCGTGCTTGATGTCCAGCTCGGTCCGGCACCCGTGCTCACCTACCCCAACGGCGGCGAGGCGCTGCCCGCGAACGCTCCTGTAAATGTGACCTGGACCGGCAACGGCAATGCCCAGTTCCAGTTGCAGTACACCAGCAACTTCGCCGAGACCGGCCTCGTCACCGATGACTTCGAGGATGGTGATCTCGGTGACGATTACACGCTGGGCGGTGATGCCGACTGGTCCGTCACAAGCGGCACCGTCCATGGCGGGACTTACGCAGCCCAGGCGGGCGACATCACGCACAATCAGTCCACCTGGATGACGCGTAGCGCCGGTGCCGGCGCCGTCAGCTTCTGGTATCGCGTGAGCTCCGAGTCGAATTACGATTTCTTCAACTTCTACATCGATGACGTGCGTGAACTCCACGTGTCCGGCTATTCCGGCTGGCAATACTTCAATACGACGCTGCCCGCCGGTACGCACGAGCTCAAGTGGGAGTACACCAAGGACGTTAGCGTAAACGGTGGCAGTGATACGGCGTGGATCGACGACCTCGAGCTCACCGTCGACCTTACTGCCTGGGAGAACATCGTCGCGCTGACCGACGTGGGCGCTACGTCCTACGCCTGGACGCCTACGGAGTTGGGCAGTGACCACAAGGTCCGCGTTCGGGCGTATTACGGAGACGGCGCTTATGGCTACTGGGACGAAAGCGACGCAACGTTCGCGGTAGTTGAAGGGCAGTTTGTGCTCGGCGACATGAACTGTGACGGTGCAGTGGACTTCGACGACATCAACCCGTTCGTACTGGCACTGAGCGGTCAGGCGGGTTACGAGGCCGCGTACCCGGATTGTAACTGGCTCCATGCCGACGCCGACCAGGACGGCGACGTCGACTTCGACGACATCAATCCTTTCGTTGCCCTCATCGGGAGTTAAGCGTCGTTCGACGGCCAGGCGCGCCGTTCATTAACGCGGAGATGAGACCGAGCGGTGCAGCGCGATCCATGCGCTGCACCGCGCACCTCTTTCCCGACCAGAGCACGCAACTACACTACCAGAGCAAGTCGTTGATGACCTGTGGACAGTTCACCCACTCCATCATCCCCGGATACACGTACACGACTTCGTAGTCGACGAGCAGGCCCATGACCGTATTGATGTCTTCATAGGCCCAGTACTGCCCCCCGAACCAGATGATTGCCACCGGCGGATTCTCAGCCATCTCCCAGAGTGCGGCCCGCGCTGCGTCGCACTGCTCATTGTCAAAGGCCAGTTCAGGCCCGCCCAGTGTCAGATCAAAAATGCGCAAGTCCAAAACGTCCTGCATGGCAGCCATCAACTCAAGCGACTGTTCCAGGCGGTGCGGCACAATGCCTGGCCAGATGTAGTACTCCGGTCCCGTGGGCAACTGACTCAAGGCGAGTTGCAGTGCCTCCATGTCGATTTCCGCCTGATTCCAGTAGTAACGCTGCAGAGCCGTCTCACTCTCGAGGCAGTAGACGGGACTGTCCGTCAGCGCTAACGACGCCTCGCAGGAAGCGGCGAGCGACGTCCAGCCAGAGTAGTTGTCAAAATCATACTCTCCCAGCCGGTATACAGTCTTGACGCCGGGATAGATCGTCACCTCGGGACAACGCTCCTGCAACTCCGTATAGACCCACTCGCGTCCTGGCGTGGACGTCACCATGACGGCATCCGTAAGATGTCGCCACTCGGCGATGCCGGCCACGCAGTTCTCGATTTCCTCGTCCGTGCATTGATTCACTTCGAGCCACGGAATGATCTTCGGAGTTGTAAGCGGCTTCTCCGCCGCCACTTCGATGGTCACCGTTTCAATGTCCGTCTGGACGTGCAACGTACCGGTCGCCGTACCCACGTACATTGGCGCACGATCCAGACTGACGGTGATCTCGTCCGCCTGGACGGTGAGGGTACCACTGGTCGGCTGCACCTGCAGCCATTCAACATCGCTGCTAACATTGTACGAGAGTGCGCCGCCACCCACATTCGACAGCGTGAATCCACGAGCCGTGCCCACGTCGCCAAAGTCAATCGCCGTAGTGCTTATAACCAACTCAGCGGGGGTCTCCGGCTGTTCCGGGGCTTCCTCGCCCACAGTCAACGCCACCGTGACGGCACACACCTCTCCGTCGTCCGATTGCACACTGATGACTGCCCCATAGTGTCCCGGCGATAATCCCTCTCGCCGGGCGATCAAGGTAACCTCCGCCGTGGCGCCCGCAATCTGGCCGACACTTGGATGGGCGCTGAGCCATGCCACACCAGTCGTGACCGTATACTGCAATTCGCCAGACCCGCAGTTCGAGATCGCCAGGACACGCTCCGTGTCCCGGTCCCCGTACACCAGTCGAGCCGGATCAACGCAGAGAATCGAACCATCGCGTTCGTCAGGTGCCCCGCGCACAACCGTCTCACCTTCCACGACGCCGCCGTTCCCATTCTCGCCGAATTCGCCTGCCACCGCGGGATCCTGCGGCGTACCGCTGCCGTCCCACGTCTCGAACTCCACATCCCCCGGCAACACACTACCCCCACACCCGCCCGCCACGAGTAGGACTGCCAACACAGTCGCACACGACGCCAAGAGGAATGCGCGCAGATCGGGCCATCGCATGGTCTCTTCCCTTCAGAGCCGGTCGCTCCGGGCCCCCGGCGGCTTGCGGCCTCCTCTACACCAGAGGCCAGATTCTCATTGTGAAGATTGGGAATTGGCGCGGCATGGGTCAAGTTTCAGCGGTGATACATGTCAAAATAAGCGCTTTGGTGTATACGTCCAAGCACGAAATGTCCGTGCCGACCCGCGCGACACGCGACGGTGCAATAAAAAACCGGAGCCGCCCTTCTGGCGCAGCTCCGGTTCGCAAATCGCTCTCGTCGAATGTTATCCGACGCTGGTGCTACTCTTCCAACGCCGCGGCCAGCTCGGCCGGCCACGGTACGTTTGCCGCCAGTTTGACCCGCACGAGCAACAATGCGGTCTCGAGCTGCGGATCGACGTCGGGCGCATCATGCGGGTCCGCTTCGAGACGCTCGATGTCGTTCTCGCTCAACAGCGGCTCTTCATCCTCCTCGTTTTCAGACTTCAACTCCGCAAGCAGCTTTTCCTGCTCTTCCTCGCTGAGTTTCTTGCCCTTCTCCAGTTGGGCCTCATTGTGGATGATATTCGCCTCGCGTTCGCGTTCGATAACCTTGCGGAACTCCTTGGGCGTCAGCATCAGCTTCCAGTCCGGATCAACACCCCATTCCTTCGCACCGTCTGCCTTGTGGGGCGTACGCCCGCTCGGAAGATAATACAGCGCGGTCGTCACCTTCAGCCGGGCCATGCCCATGTCGTCCAGCGCGCGAACGTGCTGCACACTGCCCTTACCAAACGTGCGTTCACCCAGCACAACGGCGCGATGGTGGTCCTGCAACGCACCCGCGAGAATCTCGGAGGCGCTGGCACTGCCTTCATTGACCAACACCACCAGCGGCAGGTCCCGATAGGTCGCACCACCATCGACCCGCTCCCGACGTTCCGACTCCTGCCGGCCACGCGTCGATACCACGTCGCCACGCTCCAGGAAGGCACTCACTACGTCAATTGCGACGTCCAGTAAGCCACCCGGATTGTGCCGCACATCCAGAATCAGCCCGCGCATACCTTCACGACGGGCCTCGTTCAGCGCTGCGCGCAACTCGCGCGCCGAATCGGGATGGAAACCCGTCAGCCGGATGTACGCCACCCCGGCTTCGTTATCCAGCATGTAGTTCCACTGATCAGGATTGTCCTCGCGACGTTCGATTCCGCGTACGGTGGTAAGCACGATGCGCCGCCGCGTCAGCGGAAATGAGAGTGTCTCACCCGTGCTTGGCCGGAACATCGTAAGCACGACCTCGCTTCGGGCGGGGCCCATGATGTTCTTCACGGCATCATCAGTATCCCAGCCGTCCGTGCTCTCCCCATCAACCGCGACGATCAGGTCACCAGGCTGAATGCCGGCCTCGAGCGCGGGCGAACCTTCCAGCGGCGAGATCACCTTGAGCCGGTTGCTGCGCTCGTCAATGCCGAGTTGAATGCCAACGCCCTCGAAGCCGCCACGCATGATCTTGTCGAATTCCTTGGCGTCGGCGGGCCAGATCACGCCCGTGTAGTCGTCGAGCTCCTCGACGACGCCCTCCATGAACTCGACCACGAGCAACGCCTCAGGCAACTCGACACTCTCCATGTTGATCGCCGCGATCTGGTTGAACAGCCGCAGCAAGTCATCGCGGTCGTACACGTACGTCCGGTCAATCTCCTGTCGCAACCCGTCGATCTTCTGGAGGAAGTGGCGGCGCAGCGCCGGGTTCGCCAAACCGTCGAGGTAGTCCTGCATCTCGTCGACCTGACACAAGGTCGAAATATTGTCGAGCGCACCAAGAGCCATGTGCTTGAAGTCCGGCGACTTGAAGTACAGGTGTCCGATCATGCGCGCCGCACCGCGAAACACCTCACGATCCACGCCCTGAATCCGCTCCTCCATGGCGTCGCGATCTTCGTAGGTCACTTCGATGCGCGCGAACCGCGTCGCGCGCTCCTTCAATTCCTCGATCTCCTCATTGTCCTCGTAGATGCGGTTCAGGTGGAGGTAGTACGCCAGCGCCTTGGTCCACTTGTCCGCGCGCTCAAGTTGCAAAGCCTCCAATCGTGCCTTGCGCGTCAGTTCCTGCACGAACGGGCAGGCCAGCAGCTTCTCGGTGCTTTCCGCATACGGCACAGCCTGCGAGACGAAGTTCAGGGCCAAATAAACCTCGCCGTCCTCCAGCGCCTTGCGCGCTTCAGAAACGTTCCACTCATAGGTTTGCGCTTTGAGCTCCTCGCGGTTGGCGATGACCTTGTGATAGTCGTCCAGCCAGGCGCTGACCTCGCGTACCCGCGTACCGGCGGAACCGCTTGCCAACTCGTCCACCGTGGAGCGTGCCGCACGATAATCCCCGCGCAGAATCGAAGCATAGACTTCGTTCAGGTCGCCAGAGCCAGCCCAAACCAGCTGTGTCCCCAGCAGCAGGACCATCGCCGCAGCTAATCTCGCAAACCGTAGGGTCATGTCCGCACTTCCTTTCACATAAAGGGACCGGCCCGCAGACCGGCGTCACTCAGGCAAGACGGAGCCTTGCCGCCCTCCCCTCCATTATACGACGGTACAAATTGGCGCTGACCATAGCCAACCCGCTCCCGACGAACCGCGACAAGTTCCCACACCCCCGCGTCACATAATCTCTACGCGTCAGGTCAGTCAACGTCGCGAAATCACTATTGCCAGTCCGAGAAAAAAACGCATGATTCAGCTATGCCGGTTCGAGCGTCCGTAATCTCGCCCTCTGCCAAGCCACCAGCCCCAACCAGTCGCCGCATCCTCGGCATCGACCCCGGCTTACAGCGTACCGGCTACGCGGTGCTGAGGTCCGGGACGCGTCCCGACGACGCGCAAGTACTCGAGGCCGGCGTGATCCGCCTCGACCGCGCGCAAACCATTCCACAACGTCTGGTTGCGCTCGAGAAGCACATTTCCGAACTCCTGGAGTCGCATCGCCCTCAAATCCTCGCCTGTGAGGAGCTCTATGCACATTATCGCCACCCTCGCACGGCAATCCTTATGGGACACGCCCGCGGGGTCATTTTGCTGTGCGCAGCGCGAGCAGAGATTCGCGTTTTTCCGGTGGCGGCCACGCATGTCAAGAAGCTGCTGACCGGCAGCGGGCGGGCCAGCAAAAGGCAGATTCAGCTCGCGGTGACACATGCGTTAGGTCTCCCGAAGATCCCGGAGCCTGACGACGTAGCAGATGCTATTGCTATCGCATTATCTGGAATGCACCTTCAGCACGCCACAGACACTCCCAATCGGCCAACCAAGGGACCACGGGCATGATCTGTCAAATCACGGGCCGCGTGGAACGCGTCTGCGAAGAAACCACCGTACTTTTGGCCGGCGGAATCGGTTACGAGCTTCTGATACCTGTATCGAGCGTCACCGCGTTGCAGCAGCGCACCGGCGAGGAAGTCACACTGCACACAATCCAGTACTTGGAGGGCAACCCCGCCGGCGCCAATCTCATCCCGCGACTCATCGGCTTCATCGCCGAGTCAGACCGCGATTTCTTCCAAGTCTTCACCCGGGTCCGCGGCGTCAGCAATCGCCGGGCCCTCCGCGCCATGAGCGTCCCCTGCCACCAGATCGCCGCTGCCATCGAGCACGGCGATGTTCGGCTGCTCACCAGCCTGCCCGAAATCGGCAAGAAGACCGCCACGCAGATCGTGTCCGACCTTCAGGGCCAGCTCACGGCATATCTCGAGCCTTCCGCCGCACCACCGCCCGCGAAAGAACTCAACGATGCCCAGCGCACCGCAGTCGATATCCTCGTACACTGGGGTGACCGGCGCGCCGACGCGGAACGTTGGGTCGCAGTTGCAGTGGAATCCGTACCGGACCTGACCGAACCAGACGCAATCGTCCGCGAGGCGTACCGGATAAAGCAGCAACGGCAATAAGCGAATCACGAAGACATGGCGATCGAACGCGTATTTACCCAGCCCGGCCCGGACGAGGACAGCTTTCTGACCTCGCTGCGCCCCCGTACGCTCGACGAATGCGTCGGGCAGGAGCAAGTCCGCCAGCAGCTCCGCATCGCGCTCGAAGCCGCTCGCCAGCGCGGCGAGCCGCTCGATCACGTGCTGCTGGACGGTCCGCCCGGCCTGGGCAAAACCACCCTCGCACACATCATCGCCAATGAGATGAACAGCACCGTCCGCGTCACCAGCGGCCCCGCCATCGCCCGGCAGGGCGACCTGATGATGATGCTCACGCAGCTCGACACCGGCGACGTGCTGTTCATCGATGAAATCCACCGCCTGGCCAAGGTCGTCGAGGAGTTCCTGTATCCGGCCCTTGAGGACTTTCGCGTCGACTACACGACCGAGAGCGGCATTGGCGGACGGACGGTGAACTTCGCCCTCAAGCGTTTCACACTCGTCGGTGCGACCACCCGCGCGGGTCTCCTTTCAGCCGCCCTCCGCGACCGCTTCGGCCTGCTGTTCCATCTCCAGTACTACAGCGAAGCAGAGCTCGTCCAGATTGTCCGCCGCAGCGCCGATCTGCTTGGCGTGCCTGCCGACGAAGCCGCCTTGCACCGTCTGGCAGCCCGCTCGCGCGGCACACCACGCATCGCCAACCGGCTATTGCGCCGCGTACGCGACTACGCCCAGGTCCGTAGTGATGGTCGTCTCACGCCGGACGTCGTCGACGCGGCCCTCGAGATCCTCCAGATCGACAAGCTGGGCTTGGACACGCTCGATCGCGATTACTTGAATTCGCTCATGCAACATTATGACGGCGGGCCCGCCGGCATCGAGGCCATCGCCGCCACCATGGGCCACGAGCGCGATACGCTCGAAGACGTGGTTGAGCCGTATCTGCTTCAGATCGGCTTCGTCATTCGCACCCCCCGGGGGCGCGTCGCGCGCCCCGCTGCATACGCCCATCTCGGCCAGACGCCGCCGCAGAATCGCCCCGACAGCCCAACGCTCTTTGAGTAGCGCCGCGCTTCGCCTTTGCAACGATTCCCGGTTACAATGTCTCTACATATTCGGGTCCCAAATCGATTCGTGACTAAAGGAGAGGTGCCATGCTGCGTCGGCCCAAACTTTCCATCATTGGAGCGGGGAATGTCGGCTCCACCTGTGCCCACTGGGCCGCGGCCCAGGGTCTGGGCGATATCGTGCTGGTTGATACGCCTGACCGCGTCGGCGTTGCCCAGGGCAAAGCGCTCGACTTGCTCTGCACGAGCCCAATTGCACACTTCGATCTCAAAATACACGGCACCTCCGACTTCGCCGACACCGCCTGCTCCGACGTCGTGATCATCACCGCCGGCGTGCCGCGCAAGCCCGGCATGGATCGCTCCGACCTGATCGGCACCAACGTCCAGATCGTCAAGGACGTCACCGAAAAGGTCGCCAAGTACAGCCCAAACTGCATGCTCATCATCGTCTCCAACCCCCTCGACGCGATGGTCTACGTCGCCTGGAAAGTCTCCGGCTTCCCCACCCGCCGGGTCATGGGCCAGGCCGGCTGCCTCGACGTCGCCCGCTACAAGACCTTCGTGGCGATGGAGATCGGCTGCTCGGTCGAAGACGTCGGGGCGTTCCTCATGGGCGGCCACGGCGACGACATGGTCCCGCTGCCACGTCTCACCTCAGTCCACGGCATCCCCGCCCGCGAGCTCATCAAGGAAGAAGCGCTGCAGCGCTGCGTCGAGCGTGCCAAGTACGGCGGCGGTGAAGTCGTCAAGCTGATGGGCACCAGCGCGTTCTTCGCCCCGGCCGCCGCCACCGTCCAAATGGCCGAGGCGCTCATCAAGGACAAGAAGCGCATCCTGCCCATCGCCGGCTACTGCAACCAGGAATACAACATCGGCGGCTACTTCGTCGGTGTACCGTGCGTGCTGGGTAGCGAAGGCGTCGAGCGCGTTATTGAAATTGAGCTCCAACCCGATGAGAAGGAGTTGATGGAAAGCTCCGTCCAGTACGTCCGCGACCTCGTGGCCACGGTCAAGAAAATGTTCCCCGAGTTCGAATAGACCGGGCCCGCCATCTTGGGCGGCATCGCCCTCCGGCCCGAAATTCGGCGCAGCGGCCAACCTCCCCGAGGGGCACCGACCTCCGCTCGGTCAGGAATGTACTGTCAGGCCCCGAGCCTGACGTCAGGTGCCGGTCATTGCCCCGGTGGGGCACTCCGCGTGCGAAATCAAATGCCGTCACCACAAGCCGAACCACCACCGAATTCTGATTTCGCCGCCACCAACGCCGATGACCGCGCACTCTGTCGCCGGGCGGCGTGGGGAATCGGGTGCATCGTTGGCGTGCAGGCGCTGGCCGCGTTCGTGTTGATGAGCATCTCCACCAGCTTCACGTTCGATTGCGGCGCGGTCATCATTCTGTGCTGCCTGCCAATGGTGAGTCGCGGAGATCGTGGTGCGAGCACGGTCGTGCTCGCGTTGCTGGCTCTATACGGACTCACGGCGATCGTGATGTTCTCCGCACTGTGGATCGCACCGGCCAGCATCGAGATATCCGGCGGACTGTCCACGAGTCCGCGATTGAGCTTCATCCTGGCGCATATTCTCGTAACGATCGCACTGGCCCTGACGCTCGCCGCCACCTGGCTCGCCTGGCAGGCCCGCCGAGCGACGATTCGCATCGCCCGCCGCGACGCCGGCAATTGCCCCGCCTGCAACTACAACCTCCACGGCAACACCACCGGCCGCTGCCCCGAATGCGGCCAGTCGCGCTAGCGCGAGTCTGGTATCGCTCGGTCGCTCGACACAGGGTGGGGCGGACGTCTCGTCCGCCCGCGTGAGGGCGCGTCGCTCAGTCGGGCGAGGACGCCCTGCCCGCCCAGTGATTCCGAATACCTTGCCTATTCTGCATCCTGGGGGGCGATCCGTGACGGCGCCCAACAGCCCCCCCTTGCCACCCACGCGCCGCCTCCGCTATAGTCACCCGGCAGAGGTCGGCCCGGGTCGTGCAGCTCCCCGCGGCCGTGGGGCGGGACCTTCGAGCGGCGGTTTACCCCTTACCGGCAGTTACGCAGCCAGCGTTGCCCTTTTTCCACACGAAAGGTTGGCGCCATGACCACGACCACCACCCTCTCCAGTGCCCAGCACATCGACCTCGTCGACCAGTTTGCCGCCCACAACTATCACCCCCTCCCCGTCGTCATCTCCAAGGCCGACGGCGTGTGGGTCGAAGACGCCGACGGCAACCGTTACATGGACATGCTCGCCGCCTACTCCGCGGTCAACTTCGGGCACAGCCACCGCGAGCTCATCGCCGCCGCCAAAGACCAGCTCGACCAGGTCACGCTGACCTCGCGTGCGTTCCAGAACGACCAACTCGGCCCGCTCTGCAAGGAGCTCGCCGAATTGTGCAAAATGGAAATGGTCCTGCCCATGAACACCGGCGCCGAGGCCGTCGAAACCGCCATCAAGACCGCCCGCCGCTGGGGCTATCAGAAGAAAGGCGTTCCGCAGGACCAGGCCAAGATCATCTGCTGCCATGAGAATTTCCACGGTCGCACGACCACCATCATCAGCTTCAGCACCGACCCCGATTGCCGCACCGGCTTCGGCCCCTTCACGCCCGGCTTCGAAACCGTCAACTACGGCGACATCGACGCCCTGCGCAGCGCCATCGACGAAAACACCGTCGCGTTCCTGGTCGAGCCGATCCAGGGCGAGGCCGGCATCATCATCCCACCCGACGGCTACCTGAAGCAGGTCCGCGACCTCTGTACCGCAAAGAACATCATGTTCATCGCCGACGAAATCCAGTCCGGCCTCGGCCGCACGGGCAAGACCTTCACCTGCGACTGGGAAGACGTCCAGCCCGACATGTACATCCTCGGCAAGGCCCTCGGCGGCGGAATCGTCCCCATCTCGGCCGTCGTCTCACGCAAGGAGTTCCTGGGCGTCTTCACGCCCGGTAGCCACGGCAGCACCTTCGGCGGAAATCCGCTCGCGTGCGCCGTGGCCAGGAAGGTCGTAGAGCTCCTGCAATCGGGGTGTTATCAGAACAACGCGCTGGAACTCGGCCAGTACCTCGAAGAGCAACTCCGCGCCATCCCAACCGATAGGGTGAAGGAGTATCGCTGCCGCGGCCTCTGGGTGGGCGTCGAATTCAAGCCGGAAGCCGGCCCGGCCCGCAAGTACTGCGAAGCCCTGATGCGCGCGGGCCTGCTGTGCAAAGACACGCACGCCCAGACGATGCGCCTGGCGCCGCCGCTTTGCATCACCAAGGACGAACTGGACTGGGCACTCGAGCGCCTCCGCAAGGTGCTGGTCTAGCGCAGTGCGAATGACTCGGCGAGGTACAGCGCAGTGCACATCAGCGAATTCCAGGATCTGATCAATCGGATGTATTCCGATAAAGACCGCGCCCGTGGCTCGGCCAAGACGTTCCTGTGGTTCGCGGAGGAAGTCGGCGAGTTGGCCAGCGCTATCGCCAAGCAGGACAACCCGGACAACCTCAAGGAAGAGTTCGCCGACGTCTTCGCCTGGCTGGTCACGCTCGCCAACGTCGAAGGCGTAGACCTCGAAGACGCCATCCGCAAGTTCACCGAAGGCTGCCCTGGCTGCGGCCAACTCGAGTGCCGCTGCGATTCAAAACTCACCTGAGACACCGTGAGCGGGTGATTTCTTCCCCCGGCTGCGCGATTCGGCGCAGCCCGGCGGCCCGCATTCCGCAACTGATGCGGCCCTATTCTCATTAAACCGCGCTCCCCACAAATCTCTCCGCAGGTTTGATTTTTGCTTGTGACCCAAACATAATGGCGGACTTTCCCTGCCACGCTCCTCGTACCAATTGAGAGGTCTCGCATGTTTCGGATCCTCGATACGAAGCAACTGGCTTCCGACGTCAAGTGGTTCAAAATCGAAGCCCCCCTGGTGGCCAAGCACCGTAAACCCGGTCAATTCGTGATCTTACGTGTCGCCGAGAACGGCGAGCGCATCCCGCTCACGATGGCCGACGCCGACCCCAAAGCCGGCACGATCGAGCTGATCGTCAAGGCCATCGGCAAAACCACCCAGATGCTCTGCTCCCTCAACGCCGGCGATGAAATCCCCGACGTCATGGGCCCGCTGGGCATGCCCACCCACATCGAGCAGGCCGACCATGCGGTCCTCGTGGGCGGCGGCGTCGGGACGGCGGTCATCTACCCGCTCGCCAAGGCCCTCCGCGACGAAGGCTGCTTCGTCTCGTCCATCACCGGCGGCCGAACCAAGGACCTCGTCGTGCTCGAAGACGAGCTGAAGAAGGTCTCCGACCAGGTCTTCGCCACGACCGACGACGGCAGCTACGGCTTCAAGGGCACCGTCGCCGACAAGCTCAAGGAGCTCCTCGCGGACGAGTCGCGCCCTGTCGGCGCCGTCTACTGTGCCGGCCCGGTCCCGATGATGCGAGCCATCGCCGAGCTGACCCGCCCCCACAACATCAAGACGATCGTCTCGCTCAACCCCATCATGGTGGATGGCACGGGCATGTGCGGCGGCTGCCGCGTGACCGTCGGCGACGAGACCAAGTTCGCCTGCGTGGACGGCCCCGAGTTCGACGGCCACCTCGTGGATTACACCGAGCTGTCCGACCGCCTGACCGCCTACCGCGAGCAAGAGCAGCAGGCCCTGAAGAGTTGGCAGGAGCACGCCTGCAAGATGGAGCAGGCCACCTCGTAGACCCCGTAAACGCGCACCCCGGGACGGTCGCGTGCGGCCGCCCCGCATTGGATGAGATTCTCACCGTGAGGTAATGCGGCCATGGCAATGACCCCCAAAGAGCGAATGCAGATTCAGCGACAGCACATGCCCGAGCGCAGCCCCGACGAGCGCAACCACGACTTCAAGGAAGTCAACGTCGGCTTCGACGAAGCACTCGCCAAGATGGAGGCCGACCGCTGCCTCCAGTGCAAAGACGGCAAGTGCATGTACGGCTGCCCCGTCGGCATCGACATTCCCGGCTTCCTCGACAAGATCGCCGAAGGCGACATGAAGGGCGCCGCCGAACTGCTGCTCTCCGCCAATTCGCTGCCCGGCATCACCGGCCGCGTCTGCCCGCAGGAAGAGCAGTGCGAGCAGGTTTGCGTCCGCGCCAAGGGCAAGCACGGTGCCCCCGTCGCGGTCGGCCACCTCGAACGCTACGTCGCAGACTGGGCTCGCGAAAACCTCGACACCAAGACGCTCCT
The DNA here is from genome assembly GCA_964468185.1 of uncultured Planctomycetales bacterium. GTDB lineage: Bacteria > Planctomycetota > Phycisphaerae > UBA1845 > Fen-1342 > JANQFV01. Next base: position 60,559 of record CAYXTR010000009.1, on the reverse strand, counting down.
CGCGGACCCGACCGGCATCAAAGTCGCGGTGGTCGGCTCCGGCCCCGCCGGCCTCACCTGCGCCGGCGAACTCGCCAAGAAGGGCCACCAGGTCACCGTCTACGAAGCCCTCCACAAGCCCGGCGGCGTGCTGGTCTACGGCATCCCCGAATTCCGCCTGCCCAACAAGATCATCGATTCCGAGGTCGACCGCCTGCGCGAAATGGGTGTCGAGATCGTCTGCAACGTCGTCGTCGGCCGCACGTTCACGATCGACGAACTGCTCAACGAAGAGGGCTTCGCCGCGGTCTTCGTCGCCAATGGTGCCGGCCTGCCGATGTTCATGAACATCCCCGGCGAGAACCTCAAGGGCATCTACTCCGCCAACGAATATCTCACCCGCTCCAACCTGATGGGCGCGTACGAGTTCCCATCCATGGACACGCCCATCATCAAGGGCCGCAAGGTCGTCGTCATCGGCGGCGGTAACGTCGCGATGGACGCCGTCCGCACTGCGAAGCGCCTCGGCGCCGAAGAGGCCACCCTGGTCTACCGCCGCGCCCGCGAACAGATGCCCGCCCGCGTCGAAGAGGTCCACCACGCCGAGGAAGAGGGCATCATCTTCAACCTGCTGACCAACCCGATCCGCTACATTGGCAACGAAGACGGCTGGGTCACCGGCGTCGAATGCATCAAGATGGAACTGGGTGAGCCCGACGACTCCGGCCGTCGTCGCCCCGTCCCGATCAAGGGCTCCGAGTACGTGATCCCCTGCGATGTCGCCATCCCCGCCATCGGCACAAAGTCCAACCCGCTGCTGACGTCCGCCACGCCAGAGATCAAGCTCAACAAATGGGGCAATATCGAGGCCAATGACATGCTCGCCACGAGCATGGAAGGCGTCTTCGCCGGCGGTGATATCGTCCGCGGCGCCGCGACCGTCATCCTCGCCATGGGCGACGGCAAGAAAGCCGCCGCTTCGATCGATCAATACGTCCGTGAAAAGAAGGGCCTGCCCCAGTTGCCGCAGACCCTCGAAGCCATCGAGGCCTACAGAGCCCAACTCGGCTGCGAGGCGCCAGCCTGATCCGAATCGTCCACGGCACTACGAAACTCGCAACCTGTACGGGCCGCGCCGCCTATTACGGCCGCGGCCCTCTCCTTGCGCAATTCGATCTTTGATCAAACGTCTCTCACGTGACGTACGGCTGCCTTGCCTCACGTCGCCACTTCGCTTAAGGTCGTGCCACAAGCCGAGCAGTACATCCACTTGTCCGAAACGTCCACCACGAAGGGAGTATGCGCCTGATGTTCGCACGCACCGTACTCGCCAGCACGGCCATGTTTCTGCTGATCGGATCCATCGCAGTCAACACCCACGCCGATCCCCAGTCCATGCCGCCGAAGAAGACCGCCGACAAGATGGAAATCGAAGTCCCCAAGGGTCTCCCGCCGGTCGCGGTGCCGGACGATAACCCCATGTCCGAAGCCAAGGTCGAGCTCGGCAAGCTCCTCTATTTCGACCCTCGCCTGAGCGTCGACGGCACCATCTCCTGCGCGACCTGCCACGACCCTGCCATGGCCTGGGCCGAGCATCGCCGCACCAGCCTCGGCGTCCACAAGCAGGAAGGACCCCGCAACGCGCCGACCGTGCTGAACACCGCCTATCTGCAGGCGCAGTTCTGGGACGGCCGCGCCAAGGACCTCGAAGAGCAGGCCCTCGGCCCCATCGAGAATCCCATCGAAATGGGCATGAAGATGCCCATGGTCATCGACAAGCTCAAGAACATCGAGGGCTACAAACGTCGCTTCCAGGAAGTCTTCGGCACCGACGTCACCAAGGACGGCATCGCCAAGGCGATCGCAGCCTTCGAGCGAACGATCCTCAGCGGCAATTCCCCGTACGACAAGTATCAGGCCGGCGACAAAAACGCCCTCAATGAAACGCAACGGCGCGGCATGGACGCCTTCATGAACAAGGGCCAGTGCTCGATCTGTCACACGCCGCCCATCTTCTCCAATAGCCGCTACTACAACGCCGGCGTCGGGATGGATAAGGCTGAGCCTGACATCGGCCGCAAGGAGGTCACCGGCAAGGACCGCGACTTGGGCGCTTTCCGCGTCCCGCATCTGCGCGAAGTCGCCAACACCGCCCCCTACTTCCACGACGGCAGCGAAAAGACCCTCGCGGGCGCCGTCCGCCTCATGGCCCGTGGCGGCCAGGACAATCCCAACCTATCGATCATCCTCAAAAGCGTCCGCATGGCCGAACTCACCGACCAGGACATCAGCGACATCGTCGACTTCCTCAAAACGCTCTCGGGCGAATATCCCAGGATGAAACCGCCCAAGCTGCCGAAGTAACCACCCGCGCAGACTGACTACACAAGCCGTTCTGGAAGGAGTCTCATGTCCGTTCAGTCGTTGCGTCTGGCCAATCTCCCTTTGGCAGCGAAGCTCATGCTCACCGCGTTCCTCGCCCTGCTCGGCACCGGCTACCTGGTGGCCACCCGCAATATCTACGAGCAGCACCACGAGGCCGATCTCGAACCCGGCCTGTCCATGGACGACCTGCGGCGGGCATATCACGGCCTCAACAAAGAGGTGACCGAAGAGACGCAAACCCAACTGCCCTCCACCATGCAGCGCATGGTCGCCCCCGGCGCGCCCATGCGCATGTACCTCGAGCGCGGCGGCCCGCCCGCAGTGCGTACCCTGACCACCTGGCTTGAGAACGGCTCGCGTGAAGTTCAGTTCCCCACAACTGGTCTCGTCGAGCCGGGCGATCCGTCGCCGCGCCAAGTCATCACCAGACAGTGCGTGCTGTGTCACAACGCCACAGATGGCGAGATGATGGACGTGCCTTACGCGCAAGCCTTCGGCAAGCAGGCTGAGTACGATCTCGTCATCGCCGCCGCCGAGCCAGTTGCCGGACCGACCACGACCGAAACAGCGGTCATGGAGCTCGCGCCGACCGGCCGAGCCGAACTTGTGCACATCACCCACGCGCACATCCTGGCCATGCCGATCTTCACCCTGTGTGTCGGAACGCTCTTCCTGCTCACCGGGCTCCCACAGTGGCTGAAGACGATCGTCGGGCCCCTCCCCATGATCGCACTCTGCTTTGACATCGGGGCCTGGTGGCTGACGCGCGTGTACGAACCCGGCATCTTCATCATCGCAACGGCCGGGGCCGTATTCGGTCTTGCCTACGGCATACAGATTATCGCGGCGTTCCTGTCGCTCTGGTTCGGACGCAGAACAACGCATTAGTCTTCGCCGCCGGCAATCAGAAACCGAAGCCGGGACACGAGCCGCGCGCCGCGCCAGTACCCTCAAGGCACGGATCGCTCAGACGATTTCAGTCAGGGTAATGTGAGTCAGGCCAACGGTGCGTCAGAACTTGAACGCATCCTCGCTGAACTCGGGGTTCAACTCCACGTCCTTGAACACGTAGCTGCCCAGCAATTCCGTTCCAGCCGAGTCGGCAAATGAGTACACCGCGACCGGCAGCAGCCATTCCTGATCCAGATGCAACACCAGCTTCGCGTCAGGGAATGGTCCACCCGCGCCCTCGTAGGGCAGTCGCCGCTCAATGATGTACGTGGGCCGGCCATCGATCTCACCAGTGCCGGCGTACCGCAGCTCGCCCACACCCCGCTGCTCCGCCCGCTGGTGATAGGCCTCGAACAACTGGAACGTCGTATGGAAGCCCGCCTCGTCGATCGTCCGTCGGCTCGACTTGCGCGCTTGGTCACCATGCGCTTGCACGAAGATATCTGTCGTGAACAACCGAGCAATCGCCCCATTCGGCTCCACACGCGTCAGCTTCCGACCACGTCCGTCCACATAGTCCGGGCCTTCCATGTATAACGCCCGTCGCGCCTTGTCGGCGTTCTTCTTCCAGAGCATGTAAATCGCCAGCGGATCCTCACGAAACCGCAACTCGACCTCTTGCACCTCTGAAAGTCCATCGCCCAGCCGCTCCTGCTTCACCAGGGTGCAGCGATACCGCTCAATCTGCCGCTCGTACCGCTCACGACCCAGCTTCACCAACGCGAGCGGATCCTGACGAGCCAATTCCGTCAGATCGGTCGGATCCTGCGAGATCGTATTCGTAACGTGACCAGTAGCGACGAGTACCTCAGCCTGGGGCGTCGCGGGGATGTTCGCAATCACCCACGCAGCCGGCGGAAGCAGGACAATCAATGCACCGGAAATGTAGAGGATACCACGTCGACGGCGAGTCTTGTTGATCATAAGTCCCTGGCTCAAATTGGCCTCTTTGGCACGACCAGAAGAATCAACTCATCCCATTAGAGGAGATCGTCATCGTTGTGCCGCGCGCTTCACACAATTCATAGACCGCGCGCAACTGCAAAGTTGCAACCCAGTTACGCAATTGACGGATTATAGTGAACCTACCCCCCGCAGCAACGATTGTTTGGAGTTTCTGATCATCATATGATCATTGCGAATCGACTCGCAATGTTAACCCCCACGTAATCAGCGCTTCCTCGTACTCCCGTCGATCGGCCTCAAACTCCAGCGTATGGCCAGCGTCCCAAAATGTCGCGATCTCTGGCTCATGCGACGCAACGCGACCCAACCAGACCTTCGTCAGTCCATTCCGAATAATCCGATCCTGACCAGCCAGCAGCATGTGAAACCGACCACGCAGCTTTCCATCGGATAGCCGCCTAAGACGTCGATCGAGTAAAGCGGATTGATACAAGAACCGCGCCGTGGCCGTCGACAACTTCAGCGGGTCCCGCGAAATAAACGCACGACCCGCCGGATTATCGGTAAACAGTGCCGGATCACTCAGTGGGATCGGAAACAGCCGCTCCGGCCGCGTGAACAGCGCCCCACCGATCCGCACGCGCGTCCGCCAACCCACGTCAACTGCGGGAAAGACGCCCGGGGCGACCAGACATATCTCAACCGCAAGTGCCGGATCTCGCGCAGCTACCGCCAGCGCCAGCTTGCCCCCCCAACTGACCCCCAGCAATGCAACACGCCGGACCCCCAGCGTCCGCCGCATCCAGGTGCTCAACTCCGCAATGTCATCCACCCAACGTACGGCGTCCGATACATCGCCCCGCGCCGCCGCATTCAGGCCGCTACCGCGCCGGTCCGGCAACACCACCGCCAATCCCTGCTCCGCCAGTACGGACGCCGACCACTCGAACCACCCCCCGTGCGACTGAATTCCATGCAGGTATAGCACCCCCACATCGCGGACCGCAGCTTCCCCCGCTTGCCATACTCGTCCGTGCAGCACATACCCATCGCTCATGCGCCACGTGTGGAACTCAGGCGGAGACAGGGGAGCGTGCATGGACGCCGCAACTAGAGGTTGCTCTGATCGAGCACGCGAAACTTCTTGTTCCGCAACACCGGAATGGCACTCTGAATATCGTCGACCTGAATCGCCAGGCACGGTCGGCACTGCTCCGTCGCCCAGACGGTATACACGTAGTTGATATTCACTTCCGCCGCGATGAGGGCACTGCAAACCGTCATGATGCCGCGCTTCCCCTCCGGCAACTCCACGATGATGACCTCACTCTCGCTGACGGCAAACCGCGCGTCAGCCAGCAATTGGTGCGCCAGGTCCGGCTTGTCCACGAGCAGCCGCACGATGGCGCAGTCGACCGAAGCATCCACCGAAAGCCCCAGTATATGAACGGGTTCATCTTGCAGTAGACGCGTGATCCGCAGCAGTTGTCCCACTCGATTCTCTAGAAAGATCGACAGTTGGCGGCAATAGGGGTAGTCGCTGCCCTCGGCGGTTTCAAAGGGTTGTACGTTCATCTCTTCGACGTGACTGCTGGTGACGAGATCCGGATTCTCAGCAACTTTGTGTAGCCTAGCTTTGCGACGCGGGGCTGTACAGGGGAAAATGCGTTTTCGTAACGCCACGCGTCTCGTACCCGATTGGTGCCGTGCCCGTGTTCGCTCATCCCGCACTTCTATGGGGCCTTCTCGCCGTCTCGTTGCCGGTGCTCGTCCACCTCCTGCTACGGCCCCGGCCCCGGGCGGTGCTGTTTCCTGCCCTGAACCTGCTGCGTGCGACCCTCGAAACCGGACAGCGTGCCAACCGGGTTCAGAACATCCTGCTGCTCCTCCTGCGAGCCACTCTCATCGGTCTCATCGTACTCCTGCTGGCTGGTCCCCGCCCCGGAAACAGCGCCGTCTCCCGCGCGGGCACCGCCCCCCAACACTGTGTTCTTGTCGTCGACGACTCGTTGTCCGCCAGCTACCGCCTGCGCTATGACACCTCGGACACGATTCTCGACGACATCCGCGCCACCGCTATCGACTTCATCCGCGATTCCTACGCCTGGCCGCTCGGTTCCGGTCTCGCCGTCCTCTTCGCCAGTGGCGAGAACAGCACCGCAGCACTCACGGCGGACCGTGACATGCTCCTCAAGCGAATTCGCGAACACAGCCCCGGTGAACAGCACGCTCATCCGCTCGGCGAGACGCTCCAGGAGGCCACCGCCCTCCTGCACGATGCGACCGCCGGTCGCAAACGTATCGTCGTGCTGACCGACGCCACCGCAGCGGCCTGGCGTAACGTCCAGCCGGGGCTCATTGACCGCGATCTCACCATCGTCGTACGAGGTGTCGGGCCACCCGCCGACCAGCGCACCAACCTGTCAATCCGGACCATCATCGCTTCAGACACGGTGCAGCCGCGGGCGAGCGAGATGCCCCTGCGCGTCGCCCTTTCCGCAACTGGCATCAACACCGACTGCGTATTGACCGCACAAGCCGATGGCACCACGGTGATGCAGCGAGCGGGATTATCCCTCACGGCCGACCGGATCCACGACGTCACGCTTGACATCCCTGCTGGCGAGCCGGGCCCACATGCCCTCCAATTCACACTGCAACCAGCCGACACGCTGGCCGCTGACCAGCATCATTACGTCACCTGGCAAACCGGCCTGCGCCCGCTCGTGTGGCTCCTGGTGCCGAAGAACGTCGATCCGCAGCGTGACATCACGACGCTGGTGTTGCACAACCTGCTCGCCCCCACAGGACTGCCGGACGAACGGCAGCGCGTGGATGTCCGCATCGCCCGATCAGCCGATCTGCGCGCGCTGCACGACGACCTGATGTCCGCGTCGCCCAAACGCACGCCGGCAATGTTCATTCTGCCCTCTGCAACCGAACTGAATGCCGCCGGCCTCAATGCCATCGAGCAGGCTGTGCGACGGGGAGCAACCGCACTGCTGATCCCCACCCCGGAGGACCCGGCCCCCGACTGGCCCGGTCTACGGTCTCACCTCACTACACACGGCGTCGAACACGAGCCCCTGCCAGCGTCCGTCACGATCCAGGGACATCCAGTCGAGCGGGGTGCCGATGAGGATATCCTCGCTGTGCCACTCGCCGGTGCGCAAGTGCTCCGGCGAGTCCGCGCCGGCCCGCTGCAGAGTGACGTCGATGTGCTGGCAAGCTACACCGACGGTGTGCCGGCTACCGTCGCCCGTGGCGTGGGTAGCGGGCGCATTGTGCTGATGACGACTTCACCCGATCCTGCCTGGAGTGATCTCGGCGTTCGCGCTGCCGGCCTGCTCGCCTGGCTTCATGCACAGGTCGATCGAGCCCTCGGGCCGCCGGATGCCGCCGCAATGCTCACGGCGCACGAGCTCAGCACGCGTTCGTTTGGCGCCCTGCCGCACGCCGGCCTCGTCCGCATCGTAATGCCGGGCGAGTCAGAGCCCGCGTGGCGTCGCCTGGCGGCAGGCGTACCGCATACCCCCTGGCCCACGGACAAAGCCGGTATCTACTCGATCTACGCTGACGATGACGAGCAGCCCCGCGTGCACTACGCGGTCAACTGGCCCACTGAGGAGTTTGACCTGACCCCGATCACAGCGGATGAGCTGTCACGTCTTTTCGGCCAGGAGAATGTCACAGTCCATCTTCCGCAGCCCGCCGCGGATGCAGCGACGCCTCGAACCTGGACGACCATCTTGGGTCTCGCTCACCTTCCCGGAATCCTCGCCGCCGCCCTGCTCGCGTTGTTCATCGTCGAGCTCTGGCTCGCCACCCGCCATAACCGCTCAGCCCGACCATCCCAGTCCTGACCATCCCGCAAGCGATGCGGACGTTGCCACGGGCGCAAAAAACGAACCCGCGACACCGGACGGGGTGACGCGGGCTCTCGAAGGGGGACACGACAGCTTCCACCCGTAAATGTTCAATTCATTTCTCAAGGTGACATAGATTTTTGACGACAAAATCAGGCTGCCCCCGCGCCGGCCTCAACCCCAGCTTGCATTCCCCGACGTCGCATCTATCATCGCGACATGATTCCAACTTCCCCGTGTCTCCAGGCCGACTTTCTCGGAACCATCGCGCCAAACCTCGCGCGGCGATTTCGTGCATGCACCGCTGCGATTCTCACCGTTTTTTCACTCAGTGCACTTATCGGCTGCCAGGCACCGCCGGCAGCCGAAGCGCCGACCGCCATCGAGCTCGATGTGGCCGACTACGACACCTTCGTCGACACCGCGCTATCCGTCCTGCGTCGCTATGACCTTCCCGCCGACTACGTCGATCGCTGGCGCGGCCTGATCATCACCGAGCCCGCCACCAGCGGCCAGTGGTTCGAGCCTTGGCGAGTTGACTCCCAGGGCACGTATCAGACCGTCGAGGCCAGCCTGCATACGATGCGCCGCAAGGTCCGGGTCGATGTTCTCCCCGTCGGTGAAGAACCCAGCAGATTGCCCGCCCCGCTCGCGGACTCCGCCCAACAGCAGACTCCCGAGCCCGGACGCTATCGGCTACAGGTCCGCGTCGACAAGGAACGCTACCACGCCCCCGCGCGTCAGATCACTACGTCGTCCGGGGCACTGGCCATGTACAGCACACGCGTTCCGACACAAGCCGGCATCCGAGGTCGCCGCAGCGAGTCCAACGAGTGGGTGCCCCTCGGACGCGACGTCCTCCTCGAGCAATTCCTGCTCGACAAGCTCGTCAACGCCGCTGAATCCGCCACGCCGCTGGCCAGGGCGGCCAATGACGCCGACAACGCCTCACCCACCCAGGTCGCTGACTGACGCTGAAGACACATCGCCCGATCCACTCCCGCGTCGCGCTGCCAATAGCCGCACGACGAACCACTGCGCTGCATCCTCCGCGTGCTCACCTTCCAGGCCGATAATACCGGCGCACAAGTGCAGCGGCGGATCCGCCGGTGCTGTGAACATGTCAAACTGCAACATCGCGCGCCCACCCAACTCAAACGCGAACGGTACGCGAAACGTGTAAGTCGGGGGGCCGCCCGATCGCAACCCGCCCGTCAACGGCCGCACCTCTTTCAGCTTGGGCACGACCGTCGGATCGCCAAACCCGAGCAACAGCGGCAACAGCGGCGGCGTTGGCGCGATCTGCTGGAAGATCTCCGCCACGTGCGGCGTTCGCGCGAGTAACTCCCCCATGACAATCACCGAGCACACGCCGTTGAAGACGCGCTGCCACTTCTCAGACGAGATCTCGCGCTGGCGCTTCATGCTCAAACGCCACGCAAGTTCACATACCTCGTAAAACCCGTCGCGCATCATGCGCTGCGGCGCAAACCCGAATGCCGTACCAATCCGCTGCGCTTCCTCATCAAAGACATGCATCGCAACAAAGATGCTCGTCTTCGGAAACTCCAGGTTCCACCGCGACCAGGTGTCGCCAAACTCCAGCCTGAACCGCTGCTCCCAGTCCGGCGCCGTATAAGCACATTCAGGCACCTCCAGCCAGTCGCCCGGGACCCGGACGCGCCAGGGCATCCGCAATTCTGCGTCACGCTCTTGTTCAGACACGATCACGCGCGCCCCTGGCGCGACATCCTGCAACAGCAGCTCAATCAGGACGAATCGTGTCTGCTCCAGTTCGTCCTTGTGAATATGCACGCCATAGAGAATGCGGTCACCGACGTGCCACGCCGCGTTCGGCTGCGCGTAGTCAAAACCCGCCAGTACCTGCCGCCCCGCAGCAAACCGCCGGTCGAGTTCGTCGTTTCGGCCAGAATCCAACGGAATGCGAATGATGGGCCCGGGCTGCCGACATCCGAACAAGCCAGCCCACGCCACGCCCAGCAAGACCGGCAGAACCAGCCAGCCGCCAACCAGACGCCACCACGTGTATCCGGTGTCCCGACCAAAACTCGCCATAAGGATCCACATGTTCGGCACGCCGCGCTCAGGTGTCAGTTCTCGTCAGTTTTCGATTGCCGGACGCACACGGTAAGAGATCATATCTGACGGGCCGGCCGGCGAAAGGAGATCGGCACTATGCCGTACGAAGTGGCACGCGTTCCGATCTGGGTCACGCAGGTCGACGATCAACCCGGTGCGCTCCTTGACAAACTCGCAGCGCTACGCACCGCCGGCATCAACCTCGAATCCGCGGTCATTCGTCCGACGGCACCACTCTCGGGCGAGGTCGTGCTCTTCATCGCCCCAATGGAGATCGAGTTGGGCGCAACCGTGCTGCGCGACGCGGGACTGCGCCGTTGTGAAACGGTCCACGCCGTGCGCATCGCCGGTCCTGATCGCCTGGGGCTCCTCGCGGAGATGACAGCTGTGCTCGATCAGGCAGGATTACAGGTTGCCGGCCTCACGTCCGTCGCGATCGGCGACCGCAGTGTGCATCACTTGCGTCTGGAGAGCGCGGCTGATGCCGATCGGGCGCTGGACGTGCTCCGTGCCGAACTCGCATGAACGTGGTTGGCGCAACCGTGCCAATCGGCGGCCAGGCAGCTATGCCCCCGGTACCTGTGTCGGTTGCGGCACTTCCTCTTCCTGATGCGCCGGACTGCGGAGCGTATCGGCATCCGCCGTCCGCGGCGTCCATTCGCCGCCCGCCGGACCGAAGTTGACGCGCCGCCCTTCTTCCCAGTAGCGGCCCTGGTTGGATTCGAACGCCGCCCGCATCGCCAGCTCAGCGACCAGTCCGAGCATGATCGAGAAGCCGCCCAGCAGGAAGAACATCAGCGCCACCAGTGGCGCCTTACCCCAGAACGCCGTCCACGCACTCGCCCCCTGTGACGCTGCCACCACGGCCTGCACCACGGCAAAGCCCATGCTCAGCAGCGTGCACAACCACGAGTACTGGGCAATGCGACCAAAGAAGTGCATCGGCTTCGTGCGGTACTTCTGCAACATCCGCACCAGCAACAAATCGGCCGCCACCTTGAAGATGCGCCCATAACCGTACTTGCTTTGCCCGTGCTCACGCGGGTTGTGCTTGACGACAATCTCACAGATCTTCGCGCCGTGCATCGACGTATAGACCGGAATAAACCGGTGCATCTCGCCATACAGACGCGAATCACGAATCACATGCGCCCGATACGCCTTCAACGTGCAACCATAGTCGTGCAGCTTCACATCCGTGATCCGACCAATCAGCCAGTTGGCACACCGTGAAACGAACGTGCGCAGCCAGGAGTCCTTGCGGTCCTTGCGCCACCCACTGACCACGTCATACCCACCCTCCTCCAGCGCATCGCACAACCGCTCGATCTCCTCCGGCGGATTCTGCCCGTCACCATCCAGCGGCACGATGATCGGCGCCCGGGCCGCCCAGAACCCGGCCATCAGCGCCGCCGTCTGACCATAGTTTCGCGCCAGGTGGATCACCCGCATCCGCGGCTCGCCGGCGGCGAGATCATCCAGCAAGTCGCCCGTGCGATCACGACTGCCATCATTCACGACGATCAGCTCGAAGCTCCGCCGCTGACCGGCGAGCGTATCGATGAATCGGGGAATGACCGTCGGGATACTGGCTTCTTCGTGGAAGACCGGCACGACTACTGAAACTTCGGGACGCTTGTGGGGCATCTCGTGCAACCCTCTCCTCGTCTCTTCGACTCCATGGACCCAGATTCACCGGCTGAAAACCGGCGCCACAGCAGTCCTGCAACAGGGACTACCCATTCCGCCGCGCCGCGGCTACATTAGCAGAAACAGATTATACGGATTCAGCGGGCGAGCCGCACCCCGTTGCCAGGGAGCAATCATGTCCGACACCATCGACGTCGCGATTCTGATGGGCAGCGAGAACGATTGGAAGGTGATGAAAGCCGCCGCGGAGACGCTGAGCGACTTCGGCGTTACACACGAAGCGCGGGTTCTCTCCGCACACCGCACACCGACCGAGGCGGCCGAATACGTCCGGAAAATGGACGCCGCCGGCACCAGGGTCTTCATCGCCGCCGCAGGCATGGCCGCGCACCTGGCGGGCGCCGTTGCCGCCCAGACCGTGCGCCCGGTGCTTGGCGTCCCCCTCGCCGCCGGCGAAATCAATGGCCTCGATGCACTGCTGTCTACGGTACAGATGCCGCCCGGCATCCCGGTCGGTACGCTCGCCGTCGGCAAGGCCGGCGCCACCAACGCCGCCCTGCTGGCCGTCAGCATACTGGCCAACGAGCGGCCCGAGCTGCGGGAGAAGCTGATCGCCGCCCGCCGCAAGAAGGCTGACAAGATCCTGGATACCAAATTGGAATAGACACCGGATGAGTCGGGAGGCACGGGGGTTGCACGTGCCTGCGGAAAACCACGAGAGTCGAGAACGCATCATCGCCGCGCAAAGCCGCGCCCGGGAACGGCCGCGGCCACGGCCTCTGCTCATCCCTGTGATCGCGCTGCTGCTCGGCATCTGGCTGTCCGAGTCGGTCGGAGAGTTGGATCGGCCAGTGCGTTACGCGACCTGCATCGCCCCACTCGCCGCGATCGCCATCACATTCGCGTTCCGGAGGCACTTGGACCGATGGGCTTGGCGTTGGCCACTGGCACTCGCACTGCTGGCCGCCTCGGTCGGCGTCGCGCGCCATCAAGCGACCTTCGTGCAGCCCGCCAACCACGTGGCGCACATCCTGAAAGACGAACCCCTCCTCACGCGCCTGAGCGGAACCGTGCTCAACACACCGGTGCTGCGCCACACTCAAAAGCGCAACGAATTCCTACCCTTCACACCACCTGACCGCACGCAGTTCGTCATCGCGCTGCACGCTCTTCACACGCAGGAACCACCACTCCCTGTCGCTGGCCGCGTACAGGTCACCATAGAGGGCCACAAGCCGCTCCGCATCAAGCCGGGCCAACTCGTGCGACTCACCGGCAGGCTCTTTGCGCCCCACGGTCCCCGCAACCCGGGTGAGCCCGACTGGCGCCAGTGGTATCGCCGCCAGGGCATCGACGCCGGACTATCCGTCAATGGCCCGGCCCACGTCCAGCCGCTGAGCCACAACGCTCCATCGCCGCGACGTTGGGTTCACTTTGTGCGCACCCGCGCGCAGCAATGCCTGCTCGAACCCCATGCCGACATCAAACCCAGCGAAACCTCCCGCCTGCTCGATGTCATGGTCCTCGGCCAGCGGCGAGCCGCCAGCCGCGCGCTCAACACAGCCTTCGCCCAGGCCGGCGGCATGCACTTCCTCGCCGCCAGCGGCTTCCACGTTGGTGTCGTGGCCGGGGCGGCATTCTTCGCCATTCGCCGCGTACTGCGACGATCGCAACGTGCAGCGGCGATCACCATGCTGGCGACCAGTGTCGCCTACGCCCTCATCGCCGAACCAAACGCACCGATTCTCCGTGCGACGATCATCGTCGTGTGCATGAGCCTCGCGCTGCTGACCAGTCGACCGTTGTGCCTGCTGAACTGGCTGGCGCTCGCCGCCGCCGTCGTGTTGTGGAAAAACCCGCTGGAACTATTCCGGCCGGGCTTCCAACTCTCCTTCGTGGTCGTAACCGGCCTGATCCTCATCGTCCCCCGCGTCTACCGCATCCCGTTCTCGCGTTCCGAGGAGATGGGTAGTGCCAGAGACGCGCACAACGTAGCCGGGTTGGTGCGAAAGTGGTTGATCCAGACGGCCTGGGCCTTCGTCGTCGTCGGTGTCACCGCGTGGCTCGTCGCCCTGCCACTGACCGCCTATCACTTCGAACGCATCGCACCGTGGGGTGCCCTCGGGTCAATCCTGCTCAGCCCGCTTGCCATGCTCATCATCGTCGGCAGCCTGCTCACCATCACCCTGACCACCGTCCTTCCGCCCGCCGGCGACTTGCTGCGACCACTCGTCCACACACTCTCAAGTTCGCTACTCGACGCCGCAGACGCGCTCGGCAAGTTACCGGCCGCCGACTTCGAGCTTCACGCCCCACCCGCCTGGCTCGTGGTTGCCACATACCTCGGCCTGCTCACCTGGCTGCTCACCCGCCGCCACGAACTCGCGTCCGGCCTGACAACCACAGGCCTCAGCCGCGCCAGACGCCAGTTCCTCCAGCGTACGACAGTCGTCGGCACCTCCACGCTGGTCTTACTGACACTCGCCTGGACCGGCTGGCTCATCCAGCCACCCCGCTTGCCCGCCCACACGCAACTCGACGTGCTCGCCGTCGGCAACGGCAGTGCCATGACCCTCGCCACCCGCAACGGCCACGCTGTCGTCATTGATATCGGCACCATCACCAACACCGACGTCGGCGACGTGGCCCGCCGCGCCTTGCGGTCCCTCGGCCGCCGGCGCGTTGCCGCCGCCATCATCTCCCACGCGAATTTCGATCACTACAGTGGTCTGCCCAGCCTTGCCTCGCACATCGATATCGAACGCTGGGCCAGTAGCCCGTACTTCCTGAAACAGTTACCCGGCAATGATGAACTTATCGGACGCGTGCCCGACCTCGGCCCGCCAGACGCACTCAAAGCGGGCGACAAGCTCACCTTTGGCGACACCACCCTCGAAGTCCTCTGGCCGCCTACCGACCTCGATGCAAGCTGGCACGCCAATGATTGTTCCTTGGTCATTCGGATTCACGCGGGCGATCGCTCCGTGCTTGCCACCGGCGACATTGAAGCCCGGGCTCTCAGTGCCCTCCTGAGCCGCCACGCGTCAGGTGAGGTCGACCTCCGGGCCGACGTTCTCATCGCGCCACACCACGGCTCAGTACTCAAAGATGTCACGGCAGCATTCTACGAAGCTGTAGACCCCGGCACCGTCATCGTCTCTTCACACACCCCCCGTCCGCGCGTTGAGGATCTTGTTCGCGCCACGCTTGGAACGGATTGCCGCGTCCTGATGACCGGCACCGTCGGCACGGTCCGGGTCACACTGCGCCGCGACGGCGTGTTCACATGCGAAACACCGTTTCAATTACCACCGCCCGCTCGCACAAAACCGCCGCCGGTCACCCGGCAAGCCTTTACAAAACAAGCGTCGGCGAGTGTGATGGAGTCCATGGAAAGCGTCCCACCCCACGGTACAAGGAGGTAGCCCATGAAACGCCTGAGCCTTCCCCTGCTGATCGTTACTCTGATGTGCCTCACGGCCTGCGAAACCAAGACCGAAGAGATGGCCATGAGCGAACCCCAGCCCTATGAGCCGCTCAGCACACTCGACACCGAGCCGGCAGACACGACCTACGCCAACGACCCGTACGCCGGCGACCCGTTCCAGACCGAAGGCTTCAACACCAACGACAATACCACGTACACGCCACCACCAACCTACACAAGCGCTACAACCGACACCAGCAACGAAGAAACACTCATCGATAGCAACACGACCGGCCTGCGCACCCACACCGTCCGGAAGGGAGACACCCTCTTCAAACTCGCGCGGCAATACTACAACGACGAAACCCGGTGGCGCGACATCTGGGATGCGAATCGCGACAAGATCAAGGACAAGAACCACATCGAAGTGGGCATGGTGCTGGTCATACCATAGGTTATGTCCCAGACCTCCAACACCGATTCGTAACCGTTCCGATTCGGTCCCGTGGCGCCGGTTTGTAACCGGTGCAATTCACCGTCGGTGGCACTGGTGTGCAACCACTGCAACACGCGAGCCGGCCCCCGCACATGGGTGAATTACAGCACGACAGTCCGGTGCAGTTCGTCAAGGGTGTGGGACCGCGTCGTGCCGAAGCTCTCGCCGAGCTTGGGGTCCACACCGTTCATGACCTGCTACACTATTTCCCGTATCGTCACGAGCTCGACTGCGGCCAGGTCGCCATCGAAGACATCACCCCCGGTGCCACCGTCACGATTCAGGGCGAAATCGCACGCGTCAGCGGCCGTCCGCCCGGCCTCCGCTGCGACGTCTACGACGGCACCGGCACCTGCAAGCTCCGCTGGTTTCAGCGACGGGCCGGCGGCCAGGGTATGCACGTCGGCGCCTTGGTCCGCGCCACCGGCAAAGTGCAGCTCTATAACGACGCGCCCGAGCTGATCCAGCCCCGCGTGCTGGTCCTCCAATCGGAAAACAACCCCGATACGAGCGGCCGCGGCGAGCGCCTCCGCGGTGTATACCCTGCCAACAAACACATCACGTCCGCCACCATTCGCAACGCCGTCGAGACACTGTTTTCCCACGCCGCATTGCCCGTTCCCGACTGCCTGCCACCGCGGCTCAGACGCAAGCGCAACCTCGTCAAGCGCGGCTCCGCCCTGCGCGGCATGCACACGCCCAAGGACCAGCAGCATCTCCAGCAGGCCCGCCAGCGACTCGCGTACGAAGAGCTGTTCCTGATGGAGTTGGCCATGGCCCTGCGCCGCCAGAAACGCCTGCAGGTACAGCAGGGTCAGCGCCTTCCCATCTCCGAACTCATGGATACGCGCATCCGGGCCCGCTTCCCGTTCAAGCTCACCCCCGCACAGGACAAGGTCATTCAGCAAATCGCCACTGACCTCGCCAGCGGACAACCGATGACCCGCCTCGTCCAGGGCGATGTCGGCAGCGGCAAAACCGTCGTCGCGCTGTATGCCTGCCTCGCCGCCATCGCCCATCGTCGCCAGGCCGCCATCATGGCGCCCACCGAACTCCTCGCGCAACAACACTACCACAACATCCAGCAATACCTCGCCGACAGTCGCGTCCGCACCTGCCTGCTCACCGGCGGCCAACGGGCCTCCGAGCAGCGGTCGCTGCACACCGCCATCGCCGCCGGAGATGTCGACCTCGTCGTCGGCACGCACGCCCTGATCCAGAAGCACATCGCCTTCGACAGGCTCGCACTGGTCGTTGTCGACGAACAGCACAAGTTCGGAGTCGTGCAGCGACACCAGTTTCGCACCAAGGGCCCACTGCCACACTACCTCGTCATGACCGCCACCCCCATTCCACGCACCCTGGCCATGACGGTCTTCGGCGATCTCGACGTCTCGGTCATTGATCAACCCCCACCGGGCCGTGGCAAGACTGAAACCCGCATCGTGCGCCCCGCCCAGTGGAATACCATCATGCGGTACGTCCGCGGACGACTCGCGGGCGGCGAGCGAGCCTACGTCGTCTGCCCACAGATCGGCTCGTCCGATGAAACGCCCTCCCAGCAGACAGACCCACCAGCCGCAGCGCCGGGCCGCCCGATAGCATCCGTCCACCAAGTGCGTGAACGTCTCAGCCGAGGCCCCTGGCGCGGCCTCAACCTGGCCCTGCTGCACGGCGGTATGTCAGCACCTGAGAAACGCGCGGCGATCGCGGCCTTCACCGCCGGTCAGCTACATGCGCTCGTCTCAACTACCGTTGTCGAGGTGGGCATCGACGTGCCCGATGCCACGATCATGCTGATCGAGCACGCCGATCGGTATGGGCTGTCCCAGCTCCACCAGCTTCGCGGTCGCATCGGACGCGGCACACGCAACAGCCTGTGCGTCCTGATCTGTCGTAGTCGTAGCGACAAGGCCGCCCAGCGGCTTGATGTGCTCGCACGCACGACCGACGGCTTCGAAATCGCCGAAGCCGACCTCCGTCAACGCGGTCCCGGCGAGTTGTTCGGCACACGCCAGCACGGCCTGCCCGAACTGCGCATCGCCAGTCTGGTCGACGATTTCGGGCTTCTCCAGCAAGCCCGCGGAGACGCCTTCGACCTCGTCCGCCAGGACCCTGACCTTCAGCACCGCGAACACGCCCAGCTCTGGCCGGCCCTGCAACAGGTCTTCGGCCAGAAGCTGGCCCTGATCGACGCCGGCTGAATCCAGCCCTTTGGCAGGCCAACACCGGACCGAAACGTCCGCCCCTGCAAATGCTCCTCTGCCTATCGCCGACGCTGGCATCGGGCCGCCAGCGTGTTACAATCCTGCTCTCCCAGTTGGGGGAGAAGTGTGTTTGCGCTGCACGCGGGCGGACGCCGATGCGTCGCACGGACGTCGATGCAGGCGCCGAAACCGAACACGATAGCCCAGTACATCAGGAGGAACGACCATGGCGAACGTTCTCGAACATCTCGGCGACAAGGCCAAGGCCCTGCTGGACCACAAATGCTCCACCATCTCAAAGGAAGACCTGCATCTGCCCGGCCCCGATTACCTCGACCGCATCTTCATCAACTCCGATCGCAATAACCGCGTCATCAATCGTCTTGCCTGGCTGTTCCACAACGGACGCCTCTCCGGCACCGGCTATCTGTCGATCCTCCCCGTAGATCAGGGCATCGAACACTCCGCCGGCGCTTCGTTCGCACCGAACCCGGCGTACTTCGACCCCGAGAACATCATCAAGCTCGCCATCGAAGGCGGCTGCAACGCCGTCGCCAGCACCTTTGGCGTGCTGGGCCTCTGCTCCCGCAAATACGCCCACAAGATCCCCTTCCTCGTCAAGATCAACCACAACGAACTGCTGACCTACCCCAACAAGTATGACCAACACATGTTCGGCCTCGTACAGCAGGCTTGGGACATGGGCGCCGTCGGCGTCGGTGCGACGATCTACTTCGGCTCCGAAGAATCCAACCGCCAAATCGAGGAAGTGGCCGACGCCTTCCAGCAAGCCCACGAACTCGGCATGTTCACCGTCCTCTGGTGCTACATGCGCAACGACGCCTTCAAGAAAGACGGCACCGACTACCACACCGCCGCCGACCTCACCGGTCAGGCCAATCACCTCGGCGTCACCATCGAATCCGATATCATCAAACAGAAACTGCCGACGAACAACGGCGGCTACAACGCAATCAAGTTCGGCAAAACCCACAAGGACGTCTACGAAAAACTGACCAGCGACCACCCGATCGACCTGACACGCTATCAGGTCGCCAACTGCTATATGGGCCGCATCGGCCTGATCAACTCCGGCGGCGCCTCTGCCGGCAAGACCGACCTCACCGAGGCTATCGAAACCGCCGTCATCAACAAACGCGCCGGCGGCATGGGCCTCATTTCAGGTCGCAAGGCCTTCCAGCGTCCCATGAAGGAGGGCGTCGCATTGCTACACGCTATCCAGGACGTGTATCTATCCAGCGAGGTCACGATCGCCTAGCTGCCGCGCCCACGCTGCTACGATATAACAGGGCCATCGGTATGGGGCCGGGTTGTGGCAACCCCGCCCCATCTTCTTTGTCCGCAGGTGAGGTACAAATATGGCTGGCACTCGCTCGGTTACTGCTGCGCTTATGCTGATCATGATCGGGGCCAGTCTCTCAGTACACGCCAACTCGCCTCCGAGTCCCGATCCCGCCACGACTTCGCCGGTTGCGCTGCTGCGCAGCGTGCCGCAAACACCCGACGAAGTGCGCACCCGCCTCGCACTGGCTGAGGCGCGCATTGAAGAACTGCGTCCGACAACCCAGCCTGCCACCAGCCCGGTCGATGAGGACCCCGACGTTACCGCTCGCCGAGAGCAACACAGGCAATTGCTCGCCGCCTGGGAGGCGTATCGCACTCAACTCCAGCGCGCCGCGCAACTCGAAGCGCGCGTGCAGGAACTCAGCGCCGAATCCCATCTTGCCACAGTCAGCCAGGAAGTTGAAAAGATCGAGCAGGCCACACGCAATCTACGAACTGCCGCTTTACCCACCGCCGATCAACAGAATATCGAAGCACTGCGGAGCGAAATACAGGAGCTCGAAACCACCACAAACGTCCTCGCCGAAGAGCAGACCCGCCGCTCCACCCAGCTCGCCACCGGCCTCGACGAACAACGCCAGCAAACCGAAACCCACCTGAAAACACTCCGTCAGAAACGCGAAACGCTACGCACCGGCGGTGAAGCGCATGAACAGCCCACGACCGCCCCGGCACCGACTCCAGCCACCGAAACCGGCCCAAGCCCCCAGCGCGAACTCGTCGACGTCCAGATCGCAACCGAGGAACTCGCCCTGCGCAACCTCACGCTGGAACGTCAGCGGACACAACTCCTCTTCTCGCAAAACGGGCCCCTGCTCGAAGCCCGCCGCGCCAAGCTCGCCCTGCTCCGCAAACGGCTCGCAACCCTCGTCGAAGAGCAGGGGCGCACGCGCGTTCAACAACTCGAGGCCGAGCAGACCGACGCAACCCGCCCCGTCGATCAGGCCCTCATCGATCTGAAGCTGTTCCACGAGCGCGTGCTGCTGCAGTACTTCCAGGAACCCGGCCCCGCGACCGCCGCCCGCATCCAGCGACTCGAAACACAACTCGAAACCGCTAACACCCGCATCCGCTCTTCACGCGCCTACTGGAATCGCGTGGATGAGACGCTCGAATTCCGCAGCGGCGACGAACTCTCCGAATTGCAGCGCCAGGCCCGTAGCCAGCAGCGCGATTTCAGCGACCTGCTCGCACGCCTGCAGCAACGCAACCGCGCACTGCTTGATCAGGCCCAGGAGTGGCAAACCGTACGCGACCGCGCCCTCGAACGCTCCGCCGAGCTCGCAGCCAAAGTCACCGCCGCCACCGAAGAACTTGAGCCGCTCGAACGCGCCCGCCTTGAAACCGAACTCACCGCCGAACGAACTCGTTTCGAACAGGCCATGCAAACTGCCCTCGAGCGCATCCTCCCCATCATCGAACGCATCGAATCCACCAGCACGCAGATCACCGCGCACGTCGACGAGCTCGACACGCTTCTCCAAAGCCTGCACTGGCAACGCCTCGGCAGCCGCGACGCCGGCCTGCTCGAAACCGAATGGCCCACCGCCTGGCGCGAAGCCCGCGCACTCTGGACCGGATTGACCGGCACCGCCGCTGCCGACTCCTCCGAGGAGAACAACCTCGCAACCCAACTCTTCGGCGAGCAGCGCGACACCCGGCGCCGCGCCCAGCAACTCCTGCAATCAACCGCGGCCAGCCTTCAAGCCGTTTCCACGCAAAGCTGGATGATCGCCGCCGGCGGCGTGCTGCTGGCCGCACTCGTCGGCGTGGGTCTGTGGCGCTGGTCGCGCCATCATGGTGTCACCCTGGCCCAGGAAATCCGCCGCCAATACCTGCATGCCAAGCCGGACGAAGGCGGCATCACCTCCGGCGTCAGCGGGCGCTTCAACCTCGCCACACTGAACATGATCGGCGACCTCGCGATCCCGGGCCTCGTGGCCGCCGCCTTGATCATTGCCACCAGCCAGCTCATCGACGACACCATTGCGCGCAACGGCATAATCGCGCTGGTGACCCTGCTGGTGGGCTCGGTCGCAATCGCCCGACTCGTACACCACCTGTTCGAGGCCGACAGCCCACCCCACCGTCTCATCCCATGCCCCAACCACGTCGCCAGCCACTACCGTTGGTGGTTGACCACGCTGATCGCCTATACAGTGCTCGTCCTGCTCGTACCGATGCTGATCTACATCGCCAACGTCGGCTATGCGGTACAGAGCGCCTTGATCGAAGTGTTCAAAGCCGGCTTGCTGCTGCTGCTACTGCTGTTTCTTCTGCCAAAACGTCGGGTTTTGGGCCCGGCCCTGGAAGCACACGCCCGTTGGCCGGCCGTCACCGCCACCGCACTGTATCCCGTTGCATTCCTGATCACGCTGGCACTGTTCGTCATGCAGGTCGCGGGCTTCGGCGCGCTGGTCACGTACGTCGGGGCCGGGCTGATGCTGACATTGCTGGTCATCCTTGCCTTCCTGCTGATCCCCGCCTACCTCAACGACATGCTCGACTACCGCCTCGGCGGCGAAGCGGGCGGTGGCGCCCAGACCGGCCGGAAATCACAACGGAAGCCACCCGCTCGCGAGCGCCCAACCTACTACGTCCTCTTCATCATCAAAACGCTGGTCCGCCTCGCCGTCCTGCTCGGCACCCTCGCCGCACTGCTGTGGACCTGGAACGTCCCGCTCAAGTTCGAGGCGCTCACCTGGCAGAAGCTCGGCGGCGCCGGTCTGACCATCCTCGCCGCCCTTGTCATCGACCGTCTACTCGTCGCCGCCCTCGTCGCCTTGCAGCGCAGCGAGCGCCTCCCCGAGAGCCTCACCCACCTCGTGCGCCGCTGGGCCCGACTCGTCCTTACCGTCATCGCCGTCCTCATCATCGTGGCCATCGCCGGCTGGCGGGTCGAAAACCTCTGGACCTTCCTCACCACCCTGCTCGCCATGGTCGCCATCGGCTTCGTCGCCGTCTGGAGCATCCTCAGCAACCTGCTCGCCACCTTCGTCATCCTCATCTGGCGACCGTTCAACGTCGGCGAGCATATCGAACTCGTCCCCGATGGTATCGGCGGCCAGGTCGTCGATATCAGCTTCATGTACACCATCCTCAAGACCGAGGACGGACAGCGGACCTCCGTGCCTAACAACCTCTTCGCCCAGAAGCTCATCAAACGCCAACCCGGCCGCGGCGTTCCCCAACGCTCCCTCGCCGAACAGCTTGAACGCGAAGAACCTCTCAGCGAATAATCCTGTGCAGCGCACCCCATCGGCAACAGACCCCGCCGGTCGGCCTAGGGTCCGGATCACCGTACAATGAGAGCATGTCCACCGACCTGACTTTCGTCTGCTACGACTCGCCGCGGACATTCCTCGACGCCACCCGCACCGTCCTCATGCAGCGCGAGGTCGAGAACAATCTCCTCATCGGCATCGCCCAGGCCCGCGTCGACGGCGCTTTTCCCGCCCATGAGAACGAGAATCTCCTCTTCTGCGCCATTCTGCGCCAAGCGGAGCCGGTCGCCGCCGCCATGCTGACGCCGCCCTACAGCCTGGTGGTCAGCGCCGCCGACACGCCCACCATCGAATTCCTGGCCGCAGCAATCCACGCCGCGCGCGTCGAGCTGCCCGGAGTCGTCGGCGAAACACGAGCAGCCGAGGACTTCAGCAACGCCTGGTCGCGGCTTCGCAAGCAAGCCACCGAAACGCGCATGCAACTGCGCATCTACCGCCTGGATCACGTCACACCGGTTACCGGCGTATCCGGCAAGCTGATCAATGCACAGGAGGACGACTTGGAGCGCGTCTTCGCGTGGACCCAGGCATTCGAACGCGACGCCCACGCCTCCATCGACCAGCGCGGCGACCGCCTCAAACGCGCCCTGGCCGACCAGGTGCTCTTCTTCTGGGAAGATGGCGGCGAACCCGTCGCAATGGCCGCTTCCATGCGGGCCACGCCGCACGGCATGGGCGTGAACATCGTCTACACACCGCCCGAGCACCGCGGCCGCGGCTACGCGTCAGCACTCGTCGCCGCCGTCAGTCAGCACTGGCTCGACCGCGGCTACCAGTTCTGCTTCCTCTTCACCGACCTCGCCAACCCCACCTCCAACCGCATCTACCAGCAAGTCGGCTACCGCCCAGTCACCGACTTCCACGAACTCCGCTTCGCGTCCGCTGACTTGCGATAGGAGCGGGTTTACGACCCCACCGCTT
Source organism: uncultured Planctomycetales bacterium (assembly GCA_964468185.1). Classification (GTDB taxonomy): domain Bacteria; phylum Planctomycetota; class Phycisphaerae; order UBA1845; family Fen-1342; genus JANQFV01. Next base: position 37,022 of record CAYXTR010000009.1, on the reverse strand, counting down.
CCCGCTCCGCCCCCACCCGCTACAATCCCGGAAACGAACCAAAACCGGAGCCCCGCATGCCCCCGCGCAGAAAAACCCGTCAGGTCACGGTCGGCAACGTCAAAATCGGCGGCGACGCCCCCGTCGCGCTCCAGACCATGACCTCCGGCTACACCCACGAGATCGACAATTGCATCGCCGAAATCCGCAAGCTGGCCCAGGCCGGCACCGATCTCATCCGCGTCGCCGTCCCCGACAAAAAGGACACCGAGGCCCTCAAGGAAATCATCCCCGCCAGCCCCGTCCCCATCATCGCCGACGTCCATTTCCACTTCCAGCGGGCCCTCGAAGCCATCGCGGCCGGCGTCCACAAGATCCGCCTCAACCCCGGCAACATCCAGGACCGCCCCAAAGTCGAACAGGTCATCGCCGCCTGCAAGGAGCGCAGCCTGCCCATCCGCATCGGCGTCAACGAAGGCAGCATCGTCGAACGCCGCGACAAAGACCTGCGCTCCACCGAAAAAGCCGAGATGGAGCAGGACTACCGCGGCACACTCGTCCGCCTCATGCTCGACAAGCTCGCCGACTACCTCCGCATCTTCGAAGACAACAACTTCCACGACATCGTCATCAGCGCCAAGAGCATCGACCCCCGCCTCGTCATCGACGTCTATACCGCCATCAGCCAGCGCTGGGACTATCCGCTCCACCTCGGCGTCACGCATGCCGGCCCGCCCGAAACCGGCCGCATCCGCTCCATCGCCGCCCTCGGCACGCTGCTGGCCAACGGCGTCGGCGACACCATCCGCATCAGCTACGCTGCCGACCCCGTCCACGAAGTGGAGGACGGCAAGGAACTCCTTTGTTCACTCGAACTGAGAAGCCGCACCGAACCCGAGCTCATCGCCTGCCCCACCTGCGGCCGCATCGAAGTCGACCTGTTCAAGCTCGTCACCGCCGTCCGCGAGAAGCTCGCCGAGATCGACATCCCCATCAAGGTCGCGGTCATGGGCTGCGTCGTAAACGGCCCCGGCGAGTGCGAGGGCGCCGATGTCGCCATCTTCGCCGGGAAAGGCCGCGGCATCATCTACGTCCAGGGCGCACAGCGACAAACCGTCACCGAAGACCGCATGCTCGACGCCCTGCTCGAAGAATGCCGCACCTTCGCCGACCAGGTCCGCCGCGGCGAAGCCCGCCTCAAGAACGCCGCCGTCACGGTCGCTACCCCACCTGACGCTTCCCCACGCGTCGGCACGACTACACTTCCCACAGCCGGTGGATCACGCTGAGGGTAATCTGACGGCCCCGGCGACGAGAATCATCAACGGCGCCCTGCCGCAACGGCGTCCCGGCGCTTAGACTCCAAACATGTCCGAACCGACCCAGCAACATTCGCAGGACCGGCCCTGGCACGACCGCCCGCTCTGGCAGATTCGCGCCTGCCGCGAGCTCTTCTGGTTGCTATTCCTCATCTTCACGGTTTGGCTCGCCTACCAGGCCCGCGCCATTTTGATCCCGATCATCCTCGCTTTTGCGCTCGCCTACGTCGTACATCCCGTGATCGAATCCGCCCAACGACGCTGGAATGTCCCGCGCCTGGTCTCCGCCGGCGTTCTTTTCGTCCTCGTCCTGGTCGGCGTCGTCAGTTTCGCCGCCTGGCTACTGCCCCAGTTGATCGAACAGCTCATCCAACTCGTCGAACGCGCCCCCGCGTACTATCGAATCATCTCCGAGCGCTATAACCTGCCTGCGCTGGCTCAGCAGCAACTCGCACTCGCCACCGACACCACGACCCAACCAGCGGACGCCCAAGCCGCCGTCAAATCACTCCTCAGCGCCACCGGCCGCGTCTTCGGCTTCATCGGCGACGTCATCAGCGTTACAACGTATCTCGTCGCCGCGGCCATCCTCATTCTCGTGCTCTTCTTCTACTTCTCCACCCGCCTCGACCGCGTCGCCAATATCAAACGCTACCTGCCCGCCAGCCGCCGCGAAGAAGTCTGGAAGCAACTCTGCAACGTCGACAAGGCCTTCAGCGGCTACATCCGCGGCCAGTTCGTCGTCGCCCTGTTCACTACCACCGGCTTCTGTATCGGCTTCTGGCTCACCGACGTACCCTATTGGTTCGTCGTCAGCCTCGTCGGCGGCGCCCTCAGCCTCATCCCCTACGGCCAGGTCGCCGGCCCCGCCTCCGCCATCATCCTCAAATACCTCGAAACCCAGGCCGACCCGGCTATCACGTTCACCTGGCTCGGCGTCCTTGTCGCACCGCTCATCGTCTATGCCATCACCCAGAGCATGGAATCGTGGGTTATCACACCACTCGTGCAGGGTGAAGCCACCAACCTCCACCCCCTGACCGTCCTCATCGTCCTCATCATCGGCGGCTCCATCGGCGGTATCCTCGGCCTGATTCTGGCAATCCCGGTCACCGCCTCCGCCCGCATGCTCTTCGACGAAGTCATCCAGCCCCGCCTGAAGGAATGGGTCGAGACGCATTGACACGGCGCGCTTCGCGTTGAATTCTGATGTCCGACATGCATTCGCGGTCCCATGGCGCGGAGCCGCGTCAAGATTGCCGAAGGGAGACCACCATGTACCTGCGTACGACCATTGCTGCGTCAGTCCTGCTCACGCTCGCCAGCGTTACACAGGCCGAACAACCCAAGCTCCAAACCATCGCCGCCCTCGATGTTGCCCCCGGCAATATCACCGTCACGCCAAGCGGCCGCATCATCCTCAGTCTCCACCAGCACTACAGCCCCCGCCTCCGCGTCGCCGAACTGCTACCCGACGGCAAGCTCATACCATTTCCCAACGCCGAATGGAACAATCCCCACCACGACGGTATCACCTTCGACGCCGTCCTCGGCATCCAGTCCGACCCCCGCGGCATGGTCTGGATGCTCGACAACGGCCTGCGCGGCGACTCCACGCCCAAGCTCGTCGCCTGGGACACCCGCACCGATCGCCTCCACCGTGTCATTCACCTGCCAGCCCCCGTCACCCGCCCCGGCTCATTCGTCAACGACCTCGCCGTCGACCTGCGCCACGAATCAATCTACATCGCCGACCCCGCCGGCCCAAAATCGGCCCTCATCGTCGTCGATCTCGCCACCGGCCACGCTCGCCGCACCCTTGAGGGACACCCAAGCGTCATCCCATCCGATATCGACCTCGTGATCGACGGTGAGGCCGTCGAGATCCGCCGCGATGACGGCACGACCTTCCGTCCGCACGTCGGCATAAACCCCATCGCCCTCGACGCCACCGGCAACTGGCTCTACTTCGGCCCCATGCACGCCCGATCCATGTACCGCGTGCCCACCTCCGCCTTGCGAGATGAGAAGCTCCCTATCGCAGTCCTCGCCCAACGCGTCGAACACTACGCCAACAAACCGCTCAGCGACGGCAGCTCAATGGACGCCGCCGGAAATGTCTACATTTCAGATATCGCCAACGACGCCGTCGGTGTGATCGCTACGGGTGGCAACTACCGCATCCTGCTGAGCGACGACGAGCGCCTCTCCTGGCCCGACGCCTTCAGCTTCGGCCCCGACCAGCAACTCTACTTCGTCACCAACCAACTCCACCGCGGCCCAGTCCTCAACGCCGGCACGGATGCCTCCAAACCGCCATACTACGTACTGCGCTTCAAGCCGCTCGCGCCCGGCGTCGTTGGACGCTGACGTGCTACCGACGTCGCAACGCCCACAATCCCATCAACACCAGCAATCCCGCCGCAGGCTCCGGAATGTAACTGATGCGCGGATTGTCCATCCCCACGTCCCACATCTGGAAAATGAAGAACCCTTCCGGATCACCGTAGAAGAACTGCGTCTGCGCCACGTCCGTGATCACATCGTTCCAGTCCGGGTCGGTCGGCGAATTCGGCCCAAAGACAATCGTGCCCCAACCGGCGGGCAACGAGGTCTCCTGCGACGGTACCTCAAAGTCAAACGACTTCCAGCCCTCACCCGGTACCGGGATGTCCTCCGGACCGATCTGAAACGCACCCCAGTCGTCACTCCCGTCAGCCGGCGTGCCATTGTCGCTGATCAGCACCAGCGACAGCGGCCGGTCTTCCGCCGAGAAGTCAACGTCCATAGTCAACAAGTCGATTCCAATCGACGTCGTCTGGAGCTCGCGCAGATTGCCGGTGAAGATCGAATCGCCCGTTGTCCGCGGCCGCGGCGCAAACGTATCCAGATCCAGACTGCGCAGATACGCACCCGGGTTACCGCCGCTCGGCGGAAAAGACTCGATCGGCCCGCCATACGTCCAACCGCCCACGTTACTGGCCCCGTCAAACGTCTCCACAAACTGCTGGCCCGCAGCACCCGTAACTCCTACCAGCGCACAGAGCCCCACTACCCACCATCTCCTCGCCATCGTCCACTCCTCCTCGTAATCATCACCCGGTCACGCCGGATCATCGCTCGCCCGCGACCCGACATGCAACATCTCAGCCAAACCAAAATATTAGCACAGGGCGTCCCCCAAACCGAACAAAAAACCGGCGACACTCGAAATCTCACCGGGTGTCGCCGCATGTCGGTTCCTGTACCTTCCGGAAGCTGCCTCCACGGCTACGCGTAGCGCTCCCGGTCGCCTCATTCTCACGCGTGGCTGGTGGCACCATTGCCAACATAGTCCGCAATCATTGCCTTGGACAGGCGCTGCTTGGCAAAGTCCGCAACTTCCTGACACGTCTGCTCCAACCGTACCCGCGCCTGCTCCTTTCGATCCGCCACGTTGCGGAGGAGCAAGTCACCGTTGATCGGACCCTCAATCGCCTCCACGATTTCGAGCACACTGATGTCGCTCGGCGATTTTCGCAGCACAAAACCGCCCGCCGGCCCACGCTCACTGCTCAGCACCTGCGCACGCACCAGTTGTTGCAGGATCTTCAGCAAATGCCCCGACGGAATCCCGCAGGCATCGGCGATGTCCTTGCCCTGGATCGGCCGGCCGTTGCCGCGCTCGGCAAGATGCACGGTCGCAAAAACTGCATAGGCTGCCGCTCTTCCAAGTTGCATATTACACCTCTTCGGAAATCTGCCGCGGTAGCGCATCAAACCACGGCTCAGACCGAAACGCAGACGTCGTTGCGCGATCATGCGTGCCCTGTAATCGGTCGGACGCAGCGAGCAGAACGCTTCTAGTACCCAGTTCCCAGCGTCATTTAGCCCGCAAATCGCAGCAGACACAGTCTGCGCACCAACTCGGTCCGGTAGACGGCTCGCTATCGTATACCCGACCCGATTACACCTTGATTACCTTCAATCTGAAGTATAGCGCTCCCCAACTTTCCTGCCACTGGCCTGATCAACTGGCACCGCACGCTGCCACACAGCAACCGACTACAAGCTCTGCAACTCCCGGTATCGCCCCAACTCCCCCCACGCGCGCTTGCAACAACGCGCCTTCCCGATCAACATCTCCGCTTACGTATCGCCCGTTTGTTCCTGGCGCGAAGGAGCCCTCCATGCAGTCCCCCACCGCACCTTTCCTCAACGGCCTCGGTAACCTGCCCCTCATTCAGTCCGCCCCCACCCGCTCCATCTGCGCCGAAAACCCCACCGGCACCGTCGGCGGCGGCGCCCAGGCCACGCCCGACGAAAAAAGCCCCGCCGCCCACCTCGGCCAAGGCTGGAAAGTGCGCCCCTGCATCGATCTCGAACCCGGCCAGGAAACGCCAATCGCCGAAATCGCCGGCCCCGGCCTGATCCAACACATCTGGATCACCGCCGACGTCAAGACCTATCGCGACTGCATCCTCCGCTTCTACTGGGACGACGAACCCAATCCCTCCATCGAAGTCCCCCTCGGCGACTTCTTCGCCTGCGGACACGCCCTGCGCACCAAGGTCAACTCCTGGCCGGTCGCCGTGAATCCCGCCGGCGGCTTCAACTGCTACTGGCCCATGCCCTTCCGCCACTCAGCGCGCATCACCGTCACCAGCGAACACCGCGAGAAGATCCAGGGCTTCTTCTACCAGATCACCTACGCCCTCACCGAGATCCCCGACCACGCCGCCTACCTGCACGCCCAATGGCGACGCTCCCTCACAACCCGCAACCATCCCGAACATACCCTCATCGAAAACGTGACCGGCCAGGGACACTACGTCGGCACCTACCTCGCCTGGACCGCCCTTTCCAACGGCTGGTGGGGCGAGGGCGAGCTCAAGTTCTACCTCGACGACGACCACGAATTCCCCACCATCTGCGGCACCGGCACCGAAGACTACTTCGGCGGCGCGTGGGGATTCTATAACGACAACAGCCGCGAAGACCCCTTCTCAACACCCTTCCTCGGGCTGCCGCTCGTCCGCCACGTCGACAACGAGGTGCCGAAGTACGGCCTCTACCGTTGGCACATCCTCGACCCCATCCGCTTCACCAAACGGCTGCGCGTCACCGTGCAAGCGCTCGGCTGGTGGCCCAACGGCAAGTTCCAACCGCTCACCGACGACATCGCCTCCACGGCGTTCTGGTACCAACTCGAACCCCACGCAGACTTCCCAACGTTGCCAGTCACAGAAGAACGCTGGCCGCGCTAAGGCCCCGCCACAGATGGCGGCTCCACGAACAGGTCTATCGGCCCCGCGCCCGCACCCAGCCCCGGCGCCTTGCTGATCGCTTCGGTGACAAACGCCTTCGCACCCTGTATTGCCGCCGGCAACGCCTCACCCCGCGCCAGCCGCGCCGTGATCGCCGCCGAGTATACGCAGCCCGTCCCGTGCGTATGCACCGTGTCAATCCGTGGCGACGAAAACCGGTGCAACTCCCCCTCTGTACACAGCACGTCCACCGCCGCATCCGCAAGCCGCCCACCCTTGACGAGCACGTGTGGCAACCCGAGCAGCGATAGCTTCACCGCTGCCCGCTCCATTGCGGCAACATCCTCGACCTCCATCTCCGCCAGCGCCGCCGCCTCCGGCATATTCGGCGTAACCAGAAACGCATGTGCCAGCAACCGCCCGCGCAACACGCGTACCGCATCCGGATCGAGCAGCATATGCCCATGCTTGCTGATCATGACCGGGTCAACCACCAACGGAAACCCAAACGCCGGCGCCCGCTGTGCCAGCGCCTCGATCACCGCCGCGTGGCCCAAGGCCCCGGTCTTGGCCGCCACGGGCGGCACATCAGCCAGCACCGCATCAAGCTGCGCCACCACAAGGTCCGGCTCGAGCACACTGATTGCCGCAACCCCGCGCGTATTCTGTGCCGTCAGCAGCGTGACCACGCTCGTCCCGTATACCCCGTGCCGATGAAACGTCTTCAGATCCGCCTGAATACCCGCCCCACCCGACGGATCCGAACCGGCAATCGTCAATGCTACGGAACCCACGACGTTATGACACCATGCGTCAAGGCAACTTGCAACCTACCGCTCATACGTACCAATCAGCTCCGCTTCCGCCAGCACATGCCCGTCCATCGCCTTCAACAACTCAGCCTTCGTCGCCCCCGGGTGAATCTCCAGCTTCGTGTCCAGCGCAAACAGCTTGAAGTGATAATGATGCACACCATGCCCCTCCGGCGGCATCGGCCCACGATAACCGATGTTATTGTCCGGCCACGAATTCACCCCCTGCAGCACCCCCGCCGGATTCGTCAACTCGCGTTCCTGCGGCATACCCTCCGACAGCGACCCGAGCTCAGCCGGCAGCTTGTAAATTACCCAGTGCACCCACGGCTCCTCCCGCGGAGCATCCGGATCATCACAAATCAGCGCCAACTCAGCCGTCCCGTCCGGCAACGCGTCCCACGTCAGCGCTGGCGAAACGTCCTCACCTTCACCGGTGTGCTTCTTCGGAATACGCGCCCCCGCATCAAATGCCTCCGTAGTCAGCTTGAATGCCATCTCGTGTCCTCCGTCGGCCGGCTCGCTCGGTTTCTCTTCGCTCGCAGAACGTTGCGTAGCAGGCGCCTGCGAGCGCGAACACGCCATTACCAGCAACGGTACCGCAAGGACAGCCAGCAACCGCATATTCACAACATACCGCATCATGCTCATGGCCTCCGGCGGCCGTGTTCTTCGGCACCCTTATCTTACGCGCATGGTGCGCGTCTTCTGCCGTCCACGTCAAATCACGACAGCCGCCGTCAATCGCCGCCAGCCCGCGCACCCCCGACCACTAAACCCGCCCCAGCCGCTCCAACACGCCGCGCAACAACAGCGGCCACGCAATCGTCGCGTCCGCGAACACCTCCGCGTACCGCCCCCCCTCCTGCTCACTCACGAATTTCCCCCACGAAACCCCCTCCGAATACGTGCACCCACTCAACCCACCCCAGTGCACCGGCTCGGGACAAATCCGTACGCCATACTGAAAACGGATAAACTCGCCCGACTTGCCACCGGTGCGACGTTCCAGAATCTCACCCAGTGGCCCGACTTGCTGCGCCCAATTCCGCGGCACCCCCCCGCCAACCGTGAACAGCCCCAATCGCCGCGCCTTTCGACATCGCTCGTAATAGTCCTCAATATCCCGCAACAAGTCGACCTGTATCGGCGTCCCGCCCTCTTCCTGCTGAATCGCGTTATAGCTGTACACATCCAGTCCCAACTCGCTGTCCGTAAACGCCGGCACGTACACGGGCACCTGCCGCTTCGCCGCCGATTGCAGAATCCCGCGTCCGGGCTGTTTACTGGCCACATACGAACCGATCTTCCAGTTCAGTTCGTGACTGCCCAGCGCCTGCCCCGGCGGCAACGTGCGCAACACCTCGAACATCAAGTCCGCGGCTTCTTCGAGGTTCTTCTCAAGCTCCAGCGTGTCGTACACGCGGCAATAGCCCTCTTCGTACAGCCGGTCGTCAGTCCAGCTCGGGTCCACCCGGAAGTGTGTCCTTCCGCTCTGCTCGATCAGCCCATGACACATCAGCGCCCCCGTGCTGACCACCGCATCCACCAGCCCCTGGTCGATCATCTCCGTGATCAACAGCCCCTGCTTTGCCATCGTCATCGCCCCCGACAACGTCATCACGACGAAACAGTCCGCGTCCGTCGCCATCGTATGCAGGATCTCCGCCGCCTCCCCCAGACTGCGGCCGCTGAACGCCGTTCTCGACATCGCGTCGAGCAACTCCGACGCCGTCTGCGTGCGCGTCACATCGATCGGCTCCAACGGCTTGAACTGATGCTGCCAGCCATCCGCCAATCTCTCTAACGGCCGCGCATCCGGATGCCTCTCTGCATCGCTCACAACTTACACTCCGTCCTCACGAATCCGCATCGGACGCCTCCTGCATGGCCGGCTCCGCTGCCCCAACTGACTGCCACAGGACTTCCGCAACATCCACCTGCTCCACCGCCTCGTGATCCAGATCGGCCAGGCTATCCGTCAACATCGTCTTACAAAACGGACACGCCGAGCCCAACGCCGTCTCAGCGCCAGCTCCCGGCAACACGTTCAGCAACTGCTTCGTCCGTCGATGATTGACGCGCTCCGCGCCTTCCTCCTCCTCTTTCCACATCTGCGCTCCGCCAGCACCACAGCACATCCCCCGATCCCGCGTAAGCTCCGGCTCCACCACCTCTACTCCCGGAATCGCCCGCAGCACCTCCCGCGGCGGATCGTAGATGCCATTGTGCCGTCCCAAATAGCAGGCATCGTGATACGCCACCTGCATCCGCACCGGCTGTGAGGGCTTGAGCTTGCCTTCCCTGAGCAACTGCGCCAGCAGCTCGCTGTGATGAATGACCTCGTACTCCCCGCCAAAATCCGGATACTCGTGCTTCAACGTGTTGTAGCAGTGCGGACAGGCGGTCACGATGCGCTTCACATTGTAGTTGTTCAGCGTCTCGATATTCTGCATCGCCATCATCTGAAACAAAAACTCATTGCCCGCCCGCCGGGCCGGATCACCATTGCACATCTCCTCCGGCCCCAGGATCGCGAACTTCACGCCGGCCTCCTTCAGCAAGCTCGCGAACGCCTTCGCAATCTTCCGACTGCGATCATCAAACGACGCCGCACAACCCACCCAATACAGGTAATCGACGTCACTGTTCTCGGCCATCAGCGGAATCTCCATGCCCTCCGCCCAGTCCGCCCGCTGGTCATTCGGATAGCTGTACGGATTGCCTGCGTTCTCGATGCCCTGGAACATCGTCTGGAGTTGCTCCGGAAACTCCCCCTGCTCCATCGCCAGATTCTGCCGCAGCCCCACGATCTTGTCGATGTACGTGATGAAGACCGGACACTCTTCCTCACACGCACTGCACGTCGTACACGCCCACAGCACTTCCGGCTTGATCGTTTCCGGCACCAGCACGAACTTCTCGGCTGCCTCGTCATCACCGCCCTGACTCTCGCCCTTCGGCTGCTGCGCCCACGCCACCAACTCCCGATCCTTGTCGTACATGTGATCGCGCAGGTGAATACTCAGGTGCTTCGGCGACAGCAGCTTCCCGGTGCTCGTCGCCGGACACTGATCCGAACAACGCCCACACTCGGTGCACGTATAAAGATCGAGCACGTCCTTCCACGACAAGTCACGCGCGGTCTTCACGCCCAGCGTCTCTTCAGCCTCGACCTTGTCCTCAATATCACGAATCGGCGCAATGCGCCCCCGCGGACCCAAGTCGCGCGCAAACACGTTCGGCACGACCGTCAGCACGTGGAAATGCTTCCCGTACGGCAGGATATTCAGGAAAATCAACACCAGCGCCGCGTGCGCCCAGAACCCTGCATGCCATAGAAAATGCTCCACCCCACCCGGCAGCGGCCGCAGCATCACCGCCGTCAACGACGCGAACGGCATCGCCGCCTGGAATTCGCCACCATGCCCACCAGCCTCGACCGGTGCATTGATTTCAACACCCTCATACACAAAGTCGGCCACCATCATCACAAAGATGATCCCCAGAATCAGCAAACCCTCCACGTTCAGGGTCAGCCGATTCAGCCGCAACACCACGCGGTTCCAGAAAAAAACCACCACCCCCACGATCACCAGCATCGTGAAGATATCACGCAGAAACGCGTAGACCGCGCCAATCGGACTATCCAGCCCCAGCACGCCCCAGAACGTGAAGTCCGCATCGTAACCCCGCACCCACAGCATCACCGAGTTCAACAGCAACACAATGAACCCGAAAAACACGATCACATGCGCATAGCCCGCCGCCGGATAGCGCGGCATGCGCCGCTGCCCGAACACATACTGCATCACGCTGCCAATCCGCTCCCCGATGCGATCCCCCCGATTATCCGGACGCTGCGCCACGCGCATCAGTTGCCAGCGGCGACGAGCCGACCAGCCAAAGATACCCAGCGAAACAACGAGCAACAGGGTCATCGCAATAGGACTCATGCTTCACCTCGGACGCGGTGGACTTGTGAAAAGCGAATTGTAACGCACCCCCATGCCTTTGCCACCGCCACCACCCGGCAACAGCTTGCAACAGCGGGGCGCAAATGCGACAATACGTCGTCAACGACCAGCGCGGGACGGAGCCCGCTCGTGTCGCGGCACTGCAACAGTCGCGGCAGGGGGACAGCGCGGATCATGCTCCGGGCGCCAAAGGTCCTTTCCAGGAGTTTTTGGGGCGCTTGCAGGCACATTGACCACGCCTGCTCATGCGGGAGTATGCGATGAAACCAAAGCCAATCTGGTTCGATACCCAGCACGAACAGGGCGACGATCACCGCAAGCCGGGCGAGGTCCGCCGCCTCGCCGTCATCGGCAACTACATCCCCCGCCTCTGCGGCATCGCCACCTTCACGGCCGACCTGTGCGAGGCCCTGACCACCGAGTATCGCGACCTGAGCTGCCTGGCACTGGCCGTCAACGACACCCCCCAGGGCTACAACTATCCAACACGGGTGCGCTTCGAAATCCAGGAGCAGGAACTCGAATCCTATCACCGCGCCGCCGATTTCATCGACCTCAACGACGTCGACCTCGTCTGCGTCCAACACGAATTCGGCATCTTCGGCGGCCCGGCCGGCCAGCACGTGCTCGAGTTGCTGCGCCGACTCCGCATGCCGATCGTGACAACATGCCACACAATCCTGCGCGATCCGCCCAAACCCGAATTCCGCACCGTCTTCGAAGAACTCGTCAACCTCAGCGACAAACTCGTCACCATGAGTGAACGCGGCGTCGAGTTTCTCCAGGACATCTACGACGTCCACCCCGACAAGATCGAACTGATCCCCCACGGCATCCCCGACGTCCCCTTCGTCGATCCGAACTTCTACAAGGACCGCTTCGGCGTCGAAGGCCGCCCCGTCATCCTCACGTTCGGTCTGCTCGCACCATCCAAGGGCCTCGAGTACGCAATCCAGGCCCTGCCGCGTGTCGTGAAAAACCACCCCAACGTCGCCTACCTCATCCTCGGCGCCACGCACCCCTACTGGATCGAACATGAGGGCGAGCGCTATCGCGAATCCCTGCAAAAGCTCGCCCGCGAGCTCGGCGTCGAAGACAATGTCCTTTTCCACAATCGCTTCGTAGAACTCAGCGAACTCGTCGAATACATCGGCGCCGCCGACCTGTACGTCACCCCCTACCTCAGCGAACAACAAATCACGTCGGGCACCCTCGCCTACGCCGTCGGCACCGGCAAAGCCGTCATCTCCACTCCCTATTGGCACGCCCAGGAACTCCTCGCCGATGACCGCGGCCGCCTCGTCCCGTTCAAGAACCCCGACGCGATCGGCGATGCCATGCTCGAACTGCTCGATGACGAGGTCACCCGCCACGCCATCCGCAAACGCGCCTACATCTACGGCCGCGACATGGTCTGGTCCGCCGTCGCGCGCCAGTACATGCGCGCCTTCGTCCGCGCCCGCGAGGAACGCGCCCGCCAACCGCGCGGCGCCCGCCACGCCCGCGTCTCGCTCCGGCGACCGGCCGAGTTGCCTCCACTGAACATCACGCACCTCCAGCGGCTGACGGATAACACCGGCCTGATCCAGCACGCCATCGGAAAAATCCCCAACTACGATCGCGGCTACGCCACCGACGACAACGCCCGCGCCCTGATCCTCACCACCCTGCTGGACGCCTCGGACGACGAAGACGTCGCCACGCGCGCTCGACAGCTATCCGAACGCTACATGGCTTTCCTCTGGCACGCCCTCGACAAGGACTCCCGCCGCTTCCACAGCAACCTGGATTACACCCGCCAATGGCGCGACGAGACCGGCTCGGAAGACAGCCACGCACGCGCCATGTGGGCCCTCGGTACCGTGGCCGGCCGCTCGAACGATCCACGCCTCCGCAGCGTCGCCGGCTGGCTCTTCACCCAAGCCCTGCCACCGACCATCGAATTTATGAGCCCGCGCGGCTGGGCCCATACCCTGATCGCCATCCACGAGTACCTGCGCCGCTTCTACGGCGACAGCAGCGCCAAACACGCCCGCGAAGCCCTCGCCGGCCGACTCCTCGCCCAGTATCGCCAGCACAAGCGGTACGACTGGCACTGGTTCGAGCCCGAACTCACCTATGACAACGCCCGCCTCTCACAGGCCCTCATCCTCTGCGGCCGCTGGCTCGTCCGCGGCGAGATGACTGCCGCCGGCCTCGAAGCACTCGATTGGCTCTGCCAGGTGCAAACCGCTGACGAAGGCCACTTCGTTCCGATCGGCGTCAACGGCTTCTATCGCCACGGCAACCCCCGCGCCCGCTTCGATCAGCAGCCCATCGAAGCCTACGCCACCGTCGCCGCCTGCCTCGAAGCACACCGCGTCACCAACGAGCGGCGCTGGTTCGACCACGCCCAGACGGCCTTCGACTGGTTCATGGGCCGTAACGACGTCGGGCTTTCCCTCTACGACCCGGAAACCGGCGGCTGCTACGACGGCTTGCACCCGCAACGCGTCAACGAAAACCAGGGCGCCGAAGCCACCCTCGCCTTCCAACTCGCCCTGATGGAAATGCGCATCGCCAGCGCCGCGCTACGTGAGAAGAAACAGGCCGACAGCCCGCTCAAACCCGACGCCGGCCGTCTACCCGGCACCGAACCGGTGCGCTAAGACCAGGGTCTTGATCACCGCGCCCCTGTGGCTCCGGTTTCCAGTTGTTGCGTCACGCTGGCGGCACACCCGCACCTCAATGCGGAAGTACGGTCCAAGCCTACTCACACGCAAACGGCCGGCACGCTCCAACACCATCCCACGCCTCCGCCGCCGTCAACGCCGCCGCGATGCGCTCCACGCGCCGTCGCGTCGCCCGCCGCGCTGTGTCCACCACCGCCACAAACTCCACGTTGTACGGCTTCGGTGACATTCGCGGCGTACTGACCCGATAGCGCTTGTAGCGTTGTGCAAACACGCGCAGCGCTCCACGCGCTGCCAACGTCTCCAGCACACCCTCCAGCGGCATGTTCCCGTCCGTGCTGTAGCTCATCAGAATCCAGCGGGCCTCAATCCGCCCCACCAGCGCTCCCAACGCCGGCAACGCCTCCCGCGCCGTGTTGTAGGCCGACCGCCGCTCCCTGCGCCAGTCCTTCCGAATAGCCGACTTGTCGACCGTCCGTCCGTTCACCCATATGCTCGGATTCACCGCCGGTTTGTCCCACAAGGCCACCGTCGTCAGTACATGGTAATTACTGCCATACGGATGCTGGTTATAAGGCGGATCGATATACACGACGTCTGCTGGCCGCCCCAGCCGCTCCGCCAGCACCCCCGCCAACGCTTGCCCATCCTCACAGAATGCAAGCTGCTGCTGCCCATTGTCATGCAACACCGGCGGATCCAGCATCAACGGCCGACGAATCCGATACAGGGCCGTCCCCGTCTTCCCACCCCACCCATTGTGAAACCCCTTGAAAACGCCACTCGTGTTGCTCGCATAGCTGACTGCGTAGATCAGTGCCGCCAAAATGTACGCCCGCTCATCCGGACCAATCACGCCATCAGCTTCCCACTGCGCCACCTGCTCACGAATCGCGTCTATTCGCCGCCCATTCTCCTGCGTGAAGAACATCCGCTCCCGCCGCACGTCTGGACACTCGTCATCCACCGGACATAAGTGCGTGGCCACATACCCCCGCACCGGTGGCAGGTTGTTCAACCTCGCAAATACCCCCTCGACACCGCCCAGCCTTCGAAACGCCGGCGGCCGATTCAGGACCACCGTCCCCCGCGCCGTCTCATGAGCATACGGCTCCCAGTCGTTCGCAACCACGCGGTGGCCCCGCTTCTTCGCATAACGTGCCACCACCGTGCTTCCGGTAAACAGGTCCACAAACGTCCCCCCAGCAAGCCCGGTCGTCCGTAAGCCCATCTCGATCAGATGCAACAACTTCCGCTTGTTCCCGATATATGGGATCAACTGCGAAAAGACGTACTCCCGCGTGCGCACCGCCGCATGCCGACGCGAATGATGTACCACGCCTGTCGACGCCAAGAGCTTGGAAGTGCCGGACTCGAGCATATGTGCCTGGCCGAGCCGCGTGACCGCACCGGGCTGGGCCGCACCCACTATAACTCGCCCGCCCACCGTGCCAAACCGCTCAGCCCCACATTCTCGGACCTCGACCGCGCAATTTCCCGGCAGCCGAGCAACCGCCGTCTCAGCAGAAACCCGTCAATCACACTGTTTACAGGAAACCCCCCGGCCACGTGATGAACGCGCTGGCAGCAACCGATGCTCGAACTGCCGCTTCTCAGCACCACCCGCGTGGGAGTGTCCGCATGAAAGCCGAATACATCAACCCCTTCATCAGCAGCATCGAGAGCGTCTTCGAAACCATGCTCGACACCCCCATCAAGCGACTCGATGTCCGCGCCGGCTCCGGGGCCATCGAACGTCAGGGCGAAACACTCACCTCCATTATCGGCATCAGCGGTAACGCCCACGGCGTCGTGGCACTCAGTTTCCCCCTGCCAACCGCACTCAAACTCGCCGGCAAACTCGCCGGCAGCGAATTCTCGGACGTCAACCAGGAAGTCACGGACGCCCTGGCGGAAATGGCCAACATGGTCGGCGGCTCCGCCAAATCCAAGTTCGACCTCGATCCACCGCCCGAACTCAGCCTCCCCACCGTCGTCGACGGCTGCGACTACAAGATGAAGTACCCCACCAAATCCGTCTGGATCGAAGTGCCCTTCAACTGCGACGAAGGCGACTTCAAAATGGAAGTCTCCTTCAACAAAGACGCCTGACCAGCCGGTCATCCGCCAATTCGCCCAGGTTCGCAGACCCGCCCCCCCCCCACGGCTCCCGTCCGCTTGTCGAAAAACCCGTCTTTCTCGCATAGAATGCCGGTTTCTGGCGAGCAAAGGTCCTCGCGCCGCCCTGTGCCGGGCCCCGGCGCTACCACCCACACAACGGATTTCACCATGCGTACCAGCCCGTCCATCACCTCAGTCCTCCGCAATAACGTGCCAGCGGTCCTCGCGGTCTCCCTGATTGTCACCCTCCTTACCCCAGCGACTACGTTGGCCGACTGCACCAATCTCCTCGTCACCCCGGGCGCCACCGCCGACGGCTCCACCATCATCACCTACACCTGTGACGGCGAATTCCACCCGCACCTCCGCCGCACCCCCGCCGCCAACCACGAGCCCGACACGTCAATCGAAGTCAAGGACTGGTCCGGCAACGTTCGTGGTCGCATCAAACAGGTCCCGCACACCTACGCCGTCGTGGGCCTCATGAACGAGCATCAGCTCGCCATCGCCGAAACAACCTTCGACGGCCGCAAGGAACTCCAGAACCCCGACGGCCTGCTGCACTACTGGGATCTCATGCGATATGCCTTGCAACGGGCCCGCACCGCCCGCGAAGCCATCGACGTCATGACCAGCCTCGTCGCCGAATACGGCTATCGCTCGACCGGCGAATCGTTCTCCATCGGTGACCCTCGCGAGGCCTGGATCCTCGAGATGATCGGCCCCGGCCCCGGCGGCGATGGTGCGGTATGGGTCGCCCGCCGCGTCCCCGATGGCTACGTCTCGTGCCACGCCAACAAGGCCCGCATCGACACCTTCCCCCTCGACGATCCTGACAACTGCCGGTACTCGGACAACGTCATCACCCTCGCCACGGACAAGGGCTACTACGACCCCGCCAGCGGTCAGCCCTTCAGCTTCCGCCAAGCGTATTGTCCTGACACCCCCAAGAACAAACGTTACGCCGACGCCCGCGTCTGGTCACTCCTCCGCCGGACTGCTCCCTCGCTCAACCTTTCGGCCGCCTACCATCGCGGCGAAGCCGATGCCGAACCCTATCCACTCTGGATCAGGCCCGATCAGCCGCTTTCCGTCGCGGACGTCTTCGCGCTCATGCGCGACCACTACGAAAACACGGAAATCGACATGACCACGGGCGTCGCCGCCGGGCCCTTCGGCTCACCCCTCCGCTGCCGACCGATGCACTGGACCGTCGACGGCGCCGAATACGCCTGGGAACGCCCCATCTCGACCCAGCAAACTGGCTTCACTTTCGTCTCCCAATCCCGTCACTGGCTGCCTGATCCCATCGGCGGCGTCTACTGGTACGCCGTCGATGACACATACTTCTGCTGCTACGTCCCCCTCTACTGCGGCATCACCGAGCTGCCCGAGTCATACACGGTCGGCGGCCTGCGCCAATTCTCGTGGGACTCAGCCTGGTGGGTCTTCAACTTCGTCGCCAACTTCGCCAATCTCCGCTACGACGCGATGAAAAGTGACATTCAAGCCGTGCAACACGAACTCGAAGGGAATTTCCTTGCCCTCCAACCCGCCATCGAGGCCACGGCGCTCAGGTTGCACGAGAACAATCCCAAGCTCATGCAGCGCTACCTGACGGATTACTCGGTCTCGCACGCCGAACTCGTCGTCAAACGCTGGCGGCAACTCGGCGAGCACCTGATCTGCAAGTACAACGACGGTTACGTGAAGGATGAAAACGGCCGCCCGCAGGAGCAGCGCTATTCTGAAACCTGGCTCCGCAAGGTCATCAAAGACCGCCCCAACCAGTTCCGCCTGCCCGAAAAACCGGCCAATACCCCCGAGACCGAGTTGATCGACTGACAACCCCGACTCGTTCGCATACCAAATGGCACGGGCCCGGGAGACACCCAAACGCGTGTCACTCCCGGGCCCGGTTCACGCACCACTTCCGACCAGAGCCGCTATCGCAGCAAACCACCGCCAAACAACGCCCCACGCGATGGACGAAGGCTGTTATGCCGGCCATGATCCCGCGACTCCGTGCGCTCCTGCACCTGATACTCAAACGCCCCGAAGTCCACGAGCGGCGGATCGCCGACGCCGGTATCTTCCACCGCCGGCACATCCACAAAGCGCGGCGCGCCGTTCAGATCCGTCAGCAGACCTTCAGGCACAACCGTGTTATCACCCGCGTCGATCACCGGCGAGTCGAGGGTGGGTTGAAACGCCGCGTCCAACAGCGGATCCGCATCCTGCAAGACTCCCGGTCCGATGTCCGTCGCGTAGATGCTCACGAATCCGTTCACCAGGCTGCGCGACAACTGCGTGATCCCCTGCCCCGCAAAGGCATAGCCCGACAGGTCGTCACCATTGTCCGCGAAGATACTGTTCACGACCGACGGCTGCGAGTTGTAATAGGCGAAGAACCCGTTGCGATTGTTCACGACCGTCACGTTCGTGATCAATGGGCTGCACGTGTTGATGTAAAACCCGCCGCCATTGACGGCGAAGTTGTCATTCGCCAGCACATTCGCGACCGTGAAATCCGAGCTCTCGCGGATGTAGATCGCACCACCGCTGAACGCGCCATTTCCCGCAAACCGGCTGTTCAGCAGGCTACCCGTGCTCTCCTTGACGAAGATCCCGCCGCCACCGCCGGTCTGAATGATGTACGACCCATCTTCCTGCTCGGTGACCGATCCATTGTCGGTCGCGGTAATGCCATCGATCAATACGCTCGCCGCGTTGGTGTAGATGGCCCCACCGAACTGCTGTGCGGTGTTCTCACTGAACGTGCTGTTCGTAATGTTGACTGAACCGCCGGCGACCGACACGGCGCCGCCGTATTGCGAGGTGTTGCCGACGAACGTGCTATCCACAATAGTCACGTCGCTCAGGTATGCATCCACCCCGCCGCCGAAGAAGGCGTGGTTGTCCCCAAACGTGCACCCGTCGATCGTGACGGTGGCCGCTTCGGCCGAAACACCGCCGCTCGGCCCGATGATGTCACAGTCCGCCAACGCCAAACTCGACTCGAACACGCGCACGCCGGCGTCGCTGCCACCCAGCAATGTAAAGCCGGCTACCCGCGTCCCGGCGCCTTCACCGTTGGCAACGGTCACACCGAACTCCCCCAGACCGGTGGCATCGATCGTCGTAACCGCGGCACCGTCGGTACTGCGCACGACGATCGTCTTGCCGAGTAGATCAATGCTCTCAGCATAGGTCCCCGGCGCTACCACGACCTCATCACCCGGCACCGCGGCCTGAATCGCCGCTTGAATCGCCTCAAACTCCTGTGGCACCAGAAGCTCTTCCGCCTGCACCGGATGGCCAATAGCAACAACCCCCATAAGACAAACACCCAACGCCATCTGGAATCGGCGCATCGACACATTCTCTCGCATCAGGTTCCCTCCGAACTTCTCAAGAACTTGGAGACACTTCAAAATGGCCCAAAAACGCAGCAGAATGGTAGCGCTGGTCCATACCGCAGTCACGGTCGCTCTGCGCGGATTTCACGCAACGCCCGCGACATCACTGGTTTGCGAACGAGACCCAACACCCCCTTTACGCCTCACCCACCGCGGTCACCTTTCAGAATCTGCGCTTGCAGCCAATCCGCAGCCGCCCCCACCGTCCGCTTCTCCTCTCCTCGATCCACCATGTAGTTCGCCTGCCGCATCGTCTCCACCGGAATCGAACCAATCAACGGCTGTAACGCTTCAATCAACACTTCCTTCTCAGACGCCTGCGGCCCCAGCAGCAACACCGCATCGTACGGCGGAATCGCATTCTTCGGATCTTCCAGGATGACCAGGTCGAACGCTGCTATGCGCCCGTCACTGGTGAACGCCGAGATGACGTCGACCTCCTCATTAGCCACCGCCTGGTACATGAACGTCGAGTCATAGCTGATCTGATCCGCGAAACTCAGCCCATACGCATTCTTGATCGCCTCCCACTCGGGCCGCCCGAAGAACTCGTAATCGCCGCCGATCTCCATCTCCGGCGCATGTGGCTTCAAATCCCCGATTTGCTCCAGCTCGAGTTCCTCGGCGTGCGCGCTGCGCATGGCCAGCCCATAAGCGTTCTCAAATCCCAACCGCCCCAGGCACACGATGCCATGCTCGTCTTTCAGCCAGCGCGTCACCGCATCCAGCACCGTATCCGCATCCGCAGTCCGCTCCCGCTTCATGTAATTGGCCCAGATCGTCCCGGTGTAATCGACGTAGCAATCGATCTCGCCGGTCACCAGCGCATCAAACACAATTGTCGACCCCAAACTCTCCTTCTCACGCGCGTCAAACCCGGCCTCCGCCAGCGTGTCGCCAATGAGCTCCGCCAGAATGTACTGCTCCGTGAACGTCTTCGATCCCAGCCACACCGTCTCCTGCGGCTCCAATCCCCATTGCCGTGACATGCGCACCGCCGAGGGCGCAACCATGCCACCCAAAAACACCGCCGCCAGTGCAATGAGACATCCAATACCTAACCCCCGTCGCCGATCCTTCGCCGCCTTCTCCACCCCGCCAATCAACAAGTCAAGCACAATCGCCAAAACCACGGCACACACACATCCCACGATGACCGCCGTCCAGTTCCGCGTCTGTAACCCACGAAAGATGTAATTGCCCAGACACCGCTGCCCCACCGGCGTCGCCAGCGTCGCAATCCCCACCACCCACACCGTCGCCGTGCGAATCCCCGCAATGATCACCGGCGTCGCCAGCGGCAGTTCCACCTTCCACAGCACCTGCCGCGGCGTCATCCCGACCCCGCGCGCCGCCTCCACCAGCGGTGGGTCCACGCCGAGAATCCCCGTCACCGAATTCCGCAATACCGGCAGCATGCTGTACAACGTCAGCGCAATCACCGTCGGATAAAACCCCAGCGCCGAGAACTCCACGCCCACCGCCCACGCCAACGCGCCGCTCAATCCGGCCAGAATCGGCACCATCAGCGCCAACAGTGCAAAGCTCGGCACCGTCTGGATCACACTCACCGCTGTCAATGTCGGATAACGCAGGGCCGGCACCCGTACAATCAGCATCGCCAGCGACAAACTCACCGTTATGCCGATCGCCAGCGGAATCATCGTAATCATCAGGTGATTCGACAGATTACCTGGCAGCAGTTCAAGCTGTTGATACAAATTCTCCACGCCTACGTCTCTCCGGCTTCCTCCAGCAATTCTTCCACACGATCCGCCTGCCGCTTCGGCATGTCCATGAGCTGCTGTACATACTCATCCCGCGCATCCGTCAGCATCTCGTGCGGCGTGCCGATGCGCAAGACCTTCCCCGCGTTCATCACCGCGATGCGATCCGCCATCAGCAGCGCCTCGGTCATGTCGTGCGTGACCATGACAGTCGTCAGATCCAGCTCCTGGTGAATGCGCTTGAACTCATCCTGCAAGGTGTCTCGCGTCAGCGGATCCAACGCCCCCAGCGGCTCATCCATCAACATCAAATGGGGCCGCGCCGCCAACGCCCGCGCCAACCCAATCCGCTGCCGCTGCCCGCCCGACAACTCCCGTGGACTGCGGTCCCGATACTCCCCCGGCGGTAAGCCGACGAGCTCCAACAACTCGTCCACCCGCGTCCGAACATCGTCATCGCTCCAATTCAGCAGCCGCGGCACGACCGCGACGTTCTCTCCCACCGTCATGTGCGGAAACAGCCCAATCCCCTGAAATACGTAACCAATCCGCCGCCGTAACTCGACCGGATCCACCAACGACACATCTTCACCTTCGATCCGAATCGTCCCCGACGTCAGGTCAATCAGGCGGTTGATCATCTTCAGTGTCGTCGTCTTGCCGCAGCCCGACTCCCCCAGCAACACCACCAATTCACCAGCGGCAATTTCCAGCGATACCCCGTCCACCGCAAACACACGCCCGCCATCATAACTCTTGCGGACATCCTCAAGGACAATCATCGGGTCATCGACGGAAGACAACTGCGGTCCTGGCGCGGCTGAAGTTGCGACTTGACGCGTTCACATGGGCGACTGGGAGTATAGCCGCCGTCAGCGCCACCCTCTACCCGCACCGCAGGCCCACCCGCGCCATATCACCCCCCAATCAAAACGTCCCGCAACCGAAACTCCGATAACGAATTCTTATTCCAGACTCCCCGACGGCTCGCCACAAACTAAATGCTTGAACCGATGTTTGCGGACCAGTAGACTGCGGTTAGCACGAGAGGGCGAGGCAGGTGCGCTCATTTCCGACCCCCTGCCACGCAGACATGCTGATTCAGAGCGGGAAGAGGTTCGCGGGAGCCTGCGCGCCTGGGATGGACGGGCGGCGGATGCTTCGTTTTCCTCATTCCAGTCACTGGGAAAAAGTCAGCACACTTATCGGTCGTTTGGTGTCGCCTGGATCATGGACGGTATGAGGTCGCCTCTTTCCTCAATCCGCCGAAGTCATTGGGGGGAAACGGAGAACACGCAATGAGGACAAAATCGGTACTGCTAACCTGCTGTATGCTGCTCCTCGCAGCAAACTTCACAACCGCCCTCGCCGGCGAAATCGATGCCAGCCTCGAAAACATCATGGCCTACAAAAGCGAGAGCGATACCGTATCCGTTCTCGTCTTCCTCCAGGACCGTGTCAACATCGAGGCCCTGCACGCTGAGTTCACCGATGCACGAGCACCCCTCGCCGTACGCCATCATACCGTCGTAACCGCGTTGCAGGAGAAGGCGCGCACCACGCAGCCCGCACTCCTGCGCACGCTCGATGAACTGCGCGACGCCGGCCAAATCGACTACTTCGAGCCATTCTGGATCACCAACACCGTCCGCGTCGACGGCCCCGTGTCCATTATCCGCCAGCTCGCCACCCGCGCCGACGTCAAGCGCATCTACTTCAACTACCCCGTCGAATTGATCGCGCCCATCGCCGAACGCAAGGCCGAAGCCAGCCCCGCCGATGAGCCCGAGATCGGCCTCGAGGCCATCCGGGTCCCTGAAGCTTGGGCCCTCGGCTTCACCGGCGAAGGCACCCTCGTCTCCACACTCGATACCGGCGTCGACGGCAATCACCCCGCCCTCGCCAGCCGCTGGGCCGGTACCAAGCCAGAGTACTCCGGCCACCCCGAGTGGGCCTGGCGCGACGTCCTCGGCGGATACGAGGGCTTCCCCGCCGATAGCGGCACGCACGGCACCCACACCATGGGTACCGTCTGCGGCGGCGCTCCCGGCGACCAGATCGGCGTCGCTCCCGGTGCCTATTGGATTTCCGACAACAGCATCGGCCAGAGCGTCACGCCTGAGTTCTTCAGCGACGTCATCGGAACCTACGAGTGGTTGATCGACCCCGACGGCAACCCCAATACGCATTGGGATGTGCCGGACACGAACTCCAATTCGTGGGGCGTCAACGAATGGTGGGACATCCCCCCATGCGATGAGTTCTTCTGGGATGCCCTCGACGCCTGTGAAGCCGCCGGCATCGTCATCCTCTTCTCCGCCGGTAACGAAGGCACCAGCGGCCTCCGCCGCCCCGCCGACCGCGCCACGACACCTTATAACGTCTGCGCCGTCGCCGCCGTCGACGCCAACGACCCCAGTTGGCCCATCGCCGGCTTCTCTTCGCGCGGCCCAACCTACTGCACGCCCGACGGCAGCGCCGCGATCAAGCCCGATATCTCCGCGCCGGGCGTAGACGTCCGCTCCGCCGCCCCGGGTGGCGACTATAGCTACAAGAGTGGCACGTCCATGGCTTCGCCGCACACCAACGGCGTGGTCGCCCTCATGCGTCAGGCCTGCCCCGACCTGCCCCCGGATGTCGCCAAGCAGATCATGTACGAAACCGCCGTCGATCTCGGCTCCTCAGGTGAGGACAACACCTACGGCTGGGGCATGGTCGACGCCTATGAATGCGTCACGATGGCCGCGGCCTGGTGCGTCAGCCCGCCCACCGTCGAAGACGTCTATGTCGAAACCGCGGTCAACAACGCGGCGACGATCGAATTGCCGGGCGTCGACTACGACGGCGGCCCCGAGCCCGTCGCGTGGAAGATCACGTCCCTGCCCCAGCAGCCCCTCATGGATGCGGGCAACGACTACGTCATCACCGAGAACGACTTGCCGTACACCCTGATGAACAACGGAAACTTGGTGACCTACGCGCCGGCGAACGACTTCTACGGCTATGACCCGTTCACGTTCGTCGCTACCGACGGCGGCCAGCCGCCCGAGGGTGGTGACTCCGAAACGGCCACCGTCACCGTCCTGGTGAAGTACGATCCTCCGACCATCATCACCGAGGAACTCCCCGACGGCTGCCTCAACATCCCCTACGGCCCCGTCGCCATCGAAGTCAATCAGGGACAGCCTGACCTGCAGTTCTCGTTCCTGGAAGACGTGTATACGGAGGCGGGCCTCGGCGACGCCCTCTTCAGCTACGCGGGCGACCCGGAAGGCTGGAACGCAGACGATCAAGTCTGGACCTACAACCTGCCGTTCTCCTTCCCCTTCTTCCTGGAAGAGTACTCGAGTTGCTACGTCTGCTCGAACGGCTACATCGACTTCGCCTACGAGTACCCCGAGTACTTCAACAACGATCAGGGCCTCATCGACAACATCCGCATCGCGCCCCTCTGGGACAACCTCCGCACCGACTTCGGCGGCAACATCTACATCGATGAATCCGTCGCGGGCGAGGTCACCATCCGCTGGCGCGGCTCGCACGTCTCGACCGGCATGAACGTCAACTTCTCCGTAACCCTGTTCAACAACGGCGAAATGCGGTTCGAATACGGCGGCGGCAATACCAACCTGACCCCAACGATCGGTATCTCCGGCGGCCCGGGCTCCAACTACCTGCTGCTCAGCTACAACGGCCAGAGCAACCTCCAGTGGGCCGACTCGGTCGACATTGTGCAGCCGTCGCCACTCCCCGCCGGTGTCGAGCTTAGCCTCGATGGCGTCATCAGCGGTACGCCGACGACCGCGGGCGCCTACGTTGCCCGCTTCCGCGTGCAGGACGCGCTCGGCCGCGCTGACACTCAAGAGCTATCACTGTTCGTCAGCGAAGAGTGCAGCTTCGAGCCCGGCGACATGAACTGCGACGGCGCCGTCGACTTCGACGACATCTCCGCTTTCGTGATCGCCCTCGGCGGTCAGACCGCTTACGAAGCCGCCTACCCGAATTGCGACTGGCTCAACGGCGACATCAACGGCGACAACACCGTCGATTTCGACGACATCGCCGACTTCGTCGCCCTGATCGGCGGCTAGCGCGAATGAAACGTCAGGCCTCCAAGCCTGACGAAAAAGACGGCGAACGCGGCAACTGGCTGCACGGACACGCCAGTTCCAGCAACCGTCTCAACCAAACAAAGCCGGGGCCGCTTGCCAACGCAGGCGGCCCCGGCTGTTTCGTCTCAGTGCCCGGCTACAACCCCATTAAACGCTCACGCCCGACTCAACGGCTCCTCGCGCAACCACGGCATCGTCGCGAAGAACAGCTCGCCGATCGACTTCACGTCATGCACAAACATCGCCAGCCGCTCCAGCCCCAGCCCCCACGCTAACACCCGGTCCGTCACCCCCATCGGCAACGTCACTTCCGGCCGGAAGATCCCGGAGCCCCCCATCTCAACCCAATCCTCCCGACTCTCCAGATACAAATGCACCTCCGCCGACGGCTCCGTATACGGGAAAAAGCTCGGCACCACCTTGACCTTGGGGAAACCCATCTTCTGATAGAACGCCGTCAGCGTCCCCACCAGGTTCGCCAGACTCGCCGTCGGATCCACGATGATCCCGTCCACCTGGTGGAACACCGGCAGATGCTTGTAGTCAATCGTCTCCCGCCGAAACACCGGCCCGATGATGAAGTACTTCCCCGGCTCACCCTGCGTATGCTGCGCCAATGCACGAATCGTCGCCGCCGTCGTGTGCGTTCGCAGCACCGGCTTGTGGGCCAGCTCACGATTCCAGCGATACTGCCAGCCCGTCGAACCAGTGTCCCCCCCCGTCTCGTGCGTTGCCTTCACACGCTCGACCACGGCCTCAGCCGGCAACGCACAATGCCCCGGACGCCGAGCGTAAAACGTATCCTGCATGTCCCGCGCCGGGTGATCCTGCGGCTGAAACAGCGCATCAAAATCCCAGAAGCTCGATTCCACCCACGGACTCACAATCTCCGTGAAACCCATCTCCAAAAACACCCGCCGCACACGATCCAGCGTCCGCTGAAATGCATGCTCCTTCCCCGGATACTGCTTCTTCGCCGCCAGCGTCACGTCGTATGGCTGCAAGTCCACCTCACGCCAGCCGCCGTCCGCCAGCAGTTCCGGCGTCAATTGCGTAACCTTCTTCCGCCCCTGCACCCCCTCTTTCAAAAGCGCATGCCCCGCGCTGGTGAGCCTCACCTCCCGACGCGTGCGCTCCTTGACCACCAGGAAGTTCTTACGCTTCGCCAGAAACGGCAACGCCTCGCCGACCGGCACACCCTCCGCTTCCAGCTCCGGCCGCGTCGCTACCCGGTCTCCCCCAAGTGCACGCAGCAACTGCTCATCCGCCGTCGGCGTCTCATCCGCAGGCGCGTCTTCACCCAACACCAGCGTATCCCCCTCCTTCTTCGCCCACTTCCGCTGATTCAACCACCGCAGCGAACCACCAATCTGCCCGGTATGCAGATCACAATGCTCCGGCACTTCGGTCAGCTTGCAACTGCCCCCCCGCTCCCTCAGCACTCGCACGACCACGCGCTCCGGCAACGGCTGATCCACATACGCCACCCCCTCCTTGCCGAGGCGATACTCCTCGAAAGCCGTCTCATCCATCCCCACATAGCCGGCGTCGCGCAGCGCCATACACGCCGCACTGATCTGCGCCTGATCCGTCCCCAGGGCCTCCGCAAGGTCCGATATCGTGGTCGGCCCGTCCAGCGCCTCCAGCCGCTGAAGAACATCGAATTGCGTTTGTGGCAGTTCCATCCGGCTATCCTCGAAAAACCTCGCCCAGCAAAGCTCCCCTGTGTAGCGTAACGCGTCAACAGACTCAAGTGCCAGCCGCCCAGGAGTTCATCCGGACGCACTGCCCGACATTCTCGGAAGCTCCCGGATAATCACTCCTCCATCACAGGCGCTTTCTCATAAAACATCGCGCCCGCTCGCCTTGCAGCAACGTACGTCCGATTCCCCGCGCGATGACACAAAATTAAAGCACCTCTGCCAGACGCCTCCACTGACCTCCCCCTAGCATCTGACGCAGGACGCAAGCGGGCGAGGCGTATCGCCCCACCGGCTGAATTCGACCCACGGCCCCGGTGATCTTTCCGCAGGAGGAAGAAGCATGAACGAGCAGGAATTCCAGAAACGGCTCGCGGAACTGGTGGCCGAGATCGAAACGCTCCCCGAGGGCGAGCGTGACCGACTCCGCAAACTGGCCGAAGAAACCAAAACCCGCCACGAGCAGATCAAGAAGAGCGTCAGCACGCTGCAGGAGAGCATCGACTTCCTGCGACTCGGCATCAAGTACATGCTCTTCGACCTCGAGGCCACCCGTCGGGAAAACGGCTACCTGCGCAAGATGCTCGAGCAGGACCCGAACAACGGCAACGACAATAACCAGCAGTAGCGGGCCCCCCAAGCCAAACGGCGGGGTCCGCCAGCGCGGACCCCGCTGCGACCCTTCTCGACCTTATCCATCGCTTATCCCCGCACGTGGCTCCGCCGGCCCGACGAACTCCGACGTCGGGTCGGCCGCTTTATGTAAACGTATCGTTGTCACCACCCCCACCCAGGTCCTCACCCTCCGCAAATTCCACCCGCGGCGCATCCCCCCACAACCCGTCCAGGTCGTAATACGCTCGGTGCTCTTCGTCGAAGAGGTGGACAATCACGTCCACATAATCCGCCAGGATCCATGACCCATTGTCGGTATCACTGATCTTGAAATGCGCCCGATCCACCGTGCGCGCATACTCCCGCACCCGGTCAACCACCGCATGCATCTGGCGGTTCGATGTCCCCGTCGCCAGCACGAAATAATCCGCCAGCGTACTCAGCCCCCGCAGGTCCAGCACCCGCACATGCCCCGCCTTGTTCTCCACCGCAATCCGCGCAACCTGAACGGCAAACGCCTCGGCGTCCATGTCCGACTCCGGCCGCACCCGCTCCACCGCCTCATGGTGCTCGTTCATCTCGTTCATGCGCGCTATTGTAGAGCGACCCACAATCGCCGCCAACGCAGCCATCCGCCCCACCCCACCATCCCCCCCAAAAAACCGGCAGCGCCGGGCCCCATCGCCCGACGCTGCCTCACCACACAACGCACCCACATCACAAACGTCGTCGTCAGTGCCCGCGTCAGCCTATCCCAAGTGTAACCACTCGCTGATCTGCGGCGCAAACTTCACAATCAGACCCGCAAACACGACGGACACCATGCTCATCAGCTTGATCAGAATGTTCAGACTCGGGCCCGACGTGTCCTTGAACGGATCACCAACCGTATCACCCACAACACTGGCCTTGTGATCCTCAGAGCCCTTACCGTACACAATCATGTCAGGCGTGCCGGCGTTTACCGCCAACTGCGCCCGATTGATGAGTTCTGCGCGAATGCTCGGCGGCAACCGATCCTGCACCGCCCGATCATCCACGATCTCCTTCGCCGTGATCTTGCCATACGTCTCGATCAGCTTCTTCGCATTGTCCCACGCACCACCCGCGTTGGCCATGAAGATCGCCACCGCGAAACCGCTGGACAGGCCGCCGGCGAGGAGACCCATCACACCCGGCACACCGAAGATCAGACCCACGCCGATCGGAATCACAATCGCCAGCATCGCCGGCACGATCATCTCCTTCTGCGCACCCGCCGTCGAGATGTGCACGCAGTCCGCGTAGTTGGGGAACCGCTCGCCCTCGAAGTCAACCCGCTTCGGCCAGTTGTCCGGATCCTGCACAAACGCCTCGTCCTTGCCCTCATTACGCAGGAACTGGCGAATCTTCTCAAACTGTCGGCGACACTCGATCATCATCTCGTTCGCCGCCCGACCCACCGCCTTCATCGTCAGTGAGCAGAACAGAAACGCCAGCAGTACGCCTGAGAAAAGCCCGCACAACACCTTCGGATTCATCAGCGTCACGTCGTAGAACGTCATGAACTGCGGCAGCGACGCCCGCCGCGCGGGCACCAGCTTCAACCGCAGAGGCTCGCCCTCCGCCGGCGTAAACAGCGCCGTCGCGACCCAATCCTCCTCCGGCGTCGCCGGCTCGACGATCTGCACCTTGCTCTCACCCTGCGTCAGTGCCGCCCGCCCGTGCTCGGTCTGGTTGAGCCACATATACGCTTCAACATCTTCCGTTGGCACCTGCCCGTCCTCAGCCGCCTCGCCAGACATCCACGCAGCAAACTTCCCGTAACCTAGGTACGCCGCCTGATCCGGTGCCGGCGCATCGAAAACCGCCGGGGCAGTGTCCCGCGCTTCATAAAGCTGCCCGAAGCGCACTTCCTCGACATACGCCGCCAGCAAAGCCAGCGCCGTCAAGGCCGCCGAACCAATCGCAAACCCCTTCCCCGTCGCTGCCGTCGTGTTGCCGAGCGCATCCAGCGCATCCGTCCGTTCGCGCACCTGCGGCTCCTGCCCCGTCATCTCGGCATTACCGCCGGCGTTATCAGCAATCGGCCCGTAAGCGTCCGTCGCCAGCGTAATCCCCAGCGTCGCCAGCATGCCGACCGCTGCAAATCCAACACCATAAAGTCCCAGCAGGAACTCGTGCCCACCGCCGGCCAGCGTATACGCAGCCAGAATCGCCACAATAATCGTCGCCAGCGAAGCCCAGGTCGATTTCATCCCCTCCGCAATACCGCCAATGATAATCGTCGCCGGGCCCGTAATACCCTGCGCACTGATCGCACGCGTCGGCTTGTAGTCGTAACTGGTGTAGTACTCCGTCGAATAGCCAATGACGAGACCGCCCACCAAACCAGCCAGAATCGCCAGCCAGATCCCCCACCAACTCACGCCGGCATCAATAAGCACATCACTCGTGCCAAACAACAAGTAACACACCAGCCCCGCAGCCAGCGCAATGAAGATGCTCGACCCCCAAATGCCCTTGTTCAGCGCCTGCATCAACACCGCCATCGTCGCCTTCTCCTCGCTCTTCACGAGGTAAATACCCGCAATCGACAGAATGATGCCCACCCCCGCCAGCACCATCGGTGCCGCCAGAAAACGAATCGCCGCGTACGCGCCATCCGGCGTCAACTCCGACCCAAACAGCGCCGCCGCCGCCGCAACGCCCAGTGCCGCCGTCGCCAGAATCGACCCGCAGTACGACTCATACAGGTCCGCCCCCATCCCCGCAACGTCACCGACGTTATCACCAACATTGTCCGCAATCGTCGCCGGATTCCGCGGATCATCCTCAGGAATCCCCGCCTCAACCTTACCAACCAGGTCAGCCCCGACGTCCGCGGCCTTCGTGTAAATACCACCACCCACACGCGCAAACAGCGCCTGCGTCGAAGCACCCATGCCAAACGTCAGCATCACCACCGTGATCGTCGACAGGTGCAACGTCCAATCCGCCAGCGGAAAGATGTAATACAGCACCAGGAACCAGCCCGTGATGTCCAGCAGCGCGAAACCCGTTACCACCAGGCCCATCACCGCCCCCGCCCGAAACGCCACCGTCAGCCCGTCATTCAGGCTCTTCCGCGCCCCGGCCGCCGTACGGTTGCTCGCCATCGTCGCCGTGTACATGCCAAGGAAACCACACAGACCGCTGAAAAACCCACCCGTCAGAAACGCAAACCAGACAATCTCATTCTGCACCTTCAGGTAGTAACCCATAAACGCCAAGGCCGCCGCCAGCACGACGAACACAACCGCCACGACAATGTATTGCCGCTTCAGGTACGCCATCGCGCCCTCCTTGACGTGATTGGCAATCTCGATCATGTCCGGATCGCCCTCGTCCGCTGCCTTCACTTCCGCATAGAACTTCCGCGCGAAGTACAGCGCGATGATCGAACCAATCGGCGCAATCCACCACACGATCGGAATCCCCGGCCGCTCCACAATCTCACTACCCGCGTGAGCACCCGCATCCGGCACCGTCGCCGGCCCGGCATCCTGCGCCATCGCTCCCAGCGGCATCACACACAACACCAACAACCCAATCACGATCGCTCGCGGAATCAATTCCAGCATTCGGCTCTTTGCAGCCATGGGGACCTCTCCTCAGGCGTTCCGTATATCCCTGGTCGACAAAATCGCAATACGATGGGCCCGCACTCCGCCCGGCTCTCGCGCCGCGCCGGGACGGCGAGCAAAATGGCAGGTTACTCTAATCGGGATGCGTGGAGAAACAAAGCACCCCCGCGAGGAAATCAGGGGCGCTGGCGTGCATACCACCCTGGGTTCATCGCCCCCACCAGAACCCGTCGGGAGCCACAACCGCTAGTACAGCGACTGCTCCTTGGCGATCCGCTTCATCGACTTGCGCGTCTTCCGCCGCCGGCGCTCCGACGGCTTCTCATAGTAGCTCTGACGCTTGATATCGCGCGTCAAACCTTCCTTCTCGCACAACTTCTTGAAACGCCGCACCATCTGCTCTACCGACTCGTTCCCGCGAACTTTCACTCTAATCATGCACACCAATTCCTTTCTTCAAACAGGACATACCGATGTCGCCGTCACACCCGCGACGGAACAACCACCCGGAACCTCGTAGTATAATCGAAGTCCGACCGTCGGCAATACCACCACCAGCCGGCACCACGCCATTCCTTATCGGACAAAACCGCAACCCAAACGCACCAGCCACCCGGGTCGCCACACCGCACCGCTAAGCACCCGCACCCGGCGGCTCACCCTTCCCCTTCTCGATCTGCTTCAACGCCTTGTCAATCTCCTCCACCAACACCTTCTCCAAATCCGACGTCATCCCCGCCCGCGACAGAATTACCTTCCCATCCGGCCCTATCAAAAACAACGCCGGAATCCCCTTCACCTTGTACTGCTCCGCAACCTTATCCCCTTTAACCAGCGTAGGATACGTGTACCCCGCCTTCTTCAGATACCCACCCGGGTCCGCGTCCGCCTTACGCTCCCACACGCTCACCCCATACACCGCCACCGGCTGATCCTTGTACTTCTTGTGAATCTTCTCCAACTTCGGCATCGCCCGCTTGCACGGCCCACACCACGTCGCCCAGAAGTCCAGCAAAACGACCTTCCCCCGCAACGCATTCAACGAAACGCTCTTCCCCTCCGCATCCTTCAACGTAAACACCGGCGCCAGCGTCCCCGACTCAATCAAATTCTGATTGCGCGATCGCTGCCCCAACTGCGACTCCGGCGTCTGATACCCCTCCGGCCGATCAAGCCGAAACACCTTCGGATCCACCTCCGGCTTCGTATCAATGCTCAAGATCCGCGTCACCAGCGACGTCAGCCCCACCGGCGTATTCATGAACCGCTCAACCTGCCGCGGCAGATGATCCGTCTTCGCAAAGTGCCACCGCGCCTCACCTCCATCAGCAGCGAAAATCGCATGCACAACGTCACACTCGACATCTCCAACTTTTTCCGTCCCGACATATTCGAGCGAAACCGCTTCCAGCTCCTTCTTCAACGGATCCTCAGTCACAAACTCACGCACCATGATCGACGCCCCATTGTTCAAGATCCCCAGCCCCCCAGGCGCCTTCCGATCAAAATACGCATTCTGCTGATGATTGATCATCGTCACCGTCTCGCCATCAAACGCAATCACCAGCGAGTACGGCTCCTGCCCCTCCTGCGGCGGGTCCAGCGTGATATCAATCCGCATCCGCTCGATGTCCTCACCAGGCCGCGGCACCGCCGTGATCGTCCCCTTCGACTCCGGGAACGAAGACTTCAACACACCCTTCGGCTCACCCACCGCCTCATACCGCACCACCTGAACCTGCTCCAAAGCCTTCTGTGCCGCCTCCAGAACAGACTTCGGATCCGGATCCTCCGCCAACACCACTGCTCCTGATAAACAAACAATCAACCCAATCGCCACCTTCGTACGCATCATCAACTCCAAATGAGTGCAGACTCTCTCTGTTACTACGACCCGGCTACCCCGGCTCAGGTTCCATTCCCCCGCCACCAGAGTCTATCATGATCCCCCGCCGCCTACATCGCAACCCACCCCTCGCATGCCACCCCGTTGACTTTCCCTCCCACACCCGCAATATACCCGCAGCACGCGGACCGGTGGCCTCGTTGGCCCCTCGCACGCACAACGAAACGACAATCAGGACCGATAATCATGCGCAATCTCAAGTGGAAGCAACTCGCCCTCTCCCTGCTCAGCGGCGCCGTCCTGTTCCAGGCCCCCGGCTGCACCGACGCCGCCCTCGTCATCACAACCGCCACGTCCGTCATCACCGCCAGCGGCGTAACCTATCTCGTCTGGCGCGTGATCGATTAAAAAACCCCCAATGTCCGCCGACCCGCAGCGCTACTGCCTCGCCTGCGGCTACAACCTCGGCGGGCTCACCACCCACCGCTGCCCCGAGTGCGGCCGAACCTTCAACCCGCACGACGCAGCCACCTACACCCGCTACGCCCGCCGCCCCTCCGGCTGGCCGCACTTCCTGATCTCCATTTTCGCGGCCGCCACAACACTCGTCACGTTCATCCTCGGCCATCTCTTGAGCAACGCAACCAGCACACTCCTCCAGCTCCTCGGCTGGGCCGCCCACGTCACCATGACGGTCACCATGCTCATCTGCGCCGCGATCCTCCTCCGCAGCCTCATGGCCCTCCTCGGCCCCAACGAAGCCGTCCGCCACCGCCACTACTTCCTCGCCGCCTTCCTCCTCACGCTCTATCCCACCGCCGGCCTCATCTGGCTGGGCCTGCTGCTCCTCCGGTGGCTGCTCCCAACCTGACGCATCTCTCACTCGCGCTACAATCACAACATCATGACCGACACAATCTCCCTGCCCCTGCGCGACCACTCCCGCCGCCGCCGACTGCCCCCCTGGCTCAAACGCCCCCTCCCCGCCGGCGACGGCTTCACCGAAACCCGCCAGCTCATGGAAGGCCTCAACCTCAACACCGTCTGCGTCGAGGCCCGCTGCCCCAACCTCGCCGAATGCTGGTCCCGCCGCACCGCCACCTTCATGATCCTCGGCGACCGCTGCACCCGCGCCTGCAAGTTCTGTGCAATCAGCACCGCCCGCCCGGAGCCGCCCGAGGCGGACGAGCCCCAGCGCCTCGCCGAAGCCGCCGCCCAACTCGGCCTCAAACACGTCGTCATCACCTCCGTCGCCCGCGACGACCTCCCCGACGAAGGCGCCGCCCACTTCGCCGCCTGCATCAACGCCGTCCGCGACCGCATGCCCGGCGTCGGCATCGAAGTCCTCGTCCCCGATTTCCACGCCCGCCGCGACTGCCTCGAAACCATCGCCAACGCCGCCCCCGAAGTCTTCAACCACAACATGGAAACCGTCCACCGCCTCCAGAAGCCCGTCCGCCCCCAGGCAAAATACGATCGCTCCCTCGAAACGATCCGCCTCGCCAAGGAACTGCGGCCAACCACCGTCACCAAGAGCGGCGTCATGGTCGGCCTGGGCGAATCGTGGGATGAGCTCATCGACGTCTTCCGTGACCTTCGTAGCATCGACTGCGACCTCCTCACCATCGGCCAATATCTGCGCCCCCTCGACAGCCCCCGCCACCTGCCCGTAGACCGCTTCTACACTCCCGACGAGTTCGACCAGCTCGCGGACGCCGCCCGCGACCTCGGCTTCAAAGGCGTCGCCAGCGGCCCCTTCGTCCGCAGCAGCTATTTCGCCGAAACGCTCTATCAAAACGTCTGACCGCCGCACCCCTTCACCTCGCCCGCAGCGCGTTGTATCCTTGAGCATCCGGCCCAACGAGCGGGCGACGGAACGCCACGATCACCAACGGAGTGGACCTTTGGCCAAGAAGAAAGCCACCCGCAAGACCACGAAGAAGAAGACCACCGCCGCGTCAGCCAGGAAGACGGCCGCCAAAGCCGACGCTCCCGCCAAGCCAACCCGCAAGGCCACCCAGCGCACCGGCGCCCGCGACCGCGCCGCCGCCGGCCAGCGCATCATCAAAATGGCCAGGGGCGTCAGCCAGATCATCCACGAGCGCCAGGATCCCTACGTCGAAATCCCCTCCCGCACACTCTCCAACGTCCACTTCAACGAGAAACGCGGCATCATCGAGCTCCTCGACGGCACCCAGCGCCGCGGCTTCTTCAGCCTCCTCGGCCGCCGCAAGGGCGAAGGCAGCCAGGCCAAGAAATTCATGCAGACCATCCGCGTCGCCGAAGTCTGCAAACGTCTCATCGACGCCAACGACTCAACCAGCATCCGTGACCTCTTCTACAACCTCAAGGTCCCCATCAAATCCGCCAACGGCAAAGGCGCCAAAGAGCTCATCTTCAGCGAGCAGTCCGAATCCGACCCCATCATCGAAGACATCGAAGTCGCCGTCACCGCCCTCCGCGAAGAGCTCGGCGTCCACGCCGAAACCAAAGGCGCCATGGTCGGACCCATGACCATCGTCGACAACGGCGACACAATCGACCTTTCAACCATGGGTTCCGGCGGCTGGGCCGTCCCCAGCATCGTCGAAGCCGACGTCATCCAGTTCGTCCGCCACAAGGCCCGCTATATCCTCCTCATCGAAAAAGGCGCCATCTGGCAACGCTTCAACAAGGACCGCTTCTGGGAAAAACAGAAGTGCATGATCATCCACGGCGGAGGCCAGCCTCCCCGCGGCGTCCGACGCCTGATATGCCGCATGCACAACGAGCTGAAACTCCCCGTCTACATCCTCGTCGACAACGACCCCTGGGGCTACTACATCTACAGCGTCGTCAAGCAGGGCTCCATCAATCTCGCCTTCGAAAGCCAGCGCATGGCCATCCCCGCCGCCCGCTTCATCGGCATGAGCAGCTACGACGCCGAACGCTTCGACATCCCCGCCCACGTCCCCATGCCACTCACCCCCGAAGACCGCCGCCGCGCCCGCGAGATCCGCAACTACCCCTGGTTCAAGAAAGCCGCCTGGCAACGCGAAATCAAGAACATGGAAGCCCTCGGCGTAAAGCTCGAGCTCGAAGCCCTCTCCAACAAACACTTCAGCTTCATCACCGAAGAATACCTCCCCAAAAAACTCACCGACAAACGCTGGCTCGACTAGTGTACCGTCTCGCAAGTACGTTGGCTTATCAAGGGTGGGGCGGGCGTCCCGCCCGCCGTATCATGAACCCCAGGGCTGCGTGCACCATGTCAGCCTATTAGCGAGACAGCACACTAGCGCTGCACCCCAAAAAGGCGGGCCGATGGCACCAGTCGGCGCCATCGGCCCGTTCCGTGTCCTACTTACTTCAGTCCCATTATCACGTGCCGATCAGGCTCACGAACGGATTGATGTCATCGAAGTCGACCGCACCATCGTTGTTCGCGTCGGCATTCCACCAGTTGCAGTCCGGATACTGCGCCTCGTACGCAGCTTGGCCGGAAAGCGCCAGCACGAACGCATTGATGTCATCAAAGTCGACGTCGCCATCGCAATCCATATCGCCCGGTCGATACCGAACCGTGCGGAGCGCCACGGACGTCAGTGGCTCACCGTCGCCATCACCATCCACATCCGTCTCCAGGACGACATCGAAGAAACTGAAGCGCTCAAACGCTTGCGCCTCAGCCTCCACACCGAGCACAACCGTCTGACCGTCCGGAATCGAGAGTGTCCCAAGCGCGGGCTCTCCCGGCGGCAGTCCATCCAGACTGATCACCTGCGTGTCCGGCATCATCTCCTCGCCAAACACACGCACCGCATAATCAAACAACAAATGTAAGAGTTCAGCCGTCTGCAGGGACTGACGCGGGTAGCGGGGGGAGTTGGTCG
>CAYXTR010000008.1:0-161856 GCA_964468185.1 uncultured Planctomycetales bacterium | reverse complement strand
GCACGCCGCCCGGCCTATCACAATGCCCCCACCCACAACGTCTCAATCACTACCCTCCGCAAGTGCCGTGCCGGACAGTATTGGTTTTCAACCGGTGCGCAAGCGATGCCACCTTGTTACGCGCCAGCCGGATGCACCTACTTCACCTCGGTCAGCTTCACCGCCGCCCGATGCTTCGCCGCCAGCAGCGCCGCCTCCAGCACCCGTTGCGTTTCATACGCATCCGCAAATGTCGGCAACGGCACAATCGGCTCCTCACCCGCCAGCACCGCCATCATGTCCGCCACCATGTTCACGAACGTATGCTCATAGCCAATGATATGGGCATCGGGCCACCACGCCCCGGCATACGGATGCTCACCCGCCGCCGTACACATGATCCGCTGCCACCCGGCGGTGGTCTTCTCCGCGGTATTGTCATACAACCACAGCAGGTTCATATCCTCGAAACCGAACCGCAACGACCCGTTCTCCCCATTGATCTCAATGTTGTTGTTGTTCTGGTTCCCAGTCGCGACCCGCGTCGCTTCAAAACTGCCGACCGCGCCATCCTTGAACTTCGCCAGGAACAACACGCAGTCGTCAACGTCGCTCTTGCCCTTCTCCCGTCGCTTGCGACCACCGGCACCAATGCCTCCCCGCGCCGGACCCTTCGGCGGTAGCGGCCGCTCGGTCACAAACGTCTCCGAGATGGCACCGGTGACCTCGACCACTTCCTGCCCCGTAATGAAACGCGCCATGTCGACAATGTGCGCATTCAGATCCCCGTGCGCGCCACTCCCGGCATACTTCTTCTGAAAACGCCACACCAGCGGCGTCTCCGGCCCGCCCCAATCCTGCAAATACGAAGCCCGCACGTGATAGATCCGTCCCAGCCGACCCTCCTGCACCAGCCGATGCGCCAGCGCCACCGCCGGACAGCGCCGGTAGTTGTACCACACGAACGTATGGCACTTCTTCGCCCGATTGGCGGCGTTCTTCATCGCCCGCGAGTCTTTCAGCGTATGCGCCAACGGCTTTTCACACGCCACATGCTTGCCGGCTGCAAGCGCCGCCATCGCCTGCTCGGCGTGCATGTAGTTCGGCGTCGACACATCAACGAGGTCGATCTCATTGTTCTTGACGACCTCTTTCCACTTCGTGCTGTAGTTCTCCCAACCCCACCGATCCGCAAAGGGCGCCAGCGAGATCAGATCGAGCCCGACGATCGTGTGCATTACCGGCGTCTTCGGCACATTGAAGAACCGACCCGCCTTCAGGTATGCGTTGCTGTGCGCCCGTCCCATAAACTTCTGCCCCAGCAGGGCAACGTTACACACGTCGGACATAGGGGATTCCTCTCGGGTTGAGTGCGTGCTTCACGTCGGCTGCGCTGCCTCGCTCCGTCTCGACCGAACCGACCCGGCCGGCTCTCCCAGGCCGCTCCGCGCAGCGCCTGAGACGCGCAGCTGCCCCCAGGGCCATGACTTGCGCGCTGATCGACCGGCTTGCAGAAAACGATCGCATAGCGGTTTTCACCAGCCTTGTCAAGGCTGACCCCTCGTGCCCCGCCCTTCCTCGCCCCGTAGAACAGGCACGCCACCGGCGGTGCCTCCCGCCTACAGCAAAGCCGTACTGAAGTACCGCTCTGCCCGGTCCGGCAGAATCGTCGCAATATTGCCCTTTACCGTCCGCGCCACGCGTCGTGCCGCCCACACATTCGCCCCACTCGAAATCCCCACCAGCAGCCCATCCTTGGCACCCAGCTCCCGCGTCGTGCTGATCGCATCCTCGTCCGTCACCTCAATGATCCCATCCACCAGCGACACATCCAGCACCGCCGGCACAAACCCATCCCCGATCCCCTGAATCTGATGCAGACCCGGCTCGTGCCCTAGCAACGCCGACGCGTTCTTCGGCTCCACCGCGATCAGCTTCACCTTCGGATTATGCTCCTTCAGAAACGTCCCCACGCCTTGCAGCGTGCCGCCACTGCCCACCCCCGCAACAAAGCAGTCAATCTTCCCCGACATCTGCCGCCACAACTCGTGCGCCGTCTCCTCATAGTGCACCCGCGGATTGTCCCGATTCTCAAACTGATTCGGCATGAACACGCGCGGATCCCGCTCCGCCAGCGCATACGCCCGCTTCACCGCGCCCGGGATTCCCTCACCGTCCGGCGTCAACTCCAGCTCCGCTCCCAACGCGGTGATCAGCTTCTTGCGCTCTTCACTCATCCCCTCCGGCATCACGATTCGCACGCAATAGCCTTTCAGCCGCCCAACCAGCGCCAGGCCGATCCCCGTATTGCCCGACGTCGGCTCCAGAATCACCGAGTCCGGCTTGAGCTTCCCATCACGCTCCGCCCCCTCCAGCATCGCCAGTGCAACCCGGTCCTTCACGCTTCCGCCCGGATTCAGAAACTCGGCCTTCGCGAAGATGCTCTCGCCGTTGAGCTTCAGAATCGGCGTGTTTCCAATCAGGTTGAGAATGTTGTCCGTCAACATGGCGCTTCAAACCCTCCGCCTCCAGCACAATTGACTCACGCCACAGAATACCACGCCACCACCCCGCCCCGCGAGAGAAAAATCCCCGAAGCTCTTTATTGATACAGGGTTAACCGCGATCGCGATTCTTATGAGACACCCGAGCGCTCCGTCGCCGACACGCCTGCACCAACAAAACCACCCCACCCAGCGGCCAACAACCGCCGCGTGTGAACCTGGATCCCTCGGTCCCTCGCCCCTGGGCCCCTCTCTTCAACAACTCCCAAACCGCAAGAACGTCAGCACACATAACCCCAGGAACACCAGCAGCCACACCGCGTACCGCAGACTGCTCTTGCCCTCCTTCTCCGCCATGCTGCGTGCCTCCGCCGCCTTACTCGAACACGACCTCCACGCCCGTGTGCGCCGCGATCACCGGGGCATATCCGTTCAGCCGTGTCACCAGCTCACCCCGCGACGGTGCCAACTCGTTCGACTGCGCAAACTGCCGCGCCGTCACGCCGATGTCCTCCAGTGACCGCCGAAACAGACTGTCATTGCGTACATTATCCGCAATCACGAACAGCGGCGACCGCTTCTGCACGAATCGCAGCGACGACTCGTCAATCACCGACCGCAGCAGCGCCGGCGGCGGCACGCACACATGCAGCCGCTCGCCGCGCGCCTCGAACGACTCCGGCGCCAGCGTCGCCAGGTCCACGCCATACAGCAGCTCGACCGTGCCGACCAGGTAGCCTTCCTTCCTGCCCAGCACGACGTTGCTCTCATGCTTCTCGACGACGACCTGCGTCACGACCCGTTCGGTCACGAGAAAGCTCAGGTCTTCGCGTTGCAGAAACTGAATCGCCGCCCGCGTATCCACCGCCCGCGCCGGCGGCGAAAACAGCAGTTGAAAGCTCGCTGACCGCGCGAGCGCCACCGCGACCGTCACAATCAGGATTCCGGGAATGATCAGCTTCCGTGCCACCGCCCACAGCAACATTGCCAGCTCCTTCCGGCAAAGGCCTCCGCCAAAGGGGAGGCTCCCAAACCTCCCTCCCTCCCAGGGAGGGATAAAGGGAGGGTAACAACACTCCCTCTAAGGGAGGGACGCAGGGAGGGTTTCAACACTCCCCAACAAGCCACCACACCCCAACCGCCGCACCCTCGCCCAAAAAGCGCAGCCACAATCCCCACATATTATCGGCAACCCCGCCCCGCCCGCCAAACCCGAAACTTGTCCGGAGTTGTCGAAGCGGCTTTAATCAAGGCGCACTTGAACGCGCCGTACCAGCGGGTGTCGTATGTCGCACACGGCTGAGCTTCGTGCGAATAACGCGCCACTTCGCAGGCTTCACGCTGATGCTCATGGGCCTCATAGCCCTCGGTTTCGCGCTCAAGTGGTCTGACAACGCGAAGACGCGGCCGAGACAATGGCGGGCCGTGCGGATCCCGATCTTCATCGCCATCGGCATCATCGTTTCGCTGACCACCCTGCAACTCGGCCATTTCCCGTTCCGGTGGCGCTTTGCCCTGAGCCGGGCGGCACTCACGGCCGAGGCTCAAGCAGTAATCGCACGCGGACCCGGCCAATACCCACCGTCTCAGCCACGACTCGGCTGGTATCACATCGGACGCGTGGGGCACAGAGGATTCACCCGCGACGGACATCCAGTCATCGAATTCGTCACCTACTCCGACGGGACCTTCGGCTGCGGAGGCTTCATTTATATCCCAGATCCGCAACTGGATTCAGACGTCAACTTACCCCCAGGGTGGTACACGTTCGCATGTGACCCGTGAAGCGTTCGCCTCAGGCTGCGATTCACTCACCAGTAACCGCCGCCGCCTCGTCCCGCGCCACCTCACGAACCTGAACCCCTCGGCCCCTAGGTCCCTCGGCCCCTCTCCCGCCGTTCCCACGTTCCCACCTTCCCACGTTCCCACACATTCTCCCCCGGCACCACTTCACAAGCCTCCCCCCCAATCTGCGCCGCGAGCGCCCGCTCCCCGCGATGCTCAATCCGCACCTGCGACCCCTCGATTGTCACATGCAGCGGCTGCTTGTCCCACACCAGTGGAAACCGCAACGCCGCCCATTGCACCGGCAACCGCGGATCCAGATGCAGCACCTCGCTCTGCATCCGTGACCGCAAACCCGCAAAACCCATCACCGCGACCTGCCAGTTCGCCCCCGCACACGCCGCGTGAATCCCCTCCGCCGCCTCGCCCGGCTGCAAATCCAGCCCGACCGCCGCCTGCCACATCCGCCACGCCTCGTCCGGCCGCTCGATCCAGTTCGCCACCATCGCGTGCATCGACCGGCTCAGGCTCGAATCATGCGACGTCAGCGGCTCATACGTGTCATACGCCACCCGCATCTGTGTCGCGTCAAACTCATGCGGAAACAACGCCATAAGCTGGATCACATCCGCCTGCTTCAGCACCTGGCTCCGATACAGCCGCTCCTGACTCACGCACGCCCCGATTCGCCGCGACCGATCCGGCCACCAGCGCTGCACGTCGAGCACCTCCAGCGCGAAGAAGTCGTCCGATTGCAGCACGATCTGGTGCTCCTCGTCATACGGCAACCGCATGTGCGTCGCGACATCGCCGAAGTGGCTCAGCTCCGCCTCATCAAAGTCCAGCGACTCCCGCAGCCGGTCCGCCGCCGCCGCGTCCACCCGCTCCAGCTTCCGCCACGCAAACGCCGCCGCCGTCAGCGCAAAGCTCACCAGCCGATTCGTATACGCATTGTTCCGGCTGAACGGCGTATACTCATCCGGCCCCATCACCATCAGCAGCTCATAGCACTTGTCAGCCGGCGAATACGCCACCCGATCGCACCAGTACCGCGCCGTCTCGATCAGCACCTCCGTCATATCCGCCAGAAACCGCTGATCGTCCGGGTTGCACAGGTGCGCATGAAACAGCCCGTACGCCACGTCCGCCGTCACGTGCACCTCATGATCCGCATACTGCCAGTTCGGGCAATTCTCATCGCCCGCCGGCGAACTCTCCCACGCATACCGCGCCCCGGGATAGCCATAAAACGCCGCATTCCGTCGCGCCCCGTCGAGCGAATGCACTCGAAACCGGGCCAGCGACTTGCCGATCTCAGGCCGCGTATACAGAAACACCGGCAGCATGAAGATCTCGGTGTCCCAGAAGTACCGCCCGCAATACGCCTCGCCCGCGGCCCCCTTCGCATCGATCGCACACCGCGGATCATCCTCGACCACCGCCCGCAGCATGTGATACAGCGAAGTCCGCAAGGCCACCTGGCTTTGCGGATCCCCCTCGATCTCCACATCCGTCCGCGCCCACCGCGCCTGCCACACCGCGTCCGACTCATCCGCCAGCCGGTTGAATCCCACCCCCGCCGCCTCCCACGCCAGCTTCCGCGCCACATCCAGCGGCGACCCGGTCACATGGTGTGACGACGTCATGGCGGCGAATTTATCGAACGTCAGCGCCTGCTCCGGCTCCAGCGTCACCGTCGTCCCCACCGCGATCCAGCGCGACTGCTCGTCGATGTTCCACCGCACGCCGCGGTCACACGTCATAAGGGCCGCACTCGCCACATCGACGCCCGCGTTCGTCCGCACCTGCAGCGTGATCGGCTCGTGTTCGCCAGTGATCTCGACCGACTGAAAGTGATCGAATCCGTTCGTCCGCACCTCCGCGTCGAGCGAGCCGAGCACCCGCAGTTCGGCGGCCGGCCCGTCGACATGCTCCACCCGGCAGCGCTGCACCTGCACGTGTCGCCGCTGAGCACTGATGAACCGCTCGAAATGAAACCGCAGCCGCGCCCCCGCCGCGGTCTGCCAGATGAACGTGCGATGCAGGTGGCCGTTCCGCAGGTCCAGCCGGCGTTCGTATTCGTCGACCTGTTCGCTCTCCATGTCCAGCCGCTGGCCGGCGACGTAGACGATCAGCCCGTGCAGGGCGGGCAGGTTGATCATCTGGTCCATGCAGGTGGGGTGCGGCCCGCTGACGCCGGGCAGGTACGTCCCGACCCGGCTCTTGAACTCGGGGAATTCCTCGATGGTGACATTCCCCATGATGCGGAGGTAGTCGAGGTCCTGCGGATCGTGGTGCAGCCCCTCCTCGAGCGATGCCCGCTGCTGCAACGTCCCGCTGCCAACAGCGAACAGCCCCTCAAA
The DNA here is from genome assembly GCA_964468185.1 of uncultured Planctomycetales bacterium. GTDB lineage: Bacteria > Planctomycetota > Phycisphaerae > UBA1845 > Fen-1342 > JANQFV01. The sequence continues at coordinate 155,225 of CAYXTR010000008.1, read as the reverse complement.
ATGCCGATTATTGGCAACGTCAAACTCAGTCTCGCGAAGCGACCAGGTGTCGATTGGTTGAGTCATATGGCAGTCAGGCCTTTGGTTTCTGGTGCCGGGTCCTCGAACGTCGCGGCTTTCTTCATCGTTGCGTCTCTTGCCGTTCGGACGGGTCACGAGCGAACAGGAATGGCCCGGCCACACTGCCTTGATGGTATCATGCAGGGCTCAATCAGGCCATTGAGCGACGGGGTGGGGGGGTATCCGCGCTGGCTTGAATAACGATTTAGTTCAACACGTGGATATGGATACCAGCGCTCAAGTCGCGGGATCGAGCTCTGACCGGGTGGAGGGCAGCTTACCGCTGCATTGTACCGACTGTGACAACGTGAGGACGAACAGCTACGCCGGTCATGCGTCTGATCGGGATTGTCAGCAACAGCAGTTTGCCGAAGAGGCGGCGCGAGAAGGCTGGCGGACGGTGGATGGCAAGGTGCGATGTCCAAAGCACGGACCAATCTAGGCCATTGTGGCACTGGACAGATTGGCTGTGCGTTTGCCGGACCGCCGAGCCAGACGTCTTCGCGCAGTGCCACCAAAACGGCGCAGCTCCCCCCCAGCGTCAGGCCGCCAAGCCTGACGTCTTCTCGGCAGTCAGACCCCCCAATCCGATACACGTCGCCAAGCGCTACCAACGGACCCGTTCAGAGCCTGCAATCGTATCGGGTTGGATGCGGGCATGTGAATCCCCGGGCTCGACGTAGTAAGATACCTGATGCAACCAGTTCGGAGCTAAGCCATGGGCGCCTTCAAACGCATCACATTTGACCCGGCGATTCTCGGTGGGCGGGCCTGCATCCGCGGAATGCGAATTCTCGTGTCGGTCATCGTCAAACAGATCGCCCCCGGCGCTTCACGCGAGGAGGTCCTGGCCGACTTCCCCGACCTGGAGCCCGACGACGTGCAGGCCGCCCTCGAATACGCTGCCTGGCTGACCGAAGAAGAAGTGCGGACGGCCTAGCCGATGTGATTCCTGGCGGACATGGGTGTGTCACAGGGCATGGCCAACTGGCGTCGCGAGCGGGGCCACGATGTCGTTCACCTGCGCGACGAAGGACGCCAGCGGTTGCCGAATGGTGAGATCTTTGCCAAGGCCGGGGCCGAGCAGCGAATCATCCTCACATTCGATCGCGACTTCGGCGAAACCGTGGCGTTCTCGGGTGGGCAGGTCGTGAGTGTCGTGGCGTTTCGGCTCAACAACACGCGTACGCAATTCGTCGTCGCGCGGCTCGCCACGGTGCTGTCGGAAGTCGAAACCGCCGTGCAGGACGGAGCAATCGTAGTCGTGGAGGACGGTCGCCACCGCGTGCGGCGATTGCCGCTCGGAGCCTGAACACCGCGCGAGTCAGTCACTCAGCGCGGGCGCGATTCTCGCTCTATGCTTCCACCCCCACCCGCCGCCAAATCTCCCCAACCAGCCGCAACCCAAAGTGCTCATAATCCCAGAACACCACAATCGTCAGAATCTGATAGTGAAACGTCAGCAGCCAGCAGAACGTCACCCACGCCGGGCCGCTGAGCCGTCGCGTCCACGCGCTGCGGTCACGGTAGCGCTGCCATCGGCGTTCGACATGGATCGCCGCCGCCTGCGTCAGTCCCCACGTCAGAAACGACCACGCCGCCCCGTGCCAGATCCCGCAAAACGCGAACGCCATCGCGATGTTCAGCGTGGCCCACCGCCGATTGCCGCCCAGCGGAATGTAAATGTAATCGCGCAGCCAGGACCCTACCGAAATATTCCACCGCCGCCAGAAGTCGCGCACGCACGTCGACAGCGGCAGCATATTGAAATTGTCCGGCACCGGAATGCCGATCCAGTACGCGACGGCGCGGGCGAGCTGGTTGTAGGTCCACAGCGCCAGATACGTATGCACGGGGATCAGGTATAGCGCGCGAAACAGCTTGTCCGTGCGGAACACCTCAGGGTGCTCGAAAACCGTCACCCCCCGCTCGATCAGCGGAATCTGCCGGGCGACCACGATGAACCCGACCGCCCCCAACAGAAACCACCCAAACCGCGCGCAGCCGGCCCGCCACTGCGACGGTCGCCCTTGCTTCCACGCGTCAAAATGCAGCAGAAACGCATCCCGCCGCAAAAACGGCCCCAGCCGCATGCTCGGCGGATACAGCAGCCAACAGATCGTGTCACTCAGGCGCAATGCCACGTCCGGGGACCGCGCCCACTCCACCCCCCAGGCGATCATGCGCAGCAGAAAGTAAGCAAAACCCGCCAGATGAAACGCCGGCAACCGCCCCGGATACCACCACCACTCCATCTGCCACCACAGCGGCAGGATGAGCGCACACAGCCCCAGCCAGACCAGGGCGACCATCCCGCGCTCCGACAGACCCGCCTCAGTTCGCAGTCGATGCGCGAGTACCACCCAGCTGGTCGCGACAACCAGCCAACCCAGCAGCACCGCAGCGCCGGCGGGCCCCAGCGTCACGACGAGCCACACGAGCGCCGTCGTGATCAGCGTCGCACGCGGCCACCGCCGCCCGACGAGCAGTATCAGTGGAATCAGCGGAATGAGCAGCGCCAGCCCAAACGGCCCGGCGACAAGCTCGTTGATGGTCAGTGGCTGGCGGTCAAATACCGGGTAGTAGGGCGGTGTCGGCCAGGTCCATCCGCTCACGGCAGAACAGACACCGTCGACTCGCCCGGCAACAGCAGCTTGTACACAAACGCGACGTCCTCGTTGTGCATCCGCACGCAGCCGAGCGAAACCGCCTTGCCGATCGACTCCGGCTCGATCGTACCATGAATGCCGAAGCCCTCGCGCCCGCGGGCATCACCTTCAATCCCCTCCAACCCGATCCAGTGTTCACCGAGCGGGTTGGTCGGGTCGTCCGGCTTGATGATGCGCTTGTCCGGCGCCGAAGCAGGGGGGTAGTACGTCGGATTCGGCAGCCGCTCCTTCACCTTCCACACCCCTTCCGGCGTGCCCGAGCTGGCACCGAGGCCGACACGATAACTCCGCACGTACAAGTCCTGGAGATAGACATCCATCCGGAAGTCCGACTTGTAGATCTTCACGTGAAACGGCCCGCGCGGCACCTTGATGCGCTGCCCCGCGCGGATGCGCGTCGCATCGCCGATGCCGTTCATCTCCATGATGATCTCGTGCGGCACATCGAAGCGCTTCCCGATCGTAATCAGCCGGCCGCCCGCGGGAATCTCGTACGTTTCCGTCAGAGGATCGTTGGGGATGCGCCTACGACTGAAAATCGTCTCATCAGCCCAACGCTTGAGCAGATCGCGCGCCTCCGCCGCCTCGATGCCGGTGAGACCGCGCTTGAGCAGCCCGTTGAGCTGATGCCGCGCTTCGATGATCTTGCCCGACTCATGCAGGCGCCGGGCACCGGCGATGCCGGGATGGCCGCTCCGTGAACTCTCGTCAGACACAGTCGTGATGCCGCTGGACGGCTCATCAGGCTCAGCTGTCTTCGTCGGCGGTGTCGTGCTCTCCGGCGGATCGTCCACGCGGAAGGCGGAACGGATAGGATCCTCGTCGCCCGACACGTCATCAGCCTCACCACCAGCCGGTATCAGTACCTGCTCCTCCACCGGCGGCTCGTCCGACGCCATACCGAGTTCATGACTCAGCGGCGGCGGTGCGTTCACGGCGCTATCCGCATCGCGCGCCGCGGATGTCTGTCCGGCATTCGCCGCCTTGTCCTGCAGGCCGACGAAACGCCACGCACCATACGCCACGCCAACGGCGACGATGACGGTCGCGATCAGGAAACCGCGGCGACGAGTCTTCTTCTTTCGGGTGTAGCGAGCCATGCCACCTCCTGGGCGCATTACGGAACCGGGCGCCATCCTGACGCCGTGCGCTGCTGAGAATAGCGTTTTTTCAGTTTGTCAACCACCGCAAAAGCCGCGACCGCACGTCGGAAGGCGCGATTCGCGGGGATTCCGGTTATACTGCCGGCACGGGTACGGACGCCCGCAACTTCGCAAGGATGCGAGACCGGCCATGAGTCAATCCAGACCGCGCATGCCCCGCCAGCCCGCCCCGACTGCCGAAGACTGCTCGCCCGCCTTCCGCGCCTCGATCGAGGACTTCCGCAAGTATCAGCAGGTCGAGCTGGGACTGTCGAAAAACACGCTGGCGTCATATCGGCGGGATTTGCTGCGATTTGGCGCATTTCTGCACAAGCAGGGCGTCGACACATGGTCACAGCTCAACAGCGCGCTGTTGCAGAAGTATTTCATCGAGCAGTCGCTGCTGGGTCACAAGGAAACGACGCTCTCGCGACGCGTCGTCGCATTGCGGATGTGGCTGCGCTGGCTGCACCTGACACACCAGATCGACGGCGACCTGACATCCCTGATCGAATTGCCGAAGAAATGGCAGCGGCTGCCCGAGTCGCTGACGCTGGATCGAACCCAGGAGCTGGTGACCGGGCCGGACCCGGACGATCCCATGCACCTGCGTGACGTCGCGATTCTGGAGCTGTTCTACGCCAGCGGGTTGCGCGTCAGCGAACTCTGCGGGCTGCGGGAAGGAGACCTCAATCTCAACGGCGGCTACGTACGGTGCATGGGCAAGGGCCGTAAGGAACGCGTGACGCCCGTCGGGCGGAAAGCGCTCGACGCACTCGAAGCATACCTGGAGCACCTGCGGCCACAGCTCATTCAGCGCGGCCAGGAGCGCGGTCATTGGCCGGCACCACTGTCAAAGGCCAAGGCGGCGACACTGCCCATGTTCCTGTCGAGTCGGGGCGGCCCGCTGGAGCGGACGGCGGTCTGGCGTCTCGTCCGGCGTGAGGCAACGCGCCACGGCATTCCAGGCAAGGTCAGCCCGCACACCCTGCGACACAGTTTCGCGACACATCTCCTGGAGGGCGGGGCCGACCTGCGCGTCGTGCAGGAACTCCTCGGCCACGCCAGCATCAGCACGACCGAGATCTACACGCACGTGCAGACGAAACGCCTTCAGGAAATCCACGCCCGCTGCCACCCCCGCGGCGCGAGCCAACACCCGGGCCTACCGATGCCCGGTTATCAGGAATCGCCGCAACCCGCCAGACCACCGGCGGTAGAAGAGCGGGAGCACCGAGAGTGAACACCACGTAGCCGGGCGGGATACCGTCGATCGCCCGGTAGCTCCGGTGGTGAGGTCAGCCCGGGCGCGGTAGCATGCCCATGCGGCGAGAAGCCCTGATCAGGGAGTAGTGCATGATTCGGAAGCGACTCAACAACGCCTTCTGGCGGACGATGATCACACTCACCGGCAGCGTGATGTTCCTTCAGGGCTGCGACCCGACGCTGCGAGCGACGGTTGAGGACGGGCTGATCACCACGTCGACCAGCCTCTTCGGTGCCTTCATGCGGGCGTTCATCAATGTGGCGTCGGAATCCGCCGTGGCCAACGCGGAGGCGTAGGCCTTACTCACCAGGCGGTTGGCGGTGCGAATCCTCGACGCGCCAGTGCTCGTCGACGCGGTGATAGCTGATGTTGCTGCGCAGTCGCCAGGCCGTGGTAATCAAACTGACGCCGGCGATGATGAGGATGGCGGCCCCCAGATACGCCATGATGTATGCCACTAACTCGGGCTTGGCCAGCAACAGAATCCCCAGCGCGATCAGCACGACGCCCAGCAGGGCGGGCGCCAGCCAAAACTGCCTGAGGTTCCCATTGGCAAAGATGTAACGCATAACACTCACCGGCTCTTTTGCTGCGCGGTCATCAGGAGTACACCCTGGCGATTGTGGCCGCGATTGACAGCCGGTGCAAATGTGCGTCACAAGCCCGATCGCACGCGTCAACGACGCGCAGCCAGTGCGCTCAGGTGTTGCTGAATGGTCCGTTCCAGCGCATCGCCACGCAGATCACTGCCGGACGCGACGATCTTGCCCGTCCTGCCATCCAACAGAAACGCGGCGGGGATGCCCGTCACGCCGAACTGATTGGCCAACTGCTCGGCGCCCTCATAAACCTGCGGCCAGTCCATGTTGCTTTCCTGCACGAAGCTGCGCACACGGTCAACACCGACGCGACGTGGCTTGTCGAGCGACACACCAATCACCGCCAGGCCGGCGTCGGAGAACTTCTCGTGGGCGGCAATCACGTGCGGCATCTCCCTTCGGCAGGGCCCGCACCAGGTGGCCCAAAAGTCGAGCAGCACGAAACGGTCCTGATAATCCTCGGGAAAACGCAGCTTCTCGTCCGCCATCGTCGTCGCCGTGAAGCGCGCCTGACCCGTCTCGACCGCACGACCCGCACCGGGTCGCTGAGGCATCGCCCCTCACTGCGATCCGCTGCCGCCCGAATAACGATAGACCGCATACAGTCCCACAATCAGGATTACCGGAATCAGCCAGGTCTGACCTTTCATGCTCGGCTCCAATTCACTGCCAAAGCGGAGTACTCTGCCCTTGTTACTCTCGGGAACCCCAAAGAGGCGGCGGTTGTTCCCGCTCGCTATGATTATTGTCGACGCTCCGCCATTTTCGACGCGTTTGATTCGGCGTTCGTGCCCGGAGCGACTTTATTCACAATCTCGCGCGGCGCGCTTACTGCAAATGAGAACTCATCGTGATTAAGGCCCTGCAATCCGCTGCTGAGACGACCCGCGACCCGAACCTCGCCTCAATCCGCGAGAAAGTCCTGGCCGGCGCGCGACTCACGCTGGCCGACGGCCAGACGTTGTACCGCACGCCCGACATCCACACGCTCGGCGAGCTGGCAAACATCGCCCGCGAGCGGCGCCACGGACGCCAGGCGTTCTACAACATCAATCGTCACATCAACTACACGAACTTCTGCGTGCTACGGTGCAAGTTCTGCTCGTTCAAGCGGCCGTACAGCCGAAAGGAGCCGCCGCCAGCGGACGCCTACGAGCTCCGTGTCGAGCAGGTCGTCGAGCAGGCCCGCCAGGCTGCTGAGCAGGACGCGACCGAAGTGCACATCGTGGGCGGGTTGCACCCCGCGTTGCCGTTCTCCTACTACACCGACATGTGCCGGGCGATCAAGGACGCCTGTCCCAACCTGCACATCAAGGCCTTCACCGCCATCGAAATCGTCCACTTCACCCGCATCAGCCAGCCACGGATGTCGATCGCCGAAGTGCTGATCGCGTTACGTCAGGCGGGCCTCGACAGCCTCCCCGGCGGTGGCGCGGAAATTTTCGACGAGCGCGTCCACGCGGAGACGTTCAAGAACAAGGTCGGCGAGCAGCACTGGTTCGACGTACACCGTGTGGCCCACGAACTCGGCATTCCGTCAAACGCGACCATGCTCTACGGTCATATCGAGTCGGTGGACGAGCGGTTGGGACACATGCTCAAGCTGCGCGAGCATCAGGACCAGTCGCGGGCCGAGCGTAAGGCGGCGTTCCAGTGCTTCGTGCCGCTGTCGTTTATCCCGGAGGGCTCGGAGCTCGAGCATCTGCCGGGGCCGACCGGGCTCGACGACCTGCGGACACTCGCGATCAGCCGGCTGATGCTCGATAACTTCGACCACATCAAGGCCTTTTGGATCATGCAGTCGATCGAGCTCGCGCAGGTTGCCCTGAATTGGGGCGTCGACGACTTCGATGGGACGGTGGTTTGGTACGATATCACGAAGCGCGCCGCCGGCGGCCAGACCCAGCGCCAGGAACTGCCAGTCGAGCGCATCCGCCGCCTCATCCGCGAGGCCGGCTGTGAGCCGGTGGAGCGCGACACGCTCTATCGGCCCGTGGCGCGGTCGACGGCATAGCGGGAGGGGAAGCCGCCACGTGAAGTGGATGCGGTGGGTACTGCTACTGACGGGGGCATACGCGGGCTGGCTGGCGCTGCTGGCCGTACACGAGCTCGGGCACGTGTTGCACGCCTGGCTCTCCGGCGTCCGCGTCGAGCGCGTCGTGATTCCGCTGATGGGATTCTCGCGAACCGACCTGCTCGGTGCCACGACGACGCGCTTCATCGTCTGGGGCGGGCCGGCATGGGGCTGTGCGATTCCACTCGTGGCACTGGCGATCGGCTGGACGCGCCCGCGAATCCGCCGCATACTGCTGGCGTTTAGCGGCTTATGCCTGATCGCCAACGGCGCGTACCTGGGAGCGGGATCGTTCCTGGCCGCCGGGGATGCTGGCGATTTGCTCCGGCTCGGCACGCCGGGATGGACCCTGTGGCTCTTCGGCGCCATTACGGTGTCGGCCGGGTTGTACTGTTGGCATTTGCTTGGGCCGCAGCTTGGATTGTCGTCGCGGGGAGACGACCCACGTGCACGTGCAAGCGACTGAGGATTGACGGATGGCGAACTTCTTCCTGGACAACGACGACATTCGGTTCCTGTTCGAGCACATCAATCTCGGCGAGATCGCGCGGATTCAGGAACGCGACTTCCGCGACGCCGATAACCCGCAGATCGACTATGCCCCGGCTGACGAGAGCGATGCCCTCGACAGCTATCGCCGCGTGCTCCAGATCGTCGGCGACGTCGCGGGCAACACAATCGCGCCACGCGCCGAACAGATCGACCGCGAAGGCAATACGCTCAACGAAGACGGCACCGTCAGCCTTCATCCGCTCGTCAAGGACAATCTCAAGCGCCTCGCCCAGGCCGACCTGATGGGCTTCACGCTGCCGCGCCGCTACGGCGGACTGAACTGCCCCAATCTGATCTACACCATGGCGATCGAGATGGTCAGTCGCGCTGATGCGTCACTCATGAACATCTTCGGCCTCCAGGGCATCGCCGAGACGATCCACGCCTTCGCAGATGATGACGTCAAAGACGAATACCTCCCGCGCTTCGCCCGCGGCGAAGTCACCGGGGCGATGGTCCTCACCGAGCCGGACGCCGGCAGCGACCTGCAGGCCGTACGGCTGAAGGCGTTGCAGGACGAGGACGGGCAGTGGTACCTCCGTGGCGTCAAGCGCTTCATCACCAACGGGTGTGGCGAAGTGCTGCTCACGCTGGCCCGTAGCGAGCACGACGTCGCCGACGGCCGCGGCCTGAGCCTGTTCATCTCCGACCGCAGCGAACGCGTCCGCGTACGCCACCTCGAGCACAAGCTCGGCATCCATGGTTCTCCGACTTGCGAATTGGTCTACGACGACGCCCCGGCCCGCCTGATCGGCCAGCGGCAACGCGGTCTGATCACGTACGTCATGGCCCTCATGAACGGCGCCCGCGTGGGCATCGCCGCCCAGTCGATGGGCGTCGCCGAGGCGGCCTATCGTCTCGCACGCGAGTACGCCCACTCACGTCGCCAGTTCGGTGGCCCGATCGAGCGGCTCCCGGCGGTCGCGGACATGATCACGCACATGAAGGTCCAGATCGAAGCGACGCGGGCGCTCGTGTACGAGACCAGCCGCATTTGCGACCTCGAAAACAACAACAACATGATCGTCGAGTTCGACCCGCCCGCGGACAAGGATGAGCTCAAGGAGCGCAAACAGCTCGCCAAGCAGCTCAAGCGGCTCAACGGCATGATGACGCCCATGGCCAAGTACCACGCGTCCGAGATGTGCGTCCGCGTCGCCGACACCGCGTTGCAGGTGCTCGGCGGCTCCGGCTACATGCAGGACTACCCGGCGGAGCGCTACCTGCGTGACGCCCGCATCACCACCATCTATGAAGGCACCAGTCAGTTGCAGATTGTCGCGGCCGTCCGTGGCGTGTGCTCCGGCGCGTTCGAGAAGCGGATTACGGAACTCGAGAAGACGCCGTATACGGATGGCGGCTTGAGCGAGCTGCGTAGCCTGCTTGTCGACGGCAAGGAGCAGGTGCTGCAAGCAATCCAGTTCGTCAAGAACGCTGGCACGGATTATCTCGACCTCGCCGGCCGCCGGCTGGTGGACGCCGCGGCTGCCGTGCTCATGGGCCACCTCCTCCTGCACCAGGCGGGCGGGATGGACGCAGCCAATCCGGGCCAGCCAAACCCGCCGCGGACCACCTCCGACCCGGACTGGTACGACCGCATGCGGGAGCGGAAGACGCACGTTGCCCGGCGGTACATCCAGGTCGAAATGCGGAATGTCCACGCCAATTGCGAGCAGATTCGCACCGGCGATCGCACCCCGCTGGACGAGTATGAGCTCCTCGCCGGCCCGGTCCCGGTGAAGGACTAGGTGGCCAGACGCGACGAAATCCTACGCCAGCTACCGACGGCGCAAACAAACCTTTAACAATTCGACCTTATTTAGTCCGCTATAATCGCACGGCGCGGCGTCACTGGGACATCGCCGACGCGACCCGGGAATGAGAGAGTCAAGTCCATGAGCGGCAACATCGGATTATCGCGGCGCGAACTTCTCGAGTTGGGCCTCGCAACCGGCCTCGTGGCCGGTCTGAGTGGCCCGCGCACCTATGCGAAGGCGCCGCCAAGCCGGCGGTCGAAAGGCCAGCCACGCAACGTCATCTTTATGGTCTCCGACGGCATGAGCATGGGCGTCCCGTCCATGGCCGAGCCCTTCTCCCAACTGGCGCGCCAGCAGACCACCCAGTGGTATGAACTGCTGCAAAGCCCGAGCAGCGTTCACGGTCTCTTCGAGACCGGCTCGCTGAACTCCCTCGTCACGGACTCGGCGGCCGCCTCGACCGCGTGGGCCAGCGGCTCACGCGTGTTCAACGGATCGCTCAACGTGCTCCCCGACGGCACGGAAATGACCCCGATCGGCAAGCTGGTCCCGGCCACCGGCCGCCGTGTCGGTCTCGTCACCACTACGCAGATGACCCACGCCACGCCGGCCGGCTTCGCATCCATCCAGGCCAGCCGCGACGCTCACCATCAGATCGCCCCGCAATACCTCGGCACCGTCGACGTGCTGATGGGCGGCGGCATCGGGTATTTCGACGTGGACAAGCGCGGCGACGGGCGCGACCTCATCGCCGAATACACCGACGCCGGCTACTCCTTCTGGGATCGCCGCCGCCAGGTGCAGTCCGCCCAGCAGCCGGACAAGGTGCTCGGGCTGTTCTGGGAGGACCACCTGCCCTACACCATCGACCACCGCAACCAGGATCACATCTGGAAGAAGGTCCCCACCCTGGCGGAGATGACGCAGAAGGCGCTCGAAATCCTCGCCCGTGACGAGCGCGGCTTCCTGCTTCAGGTCGAGGGCGGTCGGGTCGACCACGCCGCGCATGCAAACGACGCGGCGGCGCTGCTGTGGGATCAACTCGCGTTTGACGACGCCGTCGCCGTTGCCCGGCGCTTTGCCTCCCAGCACCCGGACACGTTGGTGGTCATCACGTCGGACCATGGCAATGCCAATCCGGGCCTGAATGGCTCCGGGTCGCGCTATCGCGAGACGAACACCTGCTTCGAACGGCTCGTGCGGGCCAAGGCCTCCTATGAGGGTATCGGCGACCAACTCAAGCACGGCGCCAACGGGAATCCCCCGGACGCCGAGGCGCTCACCGCGCTCGTTCAGCGGGCATTCGGATTGACCTTGCAAAAAGACGAGGTCCAGACGCTGCGCAGCGCTCTGAACGGCGACCTGCCGCTGGAACTCAGCAGCCAGCATCGCAACCTGGTCGGTCTCCTCGGGCAGATGCTCGGCAACTATACAAGCGTCGGCTGGACCGGCGTCTCTCACACCCAGGATCTGGTGCTGATCACGTCGTTCGGTCCCGGTGCCGAGCACTTTGGCGGATTGCTGAAGAACACCGACGCCTACGACCGGTTGGCGGAGTTGCTCGGCATCACGCACCGCAACCCGCAAATGACCGCGGCTGCCGCCCAGGCCTACGCCGCAAACGCACCCGAGGTGGCGGAACCACACTGGGCCTAGCCCGCCTTCGTTCTTGGGGGACCGACCTCCGGTCGGTCAGCTATTGGAGAACCCACCTCCGGTCGGCCAGCGCTGCAGCGTTACGCCGCCGAGCCTGACGTCCGCCACGCATCGAGGTGGGGCGGGCGTCCCGCCCGCCATCTTGTCTCGCGGATGGCGGCCCCACCCGCGTGTGGCGGAGGACGACCGAACCGCACGCGCAAGCAGAGGGGACGCCACACGCGTTGATGCGACGTCCCCGATTCCGTTGTCGCCGGGCTAGCTGCCGGTCCGGTGATTCACGCCCTTCATCTCGAACATCTTGAACATCATCAACGGACCCATGTACTCGCTGTGATGCCATTCCATTGTGTCAGGGCCCACCATCTTCGCCGTACCCTTGCCGTGGCTCGTGAAGTTCTTCGCCAGCATCTCGCTCTTGCCCTTCATCCGCCACAGCCCGGCGTCCTCGTCATAGTGGCTGGTCGCCGTCGCAATCATGCCCCAGTTGTCGAACCAGTGGACGCGGAACTTCTTGATGCTCGGGTCATACGTCCACACGCCCATGCCCTTCATCTTCTCCCCATTCTCCATCGTGACTTCGAGCTCTTCAACGAGCAGCCAGTTGTCCGCCGTCCAGTAGACCTTGTTCACCCCGGTCCCCGTCAGCTTCTCGTCACTGTTGGGCATGGTCGCGGTGGACTCGCCGGTCCACGTACCGACAAAAACATCCAGCTTGTCAAGTGCCGCGGGTCGCTCCGGCTGCACCATCATCTCCGACATCTTCGGCCGCTGACAGCCCGCAGCAATAACGAGCAGCGCGAACAGGGAAAGCGCGGCGACAACATACATACGTTTCATCTCTGTATCTCCTTCCTTCATGTCCATGTGAAGCCTCCGCGGTAATGGGCGGCAAAATGCCCACAACCGCCGGAGACGCCCGATAACCCACACATATTTTGCGCGCGATTGACCCCCGCGTACAGAGCCGGAGTCAGCCCGGATGCCTGATCAAACGGAAGACCGGGGCTACTGCTCGGCCGGACGGGTGAGCGAGAGAAACTTCTTCAGCCGATCATCGTCCTTGAGCGTCTCGGCCGCCCGGCGAAACTGCTCGTGGGCCGCCTCCCAGCGGTCGCGCTGAAACTCCATGAAACCGAGCAGAAAGTGCTCATCGTGTGAAGCGTCCTTCTTCTCCTCCAGCCGCTGCGTCAACGCATCGATCTGCGCATGAAACTCCAGCGGCGACGAGTAATACTCGTCCAGATTCAGCTTCATCGGCACCAGCTTCGGCTGCAGCTCCAGCGCCCGCCGTAGCAACCGACCGGCCTCCGCGTCGTGCCCCAGCGCCATCCGCGCCTGGGCCAGATGCAGCCGCGAAATGGGGTCACCATGATTGAGCTCGGCCGCCAGCGCCAGCTTGATCAGGGCATGCCGATACGATTCGGCCCGCAATAGCGCGATCCCGTCATAGACCGCTTGCCGATTGGCATCCAGCAGCCGCCGCTTGCGCTGCTTCCACTTCCGTTCACCTTTTAGCAACGCCTGTTGCCGCCGTCGTTCAGCAAATTGCGCTTTGGAAAGCTCACGCCAGTGCTTGGCCACGGATGGGTTATCAAGGTCGATCTGATAGATGAAATACTCGAGCCCGCGCGCCCGCACGCCCGGCTTCCATCGCTTAACCAGCTCAAACCCGTTACCGAGCTGCGGCGCACCCTCATCGAACACCACCACGTGCGGCTCGGCCTCGTCCGCCGTGCGGAGCGGCCAATTCATGCCCGGCGGCTCGAGTACGTCGACACGGGGTGCCCGCTGACGCTGCCCATGGTCCCAGACGCGCAGCACCAACACCGCTGGCTTGGCCTGGATGGCAGCGCCTTGCGACGCATCGGACGCGTCCTCGGCAGCAGCGCCGCCTGCCGCGAGCAACAGAGCGAGGCCGATGGTGGCAGGCATGAGGAAACGGTTTGAGAGCATCGCTGCACCTCCATGCTGATGGTCTCGTGCCTGCGCTTAGTATACCGGGATGACCAGGGCTTGGCGCGGAGAAACTCGGGGCTGAAAGAGCGGAGCGGCGATGCAAAATGCGGCGGCTTCTCACAGAATCCGCTTGCCCAGCGCCGAAAGCGCCAGTTCGACCGCCAATTCCGCCGTTTCGTTCCGTGTACCCAGGATCGGATTGATCTCGACCACATCGAGGGCGACCACGTTGCCCGCATCCGCCAGCATCTCCATCGCGAGATGCGCCTCCCGATACGTCAGACCACCGTGCACGGGTGTCCCGGTACCCGGCGCCTCTTCCGGATCAAGGACGTCGACATCAAGCTGGATATGGACGCCATGCGTACCGGCCGACGCCACACGGATCGCGTCTTCCATGACATGCCGCATGCCGCGCTCGTCAATATCGCGAATCGTGAACACATGCACGCCCGTGTCATGCAGGTGCTGCCGCTCGCCGGCATCCAGGTCACGCACACCCACCAGGGCCACATGGCGACCATTCACCTTCGCCCCCGCCCGACCAATGCTGGTGAAACGCTCGTCGCCGAGCCCGAGATTGATCGCCAGCCCCATCCCGTGAATGTTGCCGCTGGGCGTGGTCGCCGTGGTGTTGATGTCCGCGTGGGCGTCAAGCCAGACCAAGCCGAGCTTCTCACCCTTGGCGGCAAAATGTGCCGCACTGCCCGCCACAGACCCGATCGCAATCGAGTGGTCACCGCCCAGCACCAGCGGCAGCCAGCCGTCGTCGAGCGCTTCGCGGACCAATTGGGCCAGCGCCCGGCTGGTGGCCAGAATCCCCTCGGCGAAGCGCAACTGCGCTTGTCCGTACGGCACGCTTTCCGGCACGGTGACGTTGATGTCGCCGACGTCATCGACTTCGTAGCCAAGTTCCGCAACGAGACGATCGATCTCGGCCACACGCAGGGCCGACGGTCCCATATCCACCCCGCGACGCCCCGCCCCCAGGTCAACCGGCACACCGATGATCCTTAGTCTCTTCTGCTGCATCGTTCGCGAATTCCAAGCAAACCACCGCGTAGCCCCTGACACCGGGGCGCTACACCAGTCTGAGGTTCACAGGTTCCCAAGAAACACCAGCGCAGCCCCCAGTAACAGTATGGCGGTCGAGATCATCCCCATGATCAGCCCAGCCTTGGCCATGGTTAGCGAGCCAGGATTGTGGAAGCGCGGGTCATAGGCCCGCTTCACCTGAAAATACTGGACGATCGCGAGTGGGCCGCAGATAGCACAGATCGCCAGCGAGAGGATCCCAAACACCATGCAACTGACCGAGCCCGGCGTGTTCGTCAACGCGGTGGCGCGCGGTAGTGATTCGCCCACGGACCGTCCGCATTCCGGGCAATACCCGCCAAGCGCGGAGCCTGACAGATCGTAACCACAACCCGTGCAATGAATGGTGCTCTCGGTGACCTGACCTGGTGGCGGATCGTACGGCGGTACAGCAGACACTGGGCGACCTCCCGCGCAGTGGACCTCCGGAACGCGGGCACGACACCCCGCGAGTTCGAGACCCATTGTCGCATCCCGGTGTACGCCGCGCCAAGCGCCGCGCCCCTACTTGCCGCCCTCCAGCACAATGCGATACCGCGGCTTGCCGCCCCGCAGGTGATCCAGCGCCGCGTTCACCGCGCTCATGGGGAACATCTCGATTTCCGGCGCAATCCGATGTCGCCGCGAGAATTCCAGCATCTGCATCATCATCGCCGGGCTGCCCAGCGGCGTCCCCGAGATCGACTTCTGGCCGCCAATAAGTTGCATGGGTATGGTCGGCACCGGCTCGAGGACCCCGCCGACAAAGTGCATCCGCCCGCCGGGCCGCAGCGTCGCCAGAAACGCGTCCCAGTTCAGCGGCACATTGACCGTGACCATCAGAAAATCAAGCGAATCCGCAACCTGCTTCAAAGCACGCTCATCACGCGAACTGACCACGTGATGCGCACCGAACCGCCGCGCCGCTTCCGCCTTGTCCGGATTACTGGTAAACGCCGTCACCTCACAGCCCCACGCCCGTGCATATTGCAGCGCGAGATGGCCCAGCCCCCCGATCCCGACCACGCCAACGTGGTCCGTCGGATGCACGTCATGCTGCACCATCGGGTTGAAGACCGTGATACCCCCGCAGAACAGCGGCCCCGCCGTCTTCTCATCCAACCCCTCCAGCAAGGGAATCGCCCACGAAGATTGACAGCGCACCTTGTTCGCGAAGCCCCCGTGTCGGCCGACGATCAGGTCCTGCCGTTGCTCGCACAGGTTGTGATCACCGCTCAAGCACGTCCGGCACGTCAGACACGAGCGGGCGAACCAGCCCAGGCCGACCATCTGACCGACCGGCCGATTGCGCACCGCGTCACCGATCGCCGAAATCCGGCCCACCACTTCGTGCCCGGGAACGAACGGGTACGCGCTCATTTGCCACTCGTTCTCAATCATCGACAGGTCCGAATGGCAGATACCGCAGTACTGAACGTCGATCTCCACCTCGTCCGCCTTCAGCGGACCAGGATCAAACTCGAATGGCTCCAGCGGCTTCCCCGGCTCGATCGCGGCGTATCCTTGAATCATGCTCTCCTCCACGCGTTGGCGTCACCCCAATGATTCTAGGCGACGATACGCTGCCGGCATGCCCGCCGCCGGTTGCCGCCACATCAGCAATTCGCGCCGCGTCGTGACTAGCCCATGTGCTTCACCACCGCCTCGCCGAATTCACTGCACTTGAGCAGCTTGGCGCCGTCCATCAACCGCTCGAAATCGTACGTCACGGTCTTGGCCGCGATCGCACCTTCCATCCCCTTGATGATCAGGTCGGCGGCTTCCGTCCAGCCGAGGTACCGGAACATCATCTCGCCCGACAGAATCACGCTGCCCGGATTCACCTTGTCCTGACCCGCATACTTCGGCGCCGTGCCGTGGGTCGCCTCGAAGATCGCGTGCCCCGAGTCGTAGTTGAGGTTGCCGCCCGGTGCGATCCCGATACCACCCACACACGCCGCCAGCGCGTCACTGACATAATCCCCGTTCAGGTTCATCGTCGCAATCACTTCGTACTCGGCCGGGCGCGTCAGAATCTGCTGCAGAAACGCATCCGCGATGACGTCCTTGACCACAATGTTATGCGGCACCGTGTCCAGTACCTCGCTGCCCCCGACCCGTACCAGCGCGTCATGCGACAGCTTCGTGCCCGCCTTGATGATCTGCCACGGCCCACCGTCGAGATCCGCCGAGCCAAACTCCTGTTTCGCGACCTCATAGCCCCAGTCACGGAACGCGCCTTCCGTGAACTTCATGATGTTGCCCTTGTGCACGAGCGTTACGCTCTTGCGACCACGCTGTATCGCATAATTGACGGCCGCACGCGTCAGCCGTGCCGTTCCCTCCCGACTGACGGGCTTGATGCCCATGCCCGCCGTCTCCGGGAATCGCACCTTCTTGAAGCGCTCCGGAAACGCATCCGCGAAGAGCTGCTTGAAGCGCTTGCACTCGTCCGTGCCATCCTGAAACTCGATCCCCGCATAAATATCCTCGGAATTCTCCCGGAAAATGACCATGTCCGTCAACTCCGGCTGCTTCACCGGACTCGGCACACCCTCGAAATAGCGCACCGGCCGCAAACACACGTACAGGTCAAGCTGCTGACGCAGCGCGACATTCAGCGATCGTATGCCACCGCCCACCGGCGTCGTCAGCGGCCCCTTGATCCCGACCAGGAACTCACGAAACGCCTGCAACGTCTCATCCGGCAGCCACGTGTCGAACTGGTCCTTCGCCGACTGACCCGCAAGAACCTCCATCCACGCAATCTGCCGCTTGCCGCCGTAGGCCTTCTCCACCGCCGCATCAAAGACGATCTGCGACGCGTTCCAAATATCCGGCCCCGTCCCGTCACCGCGAATAAACGGCACAATCGGACGCTCGGGCACGTTCAGGGCTTCCCCGGTATGCGTGATCTTGTCGCCTTCCGGCACGGACGTGGTCTGGTACGCCATCGGACTCTCCTATCGTTTCGGCGTGTTTGCTTGCGGTCGTTTTTGAAACGGATGCCGAATCATAGCACCCTGACGCATTCGCCGCACGGGCCCGCCGACCGCATTCCCCGCAGCCAGTCCCCTGCGAAGGGTGTGTATTGCATGCTCATTCTCGATTTCTGCGACTATTGTCGCTGATTGTCGGCTGCCGTGGTACGCTACGGCGGAGTCTTCGGGAGGATCGAGTATGACGATCATCAGATCCTGGCGAATCCTGTTGGTACTGGGTGGCTTCGTGGTGGCAATCGCAGGATCGGCACGGGCATACACTGACACCGACGATTGGCAGGAATGCACCGATGCCGCCACCGCGGCCTTCGAGGAAGGCGACTACGCCAAGGCCGAGGAGCTGTATCGCCGCGCGCTGGTCGAGGCGGAGACCCGCCCGGCGCAGGCCCCGCGCCTCGCGACCAGTCTGCACAACCTCGCGGCGTCATATCGGGCGCAAGGGAAACACAAGCGGGCCGAGCCGCTTTGCAGGCGCGCGATCACGCTTCGTGAGCAGGCCCTCGGCCCTGACCACGTGGACCTGGCCGCGAGCCTGAGCAATCTGGCCGGGTTGTATCGTGACCAGCGTCGGTTCCGCGAAGCAGAGCCCTTGTACAAGCGGGCCCTGGTCATTCGCGAGAGGGCCTGCGGCCCGAAGCATCCGAGTCTCGCTGATGACCTGAACAATCTGGCTCTGCTCTATCGCGCGCAGCAGAGGTACGCCCTTGCCGAGGCGCTCTATCAGCGTGCACTGGCGATCGATGAGGAGTCGGTCGGCACGGCACACCCCAGTTTCGCCCGCAGCCTGAACAACCTTGCCGTCGTCTACTTCAAGCAGGGCAAGCTGGATCAGGCGGAGGCGTTCTATGAGCGGGCGCTCCGGACTTTCGAGAAAGCGCTCGGTCCACATCACCACGAGGTGGCGACCAGCCTCAACAACCTGGCGGGGCTCTATCATGCCCAGGGCAAGTACGAGCAGGCGGCGCCGCTGTGCCGCCGGGCGCTGCAGATTCTGGAACGCGCGCTGGGCGAGCATCACCCGACCATCGCCACAGCACTCGACAACCACGCCCGCCTCCTGCGCCTGATCGGAAAGACCGAGCAGGCCGAACGCGCAGAAAAGCGGGCCAAGGCCATCCGCAAAGCGCCGAGCAAGCCCGCCAACTGACGCCTCGATGCAGACGGCCCGGTCGAACTCTCCCATGGGCGACCGACTTCCGGCCCGTAGCGGCCGCCCTCCGTGGCGGCCGCACGTCACCAACACCGCCCGCTGGTGCCACTGCCGTGTCGGCAGTGCTCTTCCCCCAACAAACCCCGCGCGTGCCACTGCCGTGTCGGCAGTGCTCTTCCCTCAACAAGCACCGCCACCCGCGCGCAGCGGCCAACAACCGCGTAGCCCGAACCGTTCCCACGTTCCCACATTCCCACGCATTCACGCCCCGCGCAGCGGCCAACAACTCCGCCGCCCCAACCTGGACCCCTAGGTCGCTCGGACCCTCCCCGCAGCCCGTGCCACTGCCGTGTCGGCAGTGCTCTTCCCTCGACGAACCCCGCCAACCCGCGCAGCGGCCAACAACCTCCGCGCCACCAGCCTGGACCCCTCGGCCCCTTCCTCCGAACGGGCGGTGCCGCGACATCTCCGATGCGTCAGTATTCTGCCCCCAGCTCCCCGAATCGGCTTTGACTTTGTGGGGTTGATCTCGTATCCTTTTTCTAGCTGGTACGGAAATTGCTTAGGCTGAGCCGCTGCGGTCGCCGAAAGCTATTCAGAGCGCCTGCCTCAAGTGAGGCGGGCGACTGCGTCACCGGCCGGCCGGATGGGCCATATCGCTGTAAGATATTGTGTCACAAATACTTTCGCAAATCCCGCGTCAACTGCTCCAGCAGCAGCAACGCCTGACGCCGCAACTCATCCAGGCGATGGACATCCTCCAGCTCAACACCCTGGCGCTGGAGTCCCGCATCGCCCAGGAGATCGACGGCAACCCCGCCCTCGAAGTCACCCCCGGCGACGAGGACTTCGGCGATACGCCGGAGGTCGTCCGCGACGAAACGCCGGACGGCGAGCGCGACCTCGTCGTCAAGGAGGGGGACGCCGGCGAGTTCGAGCGGCTGGATAATCTCGTCAGCGAGTACGACTGGATCGATGACGAGGCCGGCGGTTATCGCGGCACCAAATCGCGCGCCCGCAGCTACGAAGAGTCCGACATGAAGGTCGACGCGATGGCCAACACCGCCGCGCGTCCGCAGAGCCTTCAGGAATACCTCCTTCAGCAATGGAGTCTGATGGATCTGGACCCGCGCACTCGCACACTGGGCGAGACCATCATCGAACATCTGGATTCGAGCGGACGCCTCACGACGCCACTCCAGGAGATTGACTGGCCCGCCGATCCGCCGCCCCCACCCGAAGAGGCCACCGCCGCCCTGATGGAGGTGCAGCAGCTGGACCCGCCCGGCATCGCGGCGCGCTCCTTGCAGGAATGCCTCCTGCTCCAGCTCAAGGCCCTGCCCGGCGACAATACGCTCGAGCATCGCATCATCAGCGAGCACTTCGAGGACTTGCAGAAGAACCGCCTGCCGCAGATCGCCAAGGCGCTGCGCGTTGATGTAGAGGAGATCAAGGCGGCGATTCAGGTGATTGCGCAACTCTCGCTGCACCCCGGTTCCGACGTCGTCGATCAGCAGCTCGCTCCGATCGTGCCTGACGTCATCGTCGAGTATGACGATGAGGAGGATCGTTACGACGTGCGGCTGGCGCGCGGCAATACGCGTGAGCTGCGCATCTCGCAGGAGTTTCGTGAGCTGCTGGAGCGCTCGCGCGAGGACAAGCAGACGCGGGAATTCGTCAAGCAGAAGATCGAGGCAGCCAGTGCGATTATCGATGCGGTACGCTATCGCCGGGATCGTCTGCTCGACGTGGCGAAAGCGGTGGTCGAGGCGCAACGCGATTTCCTCGACCACGGCGAGCAGCACCTGAAGGTGTTGCGCATGAGTGAGCTGGCGGAGCGGTTCAATTGCGATCCCTCCACGATCAGCCGCACCGTGGACGAGAAGTACATGCAGACGCCGCGGGGGATTTACCCGTTGCGGCAATTCTTCACCGGCGGCGCCGACACGGGCACCGGTGAAGCGTTGGGTTGGGCGAGCATCAAGGCGAAGGTTGAGGAGATCATCAACGGGGAGGACAAGTCGAATCCGCTCAGTGATGATGAGATCGTCGACAAGCTGAAGGACGCCGGGATTGAGATCAAGCGGCGCACGGTGGCGAAGTATCGGGCGCAGCTCGGGATTCCGCCGGCCCGCCAGCGGCGGCAGTATTGAGGGGGAAGGGATTGAGGGATCGAGGGGAGGCAGAGATCAAGAGATCGAGAAAGAAGGGGACGCGTTGCGGGCGCGGGGGTGTGGGAAGTCCATCGCCCCGTTGGGGCTGGATGGTTGATGCGGCACGGTTTCCAGGGGCTCGCGCCCCTGGCTACAGACCTGCACCCCGTTGGGGTGGGGAAAGGGACCGAGGGGCCGAGGGGTCCAGGCTGGTGGCGCGGAGGTTGTCGGCCGCTGCGCGGGGGTGGCAGTGTTTGTTGAGGGAAGAGCACTGCCGACACGGCAGTGGCACGGGCGGCGTGGTTGGTCACGGGCGGCCGCCGCGGAGGGCGGCCGCTACCTCGCTGACCGACCGGAGGTCGGTCCCCCAAGTTACGGGCCGGAGGCCCATGCTACCCGGGAGGCCTGACGCTGCATCAGAAGTTAATCCGCGCTGGTGAATCAGTGGCACCGGCTGGTGAGACCGGTGCCACTGTTGCGGGTTAGTCGCTAGCTGCCGATCAGCGCGACGAAGGGGGTGATGTCGTCGAAGTTCACCTCTCCGTCCAGATTCGTGTCGGCGTTGAACCAGTTGCAGCCGGGGTAGAGTTCTTCGTACGCGGCCTGGCCGTTCAGCGCACTGACAAACGGCGGAATGTCGTCGAACGTCACGGCGCCGTCGCAATTGAGGTCGCCGGGCGGGTAGGCGTCGAGCGGCACGCCCCAGATTTCGACGTCGTCAATGTTCCAGCCGGAGTAGGCCCAGGTCCCGCCTTCGAGCACCTCGTGGCTCCAGCGGATCCAGACGGTGGGGCGATTGTCAGCGGTGGCCGACATGTCCAGCTCCCAGTGATTCCACGCATCGTCGGTGATTTCGACCCACTGGTTTTCCCAGAGCGTGACCCAGTCGACGTTGTCGTTGGACACCTGGATCTTGGCGGAGACCCAGGGCAGCCAGTCGGTGTTGAGCCAACGCCAGAAGTGGAGGCTCGACTGGGTGATGTCGGTCATGTCGAGCGGGCCGATTGTGAGGCAATAGGGGCCGCCGATGTCGATGGCATAATCGCCGTAGAGGTTTACGCCGTAGACGTTGTCGCCGGTGTAGCCGCTGGTCGGATCCGGGTTGCCAAACTGATTTCCGCCGAGGCCCTGCGGTGCGCCGAACTCCCACTCACCTTCCATGGCCCAGCCGGGATCGGTGTCGAGCAGCCACTGGTGCTGGAGTGTGGGGTCGGGATTGGCTGCGTCGGCATGGGTGTGCGGGACGGCGGCCAGCGCGGTGATCAGCAGCAGGACCGCAAGCAGTGCGTACGCGAATCCCGTTTCAGGCTTTTGCGTTTTGGTGTGCGCGTTGATTGCGCGCGCCGTGCAATCGACGTGTGACGTTTTCATTACCCTCTCCCATTCGTGATTCGAAGTGTGCTCGCAGCGGATGTCGCTGCGAGGCCGGCGTGCGACCCGGTGCAACACGCCGACCTGTTCCAGGAAATACTAGTCGAGCGATTGCGGATTTCCGGAAGTTGTGGCGCGCGCGGCGATGTGACTACTTGTATCTATTCATGTCCGAAGGTTGGTGTGCGTGGTCGCTCGATGGTGGTCTTGTCCGGGCGGTCGTAAAAGGCTTGTTCGGCGATGCGGTTTTCGGTTTCGCGCATGTCCATGAGCGACCATTGGATGAGTGTCGTGCCGAGGTGAAGCAGTACGAGCGTGGCGAGGAGGGGGGCGGCGGGGCGCGCGGGCGTGCGTGTGAGGCGCAGTTGCAGCATGACGGCGAGGAGCCAGAGCGGGACGAACGGGATCCAGAGGCGGGGTGTTTCGACGTTGGTGAAGCCGACGGTGAGGAGCAGGGCGGCGAGTGTTGTGAGAAGCAGCCAGCGGCCGAAGCGGGCGGGGTCGTCGGTCAGGCGTTGGGTGCGGTCGGCCGTGACGAGCCAGGTTGTGAGAATCCACCAGCCGGCGCCGGCGAACAGCAGAAACAAGGGAATGCCCAACACTTGCCAGACCAATGGCATCGCGTCGGGGCCGCGCGTGACGGACGCCTGGGCGGCGGCGACGGCGCGGAAGGTGTCGATGACGTTCAGGCCGAGCAGGGGGTAGAGCAGGGCGGCTGTGGCGATGCAGCCGATGGCGGCAGGGAGTAGTGCGTGGAGCGCAGGCTGGCGCAGGCTGCGCCAATCACGAAGACGCGGGCCGAAGGCTGCGACGATGATGATCGCGGCGATCCATATGTGGACGAGACTCATGAGGCAGCCGAGCAGTGTGAATGCGCCGGCAGCTATGGCGGCGAGGTGTGAGTTGCGCTGGATGGCGCGCAGCCAGAGCCAAAGGGGTAGTGCGATCGTGAGAAGTTGTGCGGCGTCTTTGCCGGGGGTGAAGCCGAGGGTCATGGGTGTGAACAGGCAGCAGATGGCGAACACGAGCGAGGTGGAGGGCGGCAGGTGGAGGCGCGCCAGGGCGTAGAGCACCGGGCCGGCGGCGAGCCAGAGTGCTGTGCAGAGCCAGAAGAAGGCGAGGCCGACGGCGGCTTGTTGTTGGGCGCGGTGGGCGGTGGCGGGTGAGCGCTCGTACAGCTCTTTCGAGATGGGGATGTCGGGGCGGAGCGCGGGAAAACTGTCGAGGGCCTGTCTGGCGGTCCAGGCGAGGATTGTGGGGCCGGGGGGGTTGCTGATGACGCGTGTGCCGCGGAGCTGTTCCCAATTCTGGCGGGCACGGTCGGGAAAATGCGCGAGATAGTTGCGCACTGAATCGATCGCGATGGCTTCGCTGACGAAGGCGCCGTCCTGGGCGGGCGAGTTGGCGTTGAAGATGTGCTGGTTGAAGTGTGAGGGTGGTGCGAAGTACGACCAGACGCCGAGGGATATGCCGGCGATGGCTGCGAGGGTGAGGCCGAGGCGGACGAGGGCTTTGCGGTCGAGGCAGGTGAGCGAGACGGCCGTCGCCAGCGCGATCACGGGCAGCACGGCGAGGATGAGGCTCTTGAGACGCAGGGCGAGTGCGGGTGAATATGGATAGGTGAAGCGTCCCGGGCAGCCGAGCGGTACGGCACTCCGGAACAGGATCACATTCGCCGCGATGATGAGCAAGGCGAGTGCCACGAGGATTTGCCAATGGCGTTTGGGGATTACGGCGATGGCGTGGGAGGCCGGCCGCGGTGAGGCGTTGGTTTGACGCTTACGCTTCGTCATTGTTGGTCGAATGGCTGGGGGCGAGGGCGTCGATGGCTTGCATGATGCGTTGGCTGGCTTGTTGGGCGGTGTCGCGTTCGCGTTCGCGGCCGTGGAAGTCGGAGAGATCGATTGGCTTGCCGTAGCGGACGCGGATGCGGTGGCGGCGGATCAGGGCGAGGAAGGGGTTGTAGTCGTAGCGTGTGCCGGAGATGTGGCAGGGGATGACGGTGGCGCCAGTGCGCAGGGCGAGCAGGCCGACGCCGGACTTGGCCTCCGGAATTTCCTCGTCGGGGCTGGCGTAGGTGCCTTGCGGGAAGATGCCGAGGCAGCCGTCGTGTTTGAGGACGCGTAGCGCGCCGGAGAGGAAGGACTTGCTCGGATTATCGCGATCGACGGGGACGCAGTCGATTTGACGCATGAACCAGCCGGCGAGGGGGACCTTGTAGTACTTGGCTTCGACGACGAAGCTGACCATGCGGTGCGTGCATGTGCCGAGGATCGCGAGCGGGTCGATCCCGGCGGTGTGGTTGGCGGCGAGGATGACTGGGCCGGTGCGCGGGACGGTGCATGGTCCGATGCGTTGCGTGCGGCCCCAGAAGCTGACATAGAAACGCAGGATGCGCCAGAAGATCCAGACGTGGGCGGGGAGCGTGTCGCCGCCACGATAGGTGCGCCAGGCTGAAAGTGTGGCGATTCCGAGGGCGAGCGTGACGCCGCCGAGGAGGACGGGGATGTAGCGGTCGAGGTGCTCGATGTGTGGGAGGCCGAGGAGGCCGGTGGTGGCGACGATGGCGGACATGGTGGCCATGTCGGCGACGCCGAAGACGCGTCCGCGGCGTGAATCGGGGACGAAGCGTTGGATGACGACCATGATGTTGACGAGGATGCCGGCGCCGTGGACGCCGAGCATGAAGAGCGAGATGGCGGTGAAGACGCGGCCGAGCTCGAAGATGCAGGCGAGGTCGAGGCAGGCGGCCCAGAAGGCGCCGCCGGCGACGCCGATGAGTACGGCGAGGGGAAGAGGAACAGTCGGGCCGACGAGTGTGAGGACCGCGGCGCCGACGGCGAGACCGGCCGCGATGAGTCCGCGGTAGATGCCCGCGTCGGAGTAGGCGCCGCCGAAGACGTCACGTACGAGGGCGGGCACGATGGAGATGACTACGCCGGCGGAACCCCAGAAGACAGTGCCGAGGATGATCATCTGGAGGACGCGGCGGTGGCGGCGGACGTAGGTGAAGCCTTCGCGGATGGGGGTGAGGACGCCCGGCGTGAGTTGATGGTGGACGGCCCGCGTATGGCGCAGGTTGATCAGCAGGAGGAAGATGCCGCTGACGATGTAAGTGGCGGCGTCGAGGCGGTAATTCCAATACAGGCCGACGTGGTTGCGCAGGGCCCAGTCGACGAGCAAGCCGCCGGCGACGGCGCTGAGGATGCCACCGATGGTGCCGAGGGCGCTGATCATGGCGTTGGCGCGGACGAGCTGATCGTCGCGGATGAGCGTGGGGACCATGGCCTGTCGGCAGGGTGAGAACAGGGCGGCGAAGGCGCCCGTCAGCAGCAGTGGGAGGGCGATGGAGAAGTCGCCGAACCCCCAGCCGAGGAGTGTCGGCACGGTGATGGACAGGGAGATCATGATGAGGGCGCGGGCGACGTCCGCGGCGATCATGGTCCACTTGCGGCTGAAGCGGTCGGCCCACCAGCCGGCGAGTGGGCCGAAGAGGACGAATGGCAGGAAGAAGCAGAAGGTGAGCAGGGCCTGTACGCGGGTGACGTCGTCGCGTTCGAGGCCGCCGACTTCCTTGAGCAGCGCCATCTCGCTGAGGTGATCGCCGAACGCGCTGATCCCGTAGGCGGCCCACAGCAACACGAAGTTGCGATTGAGCACGAGCCAGCGGGGGAACATCTGTGCGTTGTGCGTTGCGGTCTGCATGAGCTTTGCGGGCATTCCGGCCTTGGGAAACTGCTGGGGCAGACTGTACGCACGTGCGTGGATCAGGTAAAGCCGGAATGCGACGCGGCGGCGGCCTGCGTGTAGAATGAATGAAGTTCAATCACGCCGGGACCCCGCATGTGGAGGAAGTGTGATGCACAAGCGTCTGCTCATCTGGAGTACGGTCGTGCTGGCGGGAGGTGCGTGGCTCGGCTGCGACAGCTCACCGCCACCGAACGAACGGGCGCCTCAGACACGACCGACCACGACGGTGCAGGAGTCGCCACCGGCCGACCAACCGCCCGCAGAGCGCGAGCAGCCGCCAGGGGACGTACCCGAACCGCAGCCGGCGACCGCTCAAGAACAACCCGCCGAGCCGGAACTGCCGAAGTACCTCAAGGTCACGTCGCTGTATGATCGTAAACAAGCGGCGGACGTGCGCATCCGGATAGAGCCGGGAAACCGCTTGATCCTTGACACGCGCAATGTCCAACGTATTCGCATCGACCGCAGCGCATTGCCGTTGCAGCCGGACCGGTCGATCGTTCTGCGGCTTGACGGTCAGGGTATCGAGTGGCGCGCGGACTCCCAAGTGACCGAGTTCGAACGTTCGGCCAACGGCGACTGGTCGCCGGTCAAGCCCAGCGAGACGCGTCGGCGGCGGTAGCTCCGAGATGTCCACGTCAGACCGAAGGTACGTATCGCGCAGCGGCGAGAAGCTGGCCGCCGCCCTGGAGCGCTTTGATGTCGATCCGACGGGCTGGGTCTGCACCGATTTTGGCTCGCATACGGGTGGGTTCGTCGATTGTCTGCTGCAACACGGAGCCGGGCGGGTATATGCCGTCGATCCGGGCTATGGCGTGCTCGATTACCAGCTCCGTCGCGATTCGCGCGTGATTGTCTGCGAGCGGACGAATGCGCTGCGATATGTGCCGGCTGCGCTGTGTGACCTCGTTACCATCGATGTCGGCTGGACGCCCCAAAGATTGGTGCTGCCGGCGGCCCGGCGCTGTCTGAAGCGTGACGCCGGCGGCGTGATCACGCTGGTCAAGCCGCACTACGAGGCCCCGCAGGCGTGGTTGCGCGACGGCGTGGTGCCGGCGGAGTGCATGGCCGAAGTGCTCGGTCGCGTACGGGAAGATGTGGCTGGGCAGCAATGGCAGATATTGGCGGAAATGGAAAGTCCGCTGCGGGGGCATGGCGGCAATGTCGAGCAGCTATGGTTGTTGCGACCCATCTGAGTGGCGTTGCCCGGTCCCCAGATGGGTCCGTTTCAGGTACACTCCGGGATTATGCCAACTCGTGCGGTGGACAGGATGGCGCGCCGGGTGCTCGTGGTAGTGCCGAACTGGGTGGGGGATGTGGTGCTGGCAACGCCGGTGCTGGCGGCCCTGCGCGAGCACTTCCGCCACGGGCGGATCACTTATCTGCTGCGGCCGTACGTGGCGGCGGTCGTGGAGGGCGGCGGCTGGCATGACACATTGCTGCACTGGCCGGAAGGCAGCGGCCTGACGCGTGAGGTGCGCACGTGGCGGCTGGGGGGGCGGCTGCGGGGGCAGGGGTTTGACCTGGCGCTGCTACTGACGAACTCGTTTCGCGCAGGCATGCTTACATGGCGGGCGAACGTGAAGCGGCGTGTGGGGTACGCCCGTGATGGGCGTGGGTGGATGCTGACCGACAAGCTGCATCCGCACAAGGAAGACGGGGTGTTTGTCCCGAGCCCCGTCCTGCCGTACTACGTCGCCCTGGCCGAGCACGTTGGCTGTCCCGTGCCGGATCGCAGACTGCGTCTGGGCGTCACGCCGCAGCAGGAGCGTGCCGGCCAAGACCTGAAGCGGCACTACGGGCTGGATGACGGCGGGCGGTACGCGGCGATCAATGTGGGGGCGGCTTTTGGTGCGGCCAAGTGCTGGTTGCCGGAGCGGTTTGCGCAGTTGTGTGAGCGACTGCGGTCAGAGCACGATCTGCGCCCCGTGATCGTCGGTGCACCGCGTGAGGCACCGCTGATGCGTCACATCGCCGCGCTGGCGCAGACCGAAGTCACCTGCTGCGACGAGCCCGGGACCACGCTCGGTTCGCTCAAGGTGTTGATTCGCGATGCGGCACTGCTTGTGTGCAACGACACGGGCCCGCGCCACTACGGGAATGCGTTTGACGTGCCCACGGTGACCATCTTCGGTCCGACGCACCAGGCGTGGACGGACACGGACTACGCCGGTGAGAGCAAGCTCCAGGTGCCGGTAGAATGTGGGCCGTGTCAGTTGCGCACGTGTCCGCTGGATCTGCGTTGCATGACGGGGCTGACGACTGATATGGTCATGCAGGCCGTTGCGGATGTGCTCACGCGCAACCCAGCCGGCGGCAAGGACCCGGATGAGGCCCGCACCAGCGACGCACAACACGCCAGCCAGTCCGAGGTGTCCGCATGATCCGCACAGAGCACATGCACGCCGATGCTGCGTATCGCGAGCGATTGCGCGCGTGTGAACTTGACAGCGTGCCACGGGTGCTGGAGCGTGTCGACGGGCGTATTGCAGCCTGGAGCCGAACGACGGATTCGCTCTACGTCGCGGGTGCGGGCGACATGCCCGGCTTCTACATCAAGCGTCATTTGTTCCCGGACTGGAACCGACGCCTGCGCGGCACGTTTCGCGGCACGTTTTTCGGCCTGGATCGGGGCCAGGCCGAGTACCGTGCACTCAATGCGCTCCGCGCTGTGGGGGTGCCGACCGTCCGGCCTGTCGCTTACGGCGGCCGGCGTGTGGGACACTTTCTGACGGCGTGTTTTCTGATCACCGAAGAGGTGCCGGGGGCCGTCAACCTGACAACGTACGCACAGGAGGTGATCGCCAGCCGGCGACCGATGACGTGGGCCTTGCGGCGAGCCTTGGCCGAGACGCTGGCTGAACAAGTCCTCAACATGCACCGCAACGGCGTGTGGCACGGCAATCTGTTCTGGCGCAACCTGCTGGTCCGGGACGGCCCCGATGGTCGGCCCGAGTTCTTCTTTCTTGATCCACAAGCTCCGCGGCCCTGGGAGCGGCTGGGCCCGACGGGGCGGGGGGCGGTTCGCGAGCTTGCGCAGATGCTGGTGTCGGCGCTGCCTTTTACTTCGCGCACCGATGGCCTGCGTTTTCTGAGGAAGTACAACGGCCAGCGGCTCAACGATGAATCGAAGGAGCATGTGCGTCAGATGAATCGCATGGCGAAGGACTGGCAGCGCCACGAACTACGCCGCGTTCACATGAACGCCTTGTTCGCGCGCTGGAACCAACGTCTGGCCGCCGAACGGGCTGACGGCGAACCGGGCGGGGTACACGAACCGGCGGGATCTGCGCCGTGAGGTACTTTGCCCGGGTTGACAACGACTGGTCCGCAGCGCTCGCGGACCTGGGCCTGCATGACCCGCTGAATCTGCTGGCCGCCGCGCCCGCGGATCAGCGCTGGCGCGGTGAGTGGCAGGCCCTGACCAAGCCGGGATTGGGTGGCCGCGAACGCTGGCGCTGGCAGCTACCGGACAGCGCCGCCACGCTATACCTCAAGCGTTACCAGCACACACCCTGGCGGGAGCAGGTGGACCGCATGATTCGCCAGCGGGCGCGCCACAGTCGCGCCTGGTGGGAATATGAGCAATCCCGCGAACTCGCGCGCCAGTATGTACCGGCCGTGCGGGCCGTCGCGGTGGCTGAGGCGATGCGCGGCTGGCGCGAGCGCTCCGGCAGCGTGTTGTTTGAGGAGGTGCCGGGGGATGCGTTCGACCGCGCCTGGCCGCGGCTCGAAGCACAGCGGGCACTGATCACGCGCGGGCCGTTGCGGCATGACCTGATTCGACGTCTGGCACGCTACGTATCGGCGTTTCACCAGTCCGGCGCCTGTCATCGCGACCTGTACCTGTGCCACATCTTCACGGTGCTTGACCCGGACGGCGTCGAGCCGGCCCGCTTCTGGCTGATCGATCTGGCCAGGTTGCACCGGCCGCGCTGGCGCCGCACGCGCTGGCTGATCAAGGACCTGTCTCAGCTCGATACATCCGCCCGCCAGATTGGTGCGACGCGTACGGATCGCCTGCGTTTTCTGCTGGCGTACCTCGGCCTCGAACGCGGCGCTCCGCGGGCGCGGTGGTATGCACGCAAGATTGTCCGCAAGAGCAGTCGTATTCTCCGTCGCATTGCTCGCAAGAGCCGCAAGACATGAAGGTCGCCCTGGTTCAACAACATGTCGACATGACCCGTGGCGGGGCGGAAACGTCGACGATCGAAATGGCGCGCCACCTGGCCGCGCAAGGCGTCGATGTCAGCATCATCTGTGCGGCGGCCAACGAAGATCCGCACGTGTCTCACAATGTCACATTTCTGCCGATCGCCGCTACCGGCGGTCCCCGCGGATGGCAGACGTACCGCTTTGTACGCGAAGCCGGTCGCCGCTGCCGTCGCGAGGGGTTTCATGTTGTGCACGCGATCACGCCGTGCCTGGTCGCCGACGTATACCAGCCGCGTGGTGGCACGTTTCCCGAAACCGTGACGCGCACCCTGGCCCGGGTGCAGTCTCCCGTATGGCGGGGCATCAAGCGCTACGCTCGCCGCTTCAACATCAGCCAGCGCTTTCTCCGCCGCATTGAACAGACCCTGCTGACGAAGTATCGGGGCCGCGTACGCGTGGCGGCCGTGTCGGAGTATGTGCGGCGGCAGGTCGTGGACGGGTTCGGGTTTCCCGAAGACCGGGCACGGGTCGTCTTCAACGGTGTGGACATCGAGCCGGTGAGCGGGGAAGCGCGTTTTTCAGCTCGGCGGGCGTGTCGTGACAGACTGGGCGCGAGCGACCAGACGGAACTGATCCTGTTCGTCGCCCACAACTTCAAGTTGAAGGGTCTGGCCGAACTCCTGCGTGCGCTGGGCGGGCTGATCGGCGGGCGGGGCGGTCGCCAGTTGGTGATAGCCGGTCGTGATCGTCGCACGCGGTACCAGGGACTCGCGCGTGCTGCCGGCGTTGCGGATGCGGTCCATTTTGTCGGTGCTGACCTGCCGATGCGGACCTGGTACGCGGCGGCGGATGTGTTGGCGCACCCGACGTGGTACGATCCGTGTAGTCGCGTTGTGCTCGAAGCGCTGTCGGTCGGCCTGCCGGTCGTGACGACACGCTGGAATGGGGCCTGCGAGGTCATGGAGGCGGGGCGGCATGGCTTCGTCATCAACGAGCCGACCGACGCGACCGGGCTCCGCGAAGCACTGACGGGCGCGCTGAAGCCGCAGGTGCGGGAGGCGTGCCGTGCAGATGCTGACCGCCTGCATGCGGAACTTTCCATGGCACGGCATGCCCGCGCGCTGATCGGTTTGTATGAGGACGTGGTACGGGAAAAGCGGGACAGATTGCGCTCAGCGCGAGCGCAACACGCCGCGGATGTGGTCGACGAGTTGGGTCAGTGAATTACGGGGATGCAACGCGTAGAAATACGTCCGATCTGTTGCGATCCGGTCGAGTTCGAGTTGTCGCCGCAACGTGTCAATCTGCTGATCGTAGTGTGATACCCGCCACGGGTCCTGGGCGAGCATCTGCTCGTTCACGTGGCGAATTTCGCGGAAGATCTCGCGCCGGGTCGCGTGATCGCCTGGTGTGTTCGCGCGCAGTTCGCGTGAGCGGCGTACGAGCATTCGCTTGTGCTTCCGGAGATCCTCCGGAATCTTCTCGATGTGCCGTTCCGGGTTGTAGCGCACATCCCGGCTACGGCGTTCCGCGGCACGCAAGTCCTCCTCCGTCACACCCTGACTCGGCAGTGGCAGGTGCAGCGTTGCACTGACACAGCAGGCCGGCATCGGGTCCACGCCGAACAGATTGCTGATGAACTCCTCCATCAGCTCGTCGTACTTTGCCCCGCCAATCCCGTGGATGAACAAGTCTGCCAGCAGCAGGCGGGCGAACGCAGACAGTGCCAAGGCGCGGGGCCGGAGTTGAAAGCCGTCATCCTCGAGCGGCCACTGCTGCTGATGCGTGCTCGCCTCGCTGAGCGTCTCGCGCGCCATGCGACCCACCACACGGCTATCGGTCGATAGTTCGATCTCGTCGCCGTCCGCGCGCACAAACAACCGCCGTCGAGAGTTGTCGGGATGGATCACCCAGAATGGCAGTTCCACCGTATCGTCGTTGACCAGCAGCTTCGGCACCGGTCGGCCGACCGTGCCCACACCATGGCGTTGCCGGAACGCGTCCTGTGCGCCGTTGTAGTGCGTCGCCGTTTCGCGTGCGTGCACGATCAAGTGTGCCAGAAACGTGCGGAATGCGGTGGTGGTGCAGAGTTTTGACAGGCGCAGCTCTCGGATGTTGGTCAGGCCCAGGTCCGCCTCGGTCACGGCCCGGCCGCGCGCCAGGGCGTCACAGTAGTCGACCTGCGCGTCTTTCGAATCCAGCCACGCGCGCGCGAACGGGCCCAGCAGCGACGCGTCGCGCAAGCCGTACATGGCTCCCAGGCCGGCGAAGAACTGCAGCCAGCGGTCGCGTGTCAGCGCCGGCTGGTGCTCATAGGGGACCTGCGGCTCACACCCGGGAATCTCCACGTCCACCTGACGCAGGCCGCTGGGGGTTGCCTGCGGCATGGCCAGCGTGCGCGTCTTTGGTAGATCCGCATCGACCGTGAGGAAGACGGCTGAACCGCCGGACGCGCCGGCGAGTGCATGGGCGGCGATGGTCTTGGCGAACACGCCGGCATGGAAGAACTCCGCCTGATGCCCGACGACAATGATGGGGGCTGCCAGGCCCAGCTCGTTGCGCAATGCGGCGCGCGAGCTGCCCAGCGTCACATCGAGCAGGGGGGTGCGGTCATAGTCGGACGCCGATGCGTCGCGCAGCAACCCGGGCAAGTCCCCCGGCTCCGGCTCGATCAGCACGTCGCCGTGCGCCGGCGGCGTGCGGAGTCGCTCGTAACGGATTAGGCGTGCTGCGGACAACGGCATGTGGCCATCGCATGGGTGACGGGTGTCGCGGGCGCCTCGCGGCGCAGTTCGCTGACGAATACCTCCAGGTAATGCTGCAACCGCGCCGCAGGGTCGTCAAGCGTGCCGCCGAACTCGCGGCTCTTATCGCGGTAGATTCGTCGCACGGGCAACTCGCGCACCCGCAATTCCGCCCGGATACACTGTACCCAGAATTGGAGCGGGAAGGCGTACCCCGGCTCATCCAGCCACAACTTGCGCATGGCTGCCACGCGGTGCGCCTTGAATCCGCAGAACGAATCCGTCAGCCGCAGTCCCAGCACCTGGTCGAGCAGCAGGTTGATCGTGTGGTTAATTTTCCGGCGGTCGAAGGGTGCTTCATCGTCGTCATCGAAGCGGGTGAGGTAACGCGAGCCACTGATGACGTCGACGTCGTCGGCCTGCGCCGCGGCGACGAACTCCGGAATGCGTCCGGGCTCGTGCTGCTCATCACAGTCCAGCGTAATGACCCAGTCATAGCCATGGACATTCGCGAATGCGAACGCATCGATCAGGCTCTGGCCATAGCCGCGATTCTCGGGATGCGTGATCACGTGGAGCCCCGGTGCACGCCTGAGCAACTCGGCCGTGTCGTCCGTCGAGCCGTCGTTGATGACGAGGATGTCGTGACCATGACGGCGGACAGCCGCCAACACGCCCGGCAGGAACCTGGCTTCGTTATAGACGGGAATGGCGACGAGGACGTTCAAGACGGGCTCCCAGCAGGGATACTTCGGCTCGCACTCTTGCGCAACAGATTCTTTCGTGGGCTTGGTCAATGTCAAACGGCGGGGGTTTCCGTCAGGCTGAGCGCGTCACTGATGATGCGGTCAGCCGCATCCGGCTGGCCGAGGCTGCCCGCCGCGGCGCGGAGTGTGGCCAGCCGGTCCGGGTTGGCGAGGAGTCGATTCACCCGATAACCCAGCAAGCGCACATTATTGACCTTGATTGCCGCCCCGCGCTCGAGCAGCAGGTCGCTGTTGCGGGTTTCCTGTCCGGGGATGGGGTTCATGATGACGAGGGGCAGGGCACAGGCGAGGGCTTCGGACGAGGTCAGTCCGCCTGGCTTGGTGACTACGAGATCCGCGGCGCGCATCCACTCGTGCATGCGATCGGTGAATCCGATGATCTGGATGGAGCGCATCGCCCGGTGCACCTGTCGCGCGAGGCGTGCGCGCAAGTGTTCATTGCGCCCGACGATCACGGCCAATTGTGCCACTTCATGTGTAGTCAACAACTGGTCGACCAATTCCGTCACCAGGTGTGATCCGAAACCGCTGGTGAGCAACAGCACGACCGGCTGCTGCGGATCCAGCCGACAGCGGCGGCGTGCCTCTTCGCGTGATAATGATTGATTGAACCCCGGCCGCACCGGTATGCCGGTCACCTGGATGCGGTTCGCATCGACGCCCCACGTCGTGAGATACGCTTTTCCGTCGTCAGTTGCCGCGTAATACCGCTCGGTTGGCTCCTGCACCCAGATGCGGTGTGTTTCCAGGTCTGTCGTGACGACGACCTGCGGGCAGGTCAACTCACCAGCCCGTCGCATCTGAGCGATGATTTCAGCCGACAGGTAGTGCGTATTGATGATCAGCTGCGGTTTTTTTTGCGCGATATATCGTACGATGGGCAACTTGTTGAAGTTCTGTATCCACACGCGGATCGCATTCTGCACACGGCCATCGGGTCGGTCCATTGCGTCATACAGCCACCCCATGGCCGCCGGCGCGTGCCGTACCAGGCCGCTGTAGCCGCCCGCGTACAACCGGCGAAAGAACACGTTCGATATCTCCAGGACATCACACACTTCGCTGTCAGCGTCGGGGCGCTGGCGGCGCAGGGCCTGTTCCAGTCCGCGGGCCGCGATCATATGCCCAGCGCCCGCGGACGCGTAGAGAATCAGGATGGGGCCGTGCGCATGCATATGGGAGATACTACCACAGGAATCTGTGAGCGTTGCGTCAGGGCCGGCGGACACGGCGCACCAACTTGCGCGCGAGACTGATCAGCGCGGCCCGACATTCGGGCTCGTTCAGCGTTGCGTTCAGCCGGGGCGTGCAGATCAGATCGAACCCCGCCGGTAGTTCGTGCTGTGACAGGCGAAAGGCGGCCCGCATCACACGCTTCAGCCGGTTGCGTACCACCGCAGAGCCATGCTTGCGTCCGACGATCAGACCAAGCCGCGGATGTTCCAACTCGTTTGAATGGACCCACATCGTGAGGTGTTGATTCGTGCCCCGCACGCCGCGGCGCATGGCGCGCTCAAACTCCGCGCGTCGCAGCACCCGCATGCGACGTGGAAAGCGGTGCGCGCGTGCCTCCGGCTCACCGGCCACCACAGTCACCCCTGACCCGGCAGGGCGGCATCACGGGGGCGCACGCCCAGCCCCGGCTCATCCGTCAGGCTGAGCGTGCCCCCGTTACGCTCGATGCCCTCAAACGGATCGTTGGCCAGCAACAGGTGCCCATCCAGGTCGGCATAGTCTACCAGCGACGAAACGGACAGCGCCGGGGCGATCGCGAGGCTGCTGCATACGAAGCAGCCCAGCATGACCTTCATCTCCAAAGCGCGCGCGAGGGTGATCATGTGCATGGCTTCGCGAATGCCGCCGCACTTGGTGAACTTGATGTTGATGCCGTCCACGCAGCCCTGCAACCGCAGCACATCCGCCGGCCGTTGACAGCTTTCATCCGCAATGATCGGTGCCACGCGCAGTCCGCGCAGCGCCGCCATCTCTTCCCAGCAATCTGGTGGCAACGGTTGCTCGATGACCGCCGGCTGATACCGGGCCAACTCCCGTATGCACGCGGCGGCCTCGTCGGGTTGCCAGCCGCCGTTTGCGTCCACGAACAGCGGGCCGTCAAACACGCTCCGCACGATTGACAGCGTCTCGTGATCCTGTGGCGTACCCACCTTGACTTTCAGTGAATCGAAGCCGTCCGCCAGCGCTTCCTGCACCTTGACCCGGATGATGTCCGGCGTGGCCACACCGATCGTGAACGTGGTCCGTTGTCGCGGGCGGGCCAGTCCCAGCAGCCGCCAGACCGGAATGCCGAGCCGCTTGGCGTACCAGTCGTAGAGCGCCGATTCGACACCCGCCACCGCCGCCCGCTGATCGTCATGTCGGGCGAGCAGGCGGTTGAGGTTGGGCTCGAGCGCGAACGGATCATCGATCAACTCAGCGTCCATCGCCGCAATGGCCGCTTCCGACGCCTCCAACGACTGCCCGTACAGTTCCGATGGCACGCACTCGCCAAAGCCGGTCAGTCCGCCATGCTCCAGCGTGACCACCAGGGTGTCCTTCTCGTCGACCTCCCAGCCCGAGGTGGCGAAGCGGTGGCGGGTACGCAGATGTTGGCGCCGATAGCTGAGCTTCATCGCATCCAGGCTCCACCTTCGTCCCCTTGGCCATCGGCGACTACGTCACGCAGCGCCGAAATGCAGATGACCGCAGCCCGCTCCACATAGACCTTTCGTCGGTTGACCGGCCGGGCCCCCTCGCGGTCCATCAGGTACGCGTCGTTGACGTACTTTTCGTTGGTGGCGTGCCCCTCGGCGCGGTCGTGCACGTCGGCGTCGACCAGCCAGTAGCCCCGCTCGTCAAATGCCGTGAGGACGCCGATGAACAGCATCGAGCCTTCGGTGTCGAGTACAACACAATGCCCCACGTACTGATCGAGTGAATGGGGTGTCGAGTTGGCGGAGTCGCGGTTCAAGTTATGCTCGCATTGAGTTCCGGCTACGATACTACCTGCCATTGTAGAAGTTCATCGTCGACCTGACCAAGGGTACCCGGCCCCATGCCACTCGAAAAAGACCAGGCCGTCGTCGTCCGCCTGACCGAGTATTCTGAGACGTCGCAGATCGTCACCGTGTTTGCCGCCACCCACGGCTTGCTCCGCCTGATCGCGAAGGGCGCCCGCCGCAGCACCCAAAAGCGCTTCGCCGCCGGTCTCGACCTGCTTGAACGCGGTGACGTGAGCTTTGCCCCCGCCTACGGTGATGCCCAACTCGGCACGCTCACGGAGTGGACCCAGCGCGATACGTTTCCCGGCCTGCGGCGGGAGATGCTGCGACTCTACGGCGGCATGTATGCCATCGAACTCGTGGCGCAGCTTACCGAGGAAGGCGATCCGCATCCGGGTTTATACGAGGCGCTCGTTCGGATACTACAGGGTCTGGCAGAATCGGATACACCCAGTGAACTGATACCGGATTTTCAGGAGCGGTTCTTGCAAGCTATCGGCTACGCGCCCACGCTCGACCGCTGTGCAAGCTGTAGCCGGGTGCCTGGCAGACGGCAGCCGCTCTTTTTCAGCGCGGACGCCGGCGGCCTCGTATGCCGGGATTGTGAACAGCACTTTTTTGACAAACGTCGCCTGCCCGCCGGCCTTCTCGCGAGTAGTCCACAGCACGCCGCAGCCGTCGAGGCATTCGAGTTGTTCGATCACCAATTAACGCACATCGCCGGTCGGCGTTTTCAGACTGCCGAGCAGCTGGGTCGGTTACTGGCGGCTGCCGAGCGCCGCTGACTATGATCAGGTGAGTCGGCCCCCGATAGCTGGAAACCCGATGGAAGACACGAGCGCATTGGTTCCGGAATATGTCCCGCTGTTCCCGCTGCCGAGCGTGGTTCTCTTTCCACGCACGGTATTGCCGCTGCATATCTTCGAGCCGCGGTATCGGGAAATGGTGGAGGACGCGCTGGCATCCAACCGGATGCTGGCCGTGGCACTGCTGAAACCCGGCTTTGAGCCGCTCTACTACAGCCGTCGTGCGCCCGTACACGAAGTCGTCGGCGTCGGGTCGATTCTCGAGTATGAGCGGGTCGATGACGGCAACTTCAATCTCCTCCTCGGCGGCATCGGCCGCGCCCGCATCATCGAAGAGGTCGGCGACAAGCTCTATCGGCTGGCACGTGTGGAGCCCGCTGCCACGTACAGCAGCGTGGACGATCTCCGCCTGGCGACCACGTGCGAGAAGGTGTTTTCGGAAATTCGCACCAGTGCCGCGCTGGACCAGGAGATGCGCCAGCGTTTTCTTGCTCTGCCGGACAGCGGTATGCACGTCGGCGCGATGATCGATGTGGTCGCCGCCCGGCTGCCAGCCGATCCCGAACTGCGCCAGAAGATGATGGATGAGCTGGACCACCTCGCCCGCGCGAAGATGCTCCTGAAGCACTTGCAGACGCTGGCCGCCTTGTCCCGGCGTCGAGAGGGCTCGTTCGGGATGGGCGGGCCGAGCGTCAACTGACGCGCGGCGGGGGTCGTCGCGGGGCCCGCTCTCACGCGATGGACAGCGCCGCCGCCACGATCTGCCACAGCATGTGCCAGGCGTCCAGTTCGTATCCGGCCCACAGCGTCATCAGGACTGCGACGACGAGGATCACGATCTTGGTGGCCCGCACCGTCTGCTCGAAGCGTCGTGTCCGGGCCGGGTCGTGCGCGAGTGCGTGCAGGAAACGCGAGCGCGACGCGATCGACGAGTGTCGCCAGCTCCGTGCCTCGGGCCGGATGCCGTTCAGGAGCGCCACGTCGTTCAGGGCGTCCGAGAATATGTGTGCAGCCGTGCTGCACAGGGGGTCCCCCTGAATCCGTCCGCCGGGCATCGCACTCGGGCTATGCAGCATGCAGGGCTGCGCACACGGCACGCCAGCCAGTGCCAGCGTGCGTGCCCCGAACACGTCGGCCTGCCGCTCAAACCGGCGCGAGATCCATCCGAAGCCAAGCCCCCACTTCACGAGCAGGAGAATGCCCACCAGTGTCGCCAGCAGTTCGTACGCGGCCCGGTCCGTGCGAGCGAGCTCGTGCGACTGCACCGAGAAGATGGTGACAATGCAGCCGCTGATCAGCGCATACAGCAGGAAGTAGAAGATGTGGTGACGCTTCACGTGGCCGGCCTCGTGCCCGAAGACCGCCTCGATCTTGACGTCGTCCATCTGCTCCAGCATGCCGTCGGTGATCAGGACGTAACGCAGTGGTGCAATTACGCCCATGACCGCCGCGTTGACGATCAGCCCGCCCGTGTGCCAGACGAGGATCTCGCGGCACCGCAGCCGCAGCTTGCCCGCCAGCACCGACAGCCGATCGCGTAGCGGACTTTCCGGTAACCGGCTCGTCACCCAGACATACCGCAAGATTGCCGGCGTGATCACCGCTACCAGCAGTGCGGCGAATCCGACCAGGAGATCGGCGGCGTGCCGGCGACCCGTCAGCTCATAAATCGCGGGGTGCGCCATGATGATCACATCATGTGCTAACAGAATCAGCAGCATCGGAATCAGAATGAACAGTACCTGATGCCGCAGGTTGAACACCACGTAGCCCAGCAGTGGCCAGACCGGCCGCAACGGCTTTCCGCGAAACAGATACAGCTCGACCGCGATCTGGCGTACCGCGCGATCCGCCGGATACACCGCCACCCATACCAGCGTTACCGACAGCAGGAACGGCACGATTGCGATGATCCCCGGCACCACGGGCCAGTCGCCGACCACCGGCATGAAGTTGCAGAGCCGCAGCCAATTCGTGCACAGCATCGTGAATGCGTGCCCGACGCCCAGCAGCACCTGATTTGCCATGGCCCCACGACCGAAGACGGTTTGCCCGCGGCTCGGATTCTCCGGATACCGGTCCAGCACGCTGACGACCCGCCGCCCCACGAACAGCCCCACCAGCGGGGGCAGCAGCGTCGCGACGGCGACCGTGACGAGTGTCCAGCCTGTATCCAGCACCAGCGGATAGACCGGGCCGTTCAGCGTAAGAACCAGCGCGAGGATGGCGATGACAACCAGGTACATGCTAGGATGATAAGAGAAAGTCGAGCGAGCTTCATTCGGGGTACGTTGCGATGCGCGTCAAAATCTGTGGTATCACCAGTCAGGAAGATGCTGAGCACGCGTGTGCCGCCGGCGCCGACTTCGTCGGACTGATCCGTGCGGAAAGCAAACGCCGGTGCGATCCGGATGTGGCACGGCACGTCTGTGCCGCGTTGCCCGCCAGCTGTCAGCCCGTGCTCGTCTTTCGCGACGCCGTCCTCGATGACCTGCTGGCAGATGCCGCCCGGGCCGGCTGCGGCTGGGTGCAGCTCCACGGTGACGAGCCGGTGGCGTACGTGCAACGCCTGCAGCGCGAGCGCCCGGACCTGCGCCTGATTCGGGCCTGGGAAGTACGCGATCGCACCGCCGGGGACGCCCTGGTCGATTATCTCGAGCAGGCCGCCCTGGCGGACGTCCATATCGAAATTGTCCTGCTCGATTCACCCAAGCACGCCCCGCACCCGGGTTATGACACGCTCGCGATGATCTCCCGCCGCGTCCTCGAGCGACCACCCGAAATCTGGTGCGCCGGCCGGCTGGGTCCGGAAAATCTCGCTGAAGCGGTGGCTGACGGCCGTTACGACGGGGTGGACGTGGCCAGCGGCGTCGAGTTGCTCCCCGGGCGCAAAGATCACGCGAAAGTCGCTCAATTCATCAATCTCGGCCAGCGGCTGAGCTGACCGTGGACCTCGGCGGCGGTCGGGGGGGGTGAATGCTGCTGCTTCCCGTGCCGATAACCGTAGTGATACGGTGGAAGAACGCGGAGACCGCCCGTGGTGTTCGATCACGACGACAACGACGACCCTCAGGCCGACGGGGATCGGACCACTCGACGCCGCCCCTACATCGGCGTCTATTTCGAATGCTGCAGTGTGTATGCCCGCATCTATCGCCGGCCCGACGAGAAGGTGTACCAGGGCCGCTGCCCCAACTGTCTCGCGATCGTC
This sequence comes from uncultured Planctomycetales bacterium, assembly GCA_964468185.1. Classification (GTDB taxonomy): domain Bacteria; phylum Planctomycetota; class Phycisphaerae; order UBA1845; family Fen-1342; genus JANQFV01. Next base: position 114,308 of record CAYXTR010000008.1, on the reverse strand, counting down.
CGTGTGCGCGTCGGGCCCGACGGCACCAACTCCCGCATCTTTCGCGCGTACTGAAGAAAGCTCTTCCCGCCTGGCGGGTTCACAACTCGCTCGCGGTGCTAGGGCGATTCACCCTTCTCCACCAGCACCACGGCTGCGGCCAGAATCTCCGGCAATAGCGATTGGTCCTCTTTGAGGAACCGCAGCACGAACTTACCGTTGATGAAGATCGACGGAATGGAGTAAATGCCCGGCCGCACGCCCAGCCGCAGGGCCGGGAATTGCTTCCCGGCCGCGACGTCAGCACGGATGTTCGCCGCGACGGCGTCGGAATCCATCGCTGCCAGCAGCTCATCCGCATCTAGGTCGAGCTCCGTCGCGGCCAGGCGAATGCGGATCTCATTCAGTGGATCGGTGTTCTCCATCAGCCAGGCGTGCATCTTCCAGAACGCGATGTTGCCGCCGAGCTGTGCGGCTGCCTCCGCCAGTTTGGCGGCGGTACAGGCGTCCGGGTGCCGCTGGGTGCTGATATTCGGATTGCAATCACTGTTGAACGGATAGTGACGGAACGTGTAGCGGACATCTTCCCGCGTGTTGACGAACGTGCGGATCAGATCATCCGCGTCGGCCGTATGCGGCTCCTCGTAGTCTCCCCACAGGACGATATCGATCGTGGGATCGTCCGCGCCCATCCGCCGGGGGGCCTCATCGGCCGGCATGTCCCGCACCGGCTGGTCCCGCCAGTCCGCGACGTACTTGTCCGCCGCCAGCGGGGGGCGATCCACCGCGGCCGTCTTTGCGGGCGGGTTCGTCGCCGCCACTTCCTCAACCGTTCGGATCAACGCATTCGGCACGTGCCAGCCGCGCAGCTCGACGCCGTTGATGAAGATCATGGGCGTGAAGTGCAGGCCGAGTCGCTTCGCTTCGTGGCAGTCTGCGATGACGCGATTGAGTGTCTCCTCACTTTGAATCACTTCGAGGAAGTTGCCGGGCTCGTAGCCGCAGGAGCGGACGCCGTTGAGGAGTTGCTCGCTGGAGGTGAAGACGCCGCGGCGCTTGAAGAGCCACTGGTGCATCTTCCAGAAGCCTTCGGCACCCCACAGGATGCCGGCCGCCTCGGCGGCACGCGAGGCCCAGCAGGCATTCGGCTGTGGCTCCTGCTCGCGTTTCGGCATATAGGGGTTGCACTCGGAGTTCATCGGGAAGTGCTTGATCGAGATCGCGACGTCGTCACGCTGCTCCATGAGCTTGACGACCTGCTGCTCGATGCGGTAGCAGTCCCGGCATTGGTAACTCGTGAACATCACAATCCGGATCGGCGCCTTTTCCGGCCCCCAGCGATAGCGGCCCTCGAACGGGTCCGGATCAGCGACCCTGGAGACGGGCGCCACACGTGATGGCTCCGTCGTGGTGCCGCCATCGTTTGTCGCCACGGCCGTGTCCTCGCCGGCCGGCTCGCCCTCATTCTCCTGCTGAGCGGCTTTCGAGATCATCTCCTGGACGGCCTGCCCGCGCTCCTCCTCGCCCAGTTCAATGACGCGGGCCTGCACCTGGGCCTGCCAGATTCCGACGGCCAGCGTGACGGCGACGAAACCCGCCGTGAGCCCGCCCCAGGCACGTGCGGGGCGCTGCGCAGGCCGGCGAGAGGCTTCCATGAGGCCCCAAAACGCGAAGTTGCCCACGTGGGCCGCGATGCAGTACGGGCAGAACATCCACTTCTGCACGATGATGACCATGAAGAACACCGACCCCAGGGCCCCCAGTCGGGTGAGGTAGCGCAGCGTCGTCGGCAGCGCTCCCCTGGTCAGCAGCCATGCCACGAACATTGCGACGAAGTACGCCAGGCCCAGATTCGCCACGGGCCACTCAAACCCGCCGACACGAATCGCGCCCCAGAAGCTCTCCGACGCCTGCTGGCACGGCCCGCCCTCGCCACAGCCGGGGAGCGTCAGCCCGCCGACGTGCTCCACGACGAGCAGGAGCGACATCAGCGCGGCGAAAGCCAGTGCGACCGCCCCCAGCACGACGAGCGCCGGCGATCCGCCGCGGTTTGGCCCGTGGGCATGAGCCACGGTTTCAGGTTGCGGCTTCGCCGTCCGCTTGCTCGTCCCTTGTCCGCGTTTGGTGCGTTGTCTGCTCATCTCACTCCAGATTGTGGGCGGGAGTTTCCGGTCGCGACCGTGCGGTGCCAGTCTAGCGGAACCGCAACCACGGTCCAACATTTTGACGCCCGTTCGGGCCTGGGGTTTCTGGTAATAACGCGTTTGTAATATTAGAATGGATCGTATGAGCGAGCCACAGAATAGCCGGTCAATTCTGCACGAACATCTGGATGTGCTGCTCGACGCTGTTGAGGACGCGGTCTTCACGATCGACTGCGATTATGAGATCACGGCCTTCAATCACGCGGCCGAGCAGGCGACGAGCCTGCGACGCGCGGACGTTGTCGGACGTCGTTGCTATGAGATCTTCCGCGACACAGCCTGCATCGCCACCCCGGGCTGCCCGGTCGGTGCGCAAGTCGCCCGCGGCGACCGTGTGCGTGGGTGCGTGCTGCCGATTCTCATGCGACGCATGAACGGCGAGGTTCATTGCCTGTCGATCCAAAAGATCCTCAACGGTAATGGACACGCCGGCCATGGCCTGTTCAGAGAAGCGGCCGACCGCTCGGTCACCCTGCGAGATCGACAAAGCCTCTCGATCCTCGACGCCTCCGAGCGGCGGGCGATCGAGAATGTGCTGACCCGGCACAACTGGAATCGATCGCTGGCCTGCCAGGAGCTGGGCATCAGTCGCACCACGCTCTGGCGCAAGATGCGCAAGCTGGACATCCAGCCGCCGGCAGGCATGGGCGAGGAAGAGGCGGAGGATCGCGAGCAGGAATCCGCCTGAGCCGGTCTGTTCGTACGCAGTCGGGGGGTAATGAGCAATGTGCGCGCCAAACGCTCCCCGTCCATCAGCCCAGTCGTTCCGCCATAGACGCACCGACCTCAACGCGCCACGATCCGCTCTTCGTTCCGCATGTACGGCCGCAGCCGCTCCGGTATCGTGACGCTTCCATCCGCGTTCTGATTCACCTCGAGCAGCGGGATCAGTATCCGCGGCGTGGCGATCACCGTGTTATTCAACGTGTGACAGAAATCGGGCTTGCCGGTGTCCGAACGCCGATAACGCAGGTTCAGCCGCCGGGCCTGAAAATCATGAAACCGGCTCGCACTGTGGGTCTCGCCGTAGGCCTCGCGGCTGGGCATCCACGTTTCGATATCGAACATGCGGACCTTGCCCTGGCCCATGTCGCCCGTGCAGACCTCCATAACGCGGTAGGGGAGTTCGAGGGCCTGGAGCATATCCTCGGCGTTCTTGAGGATGGCCTCGTGCCATTTGGCGGATTCGTCGGGGTCGGCCTGGCAGACGACGACCTGTTCGAGTTTGTCGAAGAAGTGGATGCGGTAGAGACCGCGCGTGTCCTTGCCGGCGGCGCCGGCCTCGCGGCGGAAGCAGGTGCTGCGTGCGACGTAGAGCCGTGGCAGGTCAGCTTCTTCCAGGATCTCATCGCTGTGAAAGCCGGTGACGGGCACTTCGGCGGTGCCGACCAGCGCTTGATTGTCGCGCTCGCAGATATAGACCTCTTCCTGATGCAGGGGGAAGAAGCCGGTGCCGTACATGAGCTTGTCCGTGACCAGGACGGGCACGGTCAGCGGCTCAAAGCCGCGCTCCATCATGAGGTCCCAGGCGAGACGCAGTACGGCCTCGTGCAACATGGCGCCAGCGCCGCGGAGGACATAGTTGCGGCTGCCGGCGATCTTCACGCCGCGTTCGATATCGAAGATGCCGAGGGCCTCGCCGAGTTCGAGATGGTCCTTGAACTTGAAGCCGAAGTCGCTCTTGTGGCGGGGGGTGCCGACGCGGCGGACCTCGACGTTGCCGGATTCATCGGGGCCGATGGGCGCGACGGGGTCGGGGACTTGCGGGACGAGCAGCATCAGCTCGTTCAACTCCGCGGTTACCTGCTCCTGCTCGGATTCGAGTTCCTTCAGGCGGCCTTTGAGCTGGCCCATGGCCTTGCTGAGCTCGGCCTTCTGCTCTTTGGGGGCTTTCGCGATCTGCTCGCCGGCCGTCTTCTGCTGGTGGCGCAGGTCGTTGAACTCGGTTTCAATCTCGCGGCGACGCGCATCGACGGCGAGGACGCGGTCGATGTCGACCTGCATGTGCTTGTCGGCGACCGCTTTCTTGACGAGGTCGGGGTTCTCGCGAATGAGTTTGATATCGATCATGCGTCAGCCTCGGGGAGTCTTGCGCCAGCGGAACCAAGATCAGCCATTATACGGGGTTGCGTGTTCAGCGGGAGGGTTGTGACGCGGAGGGCTTGCTGGGGGCCAGACTTTCGAACGCTGCGCGATCCCGGGAAGGTCCGCGTCCCCGGTAATCGCGTCGCACGGGGCGATAATGTTGTCGCAGCCAGTTGTTCACGTGTTCCGGACCGATGTCTTCGAGGGCATCCCCGTGGGGGCGTAACCACGTGTCGGTGGCGGCGATGATGTCAGCCGCGGATTGGAGTTCGAGCCAGCGGTCGAGCCGGGCGTGGCGCAGGCCGAGCGTTGCGTGCGATGATGGGAGAGCACCTGCGCTGAGACGCTCCAGTTCTGTCAGCAGGTCCTGAACGATTGATTCCGATTCCCCCGTTGCGCCGACGGGAAGGGCTGCCGTGAACACGGTGTAGAACGGCTTCTGCATTTCCGCCTGCCAGCGCCAGGAGCGCGCATTGTCCAGCATTTTGTCACCCCGTGGGTGACCGACGGTGCGAAGCGCCGCGCGGAGGATCAGGCGATCCGTCGCGGTCCATCCGTTGCCTGGCTCGGTCAGCGTGTCCGACGCGCTGATGCGAGCGGGTGCATCGTCGGTGGTCCAGCAGAACGACGGCTCCGAGGATGCGGGCGATGAGGTTGGTCGCGTTTCGGAGTTGGCGCTCGGGCGAGGTGGGTGTTGGCGTGCGGCTGCTGCGATTGTGGCCGGATCCCAGTCCGGCCAGGCGGAGCGGGCGGACTCGAGCACGTCCGCCGCGGAGACGTCGCCCGCTACGACGACTTCGATTTGCGCGTCGCGTGGCCAGAATTCGGAGGCGAGCGTGTCCGGCGCTGGGTGGCGGATCGCAGCGGCCTGCAACTCGAGCATCTGCGGTACGAGATGGCTGGGACCGATGGCGTCGAGGTCGAAGCCGGTCGGATGCCACTTTGATGTCAGCGTGAGGCCGTGGTAGCGCTCGTATGCGCGGTACTGTGCGGCGGTCCAGTGGGCGGATGCGTACGGGCGGATCCGGAGGGCAATGGGATCAGGACTCGGGCCAGTGACGCGTGTGCGCACTGCGGCTGGCGAGAGTCCTTGGATCGGAATCACCTTGAGCGTGACGTGCTCCGCGAGGTCGTGGGAGTGGGCCGCGCGCGTCGGTTCCGTCGCCGGTACGGCTGGTGCATCGCTCGTGTGCTCGAGCAGGAGGTTGGTGGCAGCGCGGCCCGTGAGCAGCTCGGGCACCTCTGGGAGCAGCGGCGCAATCGGCGCTGGCGCTGTGCTGGCAGGTACCGCTTGCTGGTCCCGTACTGGCAAGTGTGGTTGAATGACCACGCGTGTTGTGAGCAAGTCTGCGGCCGCCTGCCGGAGGTCGTCGACGTAGGTGGCGGCGATGCGCGGAGCGGCGTAGGCGGCCAGACCGGCCTCGCCCGTGAGCGCCTCATAGCGACCGTAGTTCAGGGCTCGCGCGCGAAATCGCGCGTGCTTTGCACGCAAAGCGCCCGACGCCGTGCCCCGAGCGGTGTTCAGCTCGACCGGCGTGCAAATTCGCTCGCTCGCCGTGCGCAGCGTTTCGAACACCAATTCTGTGATCCGCTCTTTCTGAAGTTGATGGGCAGCGCGCTGGACCACATTCAGCGTGAGCAGGCCCGCATCACGCCATGCGCGATGCTTCCAGTGCGACGGCTTGCAGCCGATGCCCTGCAATGCGGTTCGCAGGAGCGCATCCTCGGCGTCGCACAGGTGATGCATCAGGACGTCGATGACGGTAGTCTCGAAGCTGCCCAGCGGGGGTGTGACCCACGCGAATGTGACGCCGCTGCGCGCGGCTTCGACGGGTGGAAGTTCAACGCGGCCGGGGTGGATCGGCGGAAGTTGAGGCCGACTCGGTGGCTCGGCCCAATCCAATTCGCCGAAGTGTCGCTCGATCAGGTCCTTTACTCGTGGGGTGCGGACGTCGCCAACGACCACCAGTCTGGCGTTTCCCGGCACGAACCAGCGTCGAATGAACGTCTCCGCGTCTGCGACGGTCCAGTCCGTCAGCGACGCGGCAACGAATGTCGGCGGATGACCGTACGGATGATCCCGGAATGCCGCCGCCAGTAGCGCCCGGTTGTTTCGATCGAGCGCTCGTTCGTCGTCCGGGGCATAGGCCCGAGCCGCTGCGTGAACAGCCGCATGCAATTCACTCGCAGTCACCGGCCGCGGCCGCATCCTCTCGGCCTCGATACGCAACACGAAGTCGAGGAACGCCGGCGGCGTGAGGGTCTCGAAACAACACGTATCGCGCTCCGTGTGCCCTGCGAACCAAACGCCGGCCCCCCGCAGTCGCAGTGCCGCATTCGCCCGGTCATTCAGCAGCGTGCGCGCCACATGTGTTCTTCCCGGCAGTTCCGCCGGATCGTGAGCGGACCCGACGCCGAACCATACCTGCACACTCAGCAGCGGCAGGCTGTGGTCCTCGATAACGACCACCTCCACCCCATTGTCCAACCGCCACACCTCCGGCGCGGCCGCATCGTTTGCAGCGAACAGAACCAGCGCCAGTATGCCCACGTGCATGAGCGACTCCACAGCGTGAGGGGGTGGCCAAGGGCAGTATGAGCCCCGCCGGACACGTACGCCAGTATTCCCCCGTTGATCAATCCGCCGAAACGCGCGGAGTTTTGCTTGACCGCCCCACACAGTTCACTACGCTGACGGGTGGCGAGATTTGTTCGGGTTGGCACGTACATATGCGGCGACGTCAGTCTTGTGGAAACAAGCTGGCGTGGTTGGTCGCGCCAGGGGTCTTGGCATGAAGATCGCACTCATCTCCACGCACACGCATCCTTTCGCCATTGGCTTGCGCTATGTCTCTTCCTACCTGAAATCCGCCGGCCAGGACGTGTCGCTCATCTTCATGTGCTCGCGCCGCGATACCGTCGAGCCGGATTACAGCCCGGCGGCGCTTGCCGATCTGCTTGCCCAACTGCGTGATTGTGACCTCATCGGCATGAGCCTGATGACCAACAACTACCACCGTGCCTGCTTCCTCACCGAGCGAATCCGCCAGGCCGGCGTCAGAACGCCCATCGTCTGGGGCGGCACGCATCCGACCGTCGCCGCCCAGGAATCGCTCGAAACCGCCGACGCAATCTGCATCGGTGAGGGCGAGGAACCGTTCCTGCAACTTGCTCAGCGCATGTCCGGTGCCGGCGATCCGACGCGTACACCCAGTATGTGCTTCCGCGGCGGCGGCGCGTTTGGCAATACTGAGGAAATCCGCAACGACCTTGCCCCCCTCGAGACCGACCTCGACGCGCTACCCTTTCCCGACTACGACCTCGGCACCCACTGGGTCGCCGGCCCCGATGGGCTCGAGCGTGCCAATCCCCGCAACCTGCGGGGTGCTGTTCACACGTTCCGCACGGTCACCACCCGCGGCTGTCCCTACCACTGCACGTTCTGCAACAACACCGCCCTCCAGAATATCCACAAGGGCGGCGGTCGCTGGGTCCGCACGCGCTCGCTCGACAACGTTCTCGCCGAGCTTCGTCAGGCTCTCGCCTGCTTCCCGACCATTCGGGCGATCAACTTCGTCGACGACCTGTTCTTTGTCCGCAGCGAAGCGGAAATCGAGGATTTCGCCGAGAAGTACAGTCGCGACATCAACTTGCCGCTGCAACTCGATGCGTTTCCCAACACGGTGACCGAGCGCAAAGTCGCCGCGCTGGCCCGCGTTCCGCTGGAGCTCATCAGCATGGGGATCGAGTCTGCCAGCACGGACACCCTGCGCAACATCTATCTGCGGCCAACAAAGAAGGAGCGCATCGCTGACGCCATCCGCGTTTTCGCCCGGCATCGCATCCCGACCGAATACCACTACATCGTCAGCAACCCCTTCGAGCCCGGCGACAACGTCATCGAGTCCATGCGGTTCATCGCCGACCACCACATCGGCCGTTCCGTCCTCCGCGTGTTTCCGTTAATGTTCTACCCCGGTACGCCGCTCTATGAACGGGCCCGCCGCGAAGGCCTTATCGCCCAGCAGGACCGCGCCGCCTACGACCACATGGGCACCGGCGGCCTCGAATTCGCCAAGAGCGACTATCTCGGCATGTGGCTCCGCGCCGTGCTGAATCTCCGAAACATCGGCTCACCGCGCTGGCTCTGCCACCGTGTCATCGACGTCGCCACGGCGCGCCCCACGCGTGCCGTGCTGGACCGCCCGTGGTTCTGCCCGACGGTCTTCGTGGGTTATCGCATTGTTCGCAAGATCGGCCGCAACTTCATCTACCAGCCCTTCATCAAGCCCTTCACCTACCTCCGTCGCAAGCGGCCCCGACCGACCGGCCATCCCCCGCAGCAGTGGACCGTGCCAGACGTCAACCCCGCCGCCCAGCGCCGCCGTACCCCGGCTCAGGGCGAGGCGCCGGTCGCTGACGTCGCGATGAGGGGGCTTCCTTCTATGGCTACTCACCCGACTCAAACTGCAACGAGCGAAGCATCGTCAGAAAGTCGTCGCGCGCCGCGTTGATCGTCTCCACCGGCCCCGTTGCCTTGAAGAACCACGGCCCCGTCGGCGTTTCGATAATCGCCGCCAGCAGGCGGTAGCGCTCGTCCGTCGGCTCCGCGGGTCCACCCGTCATCGACCCCTGCATGAAACGCCCCTCAACCTCCACCGTCGTCACGTTCAGGTCATTGACCGCGAGCGTGCTGCGCTCCACCTGCTCAGCCGGCACCGGCTCGCCTGCCGCGGTCCGAAACTGCATTCGCCAGCGCTCGATATTCGCCTCAACCGAGCCTCCCGTGCCGGGGAAATGGAACAGCACCATCTCCGGCGATTCCTCGCCTTCGCCCGCAGCCGGTAACCGATATTGCGCCTTTCGCATGCTCGAACTCGGCTGCTCCGTCGTCCACGCTTCCGGGACGTCGTAGACCAGGCTGCCCCCGCCCTGCTGTGCCATTGGGGTTGACATTTCGGGCATCTTCATCGGACTACCATCCGACTCGATCGGCGGATGGCCCGGCGGCAGGGCGGGCATGTCCGACGCGGAGTCCCCTTCGCCCGCGCTTGTCGCCAGTCGGCGCTGTATCGCCGCGATGTCGTCGCCCGTCGGCTGCGTGGTGGTCGCCTGGGTGGTGGGGGGCGGCGATTGCTGCTCGCAGCCCGTCGTCACCCAGAGAGACACTGTCGCCAAGGCGGCAATCGAAACAGTTATCAGAACATGTCGCAACATCGAAGCGCTCCTGATCTCGGACCGAACTCGCGCATCCCGCGTGGGTGCTGTCCGTAACCTACCGTAGTCACGCTGGATCGAGAAGTCTCCCCGCCATCTGCCAATCAGCCCGCCAGCGGGCCCCAACCAACGCGCGCCGCCGCCGCGTCGGGCCGAATATAACTTCTGCCGACGTGCAACCGTGCCCCTTTGGTTCCGTATAATATGCAACGGGGCAGCGCGCCCGCGATGTGTCATTGTACGCTAAGTTCTTGCCATATATGAAATTGGATGACGCCATGCCGATTGGGGAAGCACTCGTTGCCCGGGGGCTCATCACCGACGAGCAACTCAAGCAGGCCAACGAACAGCGCCGGTCCAGCGGGGAACGCATCGACCAGGTCCTCATCCGCGAAGATCTGGTCAGCGAGCAGGCCGTGCTCGAAGTCCTCAGCGAGCAGCTCATGTTGCCCATCGTGCAGCTCAGCGAGGACGAAATCGATCGCGAGCTGCTCAAAATGGTGCCCAGCCGCCTCGTCCATCGTTACAGCCTCATGCCGATCAGCCGCAACGGCAAAGGCGTCCGGGTCGCTACCGCCGACCCGTACAACATGTACGCCCTCGACGAGGTGCGGACGTGTATCAATATGCCCGTCGAGCCCGTGCTCGCGACCCGCACCGAAATTCAGAAGATGATCCGCCAGTTCTACGGCGTCGGTGGCGACGTGCTCCAGGAAATGGTCCAGGAGCAGGACGGTCTGGAAATCGTCGACGAACGCTCCGTCGACTCGGAAGACCTCGACATTCAGATGGCGCAGGAAGCCTCGGTCATCAAGCTGGTGAACGAGATTCTGCTCGAAGCCATTGAACAGCGGGCCAGCGACATCCACTTCGAGCCATTCGAGAAGGACTTCCAGGTTCGCTACCGCATCGACGGTGTGCTGCACATCGCGAATGTCCCGCCCGAGATCCATCGTTTCCGCAACGCCATCATCAGCCGTATCAAAATTCTCTCGAATCTCAACATCGCCGAACGCCGCATGCCCCAGGACGGCGGTTTCAAGATCAAGGCGCACGGGCGTGAGATCGACTTGCGTGTGTCGGTCGTGAACATGGCGTTTGGCGAAGGCATCGTGCTGCGTATCCTCGACCGTTCCTCGGTCAAGCTCGAGCTGGAATCGCTCGGCATGGAAGGCCAGACGCTCGCGACTTACGACGAGCTCATCCGCCGCCCGCACGGCATCATCCTCGTCACGGGTCCCACGGGTTCCGGTAAGACGACCACGCTGTACGCCGCGTTGCGGCGCATCGTGAGCCCCGAGCATAAGATCCTCACGATCGAAGATCCGATCGAGTATTACCTTGAAGGGATCAACCAGACGCAAATCCTGCCCAAGATCGGCCTGACCTTCGCCCGCGCCCTGCGCAGCTTCCTGCGTCACGACCCCGACGTCATCCTCGTCGGTGAGATTCGTGACAAGGAAACGGCCGAGGTTGCGATCAACGCCTCGCTGACCGGCCACCTGGTGTTCAGCACGCTGCATACGAATGATGCCGTGACGGCGACGACGCGTCTGCTGGACATGGGTGTTGAGTCCTTCCTGGTGTCGAGCTCCATCGAAGCGGTGCTGGCCCAGCGTCTGGTGCGCAAGATCTGCAAGCACTGCAAGGAAGAGTACAAGCCGGAAAACCCCCACATGCTCCCGCCGGACTTCGGCTACGAGCGAGGTGAAGTGCTGCATCGTGGCAAGGGCTGCCAACAGTGCCGCAACACCGGCTTCAGCGGCCGTAAGGCCCTGTATGAGCTGCTGGTCATGAACGACGAGTTGCGCGAGCTCGTTCTCAACGAGGCCTCAGCCGCCCAGATCCTCGCCGCGGCCCGGGAAAACGGCCTGGTCGTGATGCGCGACGAAGGTTGGCGCCTCTGCCGCGCAGGCGTCACGACGCCGGAAGAAGTGTTGCGTGTGACCAAGGGTGCGTAGCGGCCGCGGGTTCAGTCTTGCCGATGCATCAGGCATCCGAGGCTGAGTTGGCGAACGGTATATCGATGGTCACGCACGGCCGACCGGGACGTCGGCCGCTACATCTTTGTCGATTTCAAACCGCGGGCGGGGCTACGCTGTGGCACTGATTTCTAACGAGCGCACTGCACCGGTTGAAAACCGGTGCCCCAGGGGGTTACTCATGCGTTGACGATTCTCAGGGGCTGGCGCGTTCTCCATTTGCCGCGGGTGAAGTCGGGGAAGTCGATGGGGGCGCTGCGGCGGGCGTTGGATTTCTCGGTGAGGGGCGTTACGACGCTCCACGCCGCGGCGTCGTACACGTCCATGTCCGTTGGCTCGCCGTTGCGCAGGCACTGGATCAGCCGATAATTCTCGAGAAAATCCATGCCGCCATGGCCGCCGCTGGCCTGCTTGACGACCTCCGATGTCCATAGGGGATGCTCACAATCGGCGTACTGATCGAGCTTCTCCCAGCCGTGGCCCGGGCTACGGCCTTCGATGTGCACGCGGCTGGGCCATTTCTGGAAGATGCCCTTCGTCCCCTGGACCGTGTGCAGGCGGCTGTAGGGGCGCGGCAAGTTTGTGTCGTGCACGAGGTAGATCGTTCGGCCCTTGACGGTCTTGATGAGCGCGATATTCACATCCCCGAGCCGATATATCTCTGCCTGGCGCGGATCGTCTGCCGGGAGGTGTTCGCCGCGCCAATCCTGTAGGCCGCGCGACGGGCCGCTCATTGACACGAGGTAATCGAATCGGTCGCCGCGATTAATGTCCATGCACTGTGCCACGGGCCCCAAGCCGTGCGTCGGATACAGATTCGCGTCGCGCGCCACCGAATGCGCTCGTCGCCATAGTCCCTCACCCGTGTCACTGAACTTGATCGCCCGCAGATCGTGACAATACCCGCCCGCGCCGTGCAATACCTCGCCGAGCAGTCCTTTGCGGACCATGTTGAGACACATGAGCTCGGCGCGGTCGTAGCAGCAGTTCTCCATCATCACGCAGTGCCGCTGGGTGCGCTCGGCGGTTTCCACCAGTTGCCAGCATTCGTCGATCGTTGTGGCGGCCGGGACTTCGGTGGCGGCGTGCTTGCCATTCGTCATCGCGGCGACGCAGACGGGTACGTGCCAGCGCCAGGGCGTCGCGGTGAAGACCAGGTCGAGATCTTCTTCGGCGCACAGCCGCTCAAAGTCGCGCTCGCCGCGCGTGTAGAGCGTGGGCTCCGGCTGGCCGGCGGCGGTGATGATGTCGCGGGCACGTTCGGCGTGGGCAGGGCGGATGTCGCAGACGGCGGTGATCTGCGCACCGGTGATGCGTGTGAGCGTGCGCACGTGGTGCGTGCCCATGCCGCCCACACCCACGAAGCCGATGCGGACGACATCCAGTGGTGGGGCGGCGAAGGGCGTTGCGGCGGATTGGGGCTGCAGCCGGTGGCGGCCTGCCGTGCAGCCGGCGAGTGGGCCAGAAGATAGTGCAACTCCGAGTCCGGCGGCGGCGCCCAGCTTGAGGAGTTGGCGACGGTTCAGATCATCGAACGGATGTGCGTCGGCGTGCGGCATAGCGGCGTCTCCTGGCGGGTTCTTGTTACGGCCAAGAGTATAAACGCCCGGGCAGCAGTGGGGGACCGGCCGGGGGGCCCCACGATATGAAACGAAATGAGCAAGCTGACCCGCTTGAAGCCCACCAACGCCAACCCGACATGCTCGACGCAGGCCAGCGAGGTCGACCCGCCCACCGACGATGTCTACTCCCTGATCCGCGGCCAGAGTAGCCAGTCGCCGTCGACCTGCTGTTCTTTCTCGGTGCCGCGCCATTGCTCGATCGTGGCGGGCGGGATCCACTCGCGCGCTTGCTTGTTGCGCTCGTAAGGCGATAGCCCGAAATTCCTGCCCTCGGCCGGGATCAGCCGTCCGCCGTCATCGTCGCGGTCGACGCCGACTGAGTAGAGCAAGGGCTCACCGTCCACAAGGCGATACTTGAGCGGTTGCCCGTCAAAGCGGTCGGGCGGGACGCTGGGCAGGAAGCGCGGCGTGAGATCGGCCAGGGTCGCGGGCCACTCGCCGTGTTCGCGGTGGTACAGCTCGAGCGCGATCGCGACGGTGGTGACGTCGCGCTGCTGCGTGGCAAGTTCGGCGAGGAGGGCGGCACGGCCCAGCGCGGGCATCAGAACCGCGACGGGGTAGTAGCGCCAACGGGTCAGTGCGGGCTCGGAGATTGCGACGAGTGCGTCGTATGTGCGATCAGCGTCGCGCTGCCAGAGCGGCTTGTCCGCGAATGCGACGGTCAGGTCCATCAACTCATCGTACTTGGCACGCATCTCGGCGCGGTCGGCGACGAAGGTGGCGGCGAGTGGGCCAGTCAGGGGGGCGTAGAGTGAGCTGCCCTGGTATTCGCTGTACGACAACGAGCTGAGCGACGCCATCTGCGGACCGAAATCGTGGGCGGGATAGCCTTGCTCGGTGTAGAGCCTTTGCAGAATGTCGTAGAACATGTGGCGCTCGACTTCGAAGGTCAGTCGAATTCGGCCGCCGCCGCGCACGGCCGCAACGCGATGGGCAAGCAACAGCCATTGCCGGTTTGTGAGCGCGGCGGGGCGCTCCACCAGTTGATCCTGAATGAACTCGAAGCTGCCGGCGGCAACCGCGATGGAGACGAGTTGCGTGACCAGGTGCGCGTCGTCGTAGCTCAGTTGTCGGGCGATGCCGAGAGTCGCGTCGATGTCCGCCACCATGCGGTCAGCGTCACCCTCCTCCAGCGCCAGCAGCGCGTCGCGCCAGAGCAGCTTGCTGGCCGTACGCAGGGCGGCGAGTGGCGGGAGTGGCATGGTTATGATCGGCGGGTTGTCGTCGATGGTATCGGGGGAGGGAGCGGCCGGCTGCGGGTAGCGTGACCAGCCGGTGAAGCTGTTGTACTTCGCGTCCAGCTCGTGATCGACCTGTGGCGAGACGAGCAGCCCGAGATGGGGGCGTGCGGCTGCTTCGCGGAAGCGGGCGAGTGCCGCGGTGTTCTGCCGCAGCAGTGCAACCGTCTCGTCCCAGTCATCGCGCGCGGTCGTGACGTCGCCTTTGAGGAGGTCCTTGCTCGCCGCACCTTCGAGCGCGAATATCGCTTTGCGGTAGAGCGGCCAGGCGCGTTCTTCATCCGCCATGGCGCGCACCGGCGCGTTGTACGCCTTCCAGTAGTTTTGCGTCAGGGTGGCCGTGCCGAAGCTGATCCAGATCGCCAGGAACACGTAGAGGACCATGAGCGCGCCCACCAGGATGCAGACGCCACGGGCCACATTGACCGGCACCCGCCACACCAGCGGGCGATTGCGAATCTTGGCCCGCCGAATCAGCCGCGCCGTGTAGCGCGGATCGCCGAAGGAGCCGCGGAGATCCTCCACCGCGGCACCGCTCGTGAGACCGTCTTCGAAGTGGGCGGTCAGCTCGCGCGCGACGGCGGCCCGCTCGGAGGGCCAGAGTCGCGTCCGGCGGGTGACGTCGCGCACCATCTGTTGGAGCGGCTCGGGCAACGCCGCCGTCTGGAGAGGATCGTCGGCCGGGTCGTGTGGTGTGAGGCGGCCGCGCAGCAGATCGCCAACCGTTGAGAAGAGAACACGCCGGAGTAGCGAAGGCTGGCGCACACCGGGGGATGTTTGAGCCATGTTCATGCCGGCACCTCCCGGGTGGCGGGCTGATCACTCACGAGCCCGAGCGAGCGCATGGCGCGGGCGAGGGCTTCCCATTGTTCCGATTGACGGGCGAGCTCCTTCCGCCCGCGTTCCGACAATCGATAGTATTTTCGTCGGCGGCCGGAGTCGGCGGTGCGTTCCTCGGCCTCGATCCAGCCCTTGGCCTGAAGGTTATAGAGCATGGGGTAGAGCGTGGATTGGCCCATGGCCAGGACGCCGTCAGATTGCCGGGCGAGGGCCTCGACCAGCTCGTAGCCGTACATTTCGCGGCGTTGGAGGAGCTTGAGGACGGCGACGGGTCCGGCCCCGCGCATGAGTTCGCGTTCGATTCGCATGATGTCGGCCTCACAAGTGACCTACGAAAAGCGGAGACTATGGCATACATAGTATACGACACAAAATAGGCGAAGTCAAGGTGGGGGCTTATTTTGAGGGGGCCGCAGGGAGGTGCCGGGAGTTATTCTTGATTGCTTATCGCGCCCTCTAGTCTCGGAGCTCTCCCGCGTTCCATGGGGGACCGGCCTCATTCCGTTGCGGGCGGAACTCACTCCATGGGGGACTGACTTCCGGTTGGTTGCAGCCAGATATCGGCATCGGAGTAGCTTCCAGCTTGCACGGTGAGCGGCGGTAGGGCCATGCGTACCGCGTTCCGCCTATTCGCGCTCCCGACCGTTGCGGCCCTGGCCGTAGGCGTGGCGTCTCTTTGGAAGTGCATCAGGTTAGGTAACTGTTCCGACGTCTCGTGCGGACAACTTACGCTGTACTGGCCTGAGACATGGGACAACACTCCGTTGGGACGGGGGCTCGTTCAATATCTGCCTTTGGGAAACCGCCTGAGTTGGGCACTCGAACCGCCGCGTGGGCCGTTGTGGATTGCGCAGTTCGGCTTCGGCTTCATGATGCGCATACCGATGTGGCTGGTCGCGGCCGCATTCGCGAGTATTACGGCGCTGCTCTGGTGGCGCGTGCCGCGACATTTCACACCCCGGGGGGGGCAAAGAGTGCGGCTACGACCTGGCCGGCAACGTGAGCGGCGTGTGTCCGAAGTGCGGGGCGGACGCGCAGTAGCAATGAGCGATGTTCTGCGATTCGGGGTCTCGGGGCGGGTGAACCATCGCAAACATATCGACCGCTCTCGCGGCGCTGGTTGTCAGTCGTTGGCCAAATCCGGACTCGTCAAGCCGATGACGGCTTTGGTCTGCTGGCAATCGACGGCTACTGCACACGGCATGCTGCGGAATGTGCAGTTTTCGTACGCGACGTTGCCCGATTCAAATCGGTTGGGGGACGCCTTAATCACAATTCGATTCGGCAATTCTATTAAGAGCGTAACGTTGGTCGTATCGGGACGCAGTCCTTGTCTGTCG
This sequence comes from uncultured Planctomycetales bacterium, assembly GCA_964468185.1. Lineage (GTDB taxonomy): Bacteria > Planctomycetota > Phycisphaerae > UBA1845 > Fen-1342 > JANQFV01. The sequence continues at coordinate 97,801 of CAYXTR010000008.1, read as the reverse complement.
AGCTGTAGGATGACAGTCCCTGTGGGTGCGTGAATGAGCCTCTGCGAATCTTGGTATCGCTCGAACACGACTGCGTCCTCATCGCATCCGGGCGATTGAAAGGCACGGTCACCTCGCACCGTGGCAATATGCCTCCCGTCGCGGTACACGTAGCATTGCAGCCCCTCGCTGCGGGACTTGGTCGGCACCGTCAGGATCGGCTTATCTTGATACGCCACGAGGATTGGGACGTCATAGAAGTTGTTCCCGCCGAGCCGGTAGACATGTTCGTTTGTCATGCGCTTCCCCGAGCTTAAGAATGATGTCCGCTCAGCATGCTAGCCGGATTGCGTCCTCGCGTCCAGAATCGCCCGCAGCGGCGTTCCCCACTGGCGAGCGGTGGGGTAAGATGTTCGCACAGCACAGGGAGGACATGTCATGCCAGACGAACGCATCGTCTACGTCACCTCTCCGCCGCGGACGTCAAGTTTCGGAGTTACGGCTCTCGTGCTTGGCGTGCTATCTCTGCTGTTCTGTTGGATTCCGGGTATCGGTCTTGTTGTCGTCCCGATTGCCGCGCTTGGGCTCCTGTTTGCGATAATCGGATTTTTTGTTTCGCTGTCTCGGAACGGTGCGGGCATGGGGTATGTCATTGCGGGAGGTATTCTGTCCTTCATCCCGCTCATCGTCCCTATCATCATCGTCACGATCATCGGCGTTGGCATCGCGGGCGCAATCGAAGACGCCGAGCGAAAGGCCGGCGAACAACAGGCCGCTGTGGCTGCCCGGCAGGACGGGCCGCGGGAGGTATGGCAACCACCGACCGAGGCGCCGGTACTGCGCAATCCCGTGCTTGAGGAACGACGGGACGAGGGGTTCGCGATATGGGCAGGTAATGAAGCTGCCATACTCTCGGACGCAGACTACTAGCCGCACCGTCAAGGTACTCCGGCCCCGAAAATCACGGGCGGGGGCCGCCGACCATTGGCGGCTTTTCGAGCGCGCAGCGTGAGAGATCCTCGCGGCGCGGCGTGACGGGGCTGATCCAAGGTGCGAGCTTCAATCTGCCGAGGCGCTTGCGCGGCCACGATTAACCAGTGGGTCCGTTGCAACAGGCGGCCTTATTGGGGTGCAACTATCAGTTCAACGTGTTGCAAATGTGTCGCAAATGCCCAAAGAGGATAAAAGAACCCGGAATCGACTGTTCGTAAGTCCTGCCGATTCCGGGCTTGGTGACTGCCTCCGCTAGGGCTCGAACCTAGGACCCGCTGGTTAAGAGCCAGCTGCTCTGCCAACTGAGCTACGGAGGCGCTGCGGCCTGTCAGCCGCTCCTCACTCGTCCATGCCGCATGCGGCGAGCGCCAGAGCCCGCCCACGGTTCCGAATATCGTATCTTATCGACCATAGTCCACTCTGCAAGCCCCGCTCCGATGCCTCGTGGCACCGACTTCTCAATCAATGCATCTCCACTGGTTACGCGCGGAACGCGAGACACAATGCAGACGAGTGCCACCGTCTTCGAATTGTCTATCTCACGATCACCGCGCGCGCCGCCACGCCGCCCAGACATCTTTGTGCAGCCCCCAACGGCGCAAGCCGATGCATCGCGTATCAGAACCCGCACTTTGGCCGCAGGAGGCACATTATGCGCCATACGACCACCAACGCCGCAACCTCCCTCGCCCTCCTCGTCATGCTCGCCTTCGTCGTCGGCGGCTGCCCCGGCGTCGGCAGCCTCGTCGGCGGCACCTTTGCGGTCCCCACCTGGACCGGCGACGATCAGTCCGATAGCGATAGCAACGCCGCCGAAGCCACCGACAATAGCGATAACGGCGGCAACAGCGACAATGACGCCGACAACGACAACGACAACACCGACGATCAGGCTGGCGATAATGATGCCGACACCGGCAGCCTCCCCGAGAACAACCCCATCGTCATCACGCCCGACATCCTTCTCGACAACCGCAACGACAACGCCGTCAGCAGCAATCCACCCAGCAACCCCACGTTCACCATCGACCAGCCCTATTTCATCTCCCGCATCGTCACTGTGCACGACAACGGCGGGGCCGGAGAGGTCCCCGGCACGATCTGGCTCGTCTCGAATATCGGACAAACGTACGGACCCTGGTCTGCTGCGGGCCCCGACGGCGACGAGGACTCACCCAGCACCACGTGGACGGTTTCCCCCAGCGCGGAGGTCCTCGCCGGCACTTACACTGTCCACACCTCCAGCCCCGAAACATGGTCCTACAACGCCGGCTCTGACAACGCCGGCTTCGCCTTGGTGGAAGGCTTCGAGGTCGACCAGACCGACCCCGCCGGCTATGGCACGCTTTCCGGCACTGTCGTGGATGCCTTGAGCGGCGGCGTACTCACGGGCGTGCTGGTGCAGGTCTCGGGCTCAGCCATCACCGCGACCACGAACGCCGCAGGTCTCTTCGAGATGTACGACGTGCCGGCCGGCCGACGCACGCTGAGCCTCTCGCTCGACGGCTACATCTCGTCGTTCAGCCGAGTCGACATTCCCGTCGACGACACGGTCGACGTGTCCGTCGGGATGCTCGAGCAGGGGGCGGCGTCGGACTATATTGCGGTCATGCTGACGTGGGGCACGGACGAGGACGTGCATCCCCGGGATCTGGACCTGCACGTGTCCGGACCGGACGGCAGCGGTGATCGCTTCCACGTGTACTACGCCCACCGGACTGAGGATCAGGCCTGGCTTGACCTCGACGACGTCACCTGGGGTGGTCCCGAGACGATCACCGTGCGGCCGGTGTCCGGCGAGACCTTCACCGCTGGCGAGTATCACTTCTGGGTGCACAACTATTCGCACACGCCGGAGTTTAATGGCTCCGAGGCGGTGGTCACGTTGCTGGCCGGCGGCGCCCAACTGGCCCAGTACATCGTCGATGACGCCCATGGCGATCCAGACGAGGATATCTGGCAGGTGTTCGAGATTACCATCAACGAGGAAGGTGGTATCGAAAACATTAACGTCCGGCAGGGCTTTACGTCCGGCAATTCGGGCACCGAGTTCTAAAGCCGCAGCACTTTTCTGCGGGTGCCGCCGACACAAGTTTGAAACATTGCCGAGGTGCACGGCTCGCACGGCCTGTACCTCGGCGACTTTTTTTGAACACAGATGTGATTCGTCCGCGTTTTCACATTCCGTTCGGTTTTCGGCCAAACCGCCGAACGGTAAACTCCCCGCTTTCTCACTCTACGCCGGTGCGGGTCTGGCCCATGGGGTCATCGGCGTATCAGGTAGACTCCGAGGGGTGCGTGGGAGTTGAGAGGTCAATGCAGACCAGCCGTCGGCGGGCCGTGGTGTACCGCCTGATGATACAGACGGCGAAGCGGGACATGGTGTTCGAGGCTTCGCCTTTTGAGAGTTACAAGCAGGCCGTCGCTCACGTCGCGGATGCGGTACAGCGTCACGCGGCAGACGACGCCGTGCTCGGCATTGTGCTCGAGCGCGGCCGGCGTCTTGACGCGGTGGCCAGTGAGTACGAGACCGCCGCGCGCGCGATTCGGCCGATCCCCTGTGCCACCGGGTGGACCGCGCTGGAAACCTGGGGGCCGGACGTCATCCGCCGCATCGCGTCACAGGTGGGCGTTGCGACCGGTGATGCAGCGTTGTCCCCGGACGACGCGCTCGGCCTCGATCTCGAGTTCGAGCCGTCACGACCCCCGGTGCAAACCGACGCGCTGGCCAGCCATCCCCAGTCTCCGCGCCGGGACATCGCCCGCCCCCAAGGTGCCGACGGCGCTGCCACACCCCACGTGCCCCGGTTCAAGACGCGCTCACCGGACTGCGCATCGGATGAGTTGCCAGCCGATCCAGGGCCGCTTGCCGCCGCACCGGCCGTGATGCGGCGTCCAGCACAAACCCCCGCCCCTCCGCCTGCCGCCGCCCACACCCGTCCGCCCACATCACGCCGCGCCCGCGGACGTCTCTGGCACCTGGTCCTCACGACCGCTGTCGTCATCGCCGCCTGGATCATCCTGACCATGCTGGTCACCGGCGGCCACCCCGGGCGTCTGTTCGACTCCGATTCGCATGCTGACGACAACGTCGCCACGGAACTGCCGTTTGAGGTGCAGAAGAGCCAGCCAGCTACCTCCCCGGCCTCAAACCCCACATCGCCGCGCAGTAGTGCCGGACAACAAGCCGCCGGCGCGGCCATTCTCTCGCAACTCTGGCAGAGCACCGACTGACCGCAGCACTCGACGACTGGCCGGTCGCCGCACCAAACGCTAGGATTCTCCCGCCCACGGATCGCCAACCATGTCGGCGGACTGTGCGCACAGCTTCGGCAAGCGCTGACGTAAGCGGCGCCGTGGCGAGTGTTCATCGCCGGAGGTACGCAGCCATGATCGAGCGACGTTTCAACAAGTGTCTTCTCGAACCGGCCGACTTTCAGCCCTCACAGGACGAGTTCGAGGTTGTCGGCGCCTTCAACCCCGGCGCGATCGCAACCGGAAACGGCGACGAAGTCGTGCTCCTCGTTCGCATCGCTGAACGACCGCGCGACAGGCGCACGGGCCACTATCCCCTCGTGCGCTGGGACACCGACGCTGGCGAGATCATCACCGACTGGTTGCCCGACACCGAGTGGGACGCGCCCGAGCCGCGCATCATCTCCCGCCGCGCCGATGGCATCTGGCGGTTGACCTTTACCTCCCATTTGCGTGTCGTCCGCAGCGAAAACGGCCGCGACATCACGACGATCGACGGTCCGCGTCTCTTGCCAGCGCATCCGCTCGAGGAGTACGGCGTGGAGGACCCGCGCATCACGCAGATCGGCAACACCTTCTACGTCACCTACGTCGGCATCTCCAGCCACGGCCCGACCACGATGCTGGCCTCGACGACCGATTTCGAGCACTTCGAGCGGCACGGCGCCATCTTCTGCCCCGAAAACAAGGACGTCGTGCTTTTCCCCGAGCGATTCGGCGGACAGTACCTCGCCCTCCATCGCCCCGCCCCGCATGCCCCCTTCAACTTCCCCGAAATGTGGATCGCTCGTTCCCCCGACCTGTTGCACTGGGGCGCGCATGCCCATTTCCTCGGCGGCGCGGGTAAGTGGGACGCCGCCCGCACCGGCGCCGGTACGCCGCCCATTCGCACGGAGCGTGGTTGGCTGGAAATCTACCACGGTAAGACACAAGACCCGGCCCACGGCGTCGTCGGCGCCTACGCAGCCGGCGCATTGCTCCTGGATCTCGACGACCCCGGCAAGATCCTCGCCCGCAGCCCGGAGCCCGTCCTCGTCCCCCAAACTGAATACGAGACGACCGGCTTCGTCCCCAACGTGGTCTTCCCTACCGGCCTCGTGCAGCGCGATGACCGCCTCATGATCTATTACGGCGCTGCCGACACCGCCACTGCCGTCGTTGAGGTGTCCCTTCGTGAACTGCTCGACACGTGCTGCTAGTTCCGATTCCGATTCGCCGTCCGACCGATCTGCGGGTTGGACGTGGCGGGCCCCCGCCGGCGCCAAACCGACCGAAGTCCCTGGCCCCCGCGTCCCCTCAAATCATTCATCCAAGTGCCGTCGCTCCGGCAGCGTATCATTCGAAACACCGCCGATGTGAATGTAATAGTCGGTCCGGGCATAGCTCAGCACATCGCCCCGATCCGGCCGCTTGCCCACTTCCGCATCAAAGTAATGTACATCATCCGCGTGCCGGCGATCGAGCACGTATGTATCACACCCGTCCGCGAGTGCGGTCTTCTTACCGGTGTAGTCGAAGTCCTCCGGCTGCACGCGCAAGCCCCTCACCCCGAACATGTATGAGGCCAGTACCGGCCCGTCATGGCGCGACTGATAACACTCGCCAACGATCCGATGATGCGCAAAGCACCGCGCGAACACGTCAAATAAGCCACTGCGGAGAAAGACGATATCGTCGTCCATCCGCACCACGGCCTCATGCTGCAACGACTTGTACAGCGAGAAGCAGCACCCGTTCTTGAACGTGTCGGCATACCCCGCGCCGCTATACTCCTCCCGCCGCAGCGCCACGACCTGAAATCCACCCTCGGCCGCCGCCCGCTCATACTTGTCCAGCTCACGCGACACCCAGTCCACGTACACAATCAACCGCCGCACGTACTCGGCGTTGTGGGTCCGAAAATGCCGCAGGAACTCGGCAAAGACGTCGTAGTATACAGAGCCAACGGCGATGACCATGATTGCCTCTCTGCGTCAACCACCTGTGTTACAGGCATGCGACTCGTTTCAAGTGCGTAGCCCGCAGCATAGCCGATTCAGACGACAAGCCGCACGGTGCGCAGGCCGCCGGTTCGTCGGCGGTGCACTTCAGCGCACCGCTATCGGCCCGCATGGAGGCGGGGCGCGCGGGCCGGCAGGGGGGTGGCAGCGCGCATTTCCCGCCCATACAAGCATTTATGGTCTATACTATCTGTAGCGAATGATCACGTCCGAAAGGGGGGCGGAGGACGCCGCATGCACGTCGAACTCTCCAGACAACAGCGGGATCTGCTCCTGCAGATCGTAGACAGTGCCATCCGTGAACTGGGCCCCGAGATTCGCCATACGGCTACCAGCAGCTTCAAAGACGCCCTCAAGGACGAACGCCGTGAGCTGCGCACCGTGCGTGAACTGCTGGCCCAGGAAACCCCCGACCGTCTGGACGTCGCGGTCGGACCGACCGCCACGCATGGCTAAACAGCCTCACACGGGCCGCCGTTCCGCCTGCCGTCGAAGCTGTTCGCGTTGGACGCTGATCGCAATGGCCCGCAGCCCGCGTCGCAGTTGTTGATCGCCCGGCACCGTCTGAAAGCCGTAGCGATAGCGGCCCTTTTCAATCTGCACCATGTTGCGCACGCTGGCGCGCCCGTGATATTCCTGCCCGTCGAAGCGCAGCGTAACGGGCAGCACTTCACCGACGATAAACCCCAAATCGGTGATAATGGCGAAGCCTTCCGAGTTCGCGTCAATCAGCGAACAACCGGGAATGCCGTCAATCTCCGCGTCAAGCAGCGCACCCGCCACGCGTACGCGAAAGACCGACCGCTTTTCCTTCCCCTCGTGTGTGCTCATGGCAGTGTGCCTCCGGTCTTGGATAAAGAAGTATGCAAATCGCCCGCCGTCGATGGCAACTTCTTCTCGGACTTTCCGTGCCCGTGGCGCGCGGAGACTCCGCCCGCCGAGCACAGCACGCGATTATCAGAACGTATCCCCAGAAGCGGCACAGTTCCGCCCGCAAACGCCCCCCACAAACCGCTGCCCGTCAGAGCCACATTCCTCGGCCGCCCGGCGCGCGCCCAGCCGTCGCGCCGCATGCCGGATCAGATTTCCGGACCACCGTCATACTGCCCGTAAACGCTCTTCATCGTGTCCATCATCTCGCCGACGGTGGCGTTTGCCTCCGCCGCCTCAACCAGATACGGCATGACGTTCTCGTCGTTGAGCGTAGCGTTACGCAGCCTCTCCAGCGCCGCCGCATGCTGCTGTGCGTCCCGGCGTCCCTTCAGGTCCTTCACGCGCTGGACCTGCGCCGCTTCAACCTCTTCGTCGATCTTCAGCGTCTCAATCCGCTCGTACTTCTGCTCGACATACTTGTTCACTCCGATCATGATGCGCTCGCCCCGGTCAAACTCCGCCCCATACCGGTGCGACGAATCCGCAATGAGCCGTCGGAAGAACCCGGCCTCCGTCGCCGGCAGCACGCCACCATACGTCTGATATGTTTCATCGATGATCTGCTGGGCCTGCCGCTCGATCTCATCCGTCAGGGCCTCGATGAAGTAGCTTCCACCCAGTGGATCGACCGTCCGCGTCACGCCCGTCTCGTCCGCAATGATCTGCTGCGTGCGCAGCGCAATCTTGACCGCGTGCTCCGTCGGCAGCGCCAGCGTCTCATCCATGCTGTTCGTGTGCAGCGACTGCGTTCCGCCGAGCACCGCCGCCAGCGCCTGATACGCCACACGGATGATGTTGACCATCGGCTGCTGCTCGGTCAGCGAAACGCCCGCCGTCTGGCAGTGACACCGCAGCCACCAGCTCCGCTCACTCTTCGCCTTGAAGCGATCGCGCATGATGTGCGCCCACATCCGCCGAGCCGCCCGCAGCTTGGCGATCTCCTCGAAAAACTCGTTATGCACATCCCAGAAGAAGCTCAGCCGTGGCGCGAACTCGTCGATGTCGAGCCCCCGCTCCAGCGACTGCTCGACGTAGCACATCCCGTCCGCGATCGTGAACGCCAGCTCCTGCGCCGCCGTCGCCCCCGCTTCGCGAATGTGATAGCCGCTCACACTCACCGTGTTCCACTGCGGCATGTGCTGCGTGCAATACTCGATCGTATCGATCACGAGCTTCACGCTGGGGCCGGGCGGAAACACGAACTCATTCTGCGCGTGAAACTCCTTCAGAATATCGTTCTGGAGCGTGCCCCGCAGCTTGTCCAGCGGCACACCTTGCGCTCGCGCTACGCAGATGTAGAACGCCAGCAGAATCGCCGCCGGCGCGTTGATGGTCATGCTCGTGCTCACCTCGGCCAGGTCGATGCCGTCAAAGAGCACCTTCATGTCTTCCAAAGACGAAATCGCCACGCCGCACTTGCCCACCTCACCCAGCGCGAGCGGATCATCCGAATCGCGGCCCATCAGCGTCGGCAGATCGAACGCCGTCGACAGCCCCGTCTGCCCATGCTCCAGCAGATACTTGAACCGCTCGTTTGTCTGCCTGGCCGACCCGAAGCCCGCAAACTGCCGCATCGTCCAGATGCGCTTGCGATACATGTCCGCATGCAGCCCGCGCGTAAACGGGAACTTCCCCGGTTCCCCGATCCGCTCCTGCGATCCGACGTCCGCAGGGAGATACAGCCGCTTGATCGGAACGCCTGACATGGTGGTCGGGTCCTGCGGCTGAGACGACGACTTACCAGTGGACTGCGAAGCGCCGCGGGCGACTTCCGTACTCATGCATACCTCCAGCGAACTGCGGTTCCGAGCAAACGGACTTGGATACTCCAGACGATGGGCTGCGCCCACGTTGATTGTACACAATCAGGTGCCCGAGTGCGCGTCCATCGGCCCCGCCTCCTGCCCACCGTGTGTCGGCTCCCCTATAATGCCAATAGGAGTTGCCCATGCCCGCCACAACCCATCAACCAGCCTCAGTTCGCGGGTCCCACGAGACGCCGGAACTCGTTTGTGCCGAAGTATGGGGCGGCAACCGACCCATCCGTGCCCCGTTCGACCTCCCCGGAATCCGTGGACTCGTCTATTCGCAGCCTTGTGACGGCGGCCGCGGCGGCGACATCCATTACGTCTCTATTTGCAGCTCCGGACTGCTCTCACGGCTCTGCGTCGCCGACGTAGCCGGCCATGGCGACCGCGTCAGCGCCATCAGTGGCGAGATCCACCGCCTGCTGCGCCGCTACATGAACACGCTCGATCAACGCCGTGTTCTCCGCGACCTCAACAATTGGCTGAACAACAGCGAGCGGGGCGTCATGACCACCGCTGCCGCCATCAGCTATTTTCCCCCGATTCGCCTGCTATCCGTCAGCTATGCCGGCCATCCGCCGGCCTGGTTCTATGACGGCACAACGGCGCAGTGGGAACGCCTGCGTGTCGAGTCGCCGCCCGCCAGCGAGCGCAGACTCGTCGACCTGCCCCTCGCCGCAGATGCTGAGACCGCCTTCTCCCGCCGCAAACGACGCGTCAATCCGGGGGACCGCCTGTTCGTCGTCACCGACGGTGTACTCGAGGCGCCGAACGACGCTGGCGAGTTCTTCGGCGAGCAGCGACTCGAGGCCCTCCTCCGCCAGCAGGGCGCCGCCCAACTCGACCACCTCGCTGAAGCGATCCTCCAGGCCGTCCGTCAACACACCGGGCACCCCGCCCTCGCCCACGACGACGTCACGCTCATGCTGGCCGAGTTCGTTCCCGGTCCGCCCGCCATGGGCATTTGGGAGCTTATCCGCAATCGCTTTATCCGCCCGCTTCAGTCCTCGCACCGCCGGAAACGGGCCTCTTAGTACCGAAACCGCATCTAACCAGTCCACAATCGCTGCGAGATTTCGCCCAGCCCTGAGGTAACTCCAGCGCGAGAGGCCGTTGACAAATGCGCTTCAGAGCTTAAAAAGCGCGATTCGCACACGATTGTTGCCTGCCGTGCCGTGGCACGCAGCTTGAAACACCGTATTGGACAGGCCGGGCGGCGTTCGTGCCCCCGACCGGGTTGTAAGGAGGCGCCCTGCGCAACGCCGCGCACGCGACGCCACAGATCGTTCGAAGGAGCCCAGAGCATGGCGAAGTACAAGATCGAAATCGATCGAGACCTGTGCATCAGTGACGGTGCGTGTGTGGGCGAGGCCCCCAACACGCTCGAGATGGATAGCGACGACATCCCCGTCGTCAAAGACCCCGACGGCAACAGCGACGAGGAAATCATGCAGGCCGCCCAGGTCTGCCCCGTCGATGCCATCATCCTCACCGACAAGGAAACGGGCGAAAAAGTCTGGCCCAAGTAGGTCCTTTACGCCCCCGCAGACGTGACTGAAACACACCGCGCGGCGGACGACGCCCTCGATCGTCCGCGGGCGGTGTTTCTATGCGCCTGCCGCCCCCAGATAAGCACAGTTTGGCGGGGCCTGCCGCAACCTCACACCGGCTGCGCAACTGCCCCCTCGACATATCCCTGCTTTGCCAGAACACGCCGCAAATCCGGCGGTGAAAAACCATCGCCCTTGAGGATCTTGCCACCCGCATCCTTCCCACCATTCTTCGACATGTTCGAGCGGTGTACTTCCGCGAACACCGGCTCCAGATCCACGCCGAGCTCAACCGCGGTGCCATAGGTGACGACCAGGATGTCCGCCAGCGCATCCACCATCTCAACGAAATCGTCCGTGTCCGCCGCCTCGAGAAACTCCGCGGCCTCGCTGCAAATCAACCGCGCCCGCCGCATTCGATCCTTCACCGAGATCATCGTGGGTTTGTCGCGACTCGGCGAGCCATACTTCTCGTGAAACTCCTTCACCATCCGCTGCTCTGGACTCATCGCATTCTCTCCGTGTGTTCAGGCCCCGCCCCCCGGAGAATAGCCCATCCCGACTATACTCGCGACCCCACCCCATGCCGCCGCACGCAGTCCAGCAGGTGACGATAGGAGGTCAGCGACACGGTTGGCGGCACCGAATGATCAATGTTGTAGACGTAGCCCCCGCCCGCACAAAGTTCGGGCACCTTGGCCGCCACTTCCTGCTCGATCTGATCCGGATCATTTGTCGCGACGACATCCGCATCGATGTTCCCAATCAGGCATAACCGATCGCCGTACCGCCGCTTGTATTCCCGAGCGTCATTCCCCGCCCGTACTTCAAGCGGATGCAGGGCATGCACTTCCGCCTCCAGCAGAAGCGGAATCAGTGGCCCCACGTTGCCATCGCAATGAAAGATATAACGCAGATCATGCGCCCGCGCGAATGCGCCAATCCGCTGCCAGCAGGGGAGGGCCATCCGCCGCGCCGCACGTGGCGAAAACAGCATGCCGTTGCGGTAGCACAGGTCACTCCAGAACCAGATCGCGTCGAATCGGTACCCGCGTTCCAGCAACAGCGCCAACATGCCCAGCACGTAATCCGTGTAGTGTGTGACCATATCGGCCACCCACTCCGGATCGCGTGCCATCAGTCGCAGTCCATGCTCATAGCCCTGCGTCAGGTAAATCACAAACCACACCGGCTCCGCCGGCGTGATCGCAATGAAGTGCTCCGCCTCCACCGCCGCGCGATACTCCGCATCCGCACACGGGTTGTCGAGTTTCTCGGGGGATGGGACCAAACGCGGCTTGATCCGCTCCCAGTCCGCGCGCGTTGCAAACGCCGGCTTCACGATCGCCGGCGGATGACTGCCCGCCTTCCAGATCCGTACGCGCTTCCCGTACGCGTCGCGGACGACTCTCTGCTCGGCCGTTTCGTCGAGGACCTCGCACGGCAAGCCCGGCGACGGATTAAACAGGTCGTTGACGCAGACGATCCGATCCAACCCGAAATAGTCAACGTAATCTACGTTCGCCGACATCCCCTCCGCCTGCCACCGCGAAAGCGTTTCCGGCCAGACCGTTGTCTCGCAAACCGGTACACGATCCACCGGCTGGCATCGCAACGCCCGTTGGATGCGCTCGCGTGATCTCATCAAGCAGTCCGGAAAGAGTGGCCGGGTTCCTGCGAATTACTCCCCGCACGAAGTGTATCTGCACGGAGCAGACATGCACAGCCGTCGTGCGACCAATCGAAGGCCAGCGCGACGCAAAAGACTTTCGAAGAAAATTGCTACGATAGCGAGATGGGGCGCGCGGCGCACACGTGCGGTAGTCATTGTAAGGAAATCACTTATGGATCTGGTAACACCAGCGCAACATCAGAAAGCCGCGGTTGCGACACACGCACAACATACATATGGCGCGGCCGGAACGCGGGTTGCCAGACCACGGGACAATCGTAGCGGGAGCGGTATCGTCGCTAGCGCAGATCGATCGTCAAATCATCAATGTCCGTGATGATCTCAATCATGCCTACAGCCACTCCGCAACGCTGCAAGAGATCTCATCGATGAACGCAAGAATGAAGTTCCAGCCTTCAATGAACGAAGCCATGCCATACTCCTTGGGCGTGAAGGGCGGGGTATTGGCGCAATACCCCTTGAAGTGGACACACAATCTCCGTACTCTGCACGTGGTCTCAAAGAAACGAACGCACAGCTTTACCGGACGAGCCCACAAGACTCGCTGCCCCAACCGCGGGGCCTATGTCTGTCAGTGCTGAAATAGCACCTCTCGCTCACCATCTAGAATGTGCCGATAATAAATGCATGTCAAGTCTGACATTCCGAAAATCACCTCCGGCAGAAGTTATTCTGAGCCGGAAGGCGTTTGTCGCATGATCGACTCCGACCTGCACCCGAGTCGCGAGCTGACGCGTTGCCCGAGCTGCCTGCTCGATGACGTGCTGCAACCCGGCGGCCAGCGCATCGCCCGCTGCACTGCTTGCGGCTTCGTCTTGCCCACACCGGATAGCCCCGCCACCGCGAAGCAGGAACGCCTCCGCGTAATGCCGGCGGTCGCACCCAATGGTCTCCTGCGCGGACGCTACCGACTCACCGCACGACTGGGTGCCGGCGCCCACGGCGTCACGTATCTCGCCGAGCACGAGTACCTGCGACATCCCTGTGTTGTGAAGATCCTCCCGCATCATGCCGGCGATTCAGCGGATCGGGCCGTACGCCGACTCCGCGAAGAAGCCCGCGCCGGCTTCCGTGTTCACGACGCGCGCGTCGTACGCGTGCTGGATTGCGACGTCGTGCGCGGTGTGTGGTACTTCGTCATGGAGTATGTCGACGGCGTCAATCTCGCGACGCTCGTTCAGCAGCGCCAACGCGTCAACTGGCGTCAGGCCGTGCATATCGCCAGTGATGTCACCCGTGGGCTCCGCGCGATCCACAACGCCGGCATCCTGCACCGGGATGTAAAACCGGGCAATCTCATGCTGGGCGTCGATGGTCGCGTTCGTGTTGCCGATCTGGGCGTGGCCCGCCTCAACGACCACCGCAATCGCGAGGGTATCAGTGCCGCCGACGCGGTCGGCTCACTCGCCTACACCGCCCCCGAAGTCTTCGAGCCCGGGCGGGCCGTCGATGCCCGTTCCGACCTGTATGCGCTTGGCGCGACGATGTATCACCTGATGGTCGGCCGCCTGCCGCACGATGCCCGCCACGTCTTCCAGCGCCTTGTGGATGTCCAGTGCCGGCCCGTCCGCTGGCCCGCGGAAATGTGCGCTGACACGCCGTCGTGGGTGATCGAACTCATCCTCAAACTCCTCGCCATAGAGCCCGATGACCGCTTCGCATCCGCTGACGAGTTGCTTTCTGCGATGCGCATCCCCGAAGAAGAGGTCGGCCCGGTCGCCGGGACACCCCGGGTCGATGCCTGGCAGCCACGGGGTATCGTGGTCCTTCCGTTCGAGAATGATGGCGGTCTGCCCGACGACGACTGGATCGGCCACGCCATCGCCAACTACCTCACCCGCGCCCTCGGCGAACTGCCCGACCTTTATGTTGCCGACACCGATGCCCTGCTCAAGTTGCTCAAGCAAACCGGCATCCCCGAGCACGACCGCGATCTCGGAGTCGTCGTGGGCGCCGCGCAGAAGGTCGGCGCCGGGACGGTGATTAGCGGACAGTTTGCGCGCAGCGCCGACTGCGTGTCGCTTGACCTGACGGCTTCACGTGCAGGCGAAAACGGCCAGACGCGCGCCGTCGCACGTGTCCACCTCGACGAGGACCTCGCGAGTCTCGCTCGTCTCGAGCGCGAACTGTTGCTCCGCCTCGCCCGCACCCTCGGCTACAAGCGCACGCCCGACGACGCCCCCGCCGAGGCCGCGCTCGAAGTACGCGAACGTTTCACCCGCGGTCATCAGGCCTTCCTCAGCGGCGCCTACGAAGAGGCCATCGCCCGCGCCGAAGAGGCCCTCCTGCTCGATCCCGAATTCATTGAGGCCGTCGGCTTCATCGGCGTCTGCCTCGCCCGCCTTGGCCGCTACGACCAGGCCGACCAGCAGCACAACAAACAGGCCGAACTCGCCCGCCAGCTCGACGACGCCCGCCGCGAAACCGAAGCCCTCGCGAACCTTGGCGTCATGAACTACTTCCGTGGCCGCTACGAAGCCGCCCAGGCCCAGTTCACCGAAGCCGCCACCAAAGCCGAGCGGTTGCGCCTCGACACCGAAGCGGCCCAGATTTACAACAACCTCGGCTTTGTGCTCTATCGACTCGGCCGCCTCGAAGAGGCCGAAGAAGTTTTCGAGCGTGCCGTCGACACCCACCGCCGCCACGGGGCCCTCACATCCCTGGTCGCACCCTACAACGGCCTGGGCAACGTCCTGGCCGAACAGCAACGCTACGACGAAGCCCGGGCTTATTATCGGCGGGCCCTGACCCTCGCCACCGAACTGGGCGACCGTCCCGTCGTCGGCACCACCCACATGCACCTCGGCCGCTGTGCTGCCCGCCAAGGACATTTTGCCGATGCCAAGCACGAGTTTACAATGGCGCTGAACGTGCTCGAGGAAATCCGCTTCTGGAACGGCCTCGCACGTGCCTATGAGTACATCGCCGACATGAACCTCCAATTGGGGAATCTCGACGAGGCGGTGCGCTGCGCCGACCGACGCATCGAGCTATCGCAACAGCACGCGAATACACGCATGGAAGCCAAAGCCTGGCGGCAAAAAGCGGAAGCCCTCCGCCGCGCAGGCGACGAGGAAGCGGCCGCGGCCTGCGAAGGGCGCGCGGACCGCGTGGAAGCGGCGCTGCCGGCGACGGCCTGACCCACGCGACGTTTCGCAACCTGCGGCCGGCCGGCACGACCTGGAGCTATGGGAATGGCGTGGCTATTGGCCATTGTGGCAATCATCCTCGCGGGCATGTGCCTCGTACTCACCCTGCGCCTGCGCGCCGCCACCCGCACCACCAACGATCTCCGTGCCGCCCTCCGGCAACACGCCGAGCAGGAGGGCGCCCTGCGCACAGCCGCTGCCGAGCAGGCCGACAAGCTCGCCACCCTCGAGCAGCTCGCCGCCCGTAACGCCGCCATCCTCAAGAACGCGATGGACGGCTTCTTCGTCCTCAACCACGACTACCGCTTTCTCGAGGTCAACGACGCGTTCTGCCAGATGACCGGCTACGACGCCGACGAACTGCTGCAGATGACCATGACCGACCTCGAAGTCAGCACGCCGGGCTACGACTCGGCCGAGGTCGCATTCTGGCGCACCGGCCTGCACCACTTCGCCACGGCCCATCGCCACAAGGACGGGCACCTCATCCAGCTCGAAAGCTGTGTCATCGTCCTGCGCGAGGGTGACGACAAGATCCTGGTCGGCTTTGCCCGCGATGTCACCGAGCGCATTCGCGCCGAAATGGCGCTCCGCAAGAGCGAATCCCAATATCGCAATCTCGTCGAAACCTCGCGTGACCTCATCTGGTCCATCGACAACGAGGGCCGCTGGACCTTCGTCAACAATGCCGCCCGCGATATCTACGGCTACGAGCCCGAGGAGATGCTCGGCCGTTCCATCATGGAATTCGTCCACCCGCGCCTCCGCCCCCGCGGCCAACGCATCCTCGCCGAGCTCCGCGCCGGCAAGCCCCGCCAGCGCTTCGAGACCGAGCACCTGCGCAAGGACGGCTCCAGCGTCTATCTCAGCATCAATGTCATTCCCGTCCGCGACGAGCATGATCGCGTGGTCGGCTGTGCCGGTACCTCCACCGACCTCACCGACCGCAAAGCAGCCGAGGAACGCCTCCGCGCCGCCAACGAACGCTTCGAATCGCTCGTCAAACGCATGCCGCTCGGCTATGTCGTCTGGACCAACGACCAGCGCGTCCTCGAATGGAACCCCGCCGCCGCCAGCATGTTCGGCTTCCAGCCCGATGAAGTCGTCGGCCGCCAACTCACCGACCTCATCGTCGGCGGCGAAGGGCAAAAGGCCTTCGCCAGCATGGCCCGCAGCGTCCTCAGTGGCGAACCCGGCACCGGCTCCATGCTCGTCAACCGCAAGAAGGACGGGGAGAAGATCAAGTGCGAGTGGTACAACACCCCGCTACCCACCATGGACGGTGTCCAGGCCATCGCTTCACTCGTCCGCGACATCTCCGAACGCGAACGGCTCGAGGCCCAACTGCGCCAGTCCCAACGCCTCGAGAGTCTCGGCGTGCTCGCCGGCGGCGTCGCCCACGACTTCAACAACCTCCTCGTCGGCATCATGGGCAATGCTTCACTCGCCATGGAGCGCGTGCCCGACGATGCGGACGTACGCAAATTGCTGGATAAGGTCGTCAGCGCCGGTCGCCGCGCGACCGAACTTACGCAGCGTATGTTGGCCTATGCCGGTCGCGCCTCCACCGATGTGCAGGTCATGGACCTCAACGACCTGGTGGCGGAGATGGCCGAGTTTGCCGCCGCCGCCATTCCCAAGAATGTATCGCTCCACATGGACACGGCCGACGACCTCCCCCTCATCCGCGCCGACAGCAGTCAGGTCCAGCAGATCATCATGAACCTGCTCATCAACGCTGCCGAAGCGATGGGGGAGGGGGGCGACGTTACCGTCACCACGCGCACCGAGCAGCTCGACGCGCACCGCATCAGTTCCAGTTTGGCCGAGTTCAAGCTCCAGCCCGGCACTTACGTCTGCCTTGAAGTCCGTGACACCGGCAGCGGCATGCCGCCGGAGATACTCAGCCGCATCTTCGACCCCTTCTTCAGCACCAAGTTTGCCGGCCGTGGCCTCGGCCTCTCGGCCATCCTGGGCATCGTTCGCGCTCACCACGGCGCCGTCGCCGTACAGAGTCAGGAAGGCGTCGGCACGACCTTCCGCGTCTGGTTCCCTGTGACCCAGCGCCGCGCCATGCGCCCGCGCGGCGAGAAGACGCGCACTACGTTGCCCCGCGGCTCCACCGTGCTCGTCATCGATGACGAAGAGGACATCCGCGATGTCGTGGAAGCCGTCCTCAACAGCCGCGGCATCCGCGTCCTGACCGCCGAAGACGGCGAGCGCGGCCTGACCATCTTCCAGGAACACGTCGACGAAATCGACGCCGTCCTGCTCGACATCAACATGCCCGGCATGAGCGGCGACGTCGTCTTCGAGAAGCTGCTCGACATGCGCCCGGACATCAAGGTCCTCCTCTCCACCGGCTACAGCGAGCAGGAAGCCGCCTCGCATTTCCAGGACGCACCCCTTGCCGGCTTCGTCCACAAACCCTACACCGCCAGCTCCCTCGTCGAGAAAATCGGCTCCGCGCTCGCCGGCGCCTGAGCGCGCTGCCGGCATCACCCGCACGCCGCGCGACACCGGAAATCACCACTGGCGTCGTCAAGCCCCCGTCCTTATGGGAAGCCGCCAACAAGCCCTGGGCTTGTGTTTCCGGACCCCCCTCACATCGCCGCCATCCACGATCGGCCGAAACTGCATTGCCTCGTGATTCGACCCGGCGGTGCAGCTATCATTGGGGCAGTTGGGCCGGCCGAAGATCCGTCCCCAGTCGTCAGGACTGGGTGACGCATCTCTGCCGTGTGTTTATTCGATTCGAATCCGCTCATCGAGGGCACGCGATGCTCCTGCCACGAACCCTGCGCAAGCTGCTCGCCATCTTCCGTGGCGACGCCGCGCCCATTCTTGTTTTCCTGTCGGTGTTTCTCGGGCTCTGGTTTGGCCTGATGCCCAGTTGGTCCGGTGTGCACGCGGTACTCCTTGTGCTCGCGCTGGTCCTCAATGTGCACTTCGGCATGTTTGCCCTGTTTGCCGGACTGGGCCGGGCCCTCTGCTACGCCGCCGCACCGGCTTGGTACCACTTGGGCGACTGGGTCCAGCACGCCCTCGCCCCGCTGCTGGACTTCATCGGCAGCCTGCCCATCCTCGGGCTCACCGACTTCGCCCGTTATGCCGTCGCCGGCGGCTTCGTCGCAGGTGGCGTGGGCGGGTTGCTCGCCGGCGGAGTGATGGCCTATGGCGTTACCGCCTTCCGCAGGAAGTGGCTCGCCCTGGAGGAGAAGTCCGAAGCGTTCAAGAAATGGCAGCGCAAGGGCTGGGTGCGTTGGGCCGACTGGTTCCTCTTCGGCAAACGCACGCAGGATGTCCGCGCCGCGCTGCAGAAGAAGACCCGCGTGATTCGTATCCCCGGCGTCATCGCTGCCGTCGTATTGCTGGCGGCGGCTGGCGGCGCCGCGTGGGCCATGCAGGGTGATCGACTGTCAGTTCATGTGGTTGACGCACTGACGCAGGTGAACGGTGCCGAAGTGAACGTGGCCGAGCTGGAGCTGGCCCCATTTGCTGGCCGCGCGTCCGCGGCGGGTCTGGCGTTCACCAACCCATCGCAACCTGCGCACAACCGCCTGGTGATCGGTCAGGTGGTGGCGGACGCGAATCTCTGGAATCTGCTGCGCGGCCGCATCGTGATCGACGATGTGCGCCTGGAGGACGTGCAGCTCGACGTGCCCCGCGAAACACCGGGCATGGTCACCACCCCCGTACCACCCGCTCAAGCACGTGCCGCCGACGATGCGGCTGTGCCCGCCGCGCGGCGGTTTGACATCGAGAAACTCGACCTTGCTGCGCGTGAGGTTGCTCGCCTGGAGGAGTACCTCAGCCGTAAGCAAACGCTGGAAGAATGGCTCAATCGTGTGCAGGCCTGGCTGCCCGCGGCCGAAGCCACCGCTCCACGCCCCCCGACGCCCCAAACGTACCTCGGCCATCTCACGGCCCGCGCACCAGTTCCACCAGTGCCGCGCGTCGTGGTGAGCCATGCGGTCATCACCAACGTGCAGATCCCGTCACCTTACATCGGCCGCGCCACCGTTACTTGCGCGAACCTCAGCGATGCGCCGGCAGCGTACGGTCGCCCCCTGACGATCGACATCCAATCACAGGACCGCCCCACGCACCTGAAGTTCACCCAACGCTATGACGGCGACGCCCCTGCCACCGAGGTCGCCGGCGAGATTCGCGGCGTGGAGCTCGCAAGCTTGCAGCAGTCACTGAGTAGCGATAATCCGGTCGTGTTCGAGGGCGGCACGGCCGATACGGAGCTGTCCGGCACCGCCTCGGCAGCATGGCTCGATTTGCGCTTGCGCGTGGCCACGCGGAACATGCAGGTCCGCACTACCGGCGATGAGATGTTTGGGCTTGATCCCCGGGTGACCTCCGAAGCGCTCCGCGCAATGGAGAACATCACGACCACGCTCCGCCTCGTCGGCCCGCTGGACCAGCCGCGCCTCGCCTTCGACGGGGATGCACTCGCCGCCAAAATGAAGGACGCGCTGGTCAGCGCCGGCAAGGCCGAGTTGGCGCGTCAGCTCGACCAGGCCCTCGCGGATCAACTGCCCGCCGGTGCCCCCGGCGCTTCCGACGTCCTCGAAGATCCCCTTGGCAAAGGAGCCGACGCCCTCGGCGGCTTGCTCGGACAACAGAACAACAAGCAGGACGCGCCGGACGATGAGCCGGCGACCGGCGCGGACGAGCAGGAGAAGCCCAGCGGCAAAGACCTGCTCGGCGGTCTGCGCGAGCGGTTGAAGAAGGACAAGAAGTAGGAGTCGCGACCCAACACCGACGACCCAATGAGGAAGCCGCCTTCGGCGGGCCGGCAGGGCGCGCGGAGAGCGTCTCCTACCCCCCGAGCTCCGCAACCAATGCTGGGGTCAGCGAACGCAAGTCCTCGATGATCCGCGTCGCGCCCGCCGCCCGCAGCGGTGCGCCCGGATGTGTCCCCGTTAGCCCAACTGCCTGCATGCCCGCCGCCCGCGCCGCCTCCACGCCCACCGGCGCATCCTCAATCACCACGCATCTTTCCGGTGCCACATCAATGCGCTGTGCCGCCAGCAGAAAACAATCCGGCGCCGGCTTGCCGTGCGCAATGTCAAACCCGTGCACCGTCGCCGTGAAGAACTCGCCGATCGCCCCATCCGCCAGCACCAGTTCCAGATTCTCCGGTGGTCCCGACGTCCCAACGGCGAGCATATACCCCGCGGCCTTCAAGGCCGCCAGTACCTCCCGACACCCCGGCATCAGCGGCACGTTACCGCGAATGATCTCGCGATACAGTGCCTCCTTCTCGGCATCGTATGCCCGCACCTCCGCATCACTCACCTCATCCCCCCAGATGCTCCGGATAATATCAGCACTCCGCTTCCCAAAGCTCTGCCTGAAGCGTTCCTCCGACACCTGCTGACCATGCTTCTCCGCCAGCATCTGCCAGCTCCTATGGTGCGGCTCCCCCGAGTCAACCAATACTCCGTCCATATCAAAAATGACGCCACCGGGCATGCGCTCTCCTCATCGGGATCATATCGCCTCGGTGCACCGGTATGGGCCGCACTGCCGCGAAAGATCCACAGCCTGGGCCAGAATACACTCCCGGCTCAACCGCTGCCTGCCGCGGAGTCAGGCATTGCTTCGCCGGCACGCCCCCGTGCTGCCGAGTCACGGCCGTCAGAACCTGTTTTCAAGGAGTCCCCACGTTGTTCCCGCCACCTTCGCCCCCTACACTGCTGGCGATGGAGACCAACGCACACCCGGAGGTAACCGCCACACCGCCCGACCCCGTCGTCATCGCGCGCGGGCTGCGCAAGGTCTACGGCTCCTCCCAGCAGCCCGTTGTCGCCCTCGCCGGCGTCGACCTCGCGATCAACCCCGGCGAGTTCATCGCCATCATGGGCGCCAGCGGCTCCGGCAAGAGCACCCTGCTGCACGTTGTCGGCGGCCTCACCCCACCCACCGAGGGCGAGTTGAACGTCGCCGGCCACTGGCTCTCACGCATGTCCGACCGCGCCCGCACACTCCTGCGCCGCCGCCGCCTGGGCATCATCTTCCAGGAATACAACCTGCTCCCCACACTCACCGCCCGCGAGAACGTCGCACTGCCCCTGCTCATCGACGGTCAGCCAACGCGCGACTACCGGGCCCGCGTCGACGAGCTGCTCGCAATCGTCGACCTCCAGCACCGCGCCGACCATCGTCCCGACGCGCTCTCCGGCGGCGAGCAGCAGCGCGTCGCCGTCGCCCGCGCCCTGCTCAACAATCCCGCGATCGTCCTCGCCGACGAACCCACCGGCAACCTCGATTCACGACAGTCAGCACAGATCTGGCAACTGCTGCGCGATGTCGCCGCGCAGCAGGGCAAGACCATCCTCATGGTGACCCACGAAGCCCCCGGCGCAGCCTACGCAGACCGCGTCATCGTCCTCAAGGACGGCCGCATCGTGGGCACCCTCGAACCGAAAGGCACGGCGGATGCAGCACTGGTCTCAAGTGGCTACCAGGAACTGGCGGGTTAAACGCGTTCGTACCGCCGGCGCGATCCTGGCCATCGCCTTGGGCACCGGCGCGGTGGTGTGGGTAACCTGCTGCTACGAATCCGTCCGCCAGAGCATGCTCGCCTGGGCCAGCGAGTACATCGGCGAAAGCCACATCAACATCGAATCCCCCATGGGCAAGTACGACGTCCTGCCCGAACGCCTTGTCCAGAAGATCGAGACCATTGACGGCGTCGTGGTTGCCGCCCCCTCACTCGTCCAGCGCCTGCCTTCCGCCGCCGTCACCGCCGAGATCTTCCAGAACAACCGCGACCTGCTCGATCGCGCCGTCCCCACCATGGTCGACGTCGATTTCCACGGCGTCGACCTCGCGCGCGAGCCCGCCGTCCGCGATTGGGACGACCGCCTGATCGCCGGCCGCATGCTCACCCCCGACGACGAAAACGCCTGCGTGCTCGAAATGTCCATCGCCGAAGAGCAGGGCGTCGGCGTCGACGACTACCTGCTCGTGTGGCGCGACGTCCTCGCCGAAACCCGCCCCGCCGCCCTGCGCATCGTCGGCCTGATCGAGCGTCAGCGCATCGCCCGCTTCCAAAAGGGCGTTGCGTTGCTCCGCCTTCCGCAGTTGCAGCGCATCTGCCTGAAAGCCGCCCTGGTCAACTCGATCGACGTCGTGCTCAACGACCCCACCCCCGAAAACCTCCGCATGCAGGCCCGGCAGATCCACGTCGCGATCCGCAAAATGGCCCCCAACGTCCATGTCCGCAGCGCCGCCAGCCGCATGGCCCGCATCGAGCTCGCCCAGGAGCAACAGAAGATTGTCCTCGTCCTGCTCAGCTGCATGGCGCTGCTCACCGCGCTGTTCATCATCCTCAGCACCCTCAGCATGGGCATGATCGAACGCATCTCCCAATTAGGCCTCCTCCGCTGTGTCGGCATGACCGGCCCCCAACTCGCCAGCCTCATCCTCAGCGAAGTGCTCCCCATGGGCATCCTTGGCATTGTCCTCGGCGTACCCGTCGGCCTCGCCCTCACCCAGCTAACCGTCTGGCTCGTCCCCGAATACGTCGGCACCTTCACCGTCAGTACGTGGGGCATCTTGCTCGCCACCGGCGCCGGACTCGCCACTACGCTCCTCGCCGCCTCGCTTCCCGCCTGCGCCGCGCTCACCGTCTCCCCCCTCGAAGCCACCCGCCCCCGCACCCGCCGCGCCGGCGTCATCTCCCTCGTCATTCTTTTCATCCTCGCCCTGCTCACCTTCGCCGTTCAGCATGGCATCATCACCTTCCGCGTCCAGCGCGACCTCGAATTCGTCCAGTGGTCCGCCGCCACTGTCGTACTGCTCTATTTCGCATACGCCGCCGTCGCACCCTTCATGGTCTGGCTCGTCTCGCGCCTCGCCGTACCCATCACCGCCCTCTTCGTCGGCGTCCGCACCCGGCTGTTGCAGGACCAGGTCGGCTATGCCGTCTGGCGTTCCGCCGGCATCTGCTGCGGCCTGATGGTCGGCCTCTCCCTCATTGTTGGACTGCTCGTCTTCAACCGCAGTTTCCGCGCCGGCTGGCAGTTCCCCCAGAAGTTTCCCGAAGCCTACATCTGGAGCGATTCGCAAATCCAGGGCAACGTCGACGCCGTCCTCCGCGACATCGACGGCATCGCCAGCTTCACCACTGCCAACGCCCCCAACGTCATCGTCGAGGAACGCAACATCCTCACGGAGCGCATCATGCGCTCCATCACCTGGTTCCTCGGCATCGACCCCGAGACCTTCTTCGATCTCCTCGAGCTCCAATTCATCGAAGGCGACCAGCGCACCGCCCGCGTGCTCCTCGCCCGCCAATTCGACGGCGACCCCGCCGAAGCCCGCCGCATCCTCGCCGAACGCTTTGAAATCACCCCCGCGACCGTCCGCGCGGCGCTCGCCGAGGACCCGCCCCCCGCCGCCAAGAAGCGCAGCGCCGCCGATCGCGCACCCCTCGCCCGCTACCTGCGTCGCGGCGGCTCCGCAGCGCGCGACCTCCTCCAGCGCTTCGTCGAGCACGAGTCCTCACCGATCGCCGTCCAGTTGCTCAACGACCTTCTTAGCCACGAGCAATACGTCATCATCGCCACCGACTTCGCCCGTACCCGCAAGAAGAGCATCCGCGCCCACGTCGACGAGCACGGCGTCGAGTACAGCGACGAAGTCCGCGTCTGGTTCAACAACCGCTGGGAGACCTTCAAGATCGCCGCCGTCATCGACTCACCCGCCCTCGACATCGCCGCCAGCTATTTCCAGGCCCAGAGCGAGGCCCACGTCGCCGCCGTCGGCTCCGTCATCGGCACCAACGCCGACTTGCAGCGGCTCTACAGCGTCCGCGGCACCAAGCTCATCCTCATCAACTACGACCTCCCGCCGCGTCCCGTCCCCGATGACTGGCCGCCACCCCAAGCCTCCCCCGAAGCCGTCGCCCTCAGCCACAAGCACTACGACCCCGACGTCCCCCTCGAAATGCGCTGGCAGAATCACCGCGAGGAACGCGTCCTCCAGGAAGTCTGTCGCCGCCTTGGCATCAAGGCCCAATATGGCACCGCCCGCGAGCTCAAAGCCGAAATCGATGCCGAAATCACCAGGATGACCTACCTGCTGACCGCCGTCCCATCCGTCGCACTGCTCGTGGCCGCCCTCGGCGTCGCCAACCTCATGACCGCCAACGTCGCCAGCCGCGCCCGCCAACTCGCCATCCTCCGCGCCGTCGGCGCCACCCGCGGCCTCATCCTCCGCATTGTCCTCGGCGAAGTCATCGTTCTCGGCGTGCTCGGCAGCGTCCTTGGCATGGCGCTCGGCCTGCACCTGGTCAGCAACGTCATTGTCATGACCGAACGCATGTGGGGCTATGCCATCCCCTTCGAAGTCCCCTGGCCCTTCGTTGGCACTGCCGTCGGCCTCACGGTTGGGCTGTGCCTCCTGGCCGGCATCGTCCCCGCCCGCCACGCGTCGCGCACCAATGTCATCGACGCGCTGCATGTCGCGTGAATTGCGCGTCAATGGCACAGTCTGAACAGGAGCACCGCCCATGCGTGTGCTAGGCGTCTTCATCATCCTGCTGCTCGGTATGCTTGCCGTCCTCGCCTGGCTGCTCCTGTCGACGCTCGCCAACATCGCACCACCCACTACGCAACCCGCACTCTCAACTCAAAGCACACCGCCCCCGGCGCCGCACACGCATCCACCAGGCCCACTCGCCACCACCACCAGCCAGCCCGATCGCAGCGCCACACAGCCTGCCACACCAGCCACCCATCCATCACAAACCACGCAGTCAACCGAGAAAACCGCTACGACCACACCCGCACATGCCGCCGCCGAGCCACTCATCCACTGGGCCGGCGCCACCGAAAAGCAAGACACGCGCCTCCGTCTCGAAACCGCCCTCGCCACCCTCCGTGAGGACCCCGATCATCCGAAAGCCCTCAATGACGCGCTGGCCGCCCTCATCAAACTCGAGCGTTGGGCCGAAGCCACCCGCGTCGCCGCCCGCCTCGTCGCGATGCGCCCCGACGACACCCGGCTCCGCTTTCAGCTCGCCACGCTGCTGATGCGCGCTCGCCTGCACAACCGCGCCATCGAAGAGTGGCGGATCGTCATCGCACAATCGCCCGACAACTGGCACGCCTGGTTCAACCTCGCCGTCGCCCAGGAAGAACTCGGTCGCCTCGACGCAGCCACCCGCACTTGGCAACGCGTTCTCCAACTGCACCCCACCGCCGAGGCCCACGCCCGCTACGGTCAATCCCTCCTATTGCTCGGCCGTCACGCCGATGCCGAGCCCGTTCTGCAAGCCGCCGTCGCCGCGGACCCCGACGCCGCCGATGCGGTCCTGAACCTGGCCCTGGCCTTGACCCGCCTCGACCGCCCCGCTGCGGCCCGCGATGTGCTGCTATCGTTTCTCAAAAAGCACCCCCGTCACGTTCCCACAATAAACCGCCTCGCTAGGCTCGCCTGGCGCAACTGCCACCTTACCGACGCCGGCCCCACCCCCGCCTGCGCCGCCACCGTCGAATGGTGCCATCGTTCACTACAGCTTGACCCCACCCAGGACGACATCCGCCAACTCCTCGAGGAAGCCGCGCGACTCGCCGCCACATCACCGTAGCGCTCACCGCCGCCGGCGGCCTCACCTTTTGGGGCAAGCGTTCTCCGTGGCACCCCCGAGCCCCCATCTTGTCGCGCAACGCGCGGTGCCAGTGCCCGCAATCACCGGCGGTCAGGCAGACCCGTGCGCTTCCTGCTTTCACTCAACCCAATGACCTGTCACCACCTCGCTGGGCGGGCGCCGCGAGCGGATCAATGGGCCGTCAGGGCAGCATCACCCCATCCAACTCGCCTTCCGCTTCTCCAGGAACGCCGTCGTCCCCTCCTGCGCGTCGTTATCGTTGAAGCAGCGCGCAAACTCGCCCACTTCATCGCCCGTCAGCAGTGCCTGCTTCACATGTCCAATCGCCGCCGGCGAGCCGGGCGTCAGCATCTGGCACCACTTCGCAATCGCCCCGTCCAGTTCCTCCACCGACGGCACGACCTCATCCACCAGCCCGATCCGCTGTGCCTCCTCCGCCGATATCGTATCGCCCGAGAACAACAGCCGCCGCGCCACGCCGAGCGGCACCACCTTCGGCAGCCGCTGTGTCCCGCCCCACCCGGGAATCAGGCCCAGCCGCGTCTCCGGCTGCCCGATCTTCGCACCGTTGACCATCAGGCGAAAATCACACGCCAGCGAAACCTCACAGCCGCCGCCCATCGCATGCCCGTTCATCGCCGCGATCGTCACCTGCGGCAACTGCTCGATCGCATCAAACACCCGATGCCCACGCTCGCCGAACGCCTTCCCGTCCGCCTCGGCGAACTGCGACATCTCACTGATGTCTGCCCCCGCCAGGAAGACCTTGCCGTCGCCACGCAACACGACGAAGCGCACGTCGCCGTCCCGCCGCACTTCCTCGACCACCTTCCCGAGCGCTTCCACCACACGCGACGAGAAGATATTCACGCCGCCCGGCGTCGCAAACCGGATCGTCGCCACCTGGCCGTCTTTGCTCCAATGCACTTCCGTCTGGGACTTCTCAGCCATGGCGGTCTCCTACTTGCTCGAATAGTCGTAAAACCCCTTGCCGCTCTTGCGCCCCAGCTCGCCCGCCCGCACCATCGTCCGCAGCAGCGGATGCGGCGCATACTTGTCGAGCCCCAGGTCACGATGCAGCACTTCCATGATGAACAGGCAGACGTCCAGCCCGATCAGGTCCGCCGTCGCCAGTGGTCCCATCGTGTGCGCCATCCCCAGCTTCATCACCTCATCAATCGTCACCGGGTCCGCCACCCCGTCTGCATAACAGGAAACCGCCTCATTGATCAGCGGCATGAGAATGCGGTTGGAAACGAACCCCGGATGATCCTTCACCTTCAGCGGCGTCTTACCCAGCGCTTCCGAGAGCTGCACCGTCATCTCGACCACCGGCTCCGCCGTCTGACGACCGACCACGACCTCTACCAGCTTCATCATCGGCACCGGGTTGAAGAAGTGCATGCCGATAAACCTCTCCGGCCGCCCACTGACCGTCCCCAGCAGACTGATCGAAATGCTCGACGTGTTGCTCGCCAGCACCACATCATCCGGAATCGACTTCACCAGCTCGGTGTACAGTCCCCGCTTCACCTCGACATCTTCAAATACCGCCTCAACCACCAGGTCGACCTTCGCCATGTCCGGCATGCTGGCCGCGTTCAGATTCGCCTTGGCCTGCTCCGCATCCGCGGCCGAGATCTTCTCCTTGCTGACGAACTTGTCGAACGACTTGTTGATCGTCTGCAAAGCCTTGTCGACCGCCCCCGCCTTGGTGTCATACATCAGCACCTTCCGGCCCGACTGCGCGAATGTCTGCGCAATTCCCGACCCCATCGTGCCCGTGCCAATCACGCCGACCGTCTTGATATCCGTGCGAATATTCATCCGAGATCCTCCTTACACTGCTCCGCGACGCATCGGCTCGGCTGCACGATCAGTTCGCACGCCGGTACCGACCCTCTACGCTCAAACCAGCTCTACCGCCATCGCAACCGCGTTGCCACCACCCAGGCACACCGCCGTCACGCCACGTTTCGCGCCGCGCTGCTTCAACCCGTGCACCAGCGTCACCAGCACCCGCGCCCCGCTCGCACCAATCGGGTGCCCCAGCGCGATCGCCCCGCCATGCACGTTGACGGTCTCATTGTTCTCCTGCGGCAGCTCCAGCGCCTTCAGCCCCGCAATCGTCTGCGACGCAAACGCCTCATTCAGCTCCCACAAATCTACCTGATCCGCCGTCCACCCCGCCTTGTCCAGCACCATCTTCGCAGCCACCGGCGGCGTAAAGAACAAGTCCCGCGGCGCCGCGCCGGCCGTAGCCTGTGCCACAATGCGCGCCAGCGGTTTGCCATGCGTCTTCTTCAGACCCGCCTCACTCGCCACCAGCAGCATCGCGGCACCATCCGACAATTGCGATGCATTACCGGCGGTCACCGTGCCATCCTTCTTGAATGCCGGCTTCAGACCGCCCAGCCCCTCCAGCGTCGTATCCGCCCGGAACGTCTCATCCTTGTCGAACGTCCCCTTCCCGCGCGGCAGCTCGATGGGCACGATCTCCCCGGCGAACTTGCCCGCCTCCCAGGCTTTCGCCGTAAGCTGCTGACTCCGCACGGCCCACTGGTCCTGCTCCTCCCGCGCAATCCCGGCCTTCTCCGCCGTGTACTCCGCCAACTCACCCATGAGCTCATTGGTGTACACATTCGTCAGCCCGTCATACAGCATCATGTCCACGCACTCGGCGTGGCCAAACTTGTTCCCGGCGCGCATCGTACGAATTACGAACGGGGCCGAACTCATCGACTCAATCCCGCCTGCCAGGATCAGGTCCGCATCGCCCGCCCGAATCACCTGGTCGGCGAACATCACGGCCTGCAAACCACTGCCGCAGACCTTGTTCACCGTCACGCACGAGATCGTCTCGTTGATCGCCGCCCCCAGCGCCACCTGCCGCGCCGGATTTTGCCCACAACCGCCTTGCAGCACCTGCCCCACGAACACCTCATCAAAGCCATTCGTGTCGGCCTGCGCCTCGGCGATCACGTTCTTCGCCACCTGCGCGCCCAGCTCTGCCGCGGACAACTTCGAAATCGTGCCCAGGTAACGCCCGACCGGGCTGCGCTTGGCTGCCACCAGATATGCCTGCTTCTCTGCCATGGTTCTAACCTCTCGTTACCCACTCGGGATTCTTCGTCAGTTGCCGACCGATCACCAGACGCTGGATCTCGCTCGTACCTTCATACAACTCCGTAATCCGCGCGTCGCGCAACAACCGCTCCGCCGGATAGTCCTGACAATAGCCATACCCCCCATACACCTGAATGCACATGCTCGTGATCTTGCTCGACGCCTCACTCGCGTGCACCTTGGCCATCGCCGCCTCCGTACCAAACGGCTGCTTGTTCTGTTTCAGGTAGGCCGCCCGATACATCAGCACCCGGCTCGCCTGCAACAGGATCTGCATCTCCGCCAGCTTCCACTGAATCGCCTGAAACTTCGCGATCGGCCGCTCGAACTGCACACGCGTCTTCGCATAATCCGTCGCACAATCCAGCGCCGCCTGACTGATGCCGACCGCCTGCGCCGCCACGCCGATGCGTCCCCCATCCAGCGTCGCCAGCGCAATGCTCAGCCCTTTCCCCCGCTCACCCAGCAGTGCGTCCTTCGGAATCCGACAATCCTCGAAAATCAGCTCCGCCGTGCTGCTCGCCTTGATACCAAGCTTCTTCTCCAGTTTCCCGATGGTAAACCCCGGCGTATCACGCTCGACAATGAACGCCGACATCCGCCGCCGCGGATCATCCGGATCCGTCACCGCGAACAACACATACACATGCGCATCATTCCCGTTCGTCACGAAATTCTTCGTGCCGTTGATCACCCAATGATCGCCATCCGCGACGGCCATACACCGTGCCGCCCCCGCATCACTGCCACTGCCCGGCTCCGTCAGCGAGTAGCAACCCACCCATTCCCCCGTCGCCATCTTCGGCAGGTACTTCTGCTTCTGTTCCTCCGTCCCGTACGCAATGATCGGATCCACCGCCAGCGAGTGATGCGCGGACACCAGAATCCCCGTCGCCCCGCACGCCCGCGACAGCTCCTCCACCGTCATCACATACGAGATGTAATCCAGCCCCGTCCCGCCATACTCCGCGGGAATATACGTCCCGAACAGTCCCATCTCGCCAAGCTTCTCGACGAGCCCCTCCTCAAACTTCCCTTCCTCATCCCGCGTCGCGGCCTGCGGCGCAATCTCGTTCTCACAAAAATCCCGCAGCGCGTCCCGCAGTTGCCGCTGATCATCATCCAGTCTGAAATCCACGTCTATCGTCCTTGCCGGCTGCCGGCGGTTAGAGCATGTTGCCTTCGAGCAGTTGACGGGCGATGACAATCCGCTGTATCTCGCTGCTGCCTTCGCCAATCTCCATCAGCTTCGCATCGCGCATATACCGCTCGACCGGCATATCCTTCGTATACCCATACCCCCCATGCACCTGGATCGCCTTCAGACCCACCTGCGTCGCCATCTCGGTCGCGTACGCCTTCGCCACACACGCCTTCAGCACGGCCCCCTCCCCGCGATCAAGCGTGCTCGCCGCATCATGCACCAGCAGCCGCGCCGCCTCGATCTGCGTCGCCATGTCCGCCAGCATGAAATTGATCGCCTGATGCACCGCAATCGGCTTCCCAAACGCCTGCCGATCATTCGCGTACGCGATCGACTCCTCGAGGCACCCCCGCGCCAACCCCACCGACAACGCCGCAATCCCCACCCGTCCACGCTCCAGCACCTGCAGCGCATTCACATAACCCATCCCCTCCTCGCCAACCAGGTTCTCCCGCGGCACGTAGCAATTCTCGAACGTCAGCGGCACCGTATCACTCGACCGAATCCCAAGCTTGTCCTCCTTCGCCTCAATCGTGAACCCCTCCGCCCCACGCTCCACAACAAAGGCCGAAATCCCCTTCGCACCCTTCTCCGCATCCGTCCGCGCCATCACGACGAAAACCTGCGCCCGCGCCCCATTCGTGATGAACATCTTGTTGCCGGTGATGCGCCACCCGTCACCATCACGCTCAGCCCGCGTCGTCAGCGCCGCCGCGTCCGAACCACACCCCGGCTCCGTCAAACCCCACGCCCCCAGATGCGCGCCCGTCGCCAGCTTCCGCACATACTTCTGCTTCTGCTCCTCATTCGCCGCCAGCAGCAGATGCGACAGACACAGCCCGTTATGCGCCGCCACCAGCAGCGCCACGCCGCCATCCTGCCGCGCCAGCTCCTCCATCATCACGGCATTCGCCAGGTAACCGAAACCCCCGCCACCATACTCCTCCGGCGTCAGAATCCCCATCAGCCCCAGCTCACCCAGCTTCGCCACCAGCTCATCCGGCGCCCACTGCTCCCGATCCCACTCCCGAGCGTGCGGACGAATCTCCTCGGCGGCAAACCGGCGAACCATCTCCCGGAGGGCACCGATCTCTTCAGGCAACTCAAAATCCATAGCGTTTAGCCCATTGCGGTAGTTGTGATAGGTCGAATTGAGCACCGGGCAGGTGCCATAACACGGCCATTCTAGCGGCAATCCGCCACTCGCGAAAGGCGATCGGACTCCGTTCGACACCGCCGCGCAGACGCCGCAGCACGTAACGCATCCGCAACAGCACACGGATCCCGCCGGACTGCCTTCACCCTGCACCCACCACGCAGCACAGCCCGACCGCGCCAGCCACTGCACCGTTTCATCCCCGACAAAAAACGCCGGTGCACCGCACACCTCCTCACCGGCACACGACCCCGCACCGCCTGCCATCGCAGCCGGATTCTCCCCGGCAGCCATAGACCCCTGTGCCACCGGCCTTCAACTGCTGCACCCCATTGATGTGGCCACCGGTTTTCAACCCGTGCATCCCATCGGCATCGTGTACAATAGCGCCGCGGACGGCTCCGGCATCGTGGCCGGGTTCCGCATTGAGCACTACTTCTACGCCGGGTGGCGGGTGGTCGAGGTGACGAACTGGGATCCCAGTGCCTTCGGTGATTACGATCACACGACCGCCGACGTGCTCGGGCAGTTCGTCTACGGCACGCAGTACGTCGATGAGCCGGTGCGCTACGACCGCAACCTCGACGTCGGCACGAACGACAGTTGCATCGGCGGCGGCGGCGAGGGCGCCTCGTCCGACGCCAGTTATTACTACCACCAGGACGCGAATTATCGGGTCATCGCCGTCACGGATGAAGCCGGGAATGTGGTCGAGCGGTACGACTACACGGCCTACGGCGACACGCTCGTGCTGGGCGGGTACGACGCCGCGGCGGGCGCCGAGCTCGGCAATCGCCGGCTGACGAGCGTTGTCGGCAATCCCTTGCAGCATCAGGGCCTGTTCCGCGACCGCGAGACGGGGACCTACCAGAACAGATTCCGGCAGTATCACCCGCGGCTCGGCCGCTTCGTACAGCGGGACCCGCTGGGGTATGTGGATGGGATGGGGTTGTACGAGTACATTGGCTCGAATCCGACGCTCGGCGTGGATCCGGCGGGGACAACCTACGTGCCTCCGGGAATCGGTTGGATTCTGGAGTGGCTGTTCGGTGGGGAGCGTGGCAAGCCGACGCCAACACCGACGAACGCGCCAGGAAGTCCGCACGGTGGCGGTCCGAGGGGTCAGGAAGATGCCGGCAATGCCGACGGTGCAGGCGATGATGATGACGACTACATTGAAGTTGGAGGCGGGTCTACTACTGCGGGTGATGCATGGGACGATTCGGTGGGACGTGTCGGCGAGGCAGCGAAGAGACTCTGCAAGAAAGGTGGCCCGGGAGGAAAGGAAGTCGGAAAGGCAATCAATGGTTACTGCAAGACTGGTGAAATAATCATCCGCGCGGGTGAGCGCATCAGTGTCTGCAAGGCTGCGGAGTACGCACTGAATGAGTTTGCGAAGAGAGGAGCCCGCCACAGCGACAGGGGCGTA
Organism: uncultured Planctomycetales bacterium; assembly: GCA_964468185.1. Lineage (GTDB taxonomy): Bacteria > Planctomycetota > Phycisphaerae > UBA1845 > Fen-1342 > JANQFV01. The sequence continues at coordinate 64,893 of CAYXTR010000008.1, read as the reverse complement.
AACATGCGCCTTGGGGATGGTACAATCTGTGCGATAAAGTGCATTTGCAAGCCTGGTGGCTTCACGGTCCACGTCCACTGTATTGGCTACGAGCAAGCGTACGTTGTGTGCGACGGCGCGGGCTCGACCCACTGTGCGCGCTACTGCAACTGGAAGCGAAAACCATGTAACAACCCGTAAGGTACAAAGAATCCGTGTAGGCAGGAGGTTTGTGCAATGGGCGCTGCAGCCGAGAGAATGGCGTGTGGTATCATTGGGCTGGCTCTGGTGCTCGCCGGTTGTGACCGGCAACAGTCCCAGTCACGGTACTCGCTCCAAGCAACGGCCGAAGCAGGCGATGTCGACGCAATGGTGGACCTCGGAGTCATGCATGCGGAAGAGGTTCCATGCGACTACGCTGAGGCAGAAAGATGGCTTCGCGAAGCGGCGGAGGCGGGTAGCAACAGAGGCATGTACGAACTCGCCAAGCTCCTTAGTTTCCGAGGAAACCCGGGACACGATGCGAAAGAGGCTCTGCGCTGGTATCACGCGGCAGCTGAAGCAGGACACGCCTTGGCCATGAGCGACCTTGGCGTGCGCTACGCGGAAGGTGAAGGCGTCGAGGAAGATATAATGGAGGGACTGCGCTGGCTCCGACAGGCTGCCAACGCGGGCGTCCCTGACGGCATGTTCAATCTCGGCCGTATGTATCACGACGGGCGAGGTGTCGAGAAAGATCTGAAAATGGCGGCGAAGTGGTACCGCCGAGGCGCGCAGGCCGGAGAGCCCCGCGCGGCATACAACTTGGCGGGTATGTATCTGTGTGGCGAGGGTGTTGAACCGGACGCTGCAGAGGCTGCGGAACTGTACCTGCAGGCTGCGAACGCAGGGCTCCCGGAGGCAATGTTCAGCATGGGAGCATTGCACCAGGAGGGAGTCGCCGTTGAGCAAGACTTGGGGGAGGCCATCAGCTGGTATTCCCGTGCGGCGGATGCTGGGGACTCCGATGCCATGGTCAACCTGGGGGTTATGCACGCAAATGGTGAAGGAGTTCGCACGGATCCGAATGAGGCAGCACGCTGGTATCGGCGAGCAGCGTCTTGCGGAGATGCGGACGCAATGATGAATCTGGGAGTCCTTTACGAGGAGGGGACCTTCGGAGAGGACGAGATGAAGCGGGCAGCGCGGTGGTATCGTGAGGCCGCAGAAGCAGGCCACACGGGAGCCATGCGCAATCTTGCCATTATGTACGGCGACGGAAAGGGCGTACGGCAAGATACCGCTGAAGCCTATGTGTGGACCCTCGTAGCGGCAGACTTGGGCGCGGAATGGACGGAAAACGCGACGGCATTGGCTCAAGAGCGACTGACGCCCGAAGAGACTGAGGCAGCAAAGGCGCGGGCACGCGATGTGGTCACTCGCGTCCGGAGCGAGGAGTAGGTGTGCTGCTGCCAGCCCGGACGCCGGCGATAGCATCTACGCCGCCTACGACTTCGACGATCCGGGCGACGGAGCGTGGCAGGACCTCACGTGCACCCACGACGACAACGGCAACCTGACCAGCGACGGGCTGCACAGCTACACGTACGACGCCTGGAACCGGCTGGTCGCCGTGGCCTATGACAACGCCGTCGCCGGCGATACCGATCCGACCATCGCCACCTACGTCTACGACGGCCTGTTCCGCCGGATCAGCAAGACGGTCTCCGGCGCACGCGGCGACGGCATCGTGTACAATAGCGACGCGGACGGCTCCGGCATCGTGGCCGGGTTCCGCAGCGAGCACTACTTCTACGCCGGGTGGCGGGTGGTCGAGGTGACGAACTGGGATCTCAGTGCTTTTGGTGATTACGATCACACGACCGCCGACGTGCTCGGGCAGTTCGTCTACGGCACGCAGTACGTCGATGAGCCGGTGCGCTACGACCGCAACCTCGACGTCGGCACGAACGACAGTTGCATCGGCGGCGGCGGCGAGGGCGCCTCGTCCGACGCGATTCGCCACGGGATCATCCCTACGCCATCAGCAGCATGAACACCATCAGTGCCAGCACCAGGCCGATGACCAGTACCGTACCGGCGCCGGATGCGTAGCCGGTGTGCACGCCGTCGTGGCGCGTCCGGTGACGCCGCCGGCGCCGTCTGCGCGGCTCCAGCAACACGTACCCGCCGGCCAACTCCTTGCCGCACTGCGGGCACATGTGCTCGACGTTCAGCGAGCGGGGCGAAACGCGGTGCGTGTGGTGACAGCGGTCGCAGCGCAGGCGAATGTGTGCCGGAACCACCAGGCTGCGCCGACAGCGACCACAGCGCATGATTTCATCGGGCCCCACCCGCTCGATCGTCGCATGGCAACTGCCACACCGCAGAATCGTCCGATTGACCACTACCCGTGTGCGCACCTGTGCTCGGATGCGCCGGGGTGGCGCAGCCAGCGCGTCCAGCGCCGCAAAGCGCGCGGTCGACGGGCCCATGCCACCCGGGTACGGCGGGATGGGCCCCGTGTCCGATTCGACGCGCTCTTCGCAGACTGCGGTCATATATGTTCCATCGCACCGCCCGTGAACGTTGATTAGCGATAATTTGCGGCATTTTCACGCGTTGTATTGCGCTTTGCGCAGATTCTGCGCCGGCTGGTTGCCGATAGATTCGAATATGAAACCGTGTAGCGCAGAGCGGCGTGCTGTGGACGACTGTCGGACGGTGGCGCAGGCTGTGCCAGTGTGCGAGACGTACAACTGCCTCTCAGTTGATGTGGAGGAGTACTTCCACTGTGAGGTGTTTGCCAACGGCGTTTCACGTGAAACGTGGTTGCGCATGGAGCGGCGGGCACGGCCACAGCTTGAACGCATCGCAACGCTGCTGGAGGCATCCAGTAACCGGGCCACTTTCTTCGTCCTGGGCTGGACGGTCGAGTACCTGAAAGACCTCCTGCGCGACTTGCGCGACGCCGGCCATGAGCTGGCGTGTCACGGTTATGGGCACCAACACCTCGCCCGGCTGGGTCCGGATACATTCCGCGCGGACATCCGCCGAGCGCGCGGCGTGATGGAGGATGTGCTCGGGGTGCGGCCGGTTGGTTATCGGGCCCCGACGTTTTCGATCACGCATCGGACGGCGTGGGCGCTGGATGTGCTGATTGAGGAAGGTTTCGCGTACGATGCGAGCGTGTTCCCCATTCGGCATGATCGCTATGGCATACCGGACGCACCGCTGGTGCCGTTCGTAGCGCGGACGCCGACGGGGCGGGCGTTGCCGGAGTTTCCGCCGTTGACGGTGAATGTCGGCGGCTGGCACGTGCCGGTGGGTGGTGGCGGATACATGCGGCTGCTGCCTTCGTGGGTGTTGCGGAAAGCGGTGGTCGGCTGCGTCCGACGGTGCCGGCCGGCGATGATCTACGTGCATCCATGGGAGCTCGACCCGGACCAGCCGCGGCTGCCGGCCGGCATGCTGGCGACCTGGCGGCATCGAGTGAATCTGAGTCGGACGGCGGAGCGGCTGGAGCGGTTGCTGGCGACGTTCAGGTTTGCGCCGGCGTGTGAAGTGCTCGCGGCCCACAAGCGGCAGGTGACATGGCCGGTGTTTCAGGTGGGGATCGCGGCCCGCGACGCGTTGGCGACCGGCTGACCACGATCGGCGGGGTGGGATATAAGCGCGCGAAATCGATAGCGAGCTGATCTGTCGATGGGGGAATGGACTCCCGCGGGGCGGGGTGCGAGATGGGAATCTTGCACCAGCGAAAACCGCTGTTGTCGGCGGGATTTGTCGCAGCGGTCTTGTGCGGTGCTTCGCCTGCGGTGTTCAACCTGTGGCACTGCACCGTTGCAAACCGGTGCCACAAGGTCAGGATGGGCCGGTTTGGTACATGGACGACCACATCAGGGGGGCGTGACGACTTCGAAGCGGGCCAGGTCGGGAGCTACGGCGGAGACTACGTAGCGGTGCTTGCCGGAAGGATCGGGGGGGATCTCGTCCACGACGCGGCAGTCGACGTCGATGTCGTCGCTGAAGAGGGCGCGGTAGCGCTCTTGCACGCGGCCGATGGTTGCCGTGTCGAAGCTCTCATCCGTAACGAGGAGGACTTCGAATTCGTGCAGCGTGTGCTGATAGGTCTTGTACGCGACGATGCCGGACTCGCCACGGAGGATGTGCGACGTGACGGCGCCGTGGCAGAGGCGCCCGTCGGGGAGGGCGATGAAGCCGGTGATCTTGCCGCCGGTGAGCTGCATCGTCGGGAAGGGCAGGCCGCAGGAGCAGGGCTCAGCGAGCAGGCGGCCGATGTCGCCGACGCGATAGCGGATGAAGGGCTGGGCGCGGGTGGTCAACGTTGTGCACACGATGTCGCCGGCGACGGGTTCATTGTCGCGGGTTGTTTCTGACTGGCGACTGGTGGCGGAAGTGGCGCTGGTCGTGGGGGTATGTCCATTGCCGGCGGTGACGTCAACATGAATGTGCGGCCAGAGCAGGTGCATGTGGCCCGCGGGGCAGTCATGGGCGATGAGTCCCACTTCGCGGTTGCCGTACTCGCCGGCGACGTGGCAGTCGAACACCTCGCGCACCTGCACGGTTTGGTCGTCAGTGACCTCTTCGCCGGTGAGGACGACGAGTTTGACACTGGGAAACGTCGGGCGTGGTGATTTCGTGCAGGCGTGGCGCGCGAGGAGGGCGAGCGCGGTGGGGTAGCCGTAGATGACTGCGGGTTGGAAGCGGGCGATGTGGACGAGGTGGGCGTCCATGTGCTCGGGGGACATGCGGAAGCTGTTGATCAGCGCTTCGTTGAGCAGGCGGTCGCGCCAGCGTTTGAGCTGCGTGCCGCGCGACTCGATAGGCGAACCCCAGAGGTGCAGGCGGCGGGCGCCGGGGGGCACGCCGAAGCGGGACTGCATGAACAGCCGGGCGGCGAGGTCCTGCGCCTGGCGTTGCCGATCGATGAAGAAGCGAAGCGTGTCGCCGGTGGTGCCGCCGCTGGAGTGGGGGATCAGGCCGCCGGGGACGTTGCGCCACACGAGCTGGTCGGTGTGCGCGCGGATGTCGGCCTTGTTGAGGACGGGGAGTTTGGTCAGTTCGGTGAAGGGATCCTCGGCGTGCAGGTCGAGGCGGGCGCTGGTGATGAGCGCGTGATAGTAGGGGAGCCGGGCGGCGGCGAAGGTGAGGAGGTTGCGGAGTCGTTCGGCGACTTCGGTGTGGAACTGTGCGGGCGTGAGATGGGCGAAGTTGTGGAGGCTGGTGAGCTCGGTGAGCGTACGGCGGCCGCGAAGGCGTTCGTGGGCGGGGTAGGTGACGTTGCGAACGAGCCAGCCGGGGAGACTCATGATGGCGTTGCCTCCACAGTGCAGAGTTTGGGGAGTCTGGTTTTGTTGCGTGGTGGCGTGGGCTGATGCACCTGTGGTTGCGGTTGCGCGGTTTTGATGGGTGGTGTTGTCGGGTCGCCGAGGGTCTGGCGGTAGATTTTGTCGAGTTCGGCGGCGACGCGTGGCATGCTGTAGTGGGTGCGGACGTGGTTGCGGAGACGCTGGCCGGTGGTGAGGCGGAGGTCGGGGTCGGTCGCGAAGTCAAGCATGGCGGCGGCGAGGGCGGCGGGGTAGCGTGGCTCGACGAGGGGGGTGAGGGGTTGACCGTCGGGCGTCGTTAGCATGGCGGGGACGTGGCCGACGGCGGTGGCGACGATGGGGAGGCGCGCGGCGGCGGCCTCGAGAATGGCGTTGGGGAAGGCTTCGCTGTGACTGGGGTGGACGAAGCAATCGGCCCAGGACCAGAGGGTCGTCTTGGCGTCGCCCGTGACGGGGCCGACCAGGCGGACGATGTCAGTAATGCGGAGTTCGCGGGTGCGCTCGTGCCAGAAGGACTGTGGTTCGGCGGTGGTGGGTCCGGCGATGGTGAGCATGAACTCGACGCTGTCATAGTGGAGGAGGGCGGCGGCTTCGAGCAGGTCGTCGAGGCCCTTGGCGTGGGTCAGGGCGGCGAGGTAGAGGAAGCGGCAGGGGCCGTCGTGGTCGTGCCGCGTGACAGCGGGTCCGATATCGACGCCGTTGGGGACCACGTGGATTGGCGTTGGCCCGGCGAAGCTACGCAGGGCGTTGCGCGGGCTGGGCGCGAGGACGATGATGGCGTCGGCGGCGCTGAGGCCGCGGCGGATGAGGCGCTGTTGGCGTGGTGTGGCGTGGTGGCAGAACGTTTCGAATTGGCCGCCGCGGATGTGCAGGATGACCCGACAGCCGAGTGCTTTGGCGAGTGCGACGTCGAGGAGGTTGCGGTAGTAGGTGAAGTAGCTGCACGTGTGGATGTGCACGAGATCGGCGCGGCGGCGGAGAATGGTGGCGGCGAGCGTGATGAGCGCGGCCGTGTGGCGCCGGGCGGCGTCGAGGGTGCGGAGTATGGGTTGCAGAAGCCGGGGGCCGGGCGGTGCAGTGTCACGGAGCTTGGGCGTGGCGACGCGGGACAATTCGTAGCCGTCGCGCAGGGGGCTATCGAGAAGCCGGGTGATCGATGTGACCATGCCGCCGATGGCCGGCGGTGCGGGGCCGAGCATGATGACGGTGGGTTTGGAGTGGCGGATGCGGGGGTGTTGTTGTGCGCGTCGTAAGCGCAGACAGGACATGTAGGCCTGTTCGTAGCGGGTGGTCATGGAGGCGGTTGTGAAGCGGTGGCGGTAATCTTCGTGGGCGCGCGTCGCGCGTTGCCGGGCGGCGGTCTTGTCTGTGAGCGTAGCAGCGAGTGCTTGGGCGAGGTGTGCCGGGTTTTGTGGTGGAGTGAGCAGAGCGGTTCTGTTGTGGTGAAGGAGCCAGTGTGGGTCGTCCTGGTCGGCGTTGAGGCTGCCGACGTCACCGACGGTGGTGGCGACGATGGGGACGCGTTGGCTCATGGCTTCGAGGATGACATTGGGCATCGATTCGCGGCAACTGCTGAGGCAGAAGACGTCGGCGGCGGGGAGGAGCCGCCAGGCGTCGCGGACGGGGCCAATGAAGTGGGTGCAGTGCTGGAGGTCGAGTGCGGCGCGGACCTGTTGAATGTGGAGATACTCGGCTCGGTCGCGGGTGTCGCCGACGCAGATTAGCTGGACGGTTGGATGTTGGGGGCGGACACGGGCGAATGCTTCGAGGAGGGTGCAGACGTCTTTCTCGGGGCGGATGTTGCCAATGCTGAGGATGACCGGGCCGGCGAGTTGCTGGCCGCAAACTTTGTGCAACAGGCGGCGGGATGCGTCGAGGTCGTAGGGTGCGAGGTCGAGGCCATTGGGCAGGTGGATGGCCTGACGGCATTGTGGCCACGCTGGGAGCCGGCTCTGCACGGCGCGCGAGTTTACGCCGACGCGGGTGACGAAGAGGTCGAGACGCTTGGCGGGTTCGTGGTAGCGCGTGGGGCGGCCCAGCGTCCAGCCGTGCCAGACGTGAAGGATGGGAAGCCGGAGCAGCTTGGCGGCGGGGAAGGCGACCGCCAGCGCGGCGCAGCTATGGGCGTGGACGAGCTGGATACGGTCGGCGCGCAGCCAGCGCAGCAGCCGCCAGGGCAGCGTCCAGTCGCGGCCGGTGCTGTGTGCTGCGCGGACGATCACGCCGGCAGCCTGCAGCGGTGTGACATCGATCTCCGGCGTGCGCAGGCAATAAACGAAGATTCGGTGGCCGCGCTGCGCGAGAGCCGGGGCGAGTCGGCGGATGACGCGTTCGGCGCCGCCGCCGTCGAGGGTCTCGATGATGAGTGCGACACTTAGCATAGGTTAGTGAGGACGGGTTCTTCCGGTTGTTGGTGTCGGGTGTTGTCGTGTGACGGCTTGGGGGGCGTTGTTCTGCTGACGGTGGCGTGTTCCAGTGTGGTGACGAAGGTGGCTCGTTTGAGGGGGACGAAGCGGGTGAGCATGAACAGCCAGGTGGAAAGCAGCGCGTAGGTCAGAGTTGGGCCGACGGCGTGGGCGAGTTGCGGCGGTAGCTGGAGCTGGAAGCGGTCGACGGGCCAGTTGGTGTAGAGGATCAGGGTGAGCAGCAGCCAGGTGGCGTCGAACGTGCGGAGGCGTGGGGTACGCAGCGCCGTGGCGGTAATGAGTGCGAGTGGGATAAGCAGTTGGACGCCGTGGTGAGTCCAGGTTACGCCGGAGACCAGCAGGGCGACGGGGATGGTGGCGGCGAGGCAGTCGGCGTTGGAGAGGACGTGGCGGTGGTGGATCATCCAGAGGGTCGTGAGGGTGAGGATCGTGACGGAGATGATCAGCGATATTGCGGTGGCGGCGTCGGGGCCGGCGTTCAGCCAGGGGAGGGATGTGCCCTGTGTGGTTTCGGCGTGGACGAGAGCCCGGGTGATGAGTCCGGACAAACTCATGTTGTCGGGGCTGATGCGGACGGGGAGTTGGGTGGTGAAGTTCTGCAGGGCGTAGAGCCAGCGGCCGAAAACGGTGGGGCCGAGCAGCGCGTATGTTATCGCGATCGGCAATGTGATGGTAGCGGCGGCGGTTATCAGGGCGCGACGTTGGAGACGGATGATGAACACGCCCAAGTAGAGGAGGGGTGAGATCTTTGCGACGGTGGCCAAGCCGAGCGCCACACCGGCAGAGGCGGTGTGATGTCGGGAGAGGGCCCAGAATGCCAGCGCGACGAAGAAGAGGGGGATGGCATCGAACTGTCCCCAGTGGAAGAGCTGGCTGACGGCGGTGCTGGTCATGAATGCGACGCCGACGACGAGCGCCGTCGGGCTGTCGAGGCGGCAGTTGAGGGTGCGGAGGGTCAGGACGAAGGCGCCGAGCAGGAGTGTTGTCTGGAGGAGCGTCCAGGGGATTTGTGCGGCGGGGTAGGGTAGTTGTGCGAAGATGGCTGCGATAGCCAATGTCGGGGGAGGATAGAGGTATTGGCAGATGCGCTGTGTGCCGGGGAGTGTCAGGTGGTGGTTGATGGCGGCGGGGTCGTAAGGGTTGACGCGGGCGACGGTCGCATGGCCGGCAGCGTAGTAGGCGCGAAAATCCAGGAGGTAATTGCGGGTCGGGTGAATCAGGGCGCTGTTGATGAGCAGCCCCGCCGTGAGGAGAGCGAGCACGAGCAGGACGGCGCGGCGCGCGGCGGGCGTGGTGTGGTCAGGCGTGGTGCGGGGCGGGTTCATGGCGGGGTTCTTCCGGAACGGGCGTAGCGGTCACTGTCGCGGTCGTGTCGGATGGTGCGGGAATGGTGGCGTGGGTGCCGGCGACGTAGCGGGTGACGTTCTGGAGACACATGGTCAGGCCGATGAAGATCCAGAGATCTTCGGCGAACAGGCGGGTGGTGAAGGCCGCGCAGCCGAGATACCCGATGAGGCCGGCGTGCAGGGCCATGGTATGCCAGCCGATATGGAAGCGGCCGCGCCAGCGGCCGAGGTGGATGTCGACTTCGGTGGGCAGGGTAGCGGCGGCGCGCCGGATGCGTCGGAGGCGCAGCAGGGCGGAGATGATGATTGCGAGGAAGAGGCCGAGGCCGACCCAGCCGAGCTCGGCGACGCAGGTGGCGTAGGTGCTGTGTGCGCTGCGGCGCATTTCGAGTCCGGGGACGTACTGGCGGACGTAGTAGCGATAGTTGCCGAGGCCGATCCCGGTGGGGTAGTCGTTGGCCATCTGGATGGCGGCCTTCCAGTACTTGATGCGCTGGATGGCGGAGGCGTCCTGGCGATATTCGCTGATGGTCTGCATGCGGCGCCACCAGCCCGGGTCGGTGAGCTGCAGCGCGAGGACGGCCCCGATCACGACGGCGAAGAAGCCGCGGAGACGGTAGCCGCGTGGCAGCGAGAGGAGGCCGACGAAGGCGATCAGGCCGAGGCCGACGATGGCGTTGCGGGTGCGTGTCATGACGATGGTATTGACGACCATGGCGCCGGTGGCGAGGACGAAGACGCGGCCGAGCCAGGAGCGGAACATGAAGAACATGGCGCCGATGAGGGGGAGTGTGGCGACGAGGTGGACGGCCAGGCCGCTGGAGTCGGCGAAGTCGGGTCCGCCGATGCCGTAAGCGAGGCGACCGCCCATCTGGCGACCGGCACCGCCGCAGGCCTGGTAGCCGAGGTACGCGACACCGATGAGCCACGCGATGCAGACGAGCTGATAGTGGAGGGGGGTGCGGACGCAGCGAATGAGGATGAAGAGGAAGATCATCAGCTTGACGTATTTTTCGGCCTGAAAGAGCCCGCGATCGGAGGTCTCGAGTCCCCAGGCCAGGCTGCCGAGTGCGAAGAGTCCGAGCAGCAGCGCCAGTACGTACGAGGTTTGGAATTGTTGCGCGCCGTATTCGAAACGTGGCCGGCGGATGAGGATGCCGAGGCCGGTGGCGAGTGCGACGGTCATGGAGGTTCGCAGGCCGAGCGCCCGTATCGATGAGCCCCACCACTGCGTTTCGGGGTTGAGGTGATAGACGAGAATGTACAGCACCACGCCGGCGATGGGATTAAACAGTGCGGCACACGTGCCGGCGACGTACGAGAGCCAGAAGAGGATGATGGTTACGGATGGCATACGAGAGCCTCCGTAGCCGGGGGTGCAGTGGCGATGGCTGGGCGATTCTTTGCCGGGACAGGATGATCGGCCTGGCCCGAGGGGCTGGAAGTGCACCGTGATGGTGGCACGGCGATGCGGCGATCGAAGGCGAATGTGGCGGCGTGGTTGTTGGAAGCGGCGGTGAGCAGGGTAGCGAGCTGTGTGGTGAGGGATTGCCAGCTATGCGCTCGAGCAACCCAACTGCGGGCATGCGCGCCAATGCGTGTTGCCTGCTGAGGATTGTCGAGGAGTCGCGTCAGTTGCGCGATCCAGCGGTCTGGTGTCGAGGCACAGACCACCTCTTTGCCGCGCTGCGCGGTGAGGCCGGCCAGAGCACGAGGCGAGGCGACGACGGGGCGGGCCATGGCGCAGCCTTCGAGTACCTTGTTCTTGACGCCGCCGCCGAGCTGTGTGGGGACGACGATTACGCTGGCGCGCCTGAGATAGGGCCGGACATCGGGCACGTCGGCGTGGAGTTCGACGCCGGGAGCGTGCGCGAGGTCGCGAACTGGCAAGGCAGGGCTGCGGCCGACGATGAGCAGACGACGGTGCGGATCCGCCGTATGAAGGGTAGGCCAGATCGTCCGTGTGAAGCGGAGGATGGCCTCGACATTGGGTGGGAAATCCAGCGCACCGACGAAGGCGAGCGTACCGGGTGCGGGCGCTTTTGCCCCGCCTGTGAAGTAGTCGAGGTCCACGCCGTTCGTGACGGCCTGGATTCGGGCGTGGGGTGCCCAACGACGGGCCCAGGCGGCGTCGATCGGGGATGCGTAGACGGTGGCGTGGGCGTGGGTGGCGACGTGGCGCTGGTACGCCGCGTAAAGCGTCATGGCGCGCAGTGCACGTGGCCAGCGCGAAATGCCGGTTGCGCTGAGATCGCGCAGGGTGTGGAGGACGAGTTCGTCGACGCAGTCCCAGACGGCCGGAATGCGGAGTGCATCGATGTATTGGCCGCTGACGGCGCCGTACAGCAGCGCGACGTCGAAGTTTGCGGGGCGGGCGTAGCGGTCGAGCCAGGTCCAGACGTGCGGGCGATAACCGTAGTGGTGCCGTACCCATTGGGTCGTCCAGGAGGGCGAGCGGGTTGACGGGTGCCCGCGTCGAGCGGCGGCGCCGTCGGTCATGTCGATGACCCGCAGGCCCGGCGGCATATGCTGTGGGGAAGCCGGTTCGCGCGGTAGTGCGAGAGTGACAGCGGCGCCGCGTGACAGCCAGCGTGCGAAGTTGTACAGCCGCAGGCGTCCACCGCCGTTGAGCGGCCAGGGCTCGCGCCCGGACACGATCAGCACACGGAGTGGGAGTCCGGCGGCGAACGTCATGCAGGTACCTCAGTGGGCTGTGCGGTCTCGGCGGGCTGGCCGTCGGGCGTGGTCACCCAGCGTTGCAGGGCGGCGAGCACGTGCTCGACGGGAATGTCGTCCATGCAGTTGGGGGAGAAGTCGCACGCGCGCTTGTAGCACGGGGAACAGCCGAGGTTGGTGACGAGCTTTTCACCGCGGCCGTAGAGATCGATCTCCTGGGGCGCGGTGGGGCCGAAGAGCACGATGCAGGGAATCTCGGCGGCGATGGCGACGTGCATGGCCATGGTATCGCCGGTGACGACGGCGTTGCAGCGCCGGATCAGCGCGGCGAAGTCGAGTTCGTCGTGGCAGCCGAGGTCGATGACGCCCGGGCAGAGCTCGGCAATGCTGCGATTCAGCGTGATTTCCTGTGGACCGCCGAGGAGGGCGACGCGCCAGCCGTTGTAAGCGACCAGGCGCTCGGCGAGGGCGATGAACTTTTCGGGCGGCCAGTTCTTGTTGGCGAAGACGTGGCCAGCGCCTGTATTGAGGCCGACGACGACCTCCCCATCGTCGATGCCACGGTCGGCCCAGAAGCGGGCGGCGCGGTGGTGTTGCTCGTTGGTTGGATAGAGCTGGTAGCGCTGGCCCTTGTACGCGAGTCCGAGCGCTTCATAGAGCAAATGCTGGTAGCTCTTGTTGTTGTGGTGGAACTTCAATTCATCGCTGAGGCCGAGCTCGAAGTAGTGGGCGCATTCCGGGTTGAGCGGGTAGGTGGTGCCGAAGGGACTCAGGCCGATGCCGCGTTTGTCCCGCGCGTCGATGCGCATTGCCAGGGCGCAGGGTCCCGGCTCTTTATCGAGGCTGAGGCAGAGGTCAAAACGCTCGTAGTCGAGGTGGCTGAGCGCTTCGCCGTCGAGTGGCAGCAGGCGGTCGATTTGCGGGTGGTTGCGCAGCGCGCGGACGCCGCTGGGGCGTGTGACCCACGTGATGTGACTTTCGGGCCAGGCCTCTTTGAGGCCGGGCAGCAGGGCGGCCGTGCGGATGACATCGCCGAGCGCACCGAGCTTGATGATCAGGATGCGAAAGCCCATGGGGTTGTAGTGGCCGCAATCGGCCGGGCAGACGCCCTGCACGCCGGCGGCGCACGGGCGGTCGCCACGGTAGTTGCGGCAGTCGAGGCGGAGCCATTGGCGGGCCTGCGGGCCCCAGATTGGCAGGTTCATCATGCACACTCCTGATGTCTGGCGGCAGCCGGGCTCGCAGTCGGTTGCGCGCTGGTCAGGTGGTTTTCGAAGACGGACGTCATGGCGGCGGCGGTGCGTTGCCAGGTGTAGTGGCTGACACGCTCGTAGCCGCGCCGAATGAGCTCTTTGCTGCGGCTTGGATCGAGGATTTCCGTGATGCCGTGCGCGATGCTGAACGAGTCGTTCGGATCGCAATAGGCGGCTGCGTCGCCGGCGACCTCCGGCATGCTGCTGATATTCGACGTCAACACCGGCACGCCGCAGGTGAACGCATCGAGGATCGGCAGGCCGAAGCCCTCGCAGCGGCTCGGCATCAGCAGGCCGGCGGCGCCACGGAAGAGGCCGGGCAGGTCTTCGTGCGGGACGAAGCCGAGCACGCGGCACTGGTCGGAAATGCCCAGGCGATCCGCTTCGGCTTGTAGCTGCGTCCGATAGGACTCGGGCTCGCAGCCGACCAGGACCAGTTGTACGCGTCGGCGGATATCGGGCGCTACGCGGGCAAAGCCGTCGAGTACGCCGCGGGCATTCTTGCGGCGGGTGCTGCCGGAGAAGGTGAGCAGCCAGCGGTCGGCGAGGCGGTAGATGGCACGGATGCGCTCGAGATTCGCGGGTTCGATTGCCCCCGCCGCTTCGTCGAGAATGCGCGTATCCGGCGCCCAGGGGATGACGGTGATCTTGTCAGCGGGCGTGCCGAACTCCGCCTGGATATCTTCGCTGGTAGCCTGTGAGGGCGCAATGATGTGCGTCGCGGCGCGAATGCCCCGCACAAGGCCGCGGCGGAAATTGCGCGTCTGGATGGCGTTGAGCTCGTCGGGGAGGCGCAGCGGGATCAGGTCGTGGACGGTGAGGACGAACGGCACGGGCGAGAACGCCGGGGCGGCGCTGGCCGGGTAGTGCATAAGGGTAACGTGATCCCGGCGGCTGGCCCAGGGGAGGCGGAACTGGAACCACGCGTCGAAGCGGTCGCCGGGCATGTCGAGCTGGCGAAGCGTGACGTTGGGTAGATCCCACGGGGGATTATCGGGCCCTGCGCCGGCGGCGAGTGGGCGTTGATGGTAGAGGATGAACTGCCAGTCGGGGCGCAGCCGGGGAATGAGCCGGTACGCGTCGAGCAGATTGCGTCCGGTGCCGCGGGGATGCGGCTGGACGAGGGTGCGGGCGTCGAGTCCGAGGCGGATGGTCACGCGTGCTCCGATCTGGACAGCAGGTCGGCGGTGGTGCCCGCGCACCCGGCGCGCACCACGGCTCGTGGTTTCTTTTAGGTCCTATCGGAATCTGGCGGAGGATCTGAGGATCTGAGGGGGTGAGGATTTGAGTGGGGAGGGGGCGAGGGGCGTTAGTGTCGTTTGCTTTATCGGGCTAAAAGAGCTATAAGTATAGTTCAGTTCGATCGACGGTGTGTTATCGGTCGTGGTGGGAAGTGCCGGAGACGGCACGAGATTGGATCGGCCGTGGAGGGGAGCGTGGATAGTCGTCAGGTCACTTCGCAGTTGGGGGCAGCAGGCTTCTTGTTTGCGTTTGGTCGTTGTCCGTCAGTCTGAGGGCTTCGGGCTTCAGAGATCACATTTCGGAAGGGAGTCGGACAATGCAATTCGGGATTAGAACCAGTGTTCTGTTCGTGGTGATACTCGCTGTGACGGTTTGGGCATCCGTGGAGCCGGCGGTCGCGGAAGATGGGGGCGGGGTCGTGTTGCATGTCGATGATGATGCGACGCCGGGTGGTGATGGTCTTGCTTGGGAGACTGCGTACAAGTACTTGCAGGATGCGCTCGCATACGCGTTCTTCCATCCGGAGGTGGATGAGATTCGCGTGGCGCAGGGAATGTACTTCCCGGATCGCAGTGATGCACTTCCGGAGGGATCCGGCGCGCGCAATGTGTCGTTCGACATGCTCAACGGACTTTCGCTTAATGGTGGGTATCGCGGTTGTCCGGGCGGAGACTGCACGGACGCGGACGATCGCGATGTCGAGGTGTTCGAGACGATTCTGAGTGGGGAGATCGGCGACCTGGAGGTGACGACGGACAACAGTTATCACGTGGTGGTCGGGACGGGGACGGATGCAGCGACGTCGATTGACGGCTTTACGATCACCGCTGGTCGAGCCGACGGCGAACCGCCACGCGACGACGGAGGCGGGCTGTACGTGAATGGCGGTTCGCCGGTTGTGGCGTATTGCCGGTTCATCGACAACTACGCGACCTTGGACGGCGGGGGTTTGTACTACATCGGCCCTGGGGAGCGCGGTGACTTCGCGCTGGTGGGCTGTGTGTTCACCGGTAACTGGTGCGGGGTAACGGGCGGCGGTGCCACCATTGAGAATGTCGGCGCGATCGAAGTGGTCGGTTGTGAGTTTTCGGATAACACAAGCAATGGAAATGTCGGCGGGGGTATGGCAGTTGCGCAGGCCGACTCTATTTCTGTGACCGAGTGCGCGTTTCTGAACAATAGCGCCCACAATAAGGGCGCTGGGCTGCGCTCGAATAACGCTGGTCCGCTCGAGCTGACTGATTGCGACTTCGCGGGTAACGTCGTATCGACAGGTAATAGTGACCAGGGGCTTGGTGGCGGCGTGCATTGCGGCGACGACATCGTCGCCGTTGATTGTACGTTTGCAGGGAACAGCGCGAACAGCTCGGGGAATTACGTGGGCGGAGGTGCCCGTGGAGGTGCGATTCATGCGTTCGGGTCGATCGAACTGACGGATTGCACGTTCTTAGATAACACCGCTCAGGGGAACGACGGCAACGGCGACTGGAAGGGCATGGGCGGCGCCGTGTTTACCAGCCAGGCGGTAACAGCCACCGATTGTGTGTTCACGAACAACCTGGCGTTGGCGTGGGGTTGGAACGTCGTGTGGTCAGGACGCGGAGGCGCAATTCTGACCAACGACGCGCACCTTGATCGCTGCACGTTCACGGGGAACCGGGCGGTCTACTCGGATACGGATGAGGACGAAGGCTGCGCACAGGGTGGGGCCGTGTGTACGACGATTCTGTACGCGCACGACTGTGAGTTCGTGGAGAACGAGGCGGTGCATGCGGGCGAATGGCGATCACAGGGCGGTGCAGTGTATGCAGCGGGTGCGACGGTGACGGATTGTGCTTTCACTGGGAATATTGCGATCGGCGATGGGGACTACGACGGATATGGTGGTGCGGTCTACGCGCATGACGGCACCACCACCATCACCAACTGCGAATTCAATGATAACAGCGCGGAATATCAAGGCGGTGCGCTGTATTTGCACGAGTCCAGTGATACGATTCGCGACTGTGGGTTCACCGGAAACTCGGCGATCGTTGCTGGTGGCGGGGCCATCTTCGGCGAATCTAATGGCGGGACTATTCAGGAATGCACTTTCGAGTACAACGTTTGCAGCGGTCACGGCGGTGCCATCCGCCAATTGGGGGGGCACCTCACACTCGAGCGTTGCAGCTTTCGTGTCAACAGCGCCGGTGGCTGGGGGGGCGCGCTGTATCACGACGGCGACTCTGATCACATCACTGACTGCCTATTCATGGGAAACGCGACGGATGTGAATGGTGGCGCGATTCTCCTGGAAGAAGGGTGCAGTCCGGCGATCTCGCGGTGCGTGTTCGATGACAATCAGGCTGACGAGTACGGCGGAGCGCTGGCGGTCTTCGACGGCAGCAACCCGACGGTGGCGAACAGCCTCCTGGTATACAACGATGCCGGGGTTGGCGGCGGAGCCGTGTACTTCTTCAACGCAGGCGGGCTGCTCCGAAATGCGACGTGTCGCTGGAACACAGCGGGGTGGAATGGCGGTGCCGTATTCAATGATAGTAGTGCCGTGGAGATCCGTAACTGCATTCTCTGGGACGACGAAGCGCCGTCATGGTCCGAGATCCACGGTATGCAGACCATCGTCAACTACAGTGACGTCGAAGGCGGCTGGCCCGGCACGAACAACATGAACGAAGATCCGTTGTTCGGTGATGGCGGACGCTTGCTTGCCGATTCGCCGTGCATCGACGCCGGTGATCCGGACTTCGTCGAGTCGTATCCCGGCGAAACGGATGTGCATGGACTGGTGCGCGTCTGGGATGGTGATGATGATGGCGACTGGATCGTGGATATGGGGGCGTGCGAGTTTGGCTCCTACCCCTACGGCGACTGCAACTGCGACGGGGCCGTAACGTTTGATGACATCCTGCCGTTCATTCGGGCGCTGGACGGCGAGTTGACCTACTACAGTCACTATCCGGACTGCCGGCGGCTGAACGCAGACGCCAACGGCGACGGGGCCGTGACGTTTGATGATATTCAGCCGTTTGTGGGGCTGTTTGAGTAGGGGAGAGAGATCGAGGGATCAAGAGATCAAGAGATCAAGAGATCAAGAAAGAGAGGATCTGAGGATCTGAGGGTTTGAGGATTTGAGGGGGAGAGTGACCAAGAGATCAAGACTGCGGAACGGCCGCTGGCTGGGTGCTGGTGCGCGGGTAGATGGCTTGCCAGACTCTCGTCGTGACCGCCCAGGCGAATAGGGCCAGGAGCGGGCCGGTCGTGCTGGCGCCGTGGTGGTCGAGGCAGGCTTTCGTCAGCTCCAGTCCGCCGACGAGACTGAGCACCAGCAGCAATGCCGGAATGCGGCCCTGCCCCTGCATCAGGAACAGGCACAGCAGGGTGAGAAAGCCGTAGAGCGCGACCTGCTCGGCCATGTCGGCCAGCGCGATCGTGAAGGGGGCCATGAACTGCGCGCGGAAGGGGACCCAGTCGACCACCGGCTCCGACTGGAAACCGTCGGCCAGATCGATCTCCCACAACTCACTCGTGAACGCATAGCCGGCGGCCAGCACCAGCGCAATCGCTGCGAGCCGGCGTAAGGCGTGCAATGGCATGCCGCAGGATGCGGGTCCGCGGTCGGCCGTGTGCGGTGGCGGTGGGGCGGGGCGCGGACACAAGAGCGTGGCAATTACGACGCCGAGAGCAACGCCGACGAGCGCGATTAGTCCCTGCATGACGCTGGCGACGTGGGCGCCGATAAAGGCCTGTGAAAACTCGAGGATTGCGGCGAAGACGCCGGTGAGCAGGAATGCGTGCAGCGCGGCGAGGGTGCGGAACTGCCCGCGGGCGAGCAGTGTGCCGGTGAGGAAGAACGCCACGACGGCGAACATGGTCAGGCGTCGGATGTCGGCGAGTTTGAAGGGGTCGTCGAAGCCGATGCGGATATCGGGCGTCGTGAGATTCCACGGGATGGTCATGAGGATGATGGTCGCAACGCTGGACGCGAGTGTCATGAGCAGCCATGGGCGGCAGGGGCGCTGCATGTTCACAAAGGCGAGGGCGTGCAGCCAGCGCAGGAAATGCTGGAACTGGACTGCGATGAGGCAGCCAAAGCCGGCGGCGGTCGTGTTGATCAAGACGTCGGTCAGGCTGCTGGAGCGGGCGGGCATGGCCTGCTGGAGGATTTCGGTGGCGTAGCTGAGTGCGGCCGATAACAGGGTGGCGAGCACGAGGTCCGGGAATCCGGCGCGGCCGCGACGGCGGATCAGCAGGCGAAATGCGATGCCGACGGGGACGTAGACGATGAAGTTCGTGATCAGGTCGTTGACGTCGGTGGGCTGCAAGGGGAGCACGAGCTGCCAGTGGTCGACAGTTTGCAGCCAGGGACCGTGGCCGTGGCCAAGCGGGCCGAGCGTGCCGAAGGTGATGGCGAGGAGCGATAAGATGCAGAGGAGTTGCTGTGTGGCACGGCGCAGGACGGGTGGCTTCGACAGGCCGCCGGCGACGGTCGGGCGGTCGTGCGAGCGATCACTGAGATGTGCTGCGGTGCTGTCGGTCCGCATGAGGCGGTCTCACAGGCGAGGATGGCGCGGTCCGATATTGTGTTTGCGCGCCGGGGCTTACTTATAGAAGTAGGAAAGATATGGGCAGGGGGGCAAGGCGTGGTGGGCGGGTTTGGGTAATGCTCCACGTGCAGAAGAATGTGCGGGGCAGGGCGGACGTGATTTGCGCGCGGGATTCTCGTACGATGGTCGATTCGGCGGGGAACACGGCGGGTTCCCGCTTGGGATGCATCCGTGGAACAGGTCCGCGTGGTCGCCGGCGTCGGAGACAGAGTACGCCTCGGCCGGGTGGCTGATCGTGACGGAGCCGAATGGATGGCGGGTGAATCGCATGAGAGCAGGTGGCAGTCGCTGAGCACTACATGGCAGACAATCCGCCCGTACGTCGCGTCCAGTCTATGCGCCGCTCTTGGTTCTCGGGACGGAATATGCCTGGTCCGTTATGTTGTTGGGTGCGGCGGCTACCGGGTTTTTTGCGCCGTCGCGCTCTTCCCTCGTCGTCACGGCCGCCCCCGCTGTGTTGGGACTTCTTCTTGCGTACGCCGTCACCGGGCCACATGTCGAAATGGAAGGGAGAGATTACGTGGCCGTGGTGATGCTATCTGGTATTGTCGCGGCTACCGCGATCGCTGGTCGGAAGTTTGGACGATTCTGGGCTCGGCTTCCGAGGTAGGGGGGCGACGAAGAGCAGGTCAGCTTCGCGTATGATGATCTGGGTCGGCGGACGGTGCAGACGGTCTCGTCGTGAGATGGGGCCGCGTGGACGGTGGTGTCGGGAATGAGGGCGGTGTTTCGTCGAGTTGCGGCGCGTCTGACTGCACTCCACCAGTGACGGCGGACAGCCCGCCTCTCAGCACCCCACCTCCCCAAACACCCGCTGCAGCCCCGCCGCGTCAATCACGTCACAATCCCCATCGCCATCCACATCCCCCGCCGCTCCCGGCCCCGGATTCCCGAGATCGGCCCCCATAATCTCAAAGTCCGCGAAGTCAACGACGCCGTTCCCGCTCAAGTCCGCCCGCGGCGGCGATGCCTTCGTCGCATTCCCACCCGGAATCAACGCCGTGTTCTCAAACCCGTCAAACACCGCCGTAACCGCGTAATTCCCATACAGCGGCAAGGCTGCCTCCGATGCCGCCGTCTCCAGCAGCAACTCCGCCTCCCGCAGATCGTGAACATCCCGAATCGGCGCATCGGCTCCATACACCCGCACCACATCCGCACCGGCCGGCACCTCCCACCGCATACATACGTGCGCGGCAATCTCAACAGCGCGCAAATCGCTGGCTTGCCCCGCCTCCACCTCCCGCCGCGCAATCGCGCACACCCCCAACGCGGCATCCATCGACCCCTGCGACCCCGGCGTGACGTCCGTGAACAATACCGCCGTCAGCCCCCGCCGCCGATCCAGCCACATATAGCTCCCCCACGCTCCCGCTCCGACAACCTCCTCCACGTGCCGCGTCTCCGGGTTCTCCGCCAAAACCCAGCCACCAAACGCATAGTCCGGATCCACGCCATACGGATACAGCGGGTGACTCTCCGGCCACGGCGATCCATACACGGGCAACCCACGTGTATTGTTCGTAAACAGCGCCGCAATCGCCGCATCCGACAGCACCCGCTCCCCGCCATACCAACCACCGTCAATCACCATCTGCGCGTAGTTCATCGACTCTTCCGGCGTGCTCCGCAGTCCGCCCGCCACCGCCGGATTCGGGTAAAACTGCCCATAATCCGTCAGTGGCATATCGCACCAGTCGAAAATCCATGCCCGCGCCACATCCTCCCACAGCAGCCCCGTCCGCAACTGCGCCATCCCACCAGTCACCTGCATCCCCGCCCCGTCATACCCCAGCTGGCTCCCTGGCCCGAACACCAGTTCCCCGGTCAGACCAATTCGCACAATCGACTCGGCCAGCGTGAATCGCGGATCACGCTGATACTCCAGCGGCGTCTCAATGCCATGCCGCATCGCCCACGCGTCGAGCACCGTCGGATCACCGATCCCGTTCGCGTCAAACAGCGGGTACGTATCGCCGATCCGCTCATCGAAGGTCATCAAACCATCATCAACCAACGCCAGGATCACACCCGCGGACACCGTCTTCGTAAACGACGCCATCCGCACCAGCGTGTCATAATCGATATCGCCATATTGGTACCGATACAGTTCCGCCCCATCCTGTCGCACGATCACCGCGACGTGATAGTCCAGGTTCGGCAACTCGCTATCCAGCAGCGTATCCGCGTCCGAAAAATCATAAGGCTGCGCCACCGCCACCGACGTGAAGAGCAACCCCAGCAAACCCGCCAGACTGAACATCCTCAGCATCACACCCACTCCTGACTTCCGTTCCGCTTCCAGTCCAAGCCGCTCACCAGCGTAACGTCCCGCCCCCCGCGCTTATTGCCGCAATTTGTCCCTCACCACCGCAAGCAGTGGGGGACCGACCTCCGTTCGGTGACCGGCCGGTTTCCGGCGATGCCCACCATGAAATCCAACAGCCAGGCACCGCCGCGCCTGCAAGGATCCGCGGTCGTTTACGACTCATAAGCGCGCGGAAGCGTTCCGCCCGGCTTGCGGTATGCCAAAAAGCGGCCGCCGCATGCGGAATACCCGAGAGAGCCGAACCGACTGGGAGGAAAATATGAACTTCGCAAACCACTTCACCGCCAGCTTTAACCGCCTTACCTGCCTCAGCCTCACGCTGTTGATGCTGCTCTTCGCCGCGCCGCCGCTTACGGCTCAGCCGCAACAGTCCTGGGTCGCACAGTGGAACGGCCCTGACAGCGACGAGGACCAGGTCCGCGACATCGTTGTCAAGGACGGCTGTGTTTACATCACCGGCTGGACTACCCAGGACTATCGCCGCGCCTTCGCCACCGTGAAGTACGATTACGATGGCCAGGAACTCTGGAGCCACACCTATCAGGGCTTCCTCGGCCCCAACCAGCCGGATGAAGCCGAAGCGCTCGCCGTCGACGGCGCTGGCAACGTCTATGTCACCGGGTGGTCCGCCGAGCGCACCGACGAGTTCAGCGACTACATCGACGTCGTGCTGCTCAAGTACGACCCCGCCGGCAACCTGCTGTGGGCACAGCGCTATCGCTCGCCCGGCCGCAACAACCAGCCTAGCGACATCGCCCTCGACTCCCAGGGCCACATCTACATCGCCGGTGCTTCCTGGATCGACGGCGGTTTCGACCTGCTCCTGCTCAAATACGACCCCGACGGGAATCTGCTCTGGGACCGCTCAATCGGCGAGTCCGGGGACAAATGGGACGCCGGCTATGCCATCGCAGTTGACCCCTCCGATAACGCCATCGTCGTTGGCTATACCGAACCGTATGTCTCCCTCGATTCCGCCGCCTACCTCGTCAAGTACGACCCCGCCGGCAACCTGGTCTGGGAACGCATCCGCGACGGCTTCTCCAATGTCGACGCCGCCGAACGCGTCGTGACCGACGACGCCGGCTACGTCTACGTGCTGGGTGAAGTCGGCGAGATTTACGACACCCTGCGCATCTGGACCGCCCGTTACGACCCCGCCGGAACCATGCTCTGGGAAGACGACTACACCGGCACCGCTGAAGCGGCCGACTACGCCGGCGGCATCGCCCTCGATCCGGAAGGCAATGTTGTCGTCTGCGGCCAAAGCTGGGACGAGCCCAACACCATCAGTATCGTCACTATCAAGTACAGCCCCGGCGGCGCGATCCTGTGGCAGCATCTCGAACAGGCCGACTACGCCAACGCCTCCGGCCGGGACCTCGCGGTCGACCGCCTCGGCAACGTCTACGTCACCGGCTACGGCTACAACGCCAACGGCTACGAAGACTTCATTACGCTCCGCTACAGCCCTGCCGGCGAACTGGCATGGACCGAAATCTACGCCGACCCCAACGGCCGCTCCGATCTGCCCCGCGCGATCACCGTCGATCGCGCGCTTAACGTCTTCACGATCGGCCGCGCCTGGGTGGGTTTCGACAATTACTACGACTACACCACCGTCCGCTATCGCCAGAGCTTTGTCGGCGACCTCAACTGCGACGGCGAAATCTCCTTCGACGACATCAACCCCTTCGTGCGCGCCCTTGGCGGATCGGCCGGTTATGAACAGGCCTACCCATACTGCGACTATGATCACGCCGACTGTAACCAGGACGGCACCGTCGACTTCGACGATATCAACGCCTTCGTGGCACTGCTATCGGGCGACTGAGCAGCGACCTGCGTGAGTTGCCGACTTCCCGCTGACCCCGTCCGTGCCGGCTCTGTCGCGCCGCCGTCAACGTCCCTGCGGACGTTGACGGCCGGTCGTGCCGACATCAGAATGCCGTCTGAGCGGTCTCTGGCACGGGCGCAGCACCTTTCTAATTGATACGCCCCGCCCAATAGCGCATGGCAGCAAGTCAGGGCGTTTCACGTGAAACGGTCCGGCTGACCCGCGTGGAGCCGCGCCGCGGAAGCTGTTCGCAAACGCCCCGTACCTTCGAGACAAGTGATTCACGAATGAAAAATCACGCAGTTCGGCGCATTTTCGTAGCGTTGCTGGCCATTCTGGCAGGGGGGGGCACACTCACCGCCGCCCGCACGGGCCCGCTCTCCACGTCCGAATTGCTCGTGCATCTCGCGCGTGACCACGGCCTGAAACAGCGTGGCCAGCAGACGCCAGCCGATGTCAAGCATGTTCAGGCCCTGCTCGAAGCCGCCGTCCGCCTCGACGCCGACCAGGCCCACGCCTACACGTGGCTGTACGAACTCGCCCGCCTCCGCGGCGATCAGGATGCCGCCGACCAGGCTGCCGTCGGCTTGCTCAAAGCCGATCCCACACACGAAGGCGCTTTCTCGTTGTGGCTCGCGGCCGGTCTGCGCAGCCAGCATACGCTGGAGGATCGGGAGACCTGGCTGCGTGCCGTACTGAAGACCCAACGACCGCCGACGATGACTGCCCTCGTCCACGCCGAGCTCGCGCGCATCCAACTCGAGCGCCTCGATACCACGGCGGCGCGTCAAGAACTGAAAACCGCGCTCGCGCTCGAGCCCGCATGTGTCGAAGCCGCCACACTCATGCTCGCCTGCGTGCCGGACGATGCACCACCCGGCGCGGAGCTGGCGACCCTGCTGCGCGTCATTGAGCTGCGGCCTTTTGCGCTCGACCTGGTCTGGCGTACTGCCCGTCTGCTCGATGAACACGGCTTCCCCAGCTCCGCCGAGCCGTTTTATGACTACGTCGTCGCCGTCGAAGCGAAGCAGTCGCCCGACGTGGATCCCCCGGCGGCTTTCCTTCTGGACATGGCCCGCAACCAGTTCTCGCTGGACAAACTCGACGAGGCCGTCAAACTCGCCGAGCGCGCGGTTGCTGGCAACCCCGCGGATCGTGCCGAGGCTGGTTGGCTGTTGCGCTACCTGCTCGCCCGCGCCGATCGTCCGATCGATGCCGCGCGCGTCAGCAGGCGCCTGAAGTCGCGCTTCGCCGCGATCCGCGATCCCGACGAGTTCCCGGTCAATGAGGTCGCCCAGGCGGCCTGGTTCTATTCCACGGTGGATGACCAGCCCGAGCGCGCTTTGCTTCTCGCGCGAAACGCCTTCGATCGTGCACCATCCGACGACTTTGTGCGCCGTGTGCTCGGCTGGGCGCTGGAGCGCAACAACCAGCCTGACCGAGCCATGGAGCTGTTGCAGCCGATTGCCCGCCGCGACCCCTATGCCGCCTATATGCGCGCCCGCATCCGGCAGCAGCAGGGCGATATCATCGGCGCGCTACGCGCCGCGCTGGCCATCGATCCCCCGCCGCGCCCCGGGCCGGCTCAGGACCTCCTCGCGTCGCTGCAACTTGATCTTCCCGCGGACCAGGCCGCCGCCGAACGCTATCCGCAGATCCCCGCTGCCCTGGCCGACTTCGATGAACGCGTGCTGTCCTTCCATGAGGATCCGGCCGCCATTCTCGAGGCCCGCGTTGTACCCGTGTCGCTCAGCCCACGCCCCGGCGAGCCTTGGTGGACCACCTTCAGTTTGACCAATCGCGGGCCCTATCCCCTGACGCTCGGCCCCGACGGCATGGTCAACCCAGTCTTCCTGATTACGATCCGCATGGAGGGTGACCGTAACCGCGAATATCCGGCGCTCATGTCCATCAGTGTCGACCGCGACCGCGTACTGTATCCCGGTGAGACTGTCCGCGTGCGTCGGGCGCTCAACGTCGGCCCGCTCCGGACCGCCAGCCGCCATACGCCGCAACACATGCAGCGCATCGCCCTCGACGTCATCCTCGACGCCGGCCTCGACGCCAGCGGCGACTGGCGGCCCAGCCCGGGCGGTCAGCAACTCGATACCGTCTACTTCAACCGTGTACCGGCCGCCACCGGCCATCAGGCTATGGAAGCCCTCTTCAATACGCTGGCCAGTGGCGATCTCCCGCAACGTGCCCTTGCAATCGAAGTCCTGGCCGAGCTGTTGGGCGAATGGCAGCGCGGCGCCATCGACCGCCTGAGCTACGAGCCGGATCCCATTCCCACACGCCGCATTCACGGCGCACTGCTGAGCCTCCTGAGCAGCGACTCCTGGGAGTTGCGTGCCCGTGCGCTCGATGCCATCCAGGTCATGGGCCTCGACCGCAAGCTGACTGCCGCCGTGGACGACTGCCTGAGTCACCCCCACTGGCTCGTCCGCCTGTTGGCGACGCGCGTCGTTGCGCGGCAGGGCAAGTCCGCGGCCGAACGCGTGGGCAGCATCGCTCGTAACGACCGGGACGACATCGTCCGCGTATTGGCCGAGAGCTATCTCCAGGCGTGGGGCATCAATCTCGCGCCGGCCGACGAGCAATCGCCCACAAGTCCCAACCCGCCATCGACCGATAACTAGAATCGATCCCGAATCCGATGGCAGACCGACCTTGGGTTGGTCGCAGATTGGTTTCGGGATAGCTTCCGGCGCAGCGTGCGCGCTTCGCAGCGTGACATGGTGCGTTGACGTGCCAACCCCGCAGCGGGTAAAAGCGTGCCCGTGACGCGGTCGCACGGCTCGTGTGTACCCTGGATTTCTAAGGCCCGATTTCGGCAGGATGTCATGACCCGAACGTCACTGCGCAGAACTGCCCTCCTGATGGCCCTCGCGGCGGTGTGCCTGAGTGCGCCTGGCTGCATGATTCGCCGTGAAATCGCCACCTTCAAGGTCGAACAGGGCGACAAGGCCTTGCGTCAGCGCGATCTCGACGCCGCTCTGGCGGAGTTTCAGGCCGCCGTCGAGCTCGACCCCGAGTACGCTGAGGGCCACTACAAGCTCGGCCTGGTCCACAAGGAGCGTGGCGAGCTGGAACTGGCTGCTGATGCGCTTCAGGAAGCCGTCCGCCTCGATCCCGAACGTGTCGAGCCCCTCTTCGAGCTCGGCGAAGTCTATCGCATGCTCCAACGCCTCACGCAGGCGATTCGGGCGTATGTGCTGGCCTGCGAACTCGACCCGCGCAATTTCGACCTGCGTTTTCGCCTTGCGACCGCGTACCACCGCACCGGTGAGCTCGATGCTGCCATCCACAGTTACGAGGAGGCGATCGAGTTGTCGCCGGACAACGCACTGGTGCGGAGCAATCTCGGCGCCGCCCTGGCTGAGCAGGGCCGCGACTACGAGGCGATTCGAGCCTACAAGGACTCACTGGAGTGCTACGACGCGCAGCCCATCGTTTTGGTCAATCTCGCCACCGTATATCTGAACCAGGAGCGCTGGGACACCGCCCGTCGAGCGTTGCACGCGGCGCTGCGGGTAGACCCGGAGCTATCGCAGGCGCATGAACGGATGGGCTATACGTACTGGCGCGAGCAGAACTATGCCGCCGCCGAGGAGAGCTACCGCACCGCGCTCCGCTGTGATGAGAACAATGCGGCCGCCCTGGCCGGCCTGGGGGTCGTTCTGATGACGCGCTATTTGGAAGCCCCGCGGGAAGAGACCCTGCGCGACGAAGCCGTGGAATGCTGGCATCGCAGCCTGGAGCTCAAGCCCGAGCAGGAGAAACTCCGCGCGCTCGTCGAGAAGTACCGCCCCAAGTACGACGATCCGCCGCTCATCTACGAGGGCTGAGTGGCGATTGGCGGGGCGGCCTGAGCCGCTGGTGCGACTGCGGGTCTTCGGCCGGCAGGACAGCCACGGCGTCCCAGTGGATTCGCGCTACCCAGCCTGATACACGTGCACATCCCGCTGCGGGAACGGGATGTTGAGGCCCTCGGCGTCGAAACGCTCCTTCATCGTCCGCATCACATCCCAGTACACCGTCCAGTAGTCCGCCGTCTTCACCCACGGCCGGCAGATGAAGTTGACAGACGAATCCGCCAGTTCATGCAGCTTGATCGTCGGCGCCGGCTCGGCCAGCACCAGCGGATGTGCCTTGAGCACCTCCCCCATGATCCGCGTGGCCTTGTCCGCGTCATCCGAATAGGCAATGCCGAACACCATGTCGACCCGCCGCGTCGGCAGGCCGGTGACATTGGTAATTACATCGCCCCAGATGCTGTTGTTGGGCACGATGACCCGCTGATTGTCGAACGTCTTGATCTGCGTCGACACCAGGTTCATGGAGTCAACCATGCCTGATACGCCCCCGGCGTTCACGACATCGCCGACGTCAAACGGGCGGTACGCGAGAATCATGATCCCGCTGGCGAAATTGCTGAGCGTGCCCTGCAAGGCGAAGGCGACCACGAACGCAGCACCGCCGATGATCGCGAGCAGGGGGGCGACCTCGACCTCGAGCATCGTGATCGCGACGAGCAATCCCGCGAACATCACGATGCGCCGGGTGATGTTCACGGCAAAATCGCGCAGGAGGTCCGAGGCGTTTTTCATGAGCCGCATCGCCCGGCGCATCGCGTTGCCCGCCACACGCGAGAAGATCCAAAACACAATCAGGGTCGCAACGAACCAGACGATGTTGATGCCCCAGCGGATGCCGCCCTCCCGCGAGGTCAGCCAGCCGGTCACGGCGGTCCATGCCGCGGCCGTGTCGGTCACATCCACCGTGATCCCCGCGACGGCGTTGACGTACTGCTCGTACGATGCAATCTCGCCACCCTTGAGTTTCGATTCGGCGAGCACGGCGTTAAGACGATCCGTCAAGGCGACCCGCTCTTCGCGCAGCTCGTTGACGGTTTCCAGTAGCGTCGCCTTCTGTTCCGCATGGCCGTCAGCTTCCTCCTTTGCCGCAGCGACCTCCTGTGTCGTGGGGACCGGTGCGGTCTCGCCCGCGTCGTCGGCGGGCGCGGTCTCTGCCGCGCGCTCCAGTTCCGTTGCCGCCGTGCGTGCCTCCTGAATGGCCCGGGTTTTGCGCTTGGCGGCGAGTTCGGCCTGGCTGATCTCGGCGACCTTCTCTTGGAGCAACGCGAACCAGGCGTCCGCCTCGATGGTGAGTTGCTCCTGCGTCAGCGGCCGGAGCATGATCTTCAATTCGTCCAGCGGGACGCCGGGGTCGGCCGTGGTCGTGGCGGAGGCCTCCTGTGCGAAGCCGCCTGGCACGCACAACGCCATGCCGCACAGCATTCCCAGTGCGAAGAGCCCCCGGATCAGTCGTGAGGTATTCATGAATTCGCTCCCGGCCCGCCGCACAGCCGCCCGGCCAGCCCCAGCAATGAGATCAGCGCCTTCCTGGCAGAGAAGTAGGGAATCAGCGTCCGGCGGCGTGCGGCAAACGCCGGCACAGCGGCCCTGCTGTGCATCGCCCGGCTGGGGATCATCTGCGCGAGCACCGGCTAGGTCAAGTATAGCGCAGGGTTGAGGCTGGCGAGCTTCCTTCCCGTCGACCAATTCGCCTTCTTCCGCTGGCGAATCGCTCGAGCGGTGATTCAGCGGATCGACTCGACGGTTTGTCAGCCTTCCACCGCGCGCACGCAGTCGATCACCGTGCCGTCGACCCATTTGATGGCGGCGACGATCTTGTCGCCGAGCTTTGGCTTGGCCGGGGCGCCGCCGCACATCGCGTCGACTTCTGCCTTGATTTCCTCGATCGAGCGTAACGGCAGCTTTTCGCCGCTGCGCTGGACGGCGTCAATCAGGTCGGTGCGGCGCGGATTGATGGCGATGCCGCGTTCGCAGACGATGACGTCTACCAATTCGCCCGGCCCGACCAGCGTGGTGACCTCGTCTACGATGACCGGGATCCGATCGCGCACGGCGGGAATCGGGAGGATCACGCAGCGCCCGCTCAGGCAGTTCTGCCAGCCGCCGATGCCGTGCAGCAGTTTGCCGTCGGAGTGTGTCACGACGTTGGCGTTGAAGTTGACGTCGACCTCGGTCGCACCCAGCACGACGGCATCCAGGAATGTCGCGAAGCAGCCCTTGCCGTGCCAGTTGTAGGACGTGAACGGGCTGGTGTCCTGGTGGTTGGCGTACTCGCGCATGCTCCGGACGCCTTCGAGGTCGAACGTCTGTCCGTCCAGGATGTAGTCGGTCAGGCCCTCTTCCAGCATCTCCACGAGGTACTTGGTGCTGCCGCCGCGAATGAAGCGGGCCTTCACGTTCGCGTCCAGCATCATCTGCTTCAGGTAGATCGCGAAGGCCAGCGATGTTCCGCCCGCGCCCGCCTGGAAGCTGAAGCCCGGCCGCATGATGCCGGCGGCGCGCACGAACTTCGCCGCGAGTTCCGCGATCATCAGCCGGTCGGGGCTTTTCGTGAGTTGCGTGGTTCCGGAGATGATCTTGTTTGGGTCGCCGACCGAATCGAGCACCACCACCTGATCGATGTTGTTGCCCTGAATCTGCCAGGGGATGCAGGGAAAGTCCACGAGATTGTCGGTGACGGCGATGACATGGTCCGCATAAATGCTGTCCACGAGTCCGAAGCCCAGCAACCCGCACGCGGATGGACCCTCAAGCGCGTTCGCATTGCCGAACGGGTCGCATTTGGGTGCCGCCAAGACCGCGATGTCGATATGGACGTCGCCATCCTGCACGGCCTGCCAGCGGCCGCCGTGCGAGCGCAGGACACCCATGCCGCGCATCTTGCCGGTCGAGCAGTAGTTTCCGATGGGGCCGTTCATCGAGCCTTCGACGTGGTGGATGGTGCCGTTTTCCAGGAGGTCGATCAGCGGAGCGTGGCACGGGAAACACGCGGAGGGGAACCAGATGAGGTCCTTGATGCCCAGCTCGGCGGCGGCCTGGAAGAGCGGTACGGCCACCTGGTCGCCGTTGCGGAAGTGGTGGTGCGAGCTGATGCGCATGCCGTTGCGAATGCCGGCTTTTTTGAGGGCGACCTTGAAGGCCTCCACGGGCGAGCCGGCGGCGACGGCCCGGGCCGGCAGTCCGCTGGGCGCACCGTGCGCCACGTTGCCATCCGCAGCCGCAGGTTGCGCATCGCTTGCCCCGACGTATGCCGTGATCTTGTTGCCATCCGCCGGATAGTCCGTACAGCGTCGCACGGGCGGTGCGGCCTTGTGTCCCGTGGGCTGGAACTGGCCGACGCCCTGAAAGGGCACCTGCTCGATCCCATTCACGTTGGTGGGTACTTCTCGCCCGGCGGCGTTGGCAACCAGTTTGACATTGCTGGACATGGACGCACCCTCGCGCAATGGCTGACAGCCTGCAACAAAACAAGATTCTGCAATCCAGAGCTTGTAGCCGCCCCCGGACGCGTTCGCAACCCCTCCAGCGCAGCGGGCGCCGGTCTATCGTAATCTGCGCCATGCGGTAGGATAAACACCTCGGCGACGGGTTCGATTCACCAGGCTGCGGGCTTCTCCCGCGTCACGAAAGGGCAACAGTATGCGCGCAGATATCAAGGCCATCTTTCCCGAAATCGAGCAGATCAGCGACGCCAACCTCCGCGAAAAGGTCATCGACGTGTGGGTCGATTCCCTCGAGACCGGCGGCTGGACCATGGAGGAGCTGAAGGCGATTCCGTTCACCCTTCTTGCCGGCGACATTGACATTCGCTTTCTCGAACACGTCCGCACTTGCGCGCGGATGTCGATCGCGATCTACGATGTGCTCAAGGACGCGTACGGTGATCGTGTGCCGCTGCAGCGCGATCATCTTATTGCGGGGTCGTTTCTGGCGGATGTGGGCAAGCCGATCGAGTATGTGAAGGGGCCGGGCGGTACGCCCAGCAAGGGCCCGCGCGGCGATATGCTGCGGCACCCGTTCAGCGGGGTCGGCATGTGCTGGAAGCACGGCCTGCCGGATGAGGTCATGCACATGGTTGCCACGCACAGCAAGGAGGGCGACCACGTCCAGCGCACGCTGGAGAGCATCATCTTCCATCACGCCGACTTCGTCGATTTTGACATCGCGTGCGCCCTCGGCAAGATGGCGGCGAAGAAGAAGTAGCGAGCAGCCCAGCGCCACCTGTGGCATCAGTTGTCGACCGGTGCATCCAACTGGTTGCAGCCTGAGGCAACAGCTTCGCGATAGCGTTACGGCTGGCGGACGTGCTCAGGGCGCGGGGCAAGGAGAGATTGAAATGAAAGGAACATCTGTCGGCAGGATTGTCGCTGCACAAGCATTCACGCCGCGCTGTTGGGTCATGTTGCTTCTGATCGTGGCGGTCGTCGGCCCGGGCTGCAAGCAGGCGGGACAGGACACTGGCCCGGCTCAATCAACACCAGTACGCGCCTCACAGGAGCAGATCGACACAGCCACTGACAAAGCGCGCGCCGCCGCCGACGAACTCGGGCGGCGCCTGAAGCAGAAACTGATGCTGGAGCTCGAAGCCGGCGGTCCCGTCGCCGCGATCCACGTGTGCAGCACGGTCGCCCAGGAAGTGGCCGCGGAATGCAGCCGGGAAGGTATGACCGTTCGGCGCGTGACGCTGAAGGTGCGCAATCCGGCTGACACCCCGACCGCATTCGAACGCGCCAAACTGCACCAGTTCCATGAGCAGCACCGTGAGAATGCGCTGCCGCGCGAGGTCACCGTAGTTCGCAGAACCGACCGCGGCGAGCCGATCCTGCACTACATGCGTCCCATCAAGATCGGCGGGGTGTGTCTGAATTGCCACGGTGCCCCGGCGCAGCTTGACCCGGCCGTCAAAGTTGCGCTCCGCGAGACGTATCCGGACGACCAGGCCGTCGGCTACGAGGCAGGCGATCTCCGCGGCGCGTTTTCGGTCACCGTGCCGCTCGATCATGTTGATTAAAGGGACAATTCATGTTCGTCACGCGCCATATCGGGACCCGTTCGTGGCTTCCCGGTCGATTCATGGGCCCGTCGGGTCTGCTCGCGGCCACCGTCGTCGCCATGCTGCTCGCCGGCCACACGTCAGCTCCAGCTCAGCAGGCCGCGCTCTTCGACGAGCTCACGCCGCTTTGCCCAGATTCCAAACCTGTCAACGGCGCGGCGTCGTTGAGCCTTGATACGCCGCGCGGCGTGCCTGCGGGGATCCATGTACTGGTGGCAGGTCTTCCATCTGACGCGGAGGTCCGCTGCACGTTGCGCCACGACGGCACGGAGATCGGCGACGTGCGTTTCTACCGGCTGATCGACGTGCCGGTCGAGCAGAACACCGGTCTGAGCAGCCGTACCGAGGCGTGGGATGGCAAGACGAATCCGCACGTCATTCGCAAGGCGCCGTTTCGCATTTTCGAGGTGCTCGAACCGCTCCAGTCCGCCGCGCGGGCTGCTGATGATGGCGTTTTGGCCTTGCGGGTCGAGCTTCCCATCGCGCCGGATGCTCCCACCGGCACATCGTCGTACGAGTTGCACCTGAAGGCAGGGGAGTGGCAGCAGACGTTGTGCTGGGTCCTCACGACCCACGCCGCCGTCGTGCCGGCCCCCGGTCCCGAAAGCCCCGGCTATACCAATTGGTTCAGTCTCGGCAACATCGCCCGCCGCCACGACGTCAAACTATGGAGTGAGCCGTTCTGGAACATGCTCGGCCAATATGCCGATCTCATGGCGCGGGGGCGGCAGAATACGTTCATTGTCCGCTGGCGCGACTTCTGCGACCGTGACGCGGAGGGCGAGATCCGCTTCGACCTGGAGCGTCTGAAACGCTACGTGCAGCTCTTTCTCAACCGCGGCTTCACCATTCTCGAGGGCGGCCACCTGGCGCACCGCCACAAGGGCGACTGGAGCTCCGCGCGTCTCGACTTCTTCCTCACCGGTCAGGATGTCACGAGTCCCGAGGGCGCGGCCGAACTGACGGCGTTTCTCGCCGCGCTGCGTGAGGCGCTCGACAAGCTGCAACTCCCCGCCCACGTGCGCTACGCACAGCATCTATCGGACGAACCGACCAACACGAATGCCGCCGCTTATCAGCACCTCGCCCGCCTCGTCCGCGCCGGCTTGCCGGATGTCCAGATCTTTGAAGCGACGATGTCGCGGGAGCTGGCGGGTGCGGTCGACTGGTGGTGTCCCCAGAGCCAGGTGTACCAGAAACACCGCGATTTCTTCGAGGAGCGGAAGCAGGCCGGCGGTGAGGTCTGGGTCTACACGTGCCTCGTCCCCGGCGGCCCCTGGCTCAACCGCCTGCTGGATCAGGAGCGCGTCCGGCCGGTCTATCTGGGCTGGGCGCTCGTGAAGTACGACCTCGCCGGCTTCCTCCATTGGGGTCTGAACCACTACCGACCCAAGGTTGACCCCTTCGAGCAGAGTGTCGTGCCGCACGGCAACGGGCCGCCGAACTTCCTGCCCGCCGGCGATTCACACGCCGTCTATCCCGGGAAGGCCGGCCCGCTCTCCGGCGTCCGCTTTGAGGCGCACCGTATCGGTCTGGAGGACGCGGAATTGCTCCAAATGCTGAAAGTCCGCGACCCGGCCCGCGCGGCGAAGCTGATCGACCGCGTATTCCGTGCCTTCGACGACTATGATCGCGACGTCGCGCTGTACCGCTCCGCCCGCCGGGCGTTGCTGGTTGTGGTCAGTGAAGTGCCCGTTGGCGCAAACTAACGCGGCGGTGACCGCCCGACCTCGCAGACAGCCGCCGAGTTTTCGGCTACGCTCTCGGGCTGCATCCGAGATCCAGAAACCGTGGTTCAGAGCGGGAGTCACGCCATGTCGACCCTCACCTATCGCATCGCCCAGTGGGCCACCGACCTCAATTACGAAACGCTCACCCCCGAAGCCATCGACGCTGCCAAGCGGTTCCTCTATGACACGCTCGGCTGCGCGCTCGGGGGCTATCAGGTGCACGATTGCAAGCTCTTCCTGGAGCACTATCGCGGTCTGGAACAGCCCGGCCCGTGTACAGTCGTCGGTGCTGGCGACCAGATGAATGTTGTCGCGGCCAGCATGCTCAACGCGCTGATGGTCCGCGCGATGGATTATAACGACATCTACTGGAAGCAGGATCCGTCGCACCCGTCCGATCTGCTCGCCGCGCCGCTGGCGATCTGCGAGTGGAAACAGCTCAGCGGCAAGGATCTGATCCTCGCCACGGTGCTGGGCTACGACATCACCATGCGGCTCTGCCACATCGCCGTTCCGGGCATTCGCGAACGCGGCTGGCACCACGCCACGCTCATGGCCTATGCCACGCCGGTCGTCGCCGGCAAGCTGCTCGGACTCAGTGCCGAGCAGATGCAGCACGCCATCGGCATCTGTGCGTGCCACCGCTTCACGCTCGGCTGTGCCGTGGCCGGCAAGCTCACCATGATGAAGAACACCGTCAGTCCGATGGCGACGCGCGACGGTGTCGAGGCAGCCCTCCTGGCGCAGCGCGGCTACAGCGGTCCGGAAGGCGTCATCGAAGGCAAGGAAGGTATGGAGCACTGCCTCGGCGAAGGCTGGGACTACACCTGGATCAACGAGAATCTCGGCGACCGCTTCATGATCACCGACTGTGGCATGAAGAGCTTCCCGATCGAAGCCCTCATGCACTCGCCGGTCTCGGCCACCCTCCAGATCGTCAAGGACAAGGATCTCCAGACGGAGCAGATCGAGACCATCCGCATCGAGAGCATTGCCCGCGCCGCCGACATTCTCAGCGACCCGGCCAAGTACGATCCGCAGAGCAAGGAGTCGGCGGATCACAGCCTGCCGTATTGCATTGCGGCCGCGGTTACCGATCGCATGGTGACGCCCAAGCAGTTCAAGGACGACCGCTTGTGGGACGAGCGACTGCGGGCGCAGATGAAAAAGGTCAAAGTGGTCGCCAACGACGAATTCGAGCGGGCGTTCCCCGCCAAGCAGTGCACGCGCGTGACGATCACGACAACCGACGGTCAGGAGCTGACTGCGGAGCGGGAGGTGCCGAAGGGCGATCCGCGCGACCCGATGACCGAGGACGACCTGGATGTGAAGTTCACGGCCCTGGCCGAGCCGATCATGTCCGCCGCGCGGCGCAAGGAACTGAAAGGTCAGATCTTCGATCTGGAGCAGTGCTCGAACATTGCCGAACTGATGAAGCTCACAATCGCCGATCAATAGCGACGCCGCCGGGGCTGGTCAGCCCTGCGGATCCTGCGAGTCTTCCTTGTCATTCGGACTCGGCGTGGGCGGTGTCCGAAGTCGGCGGGCGACCACCGTCTTCGCGAAAATGTCGCCAAAACGCTGCCGATTACGCGAGACGAGCACCAGAAAGCCGATGAGCCACAGCGGCGGGGCCAGTTCCAGGAGTCGCAGGATGTTGCGGACGAGTATTTGCCACCAGCGCGCCCGCTCGCCGTTATCAGACAAGACGCGCGTGCCCGTGAGCAGCTTGCCGATCGTTCGACCGACGCTCAGCTCCATGACAAATGCGTACAGTGTGTACGCCGTCGCCGCGACGGACCACCAGAGGATGGCATTCGCGTCCGGCAACTGACCGCTCGCATCGCCGCCAGCCGCCCAACTGAACATCGCTCTCAGACTGGCCTGTATCTCCACGCCAACGATGAATGACATGATGAGGGCGAACGGCGTGAAGTCGATGATCCAACCCACGAAACGCTGGAAAGTGAACGCCAGCGCCGTGCCCTCGGGCAGCGTCGCGTCCTGGGTCATGGCGGTACGGCGAAATACGAGCAACGAGACCAGCACGGCCGAGAGCACAAGCAGCTTGGCGGCCTGGAACCACTGGAGTCGCTGACCCGGCAACTCGGACTGCTCGATCACTTGCGAAACGGCGATGGTCTCCTCCGCCGGCTCTTCCTCCAGCCGACCGAAGCGCAGCCAGGCCTTACCGTCCGCGTCACGGGCGAGCAGCACGAGATGCTGATTGAAACTCACGGCGTGGTCGTAGCCGGTGATGCGGACATTCTCAGGCACGCCGGACAGCTTGACCTGTCGCCACGGCGTGAGATGCCCCTCTTCGCCGCCGAGGTAACGGCAGGCCTGCACCTGCGGGTCGCCGCCGGTGCCCGACGTGACGGCGACGAGCGTTGGTACGCGTTTGATCGCCACATACCAGAACGCACGCAGGTTGGGCAGTGGGGCGGTAGTTTCGGAGATGGGCTGCGTACCGTCGCTGGGGGCCACCGAGGTGAAGTTGACGCGTTTGCCGTCGGGTGCGGGCCAGAAGAGGCACAGCGTGTCCCGAACAGTTCCAAGGCGCGGTCCGGGGACGTTTCCGTTGGACGCGGTGGATTCGAGCGGCGCGGGGGCGATGGCCCGCCAACCCTGGGCGTCGTAGCGGGCGACGGTGAGCTTGGCGTCCTGCGGGTCGTATGGTTGCGTGTCCGCCGCTGGGACCGGCGTGTCGGTGCGCGCGAGGCGGCCGGCGGCCGGAGAGGGAATCAGGGCATACAGCACGCCGGCGTTCTCATGCAGATCGACCGGCATGAGCTGATCGGGCAGGTCGCGCTCACGCAGCCACTCGTCGCCGAGGAGTGACCACAACTCGCCGCCCGAAATGAACGCATACAAACCCCGCCGGGCCTGGACGACCTTCACCACCGGGGCCTTGAGGACGGCGTGGGGGCGGAAGTCACCCTCGGTCTGTCGACGGTAAATACGGGTCTGGAGCCCGGGCGCGTCGGACACATGGCCGACAGCCAGAACCCAGAGCTGCGTATCGTCAGCGGCGATGAGATGGCTGCTGGAGGCAGCACCTTCATCCGTCCCCAAGGTCTGTGCTACACCCGTGCCGGTCAGGGCGCATGTGCAGATCAGCAGGAATGCGTACCAGCGGGTTGCGAAGCGTGGCGACTGCCTCACGAGTCCTCCCTCGACTGCGGAGCCGGCGTTGGCTCCGTGGGCATGGCGCGATCGATTTCCTCAATGTCACCACGCCAGCCTTCCGGAAACGCGATGGCGTCCGGCGTCAGGTCGGGACGGAATTTGGCGGACATGACGTCGAGTCGCATCTGGGCGTCGTTCAAGGGCCACTCGACCACATAGCGTCGCGGCGTGTATGGGCCGTCCGGGCCGATGCGCTTGTAGTTACTGAGGCGCGCGTGCATGAGGATCTGACCGTCAGGCGAGCGATCAACAACCTCGGTCGGTTGATAGGGCTCGCAGGGATCGACCTGCACCTCGCGATAGCTGACTGGGTGCCCGCGGTTATCGACGCGCGTGAAGATGAGGCGGTAGTCCTCGCCGGCTACGCGGAGCACGGGCAGAAGTCCGCCGGCATGCCGTAGTGGACGGAGCATGAGCGCATCAAACAGCTCGTCCGGCGGAACCGGCAGACTGCGAAGGTCTGGCCGGCCGGCATTCGCCCAATGCCCGAACCACAGCTTCCGCACGTCGGGCACGTCGATCCATACCCAGTAGCGCTCGTCGGTGGAGCCGAATTCGGCGACCGTGCCGCCGAGCGATTGCACGCTGAAGAGCAGCGATTGCGGCGGGATGTAGATGAGCCGGGCATCCTTGCCGTCAAAACTCCTCCGTTTTCCGTCCGCGTCGCGAAAACGGAAGGACACCAGCGCTTTTGCGTAGAGAGCCGTGTCGATCCGGGAGAGGTTGTCATTGACCCGGGCGACGGCTTCGAGACGGCCGGTGGGTGGATCACAGTTCTTCTGCGGGCCGTTACAGCCGACGGCGAGCAACGCTGCCGCCCACAGCGCGGGCGTGAGTATGCGGCTAATCATGTTGTTGCTCCGCGCTGGATTCCGCGCTGACCGTCTCGTCGGTCGGCATTTCTCCGGACATAAGCTGCTCGATTTGCCCGCTCAGTTGCTCGAGCTCGTCTTCACTGAGCACGGGACGGCGAACGCGGTGCACGATATCAGACTTCGGCGCCGCGAATTCCCAGACTTCGGCGTCCGCCGTTGACGCCGTACGCTCCAGGCTGAGCGCCTTCTTGCGCCACAGCAACAGGGCCAGCAGGAACCGGAGCTGCTCAGCGCGGGTGGTGTCCGCGTCCTCGAGCTGTTGAAAGAAAGCATAGATCGAAGCCGTGTCGAACGAGATCGCCCGGCGGGTCGCCGGCTCCGGGCGGCGCGTCTGCCAGCTCCCGAGCGGTTGCGGTTCGGCAGGGGGGTGGCAGGTCTGGCAGTAGTCCTGGCGGAGATAGCCGGCGTCCGTTTCGAACAGGTAGGCCGTCAGCGGCTGGCCGGGATCGAACGTCTTCGCGCAGGCGGCGCATTGCTCGCTGCGGCGGGGCATATTCCAGTCTTTGCTCACGAGTCGTGCTCCGTGGGAACTTCAGACGCGCGCCACAGGTTGGGATTATAGGTTCTGGTCTCGTCGCCGCGAGTCCAGCCAAAGCGCTTACTCGGAATCGGGCGCCGCGTTGTCCACGTCCGGGTTGGCCGCGGCGTCGGGCCCGTCCTCCCGCGTGGTGCGCTGCGCATCGAGAAAAGACTGCAGAATGACCTGGGCAGCGAGCGCGTCGCGGAGTTGCTTGCGGCGTTTCGGGCTGACGTTGGCGTGGTTGAGCCACTCGTCCGCCTGGAACGAGCTCAGGCGTTCATCCCACGCGGCAATGGGTACGTCGGTCCGGGCTTGCAAAGCTGTAATGAACGCGCGGGTGAGCTTGGTCTGCTCGCTGTCGGTGCCGTCCATGTTGAGCGGCAGACCTACGACAAAGCCGGCGATTTCGTTCTCGCCGCCCCAAGAGAGGACGCGCTGGGCGTCGTCGGGAACCGAGCCGGAGCCGGGTAGCACCCCCGCAGGCGAGGCGATGCGGTGGCCGAAATCGGAGTAAGCGGCGCCGATCCGACGGCGGCCGTAATCGATCCCGGCCCAACGTCCAATAATTGCATGGGTCATATGTACACTGACCGATTCCCGTTGCCATGGAACTCGCCTCTCGCCCGAAACCGGTATCGGGTTATCTGGCGGCTGATCGTCAGCCCGGAAAAATACGCGATTTTCCGCTTGCGTTCCACACAGAATCCGCTCATACTGCTGAGCTTGCAGAAAAAGGTGTGATGCGCGACAGAACCACGGCTTTTAACGGTCGCCACAGGCGTTGGCGGAGGAGGTCGTGCCCATGGGATACTATCGCTCGTGGGCCCGCCCGGGGTACCGCTGCGCCTTCCCGTTTGCTTATTCCCAAACCCGGTGTGCGTCAGGCGTGACCGCCAGTCCCGCCACCAACTTGTGCGACGAGGGCTTTCCGCATGCAAGTGCAGAATGTTCGGAACTTCAGTCGCTACGGCGATGCAATTCAAATCCCCGATCTGATCGAAATCCAGCGCGAGCCGTACTGCCGGTTCCTCCAGGCCGATGTGCCCGCTGACAAGCGCGCGCCGATCGGACTGGAAGGACTGCTCCGCGAAGTGTTCCCGATCGAAAGCTACGACGAGAACATGCGCCTGGAGTACATCAGCTATGAGCTCGACAAGGAACGTTATAGTGAGGATGAGTGCCGCGAGCTCGGCCTGACCTTCGGCAAGCCGTTTCGCGTCACCGTGCGCCTCATCCGCAAGGACGCCGAGGAAGAGCGCGAAGAGTCGATCTACCTCGGTGAAATCCCCACGATGATCGGTGGCGGCGAGTTCATCGTGAACGGTTCAGAGCGTGTCATTGTCTCACAGCTACACCGCTCACCAGGCGTAGACTTTGTCAAGGAATCGGCCGAGGGCGACCGCGCGTTGCACGCCTGCCGCATCATCCCCGAGCGCGGCTCGTGGATCGAGATCAACGTCACCCGCAAGGACATCCTCGCCGTCCGCATCGATCAGAGCAGCAAGATCCCGGCCACCACATTCCTGCGCGCGATGGACGAAGCATACGGCACGACTGAGGCGATCGTCCGCGCGTTTCACAAGACCAAATCCGTGCGGACCGCCAGCCTGAAGCCGGAGATGTGGACGGCCCAGGCGGTCATCGACCCCGACACGGGCGAAGAGCTCATCCCCGCTGGCCGGCAAATCGGTGACCTGACGAAAATCCGCGAATCGTCCGTCAAGCAGGTCGATGTCATCGACAAGCTCACTGACCCGATCATCCTCAACACCCTCGCGGAGGACTCGGCCCAGACCCACGAAGAGGCCTTGCAGAAAATCTACGCCCGGCTGCGTCCCGGTAATCCGGTCCAACTCGACAAGGCCCGCAAGCTCTTCGAGGAGAAGTTCTACGACGAGAACCGCTATCGCCTCGGCAAGGTCGGCCGCTTCCGCCTGAACCGCAAGTTCGAAAAAGGCATCCCCGAGACCGAGATGGTCTTGAAGCCCGACGATTTCGTCGAGTCGCTGCGCTACATCCTCGCGCTCCGCTCCGGCCAGGGGCAGGTCGACGATATCGACCACCTCGGCAATCGCCGGCTGCGCACCATCGATGAACTGGCCGCTGACGAGCTGCGCAAGGGGTTCCTCAAGCTGCGCCGCACCGTGCAGGAACGTATGAGCCTCAAGGACCCCGAGTCGATCGGCAAGGTCGCCGAGCTTGTCAACACCAAGAGCATCAGCTCCAGCATCGACTTCTTCTTCGGCCGCAGCGAACTCTCACAAGTGGTCGATCAGACCAACCCACTGAGTCAGCTCACGCACGAGCGGCGCCTCTCGGCCCTCGGCCCCGGCGGCCTGAACCGCAAGCGGGCGGGCTTCGAAGTGCGCGACGTGCATATCAGTCACTATGGCCGCATTTGCCCGATCGAAACGCCCGAAGGCGTGAACATCGGGCTGATTGCCTCGCTCGGCATCTACAGCTCGGTCGATGAATACGGTTTCCTGACCACGCCGTATCGCAAAGTGGAACGTGGCAAGGTCAACGGCGATGTGAGCTACCTGCGCGCCGATGAGGAAATGCGCTCGACGCTCGCACCGCCCGATGTCGTCGAGCCAAACGCCGATGCCCAGCGCCTGCCACCCACGATAACCAAGCACGACTACCTGATGCGCGGCTTGGAAAATGGCCACGGCAATGGCAAGCCGTCGCCGCTCAAGAGTGGCACCCTGCTGGGCCGGGTGCAGGGTGACCTGCAGCAGATCGGCCGCGACGAAATCGACTACGTTGACATCTCACCCAAGCAGACCGTGGGTGTCTCCGCCGCGTTGATCCCCTTCCTCGAGCACGACGACGCCAACCGCGCACTGATGGGCTCGAACATGCAGCGGCAGGCCGTGCCGCTCATCCGCACGGATCCGCCGATCATCGCGACCGGCATGGAACGCGATGTGGCCCGCAACAGCGGCATGGTCGTGCGCGCCGGCCAGGACGGCACGGTCACCTACGTCGACGCTCGCAAAGTCGTGCTCAACGACACCGACGAGTACGAGCTGCGCAAGTTCGTCGGCCTCAACGAACGAACCTGTCAAAACCAGCGCCCGGTCGTCAAGCCCGGCGAAAAGGTCAAGAAGGGCCAGATCATCGCGGACGGCGCCTCAACCCAGCAGGGTGAGCTCGCGCTTGGCCGCAACGTCCTGGTCGCCTTCATGACCTTCGACGGCTACAACTACGAGGACGCCATCCTCATCTCCGAGCGACTGGTCAAGTCGGATGCTTTCACCAGCATCCACATCGAGTCGCACGACATCGAAATCCGCGAGACAAAGCTCGGGCGCGAGGAATTCACCCGCGATATCCCCAACGTCTCCGAGCGCGCCCTGCGCAACCTGGACGAGCGCGGCGTCGTGCAGACCGGTACGCGGGTCGGGCCGGGTGATATCCTGGTCGGCAAGGTCTCGCCCAAGAGCAAGACCGAGCTATCGCCCGAGGAGAAGCTCCTCCACGCGATCTTCGGCCGCGCCGGTGAAGACGTGAAGAACGACTCGCTCGAATTGCCCGCCGGCCAGGAAGGCATCGTCATCGGCGCACGCCACTTCAGCCGCCGCACGCATCTCAACGACGAGCAGAAGCGTGACATCGAGCGGCAGATGAAGGCCTATCAGGCCGAGTGCAACGAGCAGCGCGTCAAGCTGTTCAAGCAGATGTGCGACGCGATCGAGGAGATCACCGGCCAGGTGATGATCGACCCGAACACGCGGCAGAAGGTCGGTAAGAGCGACAACGTCGACGTCATCCTCGAGCAGATCGAGACCTTTGACATCAAGTGGGTCAAGCCCGCCTCCGCCCGCGAAGGCGCCGATAAGATCTACGAACGCTATTGGCCGCGGATCATTGCAATCGCCGAAGAGTGCGAGCGCCGCCTCGCGCATATGAAGCGCGGCGACGAACTGCCCTCCGGCGTGCTCGAAATGGTCAAGGTCTATGTCGCCACCAAGCGCACACTGGCCGTTGGCGACAAGATGGCCGGCCGGCACGGGAACAAGGGCGTCATCGCGAAGATCATGCCGGAAGAGGACATGCCCTTCCTCGACGACGGCACCCCCGTCGACATCGTACTCAACCCGCTGGGCGTGCCGAGCCGTATGAACGTCGGCCAGATCCTGGAAACACACCTCGGCTGGGCCGCCGCGGTACTCGGCTTCCAGGTCGTAACGCCTGTGTTCGACGGTGCCACCGAGGCACAGATTCAGGCCGCCGTCAAGGAAGCCAACGAGCACGTGCGCCAACGCCGGGAGACCCCCGCCGTCGTGCAGGCGGCCGGCGACACCGGCGAACTCCTCGCTGAGATGCCGCTCACCGGCAAGATCACCCTCTACGATGGCCGCACCGGCGAGCCGCTCGATCAACAGGTCACCGTCGGCTACATCTACATGCTGAAGCTGCACCATCTCGTCGATGACAAGATTCACGCCCGCAGCACCGGCCCCTACAGCCTCATCACCCAGCAACCACTGGGCGGCAAGGCCCGTACCGGCGGCCAGCGCTTCGGCGAGATGGAGGTGTGGGGGCTGGAGGCCTACGGCGCAGCGTATGTCCTGCAAGAGCTCCTGACTGTCAAGAGTGACGATGTCGAGGGCCGCACCAAGATCTATGAGAGCATGGTCAAAGGCACCCACACGCTCGATGCCGGTACGCCGGTGTCGTTCGATGTGTTGTGTAACGAGATTCGCGGGCTGGGTCTGAACATCCAGCTCGAAAAGCGGAGACTGCTGTAAGCGGAGAATCAGGCAGCGCGGTCAGGGAGTCTGCCCATGGCGGAGATCGTTTACAAGACCGACAAGCAACTCTCGCCCGACGAGCTGGTGGAGTTCTATCAGCGACTCGAGCACGACATCGCTGCCCAGCCGGCGCAGCTTCGCAAGATGATGGAGAACTCGACCGTGTTCGTCTCGGCCTATGAGAACGGCCGCCTGATCGGCATTGCCCGCGGCCTGTCCGATGGCTTGCGCGGCTTCCTGACCGAGTGCAAGCTGGACCCGGCCTATCAGGGTCCGGCGGCGGTCACGCGCAAGGACGGTCGCATCGAACACGACACCCACGGCATCGCGACCGAACTCGCCCGCCGCGTGCTGGACGCCATGTACGCCGACGGCGTGCAGCGGGTTGATGCGGTAGCCTACGGCACGGAAGTGGATTTCTGTGAGGAGCTGGGCTTCAAACAGGCGCGCGGATTGGTGGGCGTGTCGATGCGGGCTGAGGATTGGGCCGTATCGAGTCCGCCTTCGGGCGCGGCCCAGACGACGCGGGCGGCGGCCGGCCATACGCAGGCCCCTTGACGCGACGACACGCGGGACGGAACCCGCACCGACGGAATGAACGTGATTGAAAGGGTGACCGGCATGCGACTGGCACCCAGGACCCTGAAAAC
Source organism: uncultured Planctomycetales bacterium (assembly GCA_964468185.1). GTDB lineage: Bacteria > Planctomycetota > Phycisphaerae > UBA1845 > Fen-1342 > JANQFV01. Next base: position 21,216 of record CAYXTR010000008.1, on the reverse strand, counting down.
GAGGTGAACCAGCCGATGGGCGAAACGGTTTACGATCGCATTAACGATTTCACGGCTGTCCGTATTTCCCTCGCATCGCCGAATGATATCCGCAGTTGGTCCTTCGGCGAGGTCAAGAAGCCCGAGACCATCAACTACCGCACGTACCGGGCGGAGAAGGATGGGCTGTTCTGTGAACGGATCTTCGGTCCGGAGCGGGACTGGGAGTGCTTCTGCGGCAAGTACAAAGGCACGAAGCACAAGGGCATGATCTGCGACCGGTGTGGCGTGAAGGTCACGCACAGCCGCGTACGGCGCAAGCGCATGGGGCATATCAACCTCGCCGCGCCCGTGGTGCACATCTGGTTCTTCAAGGCCATGCCGAGCCGGCTGGGCACCCTGCTGGACATGAAGACCAGCGACCTGGAGAAGATCATCTATTTCCAGGACTACGTGGTCGTCGATCCCGGCGCCTCGAAGCTCGAAGCGAAACAACTGCTCACCGAGGAGGAGTATCGCCGGGCGATCGAGGAATACGCCGACACGGGGTTCCGCGCGCTGATGGGGGCCGAGGCCGTGCGTGAGCTGCTCATGCAGCTCGACCTGCAACAGCTCTCGGTTGATCTGCTCGAAGGTCTGCGCAAGACCAACAGCAAGCAGAAGATCAAGGAGCTGTCGCAGCGCCTGAAGCTGGTCGAGGCCATTCGGCACAGCAACAACGAGGCGCAGTGGATGGTGCTCGAGGTCATCCCGGTCATTCCGCCCGACCTGCGTCCGCTGGTCCTGTTGGACAGCGGCAACTTTGCCAGCTCCGACCTGAACGACCTCTACCGCCGCATTATCAACCGCAATAACCGGCTCAAGAAGCTCATCGACCTGAACGCGCCCGAAGTCATCATCCGCAACGAAAAGCGGATGCTGCAGCAGGCTGTTGATGCCCTGTTCGACAATGGTCGCTGCCGTCGGCCCGTGCTGGGTTCCAGCAATCGTCCACTCAAGTCGCTGACCGACATGATCAAGGGCAAGCAGGGCCGCTTCCGCGAAAACCTGCTGGGCAAGCGCGTCGACTACTCGGCCCGCTCCGTCGTCGTCGTCGGTCCGGAGCTGAACCTGCACCAGTGCGGCTTGCCGAAGAAGATCGCCCTCGAGCTGTACCAGCCGTTCATCATCCGCAAGCTGCGCGAGCGCGGCCTGGCGGACACGATCAAGAGCGCCAAGAAGATGCTCGAGCGGCGGGATCAGCAGATTTGGGACATCCTCGAGGAGGTGATCTACCAGCATCCCGTTTTGCTGAACCGCGCACCCACACTGCACCGCATGGGTATCCAGGCCTTCGAGCCCGTCCTGGTCGAGGGCAACGCGATTCGCATCCACCCGCTCGTCTGCAAGGGCTTCAACGCCGACTTCGACGGCGACCAGATGGCGGTGCACCTGCCGCTTTCAATCGAGGCCCAGACCGAAGCACACGTGCTCATGATGAGCACGAACAACATCTTCAGTCCCGCCAACGGCTCGCCCATCATGTCCGCCTCGCAGGACATGGTCATGGGCATTTACTACCTGACCTGCGATCACGCCGGCGAGCCCGGCGAGCGCGAGAAGGGCCAGGAGCGGGCGTTCTACTCCGAGCAGGAAGCGCTGATGGCTCACGCCGTGGGCCAGATCGGCATGCACACGCCCATCCGCGTCCGCGTGACCCGCGATCGCGTTGTGGCCGGGCGCGACAAGATGCCCGAGCCGGTACCTGAAAATCGCATGCTGCTGACGACCGTCGGGCGGTGCTTGTTCAATGACATCCTGCACCCCGAGATGCCGTTCTACAACTATCCATTGGGTAAGGGCATCTCCCGCGTGATCGCCGATTGCCACGGGCAGCTCGGCCGCGGCGAGACGATCGCCCTGCTCGACCGCATCAAGTCCGCCGGCTTCCGGCGCAGCACACTCGCCGGCCTGTCGTTCGCCCTGACTGATCTGCGTGTTCCGACTGCCAAGCCGAAGATCCTCGAGGCCGCGCAGCGCGTCGTCGACCGCGTCGAGCGTAACTATACCAATGGCGTCATCACGCCCATGGAGCGTCATAATCAGCTCATCGATATCTGGGTGCACGCCCGTGAGCAGATCACCAAGGAGATGATGACCACCCTCCAGAACGACTGGCGCGACGACAACGGTCATGAGGTTCAGGCCGGCGCCGACAAGGGCAGGCCGTACCTCAATCCGATTTACCTGATGACCGATTCCGGGGCCCGTGGCTCCGTCGACCAGATTCGCCAGCTCGCCGGCATGCGCGCCCTGATGGCCAAGCCGTCCGGCGAGATCATCGAAGCGCCCATCAAGGCGAATTTCCGCGAGGGCCTGACGGTGCTGGAGTACTTCAGCTCGACGCACGGCGCCCGTAAGGGCCTGGCCGATACCGCATTGAAGACGGCCGACTCCGGCTATCTCACGCGCAAGCTCGCCGACGTCGCCCAGAACGTGATCATCAACGAGCTCGACTGTGGTACGATCGAAGGTATCACCAAGAGCACGATCTACCGCGGCGAAGACGTCGACGTGAAGCTGTCCGAACTCGTCACCGGGCGCGTCGCCCGCGACACGATCCGCGACCCGCGCACCGATGAGATCATCCTCCGTGAGAACGAGCTGATCTCCAACACCGTTGCGCGTCGCCTCGAGGCCAAGCCCGATGATGGCGGCCTCGGGCTCGAGAGCATTCGCGTACGCAGCCCCTTGACCTGCGAGAGCCGACTCGGCGTCTGCGCGCGGTGCTACGGCGCCGACCTCTCGACCGGGCGTTTGGTCGAAGAGGGCCTCGCGGTCGGCATCATCGGCGCCCAGTCCATCGGCGAGCCCGGCACGCAGCTCACGATGCGGACGTTCCACACCGGTGGCGTGGCCAGCCGTGCCGTCGTCGAGAACAACATCACCGCCATGCAGGGTGGCACCGTCGTCTATCACGGCCTCAACGCCGTCGAGATGGAGGATCCGGAGAACAACTCCAAGTTCTGGCGCGTGCTCAAGCGTAACGGCGAAATCGCCATCAACGACGACAAGGGCCGCGAGCTCGAACGCAACAAGGTGCCCTACGGCGCCGCGATTCGCGTTGCCGACGGCGCCAAGGTCAAGCCGCGCGAAGTCCTCGTCGAGTGGGAAACCCACTTTACGCCGATGCTCGCCGAAAAGGCCGGCTACGTTCGGTTCCAGGACATCATCGAAGGCGAGACCGTTCGCGCGGAGAAGGAAGGCCGCGAGGGCTCCAAGTGGATCGTCATCGAGCACAAGGGGGATAAGCACCCCCGTGTTATCATCGAAGACAAGGAAGGCGAGATCCTCGAGTTCCACCACCTGCCCGCCAAGGCCTGGATCGAGGTCAAGGAAGGGGATCCCGTCCGCCCCGGCGACCTCCTCGCCCGCCAGCCGCGAGAAATCGCCGGTACGCAGGACATCACCGGCGGTCTGCCGCGTGTCACGGAGATCTTCGAAGCCCGCAAGCCGAAAGAGCCGGCGGTTATGGCCGAGATTTCCGGCGAAGTCGCGCTGCAGGCCGATCGCCGCCGCGGCAAGATGACCATCATCGTGCGATCGGAGGGTGGCCTCGAGCGCGAGCACCATGTCCCGCAGGACAAGCAGCTCCTGGTCCACGCCGGCGACCGCGTCGAGGCCGGTACGCCCCTGATTGATGGCCCGCTCATCCCGCACGACATCCTGCGCATTAACGGTGAGGAAGACCTCCAACGCTACCTGCTCAAGGAGGTGCAGGCCGTCTACCGTCAGCAAAACGTGACGATCAACGACAAGCACATCGAGATCATCCTCGCCCAGATGCTGCGCAAGGTGAAGATTGACAACGAGGGCGATTCGGCGTTCCTGCCCAATGAGGTCGTCGACCGCTTCCGCTTCCGTGACGAAAACCTCCGCCTCGCCAAGAGCTCGAAAATCACCGACCCGGGTGATACCGACCTCGAAGTGGGCCAGATCGTCACCCGCGAGGAACTGACCCTCAAGAACGAGCAGGCCGAAGCCGACGGCGGCATGCCTGCCAAGGGCCGCCGCCCCAAGCCCGCCTCAGCCAAGACGCTCCTGCTCGGCATCACCAAGGCCAGCCTGCAGAGCGAGTCCTTCATCTCGGCCGCGTCGTTCCAGGAGACCACCAAGGTCCTCACCCAGGCTTCGCTGGCCTCACAGGAAGACCGCCTCGTCGGCCTCAAGGAAAACGTCATCCTCGGCCGCCTGATCCCCGCCGGTACCGGCTTCAAGGGCTACCAGGACATGCAAATGGCCTACGAGGAAGAGCCCGAACTGCCCGAGACGGCGCCACGCACCTTCATCGAGAGCCAGGCCGAGCCTCCCCTCGGAGCACTCGGACCGCTGGACAATCGTCTCCTCGCGAGTCCCGGCGGCGTACCGCCGGGCGAAGAAGAACGTGAGGAATCGCCCGCCGATTCCACTGCCGGCGGAGGCTCGCAATCCTAACGCCCGCGGGCTGCACGATATGAGCAATGGGAATTCCGGACAGCGCCAGGCACTTCGCCTGGCGCTGTTCCGTTAGTCGTCCTATCGCGCAGCAGTCGATCGACCGGCACGAGACCGTCAAAAAGAATGACCCGCACAGTCTCCTGTCCGGGTCACAATATGCCTGGCGCGGGGTCTCGGTCCCGCGCCGGCCTTGGAGGTCTGCTAGCGATCGTCGTGCCGCAATTCGGCCGGTGATAAGGCTCACCGGAGGGCTGCACACCAACACCGCCGTCCTAGAAGTTCGTCACGTCGTCATTCGTACCCAAGCGCCCATCCTTGCCGGGCGTCATCAGGATGAACGAATCGCGGCGGTGCGGCACGATCGAGCGTCCTTCGGTCGACTCGAACACCTGCTTGTCCATGACGAAGTACGGGAATGAATTCGGGTAATCCTCGATCTCTTCCAACCAGTCCGGTGCACTTTGCGTTTCCCATTCCGTCGGATACGTCAGGTTGTGCTCACCACCCCCGAAATCCCATGCCGCCAGGCACACGCACACACCGTTCCCGCACGCACACCCGCCAGTGAACAACACATTATCTTCCCAGTTGAATACGCCCGGATAAGCGCCGACACTGGCCTCGCCATAAGGCGGCTGCCACGTGGCCGGGTTGGCATTCGGTCGACTGCTGTGTCGCGTGTTCGCGGCGTAGTACAGAATGGGACGGTCGTACGGATCGACCAGCACGAGGTTGTTGTACAGCGCCTGCTCGTTCTCAAGCTCGACGGTCGCACCATCGAGTTCCTTCGGCGCCTTCACAGCCACGCCATCGGTCGGCAGGTACGGACCGCTACGGGTGAACGGCTCGTCCAGGCCGGCCGGAAAGTCCGGATCACCGGGCCGGTCATACCAACCCTGCTGCTCGAAGCCGTCCGCACCCCAGTAGCGGCGGGGCACCGACGTCTTGGCAACATAGCCCTGCAGATCCTTGCCGAGCAGATACCGCACCAGCCACTGGGCCCCCATGATCTCCAGACCACTATCATCCGCCGTCGGATCTTCACCCGACAGCGAAGACGGATACGTCTGCCCACGCGCCTCCGTCGGATTCTCATTGATGAACAGCTCCAGACCATCGCCGGCCGACTTGAAGATCGCTTTCGTCTTCACACGCTTGGCCGAGTCGCGCGCCTTCGCCACCGATGGCACCAGGATGCCGATGAGCAACGCGATGATCGCGACCACGGTCAGGAGTTCAATGAGCGTGAAAGCCCGCTGACGGTGATTTGCCGGCGTGCAGACGCCGCAGCGCTTCTGAATTGTTTCCCTCTGCATTGTCCCTTCTCCCAATTGCAGCCGCGTTCGCCCTCCCATCGGCCGCTCTGACCAAGAACAAGAATTGCTGACCTAATTAGGCCTGAATTGATCCTGTTTGTAGCAAATGATCGGGACCGTTTCAATATGATGGCCCAGGAAAAGGGATGTTTTTTATGCTATTTATCGGCGCTCCAGAAAGGCGCGTATGCCCTGCGAAACCATAAGTCTTTTATAAATATATTCTTGTGGGATTTCTCGTCCGTCGTCCCTAGCCCACCGGGATATTGTACTTGGCCATCTTGTCACGCAGCGTTGTCCGCGGAATGCCAAGCTTCTGCGCCGCACGGGCCTGGTTGTGGTCGCACTGACGCAGTGCGAGCAGGATCATCCGGCGTTCAATGTCGGCCACCGTCTCCGTTAGTCCCAACCGACCATTGTCGCCCAACTCGAGTGCCGGCATGCTCGCCGGATCCGACGGCTCACTACCCAATGGCAGCACGTGTTCCGGGCAGATCTCATCCCCGGTGCAAAAGGCGAGCGCACGTTCGATGACGTGCTCCAATTCGCGCACGTTGCCGGGCCAGGAGTGCCGCAGCAACTCGTCGATCGTGTGCGACGAGATCGCAACCGGCTTGTCGCCAACCAGTGCCGCGTGCTTCTGCACAAAATGCTGCGCCAGCACCGGAATGTCGTCCGGCCGTTCACGCAGCGGCGGAATGCTCAGGCTGATCACGTTCAGCCGGTAGTAAAGATCTTCGCGGAAGCGGCCCTCTTTCACCAACTGCAGCAGATCCCGCTTGGTGGCACAGATCAGCCGTACGTCGACGCGAACCGGCGCCTCGCCGCCCACACGCTCAAACTCCTGCTGCTCCACGACACGCAGCAGCTTCACCTGGAGGTCGGTGGGAATGTCGTCAACTTCGTCCAGCAACATCGTCCCGCCCGTCGCCAGTTCGAACCGCCCGGCCTTCTGGCGAATCGCGCCGGTAAAGGCACCCTTCTCGTGCCCGAACAGCTCACTCTCCAGCACCGACGGCTGGAGGGCCGCGCAACTGAACCGTACCAGCGGCTTCTCCGACCGCGCGCTATGCATGTGGATCGCTTCGGCAAACAGCTCCTTACCCGTCCCGCTCTCGCCGCACAGCAGAATGGTGCGATTCGTCGGTGCCACGTCGCGGAGTTGCTTGAACAGCCGCCGCATGGCCTGGCTGCGGGCCACGAGGCGGCCAAAGCGCTCAACGCGCGTGACGGACTCGGTGACCGACCGACCATCGAACAGTCGATCCAGCTTCACCAGCAGGTCTTGCGTGGTAAACGGCTTGGTGATGTAGTCATAGGCGCCGCGTTTGATCGCCAGCACCGCTGTATCAACCGTTGCGTAGGCGGTCATCAGGATGACCTCGACCTGCGGATTCGCCTGTTTGACGTGGGTCAGCAGGTCGATCCCGCTGGCGCCCGGCATGCGCACATCGGTCACCACCACATCGATCTGGCGCGACTCGAAGATACTCCGTGCCGCAGCCGCATCCGCCGCCTCGTACACTTCGTAGCCGTGCTCACTCAACTCGATCTGAAGTGTGATGCGTTTCAGCGGTTCGTCGTCGACAACCAGGATTCGCCGAGTCATAGGGTCGTACCCTCAATCGGGCGACAAGTCGTTGCAGCACCCGCTGCGCCACGTCGGGCCTGCCGGCATTGCAACGCAAAGCGGGAGAACGTTCAACCGTCTCGCGGCTTTTCCATGACCGCACCTCCACCGCCCCGTCCGAAAACCGCACCTGAGACCTTGACACGCAACGCCCCTGTGGTTTGAGTCGCATTCCCATGCAACGTGCTTCCGGAACAACCCGTATGTTCGTCGACGAGGTCGAGATCCACGTCCGCGGCGGAAAGGGCGGCGACGGCTGTGTCAGCTTTCGCCGTGAGAAGTTCGTCCCCAAGGGCGGCCCGGACGGCGGCGACGGCGGCGACGGCGGATCCGTGATCCTCGTCGCCCGTGCCGGTGTCGACACACTGCTCGACCTCGCCGGACGCCACCATTACCGCGCCGAAAACGGCCGACCCGGCTCCGGCGCAAACAAAACCGGACGCAAGGGCGCGGACCTGGTGGTTACCGTCCCGACCGGCACGCTGGTCTACGACGCCCAAACCGGTCGCTTGCTCAAAGACCTGGTCGAGGACGGTCAGTCCGTATGTGTGGCCGAAGCCGGCAAGCACGGCCGGGGCAACGCCCGCTTCGCGACGGCGACGCACCAGACGCCGCGCGAATCCGAGCCGGGTTTGCCGGGACAGGAGCGCACGCTACGTCTGGAGTTGAAGCTGATTGCCGACGTCGGTTTCGTCGGCTTGCCGAACGCCGGCAAGAGCACGTTGCTTTCACACCTGACCCACGCCCGACCCAAGATCGCCAGTTACCCGTTTACCACGAAACACCCCCACCTCGGCATGTGCGAACTCCCCGGTTTCCGTCGCCTCGTACTTGCTGACCTGCCGGGCCTGATCGAGGGCGCCCACGAGGGCGTCGGCCTCGGTGATCAGTTCCTCCGGCATATCGAGCGCACCCGTGTCATCCTGCATGTGATCGACCTGTGCCCGCCCGAAGGTGCCCCCACACCCGCCGAGGCGTACCACATGATTCGTCGCGAATTGGAGAAGTACAGCGACGCCCTCGCCGAGCGCACGGAGATCATCGCGGGCAACAAGCTCGACCTGAGCGACACCGATGAAGCGCGGGCCACATTGGAGACGGCGCTGGGCCAACCGGTCGTTGGCATCTCCGGCGTAACCGGACATGGGCTTCGCGACCTCACCGAGACGCTGTGGAGTGCGGTTCAAGCGGCGCGCGCCGCTGAACAGCGCGAAGCACCGGAGCGCATCGACCTTTGGGACGAGGACGAAGCACGCTCGGAGTTCGACCTCGACTAAACGCGAATTCAGGTGGCGGCCCGCCCGGTGAATCGGATTGATCACCCACGCCGGCGGTGGTAACGTGCGTGGCGTGCATTCAGATCGGGGGCGGAACGGAGCGCAACTCGCATGGTGAAAGTCGAACCCGCCGAAGCACTGCTCGCGGTCGATATTGGTAATACCCGCGTGGGTCTCGGACTGTGGGACAGTGACGGTCTGCACGATGTGCATCGCGTCGACCGCGAAGATGACCCGGGCTTCCGAGCGGCACTCAAGGAGATCTGGGCGGAAACAAACGGCACCACGCGCGCCGCCGTGATCGGCAGCGTCGTCCCGCAGTCGACGGTGGCGCTCCAGCCCGTCATCGAGGAGCTGACCGGCGCGTCCGTATACCGCGTGCGCGACGACCTGCCACTGCCCATCCCCGTCGATGTCGAGAACCTGCACGAGATCGGTGTGGATCGCATCTGCTCCGCCGCCGCCGCTTTCGAACGCGTCAAGGGCGCCTGTGCCGTCGCCTCATTCGGAACCGCGATTACCGTGGACTGCGTGTCCGACGAGGGCCGTTTCCTCGGCGGTGCAATCCTGCCGGGTTTTCAGATGTGCTGCGACGCTTTGCACGGGGGCACGCGCCAGTTGCCACGCGTTAGTCCGGGCGCACCAACCTCCGTCTTCGGTCGCAATACGCACGACGCCATCGTCAACGGCGTCGTCTTCGGCGGCCTTGGGGCACTGCGCGAAATCGTCGAACGCTATGCCACCGAATTGCGACAATGGCCGCAACTCGTAATCACCGGCGGCAATGCGCCACTCGTGGCCGAGTTGGCCGAATACGTGGATGCGGTTGTCCCGGATCTCTGTCTCATGGGGATTGCGCTCGCCTATCGCGAGGCTTCCGGCCAGCCGTGAGTGACGCGACGCCCAACGCGGCAGGCCGATTCACATGGTTGACCGGCCTGGGGCCGGCGGCGATCGCGGTGGTGCGCGTCTGGGGCGGGGAGGCAAGTGACTTCCTCAACCGGCATCTGCGTTTCAGACGCCACCTTGCGCTCGACACATTGCCTCCGGGGCAGATCCTGCGCGCTGCGCTACTCGACCCGGACGGCGCCCCCGTCGACGACGCGCTCGTGTCGATTCACGCGAACACGCTCCCACTGGATTTGCGCATCTACCTCCACGGCAATCCCTGGCTCGTGCATGCCTGCACCGCATGGCTGGAGCAAGCCGGCCTGACCGAGGATGCCGCCGCGCCGCTTTGGCCCGCATCCAACACGCTGGATGCCGATTTGCACCGGCGCTTGCCCGAGATGCGGACCTGGCGCGGCACGCAGTGGCTGCTGGAACAGCCCGGCCGCCTGGCCCCCGCGCTGCGCGAACTCCTCAATGTACCAAACCTGACCGACCACGAGCGCGCCATCTGCCACCAGATCGCGTCACGCGCACACATAGCATCGTGGTTTTCCCAGCCGCTCCGCGTCGTCGTCTGCGGCCCGCCCAACGCCGGCAAAAGCACCCTGGTTAACGCCTTGTCAGATCGCCCCGTGAGCGTTGTCGCGTCCGTAGCGGGCACCACGCGCGACTGGGTGGAAGCGGTAGGGGAGGTGGACGGCTTCCCTGTCACCTGGGTGGACACTGCCGGTCTGCACGCCGCCGCCGATGCCATCGAGGCGGCCGGCGTCGAGCGCACCCGCGATCTGATCGGCCAGGCCGACGTAGTCCTGTTCGTCGCCGACGCGACCTCCGCCTGGGACACATCCGCCCCAGAGTTCGCCGCAGTCGCCGCCACCCAGCCGCGTGCGTGCTTGGTGCTGAATAAGACAGACCAACCGCGCTCCCGCTGGCACAGCGAACCGCACCGCGTCGCCGAGCTCACGGGTCGCGATCCGCTTCCGGTGTCTGCGCTACAGGGTACGGGGTTGCCCGGCCTCAGTGGCCGCGTCCTCGCCTCCGCCGGCCGAAGCTCGGCCGACCTGACGCAGCCGGCGGCGTTCTCCGAGCAGCAGGCGCAAATGCTGCACGCCGCCGCTGCCGCGTCCGATCTTGCGGCTTTTCGACGGGCGATCAGCCGCCTGTTGGCGCCACCCCCGACATCGTCTGAGACGCCCGCTTGATGTTCGCGCCGCCACGCCGATATGATTAGGAGTCCAGCGCCACCGCAGCAGGCCGGCAAGTGTCCGGCAGGTCGGCGTAGGCCCGGCTGACGGAGCACGGATTGTCCACCTTTGTGGTGGGGCTCGTACTTCTGGCCCTGACACTCTACGTCTCCACCCTCACTTACACGTTGCGTACGTACTCCCGTTCGCGCCTCGGTCAGAGTCTGCGCAACGGCACCCGTGAGCCATGGCTCGAATGGCTTGACCGCCACGAATGGGAGTTGCAGACCGTTACCGGACTCCTGCGCCTCGCCCTCAATCTCGGCGTCCTCGCCAGCCTGTGGGTGTGGTATCGGGTGGAGCTTGGTCGGCCCGCCGCCCTGTGGCCGGGAATCGAGGCCGGCGTCGTCACGGTCGCATTGCTGGCCATCTTTGCCATCGCGATTCCGCACGCCCTGGCCATCCACGGCGGTGAGCCAATCCTGGCCCGCAGCCTCGGCCTGCTCGTGTTGCTGCGCGGACTCTTCTGGCCATTCGGCAGGCTCTTCGACATCACCGAGTTCCTTATCCGCCGTCTCCTCGGTAAGGCCGACAAAAGCGAGGAGGAGGAATCAGAACGCGCCGAACAGGAAATCCTCGACGCCGTCTCCGAAGGCGAGGCCCACGGCGCCGTTGATGAAGATCAGAAGGAGATGATCGAACGCGTCTTCGAACTCGGTGAAACCAGCGTTAGCGCCATCATGACGCCTCGCACCGATATCAACGCCGTTTCCGGCGACGCAGGCTACGACGACGTACGCGAAGTGATTCTCAAATACGGTCACTCCCGCATCCCCGTCTACGAAAACACGATCGACCATATCGTCGGCGTCGTCTACGCCAAGGACCTGCTGCGCCTCGAGAACGGACAGGAGTTCGACGCCCGCCGTATCATGCGCGCCGTGCCCTACGTCCCCGAATCCAAGTCGGTCGACGAATTGCTCGAACAATTCCAATCCAGCAAAGTTCAGCTCGCCATCGTCCTCGACGAATACGGCGGCACAGCCGGACTGGTCACCATCGAGGACATCCTCGAGGAGCTGGTCGGCGAGATCGACGACGAATACGATCAAAAACCGCCCCCCGAAATCCTCCGCGTCGACGACGACACCCTCGAAGTCGATGGCCGCGTCCACGTCAGCGAAATCAACGAAGAGCTCGAAATCGAAATCCCCGAAGAGGAAGACTACGAGACCATCGGCGGCTTCGTCTTCGCCACCCTCGGCAAAATCCCCGCAGTCGACGAGGAGTTCGAGCACAACAACGTTCTCGTCAAAGTAATCGACGCCGAGGCCCGCCGCATCAACCGCGTCCGCATCCACGTCACCCGCGAAAAACGAGCCGAAACCGCCTGAGCAGAGCACTGCCTCACGACGCGCGCCAGTAGCATTACCGGACGCACCCATGCGCAACGCAATGCTATACGAGCCAGCAGCCCGATCAGCCGATACCACCCTGGTAGGGGCACGGAAGTGTTGCGCCGTGTCTGATAACGCGCGCCGATTCGGAGCTGTTCATGTCACATGCACACGGCGACCAGCGAGCGTGTCACTGTGGGGGTACCTGCGGAGATGCCTGTAGTTGCCGCCCGGGCAAGCCGACCACCCACGGGCTGGTCAGCGTTGCCGCCACACCTCACAAACAACGCAGCTGCCAGGCCTGCCAGGCCTGCTGCGGACCCGCCCTGCGCGTCAACGACGCCTCGCTCGTACTCGATAAGCCCGAAATCTGCCCACAACTCGGCGACCTCGGCTGCACATTATGGGGCCCACAGCAGCCTCGCGCGTGCCAGCAGTTCATGTGCGCCTACCTCATCGAATCCGGCTCACTCACCGCCGAAGACCGACCCGATCACTGCGGCACCATCATCCAGCGCACCCGCGACCAACACACCCGCCTTTGGGAGTGCCAGCCCGGCGGCCTGCGCAAAACCCTGCAAAACCGCATCTGGCGGACACTGCTTGCCAAGGACCTCAAGCGCGGCGTCGTGCACATCGTCTCATTCATCAACGACCCACAGGACGTCGAGCGCATGCGCATCGGTTGGCGCGATGGTCGACTGATTTGCCAACTCGCCTGCTGCAACCCCGACGGCAGCCCACATCTCGTGCGGCTTGAGCGCGTCCACGAGCGGCCCCTACTGGTCTCACTCTTCAGCGATGATCCACGTTTCGCCTTCGACGCCGAAGTATTGATCCGCAGTCTCGCCCACGCCCCCGCCATCACCCTCCAGCCCGAAGATCCAAGCCTGCCCCGCGTACACTTCCAATTCACCCGGCAGCAGGCCCACGCCCTCCGCATGTTCACCAACCTGCTCCGCCCAGCCACGGCACGGTTGGGCGTGTAGATCCCGGCGGCCAGAAGACAGCTCGCAACCGCGTTGGAACAGCGCCGGAGACAATGGTCGGGCGGGCGCGGCGCGCGCACCGCACCGCACCAACTGCCCAACCTCGTCCCCACCGCCCCCCCGGTCCGAGTATCAAGCCTATTGGCGACGACGTGCAAACAACCCCAGCGCCACAGCCACCAATCCCAGCATCTGCGGCTCCGGCACCACCTCGATCGCGTCGATATCCTCGGTGTTGACATTAAACAATGCCCCCACCGGGTTTGCCGTGTCCCACACCACGCCACCATGCACGAGCGGTGCCGCGACGCCGGCATTGAATTCATAAACCCACAACTCGCCGCCATCGAACATCCCGTTCTCACGCACACTGAAGATGATGGCGTCATCCGCGTCGAAGATGCCATCAGCCAGGTCGTCGAACACCAGCAGCGCATCAAGGTCGATGGGGGGCGCCCCGGACGGCAGTCCCAACGCCGTACGCAACTGCGAGTTCAGGACATACGGTGTACTGACGTGGTTAACACTGTCATACGCCCAGACCGAGATATCAGCCGTGTCATTCTCGAGCGAATACACATTCGTGTCGAAATCCGGCCCCCACACTTCAACGCCGTCAATGTTCTCCGGCACAACCGTCTGGTTCATGTCTACGTTGTTCGCCCATAACCCGGTCGTGCCCCCATTCACGGCCGTCTCCTGCCACCACAACTGCTCAACGCGGAACTCGTTCACCGACGCGATCAGCGGTTGCTGATCCGCCACCAGATCCCAAAACAGCAGATCGCGGATGTTGGCGGTGGCATCGACATCCGGCGTGGCAATCCCCGGCGGAAAACTCCCCGTGTAATCAAACTCATTGCCTGCCCCGCCCGTGCCAGCCCACAGAATATTCTGATGCGGGTCAGCAACGACACTGTCCCATTCATGGTCGGGCAAGTCTGAATACACCTTGCCCGGCACCTGCGTCGGCGGCGGCACCTGCGCAACCGTTACAAGTGGCAATGTGAGCACACAAAACGCTGGAAACATCCCTGCACGAAACATGTGGCATCCTCCTCCTACCTTGCTCAGCACAGCATGCGCTGCACTACAAACTCAATCTCGCGAAGTCACGCCCACACAACAGCGCACGACATCACCAGCGGCATGCTCCCCCCCACACACCGCAATGGCCCATTGCACTCAACTCGTGACGGGCGTACTCCGAACACGCCTCGCAGATGCGCACATGCGACGAACGCGTCATCCACGATCCTCTTGATCAAGTCTTCTTCAACAATCGGCTTCTGTCAAAGAAATATGAGCATGTTGTGAGTATTGCGCGCGCCGTGCGCACCCGTAAAACGCGTAACTCATGCGATAACGCGTGCTTGGCCGCGTTTGCCGTCTGACGTCAATTCCTGCGAAAATGGCAAACGCAGCGCATAGGATAAACAGACATGAAAACAGTAGCGCACGTTGTACGCGGGAGATGACGAATGACCGACCTGAAGGACCTGACGGCTATCATCACCGGAGCCAGCAGCGGAATCGGAGAGGCAACTGCACGCGAACTCGCCACGCATGGCGTAAAAGTCATGCTCGCGGCCCGCCGTACGGAACGCCTCCAGACCTTGCAAGCCGATATCGAACAGCACGGTGGGGTGGCAGAATCGCATGCCACCGATGTGACCGATCGCAACGCCGTCCAGGCTCTCGCGGATGAGACGGTCCGCACTTTCGGCAAGATCGACGTGCTCTTCAACAACGCCGGCCTCATGCCGCTCTCGATGCTCGACAAGCTGCGCATCGACGAGTGGGACCAGATGATCGACGTCAACATCAAGGGTGTGCTCTACGGGATCGCCGCGGTCCTGCCGCAGATGCGCAAGCAGGGCAGCGGGCACATCATCAACTGTGCCTCCGTCGCCGGGCATAAGGTCTTCCCCGGCGCCGCCGTGTACTGTGCCACCAAGCACGCCGTGCGGGCACTCTCCGAAGGACTGCGCGCCGAAGCTGGCAGCACGATCCGCACGACGATCATCTCACCCGGAGCCGTCAAGACCGAGCTCGATCAGAGCATCAAGGACCCGGAAATGCACACGGCCATGCAGGACGTGTACAAGTTCGCCATCCAGCCGGACGCCATCGCCCGGGCCGTACGATTCGCCATCGAGCAGCCCCCCGAGGTGGATGTAAACGAGATCCTCGTCCGGCCCGTCGCCCAGCCGCGATAAGTGCGGAGCCCCGCCGACTACGCGACCGAGAAGATCTGCTCCGCTTCCGCGATCCGCTCCGGCAATTGCGCCTCCGCCGCCTGAAGCTGCTCCAGCGTGAGCCCGGTGAGATCCAGCATCCACTGCGCCGGCTCATGAATCTGCCCGGTCAGGTAGAAGCCATGCTTGGCCTGACAGCACACCATGTCCGCGAGGTAGATCACCGCCGTCACCTTCTGAAACTCAGGCTGCAGCGAGCTGGGATCGTGATGGTAGGCCACCGCGTGCCGCAGCCCGGGCGGAAACTTCCATTTCGTCGCCAGCGCCCCACCAAACTGCTGGTGACTCGCGCCGATGGCGGCGGTCTCGGCCGCACAGAAATTCTGCGGCGTATGGAAACACTGATCCACAACCGCCGTAAGCCGCTCCGGAAAGAGCTGCTGCATGACGATCAAACCCATGTCATGCACCAGACCAGCAACAAAAGCCTCATCGGCCGGCACGCTGCGGCAGGTGCTGGCCAGTAGCTTGGCGCACACGCCGACGGCGATGCTGTGATACCAGAGATCCCGCGCACTGAATTGGCTGGAGAGCTGGCCGTTCCGGATGAGCTTGGCAATCGACGCGGCCAGCGCCAGGTTCTTCACCGAATTCATGCCCAGCATGAGGATGGCGCGATCCAGGCTCGCGATCTGCGATGGCAGCCCATAAAACGCCGAGTTGACCACCTTCAGAATCTTCGTGGCCAGCGCCGGATCGGCTTGCACCACTTCGTGCATGTCGTGTGCAGTCGATTTCGGATTCTCGACCACGTCGATGATGCGGGCCGTCACCTCGGGCAGCGACCCGATCTCGGTCACTTTCGACATGGCCTTCTGCAGCTCGGGCGGCAGCGGGCTCTCGGCCTCACTCTCAGGCGCGTTGGCGGGCTTGACCGATTTGGTGAATAGGGCCATCGTCGTTTCTCAGATCAGTTCACCGGCCGGCAGATTCCACTGCGCCAACCGCGTCACGGTTACTTCTCCGCAAACACGCGCTCGGCTTCCTCCACCCGCTCGCCGAGCTCCTCGATGATCGGCTCGAGGTCCGGCGGCGTGAGGTTGATCAACTTCAACTGTTCCGCCGACATCCGGCTGTCTTGCGCCGTGAGCCACAGGCCGTAGCGACTCCGACAGCAGATCGCATCCGCAACATTGATCGCCGCCGCCAGGCGTTGAAACTCAGCCGGAACCTCCTCCGGCGTATGGTGATAGGCAATCGCGTATCGCAGCGGGAGCGGGAACTTCCACTTCGCCGCCAGCGCGGCACCAAAAGCCTGGTGGTCCGCACCAATGACGCTCTCTTCCGCTTCACAAAAGCTCTGCGCCGTGTTATGGCACTGTTCGATCACCTTCTTCAGCTTGTTGGGGAAGAGCTGCTGGACCACGATCAATCCCATGTCGTGCACCAGCCCGCAGACGAACGCCTCATCCGCCAACTCCTTACTCAGTGGCGCGGTCAGCAATCGCCCGCAGACACCGACCGCCACGCTGTGGCGCCAGAGGTCGCGGGCGGCGAATTGCTCGCATACATCGTCAGCACTGAACATGCGCGACAATGAGGCGGCCAGCGCGATGTTCTTCACGGCACTCAGCCCCAGCATCATGATCGCGCGGTCCAGGCTCGCAATCTGTGAGGGCAGACCATAGAAAGCCGAGTTGACGACCTTCAGGATCTTCGCCGCCAGTGCCGGATCGGTCCGCACGATCTCGTGCATGTCATGCGCCGTCGCGCGCGGATCTTCCACGACTTGCACAATCTTCGTCGTGACCTCCGGCAGCGAACTGATCTCGGTGACATCCCCCAGTGCGTCCTTCAGGTCAGGTGGTAGCGGCTTGCCGATCGCGACGGCCGCAGTGCTGGATGCCGGTGCCGTTGGCATGTTGTGCCCTCTCAGACTTTCGAAACACACAAATGAAGCTGCCGATCACGTGCTGCAACGTGCGCCATGCCGCCCCAACATCGTGGCGCTCGCACGCGTACTGACCGCCCGATCCACGTCTGCCCCCGCTGCCGATTACCCGGACCGGGGCCTCCAGCGCAGACCGCTGGCTGCACAGAGACACGCTGTTACAACATCGGCCCGAAACACCCCGGACTTCGTCCCGCTTGATGCGGACCCTGCGCAACACCCCGGCATCCGGGCCCGCCACGCACCCCGCCGGTCCGATAGCTCCGGATCTCCGCGTCCCGTCCGACCCACGCCCGGTAAGAAGGCGGGCTCACGGACATGCAGGGCCCGCCTTGCCGGCCCTCCCCGCACCGACTAGACTGATTCCCGTACGGTACGCAGTCGCATCCGCCGGCATTTTGATGTGTGGAAGCTCCGATAATCCGCCACGAAGTTGCTCCCCCTTTCCGCCCCGCGTACGGTGAACCGCATGCAAGTCGAGCGCGTCGTTCCGCTGGCCAGACAGCTCCTCCAGATCCCATTGGATGAGCACCACAACGACTTGTGGCTGTGGGAACATGCCGAGCGCGTCATGCGCCTTACCCAACTTATCGCCAGCTTGCCGGAGGTCGGCGGCGACAACGCCGATGTCGACGCGCTGGCCGTGGCGGCCCTGTACCACGACGCCGCCTGGGCCGTCGAGTACCGCCAGGGACGGCACCAGCGCTGGCAACTACTGGCTCGCCCCACCAGCGATATTCAGCGGGAAATCGGGGCAGCCACCCTGTTCGAGGAGGTCGGACAGCTACTCACCGGCCCGACGGCCCGCACCGCCGTCGATGCCATTCGTCAGTGCAACGTCCGTGACGCCAAACTCCTCGAGGCCCGCATCCTCGGCGAAGCCGAGGCCCTCGACGAAATGGGAACCGTTTACGTCCTGCGCCAATACCGCCAGTACCAGGCCGAGGGCCGCCCGCTCGAGCAGCTTGTCAACAGTTGGCAGCGGCAAAAGGAGTATCACTACTGGGAAGTGCGCCTCAATGACGGCTTCCGCTGGGAAACTACCCGCGAGTTGGCCCGCAAACGCCTCGAAGCCGTGGACGCCTTCATGACCGCCATGGCCCGCGACCTCCACGGCGCCGACGTCGCCCGCCTCCTGAAAGAACTGGGCGTCAGTATCGCACCCGGCCCAGGCTAATCCGTCCGATTCTTCCTCAGGACCACCCGTGGAAAGCGATATCGACCGCATCCTGATTCACGCCGACCGAATTCACGACCGCATCCGCGCTATGGCCGAGGAGATCGCGCAGACCTACACGGGCCAGGACGCCCGCCTGACCATTGTCCCCGTGCTCTCCGGCTCCATCATTTTCCTCGCCGACCTCATCCGTCAGCTCCCCGTCAAAATGAAAATCGCCCTTGTGCAGCTCTCCACCTACCCCGGAACCGCTACCACCGCCGGCGATCCTCAGGTCCGCTTGGAGCTGTCAGGGGACGTCAAAGACCGCCACGTCCTCATCGTAGACGACATTCTGGATAGCGGCCGAACCCTCTCACGCGTACGGGAGATGATCCTCCGCCACCAGCCGCGAAGTCTGCGCTCCGCGGTCCTCCTGCGCAAGCCTGACAAGGCCCCACCCGATGTTAAGGTTGACTTTGTGGGTTTTGACATCGAAGATCTATTTGTGGTCGGGTATGGACTGGACTTTGATGATCATTACCGGAACTACCCGCATGTCGCCTTGCTTCAGCCGGACCTGATGCCATGAACAGGCCAGACCGCTTCGAGAGCGTCGTCGCCGAGGCCCCTCCCGCGGCCGACACATCCGTGGTCACCAGCAAGCGGGCGGCGGCACAATTGGAAATGCTGGACGGCGATGAGGTCGTGCAGCTTTCGATCAAGCCCTCGCTCTGGTTTATCCCGCTCAGATCCGCCCGCGTCGTCGTAGCCCTGGCCATCATCGCCGCCGCGTTGTCACTCGCGATGCAGTTCGGCACCACGCCGACTACCTTCATCCCCTTTCACATCCTCACGTTTCTCGCAGCACTTCGCGTCGGCGTTGCAGCATTGCAATGGGCGAGTCGTTTATATGTGCTCACCAACCGGCGGGTGATGCGCTTTCGCGGTGTCTATCAGGTTGATGTCGCCGCCTGTCTGCTGCGGGACATCCACGATGTCCAGGTCGTGGCCACGTCACTCGAGCGCCCGCTGCGACTCGGCAACCTCCGCATGACGCCCAAGGACAACAAGCCGCAGCCCCCCGTCTGGGAGAGCGTCGCCCGCCCCGCCGAGGTGCAGGAAATCCTCTTCCGCGCGATCCGTAAGGCGCAGTCCTGACCTGTCAGATTTCGTCGCCCGGGGACAATTCACTGACAACTCGTGTATGATCGACGCTCCGCAGAAGGGAGTGTGCCAATCATGCCTCACGAGTCCGCGCAGCCGCCCCTCCAGGAAGCGCTTCCCGCCACCATCGAACACCCAGCCGCAACGCCGCTCACCCCAATTACCACAGGCGAGCGCGTCGAGGTCGTCGACATTCTCCGCGGTCTCGCCCTGTTCGGCATCCTGATGGTGAACATACACTGGTTCAGCAATCCGGCGTTTGCAGTCTTCGTCGGCTACAACCCGTGGACCGATCTCCATGACAAACTCGCCGAGTGGTTCATCAAGTTCTTCTTCGAAGGCAAGTTCTACTCGCTCTTCTCCCTGCTGTTCGGATTCGGTTTCGCCGTCCAGCTACTGCGCGCCGAAGCGCGCAACGCGCCGTTCATTGGCCTCTACGCGCGACGTCTGCTCGTGCTGATGGGCTTTGGCATCGGCCACGTCGTCTTCTTCTGGAACGGCGACATTCTGATCATCTACGCGCTCTGCGGTTTCGTATTGCTGCTCATGCGAAACATACCGAACCGCTGGCTGATTACGCTCGGAATCACGTTGGTGCTGCTTGGCGTCGTACCAGTCATCCTGGCGACGGGCCTGGGCAAGGTGGCCATGGCGCTGAAGGAGCAGCGGTCCACAACGGCTGCTTCGGTCACGCAGCCATCCGCCGCGCCAGCGCCCGCCACTTCATCAGCACCCACGACCGCATCGGCCGCCCCCACGGATGATGAAGACGAGATGCCGCCGTGGCTCGCTGAGACATATGAGATCTATCAGCAGGGTAGCTTCTTCCAGATCATGCAGCAGCGGCTGATCGAGTATGCCGCCTTCTTTGTGATTCAGATCTTCTTCGTCGTGCCAAGTGTGCTGGGGATGTTCCTTTTTGGCCTCTACCTCGGCCGCAATGGCATCCTCCACAACATTGACGCCCACCTGGATTGGATCAAGCGGGTCATGTGGTGGTCGCTGCCGATCGGCTTGGTGGGCAACCTGGTCGCAGTGCTGGCCAATGAGATCATCGGGACGCAGACTATTTCGTGGTGGTCAATCCCCGCGTCGCTGCTCTCGTACGCCGGCCATGCGGCGCTGTGCTTCTTCTATTTCGGCGTGGTGATCTTGCTGACCCGCCGCGATTTCTGGAAGAACCTGCTGCACCCCATCTCGCGCGTCGGCCGGATGGCGTTGACCAACTACCTTTTGCAGACGGCCATCTGCACGACGATCTTCTACAGCTACGGCCTTGCGTTGTTCGGCAAGGTCGGGACGGCCTGGGGCATCGTGTTGACCATCGTCATCTACGCCTGCCAGATCCCGCTCAGTGTGCTGTGGCTGCGTCACTACCGTTTCGGCCCACTCGAATGGCTGTGGCGCTCACTAACGTACGGCCGCAAGCAAGCGATGCGGAGGGTGGAGAGTTGAGAGCGCGAGAGATCGAGGGATTGAGACTGCGGCCGCGGCGCCTGTTGAGTTGGTGGGGGTGAGGGAGTGAGGGAGTGAGGGATTGAGGGGGGGGAGGGATTGGGGGCGGGGGAGACTCAGCCGGAGCGTTTCACGTGAAACGCTGTTGTT
>CAYXTR010000007.1:0-161912 GCA_964468185.1 uncultured Planctomycetales bacterium | reverse complement strand
TCAAACAAACCGAATTCTTCTACTTCACCCTTGACTGCCTATAGCTGGTCTTTTGTTCCGGAAACCCTCAGAAGATGGGGCGTTCGGGCGGTGATTGCGTCACGATCAGGCGCCCTTCACGGCGATCTTCCGAGCGCGGGCCTCGTCCGCCTTGGGCAGGTGTAGCGTCAGGACACCCTGATTCACCTCTGCCTCGATCTTGCTGGCGTCGATGCCCTCGCCCACCTGGAACGTGCGGACATAGTCGCCCGTCCCATACTCGCGGAGCAGGTAAGTCGTCCGCGGATCCTGCCGCGGCTCCACCCGCGCCGTGATCCGCAACTCTCCCCGCTCGTAATCCACATCGATGTTCTCAGCCCGCGCACCCGGCACGTCGGCCATCAACAACAGCTCGTCGCCGCGCTCGATGATGTCTACCGGCGGAACATAGCTGCGTCCGCCCCGCGTGCGCTCGGCCACTTCCTGCGTTTGCTCTCGTTTCTCGATGTTCGGCGTATCACTCATGGCATGCTCTCCATGCGCTGGGGTCTATCATCTGTTCTATTACAAGCCGCCTATCCGCGACAGCGGCGCCGCAGACTAGGCACTCTTGACCGTGATCTTCCGCGCCCGGGCCTGTTCCGACTTGGGCAGGATGATCATCAGCACTCCGTCCTTCAGGGCAGCTTCCACGCGGTCGGCGTCGACATCAAACGGCAGGGTCATGAAACGGGTGAACTCGCCCGTGCCGCGCTCCCGCCGATGGTAGACAAGATTCTCGCCTTCCAGCGATTGGCGGCGGCCCTTGATAGTGAGCTCGTTACCCTGAATGGTGATGTCAAGGTCGTCCATGTTCAGACCGGGGACCTCGGCCTCAACCATCAGCCGCTCGTCACTTTCCCAGACGTTGAGGGCTGGATAGGCCCGTGACCGCATGGGGTTCGCCTGGGGTCCGAGAAAGCCGTCGAAGACGCGGTCGAGCTCGCGGCGCAGCTCCGCGTGCGACGGCATGGCAAGGTTACGTCTGGCCAACATCATCGCTCGACTCCTTGTGTGCAACTTGGTGCTCAGCACGCTGTGTGGGGCGGTTTGTTTCGTCTCAGCGGCCGTCGGCAACCACCCGCGAACCGATGGCTTAGCTGTAAGAAGCAACAAGCGTGCCAAATCAAATGCGAAAACGTAAATCTATTAAAAACAAGCACTTATAGCTTTCTTCCGATTAATCCGTCCGCTGCGCCACCCCTGTCAAAACGTCAGCCTGAGGCCCGCTTTGGCACGGCGTAGCGAGCTGTCCGCCGACGCGTGCACCCCAACCAATCTCTTCTGGTATACTGCATGGTTCGGAAACACCGGAGTGGAAAGGCCCGTCAATCAGCACGGCGAAACAACTAGTGGAAACGCGCACACATCGTTGGAACGAGGATGAAGTACATGAACGCCTCGGGCGGATCGTGAACGATGCCGTCGAGCGGCGTTCCCGTGGTGAGGGCGTGGATATCGATGCCTTGTGCGCCGAGCACCCCGACCTGGCCGAGAACATCCGCGCCCACCTCGAACTTACCGCTACACTCCAGCGCGACGAAGACCCGATTGCCGCCCTGGTCGCCAGCGGCGTCCTCGCAGCGTCTGACAGCCCCGCGTCTCGCGCCCGGCTGGGTGACTACGAGGTCAAACGCCAGATCGGTCGCGGTGGCATGGGCATCGTCCTTGAGGCATACGACCCACAGCTCGATCGTACCGTCGCCTTGAAAGTCCTGCGCCCGGATCTGGCGGCCGATCGGACCTGCCGCAAACGCTTCGAAATCGAAGCTCGCGCCGCAGCAGCCACGCAACACCCCCACGTCATCACCGTCCACGGCATCGGCGAACAGAATGGTGCACCGTTCATCGTCATGGAATACGTGCGCGATGGCAGCCTAGCCGACCTGCTCCGCAGCGCGCCACCGCTCAGCACGACCGAAGTTTGCCGCCTCCTCAGCGAGATCCTCGCCGGCCTCAACGCGGCGCACCAATGCGGACTCCTGCACCGCGACATCAAGCCGTCCAACATCCTGCTCGACGGCCCCGAACGCCGTGCGAAGGTCGCGGACTTCGGCCTCGCCCGCATCGCATCGAGTCAGATCACAATCACGCAGCACGATTCCCTGCTCGGCACGCCGGAATATATGAGCCCGGAACAGATCCGCGGCGATCGCAGGATCGATCAGCGCACGGATCTCTACTCCGTCGGCGTCGTCCTGCACGAGATGCTCACCGGCACCACGCCGTTCCGTTCCGAAACACCGACGGCAACCATCCATCGCATCATGACCGAGGAGCCGCGCGACCCGTGCCGTCTCGCCGCGGGCGTGGACCCGGCGCTGGCGCGCATCGCCCTGCGCCTGATGGCCAAGGACCCCGCCGATCGCTTCCAATCAGCCGCCGAAGTACTGGCCGCCCTGAACAGCGGGTCGTCCGTAGCCTTGCCGCACCGGCGCCGGCGAACGCGGCGTACCGCCCTGTCCGCTGGTGCCGCGTTGCTGCTCGTGATGCTGATCGCCGCCCCGGTTGCCTATTTTCTCAACTCGCCGCTGGTCGGCGTGTCTATTGCAAGCGATGGGCAGCGTCTGTTGGGTCGGTACGCCAATCAGGCGGAGCCCCGTCCGCTGAACTGGCTACCCGACATTGATGCGCCCTGGAAACTCAGCACCGTCGGCCTCACGCCGGCGACTTCGCGGCTTGACGATCCGGTGGTGCTGGCCGCGAACAAACGTGCGATCGATTCGGCCGGAAACTCGGTCGTCGCGCTGCAAGCCGGCCACGAGCTCTGGCGGCTGGACTTCACGCCGTTGGGCAATCAGTGGATCTGGCCCGACAATGAGCAGAGCATGGGACGTTGGGAGGCACGCCATGTTGTCGCCGCCGATTTTGACGGCACCGGCCCGCAATTCGTGGTCTTCTTCTCCGACACCAATGGTTACCCCGGTGCGCTCGTACGGCTCGATCCGCACACGGGCGCGATCCACTCCACGTTCTGGCACTGGGGGAACCTGAACGCAATCCTCGTTGTCGAGGACTTCTTCGCCGATGGGCGCCCCGCGCTCGTAGCCCGCGGCGTAAACAACAAGCTCGACGGCTTCAATCAGCCACAAGAAGACGATCCCGACCGTATGCTTGTACGGCTCGATCCGCACATGGGCGCGATCCACTCGGAGCACGACGACGACCCCGCCGAAGCGCCGACGAAGTACGAGATGGTGCACGTGGTCATGATCCTCGATCCGCTCGACATGGACGGCCTCGGCCCGCCGCACGTTCCGGAACGCATCGCAATCGACCCGGCGCCGTGCGTAGCCTATGCCTTCCTGGATTTGGCCAGCGCGTCCGGGCAGATTCACTCGTCAGATGGAGAGGAACCCGAGGAGATCGTTCCGGCTGACCAGTGTGTTGATGTCAATCAATTCGAGTGGTTTCACTCGGCTCGTGCCGGAGACCCGGATCATCCGGGGCACCTAGTCGTCTCCTTTGCGTCGACGGAGGACCGTCCGCACGGCCGCGTTCGCTTCACCCTGGACCATCACCTCCGCCCGGTCGAAGATCGCGTTGTCGTCGAAGACTACGAACGGCACCTGCGGACGCCGGAGGAGTGGCTCGACAAGTGGCATGTGCTCATTCCGTCCGACGGCGACGATTGAAGGCCGTGGTTCGGGGGATATGCGGGCGGCTTGTGCGGCGCACGCATTAGATAGCGGGTGAGGCGCCCCCCCGTGCACCTCACCCGGCTTTTCCCCGCTCCCACGTGTTTGCGTTGCAGGGGCTACTCGCCCAGGAGACTGATAAACGGCCAGATGTCGTCGAATGTCACGAGCCCGTTGCCGTCGACATCGGCATTGAGCCAGCGGCAATCAGGGTAGGCCGCTTCGTACTCGTCCTGACCGGCCAGCGCCTTCACAAACGGCGCAATGTCATCAAACGTGACGCGGCCGTCGCAATCGAGGTCGCCGGGCAATGGCGGCGGCGGATCATTGTCGATGATCGTCGCGATGGCGTAATTCGGCTCCGTGCCGAAGTCGCACCCCACCGGCCCGCTCAGCACCAGCCAGAACGTCTCGTCACCCTCAAAGACCTCGTCATCGAGGATCGGCACCTCAATGACACCGACATCCGTATTCACAAACTCCAGCACACCGCTGGTCTCCTCATAATCCAACCCCGCCTCCGCCGTGCCGTTCCAAGTGTGATACGACACCTGCGCGAAATCCACGACTTCGGACAGTGAGATGTTGAACGCCATCATCCCGGTAGCGTCACCCTCGCCCAATTCGACTGCGGGTTGGTCGAAGCTCACGAACGGGCTAGGCGGACACGTAGGGCACTCCACACGTACGTTATTGGAAGCCCCGCCGAAATCATCGACCTCCGGAACATCATCCCCATCCTCATCGTCCGGATCTACGATCGCAGTAATCGTGAAGAACCCTGACTGTTCAACGTACCAGGTGCTGCTTGTGCTTGGCAGGGCAACAGTCATCCCAATACCCGGATCCGACCCCAACCAGGCGCCCATAACGTACATCCAATACGTTGAGACATTCGGCACGCGAATGCGCAAGCGAACTTCCTCCCCACGATACTCGCGCACGTCGAGCACGTAAGTGACCCAGCGCCCGTCCACGTCGATATCGATGAAGCGTTGGGCCAACACAGCTCCGGTATCAGGCTGGACTAGTTGGAACCACGGATCGTACTGAGGGTTGACTTTCTCCTGGCAGCGCAGTACGAGGACATCGCTCTCCGTCGGGATCGAAAACGGATCAGAAGTAATCGTGCTGTACGGCCAGGCATGTCCCATTCGCAAGACGTTGTACGGCGCTTCCGCAGCCGCACCATCCGGGTTCCATTCCTGAATCGTCACATCGCCCTCTTCGACCGTCCAGTTCTCAAACGTTCCCGTCGAAAAATCAGCATTGGGAAAAGCCGGTGCGCGCATACCGAACCCCGTGTCGTGCTGTACCGTAACAAGATCCTCGAACTCAACTCCCGTATCCGACTCTACAATGAACTTCACATCGTAGTCCTGAACCGTCCCACCCGGGCCCACGTTCTCGACTCGCGCATAGAACCGAACATTTGCACCCGGGTAGATCGTGGGCGGATCCCACCAGATGTCGGTCACGGTCAAGTCGGACAGCGGAATCTGATACGGATCCGTCTCGTTGTTATCCTCATCGTGTTCCACCAAGATGTCTTCGGTATCCAATCGCACTCGCACCTGATCCAACTCATAGTCGGCTGGTCCAACCGGAAGCGTGTAGCTCTCCGAGTGGTCCAACTGCCCCCACATGAACGGATGCGTGACAGTCTGTGTGCCGAATTCGCTCCAAACTCCGCCGACGTGCTTATCCCAACCAATCTGGAATGGTATCGAGAATTGATTCGGGCCGAAGTTCGTCATGTTGACCGCGATAGAACGGCCAGCCAATTGCACTGGCGGCGAGAACTGCCACGGCGTGCCAGGCCCGAGGTCAACCTCGCCCACGCATAAGTTCTCCGTGTACTGGTTCTGCCCACCGCGCCCGAGCGGGTCAAACACGTTGCAGTCAGACCCCGGTTCGTAAGGGACAATCAACCCGACTTGGCAGTACCCGCCATAATCGGAGTCAATCGCGTCGACCGAGACCAGTCCACCGGGCGGAATGTCTTCCGTAACCAAAATGCCGACACCGTCGAACACGCACACCCATTCATCAGCATCCCAGTAGATGAACGCGCAATAGAAATCGTCCTCGATGGGCATGTCCGTCACGTTCGTGATCGTCGCGCCCAAGAGCACCTCGTCTGGATTGCTGCTTCTGTTCAACCACAAGTTGGTTACATCCAAATCCCCGGGTTCCGGCGGATCCGCAGCAGCCTCCATCGCCCCAATACCCACGAACCAAACCACCATCCCCGCCAACAGCATTCCGCGCAGCGTCATTTCATTCTCCCGTTCCAGGCCCGTTCAGGCACCTCAATCTCGCAGTCCCGCTCACCCGGCGGCAACCGCCGCCACCAACACCCGGTCTGTCCCGCACCCGCGTGCCGGGCGGTACGTCGTCCGCACCACCCGGCACGCCAGGCGCACCGTCCCCGCTTTCCCGGGCCGGCAGCCGCCGTAGCGGCTCCTACCGTCCGACCGCAATTCGCGCCAGAATCTGACACCCCGCAGCAAAGAAAAATCGAAATCCGTACGTTTTCCGCCGAAGTTCCCCGTCCTCCGGACGATTCACCTGTGCAAAACGCGCCCTACTCCCCCCGGCTCAGCCGCGCCGTCAGCGGCTCCAAGTGCCTCCGCAAGTCCGACAGCCCCCGGCTGCAAAGCTGATGCACCGCCCCCTCACTCTTACCCAGCCGCTCCGCCACCTCCGCGACTGATCGCCCCTCCAGAAACCGCAGCCGAATCACCTCCCGCCGATCCTCACTCAGCCGCGCCAGACTCGACAGCACCGCCGCCACCGCCTCATTCCGCACCACGGCCCGGCTCGGCGTCGTGTCCCCGGCTGTGACGGTGCCGAACAGATCGTAGGTTGACTGCGCCAGCGTCTGCTGCGGCACGTGCCGACGGACGTCACGCTTCTGGCTCCGCAGTCGGCGCCTCAGGTCGGCCAGCCGCGCCAGGACGATTGTCTCCAACCACTTGTAGAATCCACCCGCGCCGTCGAACCTGCATCTGGCCACCCCCGCGAATGCGGCGGCGTACGCCTGCTGCAACACGTCCTCCGGCTCGACGAGTGCCCGCACGTCCGGCTCGATCCGCCCCACCACGAGGGTGGCCAACTGATGATGATAATGCACCAGCAAAAGCTGCAAGGCGTCCGCATCGCCCGCCGTTGCCTGCTGCACCCACTCTTCGACGCGTTCATCGTTCATCAGGCTCGTTGCCGTCTCCGAAACACGATGTCGTCAATCCGTTCGGCGCGAGTATACTTTCCGAAGCCCTTCCGGACGAATCGAACATGCCGGGCTGCGGGGCCCGGGGTGGTCGGTCCTCGCCGGTGTGGCAGCCGGCCCGGAGCACGCGTCGTGCCGATCTTCGCAACCTGCCCGGTGTGTCGTGAGCGCATCTCGGGGACGTACCTGCTGCGACCGGTGGGTGCGCGCTGGCGGTGTCATTCGTGCAAGTCATTGTTAACCGTGGATTTGCGGCGACGCGCCTTCGCAATCGTACCGCTGATCGTCGGCTTGCCGATCGCGGGCATCCTGGCTTCACGGATTGGTCTGGACAACCTGATCGTGGCGGGTCTGGTGATTGCGTTCTGGGTCCCGTACCTCATCTGGATGGATCGCCCGCGCGTGCTGGAACGCTGCGGCACACACTGCCTGGCGTGCGGATACGACCTCCGTGGCCAGAGCGCGCCGCGGTGCCCCGAGTGTGGCCGCGACATCAGCCCCGAGCAGCGGACGGCGCTCGCCACCGGCGTACATCCACAGCCGTCGGCCAAATGGGGTAACCCGCCACAGTGGTTCCTGCTGGTTCTCCTGATCCTGTTTGCCGCGACGCTCTTCGGCATCGCGATCGGATACTGGTCCAGTCGACTTCGCCCCGCGGCAACCCAACCAGTGGCCAGCACGCGTCCTGCGGCGGTTACGGGCGAGCCCAGCGGCTGGTGACAGCCAACGGCATTCCCGGCCCTGCCCCGGCTCCGGCCGGTTTTGCATCATTGCAGCGGGGCAGTTCGTTCGGTAGCCTCGACGCGCAGCGCAGTATGAAACGCCGTTGAGGAGGGTCTCTGCATGAGTGACCGCAGCGAGCTCGAACGTCTCATCCGGATCGGCCACTCCGGCCTCACGATTTGCACGTTCGAAGAAGACTACGCGCTCAGCCTGATCCGTGATGTCGCCATGCAATTGGGTCGTCCGCTATGGGTCTGGTCAATCTGCGGCGGCATCCAGGACGGCATTCTCGCGGGCAGTCCCGCCATCCCCAACACGGAGCAGCCGGTCGCGGCCCTGACACACCTGGCCGGCCTGCAGACCAAACCCATCTGCATCATGCTGGACCTCGCAGCCCATCTGCGTAATGAGCGTACGCTCCGAACGCTGCGCACGACGCTCCGTCGCTATGAGGACTCCGGCGGTCAGCTCGTGTTGATCGACCACCAGGACGAGCTGCCTGATGTGGTTGCCGATTATGCCACACGTTTCCGCATCTCCCTGCCCGAAGAAAGCGAGATCGAGCAGATCGTGCTCAATACGCTTCGACGTGAGCACCGCAAGAACCCGCTCGAAATCGAGATCACCCGCGGCGGGCTGCGGACAATCTTGCGCAATCTGCGCGGCCTGACGCGCCGGCAGGTTGAGCGCATCGTGAAAGACACCGTCATCGATGACCGTCGATTCGATGAGGAAGACATCAACACGGTGCTCGCGCAGAAGCGCAAGGCGCTGCACCGCGGCGGCTTGCTTGAATACGTCCAGGCGCCGGTGAACCTCGATGAGATTGGCGGTTTGCGACGCCTCAAGACATGGCTCAGTCAGCGACACTTCGCCACGGGTGAGGAAGCCAGCGAGTACGGCCTCGAATCGCCGCGCGGAGTGCTCATGCTGGGCGTGCAGGGAGCCGGGAAGAGCCTGTGCGCCAAGGCAATCGCCACTGCCTGGCAACGGCCGTTGCTGCGCATGGACGTCGGCGCGCTTTACGACCGTTACGTCGGCGAATCCGAGCGGCGCTTGCGCGACGCCTTCGCCCAGGCGGAGATGATGGCCCCGCTCATTCTGTGGATTGACGAAATCGAGAAGGCCTTCGCCTCGGCCGCCTCACGCAGCACTGACGGCGGCCTGTCGCAACGCATGTTCGGTGCACTACTTACGTGGATGCAGGAGCACACGGCCCCGGTCTTCCTCGTCGCCACGGCGAACGACATTGAGGCCTTACCGCCGGAACTGCTCCGCAAAGGTCGTTTCGACGAGATTTTCTTCGTGGATCTGCCGCGCCGGGATGTCCGTCGTCAGATCTTCGAGATTCACCTGCGCCGCCGGGGGCGCGAGCCTCAGTTGTTCGATCTCGAAGCGCTCGCGGACGCTTCGGATGGCTATAGTGGTGCGGAAATCGAGCAGGCGGTGGTTGCCGGTTTGCATGAGGCTTTCGCCGATCGGCGTGAACTCGGGACGGCAGATTTGAAGCAGGCCCTGGAGAACTCTCCGCCGCTCTCGGTCACGATGGCCGAGCGCGTCGCCGCCCTGCGGCAATGGGCGGAGAAGCGGTGCGTGCCGGCTGATTGACCGCGGTCATGGGCCCCGGCGGGGCGTCGTGACTACTGGTCAGACGTTTCCAACTCCTCGCCCTTGAGGAGCTTGTCGATTTCCTTGGTCAGTTCCTCCTCCAGGTTGGGCGTGAACCCGACGTGGACGGCCTTCACCTTCTGGTCCTTGCCGATGACAACCGTGCACGGGATGGCGCTGACCTTGTACTTGCGGCCGACCTTGTTGCCGGCGTCAAGGAACTGGGTGAAGGCCAGTTCATGCTTCTTGACCATCTCCTTGACCTTGCTGAGAGCGCCGGGGGCATCCTGGTTGACGCCGACAATGGTCACCGGCTTCTCCGCGTACTTCTGGTGCAGCTTGTTGATGGCGGGGAAGGCCCGCACACACGGCCCGCACCAGGTGGCCCAGAAGTCGAGCACTATGACACGCCCTTTGAGTTGATCCAGCGATAGCTGCTTGTCTTTCAGCGTCTGGCCAACAAAGCCAGGGGCGGGTTTGCCGACCAGCGTGGTCGGGTCGGTGCCGGCGGCGCTGGTGGGGTCGGTAAACTCGTCGACCTTGTTCGTGTAGGGCTCGGGGGCGTACGTGAAACGTTCGTCCGGAACCTGCTCATTCAGCTTGACATCGGAGAGTCTCAGAGAGGCGACCGCCCGCGTGATATCCTTGGGCACGCCGGGCATCTGCTGATTCGCGGCGCCCAGCGACTTGATGGTGTTCTCAAACGCCTCTGCAAGATCCACCTCGATCCGCGTGAAGAGGCCCGTTTCAGCGTTGAACCAGAGTGTGAAGGGCACCAGCTCGCGGAAGCCGAACGGTGTTTCGGCAGCATCGAACTTGCCCGCGATGCGGATGACGGCTTCGCCTTCACTCTCCGCGCGCGCGGGGGCAGCGAGCGAAACGACGGCTGGAAAAAGCTCCTCAAACGACTTATCGGAATTGCTAATCGCGTAGAGGACCGGGTGGGGCGGCTCGTTCACATACAGCTGCTGGAGGTAGGCTGAGTAGTCGAGTTCGTCCGGGGCCGGCGCAACGGTGTATTCGTCAAACGTGCCGGTATAGAGCCAGAGCTTCTTGCCGTTGCTGACAATCGCGAATTCATCGGACTTGACGGCGACGCGGTTGGGGCGCGCGTAGGCCAAGGTCTGCGCGAAACTGTTGGATTCATTCACGTCCTGGCCCAGGGCGTCCTTGGCCTCGATCTCGGAGCTTCCCGAGACATTGTCCTGGTACGATTTGGCTGCGCGGTATTGCTCCAAGGACCGATTGACGACTTCCAACGCTTGCGGATGGAACGTCGGCTGAGTCGCCGGTTCCTCGGCGGTTGCGGGAACAAGCGTGACGAGCAGGCCGCAGATCGCGGCAAGTGGCAGCAGTTGGCGCGCGGCGCGCACCGATGCGTGGTGGCAAAGCATGAATCGGCCTCCCGGGGTCGGCGTCCAGTCGTTTTATCGTCCTCTGTCCAGATAATAGTCGGGATTGCCCGCTGCGCCTGCACTGCGTTGCCGCTGGTTCGAGGAATCGCTAAGATTCGGGCTTGCGCGGCAATCCGTGGGCCGCGTGCCGGCGTCGGTTCGCACGCCAATCGCCGCGACCTTCCAACGATGGGTGCGCCGCCCCGCTATCAGTTTGGCAGGTGCTACATGCCCGTAAGAGCCCTGGATCGGCAACTGGAGGACCTGACCCAGAAGCTGGGTCGGGAGATGTTCGACCGCATGCAGAGCGCGTCGCCGCAGATCTACCACTATGACTGGTGGCAGGAGCGGGCGTTGCAGCTTTGCATGCAGGACGAGTGGTTCAAGGTGCAGGCGTTCCGCTTCATCGACGTGTTGCCGATGATGCAGGACGACGCGACGCTGGCGCGTCACCTGAAGGAGTATTTCGTCCTGCCCGTACACGGGAATGGGCACGGCGACGGGCATCAGGCGGCTCACGCGCACGTGCGGCCGCGTGAACTGGGGGAGCTGGAGCCCAAGCCGGCGGTGCGGCGGCTGGTTGAACTCGTCTCATGGGCCATGGACTTCGATAATGAGGATGGGCTGTGGCCCCGGCTATGTGCGCAAGCGGCCCGACGTAGTGCGGCGCTCATGGCGGGCTCGTTCATTCCCGGGTCGAACGTCGAGGAGGCGGAGCGGGCCATCCGGGCGATGCGGCGGCGACGGCTGGCCTTCACGATCGACGTGCTCGGCGAAGCAGCCGTCTCGTCGGTCGAAGCCGACGCGTATCACCAGACCTATATGGACCTGATCGGCGAGTTGCCGAAGCACGCCGCGAACTGGTCGCCCGTGCTGATTTGTGACGAGGCGGACGGCAAGCCGATTCCGCGGGTGAATGTGTCGGTAAAACTGACCTCGCTGTACCCGGGGTTTGATCCGATCGCGCCGGAAGCCAGCAAGGCACGGATGAAGGAGCTGTTGCGTCCGCTGTTACGAAAGGGCATGGAGGGTGGTGCGCATGTCCATATTGACATGGAGCACTATGCGATCAAGGACCTGACGCTCGACGTCTGCGAAGAAGTCTTCATGGAGGACGAGTTTCGCGATTATCCCCACTTCGGGATTGTCTTACAGGCCTACCTCAAGGACGGCGATCGCGACGCAGCGCGTACGGTCGCGTACTGCAAGCGGCGCGGCACGCCGATCTGGGTGCGGCTGGTCAAGGGCGCTTACTGGGACAGCGAAACGGTCTGGGCCGCGCAGCGCGGCTGGCCGGTCCCGGTGTGGGAGCAGAAGTGGGAGTCGGACGCGTGTTACGAGCGGATGACGCGCGTACTGCTCGAGAACTACCAGCATGTGCACGGTGCCTTCGCCAGTCACAACGTCCGCAGCCTGTGTCACGCGATCGCCCTGCGGCGACTGCTGGACGTCCCGGGCTGGGCGTTCGAGTTGCAGATGCTGTACGGGATGGGCGATCCGATGAAGCAGGCCGGCCTGCAGATGGAGCAGCGCTGTCGCATCTATACACCCTATGGCAATCTCGTGAACGGCATGGCGTACTTCATCCGGCGCCTGCTCGAGAACACCGCGAATGAGTCCTTCCTGCGGCAGTCGACCGACGATGCCAAGCAGGACGAGTTGCTGGAAAACCCGGAGGCGATTGGCCAGCGCACCCCGCCGCCTGAGAAGCCGGTCATCATGCGATATGAGTTTGAGGAACCGATCATGGAACCATTTGAGAATGTCGCGAACACGGACTTTTCGCTGGAGCCAAACCGGCAGCATATGCAGGCGGGGCTGGCGCAGGCGCGGGCGGAGTTGGGGCGCGAAATCCCCGCCGTAATCGGCGGCCAGCCGGTAACAACCGGAGCGTGGCTCGAGTCGATCAATCCCTCCCGACCGAAGGAAATCGTCGCAAAGATCGCGCTGGTCAACGAGGACACGGTGAACCGCGCCGTCGCAGCCGCCGAAGAGGCTTTCAAGTCCTGGCGCCGCGTGCCAGCCGAAGAACGCGCCGACGTGCTGCACCAGGTTGCCGAGCGTTTGCAGGAACGGCGGTTCGAACTGGCCGGCCTGATGGCGCTGGAATGCGGCAAGACGTGGCGCGAAGCCGATGCCGATGTTTCCGAGGCCATCGATTACTGCAACTATTATGCCCGCGAGATGGTGCGCATCGCCGAGCATCCCCGGCGCCGGCCGATCGAAGGCGAAACGAACGAGTATTTCTATCGGCCGCGCGGTGTGGTTGCGGTGATCAGTCCGTGGAACTTCCCGCTGGCGTTGCTGGCGAACATGGTCGCTGCGGCGGTCGTGACCGGAAACGCAGTCGTCATGAAGCCGTCGAGTGCCGCGGCCGCCGTGGCCGGCAAATTCATGGCCGTGCTCAACGAGGCGAAGTTGCCGGCGGGCGTGGTCAACCTGGTGGCCGGCCCGGGCAAGACGGTCGGTGATCTGCTGGTCCGTCATCCGGGTGTGGCGATGGTCTCGTTCACCGGCTCGCGCGAGGTCGGCGAGAAGCTCTACCAGACGGCGGCGGAATCCCCTTCGGCGCGACCGGCGTTGAAGAAAGTGATCGCCGAAATGGGCGGCAAGAACGCGATCATCGTCGACGCCAACGCCGACCTGGACGAAGCCATCAAGGGCGTCATGGCCAGTGCGTTCAGCTATGCGGGGCAGAAATGTTCCTCAGCGTCGCGCGTAATCGTGCTGGACGCGGTGCACGACCGCTTCATGGAACGGCTCGTCGAAGCGGCCCGCTCGAAATCCGTCGGTCCGGCGGAGGAAGCCACGACCGCCATCCCGGCACTGATCGACAAGGACGCCCGAGACCGGGTGAAGAAGTTGATCGAACAAGGCAAGCAGGAGGCCAAGTGTGTATTGGAGGTCGCGGTAGAGCGGCTGGTGGAAGAGACCGGCGGCTTCTTCGTCGGCCCGCACATCTTTGACGACGTGCCGCCGCACGCGACTATCGCGCAGGCCGAGATTTTCGGGCCGGTCCTCGCCGTCGTGCGGGCCCAAGACATCGACGAGGCGATCGCCATATTCAATGGTACCGAGTACGCACTCACGGGCGGCGTTTACTCGCGCAGCCCGGCCAATCTGGAACAGGCCCGCGCGTTGTGCGAGTGTGGCAATCTGTACATCAACCGTCCGATCACCGGCTCGCGTGTGGATTTGCAGCCGTATGGCGGATTCAAGATGTCCGGATTGGGCACGAAGGCCGGCGGGCCGGACTACCTGATTCAGTATTGTGAGCCGCGTGTGATCACGGAAAACACGCAGCGACGCGGGTTTGCGCCGAGCGAGGAGGTGGTCGAAGCGCTGGGTTGAGTCCGCGGACTGTCGGTGGGATTGGCGAACAGACGTCGCATCGCACACGCTGATGCGTGGATTGTGTGTGCGTCCGATGCAGGGTGGCGGCGCGCCGCCAGCAAAACGCCGCACTTGCACTGGGGGTCCGGTAAATTGTGCCGATAGTACCTACGGGCCGCAGTCCGTTTCAGGCCGGCTATAATGTGTTGTTAGCGCGAACTGGTATGAATATCGGGTTGGGAGCCGGAGCGATGGATTCCGGGTACGACGGCAACGTGTCCAAGGCGAAACGCAGCGTTGGGGCTGAGGGCGCGCCGCTCGCCGCAGCGGACGTTGAGTGTTTGAGCGGCGACGCGCTGCGCCAATTGGCTCGTACGTTGCAGGGGCGTGTCCGACAACTCGAAGAGGACTGCGCAGGGCTGCGGGCAGAAGTCGCGGAGCAACATCAGATCCGTGACTCGGTAACCGATGCGCTGCTGGTGTTTGATCTTGACGGGCGGATCGTGGATGCCAACGTGGCGGCGTGCTCGTTGTACGGCTATTCGCGCGACGAGTTCATTGGACTGACGGGGGCGCGCATTGTTCATGGCGACTACCGGCATCTGTTTGAGCAGTTCCGGTCAGGGACCATTGACGACGCTGTGTTTCACGCTGAATCGAGGGACATGCGCAAAGACGGCTCGAGTTTTCCGATCGAGGTTCGGGGTCAGCGGTTTCTGTACCACGGGAAGCCGCATCTTCTGGCGGTGATTCGAGACCTGACGGGGCAAGCTGAGGATGCGGAGGCACTGCGGCGTTCGGAAGAACTGAGCCGCATGGTCATTGAGAGTATCCCGATCGGTGTGTGGGTCGCAGACCGTGACTTCAAGATCAAGCTCTGGAACGTCGGGCAGGAGCTGATGACCGGCGTACGGCGTGAGGAAGTGCTGGGGAAGAACATCTTTGAGTGCTTTCCGAGTCTCGAGACCAGCGGCCTGGCAGAGTTGTATCGCCGGGTGATGGCCGAAGGCGAGCCGTTCATGCTCATGGGCTATCCGTTCCATGATCCTACGCTGCGGCGCGAGTCGTACTATTTGAACGTCACGGCGAACGCGTTGAAGGATGCGACCGGCAACGTGACGGGCATTGTCATTGCGGTTGAGGATATTACCGAGCGGCGCAAGTCGCTGGACGCGCTGCGCGAGAGCGAGGCGCGCTATCGGCTGCTGGCCGAGCATGCGACGGATGTAATCGCGCGCAGCAGTATCGATGGCGAGGTACTGTACGTCTCACCCGCGGTGCAGTCATTGCTGGGCTACACCCCGGATGAACTGGTGGGCACCAACGGCTATGAGAACATCCATCCGGATGATCGCCAGCAGGTGGTTCGTGCGGGGCAGGAGGCCTTGGATACCGGCACTCCCATTCGTCTCGAGTACCGCCTGCAGCACAAGAACGGCGCGTGGCTTTGGGTGGAAACGACCAGCCAATTCGTTGCTCATGAAGGCGACGCCACGGCCACGGCGATCATCACGGTTACGCGTGACGTGACCGAGCGCACGCGCGCCGAACAGGCGCTGCGCGACTCCGAGGCAACCCTGCGGGCCATCTTCAACAGTGTTTCACATGGCATCCTGCTGCTTTCGCGCGACGGCGAGATTCGTACCTGCAACGCCGTGGCCCAGGACATCGCTCGAATGCTGACGGGGCGCGCGATGCGTATCGGCGACCCGATCTTCGATTACCTCGAACCAGAGCAACACGAACGCCTACGGGAACATCTGCGGGCCGCCCTGGCAGGTCAGACAGTCGTCACAGAGCGCTCGCTGTCGGGGCCGGACGGGGTCGAGCGGTGTTTCGAGATGCGCTTTGAGCCCGTGCTGGATGCCCTGGGAACCGCCACCGGCACCTGCTTCACCTCGCTCGACATCACCGAACGCAAGCAGGTGGAAAAAGACCTGCGTCGTATGCACAAGCTCGAATCGATTGGTCTTCTGGCCGGTGGCATCGCACACGACTTCAACAACCTGTTCACCGGTATCCTCGGCAATATCTCGCTCGCCAAGCTGTCCACCGCGCCGGACAGTGAGTTGCATACCATCCTGTCGCAAACCGAAGAGGCGGGCGGACGTGCCCGCGATCTCACGCAGCAATTGCTGACATTCTCCAAGGGCGGCGCGCCCGTCAAACAGGTGGTCTCGATCGGCCAGCAGATCCAGGAATGGGTCACCTTCGCGTTGCGCGGCTCGAATGCGCGCAGTGAGTTTGTGTGCGCCCCCGACATCTGGGCCGTGGAGGCCGACGCGGGCCAACTCAGCCAGGTTATCAACAACCTCGTGATCAACGCGCAACAAGCCATGCCTGATGGCGGCATCGTTCGCGTCAGCCTCCAGAATGTCGAACTCGACAGCAACGCGTCCCCCGCACTCCAGCCGGGGCCCTATGTGCAGATCTCCATCGCGGACCACGGCACCGGAATTCCCGCCCGGTACCTCGAGCGGGTCTTTGACCCCTGCTTCACGACCAAGCAGAGTGGAAGCGGGCTGGGACTGGCCATCGCCTACTCGATCGTGCAGAAACACGGTGGCTTGATCACCGTGCGGTCGCAGGAAGGGACCGGCAGCCAGTTTGATATTCTCCTACCCGCCAACCCGCAGCACACGACCGCCCCACCGCCGAGCCACGACGCCCCACAGACCGGCTGCGGCCGAATCCTCGTGATGGATGACGAAGAAGTCGTGCAGCAACTCGCCCGCCGGGCATTGACACGCCTGGGGTACGAGGTCGAGACCGTCGTCAGCGGGGAGGCGGCCATCGCCCGATACCAGCAGGAATTCGAAACAGGGCGCGCGTTCGATGCGGTCATCCTTGACCTCACTGTACCGGCGGGAATGGGCGGCAAGGAGGCGATTGCCAAACTGCGCGAGATCGATCCAAACGTACGCGGCATCGTGAGCAGCGGCTACAGCCACGATCCGGTGATGGCGGACCATGCGGCTTACGGGTTCGTCGGGGTTGTTGCCAAGCCGTACACGGTGAAACAGCTCAGCGAAACGCTCGCCCGCGTCCTCGATGCAAAGCCGTAGTCACCCCAACGTCCGATTTCACATTATCAACTACAGCATGTCCGCGATCAGGATCCGTCCGCATCACCCGCCGCGGGACGGTTCCCAGTGCCGGCAGTGGGTTGTCGCCACACGTGGAACCAACCATAATGAACAGACGTGGGCGGGCGATGTGCGCCCGCAGTACCGCGAGAGCTATCCTCGCACAGGTGGAATGATAATGGATAACTATTTCTCAGAAATCAATGTGATTCCGAGTGACGCCCGGAGTGTACGCGGGTTCACCCTGATTGAGCTGCTCGTCGTGGTCGCGATCATCGCCATGCTCATCGGGATTCTCGTGCCCTCGTTGTCCGCGGCCCGCGACCAGGCCAAGAACCTCCAGACCAAGTCGACCCTCAAGGCGCTCATGTCCGGTCTCGAGATGTTCCGCAACGAGAACGAGGAAGATGTCCGCAAGACGGGCGGCTATCCCCCGTCGGCCGCCGCCGAAGACCAGACGCTTGACGGCGAGCAGCACATCTACGGCGCGCAGTGGATGGTCCGTTACCTTGTTGGTCGCGA
The DNA here is from genome assembly GCA_964468185.1 of uncultured Planctomycetales bacterium. Taxonomy (GTDB): domain Bacteria; phylum Planctomycetota; class Phycisphaerae; order UBA1845; family Fen-1342; genus JANQFV01. The sequence goes on along the minus strand of CAYXTR010000007.1, from coordinate 144,358 downwards.
CCAGAAGGGCTACGTGCCCAAGCGCAATGTGCCCGGCGACATCCTCGAAGAAGGCACCGATAATTGGGAGCAGAAGCACTGGTACGACAATGCCGACGACGATTATGTCTCGACCATTGACCGTGCCGGTCCCTACATCCCGCGCGACGGCTTGAAGTTGATGTATCCGGAGGCCGACCCGGACGAGGTGCCCGGCCACCTCATTCTTGAAGGCTCGAATGCGTCTCCGCCGCCGGAAGCCACGGAAGACTCGCTCAAACAACTCGTCGCCGTCGACGCCTTCAATCGCCCCGTGCTCTATTACGCCGCCAACGCACGCCTCGCGCAGCGCCCCAACGTGCCGTTCGCGCGCATGATGAATGACTCGGACGCCGCCATTTACACGATGCAGGACAACGCCCTCTTTACCGGCATTGTCGAAGAAGGCATCGATCCGTGGGATTTCGCGGGTGTCCTCGGCGGCGGTGAAGACCCCACCAACCAATACAAAATCGCGAGTTTCGGCAGCGAAGATCCAGTCGACCAGGAGACTGTCCTGACGCCCGAGTCCGCGAGCTTCGTCATGACCTGGCCATACTACATCATGAATAAAGAAGCCTACGAAACCTCTCAGGGCGGCACCGCCGTCCCCAACCAGCCGCAGGGCCTGCTACTGATGTCCCCCGGCAAGGACGGCAAGTACGGCACCGGCGACGACGTGAACAACTTCGAGTAGGGTCGGCCGGAGGGTCGGCCTTGGTTGGACCGGAACCTGCTCGACAGCATATGAAAGCGGCGGTAACGCACCGGGTAACGATGCATTGCCGCCGCTTGTTTCATGTCAGCCCCGTGCATACGCGTCAGCGGCCGAGCAAATCCACAAACGGCGCGATATCGTCAAACGTAACCACGCCGTCCGCGTCCAGATCGCCATTCAGCCACTCGCAATCGGGATAAGCGGACTGATAGGCCTCTTCCGATTCGAGCGCGGTGATGAACCCCGCGATATCGTCAAAGCTCACGACGCCGTCACAGTTCATATCGCCCGGACCGGCGGGCTGCGGCACAATGCCCCAGATCTGCACGTCGTCGATATTCCACCCGCAGTACCGCCAACTGCTGTCCGTCGTGCCCATGGTCCAGCGCAGGTACAGCATCGCGGCGCCGTCGGCGATGTCCGAGATGTCGAACACCTGCTCCTGCCAGGCAATATCGGTCACATCGTCCGTATTCTCCCATAACGTCGTCCACGATGTGCCATTCGTGCTCACCCGCACGTATGCATGGTCGTACAACGGCTGCTCCACGCCCAGCCAGCGCCAGAACCGCAGGGAGACCTGCGAAAGCTCGGAACAATCGATCGGACCGCTGGTCAGGTGAAACTCCGGCATGCCGTTCGTGTAATCGCCGGACAGGTTGTAGCCGCACACATGAGATCCCGTGTAGCCACTCGTCGGGTCCGGTCCACCATACTGGCCGCCGCCACCCGTCGGTTGCCCCCAGGCCCACTGGCCGCTCATGTCCCAGCCGGGATCCGTGTCCATGTTCCACTCGTACACCACGACCGGCACGCCCACCTGCAACTCGGATGCCCGCGTCGTGTCGCCTTCGTGCGTGGTCAGGTTCACGAATGAGATCGTCGCCGGGTAAACACCGACCGGCATGTGGTTCGCGTTATCGTTGATCGCCACGGTCACAAACGCCTGCTCGCCGGCGGCCAGATAGCCACTGCCGTTACTGACGGTCAGCCAGTCCACGTCGACGGTAACTTCATAATCAAACCCCTCTTCGCCCTGGTTCTCGACCACGTACGCCTTCACGGCTGGCGTGAACGGGCCGCCGGGATCGCCTTCTGAATAGAAGATCTCGTTTGGCGACACCCGCAGCCCGACCGCAGCCGGATTCAGCGTATCCAGCGTCAGCGCGCCTGTCTGGCCCGGGTCCAGGTATTGACTCAGGCCCTGCGCCCACGACACGGAAATCCGCCCATACCAGTCCGCGAGGTCATTGCCGCAAGCTGCATAGCCGCCGTGCAATTGCCCCACGACATGGTGATTCTCATTGAATAGCGGCGAACCGGACGAGCCCGGCTCCGTCGTGCCGTCATCCCAGTCCTCGACGCGAATGTGTGTGCCGTCGCCCGGCACGCTCGTACCCAGATAGCTCGTGGTCGTGCAGGGGTCATATTCGAAACTGATGCTCTTCTCATCCGTGGACGGGTGGTGAATCGCAACCGCCGTAATGGGATCATCTTCCGAGCGATCCCAACCGCAGTATGTGACACCCCAATCCGGATTGGGCATGTCATCCAGTTCAACCAGGGTGTAATCCGACGCACCATACGATGCCCGGTAATATGACCCCGTCTGGTTGTCCGCTAGCGAGCCGCCGCCTTGCATGCCGCATTCCGGGCTCTCAAAGTTCCAATACACCACGAGCGACGACGCATTCCCCTGGTTGATACCACAATGCTGCGCGGTCATGAAAAAGGGCGTCTCATCCTCCGCCGTGTTGTTGATCATGAATCCCGTACAGAACGTCGAGCCGCCGGTCGAAATGACGCCGACGCAGGGGATTTCGTCGCGCCAGTCGTCACCCTCCGGGCAGATCACATCGTTGTTGCACCAGCCCGACGTCTCCGGCCCGCTCTTCTCACCGAAGAACCGATAACCGACGTTGATCGACGTCAACTCCAGAATCAGCAGATCACGGGCCTTCTTCGGCAACGTGACCTCAACGATGACGTCGTCCGCCAGCACCACCGGCGTCCACAACTCACCGTGGAGTTCGTTATCCGCGGCAGTAAACGGACCCTGCTGATGGCTGCCGTCGGCCGCGTAGATCAGCAGTTCGCCACCCGCCGGCATGTCGTAGGCGGTGAACCCGAAGTTGAGCGACAGGGCACCCGCCGAGCGGACGCGCAACGTCCAGCGGTCCGTGCTCTCGTCAACTTCCTTCCAAACCCCATCATCACTGGGCCGGACGAGCACCTCAAACGGTACGGCGAACCGCGGCGGCAGGCCGCTGGCCTCGCGGTCGGCGTCCTCAGCGGCCAACGCGGCTGCATCCACCGCCGGAACCTCCAGCACTGGCGGCGCCTCTCCTGTACCGCCCAGCGCGCCGGCCGTACCGGCCAGGACGAGTACGATCACAGCCCAATAGAAGAATGAGATCCAGTTGCCGTTAAACACGTGTTCACCTCCGAGCGACCCGGCCGTCAATCAAGGCGTCCGGGCGATACCATCAGTCCCATTTCGATGCGGCACGGTAAGTGGCCGACAGATGCGGCGGGTTCACACCATGCCGTTCTCAGCCTGCTCCAATCGCAAGAATCAGATGTGAAATCCATAACCAGCGCTACGGGCGGCTCTACTGGAGCATCGGCGATTGGTCATGCCGACTTCGCCGCCAGCGACTGCCGCAAGGCGTGCTCCGATAATCCGCCACCTGCTCCAATCCCTTCGAAAGCTCAATTGCTCCAATATCGAGGATAGCGACCCCCAATAGCACAATCAAGGTACGGATTATCGCAAACGCCCTTCCATGACGGCAAACGGGGCACCGGCAGCGCGCCAGCACCCGGTCCCGGCCGCGCACTCGGTCCCCCTCATGCGGCCCCCACCATCACGCCATCGCGACTGTTCCAGCCGGCAGAGCCCGTTGCTCGGCGGTGGAAATCAACCGCCTCACAGCAACGATGAATACGCCAGCCAGCGGCAGGTTCAGTGCCAGCGAGAACATCGCGATCGTCATCATCGGCCCGCCGATTCCATTTGATGGCGCGATGATCAATACGACCACACCGACCTCGCCGCGCGGCCCAATCGCAATCGCGACCGCCAGCCATGCCCGCGATCGCTGGCATCGAGAGCCCAACTAGCACCATGAGAATCGCCGAGATCGTCGTTGCGGCGCGCTTCTCAACTGGCGTCTCCAGGATGTCGTGACGACCATGCGTCGCATTCGCGCGGTCCGCCGCCTCGGCACGCTTCGCCATCTTCGGCCGGGCGATCATGCACCCCGGCACGAACCCCGGCAGCAGCACCTCGATGTGAATCGGAACGACCTCGTTCACCAGCTTGCTGGTGAGGAACGCCAACGCCGCCATCATCAGCACCTTCAGCACGTGGGCGAGCGTGCCCTAGCCAGTGCCAACTGCCGACGGCAGAATCTGCGACAGCACGAGGCAGATGATCAGCAACACCGAGCAGACGAGCGCCTTCTTCACCCTACGATCCGCCAACACGCCGCTGTATCGCGGCTCAAGTCGCCCCGGCGATGCTGCGGCACCACCAACCCGGGGTCTGATTCCCTACTTCAAAAAAGATCCCCCCTGGCGCCTCGTCCGGCGCCAGGCGGGATCAGGGTATGGCAAGCGGGGCCGGCCTAGGCGGCGGGCAGCGTCCCTCGCAGTGTCGCGCGGCGACGCCGAAGATCGCGGCGGGTTTCCAATTCCGTCCGCACCCGGCGGGCCAGGCGCTCCACCGCCCGACTGATCGCCGGCTCAACCCGCTCGTCGACTACTTCCGCCACTACATGTCCGCCGGACGCGAGACGCGCCTCAGCCAGACAGTGCGTATCCACCCCGCCCCGCGGACCGTTCACGTCGGCTACGCGTACCCGCACGTGTCGTACACGATCCGCGAAACGCGCCAGGGCATAGTACACCCGGCGATACGCCACCTCACGCGTGGCCTGGTCGAGCTGGAGTTTCTGGCAGTCCAATTGCATCTGCATCATTTGTCACCTCCATCAGGCTCGGCCCCGTGGATTCACTCTGAGTATTGGCGGGTAGCGTCTCATAGACAAATAGAATCCAATTCATAAAATCATAGATGTGATCTATGATTTGCGGAGGTCGCCCCGATGTGGCTGAACTACCACCACCTGCTCTACTTCTGGACCGTTGCCCGCACTGGCAGCGTCGCCGCCGCCTGCGAGGAACTCCACGTTTCACAGCCCACGATTTCAGCCCAATTGAAGACCCTGCAACAAAACCTGGGGCAGGATCTTTTCGAGCGTCGGGGCCGCCGACTCGAACTCACCGAAGCCGGTCGCCTCGTCTACCGCTACGCCGACGACATCTTCTCACTCGGTCGCGAACTCCTTGATGTCCTCCAGGGCCGCCCTGCCGGCCACGCGCTCCAGTTGCACGTGGGCGTTGTCGACGTCCTCCCGAAACTCGTGGTATTTCGGCTGTTGCAGCCCACGTACACGCAGCCCGAGCCCATTCAAATGATCTGCCAGGAGGGACCACCTGCCGACCTCTTCGCCAAGCTCTCCGTCCACGACCTCGACGTCGTGCTGGCCGATATGCCCGTCGGTCCTCCGTTCAGCGTCCGCGCGTTCAACCACCTCCTCGGCGAGTGCGGAGTAACCGCGTTCGCTCCCCGTTCCCAAGCCGGCAAATACCGCCGCCGCTTCCCGCAATCGCTCGACAACGCTCCATTCCTCCTGCCCCGTGTCGATACCGCTCTTCGCCGCAGCCTCGACCGCTATTTCGACCAACACGAAATCCGCCCGCAGGTCGCCGGCGAGTTCGACGATAGTGCCTTGATCAAAGTCTTCGCACAGTCTGGCGTCGGCCTGTTTGCCGCCCCGGACATCATTACGCAGGAGATTCAGCGCCAATATGATCTCGCCGCCGTCGGCCAGCTCGCGGGCGTACGAGAGCAGTTCTACGCCATCACGGTCGAGCGCAAGGTCACCCACCCCGCCGTTCAGCTTATCGCCCGTGCGGCCCGTGACCGTCTCTTTGAATCGCGTCCGAACACAACCGCGGACACCTAACCGTATCGGACCGCACCGCCCGATTCCACGGCTCATAACTCGTCCGTCGGCATGCGCCGCGAGCCGGCCGGACACATGCGCCCCGATAAGCTCCGTCCCGATTTGGCGACACCGCATAACCATTTGTACTACTTAACTTTGGCGGATACTCCGTCCCCACGTTTCGGACGGACGCCGTCGATGTCAGATCGCCATGGGAAAGAGGAGCATGTCGTGAAACGCGCTGTTCACATCCTGCTCGGCATCGTGCTGGCAGCTACGTTGTTCGTCGGATGCCTACCCGACGACCTCCTGCCCGCCGGCGACTGCAACCAGAATGGCATCCTCGACCGCCTGGACATCTCCTCCGGCCGCAGCACTGACTGTAACGACAACGGCGTGCCGGACGAATGCGACATCACTGACGAGGTCAGCTTCGACTGGAACGACAACGGTGTCCCCGACGAATGCGAGGAAGACTGCAACGGCAACGGTATTCTCGATGTGTATGACATCGAGGAAGGCGTCAGCGAGGACTGCGACGACGACGGCGTTCCCGATGAATGTCAGCCGGACACTGACGGCGACGGCACCATCGACAACTGCGACGAGTGCCCCGAAGACCCGCACAAGACCGCACCCGGCGCTTGCGGCTGTGGCGAATCCGACGTCGATGACAACGGCAACGGCATCCCTGACTGCCTCGACACCGCACCGGAGTTCGACTGCAACGAGAATGGCTTCGAAGACGCCGACGACATCGCCGAGGGGATCAGCTTCGATTGCGACGCGGATGGCGTGCCGGATGAGTGTCAGGAAGACTACGACGCCGACGGGGTGATCGACGCCTGCGACGGCTGTCCGGAAGATCCTGAGAAGACCGAACCCGGCGCCTGTGGTTGCGGCCTGCCCGACACCGACACCGACGGCGATGGCATTCCAGACTGTCTTGACGCCGGCCCGGAATGCGTGGTTGACTACTTCAACAACGACGGTCACGCCGGCCAGGGCTTCGACGGGTGCTTCACCGCTGAAGGGCGGATCGGCAACATCGCCGCCGGCCCGACGCGCAACTGGACGTTCGAACTCGATCTGAGTGTCAGCACCGGCGCTCCACAGAACCAGCTTGACTTCACCTGGGGTAACGGCGTCGAACACGCCTTTGTCCTGACGTGGGACGGTGCGGTCGCCACGTTCCAACTCGATGATGTCGTACTCGTCGAGGAGTTTGACTGCGACCTCATCGACGCCATGAACCTGCGCATCCGCGCAAACAAAGGCGTCGGCGAAATGTATGGCCTGACGATCAATGACGCGCCGATCGACGAAAGTCTCGAGGTCGGCGGTGGCCCAGGGAACAAGCTCGGCATCATGCGCCTCGCGTGCGAGTTTGGCGCGGACTTTGTGCTCGCCGGCGTGGTCCGCCTGACGTGGGACCCCGAGCACCCGCCACGCAACTCGCATCTTGCCTTTCAGATCACGCCCGGTACGCTCACCGGCCCGCCGCCGGACTGCAACCTCAACGGCGTGCCAGACCACCAGGACATCGCCGACGGCACCAGCGCGGACTGCAACGACAACGGCGTTCCCGACGAATGCGATCTACTCGATGGCACGAGCAGCGACGTCAATGACAACGCCATCCCCGACGAGTGCGAGCCCGACTGCAACCAGAACGGCAGTCCCGATGACGTCGACATCGCCGAAGGCGCAAGTGCCGACTGCGACGCCAACGGCGTTCCGGATGAATGCCAGACCGACAGCGATGGTGACGGATTCATCGACGCCTGTGATGGCTGTCCGAACGATCCACTGAAAACCGAGCCCGGCCCGTGTGGCTGCGGCGCGTCCGACACGGACACGGACGGCGACGGTATCCCCGACTGCGACGACGGGTGCCCCGAAGACCCCGACAAGACCGAGCCCGGTGAGTGCGGTTGCGGAACGCCCGATCTGGATAGCGACGGCGATGGCGTGGCCGACTGCAACGACGGCTGCCCGGACGACCCGGACAAGACCACTCCCGGCGCCTGTGGTTGCGGCACCCCCGACGTGGATACCGACGGCGACGGCGTCCCGGACTGCGATGACGGCTGTCCGGACGATCCCGAGAAAACCGAACCGGGTACCTGCGGATGCGGAATAGCCGACACGGACTCCGACGGTGACGGTACGCCCGACTGCCTGGACGGCTGTCCGGATGATCCGGAGAAGACCGAACCCGGCGAGTGCGGTTGCGGGATTCCTGATACCGACACCGACGGAGATGGGGTACCCGACTGCGTCGACGGCTGCCCCGACGATCCCGATAAGATCGACCCGGGCGCCTGCGGTTGCGGTCTCCCCGATACCGACACCGATGGAGATGGCACGCCTGACTGTCTCGATGGCTGTCCCGAAGATCCCAACAAGACGGATCCAGGGGACTGCGGCTGCGGTGTACCTGATACCGACACGGACGGCGATGGCACGCCCGACTGCTTCGATGGTTGTCCTGAAGATCCGGACAAGATCGATCCCGGCATCTGCGGCTGCGGCACGCCGGACGTTGACACCGATGGTGACGGCATCATGGACTGCGATGACGGCTGCCCGGACGATCCGGACAAGACGGACCCCGGCGCATGCGGCTGTGGCGTACCTGATACCGACACGGACGGTGATGGCACGCCCGACTGCTTCGATGGTTGCCCTGAAGATCCGGACAAGATCGATCCCGGCGTCTGCGGCTGCGGCGTGCCCGATGACGACGCCGACGGCGATGGTGTCCCCGATTGCATCGATGTCTGCCCCGACACCCCGCTCGGTGCGGAGGTCGATGAGTTCGGCTGCTCGGACGTGATCGCCGACGCCGGCGAAGACGTCCACCTCGATGAGGTCGCCGTCGTCACGCTGCATGGTTCAGCCGTCGGCGGTCTTCCGCCCTATGCGTACGAATGGAGTGCCCCCGGTTGGGACGGCTCGACCGAGCAGAACCCGACCGTCATGCCGGGCGTGACGACGACGTATACGCTGACGGTCACGGATCAATCCGATCCGCCGCGGATCGACACCGACACCGTCACGATCACCATCGAGCCTGCGCCGGTCGCGGGCTACGAGGTAGTCGCGATTCCGACGCCCGAAAGCCGCTTCTGCTACCCCGACGCGATCAACAGCCACGGCGACGTCGTCGGCTACTACTACGACGAAGCGTATAAGAAGCACGCCTTCCTCTTCCGCGACGGCGTGACGACCGACCTGGGCACCCTCGGCGGCGACGAGGCCTACGCCCGCGACATCAATGACGCCGGCCAGATCGTCGGCTACGCCCAAACCGCGAGCGGCGCGTGGCACGCCTTCCTCATCGACGGCGGCGGGCCGATGATCGATCTGGGCACCCTCGGCGGCGCATCCAGCGAGGCGTGTGCCATTAACGCGGCCGGCGTGATCGTTGGCTCGGCCGACGGCGCCGATGGCAACACGTACGCCTTCCGCTACGTGGACGGCGAGATGTCCATCCTCGGGACCGAGGACTACATCTACGCCCAGGCCGCTGACATCAACGAGGACGGCGAGGTCGTCGGCTTCATCGTCGACGAAGCCTACACCGTATCGGCCTTCCACTGGGCCGACGGCGTCCTCACCGATCTCGGCGTGCCCTTCCTCACCTACTGCTACGGGCGCGCCATCAACAACGACGGCCTCATCAGCGGCGTCTGTTCCGGTGGCAGCATCGAGCGCGGCTTCCTCTACTGGAATGACCTTATGGTCGACATCGGCGTCCTTGACGGATTCAACAAAACCGAGCTATGGGATATGAGCAACACCGGCATGATCGTCGGTTCCGCGAGCGAACCGGGTGACCGCCACGCGTTCCTCTACACGGGCGGTGTCATGTCAGATCTCAATGACATAGTCGGGCCCGACAGCGGTTGGGATCTCTTGTCGATCGCGTCTGCGGTCAATGACTCCGGCCAGATTGCCGGCTACGGCTACCTCGATGGAAATGAACGTGGGTTCGTCGTGACACCCGTCAGCGGGGAGTAGCACGACACGTTGCGGGGCATGGACAGTCGGAGCCGCGAACGGGAGTGCAGACCTCCGGATCTGCAGTCTCAGTCGCGGCTCCTCCGGTTTGGTTGCGGTTACGTCAGCGCACGCGAAACACGACGGTGTAGTCACGCGCTCCATTGGGGTCATTCACAAACGTGACACCCTGCTCGCCCGCCGTAGCGTCCACCGTAAAGCCGCTCGTGTAGTACGTTCCCCCCTCGTTCGTATACACGACATCGCTGGCAGTCGCGAGCACACTGGTCAGACCGAACTTGTTACCGATTCCAATTGAAACCAGGTCCGCGATGGGGTTCAAGCTGGAAAAGTCATAGATGTTCACTTCGTCGATATGGACGAACGTGCCACCGCTGTTGAACGTGATGTTCCCGCCGCCGACTCGCGTGAAGTTGATCGTCTCCGAGCGCGTGTTCCCCTGGGCATCCACACCGACAATCTCGACGCTTCCGCTGGTTACGCTCTGGTTCGCATCCGTGATTAGAAACGCCAGATCGCGCGGCTCGCCCGGGTCGGTGAGTTGCGCGTCCGTCAGTGTCTGACCCGGGTAGGCATTCGCCGCCGCCGCCAGCGGCGTAATCGCGCGCACACTATCATTCGCTGCCGCCGCCGGATCCACAAACGTATTCTGGATCACGACGGTCCCCACCTCCACCAGCATGCCGTCCGTCGCCGTGCGTCCGACACTGTCAGTCACGGTGCATGCGATCCGATAGGTACCCGCGACGCCTGCGCCCGTCGGCGCGGTCCATGTGTTCGACGCATCGCCCGCCAATCCTACTTGCGTATCCGCGCCGAACGTCCCCGCCGGGTTGTCTCCCGGATCCAGTGCACTCCACGCGTACGTAAACGTCGCGCGGCCCCCGGTCTGATCACCTGTCAGGTTGATCGTCTCTCCGGGCCCCAGCACAACCGTGTCGCCCGACACATTCAGCGCAAACGCCTGCTGTGTCGTCACCACCACGGGAATGCTATCCACGAACATCTGCCCGGTATTGTCCGTCACCGTACACGTGATCGTGTACGTATCCTCCGCAGCCGCCGACCAGGTATTGGTCCCGTCACCGGCCACATCGGTCACCGCGGCCGCCCCGACGCCTGCCGATCCCGTTCCGAACGTACCCGCCGGATTCCCGGCCGAATCCTCCGCCGCCCATGCATAGTCATATGGCGGCTCGCCCCCCGTCTGATCCGCCAGCAGCGTTACCAGCGTGCTCGGCGGCACAAACGTATTATCAGCCGACAGGTTCAGCGAAAGCGGCATCTGCACGACCACCTGCACCGAATCCGTCGACGTATTCCCGATTGCATCCGTCAACACGACCTGAATCCGATACGTCCCCAGGCTGCCCGTGCCCGACGGCGCGGTCCATGTATTCGTCACGTCATCCGCCGCCGTCTGCGACGCCGTGCCCGGCCCCGTACTCCCCGTCGCAAACGTCCCCGCCGGCACATCCGCTTCGTCAACACTCGTCCATGAGAATGTGAAGTCCGCCACCCCGCCCGTCCGATCGGCAATCAGATTCACGGCCGCCCCCGGTGCGGCCTCACTCACCGCCGCCGTCACATCCAGGTTGAAACTGTCCGATACATTCAACTGCACGCTATCCGTGAACTGGCTGCCGGCGTCATCCGTCACGGTGCAGCGCACCCGATACGTGCCCTGCGTGCCACCCGAGGTAAACGTCACATCCGCCGCCGTCGTCGAATCCAGCCGGGTGTTATCCGTCGTCCCGTCCGGCGCGGTCACCGTCCATGCATAGGAATACGGTGCCGTCCCGCCCGTCACCGCCGTCGACAGCAACGCCGTCTCGCCGAATGGCGGCACCGGCGTCCGACTGATCGAAACATCCGCCGACAACCCCTGCCCCGGCGCTCCCGCCGCATCCGTCACCGTCAACTCGACCGACTCGACAAACGCCACCCCCAGTGCATCCGTCGTGGTGAGCGTGAACTGATAGCTCGTCGCCAGCGCACTACTCGTGAATACCGGCGCCGGCGCACTCGTGCTGCTCAGCCGCGCGAGCGGATCCGCATCGTTTGGACTCGTGGCGCTCCATGCGTACGTATACGGCGGCGCCCCGCCAATCACCGTCGTGATGATCTGCGCCTGACCACTAACACCGCCACCCACCAGCAGCGTCTGCTTATCTGCCATCACATCGACATTCAACGGCTGCCCGACACTGATCACCAGCGTATCCACCGCCGTCACGCCCGCCGCATCCGTCACCGTACACACCAGTTCATAGGCCCCCACTTCCGACCCACTCGCAAATGTCGGATTCCCGCTGGTCACGCTACTCAAGCGCTCGGGCGTCGTCACCCCGCTCGGACCAGTAACCTGCCACACATATCCGTACGGCGGCTGGCCGCCATAGACCTGCGCGTTGAGCTGGGCCGTCCCCGTGAGCGCACTGCCTCCGACGGCCAGCGACGTGGCATCCGTCGAAATCGCGACGCCGAGGTTGCCGCCGACCGCCAGCACCAGTGAGTCCGTCGCCGTCACGCCATCGGCGTCACTCGCCGTACACCGGATCACATACGAGCCGGAATCCCCGGCCGGACCAAATATCACCTGCGCCGCCGTCGTGCTGCTCAGCAGGTCGCTGGCCGCCGCCCCGCCCGGACCACTGACCACCCAGTTCAACATCACCGGCTCTCGGCCGCCACGCACGTCGGCGACCAGTGCCGCCGACTCGCCCCCCACCGGCAACGCCAGCCGATCCGCCGTTACGTCCACGCCGACCTGCGAGCCCACCGCAATCGTCGTCGATCCGAGCAGGACCGCTCCGGCCGCATCCGTCACCGCACACCGCACGAGAAACGGACCCGCATCCCCCCCACTCTCAAACGTCGGTGACCGCACCGCCGTGTCCCACAGCAGTTCGTTCCGCAAACTCCCATCCGGTCCGACAACCTCCCAGTCAAAGCTGTACGGCTCCGTTCCGCCGATCGGCGTCGCCAGCAGTGTAGCCATTCCGCTCATCCCCCCCCCCGGCAATACCGACGCGCGACTCGCCACCACGTCAACGCCCAATGCTTCACCGACGACGACAATGGCCGACTCCGTGAACTGACTCCCCAGATCATCCACGACCGTCGCGGTCAGCACATACGACCCCACGCGGTCGGTACTGGTGAACACCGGTGCCTGAGGATCTGCGATGGTCAGCCGCTCGTTGTCGACATTTCCGTCGGGTGCGGTCACCGTCCACGACACGTCCACCGGCTCGACAGCCGCCGTGGGCAATGTCAGCCGAATCGTGGTTTGTCCACCCGGCCCGCCGCCCGCCAACACACCATAACGATCCGTGCTGATATCCAGTCCACCCGTCGCTCCGACTTGAATCACCACCCGTGCCACGGCGTCGGCACCAGCCGCGTCGCGCGCCCGACACGTCACCTCGTACGGCCCTAGCGCATCGCCCGCCGTCAGCGACACATCCGGACCGCTCAGCGCGTCCAGCAACGCGTCGATCTGCGTGCCGTTGGCGTCGGTGACCGACCATTGGTACGTGAACGGCGCCCGCCCCCGCATGGGCACTGCGTGCAGACTGGTCGTCGCAGCCGGGCTGGGCGGCTCCGCAAGCTGAAAGCGCTCCACGGTGATCGCGATCGAAAATCCCTCCACTGCCTGACCTTGCGAAATGACCCCCAGCACCGCCGCCCCACACCCCGCCCAGAATCCACCCACCATCACCAGCAACGCCGCCCCCAGCACACAGCGCCGGCGCCGGCGATCCAGCCAACGACACTTGTTCATTCGGAGACTCCCCGAGAGCCGCGGAGGGCGCGAACTGTGATTGTGCTGTGCATCCATGCCGGCGGCAGACCTCCAGGTGACTGCCCGTGGATCAAGTCTACCGCCCCCTCCGCCCGCGTCAACGCACCCCCCCACCTGCCGCCTGCGCACGACCGCGCCCTACCGGCCACCCTCCTCAACCCGATGCCGCACGATCTTCCCCGTGGACAGAAAGATCACATCTTCCGCAATGTTCGTGGCATGATCAGCGATCCGCTCCAGGTTCTTCGCGACCGACAGCACATCAAGGTATCCGGGGATCTTCTCCGGCGTATGGTCCGCACTCGCGACGATCGCCCGCACAATCTGCCCGTACAGCGCATCAATCGCCAGATCCTGATCACGCACCCGCCGTGCCACTTCCACATCATCCGTGCTATACGCCTGAACAGCGCTCCGCAGCGCCTTGCGCACCGCCGGACACATCTGCTTGAGCTCCGGAATCAGCCGGGCAATCGGCTGCAGTTTGCCATGGCGCGCCCGTTCCGCGAGATTCACGGCACAGTCCGAGACGCGCTCCAGATCGTTGTTGACCTTCAGGATCGTGCACAACATGCGGAGATCCACCCCCACCGGCTGGTACAAGGCCAGCAGCCGAATCACCTCGGCCTCGACCTCGACCTCGGCCGCATCGACCTCCTCGTCACGCCGGATGATGCGCAACGCGAACTGCTCATTCGGGTCGAATATCGATTCGGTCGCTTCCTGCACAATGTCCTCGACTTCGGACGCCATCCGGAGTGACCGGCGGCGCAGCTCGTCCAGCAAGTTCACGAAATGTGCAGTCACGATAGCTGTCCTCGCAGTTGCTAACCGGGCAGTGTCTCGCCGGCCGCAAGCTGCGTCAAGACGTGCGGTTAGCCGAAACGACCCGTAATGTAATCCTGCGTCCGCTTGTTGACGGGGTTGGTAAACAGGTCGCTCGTATTGCCTTCCTCGATCAGCTCGCCCACGTACATGAATGCCGTGCGGTCAGACACGCGGGCGGCCTGCTGCATGTTATGCGTCACGACGATAATGGTGTACTCGCCGCGCAGCTCGGCAATCAGATTCTCGATGCGATCGGTCGCCATCGGATCCAGCGCCGACGTCGGCTCGTCCATGAGCAGAATCTCCGGCTCCACCGCCAACGCGCGTGCGATGCACAATCGCTGCTGCTGTCCGCCCGACAGCCCCAGTGCATTCTGCTTGAGCCGATCCTTCACCTCATCCCACAGCGCTGCGTGCTGCAAGCTCCGCTCGACGATTTCCGCCAGATCCCGCCGCCGGGCGCCGTGTATCCGCGGCCCATAGGCCACATTGTCGAAGATCGACTTGGGAAACGGATTCGGCTTCTGAAAGACCATCCCCACCCGTTTGCGGAGCGCCGTCACATCAATCTGCGGTCCGTAGACGTCATGTCCGTCCAGGATCAGGCGCCCCCGCGTCCAGCAGGAGGGAATCAAGTCGTTCATCCGGTTGATTGCGCGCAGAAACGTGCTCTTGCCGCACCCGCTCGGTCCGATGATCGCCGTCACCTCACCCTTGCGGATCCCCAGCGAGACATCCTTCACCGCAGCCACATCACCATAGTACACGCTGAACTGCTCGGTGTTCAGATGGTGCGGCACCGCGGCGTCAGGCCGCGCCGCCAGCACGGTCGCTGCTGCGGGCGGGGCAACGCCCGGCGCTTCACGTTGTGCTGCCTTCGGACTATCCATCGTCTCACTCACCCTGCCAGTTTCCGCGCAATGCGCGCCCGCATCACAATCGCCACCGCATTCAGCAACAGTACCAGCGCCACCAGCGTAAATACCATGCCGTATTGCACGTGCCGTATTTGGTCCACTTCCTCATGCTCGGTGGCCATATTGTACACGCCCCACGGCAACGCACGTGTCGCGTTGTCAAAGACCTCGTGAAATGCCAGCGGCGCTCCGAAGCTCACCGCCGCCGTGAAGATTATCGGCGCCGTCTCGCCCGCCGCCCGCCCCATGCTGATCACGATGCCCGTCAGCACCCCCGGCAGCGCCGCCGGCAGAATCACCGTCAAGATCGTGTGCCATTTGCTCGCCCCCACACTCAGCGCTGCCTCGCGGTACGTCTTCGGCACCGCCCGGATCGCTTCCTCGGCCGCCCGAATCACGACCGGCAGGATCAATAGCGCCAACGTCAAGGAACCCGCCAGCACACTTTTCGACGGCGAGACGTGAATCGCGTTGATGAAGAACGCCAGGCCAAACAAGCCAAACACGATGCTCGGCACTCCCGCCAAAGTGCTGATACAACTTCGCAACAGCCGAATCAGGGCGTTGTCGCCCGCATACTCCACCAGATAGATCGCGGAGATGATCCCCATCGGCACCGCGAACAGCACCGCGCCCAAGGTCAGATACAGCGTACCCAGCATCTCCCCCCAGATCCCTCCGAAAAAGTGCGCATCTTTCTCGCCCAGCGTCAGAAACCGCCAGTAAAACGTCCACCGCGGATGCAGCATCGCTTCCGCCTGCTCCTCAATATATGCAAACGTCGGCTCCAGCGTCGTCCCCCGGAACGTCTCAGCCCACGGACGCTCCCGCTTTACCAGCGTCGCCGTCGGCGGCGCCCCCTCCGGCCGCACCCACAATTCCTGATAGATCGCGTGCCGGAGCGTCTGCTTCCCCCGCGCATCCCAACGGGTTACGCCATACTTGTCCCGTTCCAGCACAGGCGCTTCGCCCGGCAACGGACCCAGCAACTCCCGTAAGGCGTACTTGAAGTCCTCCAGCGCGCCGAGATACGCCTCCACCTGCTCCGCGCTGTATTGCGGCAGCACCGTCCGCCAGTCCGCCGCAGCCGCCGCCACACGTGCCAGGTAAGCCCCGCGCTTCAACTCACCATTCGCCAGCGCCGCGTGCAACCTGGTCAGGGGCTCCGAATGCTCTGGGTACCCCGCCAGGCCGGCCGCGTGCCGTTCGCCGGCCTCCTCCACGAGTTCCAGGTAATCTCGCGGCCACAACGTCCGCGCCGCCAATTCCTCCCGCAACGTTTCCACTTCGCTCAAGTACGCCAGCGCAGCCACACCCGGTTCAAACTTCGCCAGGGCGTCATACACCGGCTGGCGCACCGCCTGCACCTGCGCGACTTCACTCTCCAGAGCCTCGGGATCCCCCACCTCGAACTCGTGCCATAACACCTCACGATGCTCAACCGTCGCCCGAAACACGTACGCCCCGACGCCGCGCACCACAATCGGCCCCAGAAGTACAACCAGCACCAGCGCAACCAGTCCGATCGACACCACCCCCAGCCCGGTGAACGAACGATCCAGCAGTTTACGTGTCGACAACCGCATACCGTGTCAACCCAGCTTCTTCACCTGGCGCCGCAAGACCCACTCACTTGCCACGTTGAATACGAACGAGATCACCAGCAGAGCCAGCGCCATCGCGAACAGCACGTGGTAATGCGCCGATCCCGTCGACTGGTCCGCTTCACCCATGTCCCCCGCAATCGTCGCCGTCAGCGTCCGCACGGGCTCCAGGAGGTTGTAGAACGGCTCGGGAATCTGCGCCGCATTCCCGGACGCCATCCATACAACCATCGTCTCGCCCACAGCGCGCATCATCCCCAGGATCACCGCCGCCAGAATACCGCTGCTCGCCGCCGGTATCACGACTTTCACGAGCATCTCGGCGCGCGTCGATCCCAGGGCATAGGCCCCCTCGCGCAGTTCCCGCCCAACCGCCTGCAGCGCGTCCTCCGAGACGCTCACGACCGTCGGTAACGCCATGACGCCCAGGATCAACGACACATTGAGTGCATTGCGGCCACTGATCACGGTCAGCGCGGACACATGACCACCCACCCAGATCAGCAAGGCCAGCGCGCCGCCGCCCAGCACAATCGCCAGGACCGTGCGCACGCCGCGACGGGACGCGTCCTTCCGGATGACGGTTGAGCCCAGGTCGCTCAATACCATCACGCCCAGGGCGAGGACCGGCCCGGCCACGCAATACCACGCAACTGCCAGCATCGGCCCACCCTTGGACTGCAGCAGCGGTGCCAGCACGACCAGCGCGAAGAACCCGTATGCCACCGACGGGATCGCGGCCAGCACCTCAATTACTGGCTTCACGTACTGCCGTAGCCAGAACGGTAGAATGTCACTCAGGCAGACGGCCGCCGCGACTCCCAGTGGCACCGCCACCAGGGCCGCCCCGACCGTCACCAACCCACTGCCCAAGAAGATCGTCAGCGCTCCGAACGAACCATCCGAAGGGACCCAGCTCCGCCCCGCGAAGAATTCCTGCGCACGAGCCCAGGCTGAAACGCTCTCCGCAAAAAAGAACGGCAGTGCATCCCACGCGATGAAAATGAAGATGAACAACACCGCCAGCGCTGAGCTGGACGTAACCAGGAATAGAAAAGCATGCCCCACCAGGCCCAGCAAGCGCCGGGTCCGCCGGGCCTCGCGACTCAGCAGCAATCCCTGCTCGCGCGGCAAGAAACGCCGTACGCCTTCCGCTGCTGCCCGCAATTCGTTCTGCGTGTTCGCTCGGGTCACGCGTGCCCTTATTCGTCGGTGTCGTATTCCGTGACCGGGATGAAGCCAATCGCCTGAATCCGCTTCTGCCCAGCCTTGGTAAGATGCAGCGTCACAAAAGCGTGCAGCGCCGATCCCAGCTTCGGATATCCATTTGTGAACAGATAGAGCGGCCGCGCAATCGGATAGCGACCGGAAGCTACATTCCGCCGCGTCGGGTCGATCCCGTTGATCTTCAACGCCCGAATGGTCCGGTCGACGAATCCAAGCCCGACGTAGCCAATCGCATACGGCGTACTCTGCACAGTCTGCCGCACCGCACCATTGCTGCCGACCTTCTCGGTCCCCGGGTCCATCCGCTCCTTGTGCATCACCAGTTTATTGAACGTCTCGAAGGTGCCGCTGTTCGTATCCCGGCTGACCTTCACGATGGGCTGATCGGGACCACCGAGCTCCGACCAGTTCGTAATTTGGCCCTGGTAGATCTTGCGCACCTGCTCGACGGTCAGCTCCTGCACCGGATTGCTCGGATGCACCACCATCGCAATGCCGTCCACGGCCACGACATGCGCCACTGGAAAGACATCCTTCTCGATCGCCGCCTTGAACTCCTTGGCCTTCATGAAGCGTGACATCGACGCGATCTGACAGGTCCCGTTGATCAGCGACTTGGCCCCGTTCCCGCTGCCCGACTCACTGACCTCGACCCGTACGCCGGTCATCTCGTGGAAATACTCGGCAAACTGCTTCACGATCGGCCCGACCGTCGTCGACCCGTCAATTACGATGTGCTCTTCGTCCGCACGCGCCTGCGCGGGCATCACGCTCAACCCAACCCATCCCACCACCACTGCAACCAGAATCCGGGCGCCCACTCTCTCACGTGCGGTCATGCTGTGTCTCCATGAACCTGCGTCACCAGCCCCATCGCGGCCTCGCGTCCGCGAACGAAACGACGCAGCATATGCGCTCCATTGTTAGGGTCGCGCTAAGGTTGCGCTATTATTCATTGAGAGCGCCGCTGGATACCTGCTCGCCACTCACCCGCCAGCGACATCAGCGACAAAAAAAACCGACCCAGGCCTCCCCTCCGGAGTCTGGATCGGACTTGCAGAAACGGGCCGCATGCACTGGCGTACCTGTGGTCCGCGCTGAGGCTCAAAATCACTCACTCATGAACGTACCCCATCCGCGTTAGCGCTTCGTACCCGCTTCGTGAATTCCCCGCGAAGATCCACTCCCGCCAACCAGCGCGTCAGCGCCCTTGCGGCAAACGCACGAGCACCCGCGTCCCCTCACCAACGCGACTCTGCAACTCCACCTCGCCCCCCAACGCCGCTACCGCGTGTCGCACAATCGAAAGACCCAGCCCCGTGCCCCGCTCCGCCCCCGAACGGGCCCGTTCCACCTGATAAAACCGCTCAAACACGCGCGCCTGGTCCTGCTCGGGAATACCACAGCCAGTGTCCTCGACCTCCACCACCACCTTCTCCGTCTCCACCGACACCCGCACGCTGACCGTCCCCCCCGACTCCGTGAACTTCGCCGCGTTGTCAACCAGATTGTCCAACACCAGGCGCAACAGGTGTGGATTCACGCGAACCGTCCGCACGCTCTCCGGCTCCCGCACCGCTCGCCAATGCAGGTTCTTACGCTCCAGCTTCTCCGCCACCCGCCCGTGCAGATCCTCCAGCAACCGCTTGAGCTCGACATCCTCCGGCTCGAACCGCTCCGACGGTGTTTCAATCCGCGATAGATCCAGCAGATCCGCCACCATCTGCTCCAACCGCGCGCTGTGCCGGTCAATCTTCTCCAGGAACATCTTCGCCGCCGGCGCCTCGTCGCGCAGATCCATCGTCAACAGCGTCTCAACCGCCGCCCGGATCGTCGACAGCGGTGTGCGCAGTTCATGCGACGCGTTCGCCACAAAGTCCGTCCGCACCTGCACGGCCCGCTGCAAAGCCGTAATGTCAGTCAGTGTCAGCACCCGCCCCCCCGTGGCCTGCCCCTCCTCGTCGCCAGACTCCGCCAGCGTCAGGTCCGTCGCCCGCGCAAGCAAATGCACCCGCCCCGCCTCCGTCTCAATCTCCACGTGCGTCTCCGGTACCGACTCAGCCACGTCCGGCGGTCCGGACTCCGCCTCCGCGAGCGCTTCGGGCTCATCCTGCAGTCCCAACATGCGCTGCAATGGATGATGCGGAATACACTCCTCCACCGAGCGCTCCATCACCGTCGTCGCATCCCCATGCGAGCCATTCAGATTCAGTAGCCGCATCGCCGTCGGATTGATCAGCGCAATGCGTCCATCGTGCCGTACGACAATCACCCCCTCCTGCAAATGGTCCACCAGCATCTGCAACATCTGCCGCTGCCGATCGATCATGCCCACCTGGGCACTGAGCCGCCGCCGTAACGCATGCAAGGCGCGCGCCAGGTTGGCCCAATCCTCCGCCTCGCCCGTCTCGAACTCCACTGCCGGCTCACCCGCTGACAGCCCCCGGATCGTCTGAATCAATCGCTGGATCACACGCTGGCGTAGCCGGACAAACAGCCAGACCAGCGTGAAAATGGCCCCCGCAGCCATCAGTGCCATGAAGGCTGCGATCCGCCGCCAACTGCTCGGGTGTGCCCAGCTCTGCCACGCCGGCCGTGCCAGCCAGACCACGCCCGACGGCTGCCGGTCATCCGCCAGCACGCGCACCGCAGCCATTACGTGCGTTTCCTGAAGCGGCCCCCACGCCCGCACGTCCAGCCCCCAGTCCCGTCCCGGACCCATGGCTTGCCGGACTTCGGGCGCCGCCAGTAACTGAGCCGCCTGCGCAGCGCTGCCAGTATGGACCATCGCC
Source organism: uncultured Planctomycetales bacterium (assembly GCA_964468185.1). GTDB lineage: Bacteria > Planctomycetota > Phycisphaerae > UBA1845 > Fen-1342 > JANQFV01. The sequence goes on along the minus strand of CAYXTR010000007.1, from coordinate 123,405 downwards.
TCCCCGTTCGTGTCGACAATCGCAATGCGCAACCCCTCCTCGCCCAGCGCCTGCACCAACCGCCCCGTCACCCCGTCATGCAGTCGCGGCCAATCTGCCCGCACAACTTCCCGCAACAAGCGGGCCTGCGTCAATAGATAGTCGGACGTCTGCTCGTTATATAGCCGCCCCTGCTCCCCCATCACCAACCACACCGCAGCACCCCCGGTCAGAACAACCAGCAATCCTCCAACCAGAAACAGCCGCCACGGCCCTGCACTGACCACCATGTGTACGCTAGGTCTCCTGCGGCTCGTTCTCCGGCAGACGGAACGCATATCCCACACCACGCACCGTGTGGATGCAGTTTGCCGCTTCACCCAGCTTCTTCCTTAGCGCGGCAATGTGCACATCCATCGCCCGATTCGTCACCGCCGCCCCTTGCCCGATCGCATTGTCAATGAGCTGTTCACGCGTCAGCACCCGTCCGCGCGCCATCATCAGCGCCGACAGAATACGAAACTCCGTCGCCGTCAAATCCAGCGGCTGCCCTCCGGAAAGCACCTCGTGCCGTCCATGATCCAACACGACCGGGCCGGCCGCCAACACCTCACGCTTCGCCGCCGCGGCCTTGTGCCGCCGTAACACCGCCGCCACCCGCGCCAGCACCAGCTTCACCGAGAACGGCTTGCGCACGTAATCATCCGCCCCCAGCGCAAAACCCACCAGTTCATCCTCATCCTCAGCCTTCGCCGTCAACATGATGATCGGGATCCCCGACGTCCGCGCATCTCGCTTCAACCGCGTCGCCACCTCATCCCCCGACAAGCCCGGCAACATCCGGTCCAGCAACACCAGGTCCGGCGGCTGCCGATGCGCCTCGGCCAACGCCCGCTCCCCATCCTCGGCCCGCCGTACGTGATACCCCTCGCGCTCCAGGTGGTAAGCGATCACATCCGCCAGATCCACCTCGTCCTCGACAACCAGAATGGAAGAACGATTCCGCGTCATGGCCTCACTCCGCGAAGAGATCCACAACGAACACGCGCCGCCCGCTCCCGTGCCGAGCCAAGCACCCGGGAATCCACACCCCAGGTCGCTAAGCGCTGCCCGTCGAAACCCTTACGCTTCGTTAAGCTAATTCTGACGCATCAGTGTCAGATTAACAATATGTGAGCAAAATGTTCGGCTGGGCCACCGCCACGCCGGCCACCCCACCCGTGCATCCGCACCTACAATCTCAGCTGAAGCCCAATGCGGAGTGCGGAAATGTCGCAACTCACCATTCTGTATGACGATAACTGCCAAGTCTGCAAGGCAGCCATCGATTTCATCCGCCGCCGGACCGCGCACGGCCGCCTCCGCTTCGCAGGGGCATCGACCCCCGCAGCCGCCCCACTTTGCACGACCTGCGGCATTTCACCTGCCCAACCCGCTTCCGTCTGTCTGATCGACGGGCAACGGGTCTATCTCCGCAGTTCCGCCATCCTCCGCATGACCCTCGCGCTTCCCTGGCCGTGGCCCGCTGCCGCCGTCCTCTTCGCCATCCCCACCCCCCTGCGCGATATGCTGTACGACTGGTTTGCCCGACACCGCAATCGGTGGTTCCGCCGGTGTCAATCCTGCGAGTCATGACCATGCCCGACCCCCACGCCGGCTTCGTCGTGCGCGACTTCAAACCTGCCTACCTCACCCCCGGCCGCCTCCCCGAAATGCGTCACCGCGCCGCTGCTGCCGAAGAGCAACTCCGCGACTGCCACATCTGCCCCCGCGCCTGCGCCGTCGACCGCACGCGCGACGAACTCGGCACCTGCCTCATCGGTCATCAGGCGCAGATCGCCTCCGCCTTCCCCCACCTCGGCGAAGAAGACGTGCTCCGCGGCTCACGGGGCAGCGGCACCATTTTCTTCGCCGGCTGCAACCTCGGCTGTGACTTCTGCCAGAACGCCGACATCAGCCGCTGCAATGCCGAACGCCCCGTCACGCCCGGAGACCTCGCCCGCGTCATGCTGGGCCTCCAGGACGTCGGCTGCCACAACATCAACTTCGTCACGCCCTCACACGTCGTACCGCAAATTATCGCCGCCCTGATCCCCGCGATCGAAACCGGCCTGCGCCTCCCCCTCGTCTACAACACCAGCGCGTACGACACCGTCGACACGCTGCGCTGGCTCGACGGCCTCGTCGATATCTACATGCCCGATTTCAAGTTCGCCACCAGCAGCCCGGGCGCCCGCTACCTGAACGCCCCCGACTACGCAGAAGTCGCCCGGGCCGCCGTCAGCGAAATGCACCGTCAGGTCGGCGACCTCCAGGTCGATTCCGCCGGCCGTGCCTGCCGTGGCGTGCTCGTCCGCCACCTCGTCGTGCCCGACCACGTCGCAGAGAGCGCTGCCATCTTCCAGTGGCTCAGCGAACACATTTCCCGCGATACCTTCATCAACATCATGGGCCAGTACCGCCCCGCCCACCGGGTCTGCCCCACACGACATCCTGAACTGAACCGCCCCGTCACGACGTCCGAGATGCAACAGGCGTACGACAGCGCCCGCACTGCCGGCCTCTGGCGCTTCGACTGAAGACCGGACGGCCCGTCGCCGCTCAGCCCGCCTCCTGCCCCGTCCGATGCTGATCCGCCCGCACCGCCATCAGCAGATCCCGCTGCTCCACCATCCCCACCACCCGCTTGCTTTCCGCTTCGACAACCGCGATCGATCCCAGATCCGTGTCGTGAAACAGGTCAAACACCTGATCCACCGCCGTATCGCGCGTCACCGTCGGCGTATCCGTCCGCGCCAGGTCGGTCGCCGTCACCAGGTTTCGAATATGCGGCGCATAGATGATGTGCCGCAAGTCCGCGTAGTGCACCATCCCCACATAAGATCCATCATCCTCCACCACCGGAAAATGATTGAACCGGCTCCCCTCCGCAAAGTGCAACACTTCGTCAAACCGCGCGGCCGCCGACAAGAGCTTCACATTCGACCGCATGATGTGCCGGGCCAACAGCTTGTACTCCGCGCGCGGGATCTTCCGCCCACCCGACGAGAACGTCCGCACCAACGCCTCCCACGCCTGCTCCCAGACCGATTCGGCCTGGTGCCCCGGCGTGCGGCGACGCCGCAACAACGTCACCGCCTTCACCTCGCCACTGCGCACCACCACCTGCTTCAGCGCAATCGGCCCCACCAGTTCATACACGACCACCGCCCCCAGGATAATCGTCTGAAACGCCGCCGCCGCCGGGTGCGGCACAAACACACCCCCCTCAAACGTCCCCCACGTCGTCGCCACAAACGCCGCCAGCCCGATCGCCACGCCCGCCTGACACAACATGCCCATCCCGATCTGCGGCGTGTACTCCGCCCCGTGCAGCCACCTCACGCCCAGCCAACCGCCGAGCACCTTGCCGACAATCCGCAGCACAATATACGCCAGCCCCACCCAACCCACATGCAGCAAGTCACCAATGTGCAACTGAAACCCTGCCAGGACAAAGAACAACGCAAAGATCGGCCCGGCAAACGTCCGCAACGCATGATGAAACGGCTCCTGGTCCGGCGTCGTATTCGCGAAAGTCGCCCCGACAAACAAACACGTCAGCAGATAGCTGTACGACAAGTGCCAATGTTCCGAGAGCGAGTCCCGAAACACCCCCAGCACGACCAGCACACCGAGAAACAGCAACATGAAATCCGCAATCGTGATCTTGATGTAGATCACACTGAACAGTAGCCCGATCGCTACCCCCAGACCGATGCTCCCCAGCGACGTCACCAGCAGATCCAGCCACAACCACCGCCCCGTGCTGTAGCCCGACTCAATCAACCCACTCCACGACAGCACGATGAACGCCAGGTGAAACAGCACGATGCACACGACGTTGTTGATCGCCGTCATCGTCAGAATCGCATCGCTGTTCGTGCCCTTCGCCTCGTACTCCCGCAACACCAGCAAAGTCGCCGCCGGCGCCGTCGCAATCGCCGCCAGCCCCAACAGCAATCCCAGCGACACGGCCTCATTCAGCACGTAGCCCTGCGCGAGGAACGCCAATCCAGTGCATCCCGCGCCAACCAGCACCACCACGCAGATCAACTTCGTCAACGTCAGTCGCAGCACCCGCGGCGCCACGGCGTGTATATGCTGCGCCTCAAACACGTTCCCCATCGAGAACATGATCAGACCGAGCGCCACCGTGCGCACGCTGGTCAGGTGCCCCACCGCAATCTCAAACTCCGCCGATAACGCACCGTGCAACCTCCCGGTATTCAGGTACAGCAGTCCATAATGCAGCGCCACCCCCGCCAGCAGGTACCCCACCACGCGCGGCACCCGGACCAGCGCGCCGCCATAACCGCCCAGAATAGCCGCCAGCAGCATCAGAGCCGCCAACAGCGCCGGATCCGCCAAGCCCGTCATACCCACTCCACTCGATTCGCCTGTACCGCACGACCGCTAGCCACGGCCGATGATCATACTCATACCTGCTCCCCGACGCACCGCACACTTTTTCCTCCGGATTCACTGCAAGGTCCAGCAGGGGCGCCCGACGAACCTACCGTAACCCACGCGGCGGATCGCGTGATCCGCAAACGTCCGGGCCACGACGGTACCAACAAACCAGGATAGGGAGAAAGATCCATGAAACTCGCCAGAACTTGCCTGGCGCTCGCGGCAATCGCAGCGCTTCCACTTACCGCTTCCGCAACCGACATCACCGTCGAAGTCACCAACAACCAGCCCGCCGGCGGCTTCTCATTCACCCCGGTCTGGCACGCGGTCCACGACGGCACGTTCGACGCCTTCGACGCCGGCTCCGCGGCCAGCCCCGGCATCGAACTCATCGCCGAGCTCGGCGACCCGTCCGTCCTCGACAGCGAGTTCGTCAGCAGCGGTGCCAGCGGCGTCTCGGGCGTACTCTTCTCGCCCTCGGGTCCGCCGCCGTTTACGCCGGGCCAGTCCAACTCGACGACCTTCGACGTCGGCGACGCAACCGTCAACCGCTACTTCAGCTTCGCTTCCATGGTCATTCCCTCCAACGACCTCTTCATCGGCAACGATGACCCCATGTTGATCGAGCTGTTCGACGCCGGCGGGAGCTTTCAGGGCCCGCTGACGCTCGAAATCTACGGCAGCATGATCTGGGACGCCGGCACCGAGGTGAATGACATCATGGACGGCCCCGCGTTCGTCGTCGGTCAGGACGGTGCTGCCGGTACCGACGAGGGGGGCGTCGTGCATAACTTCTTCGGCAGTGAAGGCGCCGACGCCTACATGGCCTCAATCGTCGGCATCGAGACCCCCGCGTACACGCTGACCGACGGGCTCGAGCGCGAAGAGCTGCTGGCCACGGTCACCATTACGCCGGAGCCGACCAGCCTGGCCACCTTCGCCCTCGCCGGCCTGGTCCTGACCCGTCTCCGCCGCCGGTAACACGAAGCCGACGAGACGTACCGGCCGTCATCCCCGGCTGGAGGATCGACCTCAGGTCGGTCAGTAAGCCACTCCGGCCGCGCGCCTGCCAACCACAAAGGGCAGGCGACCAAAAGACAGTCCTCCAAGTCCGCAAGACGCCGGGCCTCCCAAGAGGCCCGGCGTCTCTTTCTACCGCACAACCTGACCGCCAGCATCCCGGAGCTTCACCCGCGAGTCACCACCCGGTCCAGCCACGCCCTCGCCCACCGGCCAGCCCAGTTCAATCCGCTTGCGCCGATCCCGCAGCATCGCCTCCGCAATCTCATCCATGCTCAGCGGCCGCACGGTTCCGTCAGCAAACAACACGCCCTGCACGCGCAACGGTCGACCATATTCCATCGTCCCATGCATTCCGAATGGCAATCGCTCATACGCCAGTACCAATCCAGGATCCGCCTGCCACGCCCCACGTCCCGGCTGATACAAGTAAGAGCTGTAGCCCAGTGCCATCACGTCCGACTCATGAACCACATCCTGCGGAGACATGAGCTGCTTCGGTGTGCACATGCCCTCACCAACCAACACATGCAGATGCGGCGGATACTCCGCGTAATCTGCATGGTACAACTTGATAGCCTGGCCGATCCCCCGCAGGTGCGACCACGACACGGCCGCCTTGCTGCATGTCCGCGCCACCGCCAGCATTTCAAGGACCAGGATCGCGCCCAAGACCACCATCACTGCGCCGGCCGCAGTTATCCAACGCCCAGCCAATTGCGCCAGACCGGCGGCCTCCAAACCCCGCGCGTCACCCTCCAGTCGCACACGACCGGCAGCAATCATCGCCGCCACTGCCACAATCGGCACCAGCGGAAACGCAACCACCAGCGGCGCCCAACCCCTCATCAGCCCGGCAAACGCCGTTACTATCGCGACCAGCAGCAGTCCAAACGCCACATTCAGCCGTTTCCGCAACGCACCCAACACATCGGGGTTCGCACCCGTCAGTTCCCCCTCGTTCGCTCGACCGTTCTCATTCATCACCAAACACTCCCCGAGTACCACACGTCAGGCAGTCCCGTCCCACATCCCGACGTCAATGGGCCGTCACGTAAACTCGTCTCCGAAAACCAGCTAGCCGGCCTACGACTACGCGCTACCCTCACCGCCGCACCGTTTGAAATCAACCCAACATCCCCGTAAACTCCTCGACAGCCGCGAATGAACCGTTCCATTCGCCTCGAAAAACCATGATCTCCACCTGAACAGGGGACCACCATGCAGCACGAAACCTCCCTCCTCCGCCTCACCTCACCCCACCTCCTCCTTACCCTCACCACCTTCCTCCTCATCCCCATCCTCGCCGGCTGCTCCAGCATCCCACGCTCCGGCCCCCGCATGCCCGTCATCGTCGGCTCCTGGTGGCAAATCGCCGGAAACCCCGACCTCGGCGAACTCACCGGCCCCGAACCCGATAACCCCAACGGCCGCCAGGAACCCGTCGACTTCGGCATCTGGCAGGCCCGCGACGGCTCCTGGCAACTCTGGTCCTGTATCCGCCATACCCGCTGCGGCGGAAACTCACGCCTCTTCCACGCCTGGCAAGCCCAGAAACTAACCGACACCAACTGGACCCCCCAAGGCGTCGCCATGCAGGCCGAGCCCGCCTACGGCGAAACCGTCGGCGGCATGCAGGCCCCCCACGTCGTCCCCATCGACGACGTTTACCACATGTTCTACGGCGACTGGAATCACATCTGCCTCGCCCGCTCCGAAGACGGCAAGAAGTTCGAGCGCTGGGTCTACCCCGCCGGCCACACCGGCATGTTCGATGAGGGCCCCGATGCCAACGCCCGCGACGCCATGGTCCTCCGCGTCGGCGACGAGTGGTATTGCTACTACACCGCCTTCCCCAACCGCGTCGGCGCCGTATACCTCCGCCGCTCCAAAGACCTCCGCACCTGGAGCGCGTCCAAGGTCGTCAGCCGCGGCGGCCTGACCAGCGACGCCTGGTACTCCGCCGAATGCCCCCACGTCGTCAAGGTCGGCGACTACTACTACCTCTTCCGCACGCAGCGCTACGCCAAACCGCCCACGACATCCGTATACCGCTCCAAGGACCCGACCGATTTCGGCGTCGATGAGCACGCGGACGAGCACTTCGTCTGCCTGCTGCCGGTCGCCGCCCCCGAAGTCGTCATCCACGACAACCAGCACTATATCGCCGCCCTGCTCCCCGACATTCAGGGCATCCGCCTCGCCCGTCTGAAGTGGATTCCCGATCCTGCCGAATAACAAGAGGCCCACGACATTATCGGGTTTCCGTCACGCGCACCCCGTCAACACGGGTCTACCCGCGCACCGCGCAATACTTCAGTACGACCGTGACAATATACCAATGCACTGGTATTGCGCCGCCGTCCCATAAGCAAATCGTCCGATAGGTTTGAGACGCAGTACATATGTGAATATACGACTCTCTAGACTTTTTATTACGTTTTCGGGTTGCACCACAGTACGATGGATTCCAGGACCCCCCATGTCCACGACACCGCGTCATAGTTCCCGGGGGGGCGTCGTCGAAACACATAGGAGTCCATCATGCGCCGCCCAATCCACAACACACGCAGCCTGTGCCAGCTCGTCATCGCGCTGCTCGCACTCAGTCTCTTCATCATCCCCGGCGGCTGCCCATCCGCAGCACCCGCCCCACTCGACGATCAGAGCGCCCAGGATGCCCCCAATCAAAATACCGGCGACAGCGGAAACAACGACAACGATAGCGGCGGCGATGACCACGCAAACAACAACTCCGGCGGAGACAACAACGACATCGTCAACCCGCCGGCCAACATGCGCTCGCTCACCATCAACATCCAGGGCCACGGCGTCGTCACGCCCGATGAGTCCACGTACGCCCCCGGCACACAGGTTGCGCTGACCCCGGTCCCCGACGCCGGCTGGCGCTTCGATCGCTGGGAAGGTGACGTTACCGGCGAGCAGGTCCCGCTCAACGTCACCATGGACGAGAATAAGACGATTACTGCCGTCTTCCTCAGCTTCGGCGATGCCGGCCACGAGCTCTACGCCGTCTACGACCGCATCCTCACAACCGACGAACTCGGCAACCCATTCAACATCAAGCTGGCCCGCATGGCCGATGCCGCCAGCAAGATCTTCGTCACCAACGGCGCCGGCACCGGCGACGACCGCAAGGGCTGGGTCATCAACGACCTCGCCGGCATCAGCCGCACCGAGTTCGACCTCCCCGACGGCAACGGCCAGATCCGCTTCCTCGCGGTCGCCGGCAATGGCTCCCGCGCCTACATGTCCAGCGGCTACGAAGATGAAATCTACAAGTGGGAACTCGGCACCGTCTCCACCATCGACGTCAGCGGCCACCCCGGCCCCGGTGACATCAATCGCCTGGAAACCACCGAGACCGGCGACAAGATCTTCATCCTCGACGATTGGAACATCTGGAGCCTGAACGACGACGGCAGCGGCCTGACCATGCTCATCGACGCCGACACCATTACCCCCACCTTCGGCAGCGGCTACCGCGTCTGGGACATGGCCGTCAACGACTACGGCACCGAGGTCGCTTTCCTGCTGCTCGCACAGACCCCCGCCGGCTACCAGGTCGAGCTCTTCATCTGGGACGATGGCGATATCCGCCAGCTCACCGATGATCGCACCGGCTACAAGGCCTGGCTCCAACTCTCCGGCGACAACGGCCGCATCGTCTACCAGGACCAGGCCGCGTCCCAATACGCCACCGTCGACATCTACGGCGGCAACCGCCGAAACCTCATCGCCAGCGGCAACAACGTCGGCGGCGTCGCCCTCGACCGCACCGGTAGCACGATGGTCTTCAACGACAGCAGCGGCCGCGGCGGCAAGCGCGTCACCACCACCAACGGCGCTGCGATCGAGCTGTTGCCCTTCACCATCAGCCTCAACATGACCGAGCAGATCTGCATGAGCGAAACGGGCACGCTCATGTTCATCTACCGCGAGTCCACTTCACCCCTGAAGAACTCGATCTACATCGGTCACTTCACGACCACCATGGGCTACCACCCGCCCGGCATCTCACACACGCGGCTCAGCCCCATGAGTCTCTCACGCAGCGCCCCGCCCGGCGCCGACGTCGCGCTCGAGTACATCATCTCCGATCCCGACGGCCTCGACGACGTCGTCGAAACCTGTGCCGATGAGATGGTCGACGGCGTATACATCGGCGAAGGCGCCAACTCGCCGGCCTCGTTCCGCGATGACCCCCGCGATGACGGAATCGGCATAGACGGAACCGCCGGCGACGGCCGGTTCACAACCGTCGGCACCGCCGGCGGTGCCGTGGACGACTACGATCGCGTCATCATCCGCGTCGGTGCCCGCGACGCCAGCGGCACAATCGTCATCGCCGACGTGGCGCTCCCTATCGTCCCGTAGTCCGGACATCGGCCGGCACGAGACAGCGATCGCCACGCGCAAACCGGGCCCTTCGACTTGGGGATCGAAGGGCCCGCCCCCGCGCGGGCAGTCAACTCTGATGCCTCCCTCGCAGCGCCCCCCGCCCCGCCCGGGTTTCCCTTGACGCCGCGAAGCTGATGCGCGACGATCACTACCAGACCATGGGAGCGGACCAGAAGAAGATCCAGGAACTGGAACGACGCTGCCACGCCGCCGAGGCCGAGCTGGCCCGGCTGCGCAAGTCTGAACACAAGAACAGCGGATCTCCGCCGCCCCCCGATGCACTCCACGAGCGTGAAGAAACACTCCGCGCCATCTTCGAGACAATCCGCTCCGGCCTGATCCTCGTAGACGCCGCGGGTACCATCATCTACGCCAACCCCCGCATGGCGGAGATGCTGGGCCGCCGCATCGATCAGGTCATCGGCAGCAATTACGTCGACCACACACATCCAAGCGTCTCCGACGAAGCCCGCGCAAACATGCGTCGCCTGCTGCGCGGCGAAATCGACCACGTGCTCGTCGAACGCCTGTACCGCCGCCACGACGACAGCACGTTCTGCGGCGAGCTCTCCGGCAGTCGCCTGCACCACGCCGACGGCTCACTCCGCGGCCTGGTCGGCATCATCACCGATATCACCGACCGCAAACGCGTCGAGCAATCCCTGCGTGCCAGCGAGGAGCGCTTCCGTAACCTGGTCGAGCAAGCCCAGGCGGGGATCTGGACCATCAATCACGAGGCGGTCACGACGTACGTCAACCCACGCGTGGCAGCCATGCTTGGCTACACGATGGAAGAGATGAATGGCCGCCATCTCTTCGCATTCATGGACGGCGACGGCCAAGCACGCGCATCGCAACTCATGAACCGCCGCCGACAAGGGATCGCTGAGTCCCACGAGTTCGAGTTCATCCGCAAGGACGGCAACAGAATCCGCACCGCGCTCTCCACCAGCCCCATGGTCGATCCGACCGGCAGTTTCCAGGGGGCCATCGCGGTCGTCACCGACATCACTGAACGAAAAAGAGCCGAAGAAGCCCTTCGCGAGAGCGAGGAGCGCTTTCGGTTGCTGCTGAACGACGTGACGATGGTCTCCGTCCAGGGCTACGGACCCGACGGTACAACTCAGTACTGGAACGCAGGATCGCGCCGTCTCTACGGCTATACCGCCGAAGAGGCGCTGGGCCGCAGCCTGCTCGACCTGATCATCCCTCCCGAGATGCACGACCAGGTCGCACAGGCCGTTCGCCAAATGGCCGAAACCGGCGTGCCCGTCCCCGCGTCCGAACTGAACCTCAAACGCAAAGACGGCACACGTGTGCCCGTCTACTCGAGCCACAGCATCGTGCAACGACCCGGTCACCCACCTGAACTGTTCTGTATTGACATCGACCTCAGCGCCATAAAGCAGGCCGAGGTCGAGCGCGAGCGACTTTCCGCGGCCATCGCGCAGTCCGGCGAAGTCGTTGTCATCACGGACACCGCCGGAAAGATCCAATACGTCAATCCCGCATTCGAGTCCATCACCGGCTATCGACGCGACGAGGTCATCGGCCGCAATCCCCGCATCCTCAAAAGCGGCAAGCACGACGCGACCTTCTATGACGAACTGTGGCGGACAATCTCATCCGGGCGAACCTGGCAAGGCCGCTTCGTGAACAACCGCAAGGACGGCCAGCAGTACACCGAGGACGCCACAATCTCACCTGTGCGTGACGCTGCCGGGAACATCATCAACTACGTCGCCGTCAAGCGCGATATCACCGAGCAACTTCAACTCGCCGCCCAGTTTCAACAGGCTCAGAAGATGGAATCGGTAGGCCGTCTCGCAGGAGGCGTCGCTCACGACTTCAACAACATGCTCACTGCCATCCTGGGTTACGTTGAACTCGCCGTCGACCGTCTGCCGACCGGCGACCCGGTACGCAGTGATCTCGACGAAATCCGCCGGGCGGCGCAGCGCTCCGCCGACCTCACCCGCCAACTGCTGGCTTTCGCCCGCCGACAGACCGTCACCCCCCAGGTGCTGAATCTCAACGACACCATCGCCGCCATGCTGAAGATGCTCAGGCGACTGATTGGTGAAGACATCGAGCTGCGCTGGATCCCCCACGACCGGCTTCCGCTCATCCACATGGACCCCTCCCAAATCGACCAACTCCTCGTCAACCTCGTCGTCAACGCCCGCGACGCCATCGCTGGCGTCGGCCGAATCACGATCGAAACCGCACCAGCAACGCGCAACGCAGACGATTGTGGCAGTGACACCGGCCCGACACCGGGCCAGTTCGTCATGCTGGCCATCATCGACAACGGGTGCGGCATGGACGAAGCAACCCGCGTGCAAATCTTCGAGCCCTTCTTCACCACGAAAGGACTCGCCGAGGGAACCGGTCTGGGCCTCGCCACCGTCTACGGCATCGTCAAGCAGAATCGCGGCTGCATCGACGTCGCCAGCGCGCCGGGCCGGGGTACGACGTTTCGCGTTTACCTGCCCGTCCACGTCGTCGGCCAGCCCCACCTCAAACACACCACCAAAGAAGCCGCCGCCATCCAGCGCGGTAATGAGACCATCCTGCTCGTCGAAGACGAGCCCGCCATCCTCGCGCTCGGCACCCAGATGCTGCAGCGGCAGGGCTACCATGTGCTGCCCGCCAGCTCCCCCGGCGAGGCTCTACGCGTTGCACAAGAACATGCCGGCGAGATTCACCTCCTCATTACCGACGTCGTCATGCCCGAAATGAACGGCCGCGAGCTCGCCAAACGACTGCTCACACTCTACCCCAACCTGAAACGCCTCTTCATGTCCGGGTACACGGCCGACGTGGTCGCACATCGTGGCGTCGTGGACGAAGGCATCAACTTCATTCAAAAGCCCTTCTCCATGCAGAGCCTGGCCACGCAAGCCCGCCAGGCACTCGATACATGACCACCGCCGATATCGCCGGGACCTGCGCTGCCCCCACCCGACTGCGCGGCGACCTTGTGCTGATCAACAAGGCTGCATATGATCTGGGCATTCCATTCACTGCGCCCTGACACATCGCCGCTCTTGACGCCAGCGACAGCCAAGGCGCCCGTGTGGCTACACTTGGTCACCAACCGTCTCCAAATGGCCAACCAAGAGGCCGGCTATGGACGCGAACGATGCAGCCGCCCCCGCGCGCCGCGGTCACATCAAGGACGCCCGCGGCCGGACCGTCACGCAGATCGATCCCATCGCGCTGTATCTCCTGCAACAGCACGATGTCATCGACGCCAACACACTCCGCATCATCGCCCACGAGCAGGGCGTGCGCGTCGCTTTCGCCGAACGGACGGCGCTGGTCAGCGGCTTCTGCGGGGCGTTGCTCGTGATCAGCTTCTTCACGTTCGAGTCGCTCACCGGGGGCATTCGCGATGCGACCCTGGCGAAATCGGCCGGCCTGGTCTACATCTGTTCCTTGCCCTGGATCATCTGGTTCAGCGTCAAAAGAAGACGCTTCGGGAACGTCGCCACGGCCATGCTCAAGCACCGCCGCTGTCCACACTGCGGCTATGCACTCCACGCCCTTCCGCTTGCTCCGGAAGACGGTGCGACCGTCTGTCCGGAGTGCGGCTGTGCTTGGAAACTGAGCGGTACCGGCAATAGCAACAACGCGGCAGGCTGAGCCGCCACCGGCCGCGGCGGATCCGGACATGAGAACCTACGGCTACAGGACTGACCGTCATGCCCCAAGTCTCGTTGCGTCGTACGCGGCCCGCGCTTGTTGCACCCTGACTTCCTCAGAATTGGCGCTCCCCCGACGGCGACGCCGAGCGCGGCGGGACAGCCGTTCCGGCAAGAAGGCCCCCGTCGATCGTGAACTCCTCAGCGCACCGCGCGATCGGGCCCAACCCAGTTGCCTTCCCCAAAGCTCGCGCGTCTGTTGCATTCTGGTTTGAAACACCCAGCCGCTCATGAGCCCGGCGCGCGCAAAAAGAAAGCCCTCCGGTTTCTGCCGAAGGGCTCTCGATGGAAGAAACTCGGGGTGACTGGATTCGAACCAGCGACCTCTGCGTCCCGAACGCAGCGCTCTAGCCAGACTGAGCCACACCCCGGAGGGTTCTCCGCCCAGAACCGGGGCGGACCATTCATGGTATCAGCTTCCGCCCGCAAAGCAACCCCCGCCCCGTATCCACCCCCCCCCCCCCCCCCCGTCCCCTAATTGGTCCCGGCAGGCCCACTTCCGCGGCTCCGCCAAGCCTCGTGCCCACCGGCTCGCGACTCCATACCCCGCCCCTACTCCGCAATATCCGCCAGATTCCGCTCCAGGGTCGCCAGCCGACTCTTCATCTCCTCCAGCCGCGCCCGCTCCTGCTTCACGACCGCCGGCGGCGCCTTGGCGACAAAGCCCTCATTCCCAAGCTTGCCGATCAGCCGCTCGATATGTCCTTGCACCTTGTCCCGCTCCTGCTGCAACCGCTTGCGCTCCGCATTCAGGTCCATCAAACCACCCAGCGGCACATACACCTCCACGCCCGACAACACCTGCGTCGCCGCCTCGGCCGGCTTCTCCACCTTTGTGCCAAGCTCGACCTCCTCGCACCGCCCCAGCCGCTGCAACACGGCGATCTGCTGCGACAACCCGTCAGCAAGTTGCTCATCCGCCCGAATCACGGCCTGCGGCAATTTGCCGATCGCAGGCTCCTTCGCCGCCGATCGCGCTGTATTGATCCGCGCCAACGTGTCGCGCATGGCCTTGATCACGTCCTGTAGCGCCGCCACCTCGCGCTCGACCTGCGGATCACGCACCTGCTCCGCCCGGTCCGGCCACCGCGCGGAAATCAGCGCCGACTCCGCCTGTTCAACAGCCGTAATCCCACGCTGCGGGGCCACCTCACCGACTTTCGCCCAGAGCGCCTCCGTCACGAACGGGATCACCGGATGCATCAGCCGCAGACATTGATCCAGCACGTGCGCCAGCACCTGCCGCGCCGTCGCCGCCGAAGTGTCATCCCGTGTCACCACATTCCCGTACGAGTCCTTGCCGAACAAGCGCGGCTTGACCAGCTCCACATACCAGTCGCAGAAATCACTCCAGAAGAAATCGTACAGTGTGCTCACCACGTCATTGAGCTGATACCGCCCAAACCGCGCCTCAATCTCCGCAATGGCCCCCGCCAATCGCGACAGAATCCACCGATCCTCAACCGCCAGCTCCGCCGGCTCGAGCGGCCGCGGCGCATATCCCTCCAGATTCGGCAGTACGAACCCCGTCGCCGCCTGCCAGAGCTTGTTGCAGAAGTTTCGCCCCAGCTCGAACCGCTCGGAAGTGTCCATGCCGACGGCGAGCTGCTCCTTCTTCTCTGGTGGCGCCCAGACCGTCGCAAATTCCTTCTTGCACGCCTTGCACTGCACCTCGTGAATGTCGCGTGGCACCTTGTTGTGCGGCACGACCGACGTCTGTGCGATCAGCTCCCCGCAATGCGGACACAGGTAAGACACGGGTAAGCGCGCATCCTGCGTCTCGGTGGCCATCTGCGCCATCGTGAACCGCAACGCATCCGCCCCATAGCGATCGATGATGTCGACCGGATCAACACCGTTCCCGATCGACTTGCTCATCCGCCGCCCCTGCCCATCCTGAATATTCGGATGAATAAACACATGCTGGAACGGCACGCGCTTCAGAAAATACAGCCCGGTAATGATCATCCGCGCAACCCACAGCGTGATGATGTCCCGCGCCGTGACCAGCACACTCGTCGGATAGAAATAGTCCAGATCCGTCGGGCCATCCCCGTTCACACCTTGCCCATAATTGTCCGGCCATCCCAACGTGCTGAACGGCCACAGCGCCGAGCTGAACCACGTATCCAGCACATCCGGATCCTGCCCATACCCAGCCGCCTCCAGCGCTTCGATCACCTCCTGATCATCGGCATGATGCACACAGAGCGCCGTCGGCAACGCATCCAGCTCTCCCGCCCTAAGCCGACCCGCTTCATCAGCAGTAAACGCAATCCGCTGCTGGCCCCCCCACGCTACCAGCCGATCCAGCAGCCCCGACGTGTCCCCGCCCTCACCGAGCCCCGCGCGCCATACTGGAATCCGATGCCCCCACCAGAGCTGCCGGCTGATGCACCAGTCCCGCTTCTCCCCCAGCCAGTCCAGCATCGTCTTCGCATACCGCCCCGGATAAAACTGCACCCGCCCGTCCCGCACCGCCTCCATCGCCGACTCGGCCAGCTCCCCCATCGTCAGGAACCACTGCTCACTGAGCATCGGCTCGATCGGCGTCTTCGACCGGTCACTATGCCCCACCTCGTGCTCATAATCCTCCACGCGCTCCATCAACCCCTGCGCTTCCAGGTCCGCCACCACCTGCTTCCGCGCCTCATACCGGTCCAGGCCGGCATACTTCCCCCCGTTCTCGTTGATCTTCCCGTCGGGCGTCAGGATGTTGATCATCTCGAGATTGTTGCGCTGCCCGCACGCGTAGTCGTTGGGGTCGTGGCCCGGCGTGACCTTCACGCACCCCGTCCCCAACTCCATCTTCGCCAGTTCCGCATCCGCGATAATCGGAATCGGCCGATTCATCAGCGGCAGCACGCAGTTCTTGCCCACCAACGCCTGATAACGCGTGTCATCCGGGTGCACGCAAATCGCCGTGTCGCCCAGCATCGTCTCCGGCCGGGTCGTCGCCACGACGAGATAGTCCTTCCCCTCCTGCGCATCCGCGCCCGTCGCGTCGCACCCCTCCACCGGGTAGCGATAGTGCCAGAAGTGCCCCTTGACCGTCTCGTGAATGACCTCGTCATCCGCTACAGCCGTCTGTAACGCCGCGTCCCAGTTCACCAGCCGCACACCCCGATAGATCAGCCCATCCCGGAACCACTGGAAGAACACCTCATGCACCGCCCGGGCACACACCTCGTCCAACGTAAAACGCGTCCGCGGCCAGTCACACGAGAACCCCATCTTCCGGAGCTGACTCAGAATCCGCCCACCGTATTCTTCCTTCCATTCCCAGATCTTCTCGACCAGCCCCTCCCGACCCAACTCGTGCCGCGTGAGATTCTCCTCTTCCTTCAGCTTCCGCTCGACAACCGCCTGGGTGGCAATTCCCGCATGGTCCGTACCCGGCATCCACAGGGCCTCAAACCCGCGCATCCGGTGATAACGCGTCAGCACATCCTGACACGTCTGGTTGATCGCATGCCCCAGGTGCAGTGAACCCGTCACGTTCGGCAACGGAATATCAATCACATACGGCCGCTTCTCCGGGTCGCTCTCCGCGTGGAAATACCCCCCATCCTCCCAAAACCTGTAAATCTCGCTCTCAACGGCACGTGGATCGTAACTGCCACCATTACTCATGACGACTCTCGCTTCCCTCAGGCCATACAGCCACCGTCCGCGCCAATGCGGCAAAACGAACAGTTTAGTCCGAGGAAGACAATCCGCAAAACGCCGGCAGGACACCGACGCTCAATACCGCTGCCGATCCCGTAGCGCCAGCGGCGGATCCAGAATCTCGCTGAGCACAATCGCAGCCTTCAAATCGCCTCGCGCTGCCAGCATCGCCCGCACCCGCTCCGATAAAGCCGGTTCCGCTCGCCCCGCCGACGGCTCCCGCGTCCGAACGACGCCCCGCGCCGGCACGGGCCGCTCCACCCCGGCAATCTCAGTTTCACCAGACCCGATCTCGGATTCGTAGATGTCGCGCCGCCGTGCGACATCCGCCCGCGGCACCGGCTCCGGTGCGCGTGCCGCCGGCCGCACGCGGACCGGCGGTCGGGGCCCGTAGGTCGTCGGCGAGGACCCATGCTCATAAGACTGGCGAACCGGACGACGCCTTCCCACCGGCTCCAGCTTCACCGGTCGCTCCGGCCGCCGGCCCGGACCGACCGTTGGCCGTTGCTCACGTCGCGGCACCGACGGCTCCGACCTCGCCTCGGTCGGTTGCGGCGGCCGGGGCCGCTGCGGCGGATGCGTCCGCGTCGGCGCCGCCCGCTCGGCCTCCCGCCGCTTCTGCCGCGGGTCCGGCGGGGTGGACTTCTTCTCGCCCTCCTTCTTCTTCTGGAGGAGGTGCCCCAGGACGCTCGCGCCGGCAACCACCAGCATCACAATCGCGCCGGTGAGGTCGCCGTCCGCCAGGATGTTGATCATCCAGCCACTCACGAGCGCTCTACTCTCCCGACTCGTCCGTCAATGGCCGATCCGCATCCGAACCGCCCTGGTCCTTACCGGAAATATGATCCCGCATGTTCGTATCCGACTCGATGTTGCGCAGCCGGTAGTAGTCCATCAGCCCCAGATTGCCCGCCCGGAACGCGTCGGCGATCGCCTTCGGCACCTCCGCCTCGGCCAGTACCACCAGTGCCCGGTTCTCGGCCACCTTCGCAATGTTCTCCTGCTCCTGGGCAATCGCCATCGCCCGCCGCTTCTCCGCCTCCGCCTGAAAGCGCTTCTTATCCGCCTCGGCCTGATCCGCCTGAAGCCGCGCGCCGATGTTCGTCCCGACATCCACGTCGGCAATGTCGATCGACATGATCTCGTAGGCCGTCCCCGCATCAAGCCCCTTCTGCAACACCGCCCGCGAGATACTGTCCGGATTCTCCAGCACATCCTTGTGCGTCTCGGCCGAGCCGATCGCCGACACGATGCCCTCGCCCACACGCGCAACGACCGTCTCCTCGGTTGCACCACCCACCAGCCGCTGGATGTTCGTCCGTACCGTCACCCGTGCCCGCACCTTGAGCTGAATCCCATCCTTGGCCACCGCATCAATCGTCGTCCGCCCCGAAGCCGGATTCGGACAGTCAATCACCTTCGGATTCACACTCGTCTGGACCGCGTCCACAATGTCACGGCCCGCCAGGTCAATCGCACATGCCGTCCGGAAATCCAGCGCAATTTTGGCGCGTTCGGCCGAAATCAGCGCCTGCACCACATTCGGCACGCGGCCCCGCGCCAGATAGTGATTCTCGAGGGCGGTCGTCGTGATGTCCGTCAGACCCGCCTTCCACGCCTGAATCTTCGTATGCACAATCACGCCACTGTTCACCCGCCGCAGCCACATCCCGATCAGCTCGCGGAAGAACACCTGCGTCTTCGCCGAGTAGGCCGTCAGCCACAGCCGCCCGAAGTTCGCAAAGACAATCACGGCCCCAAACAGGACCAGCAGTAACAGGCCGCCTAGCACCCACCAAATCGCATCCATCGTTTATCCCTTCATCGCGCTTAGCTCTGCGTCGCACCCGCATCTTCTTCCGGCAACGGCCGCACAAAGATATGCATGCCGTCCCGCTTGATGACCTGCACACGGCGCCCGGCATCAACATAGCCGGACTGACTATGCACGTCCACGATCTCCTGCCCAAACCGCGCCTGACCACCCGGTCGCAGCGCACCCGTCACAACGCCGACATCACCCGGCAAGGCGACCGCCGGCTGATCTTCCACACGCGTCACCGATCCACCCGTGGCGTCCGCCAGAATGATGCCACGCCCGAGCCGTGACTCCGGCAGGTAGCGAATCAACAGCATGATCCCCACCATCGATACCAGCACACTGCCAACCATCACCTTGATCCCCGTCAACAGCCCATCCCAGGTCTGCTGCAACGAAAACGTCGGCAGCTCCGGCGGCGTCGCGGGCACAAACGTCGCAATCATCCCCACCGCCACCAGCGCCACACCCAGAAAACCCGCCACCCCGAACCCGGGCAACACAAACACCTCCACGCCCAGCAGAATCACGCCCGCCGCAATCAGCAACAGCGTCCAGATATTCGCCAGCCCGGAGGCATACGGCGCTACCAGAAACAGAATCAGTGCCACGAGCGCCGCCGTCCCCGGCAATATCAGCCCCGGCGATTGCAGCTCGGCCCACGCTCCCATGAGCACGATCGCCAGCAGAACACCGCGCACAATCGGACTGTTCATCCACGCGGCAAAGATCTCCCACCCGCTCCGTTCCATCTCCATCGGGATGGCGCTGAGTTGCAGTTCCTCCGTCAGCTCGCCCACATTGGCCACGATCCCCTTCGCAAAGCCAAACGCCACCGCGTCCGACTGCGACATCGTCAGCAGCGTGTTCTCCCGGTCCACCGGCTGCTCCACCGGCACCGGCTCCCCCGTCCGTGCATCGACGTACGTCTCAACCAATCGCCACGAACTCGCCGCCGGCTGCGTGGTCCCCGCCTCTTCGTCGCCACGCCCGAGCAGCTCATCCTTCTCCTCCCCCGTGACAAAACGCCGCTCACCCGTCTCCGGATGCTCCACCCACCACACTTCCACGTTGGCCGTCACCATCGCGCGGGACAGCAGCAGGTCGTAGCCATTCCGAATCGCCGCGTCACGAAATTTCTGCAAAATCGGACTTTCAATCTTCGCCCGTTCCGTCTCGCCCATCTCGACCGGCCCGCCCGGCGAAATCATGATCGGAGCACAGTCCCCAATCGAGGAACTCGGACTCATCCAAATCTCGTTGCAGGCCACCGAGATCATCGCCCCCGCGCTGTACGCATCCGGATTCACCCACGCGACCGTCCGAATTTCCTCCGGCTGATTCTCGATGAGCCGGCAGATTTCGAGGGCGCTCGATACCAGGCCGCCCGGCGTATCCATCTCGAAGATCAGCGTGGTCGCGCCCTGGTCACGCGCATCCTGAATCCGCCTTTCCAGGCTTTCCAGCGTGATATTGTCGATCGTGCCCCGAATCGGTATCAGTGCTCCGATTCCGGATGATGACGTCGTTTGTGCCCCCAGCGGAGGCACAATCATCGCCAGCAACGCCAGCAGAACCAGCCCTGCCAACGCCCGCCGTCCCCACCGTATCACCCGCCACTCTGGCGCTCGTGCTTGCCGCCGACGCATGTCGTCATCCTCCAGCTAGACTGCGGGGTCACCACGGACCCCCGCTCCGTCCTAATCATACCCGACGCGGGCGGTGCCGTCGTCGGAACCCGTAAGATCCCCCGCCGCAGCCCGCGAACCGCGCCCAACCCGCGCTCCATTATTCAACTTTTGCGCTCGTGTTCCCGATATGAGTGAGAGTGTTGATTTTCCCAGACGAACAGCAGGCGAGAGTGGAGAGCCTTATGCGACCGAAGAAGACCACGACCAGAACCCGCAAGACCAACTACCGTACCAAGACCAACCGGACCAGCAAGACCAACCGCACGACCACCACGACCAACAAGTGGGCGTGCAATTCGCCAAAGTTCAACACGCCGCGCCAGGAATGCGAGTGGCGGATGGGTTCGTACAAGAACGTGTACACCCAGTTCAAGGGCGCCGGCCAGAAGACCCAGCTTTCACCCACCATCGCCAAGAAGTGGGTCAAGTACGTCAACAACGGCAACCCCGTCTACAAGTTCACCAACAAGGACTTCTGCAACTACTTCGGCCAGAAGTTCGCCAACAGCACGCCGCGCGCCGCGCGCCAGTACCTCACCCAGAAGTTCGGCCGCACGATCAAGGACGTGACCCGCGGCAAGGGGAACTGCTGGCTCGTCGCCACCACCAAGACCCCGACGGCCACGCCGTTCAAGAATTACAACTGGTAGGCTGCTGGAACATCCGTCTCTGTAGAACCGACTAAAGAGCACTTTTGGACCGCAGCCTGCTGTTTCGTCAGCGTGCGGCCCGTCGCGAGCGTGTGACGGGCCGCTTTGCTGCGCCCAGGTTTCCCCCTCCTACCTCCGCCCGACCACGAGCTCCAGCTCCGGGTGGAGCACGTGCTGGCCAAACAAATTCGCAAAATCCACCCGCAACGTGTGCACCCCCGGCCCCAGCCCCCGCGGCAACCGCACCCGCACCCCCGTCTCACCGTCCACCACCCGATGAGCCACCGGCCGCCCATCCAGCGCCACCCGCAATGTCTGCCGCAGCCAGTGCGGCTGATCGCTCCCCCACCCACCCCGCGACCGCAAGCCATCATCCAGCCTGACCAGTACCTCCCCGCCGGGTCGCGCCGGCTGCGTGGCCGACTCCACCAACCGCACCCGCGGCAAACCCGCCCGCGCCCACCGCGCCAGCCCGAGGAACAACCCATACGCCTCCCGCCGGTTGTACACCGGATCCCGCAGCCGCGCTTCCTCCGCCGGATGCGAATGAAAAGAACCCTCCGTCAGCACCGCCGGCACCTCCGCCTCCCGCAACACCGCGAACCCGCGCTCCGGAAAGATCACCCGGTCACTCAGCACCGCACACGCCAGCTGCGTCTCCAGCCGCAGCGCATCGTGCAGCCCCGCCGCCAAGTGCCGCGCCGCGCTCACACTGCGGGCGCTCTCTCCCGGATCCCCATGAAAGAACACCGAGGTGTAATTCGCTTCCGGCGACGCCGCACCATTGTGATGCACCGACAAGAGCAGATCCGCCCGCAAGTCGTTCGCCACCGCCACCCGCCGCCGCAAGTCCTCCGCATCCGGCAAATCCAGCGAACGATCCTCCTCCCGCGTCATCACCACCCGGGCGCCCGACGCCTCCAAAAACTCAAGCAGAAATCGACAGACCCGCAGATTCACCTCCGCTTCGCGCAAGCCTGTCGGTCCGCGCTTCCAGTCACCCCCCGGATCACGCTGCCCCACATGTCCCGGATCCAGCACAATGATCACCCCCTCCAGAAACTTCGCATACGGCGGCAGCGGAAACGCCGGCGCCGGCTGCTCCGTCCACGAGTACGCCTCAGCCGGCGTCGTCAGCGGGTCCGGCCCCTCCGGCTCCCGTGGCGTACCCCACGCGCCCCATAGCACCAGGGTCACACCGAGCCCGCCAGCCGCCACCCCCGCCAGAAACATCCAGATCGCTCGATCCAACGTTCGCCACAGACCGGACCCACGCCCTGCAACACGCGACCGCACGTCGTCGTCAGGCCCGTCCAAACGCTTACTCGATCTCATCGGCCGTCGGTATCGTCATCGGACCGGCTGGCTCCTCAAGCTGTTGCAGCGTCGCGACAATCGCCGCATCAAGCTGCGGAAACTCACCCGCCACCTCGTGCGCCGGTCGCACCACCACCTTCACGTCCGGCTCGGCCCCATTGTTTTCCATATCGGTCCCGCTCGGCAACGTGTACCAGCCGCGCATCGGCATCCGCACCAGCGCCCCATCAATCAGCCGATAACCACCCGTGCTGATCACGCCGCCCGGCGACGTCATGCCCACCAGCGGCCCGCGCTCCAGGTTCTTGAATGCATGCGAGACAATCTCGGCGTTCGAAAAGCTCTGCTCGTTGCACATCATCGTCGCCGGCTTCGTCCACGCATAGAAGATCAGCCGATCCTGCGGATACCCGGGCTCCGCCCCGCGCTGAATCGTATAAGCATGCCGCCGCACATTGAGCACCGCCAGCACCCAGTCCGCCGTCCAGCCGCCGCCATTGCTCCGCACGTCGATGATCAGACCGTCCCGCCCGTTCGCCGCCGCGTACAAATCGCGCTCAAATACCTCGAACGACGACTCGTTCATGCTGCGAATGTGCGTATAGCCAATTCGGCCCTTCGACTTCTCCTCCACATACTCCCGATTCCGCCGGACCCATTCCTTGTATTGCAGACCGCTGATCGCCCCGGACGACGTCGGCCGAATCACCACCTCCGCCGTCACGTCAACCGCGTCCCCGGCAGCCTGCGCGGCCGGCGCGGTCTCCGTCGCGGGCTGCGTCTCACCCATCTCCTCCGCCACCGCCCCTTCCCGATCCGGCGACGGCTCATATTCGAGAACCACTTCATCCCCCACGCTGTCAATCAATGCCTCCTCAATCGGCGACTCGGGCCCCACCGGCCGACCATCCACACGCAGAATCACGTCGCCCGGCACCAGCCGGCTCTCCGCCCGATCCGCCGGTGAATCCCGCAACACCTCCAGCACCTTCAACCCCGGCCCCGGGTACGCCTTGTCAAACCGACACCCCAAGTACCCGACCCGCTCGGTTCCGCCCTGACTCGGCCCATAAATCCCCATGTGCGAGGCATTCAACTCGCCCAGCAGCCGGTTGAACACACTATTGAACTCGGGAACAGTATGCGTGCGGATCGCCAGCTCGCGGTATCGCTCCGTCAGCGCCGGCCAGTCCAACCCCTTCATCGTCGGATGATAGAACCGCATGCCGAGCCGCCTGGCACCATCGGCAAACTTCTGCGCCGCCTCCTCCCGCCACGAAATCGCCAGCTTCGCCCGAAACTCATGCGTCTTCCGCGACGATCCGCTCGGCGAACACGACCGCGGCACACCGCCGCTCGCGTAATAAATGCGCTTTCCGTCCAGGCTCCACCGCAGCGCCCCCGCCCCAGATCCCAGAATCTGCTTCCGCTCCGACCCATCCCACTGAATCGAATACGTCCGCCCACTCCCCTCATGCGATGACGTGAAAATCAGCGTCTGGCCCGTCGGCGAGAACACGAAGTTCGACTGGTTCCCCTCGAGCGACGTCACACGCCGAATCCGCTGCCAACAGGTCTCCAGCTCGTACGTATCCTCCTCTTCCACATCCTCAGCTTCATCCTCCTCCGCCTTCTCCTCGTCCTTGTCGTCCTTTTCCTTCTTTTCGCCTGCCCGCTCCGCCGCCAGTATCTCCCTCACCAACTCACGCACCCGCGCCGCCAGCTCATCCTCCTCATCCGCCGGGGCCGTGGTCGGCTGGGTCTCCACAGGCTGCGTCGACGGTGCATCTTCAGCCGGCGCCGTATCCGTCGCCTCCGAAGCCTCATCCACGCCGGGCTCCGCCGGCTGCGTCTCCACGACCGCCCCCGCCAGCACAATCTCCCCACTCGCCACCGCCTCCTTCAACGGCTTACGCTTCTTGACCGCCTTTTCGCGCTCCTCGAAGTACTCATCAAACTCCACAGCCGATTTCTCATGCATCTCCTCCGACAGGAAGACGACATACAAGTCCGTGTCAAACCCATGCCGTCGGGACGCAAATGCCAACATCTCCCCATCCGCCGACCACTGCGGATTCCCGTCATAATCCGGATGCTGCGACACATTCACCGCCGCCGCACGACCATCCGCCGGCACCACCCATACGTCCGAATTGTGCTCCGTATCCTCCAACGCGTACGCGAGCCACTCACTATCCGGCGACCAGCGATACCCCGGCCGATTCCAGCTATCGACGAGCACCCGCTCCTCACCGGTCTCCAGGTCACGAATGATCAACGTTCCCAGACCGCGGATATACGCCAACTGCTTCCCGTCCGGCGACACCTGCGCGCCATACTCCAATTCCGGACTATCGGTGACCCGCTCAATCTTGAACCGCAGTGAATCCGACAACGCCTTCGCCGGCTCCTCAGCCGAAGTCGCCCGATAGACGTCCTCCTGCCCATCCATGTCCGAAACGAAGAACAGCGCCTTCCCGTCCGGCGACCACGTCACGTCATGATCGCGCGCTGCCGAATCGGTCACTTGCCGCGTCGGACGATCCTCCTCGGTCTTGATCACCAGAATCTCCCCATGCACCACCAATGCGATCTCGTCCCCATCGGGCGACGGTTCAGCCTCGTCCGCCCCGCGCGTGTACCGTTGCAACTGGACGTCGTTCCGCGGCAGATCTCCGCCGGCCGTGATGTCAAGCTCCCGCGCGCGCCCCACCTCGCCCTGCATCACGTACAGCCGATCCCACCGCGCAAACACCAGCGTCTCCCCATCAGGCGACACATCGAACGCACGCACGGCATCCCCCGCAAAATCCGTCACCGCCTCCGGCGGCCCGCCGGCCAGCGGCACCCGCCAGATATTCATCGCCCCCCCCCGATCACTCAGGAAATAGACATACGTGCCATCTGCCCCCCACTGCGGTGCAAAATCATGCCCCGCAAAATCCGTCAGTTGCCTGAACGCCGCTTGACCCCCGTCCCACAGCCAGACGTCGTAGGCCGCACTACTCCGTTGCAACCGCCGCCAGGTCCGCGAAGACCCGCGCGAAAACACGATCCGCTCACCACCCGGCGCAACCTGCGCCTCCTCACCAAAGCAATCCAACACTCGCCACGACTGCCCGCCATCCACCGGCACCCGATACATCCGCGGCCGCCGATCCAGCTCCCCCTCCCGCTCCGAATGAAAGTGGATCCATGCGCCATCGGCCGAAAAGCTGGTCGGCACCTCGTCCCGATCGCTGAACGTCAAGCGCCGCAGCTCCGTCCCATCCGGCCGCATCACAAAGACGTTGCAGGCCCCGTGCCGCTCGGAGCCGATCGCCAGGCGCTGCCCGTCCGGCGACCAGACCGGATAGCCATCCTGCCGCGGATGCACGGTCAACCGGCGGGCGTTCCCACCAGTCAGAGGTACGGTCCACACATCGCCGGCCCAACTGAATGCCAGCGTCTGCCCATCCGGCGAGATCGCCAACTGCCGGGCGTACGCCACCTCGCCAGCTTCACTTGGCACCACACCCAGCCAGCCCCCGACCAGACAAAAACTCATAACCCCCAGCAGATTTAGTCGCTTACGCATTTCGGCTTGTCCCTATCACAGTTCTGCTGTTAGCCGCTCCCGCCGGCTGACGATCTTCTCCGAATTGTAGACCCCTCCCCCCGGGCGCCCACCGCACGTTGTCGAAAGGTGTCCGGGTTCCCGCCAACGTTTGCCATACCGCGTGAGGCCGGCTAACCCCTTTCTGATGGACCACTTCAATTCGTACCACTTTGCTGTTAGAAAGAGCGAATCCAGTTGTGCACGGGGGTGACCCCTTCCTGTGGGAGAGGAAGCGATGACGACGTCCGCCAACAACCACGCCACCCCGGACAACCCCACCCCCGTGCCGCCCCTCAACCTCGGCGCCCAGTTCGCCACCCTGAAAGACGAACTCCTCGCCGAGCTCTCCGAAGTCGCTACCTCCGGCTACTACGTCCTGGGCCCCAAGGTCACCGCCTTCGAAGAAGCCCTCGCCGAGTATCACGGCACCAAACACGCCCTCGGCGTGTCTTCCGGCACCGACGCCCTACTCGTCTCGCTCATGGCCCTCGGCATTGGCCCCGGTGACGAAGTCATCGTCCCCACCTTCACGTTCTTC
The DNA here is from genome assembly GCA_964468185.1 of uncultured Planctomycetales bacterium. Taxonomy (GTDB): domain Bacteria; phylum Planctomycetota; class Phycisphaerae; order UBA1845; family Fen-1342; genus JANQFV01. Next base: position 96,543 of record CAYXTR010000007.1, on the reverse strand, counting down.
GCCACCGCCGGCTGCGTCACCCGCGTTGGTGCTCGCCCAGTGTTCTGCGACATCGATCCGGAGACCTTCAACCTCGATCCCAATGCCGTCACCGACCTGATCACCCCACGCACCGAAGCCATCATTCCCGTACACCTGTACGGCCAGATCGCCGAGATGAAACCGCTCCAGGACCTCGCCAAGCAGCATTCGCTCGCCCTCATCGAAGATGCCGCCCAAGCCATCGGTGCCCGCGACCGCAACGGTCACGTGGCCGGCAGCCTCAGCACCTTCGGCTGCCTCAGCTTCTATCCCACCAAGAACCTCGGCGCCATGGGCGACGCCGGCGCCGTCCTCACCAACGACGACGAGCTCTTCGAATTCGCCCGTAAACTCCGCATCCACGGCAGCGGCCACACCTACTACCATGAGACCGTCGGCGGCAACTTCCGCATCGACGCGCTTCAGGCCGCCATCCTCAGCCGCAAACTCGCCCACGTCGACATCTGGAACGAGCTCCGCCGTGACCGCGCCGCCCGCTACACCCAGCTCCTCACCGAGGCCGGCCTCGTCCCCGAGCAGATCCGCCCCCCCATCGTCCGCAACGGCCAGCACGTCTACCACCAGTACGTCTTACGCGCCCAACGCCGCGACGACCTCGTCAACTTCCTCAAAGCCCGCAAGATCGGCGCCGGCGTCTACTACCCGCTGCCCCTCCACCGCCAAACCTGCTTCGCCGAACTCGGCCACGGCCCCGGCGACTTCCCACATGCCGAGGCCGCCGCCGGCGAAGTCGTCGCCCTGCCGATCTACCCCGAACTGACCGTCGCCCAGCAGGAAACCGTCGTCGACGCCATCCGCGCGTTCTACCAGCAATAGCCACCAGCGCCGGCGGTGGCACAGCCCCGCCCCGCACCGTATATTCCGGACTTTGCCAATCGGGTCGTGACCACAGGGTGTTGCCATGCCCATCATCGATATGCCCGTGAACATGCTCCTCGAACGCATCCCCGCCGACGGCGATACACCACGCGTCGGCATCGACGACCTCGCCGAGCTGCTCCCCCGCATGGGCTGCGAAGTCGACGAAGTCGCCGAGATGCAAGAGTACATCTGCAACGTCTGCGGCAAGATCTACGACCGCACCGAAGCCCAGGGCGCGCCCCTCCTCTGCGCCAATTGCGGCGCCGACTTCAAGGCCTTCCCCGACGAACTCAATAGCCTCGGTACCAGCCAGGTCATCCGCCTCGACATGCTCGCAGTCCGCCCCGATATCTTCGATCCCGGCGGCATGGCCCGCTACATCCGCGGCTTCCTCGGTCTCCAGACCGGCCTGCCCGAATACACCCTCAAAGCCGCCCGCCTGAAGGTCCAGGTCGACCCCGCACTCGCCAACGACGATAGCTACCGCCCCCACATCGCCTGCGCCGTCGTCCGTAACGTCCAGCTCGACAACAACACCGTCAAGATGGTCATGAACCTCCAGGAAGACCTCCACTGGGCCCTCGGCCGCGATCGCAAGCTCGCTTCCATCGGCGTGTACGACCTCGATACGCTCGCCGGCGACACGTTCCACTACGATGCCGTCGACCCTGACGCCCTCCGCTTCGTTCCCCTTGGCTTCGCGCCCGGCGATCCCGACGCCGAGATGACCCCCCGCGAGATCCTCGCACAGCACAAAACCGGCCAGGCCTACGCCCACTTGCTCAAGCCCCTGAGCAAATACCCCCTCCTGCGCGACGGCACCGGCCAGGTCCTGTCGATGCCGCCGATCATCAACAGCGAAGCCACGCGCGTGAAGATGGATACGCGTAACTTCTTCATCGATGTCACCGGGCTCTCACAACGCACCGTCGATCGCGCACTCAATATCATCGTCACCAGCCTCGCCGAAATCCTCCCCGGCATCGAGTGCGAATGCGTCATGATCGCTGGCGATGACGATGCCCGCATCACGCCCGACCTCACGCCAAACGAGTTCGACCTCAACGTGCAACACGCCGCCGATACCATCGGCACCCCACTGAACGCCGCCGAACTCGGCGAACTCCTCGAACAAATGGGCCACGGCGTGCAGGAATCCGGCCACGCCGACGCACTGCGGGTGCTTGTCCCCGCGTATCGCAACGACGTCATGCACGCCGTCGACCTCATCGAGGACGCCGCCATCGCGTACGGCTACGAGAACCTGAATCCCCAACTAGTCCCCACCTTCACCGTCGGCCACCCGCGCGAGATCGAAGAGCACGCCTCCGTCGCCCGCCGTATCCTCACCGGCCTCGGCTTCCACCAGGTCATGACGCTCGTGCTCACCAACGAACACGCGGCGTTCGATCGGTGGCGCATCGAGCCCGACCCGCGCTCAGTGCAGATCGACAACCCCATCAGCACCGAGCAGACCATGTGTCGCGTTTCCCTGCTGCCCGGCTTGCTTGAGACCCTCGCCATCAACAAGCAATACGACTTGCCCCAATATCTCTTCGAGGTCGGCGACTGCTGCTTCCACGCGCCGGAATCCGAAACCGGCGCCCGCGAAGAACGCTTCGTCGCCGCCTGCATGATTGGCACCCACGTCGGTTATGCGGACATCCGCGCCGTCACCGATGCCTTCGTCCACGAAATGGGCCACAACATCCAGATCCAGGCCACCGACCACCCCAGCTACATTCCCGGACGTGCCGCCGCCCTCCACACCGCCGCCGGCAACGCGCTGGGCACCATGGGCGAAGTCCACCCCGAAGTCCTCGAGTCCTACGGACTCAAACACCCCGTCTCCGTCATGGAACTCAGCCTCGGTACCCTGACCGCGGGCTGAAACGCCGCAATCGCTTCCGGCGACCGAATAGGCGGGTTGACGATTCGTCATGAGAGGTGTTAACATGGCTGGTCTGCGGAAAGGGCGTCCGCAGCCATGTACCGTCCATGGGGGACGGGCTGGAACTGCCAACTGAGAAGCTTCGGGGGTCGCCCGAGAAGCTGCACTTATGCTCTCATCCCCTCGAGAGCGGAGGTCAAAACTTGGCTTCACCACTCGTTCGCGAGCTCCTCGACGCCGGCATCCACTTCGGTCATCGTTGCAGCCGCTGGAATCCCAAGATGTCGCCGTACCTCTACGGCAAACGCAACAACATCCACATCATCGACATCCGCGAAACCGTCCGCGGCCTGCTCCGCGCAAAGAAGTTCATCACGCGCGTGGTCAGCATGGGCGGCGACGTCCTCTTCGTCGGTACCAAACGACAGGCCCGCGGCATCGTCGAAGAACACGCCCGCCGCGCCGAAATGCCCTTCGTCACCGAACGCTGGCTCGGCGGCACCCTCACCAACTTCCGCACCATCCGCTCACGCCTCCAACGCCTCGAAGAACTGGAAGGCCTCGTGAGCAGCCCCGAGTGGGAAACCGGCTACTCCAAGAAAATGAAATCCATGCTCTCGCGCGAGCTCGCCAAGGTCCGGCGCAATCTCGACGGCGTACGCAACATGAATCGCCTCCCCGGCGTCATCGTCATCATCGACGCCCGCAAGGAATACAACGCCCAACGCGAAGCCCGCGCGCTGCAGATCCCCACGATCGGACTGATCGACTCCGACAGCGATCCGGGCCAGATCGACATCCCGATCCCCGGCAATGACGACGCCATGCGCGGCATCGAGCTCATCGTGCGCGAACTCGCCGACGCCGCGATCGAAGGCCGTAAGGCCCGACCCGAGCCGCCCGCCGCACAACCACAACGCGACCAGGGCCACGGCCCTCGTCGACGCGGCCGCCGCCCCGAAACAGGCCCGCGCGAAGAGCGCAAGCCCGAACCCGCCACCGAATCGGTCGGCGCACCGTCCGGTGGTAGCGATGCCAATGTGCCTGACACCCAGGGAGAGGCGCCCAACAGCTAATGGCGCCGCGACACCGTTTTTCGTAAATTGACCGACGCTGACAGCCTGACGCTCGCGATGACCCACGAGCGCACGACCGTTCCACCGAACGTTGGAGGAATCCACCCATGGCAATCGACGCGGGGATGGTGAAAGCCCTTCGAGAAAAAACCGGCCTGCCCATGATGGAGTGCAAGTCCGCTTTGCAGGAAGCCGACGGCGACGAACAACAGGCCATCGAGTTGCTCCGTAAGAAAGGTCTGGCCAAGGCCGCCAAACGCGCCGGCCGCGCCACCGGTCAGGGCCGCATCGCGGTCCACCAGGACCCCGACTCCGGACGCATGGCCATCGTCGAAACCCTCTGCGAAACCGAACCCGTCGCCGGCACCGAAGACTTCATCAAACTCTCCACAGCCGCCGCCCAGGCCGCCACCAAGCTCGAAGACCCCACCCCCGAGGCCATCCTCAAACAACCCATGCCCGATAACCCCGCTCAAACCGTCGGCGACTTCGTCGACGACGTCGTCAATCGCATCCGCGAAAACATCAAGATCGGTCGCGTCGGCGTCGTCAGCGGCAACGTCGGCAAATACCTCCACCACGACCTCCGCAAGGGCGTCCTCATCGAGTTCAGCGGCCCCGTCCCCGAAGACGTCGCCGCCGGCGTGTGCATGCACGTCGTCTCCATGCGCCCGCCCTACATCCGCCGTGAAGACGTCCCCGCCAACGAAGTCGAAGAGGAACGCGCCCGCGCCCGCGAGTCCGTCCAGGGCAAGCCGGAAAACATCATTGACAAAATCGTCTCCGGCAAGATCGACAAGTGGTTCTCCGAGTTCGTCCTCCTCGAGCAACCCTTCGTCATGGACGACAAGAAGACCGTCAGTGAGTTCCTTCGTGGCCACGGCTCGGACCTGACGGTCAACCGCTGCCTCCGCCTCGAAATCGGCGAAGAGTAACCCCCCATAGTCCAACATCCGACAGGCCTCCAACGGCCCGCGCTGCCCCCCGCAGCCCGGGCCGTCGGCCATGCCCCGCGCCCCCGTCGCACCAGAACCACCCCGCCGCGCAATCCTCGCGCGATTTGACACCCCGCGACCGCCAATGATCAGGCCCCACGTCCCCCCGCCCCGATAGTACCACCGTGTTGGTGGCGGTCTCCCTGCCGACATTCCGTGCCAGGGAAGGCACGTACCTTGACCCGCGAGGGTGAGTCCGCGTGGGCATGGCTGCCCAACGACGGTTCGAGCACGCGAGCAGGGACGCTCGGCAGTCCGAATCGGCCCCTCGCCGGCAAGGTTCCCAGGACCCCGCATCGCACGCAGGCACCGCGCCTGCGCCCGACGTCCATCGGCCGAGACCAAGGGGGGCTCCACACAGACGATGACTGGACACGTGCGCCCCCGCGCGGTACGAACGAACACACGATCCCGCACTTCCCACGGAATCGCCGCCCGCGCACCAACAAACGAAACCGTCGCCGCCTGCGTTCGAGTGGAACATGCCCGAGCCCGCCTTCGTTACGGATCAGCAAACCCTCGAATCCTACTGCCAGCGCTGGCGCGACGCCGGCCTCCTCGCCTTCGATACCGAATTCATCCGCGACGAAACCTATGACGCCGCCCTCTGCCTCATCCAGGTCAGCAGCAACGGCCAGGTCGTCCTCATCGACCCCGTCGCCGACGTCGATGTCACCCCCTTCTGGGAACTCATCTCCGACCCCAACGTCGTCGCCATCGTCCACGCCGGCAAGGAAGACTTCGAGGTCGGCCTCCGCTCGACCGGACTCCTCCCCCACAACGTCTTCGACGTCCAGCTCGCCGCCGGCTTCGTCGGCTATGGCTACCCCCTGAGCCTCCTCCGCCTGGTCGAGATGCTGCTCCACAAACGCATCGCCAAAGGACAGACCCTCACCGACTGGCTCCGCCGACCTCTCACCGACGACCAGGTCCGCTACGCCGTCGAAGATGTCCTCCACCTCCCCCAAATCTACAAACGCCTCGTCCGCGAGATCGACGAAGCCGACCGCATGCCCTGGGTCCGCGAAGAACTCGCCCGCTTCGAAGACGAAACCTACTACCACCCCCCGCTCGAAGAGCGCACCTTCCGCCTCAAAGGCAGCAAGAAACTCGACGCCCTCGGCCTCGTCGTCCTCGAACGCCTCATCGAATGGCGCGAGCAATGGGCCCAGTCCCGCAACCGCCCCATCCGCGCGCTCATGCGCGACGACGTCCTCGTCGAAATCGCCCGCCGCCGCCCCAAGAAGCAAAGCGACGTCGAAGTCCTCCGCGGCTTCCCCCAATCCCGCAACCGCAAACTCATCCGCGAACTCCTCGACGTCATCGCCAACGCCGCCAAAACCCCAAAAAGCGAATGGCCCGAACCCCACCGCCGCCGCGAAGACTCACCCATGGTCAAGGCCACCGTCGACCTCCTCTCCGTCGTCACCCAGGCCATCTGCCATAAGGAACGCCTCAGCCGCAATCTCCTCGGCGGCGCCCAGCGACTGCGGGAACTCATGGATTATCACACCGGCGAGTCCGGCCAGCTTCCCGAGCTCCTCACCGGCTGGCGTGAGGACTTCATCGGCCGCCGCCTCATCGACGTCCTCGAAGGCCAGAGCGAAATCCGCCTCACCGGCTGGCCCGACGACCCCCGCATCGACGTCGTCTCCGATCCCCCGAAACCAACCCGTCCCAAGTCCACAAAGCCGAGAAAACGCACCTGAGCTTCCCGAGCGCGCATCAGGGAGCACCCACGTGCCACCCTGACGCCACGCGACGCGCGACTGCCACGTAAGCTCCCGCTGGCACCCGAGTCTCCGCACGCACGCAACCGCTACCCTGCCAATAACTCCACAAACCCCGCAATGTCATCAAAATCAACCGCGCCATCCGCATTGCAGTCCCCATTCCCCCAACTGCACGCCGGATACGCCGCCCGATATCCCTCCACGTCACCCAGCGCCAGCACAAACGGCGAAATGTCATCAAAGTCCACGTCGCCGTCACAATCCAGATCCCCCGGCGTGAGTCCCGGCCAGCCCGCCAGCCGCGCCATCATCCACCAGAACGCCCGCCCCTTGAGATTGCAAATCAAAGGCTGCGAATGCGCGCAACTGCACGAGTCACACAACAGATCATCCGGATGCGCTGCACACCACTCCACGCACCAGTTCCCCCCGTCATAATCCCCATTATCGTTACACCCCTGATCCAGATAGTAGTTCCCGTCCGGGTCATAACTCTCAATATCCGCAAAATCGAACAACACCATGTCGTTCGCAATGCAGAACGCCCGCACCTGGTTGTTCCGCGCATGCAGGTTGCCATCCTCGCCGCTGCCGTCCGTATGCCCCGTCATCAAGATAAACCGCATCCCCGGATACTCGCCCTCGAACTGCGCCATCACATCCAGATACTGCTGCGTATACGCCTCCGTCGCGCCCGACTGCTGCCCGCACCACGACCACATCGAGTACCCGTAGTTCCCCGTGTCCGCGACGGCGCGCGTGCGATTCATTCCATCCGTCGTCGCCCAGTAATCCTCAGGCGTAATGTACGTCTCCGGCGGATTGCCGTCATACATCCGCAATGCCGGCGGATCCTCCATCGGCGGCAACCCCTCCGTCCCACTCGTCCGCACCGCCAAACTGTAGAAGGGCACATTCTCCTCCAGATTCAGCGCCCCACTGACAATCTGACTCCCATGCGACGTGTGCGCATAGTGAACCGTCAGCAGCTTCGCCTCATCCACCCAGTAAGGCGGCACCATCCGCAAGTCGGTACACGTATGATCAACGATCAAGCCACCCTGACCCAGGGCCCCCGGCACACCAACACCCCACGCAATAACAGCCAGCAAAATCGCCCCGCAACTCACCCGTCCCATCCCAGACATCGCTCGCTCCTTTCGCCGGCAGACGCCCCACGGCGTCCCCCAGAAGATGTTGCCGCTCTCTCAATATCATCCTAGCGATTTGCGAAGTGCGACTGCAACTGTGCTTCCGTCGTTGCATGTTTCATATCCAAAACATGTTGGCAGCAGCCCTTCGACTCGCCATCATGCACAGCCATGATCCGCAGCAAACACAACGCCAGTCCCACAGAGAGCGTAGAGCCGCGCCACCTGCTGGATCTCGAATTCCAGCACCCCCTCGAAAAATGGCTCGGCCGCGACGCCATCCGCCGTGTGTTGGGCTACCTGTCCCGCCCGCGCCCGCATCGCCAGCCAATCCTCCAGGAGATGATCACGTCCTATCGTGATCCGCAAACGCCGCTCGGGCTGCGCCTCAAGTATTGGCCGATCCACCGCGCCATCGACTGGCTCCGCGGCAACACCCCCATCGAGACGTTCCGGCAGCGCGTCTGCGAGCACACGAGTACCGTCCGCGGCCTCGTCGCCACCGCCCGCAGCGTCGCTGAACACGGCCTTTCCGTCCCGCAGCGCTTCTCCGCCCCACTCTTCGCCGTCTGGAACTTCACCAACCGCTGCAACCTCCGCTGCCAACACTGCTATCAGGAAAGCGACCATCACGCCGCCACAGGCGAACTCACGCTTACCGAGAAGCTCAACCTCGTGGACCAGATGGCCGAGGAATACGTCGCCATGGTCGCCTTCGCCGGCGGCGAGCCGACAATCTCCCCCGATCTGTTACCCGTGCTTCGCCGCTGCCAATCCCACGGTCTGCACATGAGCGTCGCCACCAACGGCACCACGATGACCCGGCGCCTCGCTGCCAGTCTGGCGGATGCCGGCGTGCGCTACGTCGAGATCTCACTCGACTCCGTCAACGCCGCGAAGCACGACGCCTTCCGCGGCCAGCCCGGCATGTGGGACCGCACGGTTCGAGGTATGCGCTACGTAGTCGAGCAGGACGGCCTCCGCCTCGGCATCGCCATGTGCGTCCATCGCGGCAACTTCGCCGAAGTTCGCGACATGCTCCAGTTCGCCGTCGACATCGGCGCCGGCTGCTTCGCGCACTTCAACTTCATCCCCGTCGGCCGCGGCACCGACATGATCGACGGCGACATCTCCCCCCGCCAGCGCCAGGAGCTTCTCGAAACCCTCAACGAATGGATGCAGTCCGGCAAGATCGGCGTACTCTCCACCGCCCCCCAGCTCGGCCGCGTCTGCCTCGCCAACGCCCCGATCGAAGGCCGCCAATCCTGCTCACACGCCGGCTCCGGCAGCGGCTGGAAAGCCCGCGTTGTCGCCAAGTATCTCGGCGGCTGCGGTGCCGGCCGCACCTACGTCTGTATCGAGCCCGCCGGCGACATCACCCCCTGCGTCTACATGCCCAACCGCGTCCTGGGCAACATTCGCACGCGTACGTTCCGCAATATCTTCCGCAACAACCCGTACACCGAGACGCTCTGCGACCGCGAACACTTCACCCACCACTGCGCCGAGTGCCGCTATCGCAACTACTGCGGCGGCTGCCGGGCCCGCGCCGACAGCTACTTCGGCGCCATCCACGCCGGCGACCCAGGCTGCATCTTCAACGAGCAGCACTGGCAAGCACTCCTCGCGCAGAAATCAGCAAACGAGGCCGATGTGCTGACGCGCGGCACGCCAGTCGCTGCCGCCGAGGAAGCCACGTCGACACAACACATCCGCGGCTACGACGGCTGCGCCACGACCTGGACAACAAACGACTGAACCGCGCCGCCCACCCCCGTCAGAGCTTCTTCATCACCTCCCGCATATTCGCCGCTTCCTTCAGGAACTTCTCGGTGTATTGCTTGTCCACGCGTTCGCACGTCTTCGTCGTCAGTTCGGCGATGCGCTCGTAGTCCGGATCCTCCGTCCGCGTCAGGAACTCACCAGCCAGAATCACCAGCCGCAGCATATGCCGCAGCACAAGCCCCTCCTGCTTCACCAGATCCAGCGCCTTCACGGTCTGGAAGAACTCGCAATCCCGCGCGAGCGCATCCCCCGCTACCCATTTCGCCTGCACAAACACCGGCTCCGGCGCCTCCAGCTTCGCCTCGAACGCGATCTTCAGCATGTCCACGAACTCCGGCGGAAACTCGCGCTCCTCCGGCAGCTCCCGCTCCCACGACTCGACCCACCGTCGCCCCTCCTCCTCACGCTCCGCCTGCTCGCGCTGGAAGTCCTCCTTCAGCTTGACCCCCATCGACCGCATCAACGGCTCCAGTACCTCCTCCTGCAACGGTCCCTTCTCCAGCCCGTCCGGCACGCGGATCTTTCGCATCAGCGACCACGGCATCTCCAGCGCCCCATCCAGTGCCAGGACCTTCTCCTCGAAACTCGCATAGTTGAGTTGCCCAACGAGATACTCCGCAAACAGCGGGTCTACACTGCGGTAGTTCAACAGCCCGAAGATGCTCTCATCCAGTGTGACATGGTCCCCGTCCTCACTCCGCGTGAGATAGCCCAGCGCCTGCAGGTTGTCGAGCATGAAGTCCACCTGCTTGTGAAACTTCTCGATCAATCCTTCGCCCGCAAACCGCTTGTCGAGAAACTCCCGAACTTCGTGCAACGCCTCCAGCTTCGTCAACAGGAAGATCAGCACCGAATACGGAATCATCCCCCGACTGTACAACTTCGCCGGCCCCGCCTCGATCATGGTCTTGAACTGCCCCTCACTCCAGTACTCCGCCGTCTTCCGCCGCGATGGCTTTTTTCGTTCCAGCTCTTTGCGCTTCCGCATGATCCCCGGATCCTTCGAGTTCGGATCGATCTGCTCGTATTTCTTGCGCCACTTGTTGATCTTCACGTCATCGTCATGCGCTATCGCGAAGACATGACCTTGTGTGTCGAACTGCGGCCGACCTGCCCGCCCAAACATCTGATGCGCACTCGACGCCGGAATCGGCTTCCGCTCCCCCGGCTTCCCCTTCAGCAGCGACGTCAGCACCACCGACCGCGCCGGCAGGTTGATGCCCGCCGCCAGCGTTTCCGTGCAACACACAAGCGGCACAAGCCGCTCCTCGAACAACTCCTCCACCACCAGCTTGTGCCGCGGCAATACGCCCGCGTGATGCACACCGACGCCGCGAATCAACATTTGCTTCAGCTTCGGCCCGACACCCTCCGCCAGTTCCGCGTCATGCTCCGCCAGCCGCTCGGCGAGCTTCTCCTTGTGCTTCTTACTCACCAGTGGCAGACCCTTGAGCTTCTCCGCCAGTTCCCAACACTCGTCACGATTGAACGCGAATACCAGCGCCGGTGTTTTGCACGCGTCCTCATCCCCCTCCGTCATCTCCACGAGTTGCTCGGTCAGCAGCTTGTCCTCCACCCAGTGATACTCCAAAGGCACGCGCCGCTCATTCGACGTCACCACGTCCACCCGCCGCCCATGCTTGTTCTTCAACCAGTCCGCAAAATCAAACGGATTCCCCACCGTCGCCGACAACAGCATCACCCGCGCATGCTTCGGCAACATCACCAGCGACAGCTCCCACACGACACCCCGCTCAAAATCGTTGAAGCTGTGAAACTCATCCATGACCACGCTGCCGACGTGCTCCAGATCCGCCAGCGACTCATCCTTCGCCAACAGGTGATTCAGCAGAATCTCCGCCACCACCACCCGAATCAGCGCATCCGGATTCTCCCGCCGATTCCCCGTAATGAACCCCACCTCATCCCGCGAGAACCCCCAACTCGCCACCCGATCCCCAAACTCGCGATACTTCTGCTCCGTCAAGGCAATCAGCGGCGTCGTGTAGTACAGCCGCTTGCGGGTGTGCAACGCCTCGAAGATCGCCGCCTCCGCAATCAGCGTCTTCCCCATCCCCGTCGGCGCCGCCACCAGCACACCCCCATCCGACTCGAACCACGCCATCAGCGCCTCTTCCTGTACCGTGTACAGCTCGTAAGGCACCGCCTCCAAAAACTTCTCCGCAATCTCATCTCGGCTTAACGTCGTCATGCCCGCAGCATACTCGACCCACCACGCGCCGTCCCGGTACCCCCCCATCCTGCCACCGCTCGCCCCGGCGTCACCATCACCTATGGCACCCACTCGCGCGGCACCAACCAATAATCTCAATACGAAAACTTTCCTATAATTATTTCGCACTCAATACAACAAAACACCGCCTCATCCACCCCAATCACCGCAAACAAACCAAAAACATCGATAATTCACCCAACTCAAACACGCGATGACGGCCGCAAAACTTGAACAATTCCTTACACTACGATATATTATCCTGCTGCTCGCGTGCTCAAGCAACGCAAGCAACAATCGTGATTCCGGGCTAATCGGCGGGGACGGTAAGAGTCACAGCCCAGTTCGTAGCAGTCGGCGACCCGCATCGTACAGGGCAGGGCGCCGCCTCGAGCGGCATGATTCCAACCACGCCGCCCTGACCCAGGCTGCCCTCCACAGGCGCACCAGGTCAGCCGGAACCAATGCAGTCCCTGCACGTGCCGCTTTCCCACGGCGGAGCGGCCCGGCAGCAGCACGAAACCTCGAACAAGGAGCAACGTCTCATGTCCCTACCAGGAACTGAACGACGCTGGCGCAAACGCCTCCAGGAAATCGGCTGCGAAGGCCGCAAGATCCGCCTCCCGCACCGGGACGAACTCTCGCAGGACAATGAGTGGTGCGAGGTCGAACTCGCCGGCGAGCCCCGCCGCATCCGCTTCCACGACTACCACGAAATCTACCCCGTGCCCGGCCTGTACGAGCAGATCTTCTACGATCAGCTCAAGTGCAATTCCCCCTACCGCGTCGTCCGCCTCCTGCGCGACGTCCTCCGCGACTACAAGGACGACGTCGCCGACCTCCGCGTCCTCGACATGGGCGCCGGCAACGGGATGGTCGCCGACGAACTCCGCCTCCACGGCTGCGGAACCCTCGTCGGCATCGACATCATCGAGGAAGCCAAGGACGCCGCCGAACGCGACTACCCCGGCCTCTTCGCCGACTATCACGTCGCCGACCTCACCGATCTACCCGAGGACATCGAAAAGCGCATCCGCAGCAACGGCCTCAACACCCTCACCTGCGTCGCCGCCCTCGGCTTCGGCGACATCCCCACCCAGGCCTTCCTCAAGGCCCTCGACCTCATCGAGACCCCCGGCTGGCTCGCCTTCAACATCAAGGAAGACTTCATCGATGACGGCGACCGTACCGGCTTCTGCGAGCTCATCGACGAGCTCAACAAGACGCGCGTCATCCGTATCGAAGCGCTCCGCCGCTACCCACACCGCCTTTCAACAACCGGCAAGCGATTGCGCTATGTCGGCCTGATCGCCCGCAAGCTCAAGGACGTCCCCGACGAATTGATGAACGACTGATGCGCATATTCGCGTCCCCCGCCCCCACAGCGGGGGACGCCACACGTAACGGCCGACCTCCGCCGGACGACCCTGCCGGCTGCTGAATGCCACTGCTCTCGAGCAGTGCAGCATCCAGTGCCAACGCGGCCGTGCTGTGCTTGGTATTCCTGAAACCGCATCGGCTGAGCTTACGGTACCGCATCCGCCGAACACACCTTCCGAAACGCCTCGATCGCCTGCTCAATCTGCGTGTCATTCACATCCAGGTGCGTCACCGCCCGCACCGTCGCCGGCCCCAACGCCAACAGCCAAACGTCATGCTCCCGCAGTCGCGCCACAAAATCCGCCGCCGATTCGTACTGCGCCTCAACCTGGAAGAACACGATGTTCGTCTCAACCGTATCCGGATCAATGCGGATCCCCCGCAGCCGCGCCAACGCCTCCGCCAGCTTCCGCGCCCGCGCATGATCCTCCGCCAGTCGCTCGACATGATGATCCAGCGCATACAGCGCTGCCGCCGCCAGAATCCCCGCCTGACGCATCGTACCACCCAGCATCCGCCGATACCGGCGCGCCCGCGCGATAAACTCCCGCTCTCCCACGAGAACCGAACCCACCGGCGCACCCAGCCCCTTCGAAAAACACATCGATAGCGAATCGACATGCTGGGCATACTCCGCCGGTTTCACCCCCCGCGCGACACACGCATTCATCAGCCGCGCCCCGTCCGTGTGTACATGCAGTTCATGCTCATGCGCAACCGCCGCCACCCCCCCCACCTGCTCCACCGACCACACCGTCCCCCCTCCACTGTTATTCGTGTTCTCAATCACCACCGCCCGCGTCCGCGGATACGGCCCCGCCAACGGCCGAATCGCCGCCTCCATCTGCGCCGGTGTGAAAATCCCCCGCTCCCCGTCCACCAGCCGCATGCTCACCCCCGAAATCGCCGCCGGCCCGCCCGCCTCGTAGTGATAGCAATGCGTCGTTACGTCCCCAATCACCTCATCCCCCGGCTCCGTCGCACACCGGATCGCCAACTGATTCCCCATCGACCCCGACGGCACATACAACGCCGCCTCCTTCCCCATCAACTCCGCCACCCGCTCCTGCAATCGGTTGACCGTCGGATCATCCCCGTGCGCATCATCCCCCACCTCCGCCGCCGCAATCGCCGCCCGCATCTCCGCCGTCGGCCGCGTCACCGTGTCGCTGCGCAGATCAATGACACTCACTTGTTCACCTCCCGCCACCGATCCGCCGCGCGCTTCACCAACTCCCGCACCCGCTCAACCTCCTCCGTCTTCATACGCAGCTTCGCATTCTCAAAATACCGCTCCGGCTTCGTCTTCCGAATGTTGCAGATCTTCGCGGCCGCCTCATAAAACGCATACGGAAACGGCTCCGCATCCGCCTTGACCTCAGCCATCAGATACTCCGCCCCCACCGGCGTACACTCATCCAGCGCCCGCGTTGCCAACGCATCCCCACCCCGCGACAGCTCAATCAACTTCTCGACCGTCGCCTTCGTCGACAACGCCGCCAGCGTCTCGTACACGTCCTTGCGGACATTCGTCGCCAGCCGCGGCCACTCCAGCATCGCCAGCACGTCTTCGGCCGCTGCCTCAATCCCCCGGTCCCGCACCAGCCGCAACGCCGTGCGCAGATCCTTCGGCGGCGTGTCCTTGTCCGTGATCCGCGGCTTGATCTCCTCCCGAAAGACCTGCTGGTTATACCGCTCCAGCACCAGCCGCATCTTCTGCACCAGCGAGTCCGCCTGCGCCACCCCCAACGCCGATAGCGTCCCCAGCGATGTCCCGTCCGGCGCCACAAACGAAATCATCATGTTCGCATGCTCCGGCAACCCAAATTCACTCAACACCTCCCGGTGCACACTCCGCGAAAGCTGCAAAGGCACGAACTTCTCCGTCAGCGCCAAAAAACGCTGATCATGCATCGCCTGCTTCTGCGCCCGCTCAATGTCGTCATCCCGCCGCCGCGTCGATGCCAGCACATAGACCATCAGCGGCCGCAACGTCCGCTGCGCCTCCGATATCGCCGCCCGCGGCTGCGAACGCCAACGCACCGGCGGCTCCTGCCCCACCGCCAAAGCCGGCACCAACAACACCACCGCCAGAACCACGCTTCGCCACATGGGGAACCTCCTTATCACCGCCCACCAGTACTCACCCCCGCCAACCAGGCCCGCCGGCTCGCACAAGCTGCAGCCTGCACCGAACACTGCCGAAGGTGGGACTCGAACCCACACTCCCTCGCGGGAACGGGATTTTGAATCCCGCGCGTCTGCCAGTTCCGCCACTTCGGCTCCACATGCTGCGGTCACGCGAACACCAGGTCGCCAACCCGACCACAAATGCGACCTGACATTCTACCACGGTCCCGCCGCCCGTACAGGCGCCCGCTGCGACCCCGCTCATCGCGTGGCTGAGCAGAACTGAAACTCGATACTGGTTACCCACCCTTTATCCCTCCCTGGAAGGGAGGGAGGTTAGGAATGGGGGTCATTCGCGGGTCAGGCGGTCGATGCGTTGTTGGATGACCTCGCGGAAGGGTGCGTCTGGGGGGAGCGAACGGAGCATGCGGTTATAGACGCTGACCGCTGCGGCCCGGTCGCCCGCGGCGGCGTGGGCTTCCGCCAAGTTCACGTGCAGGCGGAGGTCGCTCGGGTTGAGCTCGACCGCGCGACGGGCATGCCGAATCGCGGCGGCGGGGTGGTTGGGGGCGAGGAGTTGGGCGAGGTTGGAATGGGTCTGCCAGTGGTCCGGGTCGAGCGTGAGAACGCGCTGAAAGGTGTCGATGGCCGCGCCGTCGTGGCCAGTGATGGTGAGGACCTGACCGAGGCGCTCGAGGGCTTCGACGTTTTCGGGCTGCAACTTGACGGCTTGTTCCAGGGGGGCGCGGGCGGCGGCGGCCTGACCGGCGGTGAGGAGGGCGCGGCCGTAGGCGAATTGGGCAGCGAAGTCGTCGGGGCTTTCGGCCGCCGCGGCGGCGAGTTGTTCGAGTTCGGCGGCGGTTTGCTCGGGTGTGCTGCCGACGAGGTGGCTGAGGACGGCGCGCGCGTCGCCGTGGGTGGGGCTGAGGAGTAGGGCGGCTTCGGCGTCGGTGCGGGCCGCTTCACGTTGTCCGAGGTCGGCGCGCACGCGGGCGCGGAGGGCGAGGGCGTCGGGCAGGGCGGGTTCGATGGTGATGGCGCGGGTGAGGTGGTGGTCGGCACGTCGGAGGAGGGTGGTAAGCGTGTCGGCGTCGGCTGTCGCGGTGGCTTGTTTGGTGAGGGCGAAGGCGTAGCCGTAGTTGAGGTGGGCGCTCTGCGGGTAGGTGCGAACGTCGCGCTCCATGAGGGTGAGGTTGTCGTGCCAGTCGAGGTTGCGGATGGCGGTGCGGGCGGTGAGAGCGACAAGCAGAGCGATGCCGAGGATCTGAAGGAGGCGGGTGCGGTGGGCGAGGGGTTGGCCGGGGGTGCAGTAGCGTTGCCAAAAGGTGACCAGAACGAGGCCAACCAGGATGGTGAAGGGCACGGAGGGCCAGTACAAGAGGCGTTCGGCGACGGCAACACCGATGAGGATGAGAGTGTTGGAGATGAGTGCGTAGCTGGCGAGGAAAATGGCGGTGAGGGTGGCGAGTTGGCGCCAGGTGGTGGATGGGCGCAGGAAGCCGGCGAGGGTGATGACGATTGCGATGGTCATGAGCAGGCCGAGAATGGTGAGGGGGGTGAGGGTGGCGCCGGGGTCGATGACGGCGTAGCCGTAGTCGCTGGAGAGGGTGGCGGGGGCGAAGAGCAGGCAGGTGTAGTGGCCGAGGACGGTGAGGGCGCCGGTGAGGCGTTCGATGCCGACGGCGCGAAGGAGCGGGTTGAGGAGGAAGGCGGTGTTTTCGTCACGGGTGAGGCGTTGTCCGAGAGCGGCGTAGCGGAGCGGGAAGTAGATGAGGAGGGGCCAGACGAGCAGGATGGCGCGCGTGAGCCAGAAGTTGAGGGGGCGGAGTTGCAGGCGTCGCAGGTAGAGGGCGAGGAGGGCGATGGCGGGGTAGGAGATGGCGGTTTCTTTTGCGAGGAGGGCGATGAAGAAGATAAACGCGGCGAAGGCGGTGCGGAGTGGGCCGGGGAGCGAGTCGCCGCGGGGCAGCAGAATGATGAGGCCGAGGAGGAGAAAGACGGTGGCGAGGACTTCGGCGCGGCCGACGACGTTGGCGACGGCTTCGGCATGGACGGGGTGGACCGCGAAAACGAGGGCGGCGATGGTGGCAACGTCGGTGCGGCCGAGCAGGCGGCGGGTGAGCACCCAGACGAGGCCCGAGGCGCCGGCGTGGAGGAGGACGTTGACGAGGTGGTAGCCGAGCGGGTCGAGGTTGTGCGCGGCGTAGTTGAGGGCGAAGGTAAAGAGCGTGAGGGGGCGATAGAGGCGGTCACGGAGGGCGGCGGCATCGGCGAGGCCGCTCTCGGGAAACCACCAGTCGCTGAGCCAGATGGCTTTGAGGTTGGTGAGCGATTGGATGCGGGGGTTTTCGACGATGAGGGCGACGTCGTCGTAGGTGAAGCCGTTGGGGAGACTGGAGAGGTAACAGAGGAGGCCGACCGCGACGGGCAGCCACGGGCTGGTGCACCAGCGGTGGGAGACGCGGGGCTGGAAGTTAGCGCTCGGAGGAGACATCGCTGACGACGATGTTGTTGTAGTCGAGCAGGGTGCCCTTGGCCTTTTCGAGCTGGACGAGGGCGATGTTGTAGTCGACAAGCAGGCGGGCGAGCCGCGTGCGGCTGTTGGCGAGCTGTTCGACGGCGCCGAGTTCGGTTTGGAGGTAGCTGGGGTCGATGCGCTGGGTGCGGGCCTGGAGGGCGCGGAGGTTGAGCTCGGCGGCCTGGACGGCGTCGAACTGGGGTGGAACCTGCGTGTAGCGGACGATGAGGGTGCGGATCGTAGTGTTGACTTCTTCAACAATCGCGTCGGTGATCTGGTTGAGTGACACGATGGCCTGGGATTCCTGGAGGTTGGCGCGGCGGAGGGCGGCGCGGGCGGCGCGCTCGCCGAAGTTATAGGAGAAGGACGCACCAAGGGTGTAGGAGATGAAGCGGTTGGTGGTCAGGTTGTCGAAGGAGTTGTCCGAGGTATCGCCAATACCCTGGACTTCATATTGGAAGTTGAGGTCGAGGCGGGGGAGGAGGTTATTCTTGGCGACGGCGGACTGGATGCGGGCAATCTCGATTTGCTCGCGGGCGGCGGTGAGTTCGCTGCGGCGATCGAGGGCGGTGCGGACCTCGGCAAAGTGGTCGACCATGAGGGGGGCGACGAGGGGCTCGGTGACGGGGATGATCTCGATGGGATCCGACAGGAGAAAGTCCGGGTCGTTGATGAGGTTCTTGAGGCGGTCCTCGGTGTCACGAACGGTTTTGACGGCTTCGAGGTACTCGACATAGCGGCTCTGCCAGCGGGATTCGGAGTTGGCAACCTCGACGAGGGTGGCGTCGTGGTCGAGGCGCTCGATCATGTTCTGCCAGGTGACCCAGTTCTGAGCGACGCTTTCGGCCAGGACCGAGACGGTGCGGCGGGCAACGGAGAGGTTCCAGTAGGCGGTTTCGACGTCGAGGAGCGTGTCGCGGACCTGCTGGATGAACTGCTCGGTGGAGATGCGGTGTTCGGCCGTGCGGACGTTGATGGTGGCGCGGTTGATGTCCAATCCGAAGCCGCGGAGCAGCGGTTGGCGAAGCGAGGTGACGAAACTGCTGTCGTAGACGGGGTTGAGTGACTGGAACTCGGCGGGGAGGTTGTTCTTGTTGCGTGTCTGGGCGAGCGAGACGGTGGCCTGCATGCCGGAGGGGAGCAGTTGGCGGAAGCCGCCCTCGATGGAGCGGATATCGCTGGAGCCGGCGGCGAAGGTCTGGGCGGTGGCCTGGTCGATTTTCGACCAGTTTGTATCGAGAAAGAACTCGACGTCGAAAGCGGCCTCGGCTTCGACGATCTGGGTCTGGCTGATGGCGGGCGTGTGGGCTTCGATGCGGATGGCGTAGTTGTGATTCAGGGCGCGCTGGACGCATTCGGCGAGGCTGAGGCGCACCTGATCGGGTAGTTGGACCAGGTCGAGGTATTCGTTGGCCTTGTCGTGGACGCGGGTGTAGTTGCGCACGACGCGCTGGTCCGGGCGGCCGGCCTGTTGCTCGCGGAGTCGTTCGAGGCGCGCAGCGAAGACGTCGCGGGCGTTGGACGGGTCGGGCACTTCGGAGAGCAGTTCGCGCGGAGCCGGCTGGGTGGTGGTCATGGGGCCGGTGAGGAGCGAACGGCGCTGGTCTTCCGCGTCCGCCGTCTGGCTGGTGCGGTAGGCGACGGGTTCGGCGGTAAAGCTGTGCTGTGCGGCTTCGCTTTGATGCTCGACGAGCATGCGGTCGCGGTAGTCGGCAACGGAGAGGTCCAGGTCGAGTGGAGTGCGCTCACACGCCATGAGCAGGCTGAGCGTTGCGACCAGACTCGTTTGCAGAATGATACGTTTTGACTGCCAGGAGAGCTGTTTTTTCATCTTGCGCCCATGTCCCCCGCGGCGTCGCGCGCCAAACCCGTTCCAAACATGGCGGCGATGATAGGTAGGGTGTATGGGGGTGTCAAACGGTGGGTGTCAGGTCTTGTCGGGTGACATTTCATGGCGCGCGGGATACGCTTGAGCAGGAGGATCGGGCCATGTCGGATGAATGGGCGAACGTTGTCAGTCGGGAGTTTGTGCGCTATGCGCGGCAGAAGCTGGATCAGCATCATCGTCAGATCGTGCGTTGTGCGCGGTTGCTGGATCAGGAGCAGTTGTGGTGGCGGGCAAATGCGCACTGCAACAGTGTGGGGAATCTGATACTGCACTTGAATGGGAACGTGCGGCAGTGGCTGCTGGGCGGTTTGGGCGGGGAGGTCGTCGAGCGCGATCGGCCGGCGGAGTTTGCGGCGCGGGGCGGGATGAGTGCCGACGATCTGTTGTGGTTGCTGGGGGAGACGTTGCGGGCGGTGGACCGGTTGTTCAATGAGATGGATGGGCGGGTGCTCGCGGCGCGGTTTACGATTCAGGGCTATACGGTAAGTGGCGTGATGGCGGTGTTTCATGTGGTGGAGCATTTTGCGGGACATACCGGCCAGATCGTGCATATCGTGAAGACGCTGCGGGGCGAGGACTTAAGCATGTATGACGCGCAGGGGCGGCGTGTGGAGGGTGAGCGGGAGTTGCCTTGACTGGTGGTTATCGGCCTTTGTGGCGCCAGGGGGCGCAAAAAAGTGGGCCGGTGGTCGGGACGTGCGGGGGGGGACACGTGCGCCGACTCGTCCGGCCCGGGGTTTGGGGCTGGTTAATAGGCCACTGGTGATAATAAGATCAAAAGTGGCGGAGTTCAACCCATTTTGTCGAATTCGGATCTAAATATCCGAACCGCCGCAAGTTGCGCGGCAAAAAGGCGCCGGGTTGATCAACTGGGGATAGAGGATTTGAACCTCTACTAACTGATCCAGAGTCAGTCGTGCTACCGTTACACTAATCCCCAATGCCAAAAACGCTCTGGACGTCTCGTAGCTTATGCGCATCGGCGGGGAGAATCAACGCCTTTAGGCAAGATCTGATAACGCCTTTCGGGTGCGGGTGTTAGGTTTGCGTTCGCGACCACGTGGAGCGTGACCCGGTATCGGGAATGGGTGATCAGGTTGCCGTGGCGGGGGTGGGGGTGGTGTGGCGGCGGGCAAGTTCGATGAGTTGTCTGCGATTAATGGGTTTGCTGGCATGGTCATCACAGCCGACGCGGAGGCATCTTTCGCGGTCGGGTTCCATGGCGTGGGCGGTGAGGGCCACGATGGGGCCACGCCACTTTTCCTGTCGGAGGGCGCGGACGGCCTCGTAACCGTCCATGACGGGCATTTGCATGTCCATGAAAATAAGGTCGAAGGGGGCGTCGCTGGCGCGGGACTGAAGGGCGAGGTGGACGGCCTCCTGGCCGTTGTCTGCGATCTGTACGGTGGCGCCGGCGCGTTGCAGCAGGAGGGAGATTAGCCGCTGGTTGTCGGGGCCGTCCTCAGCGAGCAGGATGCGGCAATTGAGAGGTTGGCCCTCACCGGGTTCTTGCGGCGCCACAGTTGGCACCGGAGTTGGTGGGGGTTCTGCGATGAAGGCGGATTCTTCTGACGATCCGGCGCGGACCTGGACGCGGAAGCGGCTACCCCAATGGCTCTTGCTGCGGACGGTGATGTCCCCGCCGAGGAGTTTTGCGAGTCGTTTGCTGATGGCGAGGCCCAGTCCGGTGCCGCCAAACTGGCGGGTGGTGGAGGAGTCGGCCTGACTGAAGGGCTGAAAGAGGCGGGTGACCTGGTCCGGGGCGAGTCCGATCCCGGTGTCGATGACGTCGAACTGGATGCGGGAGTATTGAGAGGTGTTGGACGCGGGGATCTGGCGGACGCGGACACGCACACCGCCGGCTTCGGTGAATTTGATGGCGTTGCCGACGAGGTTGACGAGGATTTGGCGGAGGCGCGTCGGGTCGGTCTGGATTCGCTGTGGAAGCGGGGCGGAGTGGGTCACTTCGAAACGCAGGTTCTTGGCAGACGCGCGGGGCTGCATGAGGGAGCGCACTTCTTCGAGGAGTTCGAGTGGATTGCAGGCGGTTCTCTCCAGCTCGACCTGACCGGCTTCGACGCGCGAGAGGTCGAGGATGTCATTGATGATCTGGAGGAGGTGGTCGCCGTTCCGGCGGATGGTGCGGATCAGCTCGTCGAAGGACGCGCAGCCGAAGGTGCAGGTACGTTCACACTGTTCGGCGAGCATTTCGGCGAAGCCGAGGATGGCGGTCATGGGCGTGCGGATTTCGTGGCTCATGTTCGCGAGGAAGTTGCTCTTGGCCTGGGTGGCGGCTTCGGCGGTGTCCTTGGCGTGTTGGAGTTGTGCTTCCTCGTGTTTGCGCTGCGTGACGTCGCGGATGGACTCGATCGCGCCGATGACGCGGCCGTCGGCGTCATAAAGGCGCTTGGCGACGACCCAGACGACGGTGGGACCCTGCGGCAGTGCGGGCGCGACGGCCTCGGCGGTGAACGTGTCGCCTTTCTTCTCTATCGTCGGGTAGTTGGCTGCGATGGACTGGTCGGGCTCGAGCACGTGGTTGAGGAGCACTGCCCGGCGGTCGCCGTAGAATGGCACGGCGTATTCGTAGTTGTTCTTGCCGAGCATTTCGTCAGCGGGGATACCGGTCAGCGCTTCCATGGCCTGATTCCAAGCGGTGACACGGCCCTCGACGTCGATCGCTAGGGTGGCATCCGGGAGGAAATCGATGATGTCGGCGAGGCGGCGTTCGGAGGCACGCAGTTGGTCTTCGATGGTGGCTCGGCGATGGACCTCGGCCTTGAGCACGTCATTGGCCTGGCCAAGTTCATGGGTGCGCTCCGCGACGCGAACCTCGAGAGCGTTCTTCACGCGGCGCAGGGCGGCTTCGGCACGCCGGCGCCGGACGACATTGATGCCCAGGAGGGACATGATGCCGAGGAGGACTGCGATGAAGCTGACGCCGAGCGTGAGCAGGCGCTTCTGCCAGGCGGTGAGAGGATAGACGACATCGGTCGGTCCGAGCGTGAAGACCTGCCAGCCGGACTCGGCTACCGGGGCACGCACAACACTGTAGGTGTTGCCCTGCAGCTTGACATTACGGGTGTGGAGCGTAATGGGAAGCTGTGTGAGGGGTTCGCTGGCGAACTGGCGACTTTGGATGAGGGTGTCGCGGCGGTGCGGGCTGATGGGCAGCGCGGCGCGGTACAGCCAGTCGGGCTGGTTGGTCGAAAGCACGATGCCGTCCGGTGAGACGAGCACCGCCGGCTGACTGCGTTTCCTAATCAGGGTGTTGATGTGATCGAAGGTGGCCTTGATGACGACGGCGCCGGCGAAGGACGTCTTGGGACCGTGGATGGGGGCACTGACGTAGAGGCCGGGAACACCGGTGGTGACGCCGACCGCAGGGTAGATACAGCAGTTGTCATTGCGACATGCGGTGAAGTATGGTCGGAACGCGTAGTTCTTCCCGGTGAGGGTCTGGCCGTTGTCATAGGGTGTGCAGGCGACGGTGTTGCCCTCGGCGTCGAGGACGTACACCAGGGATGCGCGTAGTGCGCGGCGGACGGCATTCAGGGCAATGAGAGCGTCACTGTCATCGGGGGTGCGCTTACCGGCAGCGACGGCGACCAGGATGGGGTCTTCGGCGAGGCTGCGTGCGACGCCATGATAGCGCTCGAAGACGGTGTCCTTGATTTCGTCGGCGAGGCTGTTGGCGGATTGTTGCTGGGCGAGCAGGCGGTTTTCGTCGCGGAGGGCCAGGATCCCGGCGTTGATGGACCAGACGAGGCCGGCGGCGACGGTGGCAAGTGTGAGACCTGCCGCCGTGAGGGCTTTCCAGTTGTGCTTCAGCCCATTGGACATACGTGTGCCTATCTGGTCCCGCTTTGTTTCCACGCGCTCACGTGCCGTTACGGTTACGTCGGTCAGATTCTGATATGTGGTTACGTATCTGAACTGGCGAGTCGGTATGGACCGAGAAAAGCTGGCCCTCGCGGACGTGTGGCCCGGTCATGGAGATGTTCCCGTAGTGTGCGGAGGAGATTGCTTGGGCGCGTTCCGCGGCGGGAGCGGGTCGCGTCGTTAGTCGCGGATGGTCGAGGCGCAGGAGTCACGCCCGCGCTTGGCGTAGTATTGCTGGTGATACTCTTCGGCGGGATAGAAGGGGGCGGCGGGGACGATCCGGGTGACAATGGGGCGGTCGTATCGACCGGTGCTGCTGAGGTGGTTCCTGCTGGTTTCGGCGGCTTGTGCCTGCTCGGGGGAGTACGTGAAGATCACGGACCGATATTGCTCGCCGATGTCCAGGCCCTGGCGGTTCGGCGTGGTGGGGTTGTGGCAATCCCAGAAGACGTCCAATAAGTCGTCGTAGGAGACCTGTTCGGGGTTGTACTCGATGCGGACGACTTCAGCGTGTCCGGTGGCTCCGGCGCAGACATCCTTGTAGTTCGGATCCTTTGTGTGGCCGCCGGCAAAGCCGACCTCGGTGGCGACGACGCCTTCGATCTGGCGGAAGCGGGCTTCGACGCCCCAGAAGCAGCCGGCGCCGAACATTGCGGTTTCGGTATTCATAGTGGAAAGATCCTGTGCGGCAGTCTTTGCGATAGCTGGGCGGGTGGCCTGCGCGCGATGCGCGGTTCGGTCGCAGCCCACTATGAGAGACGCAATCGCGAGGAGGCTGAAACTGGCGCAAGTTCGAACGTGCATGTTCGCGGTCCGCGGGGCTCGCCGGACTGACCTTGATTGTAGCACCGTAACGCGGCGAAAGATGTCGAAGGATGTCAGGCGGGGTGAAAGCGGAATACGCAGTCGAAGAGTTCGGCGCCGATGTGGCGGGCGACGGCCTCGTCCTTGAGGACGGCGGACCACGTGGTGTCGCAGGTGAACGCCGCGTGGAAGTTGCTTTCGATCGCGCGGCCCATGCCGTGGAGCATGATGAGATCGGCGTCGGCTACGGCAGCGACAAACGATTCGTCGAGCAGCGTGAGGTCGATCAGGGGGGTGTCGGAGCCGGTGGCGAGGATGCGAAGCTGGTCGCTGGCGTAGGTTGCACGAAGCAGCTCGTCGTGTTCGGTGGCGCGGGCGAGGAGGTCGGGGAGTTCGCTCGCGAGAATGTCGTTCAGGGCGGGGGCGCTGTTGGCGGCGAGGGTCACGCGCGTGTCGTGCGTGAGCATCCAGCGGACGAGGGGGAGGTTGCCCAGCAGGATGTCGCCGCCGGCGTTGTCGACGAAGAGGACGGCGTGGCAATAGGGGCGTTGCTGCCAGCGTGCGTGCCAGGCGTCGACGTCGTCCATCCACCAGGGGCGCGGGCGTTGAGTCTGACGCGTTTCGCGGAACGCGGTTTGGCCGTCGGAGTGGCGCTGGATGGTGGCCCGGGAGCCGAGGTCGAAGATGTTGCCGGCCATGAGTCCGCGTATCAGCAGGTCGCATTGCGCGTCGCCCGCGGTCGTGTCGATCTCGCTGACTATGGCGGGAAGAAGGTCCAGCGCGGCTTCGTTCGCGCGAGTTTTCACGTGCTGGAAAGGGTCGTCGAAGCCATGGCGCGTGAGGACCTGGTGGCGGAGTGAGGTGAAGAGAAGCACGTCGATGCGGTCGAAGGCGGACGGATCCTGTGCGACCTGGTTGTACGTTGCGGCGTAGTCCTTGCGCAGGGCAGCCAGTGCGGCCGACGGGGGGGCGTAAACATCCTGGATGAGCGGCACCAGCACGGCGTCGAGATGCCAGTGAAAAAGATCGAGCCAGTAGGCGCGGCCGGCAGCGTCCGACTTGAGGTCCCACGTGCAGGGGCGGTAGTTGTGCGGGTCATGCAATTGTGGGAGTGCGGCCATGCTGAATCCTGTGGGGTTACTTCCGATTCGGCTACGCATAGAATCTGCGACATCATGATGACGGCAGATGAAATGCACAAGCTGGACGCGTGGCTGTCGGGGTGTGAACGGCCGCTGCTGTTTTCGCATCGGCGGCCGGATGGAGATGCACTCGGCGCGCTGGCGGCGTTGGCGCTCGTTCTGGAGCAGCGCGGTTTGCGGCCGGCGGCGGTGTTGTATGAGCCGCTGCCTGCGCGATACGACTTGCTTGCGAGTGCGGTGGACTGGCAGCAGTGGCCGGCGCGGGAGGCGGCGTTGCGCGCGGAGGCCGACGCGCTGATTGTGCTGGACACGAGCTCGTATCAACAGCTCGAACCGGTCGCGGAGTACGTGCGATCGGGTCCGCGGACGCTGGTGATTGATCACCACGTCACGGGGGATGACGTTGGCACGCGGCCGGAGGACTTGCGCGTTTGTGATCCGTCGGCGGGCGCGGTGTGTTTGCTTCTGGCGGAGATGGTTGAAGGCTGGGGCGTGCAGGTGTCGCCGCCGGTGGCGACGGCGCTGTTTGTCGGGCTGGCGATGGATACGGGGTGGTTTCGGTTTTCGAATGTGGATGCGCGGCTGCTGAATGCGGCGGCGCGGATGGTGGCGGCGGGTGCGGTGGCGAACGAGAGTTATCGGGCGTTGCATGAGCGCGAGCCGGCGGCGAAGTTGCGCCTCGTGGGGCGGATGCTGGAGCGGATGGAACTGGAGGCGGGTGGGCGGCTGGTGGTGTTGAAGTTGCGGCAGGCGGACTTTGACGCCGTCGGCGCGGATCGGACGATGACCGAGGACCTGGTAAATGAGGCGGGGCGGCTGGCGGGGGTGGAGGCGATGATTCTGTTCACCGAGGAGCCGGACGGGTCGGTGCGCGTGAATCTGCGCAGCAAGGAGACGCTGGACGTGGCGGCGCTGGCGGGGCGGTTCAATGGCGGCGGGCATCAGCGGGCGGCGGGGGCGCGGCCGGCGGGGAGTTGGGATGAGGTGGTGGCGGCGGTGACGCGGGCGGCGACCAAGGGGGTAACAAAGTAACAAAGGGACAAAGGGACAAGGGGGAGAGATCGAGAGATCAAGACATCAAGACTGGTGCGGGGCACGCGCGAGCGTTTCGTCGGCGCTCAGTGTGGAACTTGGGAACGGGAAGAGGGGGTTAGGCGTCCAGGGGTCGAGGGGTCCAGGTGCGTCAGGCGGCGTTGTTGGTTTCGTTGGGCCGGTCGGGTCTGACCGACCGGAGGTACGGGCCGGAGGTCGGTCGCTGATGCGGCCTGACGTTACGCGCGGTGGCGGGGGGCTTTGGTGAGGGCGGCGAGTAGCAGTAGGAGGAGGGTGGCGGGTTCGGGGACGATTCCGAAGCGGACGTAGTCCCAGTGGGAGATGGAGCCGGTGCCCCAGGCGACGTCGCCGAAGGCGAGGTACGACCAGTGGGTGGTCATATCGTTGAAGCTGCCGGTGTAGTCGTAGAGGTGGTCGACGGTGAGGATGTACGTTTCGAAGTCAAAGGTCGTGAATGTGTACTCATGGTACAAGCCGGGCTCGACGGGGACGACGAGGCCGCCCGGTTCAAGGCGGATGGAGTCCGGGCCGTGGAGAATCTGCGTGTAACCGAAGCCATAGTCGCCGGCAACGAACATGCCCACGTTGTTATCGGGGTCGCTTTCGGGCTCGACCTTGACGCGCCAGGCGGCGCTGAAGGCCTCGCCGGGCTGCAAGTTCATGATCTGGTCGTAGCGATTCACGTCGTGGAGCAGCTCGCCTTCGGTAGTGTTGAGGGTGAGGACGCTTTCGCGGAGGCTGCGGAGGACGTTGCCCTGCTCGCCACCCCAGTCGTCGCCCCAGATGCGGGTCCAGCCGACGTCTTCGGGGTAGTCGTCGGCTTCGTAGCTGATCCAGAATGGGTCGGCGGTGGCGGTGGGCAGGGCAAGCATGAGGATCGGGAACAGGGCGGCGAAGAAACGTGTCGTTTTTGCGCGGGTCATGTCCTTTGTCCTTTCCGTCACAGTGTCCTGTCCACCGCGGGACCGCCGGCCGCGTTACCAGGGGTGCGGCGCGGGATGGCTGAGAAACGTGCTGTTACTCGCTGATCAAATCGAGCACGGTTTTCCAGTACGCGCGCTCGTTCTGGTCTTCTTTGCTTGCAATCAGAAGCTCAATGGTGCCGCACACGTCCGGGATGAGCGCGACGGGAACGTACTCGATGATGCCCTCGGCGACGTCGGCCGCGGAGCGGCTCTGGCGCTGCTCACAGCCGCCGCAACCCGAATCGCAGCAGCCGAAGCGGTCGATCAGATCATCAATATCGTCGAAATCGAGCGTGCCGCTGCAATCGACATCGCCATGGAACACACGGCTGCCTTGCAGGCCGGGGAAGTCGGCCGCATAGGCTTCTTCGCCGTCGAGGGCGGTAACGAAGGGTGCGATGTCGTCGAAGTCGACGGAGCCGTCGTTGTTCATGTCGCCCTTGCACTCGGTGATTTCATAGATGCGCGTGCTGGGCGTGTTGGTGTAGTAGGTTACGTTGTTGACCTTGATCGGCGCGGAGCTTTGCCAGGTGTCGCCGCTGTCCCAGCCATCGTAGTCGACGGCGATGGCGCTGCCGGCGTTCATGACACCGCCGATCTCGATGCGCGGGGTGGCCCCGGAGGCGAGGCTGCCGTCGATGAGAATCAGGTTATCGAGGGGGTAGAGGCTGTAGATGGTGCCGTTGAGGTCGCCATTGATGTGGAAGGGCTCTTCGATGCCGCCGTCGATGTTGAAGTCGCCGTTGAAATCGCCGGTGATCAGCAGCGCGCCGCGCAGGTGGGTGTGCACGCCGGTGATATCGCCGTTCATGTCGCCGTTGATCGTGATGGGGGCGTAGATGCTGGCGGGACTGGACCCGCCATCAACGATGATGTCGCCGTTCATCGTGTTTTCGATGGAGATTGCAGAATAGAGTGGCGAGTCGGCTTGTACATTGCCCGTGTGTGGGCCGTCTCCGAGGACGGTGACCGGGCCGAGACTCGCGCCGCTGGAGACGGTGGCGAGGAGATCGCCGTTGATGACGATCGAGGTCAGGTAGCTGTCCCCGCGGAGGCCGTCGAGGAGGTCGCCGCCGATCTGGACGTTGCCCACGGAATCGAAGTAGAACAGGCCGTCCTCGCCGAGGTCGTTGCTGATGTTGAGGCCGGCGAGGGAGGATTCGGACGTGTTGCCGAGGTTGATGTACCGAACGTCGGCGGCACCGTAGGTGTGGCCGTAGGAGGGGTCGCCGTTGATGACGATGTGGACGCGTCCGGCGCCGTTTGAATCGGTTACGATCTCGTTGATGACGCCTGGAGCACCGGAGCCGGTATCAAAGGCCTCGAAGCGAAACGTGCCGGTCCAGCCGGTCTTGATCGTGATTCGAGCTTCTGTGTTGTCGATTTCGTAGGCGCTGGCGGGCGGCAGGATGCCCCAGGCGCGAATGTGATTTCCCGCCAATGCGTGTGCAGCGGTGGTTGCTACGATCAGACCAGTGGCGATGTGAAGTGCGCGATACATCTCGTCTCCTTACTCGATAGAACGTGATCCGCGCCGCCTCAAGCCCCAACGCGGCGAGCGAAGCAAGCCAATGACAAGGCACGTCCCGAGCAGGGGAACCGGCTCCGGGACGACGCCGTAGCGGAAGTAATCCCACTGGGCGTGCGATCGCTGACCGAGTACACCATCGCCGAAGGTTACGTAGGAACTCAGAAGCGAATCCAACTCGAAGTCCCCGCTGTGGATCGTTACACCGTCAATCTCCAGCACGTACGAGAGCATGTCATATGACGTGACCGTGTACGTGTGAAACACGTTCGGTTCAATCGCGATTTGGGTAGGCCCGGGACGCACCGTCACGTACTCCGGCCCGAGCGAGAACGACACGTGACCCGCGGATTCCGAGCGGGTCAGAACGACCTTCGTGTCGAGGGGGTCACTTGCTGGGTCGACCAGTGTGCGCCACGTGGCGACGAACCACTCATCGGGAGCGATTGCGATTTGCACGTCTTGATACTGGAAGTCGTAGACTGACGGGTCGTGCAGCGCGTAACTCGTGAACAATCCGTTATTTAGCGAGCGGAGCGCGCCGCCATGGTAAAGACCATCTGCGTCTCCCCACTGACGGGTCCAGCCGACGTCTTCGGGGTAGTCATTTCCTTCGTAGGCCACCCAGAAGGGGTCGGCGGTGGCGTGTGCCATTCCGATGACGAGAACTGAGAGCAGGGCTGAGAAGTGGCAAGCCGAGTTCTTGGTAAGCATGGGCGGAGTCCTTTCCGCATATTGTGACTTTTGAGGCACGAGCGCAGCAGGTGCGCTGGTTCGAGGGAGCTTTGGTCGCTGGGCGTTTGTTGTTTTGCGTGACGAACGAAAAAAAGGAGCCACCCGTTATCAGCCCCCCGTGTGGGCTGGTGCTGGGTAGCGAAACCGCCAAGTGAAGAGTAACACAAGTACCGATAAAGTCAAATTGGGTTCCGGGACGACGCCGTAGCGGAAGTAATCCCATTCAGTGCGCGACCGCAGGGGCTGCGCGCCGTCGCCGAATGCGACATATGAACTGAGCAGCGAGTTGAGCTCGAAGATTCCGGTGTGCAGGGTCGCGCCGTCGATCTCCAGCTCGTACGAGAGCATGTCGTACGACCTGAACGTGTACGTGTGAAAGTCGCCCGCGCTGGTGGGGATTTCGGTCCCACCCGGGAGGATCGTGAGATACTCCGGGCCGAGGAAGAGCGACACGTCGCCGGGTGTGTCCGAGCGTGTGAAGACGATCGTGGTATCCATGGCATCACTGGCGGGGTCGACCAAGGCCCGCCACGTGGCAACGAATTGTTCATCGGGGCCGAGGACGATTTCGGGGTTCTGATACTGGAAGTCGAAGACCCACGGATCGTGGAGGGCATAACTTGTGAACACACCGTCGTTGAGCGTGCGGAACGCTCCGCCGTGATAGGGGCCATCTGCGTCTCCCCACTGACGGGTCCAGCCGACGTCTTCGGGGTAGTCATTGCCTTCGTAGGCGACCCAGAAGGGTTCGGCGCTGGCGGTGGTAGTCAGAACGAGGACGAGAAGGGGGAGCAGGAATTGCGCGGGGCGGCGATGGGTGGGCATTGTTGGGGACCTCCTGTTTGTTGTTGCTGACCGTCGTTGTCTGACTGACCGACCGGAGGTCGGTCCCCCAGAACGGGGAGGCCTGAGGCCGCAGGTCGCCGGACGTTGCATGCCAGTTGTTATCGGCGACGGGTGTTTGACGGGTGGAGGGGCGGATTGTGAGGGTTTTCCCTGATGGGGAAGGGGCCGAGGGGCCACGGGGCCAGGGGACCGAGGGACCGAGGGGTCCAGGTTCGTGCGCGAGCCGATGTTGGCCGCTGCGCGGGGTTGGTGTGGGTCTTGCTGACCGACCGGAGGTCGGTCCTCCAAGTTACGCGCGGGACGCCCATGCTATCCCGGAGGCATGACGCCACAGCGGGGGGCCGATGCTCACCGGCGGAGGCTGCCGATTAGAGGGGTGGGTGGGGTGCGCGCGTTGGGCGCGGTGGCGTGCCTGGCTGTTGATGGTCCTCTGGTCGGCTTGCGATGAGCTTCGTCAGCTTTGCGTTTGTGGGGCTGTATCTGGTGGCGCTGGCGGCGCGCGCGCTCATCGGGCGGAGCAAGCAGGGATCGGCGTATCTGGCCACGCTGCTCGTGCTGAGTCTGCTGTTTTATGGCTGGCATGTGCCGTCGTACCTGGTGCTGCTGCTATTCAGCACGGTGGTGGACTATGTGATCGGTCTGCGGCTGGCGGCGGTACCGATGGAGCGGGTTGGGCTCAGGCGGCTGCTGTTGACGCTGTCGATGGTGACGAACCTCGGGCTGCTGGCGGTGTTCAAGTACACGGGGCTGCTGCTGGACTGGGGGAATCGGCTGACGGCGGCGGTGGGAATGCCGGCGGGGATTACGGTGCCGGAGATTGTGCTGCCGATCGGGATCTCGTTCTACACGTTTCAGTCGATGAGCTACAGCATTGATATCTATCGCGGGCAGCTTGCGCCGATTCGCAGCTTCTGGCGGTTTCTGTTGTTTGTGTCGTTTTTCCCGCAGCTTGTGGCGGGGCCGATCGTGCGGGCGAGTGAGTTTCTGTATCAGTTGCCGCGGCGGCGGGGACTGCGGATGCACACGTTCTTTGAGGGTGTGTATCTGATGCTGCGGGGGTTCTTTCTGAAGATGGTGTGTGCCGACAACCTGGGTCCGATCGTAGACACGTATTGGGCGCAGGCAGCGGAGCCGGGCGCGTCGCGGTGGCTGACGCTGCTGGTGGCGGTGTTCTTCTCGGCGCAGATATTCTGTGATTTCGCGGGGTATAGCAGCATTGCGCGGGGACTGGCGTTGCAGCTTGGGTTTCGGCTGCCGTGGAATTTCAATGCGCCGTATATCGCGCGGACGTTCTCGGAATTCTGGAACCGGTGGCACATCACGCTGTCGCACTGGCTGCGGGATTATCTGTACGTGCCGTTGGGCGGGAATCGGCGCGGGCGCGTGCGGACGTATGTGAACCTGGCGATCGTCATGTTGCTGGGCGGGTTGTGGCATGGGGCGGCGACGCATTTCATCGTGTGGGGCGGGCTGCACGGCGGATTGCTGGCGCTCGAGCGGCTGCTGTCGATCAATGTGAAGTCGAAGACGTGGGGCGTCTGGCGCACGCTGGCATGGGCTGCGGTCGTACAGGTGTTCGTGGTTGTGGCGTGGGTGTTCTTCCGGGCGGAGTATGTGGGGCAGGGGGTGCATGTATTGAAGAACGCCGTGCTTGGTGTGGGGACGGCGCCGCCGGTGGAAG
Organism: uncultured Planctomycetales bacterium; assembly: GCA_964468185.1. Lineage (GTDB taxonomy): Bacteria > Planctomycetota > Phycisphaerae > UBA1845 > Fen-1342 > JANQFV01. Next base: position 64,224 of record CAYXTR010000007.1, on the reverse strand, counting down.
TGCTGAAGACGATGATCTTCCTGCTGCCGCCGATCGTGTTGCACGCGCGTGTGTGGTTGCATGAGCGGATGGCGGTGGCGTTGCCGGGGCGGATCGAGAAGGGGTTGTTAGCGGGTTTGTATCTTTACGCCGTGATCACGATGCATGGGAAGAGTGATGGATTCATCTATTTCCAGTTCTAGTCGCTTTCGGCCGGCGCGGAACGGCGTGGTGTGGCGCAGCGTGGCGTGTGCGGCCGCCGCATTCGTGGTGTGCTGCGCTGTGGTGCCGCGAATTGACTTCAGTGTCGGTGGCTGGCGGTTGTTGGAGCAGGCGTACATGGCGTCCGACATGGACGAGCCGCCGCTGGATGAGTGGGGATATGTATATGACGGGAAGAATGAGCTGAGTCATCTGCTCATGTATCACGACTTGTGGGGGTGTGTCGAGCCGGCGCGTGAGGCGGATGTGTTTCTGTTGGGGAATTCGAACCTGCTGTTGGGGCTGCGTTATCGGCACTTGCAGGGGGACTTCACCCGGGCGGGCGTGAAGCCGTTCTATCTGGCGTTCGGGCATGGGGACAAGATCGAGTTCGCGCGGGATCTGATATGCAAGTATGATCTGCGGCCGCGCTTGGTGATCATGCTGGCGGAGCCGCGGTACGTGCGGGGCGGATACTCGGATTGGGCGCGGGAGGTGATGCATACGGCACGGTGGGATGCGTGGAAGCAGTGTCTGGAGCGGACAGCGACGTGGCATGTGTCCAAGGTCGTGTATCGGGTGCTGCCGTACTGCAATATCGAGGCGCGGATGCCGAAGGGCGTGCTTTATCGCAATTGGCGACATGGGGCGTGGTGGATGGCGCTGGAGCCAGTGGTCGAGAAGCCGTTCACCGTGCCTGAGGGTCCGGCGCCGGTGATGGACGAGGCGTTCGTGCGGGCAGAGGATTTGCATGGTGAGATTCAGCGGCGGGGTGGGGAGTTGGTGCTGGTGGCGGTGCCTACGCCGGATGCAAACCTGGATTTTGCGCGGCGGCTAGCGGGGCGTTTGGGAGTACCGTTGATCGAGCCGCGGGAGCGGGGATGGGCGACATTTGATGACCGGCACTTGACGCGGGCGGAAAGCCGGCGGTTCTGCCGGATGTTCTGGGAGAACCTGCGGCAGTTGCCCGTCGTGCAGCGATTGTGGCGGGATGACACGGATGTATACGTATCACCGCTGGATGCGGAGCAGGAACGGACGAAATCTGCCGAGCCGCTGTAGGGCCGATCAGGGACGTGGCCTGGTCAGTGGTTGTTCTTGCGGGGCGCGTCGCGGCGGTGCAGCAAAACGGTGAGATCGTCTGGCTTGCAGGGCTGATCGGGGGTGTGGCCGGCCATGCGTTGGTCCACGACGTCGGCGAGTCGGGTGAGGGCCTGTGGGAGGCGGCCGACGCGGATGAGGGGAGTGATTTCGTCGGTGTGAAGGTTGTCGAACAGGCCATCGCTGGCAAGGAGGATGGTATCGCGGGGGGAACTGCGGAGTACGGGGCCGATATCGATGCGCATTTCGGGCGAGCCGACCATGTTGGAAACGAGGTGGCGATCTTCGTGGTGCATGGCGTCGGTGGGCTCGATGAGACCTGCCTCCACGGCGTAGCCGATGGGGGAGTGTGAGATGGTCTCGAGTTTGAGCTTGCCGCGCTGGCCGACGATGAGGACGACGGAATCGCCGACGTGGTAGGTGCGGATGGTGCCGTCATCGATTTCAACAACGGCGAGGGTGGTGGCGGCACCGATGCCGAGGTTCAGCACGGCGTGATTGGCGTGCTCAAAGCCATTGAGGATTCCGGTGCGGAGCGACTGATCGTTGTCGACGGCGTCGGCGACGCAATCAGCGAGGGCACGCAGAGCGAGTTCGGAGGCCTGGTCGCCGGCCGGGCAGCCGCCGAAGCCATCGGCGACGGCCAGGACAGCCCGGCGCGGTCCGCCGGGGATAACGGCGGCGGCGTCTTCGTTGACGGTGGCTTTGCCGGGGCAGCGACGGCTGAAAACAACGGCCTGACCTGCGGCGCACGCCAGGGTAGCAGGGGTGGTCATGTCTTGTTCGAGGAAAAGATGCGCCCGCTCTGCGCGCTCCGTCGCCATCGCGTAGCCTCACCGCCGGCCAAGTGATCGACTGCACCAGGGGCAGTGGTCCCAGTATTCCGGCAAGACGCCCCAGCCGCAATGGCGACACTTATCTTTGACGCCGGAGATTTTCCATTTTCGGCGGACTTTGCGGTGGCACCAGGGGCAGTAGCGCATGAAGGGCATGAGATCCATGCCGGAGCAGTTTGGGTTGGTGCAGCGGGCGGAATAGCGTTTGTCGTTGTAGCGCGCGTTGGCGTCGGGGTTGAGCGCCGGGCCGTAGCACCAGGGGCAGAAGCGCCAGTCGGTTTTGAGGCTGCGTTTGCAGCGCGGGCAGTGAGCTTTGAACCGCCACTCCTCGGGTTGGATACGTCGTTTGGTTCCGCACCAGGGGCACGCGCGCATGGTCTCGCTGACGGGGCCGTTGCAACGGTGGCAATTGCCGCGGATGTCGAGCTCTTTGCGGTAGCGTTTCAGGAATTCGCGGCGGCGGAGCGTGCGCCAATCGCGGTTCGTGCGGGTGCTGCGCTTCTGGGTGGTGCGGCGGCCGGCGGACGGCTTGAGGGCGCGGGCGCGGATGCGGCGGAAGGCGCGCTGCATCTGTTCGGCGTCTTTGTAGCGCTTGCGGTGGTCGACCTCGAGCGACCGGCGGAGAAACTCGATGAAGTTGGGCTGGAGGTTGCGCCGGAGGCGGTCGCTACCCGGGGGCGGCCAGCGGTAGGGCCACTCGGGCAGGACCCCGGCGAGCATGCGGTAGAGGACAAGGCCGAGGGAGAAGACGTCGGAGCGGAAGGAGGGCTTGCCGAGGGCCTGTTCGGGGGCGATGTAGCCGACCGTGCCGGAGCCGGAGGCCTGAAGGGTACGTTGAGCGACGCGGGCGATGCCGAAGTCGGCGAGGCGGACCCGGTTTTCGGAGAAGATGATGAAGTTTTCGGGTTTGATGTCGCAGTGCATCAGGCGCTTGGAGTGTGCGTAGGCGGCACCGGCGAGCATCTGGTCGGCGAGCTCGAGCGCGGCGCGGGTGGTAAGGCGTCGCTTGAGACGTTCGTGGAGTGTGCCTTCGCCAAGGGGGTAGGCGATGACGAAATGATTGTCGATGAAACCCGCGTCCTTCACGGGGAGGATATTGGGGTGATCGAGCCGCGCCGTGAGGCGGACTTCCTTGCGAAAATCGGCCAGCGTGGATTTCGTGACAAGGCTGGTGTGGGGCATTTTGAGAGCCACGGGGACCCCGGCAATGGTGTCCTGCGCGCGATAGACCGTGGCGAAGCCGCCAACGGCGATGCGGCGCTGGATGCGGTACTTGCCGAGACGTTGGCCCACGCGAATCAAGGGTTTTGCTGCTCCTGCGCGACTGGGTGCGGCGCGGACGACGTGCTGCCAATGCGACGAACGGGTGCGGGCGTCGTGGTGGTGCGCGATCCTCAATATCGCGGGCGCACGACGGTTGTCAATCGTGGTGTGAGATGAAGTGCGAGTAATTCAGCCGGGCGGGGTGCCGTCGCTTAGGGTATCGTTGGTGGATGGTTGTTGGCGGGGGGCGGTTTGTTGGAGGTGCTCGGCGTGGCACGCAAGCGCAGGACGCGATCGGACCGGTTGATGGAAGTGCTGAAGGAGTATGCGCGGGTCGTGGTGATTACGCACAACAGTCCGGATCCAGATGCGATTGCGGCAGGGTGGGCGCTGCACACGCTGGTGAAGTCGGTGTTGGAGAAGCCCGTGCGGTTGATTGGAGGGGGGGCGATTGTGCGGGCGGAGAACGTGTTCATGGTGGAGCGGCTGAAGCCGCCGCTCGAACTCGTGGATTCGTTCGAGCCGGAGGAGGGGTGTGCGCCCGTCCTGGTGGATTGCGGGCCGGACGCGGCGAATCATCTCTTGCGGGAGGGCGAGTTGAAGCCGGTGGGCGTGATTGATCATCATCAGTCGACGCGGACGCGAAAGCGACTGCGCTTTCGCGACGTGCGACCGCGGGCGGCGGCGGCGGCGACGATTACCGGGCAGTACTTGCGTGAGCAGAAGGTCGAGCCGGAGAAACTGCTGGCGACGGGGTTGCTGTACGCGGTGCGGACGGAGACGCTGGGGCGGCATCGGCCGTATACGCGGACGGATCGCGGGGTGGTCTCGTGGCTCGCGGAGCGGGCGGATCATCAGTTGCTGACAGAGATTCAGAATGCGCCCTTGCCGCCGGAGTACTTTGATCAATTGCTGCGGGCGTTGGCGAGTGCGTTTCTTTATGGGTCGGTGGGGGTCTGTTTCATGCCGGAGGCGGGCGGGCCGGAGATTGTGGGGGAGGTGGCGGATTTGCTGATTCGGTGCACGGGGGTGGAGCGGGTGTTGTGTGGGGCGAAGATTGATGATGATCTGGTATTGTCGTCGCGGGCGACGGCGGCGGGGGGAGACGCGACCGCGTTACTCGAAAAGACGCTGGGCGGGTTGGGACCGTGCGGCGGGCATCAGGCGCGGGCGGGCGGCAAGGTAGCCGCCGGTGAGGAAGGGCGGGTCATCACGCAGGAGTTATTGGACGAAGTGAAGGGGCGTTGGCTGGAAGTTTGCGGGGTGAAGGAGGGGCGCGGGAATCGGCTGGTGGCGCGACGGGATGTGATGGATTTGTTTTGAAGGCGTGAGGCGCGGAGGGCTGTTGGGAGCGCTATCGGGAGGGTCGGGAGGATGTTGTGGTGGCTGGGGGTATTGGAGCGGATGTGCACGATTCAGGGGTTTCCGGCGTGGGTCCGAGAGGGGCGCTGGGGGAGGTGGTTGGTTGAAGAACGCACTCCAAGTTGTTCAAAATAAAGGAGAAACGTTCAGCGGACGGCTGGGTCTGGATGGCTGTTTTTTTCGGCATAGTTGTTGACATGGGCGTTGCGGATCAGCTAAAACAATAGACAGCGGAGGAGAAGACGAAGCGTGCTGGGATGAGATTCGCCGCTGTGCATCTCCGTTAAGGTGAAACCCCCGGCCCACCGCCGCTCAGGATTCATGACCGAGCGTCTCGATTCGGAACGGAGAGAAGCAATCAGCGCGAAGAGGCGATCGGCCCGATTCGGTTCGGAGTGTGATTTTCCGGACGGATGTAGTTGAGGGGAAGCATGAGGTTGCGCGTCGTGCAGCGCACAGTTCTGTCTTGCGGGTGGTGTTGTGCTGGGACAACATGTTGTTGTTCCTGGCCACGCTTTGCCCGCCTCATGTCCATCTCTCAACTCAACTCCCCCGTGGAAATGCCCGAATACTCACGTACCTCTTAACAGGGAAACTACGCGGATGCTGCGATCCGACGTTTTGAACTCAAGGAAGAAGAAGGTTCTCGGCTCATGTCTGGGCCCGGGTCGGTCCGGGCTGGCCGGGAAATTGGTTTTGTTTGGGTAATGTTGTGGAGCTGAAGGAAGTCGGCTGCAAACTTTGATGGAGGACACGCAATTATGAAGAGCAAGTTAAGCTGTCTGTGTATCGCGCTGTTTAGCGCGGGTGTCCTTTTCGCTGATGTCAGCGAGAAGGTCCAAGGGAAAGCCGATGCTGTGAAGCCGGCGACCCCGACCGTCCGCGTATCGCCGGAGAGTGCAGAACTGATGCTGTACGGCGATGTGACGGGCAATTTCCAGAAGGGTTCGGCCGCGAAGAGCCGCAGCCTGCTGGCGTGCCCGGATGAGGGTACGTTGTACGACCAGAACCTGGGCCAGTCGAACTACACGACTGCGCGTACGTCGGATACGAATCCGGGCTACGCGGTGGCCGACAACTTCACGAATGTGCAGGGTCCGATTCAGGATCTGCACTTCTGGGGTTTGCAGCTTGCGTGCTGCTGGTCGGCGTGCACCGAGTCGAGCCCGCGGTTCAACGTCCGCATTCTGGGTGATGGCGGCGGCCAGCCGAACTACGGCGACGTGGTCTGCTCGTGGAACAATGTCCTGGCGACTCGCACGGACACCGGCGAGTTGTTTGCGAACGCCTACACCATCTGGCGTTTTGACATTGATCCGCTGCCCAGCGACTGTGGTCCGCTGAATCCCGATGCCACGTACTGGCTGGAGATTGTCGGTACGGGTGGCCAGGCCGATTGCTGGTTCCTGTGGATCGACTCGGATCTCGGTGACCTGATGGCCTACCAGCAGGGTGCGAGCCCGCCGGTCGTGGAAACGGACCAGGCGTTCTGCATCACTGGTGACACCACTGCGGTGGGTGCCTGCTGTGATGACAGCACGGGCACGTGCGAAGACAACGTTTCGCTGATCGACTGCCTCGGCGCGTTCCAGCGCTGGGTCGAGAATGCGGCCTGCGCCGATCTGAACCCGGTGTGCGGTGAAGCCCTGGGTGCTTGCTGCTACGACGATGGCACCTGTGCGCTGACGACCTACTCGGATTGCGAGGGTGGCCAGCAGGGTTGCCCCGGTGACATGGACTGCGACGGCGACGTCGACTTTGACGACATTGCTCCGTTCGTGGCGGCCATCGGTGCCGATCCCGAGACCTGGGAAGCGCAGTACAACTGCATCTGGCTGAATGGTGACATGGACAACGATGGCGATGTCGACTTTGACGACATCGCTCCGTTTGTCGGCGCGATCGGCACGACCTGCTTCGGCGGGAAGGCGACCGGCCCGCGCTGGCTCGGCCCGGACACCATCTGTGACGACTGCTGCACGGTCGTTTGCGACGGTATCGCCGAAGGCGAGCCGCTGTGTGAGCAGGACTATGAGGACGTCTTCAACGGTGGCTGCAACAGCGTTCCGCCGATCTGGTCGCCGATTGCCTGTGGCGACGTGGTCTGTGGCGAGTCGGGCACGTTCCTGGTTGAGGATCCGGAGAACCCGGGTCAGTTCTTCCAGAGCCGCGACACGGACTGGTACAGCGTGACCGTGGCCGATCCGACCATCTTCACGTGGACGGTCGAGGCTGAGTTCCCGGTCCAGATTCTGACGATTCTGGCGGGTGACTGTGCCGAAGAGACGTACGTCATTCTCGATAGCGCGACTGCGCCGGCCTGCACGCCGGTGTCGCTCACGACTTCGTGCCTGGAGCCGGGCGAGTACTGGTTCTGGGTTGGCCCGTCGGTCTTCGACGGCGTGCGGTGTGGCATGGACTATCAGGCCGTGCTGACGTGCGAAGGCTGCGAGCTCTGCATCGTCGAGTGCCCGCCGGATGCGGTCATCGAGGAAGAGCCCTGTGGCGAGCACCTGAATGACGGTTGCGAGCTCGGTGAGGATCCCAGCTTCTGGGTCCCGGTCGAGTGTGACGTGGACTACTGTGGTACGGTGTTCGCTTCGAACGGCGACCACGACGAAGACTACTACGAGTTGGTGCTTGACTTCCCGACGAACGTCGTCGTTGGCTGGGATGGCGAGTATCCGGCGCGTGTCGGTTTCTGGGGTGGTGAGAATGGCTTCACCGATCCGACTTGTGAAGACGGCTGGCACTGGGGTGCGTTCTTTGACGAGTGCGACTCCTCGACCGGCGTCAACATGGGTCTGCTGAACCCCGGTTACTACTGGTTCGATCCGGTTCCGTGGACGGAAGCCGGCGGCGTCTACAACGATGGCTATCCGTGCGAGAAGAACTACACCTTCAACATCCAGTGCGAAGTCATCGATTGCAGTGGTGTCTGTGACGTTCCGCCTCCGGGCACGAACACCGACGAAGGTGAGCCGGATTGCGGCGAAGGCTACGTTGACCTGACCAATGCCGGTTGCGACGGCGACGGCACGCTGTTCCTCCCGATCACGTGGAACGATGCTCCGCAGTCGGGTGACAACGCGCAGTACTGTGGTAACAGCGGTCACTGGTCGGACGGCGAAGACACTGACTGGTATGAGTTCACCGTTCCGGCGGGCGAGACCTATCAGTGGACCGTTGACGTACTGGCCGAGTTCGAGTTGACCTGGGAGATCTACGACGCCAGCCTCGGCTGCGGCGCCGCTCCGGTTGAAGGTCACACGATCACGCCGTGCCTCTTCTCGCCGGTCCGGACCTTCTGCTACGCCGAAGGCACCTACTGGCTGCGGGTGAGCTCGCAGTTCGGCACGCCTTGCGGCAAGCAGTACGTCCTGTGGTTCCACGAGTTGAACCAGGGTTGCACGCCGTGCACCATTGATTGCCCGGTTGGCAGCGTTGACGAAGCCGAGCCGTGCGGCGACGACACCAACGGTGGTTGCAACATGGCGACGCCGGCGTTCGAGGGCATTTCGTGTGGCGACACCATCTGCGGTACCGTCTGGGCCCAGGATGGCACGCGCGACACGGACTGGTTCACGGTCACGACGACCGTGGCGACCGAGTTCACGATCACCTTCGACACTGAGGTGCCGCTGGGTGCCTTCGTGGTCACGGGCACGGAAGAGGGTAACCCCTCGTGCAGTGACCTGCTCGGTTACCTGATCACCGACATCGGCACGTGCAGCGGTGGCGACGAGCTGACGCTGCCGATTCTGGCTGCCGGTGAGTACTGGTTCATCGTGTACCCCGAAGAGGGTGAAGGTAACCCGATCTTCGATTACTATCCGTGTGGCACGCGCAACACCTACTACATGACGTTGGACTGCAACTAGCCAAATGGATACGCAGCTTCGGCTGCGGATGATCGACTGATTTGAATCACCCGGGTCGGCGACAAACGTCGCCGGCCCGGGTGTCTTTTTGTACAGGTTGTGGCTGTCGGGCGTCTGCGACGAGAGGTAAGAAGAGCAACGGATTGTCAGGCCGACTCGGCGCTGGATTCGTGGGGCGAGTGGGTCAGCTTGTTCGCGAGATAGCGTCCGGTGTGGCTGGTTCGCTCGTGAGCTATTTGCTCTGGGGGGCCGGTGGCAACGAGTTGGCCGCCGGCGTTGCCGCCTTCGGGGCCGAGGTCAATGATCCAGTCGGCGGTCTTGATAACGTCGAGGTTATGCTCGATGACGAGAACCGTGTTGCCCATGTCGACGAGGCGGTTGAGGACGGCAAGCAGGGTCTGGATGTCTGCAAAATGCAGGCCGGTCGTGGGCTCATCCAGGACATACAGTGTATGGCTTTCGAAGCGGGCACGCTGGTTGGCGGAGGCGCTGGGGGGGGCATTGCGCGTAATCGGCTGGAGTGCGCCTTTGCTAAGCTCGGAGGCGAGTTTGACACGCTGCGCTTCGCCGCCGGAAAGCGTGTTGGACGGCTGTCCGAGGCGAATGTAGCCGAGCCCGACGTCGAGGAGGGCTTTGAGGCCCTGTTTGATCTTCTGAAAGCTGTCGAAAAAGTTGAGGGCGTCTTCGACGCGCAGCTCGAGGATGTCGGCGATGGACTTGCCGTGGTAGCGAACTTCGAGCGTCTCGCGGTTGTAGCGCGTGCCGCGGCACTCGCCACACTCGACGAAGACGTCGGGGAGGAAGTGCATCTCGATCCGGCGAACGCCCTGGCCCTGGCAGGCTTCGCAACGGCCGCCCTTGGCGTTGAAGCTGAAGCGGCTGGCGTTATAGCCGCGGATGCGGGCTTCCTTGGTCTTGGCGTAGAGGCGGCGGATTTCGTCGAAGACACCGGTGTAGGTGGCGGGGTTGCTGCGCGGAGTGCGGCCGATGGGGGTCTGGTCGATTTCGATGACCTTGTCGATCTTGTTTGCGCCGACCAGTCGCTCGTGCTTCCCGGGTGTTTCGCGGGAGCGGTAGAGGCGGCGGCGAAGCGCTGGCAGGAGGATCTGTGATACGAGGGTGCTCTTGCCGCTGCCGCTGACGCCCGTGACGGCGCAGAGGACGCCGAGGGGAATGGAGACGTCCACGTCTTGCAAGTTGTTTTCGGCGGCCTGCAGGATCTGGACAAAGTCGGAGCGGCGTGGGTGGCGACGTTGTTCCGGGAGGGGGATGCCGTAATCGCCGTATAGGTAGCGGCCCGTGATAGAGGCGGGATCGGTGAGGGCCGCTTGTGTCGGACCGGCGGCGATGACGCGACCGCCGTGGAGCCCGGCGCCGGGACCCATGTCCACGAGGTAGTCGGCGGCGCGGATGACATCCTCATCGTGCTCGACGACGATGACGGTGTTACCGATATCAACCAGGTGGCGGATGGAGTTGAGGAGGCGCTCGTTGTCACGCTGGTGGAGGCCGATGGTGGGTTCGTCAAGGACGTAGCAGACGCCGACGAGGCCGCTGCCGAGTTGGGTGGCGAGGCGGATGCGTTGGGCTTCGCCGCCGGAGAGCGTAGCGCTACCGCGGTCGAGGGTGAGGTAGCCGAGTCCAACGTCGACCATGAAGCGGAGACGCTGCCGCACTTCGTGGAGGAGTGGTTCGGCGATTTCGGCGGTTTCGCCCGTGAAGGCGAGGCGATCGAAGAAGTCATGTGCAGCGGCAATGGAGAGGCGGGTGATGTCGTGGATGTTCTGGTCGTTGATGCGGACGGCGAGTGAGGTGGGGCGCAAGCGGGCGCCGTGACACTTTTCGCAGACGTGTTCGGACTGATAAGCGGAAAGCCGGCTGCGGCCACCGTCGCTGCCGGCAGCGCGGTAGCGGCGCTGGAGATTGGGGATCACACCTTCGAACTGGATGTCATACTCGCGTGTGTCTTTCGGGGTTGTGCCTTCCAGGACGATGCGGCGGAGGTGCTCGGGGAGATCCTTGAACGGCGTGTCGGGTTTGACGCCGAGAGTGCTGCACAGGGTCTTGACCAGCCTGAGGTTGGTAGGGCTGATGCGTTTATTGCCCGAGCCCCAGGGGGCGATGGCGCCGCCGGTGAGGGAGAGATTCTCGTCAGGGACGATGAGCTGGGGATCGAAGAAGAGCGTGGTGCCGAGGCCGCCACAGTGTTCACAAGCGCCGTAGGGAGAGTTGAAGCTGAAGCTGCGGGGAGCAAGTTCGGGAAGGGTGACGCCACACTGTGTGCAGGCGAAGCGTTCGCTCAGAGTTTCGTCGATCCAGGTGGCAGCGTCAGTGGGTGGGGCGGCGTCGCTGGTGCGGCTGACGATGGCCAGACCTTCGCCGAGTTTGAGCGCGAGCTCCAACGCGTCGGCGAGTCGGCTGCGAATATCGGGGCTGATCATGAGGCGGTCGACGACGACGTCGATGCTGGCTTTGCTGGACTTGGGGAGCTCAGCAAGCTCCGCCACGTCACAGAGCTTGCCGTTGATGCGGGCGCGGACGAAGCCTTCGCGCTGGATGCGGCGCAGCACGGCCTGCCACTCGCTTGTCTTGCCGCGCACGAGGGGTGCGAGAATCATGACGGGCGTGCGGGGCGAATAGCCGAGGACGACGTCGACCATCTGGTCGACGGTGCGGCTGTGGAGACGTTCGCCGCACTTGGGGCAGTGAGGGATGCCGACGCGGGCGTAGAGGACGCGGAGGAAGTCGTAAATCTCGGTCGTTGTGGCGACGATGGAACGGGGGTTGGCAGCGGCTGCGCGTTGCTCAATCGCGAGCGTGGGGGGGAGTCCTTCGATCCGTTCGACGTCGGGTTTGCCGGCCTGCTCGAGGAAGTGGCGGGCGTGGACGCTGAGCGACTCGACGTACTTCCGCTGGCCTTCGGCGTAGATGGTGTCGAAGGCGAGGCTGCTCTTGCCGGATCCGCTGAGACCCGTAATCACGACGAGGTGATCGCGCGGGATCTCCACGTCGATGTTCTGGAGGTTGTGCTGGCGGGCACCGGTAACGCGAATGTACTTCTGTTCCACGCTCTATCCCGATCCTGGGCAAGTCAATCCGCCGGTGAGGGCCGCCGGCCTGAGCGCACGGCTGTCTACCCGGATAACGGCCAAGTCCGGTAGTATACCATGATGGCGCGGGGGGATCCAAGAAGCGGCGCGCGTGCCGACAATGGCGTTTCAGTGACGAAACCCGCAGGCTTGTCCGGGGGCTGCTGTCAATGGCGTGCGCGGGCGCCGTTTCCGGCGTTAGGCTGCTTCGGGCCGGCATCGAGCAGACCGTAGGACTTCATCTTCTTGTAGAGCGTGGTCCGGTTGACGTCGAGGACGGCGGCGGTCTTCTGGCGGTTCCAGTCGTTCGCCTCCAACGCGGCCTCGATAATCCGCTTCTCAGGTTCGGCAAGCGCTTCCTTGAGGGTGAGCGGGCGGCCGTGTTCGGCGGAAAAGAGCGAGATATCGCTTTCGGCAGCGCGGACGATGTTGGGCGGGAGGTCTTCCTTTTCGATCTGGTGGGCGCGTGTGAGGACGACGGCGCGTTCGACACAGTTTTCGAGCTCACGCACGTTGCCGGGCCAACGATAGCGTTGCATCGCCTGTAGCGACTCTTCAGAGAAGCCGAGGAGGTGCTTGCCGCACTGATGGGCGTATTTCTGGAGGAAGTGCTCGGCCAGCAGCGGGATGTCCGTCAGGCGATCGCGGAGTGGCGGCAATTCAATGGTAACGACGTTGATGCGGTAGTAGAGATCGGCGCGGAAGCGACCTTCCTCGACTTCACGCGCGAGATCGGTATTGGTTGCCAAAACGACACGAACATCTGCGGTCTCCGTGCGATTGGAGCCGAGTGCTTCGTATTGGCGGTCCTGGAGCACACGGAGGAGCTTGACCTGCAGGCCCGGGGATGCACAGGCCACCTCGTCGAGGAAGATGGTGCCGCCTTCGGCTGCTCGGAATTTGCCGTCCTTGTCGGCGAGGGCACCGGTAAACGCGCCCTTGGTGTGTCCGAACAGCTCCGACTCGAGCAGCGTCTCGGGAATGGCCCCACAACTGACTTCGACGAAGGGGCGGCCGCGGCGCTGACTCCGCTGGTGAATGGCGCGGGCAATCAGGGATTTGCCCGTGCCGGTTTCGCCGTGGATCAGCACGGTTGATTTGGAGTCGGCGACGGCCTCGATCAGGTCGAAGACGCGCTGCATCTGGTACGTGCGACCAATGATCGCGTCGACGTTGAACGGGGTGTCGAGGACGCGTCGCAGCGAGCGATTGGCGCGAAGCAGGTCCTGCTGATCGACGGCCCGCGCGACGACCTGGCGGATTTCGTCCATGCGGACCGGCTTGGAGAGGAACTCGAACGCACCAACCTTCATCGCTTCCACGGCTGACTCGATGGTGGCGTAGCCACTCATGGCCACCACCAGCAGTTCGGGCCAGCGCTGACGTACGGTTCGAAGAAGATCGACGCCGTTACCGTCGTGGAGAATGACATCGGTGATCATGACGTCAAAGGTATTGTGCTCGAGCTCGAGGAGGGCTTCCTTAGCCGAACCGACGGCAACGACATTGTGGCTATCGGCGGCGAGGAAGCGTTTCAGCGACTCGAGTACCACCCGCTCGTCGTCCACGAGGAGAACGCGGGTCTGACGCGATGGCTGCGAGCCACCGGTTTGCTTGGACTGCGGCTCGGCGGGAGTTTGATGTTCCATGCTGCTTTCGTCTCCTGCGGCGGCGAGCCCGGGGGAGCTGCAAGCGTCTCGCCGGCTAAACGGTCCGGGTATCGCCTGCTACGAAGCGCGGCGACCTGGGGCGTTGCGTCAAGGCAACAGTGCATAGACTCACGGCAGTTGCCGCTGAGCATCATTGTGCGTCGAGAAATGTGTACGGAATCGCCACACGATGATGCCTGACGTAAACATTAACCTCGTTGGTGCGAAATCGTCAACCGGTTGCGGATAGAAACGTCCTGGCAGTGAGCGGTCGTGTGTGAGCAATCATGGGGGGCGTGCTAGTGGGGGTAGAAGGTGGTGCCGTTGATTTCGACTGCGAGGACACTTCTAAGTCCCGAAACGTGCATGGTTTCCAAGTAGGCGCTGCCGTCGGGAAGGTAGCTGCCGCCCTGGAAGGTGGCCTGCACGAGGCCGCCGCCGTTGTCGATGCGAACGGAATCGATGGTGAGGGGCCAGTCATCATCGACAGGCTTTCCGGCCCAGGAGGCGAGTCCGATGCAGATGCCGGCGTCGAGGTTGGGGCATGGCCCGAGGCCGGGCGAGGTTTGTCGGAGGAGAGCCCATTCGGCGGGGGTGTGGATTTCGACGAGGCCCAGGCGGGGACCGAGGGGTTGGCAGATGGCGCGGAGGTAGGCGGGGTCGGCGACGATGATGCGTTGCGTTCGGGCGGGACTCGTGGGCCTGGCGTGCGCGAGGCTGGACATCTGGACGGTGCGGGCTTGCGGCGTCCGGTAACACGCGGGGATGATCAACAGGAGGAGGACAAGCAACGGCGCGAGAAGACCGTGGGTGTTGTCGGCGCGGTCGCCGGCTATCCAACGTGTGTGGTTTCTGCTAGATTCACGCATTGGTTCATGTTGTATATCGACTGGTTTCTGCCCCTTCAGGAGTATTGCGCATGATCATCGGCGTCCCCAAAGAGATTAAGCCAGACGAGTATCGTGTAGCGGTCGTGCCCGCTGGCGTCGAGCAGCTCAAGAAGAATGGTCACACCGTGATGATTGAACGCGGTGCGGGTGTGGGTTCCGGGATTGCCGACGAGGATTTCGAGACCTATGGCGCGGAGATGATCTCGTCGGCGGCGGAGATCTGGGAGCGTGCGGAACTGATCTGCAAAGTGAAGGAGCCGCTGGCGCCAGAGATTCAGCAGATGCGTGAGGGCCAGACCGTATTCACGTATTTCCACTTCGCGGCGAGTCGTGAACTCACGGAGGGGGTGCGTGATTCGAAGTCGGTGGCGGTAGCGTACGAGACCATCCTTGACAAGCAGGGGCGGTTGCCGCTGTTGGCGCCGATGAGTGAAGTGGCCGGGAAGATGAGCATTCAGGAGGGGGCGAAGTACCTGGAAAAGCCGATGGAGGGGCAGGGGATTCTGCTGGGTGGCATTCCGGGCGTCGAGCCGGCGAAGGTACTTGTGCTGGGTGGCGGAATTGTCGGAACTTGTGCGGCGCGGCTGGCGTCGGGACTGGGGGCCGACGTTGTCTTGATGGACATCGACCTGTATCGCTTGCGCTATCTGGATGAAGTGATGCCGGACAACGTAAGTACGGTGTACAGCACCGACGACGGAATTCGGCGGCACCTGAAGGAAGCGGATCTGGTGGTGGGGGCGGTGCTGATTCCGGGAGCGCGTTGTCCGAGCCTGGTACGGCGCGATTATCTTTCGCTGATGAAGCAGGGCTCGGTGATCGTGGATGTCGGCGTCGATCAGGGTGGATGCTGCGAAACCACGCGTCCGACCACGCACAAGGACCCGACATATGTCGTGGACGGTGTCGTGCATTATGGTGTGGCAAACATGCCCGGTGCGGTGGGGCGCACGAGCACATTCGGATTGACGAACGCAACGATTCCGTACCTCGTGAAGCTGGCGAATCTGGGGTGGGAGCGCGCGTGTGCAGAGGATCCCGGGTTGGCGGCGGGTTTGAACATGGTGCATGGCAAGGTGACGAATCAGCCGGTGGCGGAGGCATTCGACATGCCGTTTGAACCATACGCACCGAAGGTGTGATGCCGGGCTTGCCTTTCCCGCGGATTCGGAGACGATGATGCACGCCGCGCTGATGTTGAATCGGCGCGGCGTGATGTCTTGCATGGCGAGGGCTTGATTGATGAAGAGATGGATCGGGATCATTCTGGCGATCGCGGTGATTGGCGGGATCTGGCTGTATGCGCGGCAGCAGCGGGTGATACCTTTGTGGGCGCAGCCGAAGTTCGGGAAGGTCACGCAGGGGGATATTGCGGTGCCGATCACGGCTTCGGGGTTGATCCACGCGAACCAGGTGATCGAGGTGAAGTCCGAGGCGTCGGGTAAGATTGTGACGGTGCCGGTGGTGGAGGGGCATTATTTGCGGAAGGGGGATTTGTTGATCGAGTTGGATCCGGTGGATGAACAGCGAATGCTGGACCAGCGGCGAGCGGACTTGGCGCGGGCGGAGGCCCTGTTGACGCAGGCGGAAGTCGCGGTGGAGCGGGCGGACATTTCGCTGTTGACGGCAGAGGCGAATCTGGCTGAGGCACGGGCGCAGGAGGAGATTGCGGCGTATGAGCGGGAGAAGATGGAGGCGGAGCTGGAGCAGAATCCGAACTCGGGGGTGTACAACAAGCAGGAAGTGGTGACGATTCGGGCAAATCACCGGATTGCGCAGGCCCGGGTTGAGGGGGCGGAGGCGAGTGTCGAGAGTGCGCGGCTGTCGAAGCGGGACGCAGAGGCGGCCGTGCTGTCTCAGCAGGCAACAGTGGAGTCGACGCGCAAGACGGTCGAGGATGCGGAAGAGCGCTTGAGTGAGACCACGATCCGGGCGCCGCAGAATGGGATTGTCACGCAGGTATTTGTACGGGAAGGGATGCTGGTGCAGTCGGCGACGCAGACGTTCACTGGTGGAACGCTGTTGATGCACCTCGCAGATGTGTCGACGAAGAAGGTGATCGCCCGGCTGAACGAGGCGGATTACGGCCGGGTGCTGGATGTTTCACCGATTAGCGCGCTACCCGAGATGCCGCAATTGCGCGAGGCGGCCCAGGAGGATGCGGAGCAGCTCGAGAAGCGGAGTGGGATGGTGCGGATCACCGTCGATGCGTTCCCGGAGGATACGTTCGAGGGGCGGATCGAGCGCGTGGAGCCGCAAGGGAAGTTGAATCAGGGATCGTCGATTATTCAGTTCGATGTGCATGTCGAGATCACCGACGCGCAGCGGCATCTGTTGCCATTGGGGGCGCAGGCGCAGGTGGAGTTCACCGTCGAGAGTGCGGAGAGCGTGCTGCGAGTGCCGGCGGAAGCCGTGAAGGCGCTAGAGGAGCAACGGGGCGTCTACGTGAAAGCGCCGGCGGAGGCGGGTGAGGAGCACGGGAAGAAGTTCATTCCTTGTCGGTTCGGGATCAGTGATGGTGAATACACGCAGATTGTCGAGGTGATGGGGGAACATGCTCTGAGTGAGGGGGATCAGGTGTTCACGAAGCTGCCGCGTGATGCTGGTGAGACGCAGTAAGTGTGATGGGAGTGCCCCGCCGTGCCGCTGATTGAGATTCGTGGCTTGAAGAAGTTCTATCAGATGGGCGACACGATTGTTCGTGCGCTGGATGGGGTGGATCTGGATATCGAGCGCGGGGAGTTTGTGGCAATCACGGGGGCGTCGGGCAGTGGCAAGAGCACGATCATGCACCTGATCGGCTGCCTGGATCGTCCGACGGCCGGGCAGTATCGGCTGGATGGGCGGGATGTGAGCGATCTCTCCGATCGTGAACTGGCGCGCGTGCGGAATCAACAGATCGGGTTCGTGTTTCAAACGTTCAATCTGATCAACCGCACGTCGGCGCTGGAGAATGTGGGGGTGCCGCTGTTCTACGCACGGAAGACGAACGGGCGGGGGCCGGCGTTGGCGGCATTGGAGCGGGTCGGGTTGGCGCCGCGGGCGGAGCATAATCCGAACGAGTTATCCGGCGGGGAGCGCCAGCGCGTCGCAATCGCGCGGGCGATGGTGAATGATCCGCCGCTGTTGTTGGCGGATGAGCCGACCGGGAACCTGGACTCGCGAACGGGCGAGCAGATCATGCAGATCTTCGAGTCGCTGAATGCGCAGGGGGTGACGGTGGTGATGGTGACGCACGAGCCGGACATCGCAATGCGGGCGCGGCGGGTCGTGCAGATGCGCGACGGGCGGATTGTCGCGGATCGTCGTACCGAGGAGGTGATGGCGGAGGAGGGGTGGCGGACGCGGCCGCAGCAGCCGGAAGTGGCGGGGCCACGTGCAGGGGAGGTCTTGCCGGTTGCTGAGCAGGCGGAGCCGGCGGCACAGGAACTGGAGAGCGAGCAGTTACCGGCGCGCGTGATGCGTGGTTCGAACGCGGTGCTCGCATGTGGAATCGTGTCGCCGGCGCTTTATGGGCTGGCAGTCGTGCTATTCGTGATACTGCAATATTACTATGATCCGCAGAGTTTCAAGCCTGGGACGCTCCCCCCTACGCCGTTCCTGGTGGCCTCGTTGGGCGGGTTAGCATTGATGCTGGTCGGAATTGTGCTCGGTGCCGTGACGATCTTGTTGGGGCGGGGAGTCAGGCGGCGTATTCGGACGGAGCCGGGGAACTGGCTGGGCGGACGGAAAGCGGTCTTCGGGGAAGTTCTGGGGTGGTTGGGGGTGCTGGTGCCGGTGGGGATGTGTGTGTTCGGAATCGTGTACAACGTGGCCACCGGCGGCTCGGGAGCGATCTCGGGCGGTGCCGCGGGAGGTGGATGACTGCGGCGGGGCCGGCGAAGGGCTGGCTTGCAGGGGTGGTGTGTGGGTTCTATACTGGGCGACAACTGGATTTGATTTGATTATGGCAGGATGTCGCGGTTGCGCATGAGGCCCTTGTGTGGCGACTGCGGCACTCCCAAGTAGCATGGAGACAGGGCCATGGCATTGACTGCTGAGAGAAAGCAGGAGCTGTTAAGCGAGCATCGTCGGCACGAGAGTGACACGGGCTCGGCGGAAGTTCAGATCGCCTTATTGACGACGCGGATCAAGCAACTCACGGAGCACTTGAAAACGCACAAGAAGGATCACTCTTCGCGCCGTGGGTTGTTGAAGATGGTGGGTAAGCGGTCGTCCCTGCTCAAGTTCCTCGCCAAACAGGATCGCGAACGATATCTTGCGACGATTGGCAAACTCGGTTTGCGCAAGTAGGCACGTTGAACGGGCCGGCTGAAATGGGGGAAAGGTGATTGCCGCGCGGCGGAAGGCTGCGGTCGGTTGGTTTTGGCATATCGTAATGTCATTGTAACTGTGGTGGCTGTTGGTAGTCGACCTGAATAGTCCGTTTGCAGGTATGGCAGGCAGGTTGTCGGTTGGTCGGCTGGTTGTTGGACGCTGGTTGAGAGAGAGATTGCAGGCATGATGTTTAAAGTTGAACGGGCTATTGGTTCGAGTGTTTTGACGATCGAGACGGGGAAACTGGCCAAACAAGCTTCGGGATCCGCGATGGTGCGGTATGGCGACACGGTCGTGCTGGGCACGGTGGTGACGGCGGATCCACGGCCGGGGATCGATTTCTTCCCACTGATGGTGGACTATCGCGAGAAGATGTATGCGGCGGGGAAGTTCCCCGGTGGTTTTTTCAAGCGGGAGGGGCGACCGTCGTCGAAGGAAGTACTGACGGCGCGCATGATTGACCGGCCGATGCGGCCGCTGTTTCCGGATGGGTTCGTGAACGAAGTACAGATCCAGGTGATGGCGCTGGCCTCCGACATGCAGTGTGATCCGGACATACCGGGGCTGATTTCGGCGGCGGCAGCGTTGGCGGTGGCGCCCATTCCGTTTCAGGGCCCGTTGGCGGGGGCGCGCGTGGGGCGGGTGGATGGCAAGCTGATTATCAATCCAACGCAGGCGGAGCTTGAGTATTCGGACATGGACATGGTCATCGCCGGGCATCCGGACGCGGTCACGATGATCGAGTCGGGCTGCCGGGAGCTGAGTGAGAAGGAGATTGCGGAGGCGATTGAGTTTGGGCACAAGAACGGCGTGATTCCGGTATGTGAGATGTTGCAGGAATTGCAGCGGCACGCCGGCAAGCCGAGTGACTGGGAAGCGCCGGAGACGGATACGGCGTTTATCGATGAGATTCGTTCGAAGGTGCTGGATGATCTGCGGGAGGCGAAGCGGACCACGGGTAAGCAGGAGCGGAATGACGCGGTGAAGGCCTTGTTCGACAAGGTGGTGGCGGAGTACTGCCCGGAGGACAAGTCCGAGGATGAGTGGACGCGGCAGCCGGAGGAGGTGAAGGGGGCGCTGTCGAAGGTGGAGAAGCGGCTGATGCGAGACCTCATCCTCGATGAGGAGTTGCGGTCGGATGGTCGGGCGATGGATGTGGTGCGGCCGATCACGTGCGAGACGGAGGTGTTGCCGCGTGTGCATGGTACGGCGTTGTTCCAGCGGGGGGAGACGCAGGCGCTGGTGGCTTGCACGCTGGGTACCTCGCGGGATGAGCAGGTGATTGACGATCTGCTGGCGGAGTACAGTAAGAAGTTCATTCTGCATTACAACTTCCCGCCGTTCTCGGTGGGTGAAGCGCGGCGGATCATGGGGCCGGGGCGGCGTGAGATAGGTCACGGGGCGTTGGCGGAGCGGTGTCTGGAGGCGGTGTTGCCGGGACCCGAGGATTTTCCGTACACGATTCGTCTGGTGAGCGAGATTCTCGAGTCGAACGGATCGAGTTCGATGGCGTCGGTGTGTGGGGGATCGCTGGCGATGATGGATGCGGGTGTGCCGATCACGGGGGCGGTGGCAGGCATTTCGATCGGGATGGTGCTCGAGGATGATGGTCGCTACAAGTTGCTGACGGACATCATTGGGGAGGAAGATCATTATGGCGACATGGACTTCAAGGTCGCCGGCACGCGCGAGGGGATCACGGGGGTGCAGCTTGACATCAAGGCTACCGGATTGCCGCTGAAGATCATGAAAGAGGCGCTGAAGCAGGCACGGAAGGCGCGGCTGCACATCTTGGATGAGATGGACAAGTGCATTTCGAAGCCGCGAGGGGAGATCAGCCGATTCGCACCGCGTTTGCTGACGCTGAAGATCAACCCGGAGAAGATTGGCAAGCTGATCGGTCCGGGTGGGAAGTCGATCAAGGCGATTCAAACTTCGACGGGTGCGCAGATCGACATTGAGGAGGATGGCACAGTCCTGATTTCGTGCTTGGATGCGGACGGGGCACAGCGGGCGTACGACACCGTTCAGGCACTGACCGAGGATGTGGTGGTTGGCCGGATCTATGAAGGTAAGGTCAGCAGTATCAAGGACTTCGGCGCCTTCATCGAGATCCAGGAGGGTCAGGACGGTCTGTGTCACATCAGTGAGTTGGATGACAACTACGTGAAATCGGTTTCGGATGTGGTACAGATTGGTGATCTCGTGAAGGTGAAAGTGATTGCAGTTGATGAACAAGGACGGGTAAAATTGTCTCGAAAGGCTGCTTTGCAGGCCGAGAAGAGGGAGTCCTGAGTTATCGGGCTCATGTTCTCCGGAAAGCGTCTCGCTTTCTGGGGAACGACAAGCAGTTCTGAATTTGCCGGGCGGGTCCCCGCCGGGCCGGTCACGTCACGACCTGTCATCGCCGGTCCTGGGAGGACGTTTGTTCCGTCGAAGGTGGGCATTCGACGGGCGCCTGGGGAAGCGGTCTGACGACAGGCAGGCTGCGATAAGTACGTGAGTCGCCATTTTGCAGGCATGTCTTTGGCGACTCTCGGAGGTCTGTGACATGACAGACGGCAGTGTGAAGTGGTTCGACACGAAGAAGGGTTACGGGTTCATCGTAGGCCCGGAGGGTCGGGATGTTTTCGTTCATTACACGAGTATTGACGGAGACGGATTCCGATCGTTGAAGGAAGGGGAGGAAGTCGAGTACGAGCTTGTTGAGACGGACAAGGGCTTGGCAGCCGCGCATGTGCGTTCGCACGAGGCGGTGAGGCGCTGACCCGGGTCCGGACTGCATCTTACAATTTGTGAGGCTTTCGTGTCGCCCTGGTATGCGGGTTGGCAGGGACACGTGGGTGACCGGAACCGACGGATGGATCGGCGGGGGAGTCGTGCAGGCTGCATACACGTGCGTCGGTGTGTGTGCGACTCACGCGAGGTTTGTATGGACTGGCGTTGAGAACCGAGACCGAGGGTGCGCGTGGCAACATTGATCGTATTGCAGGGCCCTGACAAGGGTAGGACGCTGCGGGCTGACGACGAACTGATCGTGCTCGGGCGCGGCAGTGCGCAACTGCCGCTGACGGACCAGACCATCAGTCGGCGGCACGCGGAGCTTCAGAGGGTGGATGGCGGTTGGAACATCCATGACCTGAACAGCGCGAATGGAACGTACCTGAATGGGGTGCGGCTGCAGAAGCCGGCACGCTTGAAGCATGGGGATCAGATTCGCGTGGGCAGCACGCTGATGGTGTACAGCGGGGATGAGGGGGTCCAGCAGTACTCGGGGGCGAGCATTCCCGATGACCTGGTGACGCTCGACGCGGGCAGTCCGAATCTGGACGCGGCGGTCGTTGCCAGTGTGCCGTCGAATGAAGACAGCATCGTGATGGCGGCGCCCGAAACCGCGTATGCGGTGAAGGCGTGGAATGTGATGCGGGAGTTGACGGACATTATCGGAACATTGATGCCCGTGGATCGATTGTTGGCGCGGGTCATGGACATCATCTTCCAGGAGGTCGAGATCGAGCGGGGGATCATCTTCGTGCGGGACGAGCCGACCGGGGAGCTATTGCCGGAGGTGGTGCGGCTGAGCAGTGGCGAGGATCCGGCAAAGCAGAATGGGGAGTCGATTTTCGCATCGCGGACAATCATGTCGCACGTGATGGAGTCGCGCGAGGGTGTGTTGTGCTCGAATGTTGTGGCGGACGAGCGGTTTCGCAGCGGGAAGAGTGTGCAGAACCTGGGGATGCGGTCGGTGATTTGTGCGCCGATCGTGGCACGCGAGCAGGTGTTGGGCGTGATTCACCTGGACTGTCCGGTGACTCGGCATACGTATAACGAGCATGAGTTGCGCCTGGTGACCGCGATCGGGTATCAAACGGGGCTGGCGGTGGAAAATGCCCGGCTGGTGCACGCGCACATGCAGCGGGAGCGGTTGGCGGCTGCGGGCGAGACGGTGGCGTACCTGTCGCACTACATCAAGAACATCTTGCAGGGCATGCGGAGCGGGGCGGATATCGTAACGCGCGGACTGGAACGGCGGGAGCTGCCGACGACGGCGAAGGGGTGGCTGATCGTCGATCACAACCTGGACCGCGTGTACAATCTGATGTTGAATATGCTGGCGTTCAGCAAGCAGCGCGAGCCGCGCTTCGAGTCGTTGCAGCTCAATCGGGTGGTTGAGGAAGTTGCAGGTCTGGTGCAAAAGCAGGCTGATGTGAAAAAGGCGGTGTTGCTGACGGATCTGGATGACGCGTTGCCGCCGATCCCACTGGACTACGATGGCATCCACCAGGTGATTCTGAATATCGTGACGAATGCGATTGATGCGGTGCCGCGCGGCGAGGGCATCATCAACCTGGGGACGGCTTTTGATGCTGAGCGGGAGGAGGTCGTTCTGACGGTGCGCGATAATGGGCCCGGTGTTTCCGACGAGATGAAGGAGCGCGTTTTCGAGGCGTTTCATTCATCGAAGGGACAGGGCGGTACGGGGCTGGGCCTGGCGGTGGCACGCAAGATTGTGCGTGAGATGGACGGGGATATCGAATTGGCAAGTCCGACTGACGAGGGGGCCGAGTTTCGGGTTCGATTGCGGACGAAGCGTCCGGAGCCGACGGGCACGGGCGATACGCACGGACCGCCGAGTGCTTGATGAGACGCCGGCGCGGGCGCGCTGACGTCTGCGACGTGATAGCTGGTCAGATCTTCACAGGAAGCCACAGATGATCAAACGCAGTGAAGTTCGCGCGGCGCAGCAGCGCGCGCTGGAGATGTTGAACGAGGCGGGGATTGTCCTGACTCCGGAAGAGGCGCAGAACATCGAGGTGGCGGAGTTGGGGCTGGGGGATCTCGAGCGGCAGGGGCTGGAGTTGATTACGTACATCAACAATGACTGGTACTGTGCGAAGGAGCTAATCCTGTTTCCGCGACAGACGTGTCCGGAACACCGCCATCCACCGGTGAAAGAGGGGCCGGGGAAGATGGAGACGTTTCGCTGTCGGCGGGGGACGGTGTGGTTGTGTGTGGCGGGTGAGGCGACCGAGAATCGTCGCGCGCGGCCGCCGGCGGGCAGTGAGCAGTACTATACGGTGTTTCATGAGATCGAGTTGAAGCCGGGGCAGCAATACACGATTCCGGCCGACACGAAGCACTGGTTTCAGGCTGGGGACGCGGGGGCGATCGTCTCGGAGTTCTCGAGCACGAGTCGCGACGAGTCAGACGTGTTCACGGACCCGCGGATCAAGCGAATACCCGAGATCGTTGAGGACTAGCACGCCCGCTTCGGGTGCTCCCGGGAACGGGGGGGGGTGGAAGAAGGGAGACCAGGATGCTGCAAGGCGCACAGCAATACCGCACGTTGTTTGAGGGGATGGAGGATATCCTGCTCGTGCACGACGCCGCCGGGTGTGTGCTGGGGTGCAATGCGGCAGCGTGTGAACGGCTGGGGCTGGCGCGGAACGAACTCGTGGGGCGACGCTTGCAGGAACTGGAGTCGCCGGAGCATGCGCGGACGTTTATCGGTCGCTTAGAGGAGCAGTACGCGCGTGGACGGCACGCGTACGAGTCGGCGCTGGTAACGACGGGTGGAGAGACGATTCCGGTGCATGTGCGCGCCGGGCGGATCGATTTCGGGGGGCAGGACGCGTTCATGCTCGTGGCGCGGGACATCAGCGAGCAGAAGCGTGCTGAGCAGGCGTTGGCGTGGGAACTGGATCTGCATGCGGCGCTGGCGGATGTATCACGCGTGCTGTTGGCGCACGAGGTGGTGTCGATTGATGATGTTTCGGTGCGGGTGTTACAGCATGCGCGGCAACTGACGGGGAGTGCGTTTGGCTATGTGGGGTACATTGACACGGAGAATGGCGACCTGGTCTGCCCAACGATGACACGCGACATCTGGAAAGAATGTAATGTCCCCGGGAAGAGCGTGCGGTTCACGAAGTTCAGTGGTTTGTGGGGGTGGGTGCTGGAGCAGCGCGAAGCACTGCTGACCAATGACCCGGCATCGGACCCACGGTCGACAGGGACGCCGGCGGGGCATCTACCCATCAAGCGGTTTCTGGCGGCACCGGCGCTGGTAGGGGAGCAGTTGGTTGGGCAGTTGGCGCTGGCGAATGCGGAGCGGGACTATACCGATCGCGACTTGGAGGCGGTGCGCCGGCTGGCGGAGACATATGCCCTGGCGGTAGAGCGGATGCGGGGGGCGGAGCGCGTACGGGCGGGCGAGGCGCGCTATCGCGCGTTGTTCGAGAGCAATGCAGATGCGGTGTTCGTGATGGATCACCGGTTTGTGGATTGTAATGACAAGGCCTGTGAGATGTGGCGGGCGCGGAAGGAGGACATCATCGGGCGGGAGCCGGGGGACCTGTCGCCGACGGTGCAGCCAGACGGGCGTTTGTCGGCCGACGTGGCCCGGGCGCATGTCGATGCGGCAATGCGGGGTGAGCCCCAGTATTTTTCGTGGCAGCACCGGCGGCTGGACGGAACGTTGATGGACGCGGAGGTGTCGTTGTCGGCCGTGCGGGTGCACGAGGCGCCGCTCGTGCTGGCGACGGTACGGGATGTGACGGAGCGGGTGCGGCAGGAGCGGCGTGAGGGGCATCTGACGGCGGTGCTGCGGGCGATTCGGAACGTGAATCAGTTGATTTGCACGGAGCGGGATCGCGGGCGGCTGATGCAGGGGGTTTGTGATTGTCTGGTGGAAACGCGGGGGTATACCTCGGCGTGGATCATGTCGCTGGACGAGCACGGGCGGCCCGGGCCGGCGGCGCATGCGACCGCGGCGGGGATGTCGGAGAGGCTGGAGTTGGCGCTGGCACGTGGCGGCGAGTTGGCGTGTGTAGCGCGCGCACTCGGCCAGGCGGAGTCGGTGGTGGTGCTGGATCCGGCGGAGGCGTGTGCAGATTGTGTGGGATTGCCGCCGCACGAGGGGCAGGGAGTGCTTACGACGCGCTTGGAGCATGCGGGGGCGACGTATGGGGTGCTGACGGTGGGGATGCCGGCGGATCTGGTGGCGGATGAGGAGGAGCAGGCGCTGTTTGCGGAGGTGGCGGGGGATGTGGCGTTGGCGCTGCACGGGCTGAAGCAGGATGAAGTGCGGCGTGCGGTGGAGCGCAGTTTGCGGGAGAGTGAGGAGAAGTACCGTAGTCTGTTTGATTCAAGTCGGGATGGGATTGCGATTGTGGCACTGGATGGGCGGATCGAGGATGCCAATCCGGCGTTTCTGGACATTGTGGGGTATAGCCTGGAAGAAGTGCGGGCGCTACGGTATCAGGAGTTTACCCCGGCGGAGTATGCTGAGTACGAGCAGCAGATTGTGAGTCAGCAGATCGTGGGGCGCGGGTACGCGGACGAGTATGAGAAGGAGTACATTCGCAAGGATGGGAGTCGGGTGCCCGTGCGCATTCGGGCATGGCTGGTACGGGATGAGCGGGGTGAACCGCTGCGGATGTGGGGACAGATTCGCGATATTCGTGCGGAGCGCACGGCGGCGGAGGAGCGCGCGCAGTTGGAGTCGCAGTTGCGGCAGTCGCAGAAGCTCGAGGCGGTGGGGCAGCTCGCGGGCGGTGTGGTGCATGACCTGAACAATGTGCTGACGGCGGTGTTGGGGAATGTGGAGTTGATGCGGTTGGCGCTGGAGGATGTGTTATCCGAGAAAGACCCGATGCTCGGACATCTGGATCTGATTGAGCAGGCGGCGGAACGGGCGGCGGCACTGACGCGGCAGCTACTGGCATTCAGTCGGCGAGATGTGATTCGACCCGAGGTGCCGTGGTGCAGGGCATGGAGAAGATGTTACGACGGCTGATCAGCGAGAATATTGACCTCGTGTATCGCTTGGAGCCGGAGCCTACAAGCGTGATGGCGGATGCGGGGCAGATGGAGCAGATCATCATCAACCTGGCGGTGAATGCGCGGGATGCGATGCCGGATGGGGGGACAATCTGGATCGAAACGTCGCATGCGCAGGTGGACGATGGGGAGGCGGCGATGCGGCCACATGCCGAGGCCGGCGCTTATGTAAAGCTGGCGGTGCGCGATAATGGCAGTGGCATTCCGCCGCAGGTGCGGGAACGGATCTTCGAGCCATTCTTCACGACCAAGCCGGTCGGGCGGGGTACGGGACTGGGGTTGGCGACCGTATACGGGATTGTGCGGCAGAATGGGGGACACATCCGGGTGCAGAGCGAAGTGGGGGAGGGGGCGACGTTTGAGGTGTACCTGCCGGCGGTGCCCATGGAGGCGGAGCCACAGCCGCAGGATGAGGCGGAGGCGGCTGAAACACGCGGGCGGGAGACGATTTTGGTGTGTGAGGATGACGAGACGGTGCGGGATGTCACTGCGCGATACTTGCGGAGTGCGGGGTATGACGTTCTGGCGGCGGGGAATGGCGAGGAGGCGTTGCGGCTGGCGCGAGATCGGCAGGTGGACCTGTTGATCACGGATGTGATTATGCCGGACATGAATGGGCGGCAATTGGCGACGCGGCTGGAGGGGATGCGGGCGGGGCTGCCGACAATGTTCATGTCGGGTTACACGTCAAATGTGATTGCGCACCATGGCGTGCTGGATGATGACGTGATGTTTCTGGAAAAGCCGTTCTCACGACAGGCTTTGCTCACATGGGTGCGCCAGATGCTGGATGCGGTGGGCGGGGACGGTGGCGGCACGCGCTGAGCACCTGTGGCCTCGGGAGTGTGCTTGTGCTGATGACAGACTAACATCCCGGAGTATGGTGTGATTCGCAGGGGGTGCTAAACTGATCGTGTCCGCGGAACTGGCGGGAGACGCACGTGCCGGAACGGAAGCCGCTGCTGCTGCTGATTACGACACTGGTGGTGGTTGCGTTGGCGGTGGGTGGGGTGGCGATCTTCATGTTGTATCGCGCGGCGCTGGGGGAAGAACGTGAGCGGCTGCTGGCGGTGGCACGCGCAGAAGCGAGGTTGATTGATGCAGTAGCCCGCGTACCGTCTGGAGCGGACACGGACCAGTGGGATGAGACGCTGCGGGACATTGTGGCTGAGCAGCGCGGGGGCAGCGTGCTGGGGGAGGGGGGGCAACTCAGCGTCGTGCGACGCCGTGGCGCGGACATCGAAGTCCTCGGCTTGGGAACGGCGGGAGCCACAACCCAGATGCCGTGGTCGGCGGCGGAGACTGATCCTTACCGACGCGTGTTAGAGGGCGAGCCGGGGACGGCGGTTATGCGCGCCGCTGATGGGGAGTGGCGGCTGTACGCGTATGAGCCGATTGCGCGGCTCGAAGCTGGCGTGGTGGCGGCGATCGCGCTGGATGAGGTGCAACAGCCGTTTGTGCGGGCGGGGATGGCCGCGGCGTGGGCGGGCGCTGTGCTCATTGCGCTCGGCACGGTGGTGCTGGTACGGGTTGTCCAGCCGCTCCTGGTGCGGCTGGTCCGTGTTCGGCCCCTGAAGCCCCAAAAGCCCCGCAGCCGCATCAAATCCGCCCGTCTCATACCCCCACCCGCCGGCGTACCCATACCGCCCCAAACCAGCCGGCAAAGGCCCACCAACCGACTCCCCACCCTGACCATCCGATAAAACAGTCTCCCCAAACGCGGTATAAGACAGCCGCTGATCCACCACGCCGGCCTCATCAGTCGTCATCATCGTCGACCGCCAACAGTCCGATCGAATGTACACACCGCTCCACGATGAAGTCTCGTGCGCCGACAACTTCTATAGAAACATGCGATGGAGCGTAAAACACGGCGCCGTGCGCACCATGCGCAGCATTCAAGATCCACTCGTTGTGCGAGCGCTGTGCGCCAGAATACGCGTTGATCGCATCGAGCCAACGTTGCGCCACAGCTTCGTTTGCAGCATATAGTGATGCAAATTCCTCGCATCCCACATGCTGCCACACCTGCTGCAGCTCCGACTCGCTAGAGAGAATATAGCCGGTCTCGTCACCAGAGTGCACCATCTTCACACCGAGTCCGCTTGGTTGTCTTCGCACGTCCGAGAAACGCGCGATTGGCACCACCAGATGAACTTCATCTCTGCACCGCCAACTGACGACGAGCCGAGCGAGCAGTGGCCGCACCTTCGACGCCGCATCGCCGGCATCATCGTGCAGTTGAACCAACAGGCGACACACGCTGCCCGGCAGGCCGCGCGCCGCGGCCTCGCCTCGCTCAAGCGGTAGATCAACGTGGATAGCAGTAACTTCCGCAAGCTGACCGAGCTGTACCGTCATGGCTACCTGCCTCCAAAACGCTCCCCGTCCCAATGCCAAGGCTTGCCATGATGCGGAGGATCCAGACGGATATACCTTCGTAGCCGAAGCAGACGCCGGTCTATCCACCAACCCTTCTGCGCTGCCCGGACCCCCTTGCCGCCCATCGTGACAACGCGAACGCAAGCGCCACCGGGTGCGGCCAACGAACACGATATCAGCGCCAAGAACTACGGCATCATGTGACGGTCCGAGGTCGATGACTGGTATGTGCCGGTTGCCGCCAGTGAGCCTATAGATGAGTCGCCACCATCCTCCCCAGACGTCGTCGTCCCTCTTTGGCCTTCGATCCCACCCCATCATTCCACCGCGGTCCGGGCCGTTGATCAGACCCGAGGGATCAACACCACTCAATGGGCCATTCCAGCAATACGCATAGACATTGATTCCACCCTCAACCCCAATCGGATCCCGCTGCACGAACCGCCCAACGCCCGCATCATACCACCGCGCGCCGACATGCTGCAAAACCACCGGCGGCAGGTCCCCGTTCGGCCCCTGGAGCACCAATAGCCCCGCAGCCGCATCAAACCCACCCGTCTCATACCCCCACCCCCCGGCGTACCCATACCGCCCGACACCCGCCGGCAAGGGCCCACCAACATCCTCCCCACCCTGACCATCCGATAAAACAGGCTCCCCAAACGCGGTATAAGAAACCCGCTGGTCCACCACGCCGGCCTCATCAGTCGTCATCATCACCGACCGCACCAGATCTCCATGCAGATACGACACCGGCACGCGCACGCTCCCATGTCACGATTTCAGTGGCGGTCTACCATCTTGACAAGGACATAATAACGCCGTCGGCCTGTCACGCATGCGCTTGATCGAACGCGCTTCCTTGCGCATCTTCACCACCAATTGCCCCGACGATCCAAGGCATCCCGTCCCACAATCTCCACGCGAGGGGCATGCTGCTTAGCGTAGTCCATCAGGTAACGCACAGCCGATCCCGAGGGAGGCTGAACACAAACTCCGTCTTGGCCACCAGCATAGATCTTCAGCACCGTGCCGCCCCGGCGGTTCGGTTGCTCAAGTGCGATGCGATCGATGTCACTCCACAAGAACGAGCATTGCCCGAACATCTGCCTGATGGACACCTCGCTCGCGTCGACGCGCAGGTACATGTGCCGACCTGCGAAAACGAACAAGCCGCTCGGCAATGCGATCAGTGCGCAGGCCAACCATGTGCCGAGTTGATCGATGGGGAAATAACTTGGCTTGTGCAGTACGTAGGGTATAGCTCCAGAAGACTCCAGCACGACAATGGTAACATAGGCAATACCAATTCCTCCTACCCACATGAGGAGGTTGGGTCGAAACGTGCGCGGTCGAAGCTGCTCAGCATCGTCTATTGTCGGTCTCATTTTGTCACCTTACCGATTAGCTCTCCCATGCCACGCTGTATCAGTCGAGCAACGCGTCGGGAGGCGAACGACGCACACCTCCCGTCAACTGCTCGATTGTTACACCAAACTGATTCGCGCCCGCCTCTCCGAAGGCGCCCGTCCATCCCAATAGCCCATTGAAGAGCCCTTTCTCACTGGAACCCGCGAAACGATGCGTTCCATACCAGCCACCGGCGCCGCCCGTCAAAGCCCCGCCAAGCGCCCCGAATCCGGTCCCAATGCAGATATTCGAGTGCCAAGGTCTACCGCGGAGAAGGTTCTCGGCACCTGTAGAAACAAGTCCACCGGCCGCGCCGGATAATCCGCCAACCAGCATCCCGCTCCCCGCGCCGGTAACGGCTCCACCCAGTAAGCCGCCGGTCGCACCCGCAACAGCACCACCTAGCGCGCCGGCCAGCGCGCCTTGCCAGCCACCACCCGTGAGTCCTCCGACGACTCCACCGATGATGGCTCCTCCCGCTGCTCCCCATAACCCCAGGCGACCAGAGGGGTCGACGAATGTGACCGGATTCCCCGCGCAGTACAAATACGGGTTGATCCCCCCAGCAACCCCAATCGGATCCCGCTGCAAAAACCGCCCAACCGCCCCATCATACCACCGCGCACCGACATGCTGCAAAACCACCGGCGGCAGGTCCGTATTCGGCCCCTGCACCGCAAACGGAGCCTCCGGATCAGTCCGATCCAGCCGATAATCCGGCCAGCAGTTCGTACGCGGACCACACCAAACCTGTTGATCGCAGCCGACCATGTACGTCACGAAAGCCACCTCGACATATTGAACACGCAAGTCAGGTACGCACTACATATGACAACCACGATCACTAACCACAGCCATCTGCCGATACACAACCTCCATCCGTGCTCTTCCTCATTGCGCGCCCCCACAGACCATTTCACTAATCGCACCATTGGACTTCCAAAACACAGATACAATGCTAATACCAGATACACAAGCACGATAGCGGTAAACACAACCCAGCGCATCTGCGGTGATAGGGCAGTCACTGAGCTTCCGGTGGCACTTGCAGTCATCTGGATACCAGCCAAGGACACAATTAGGCAGACTGCGAACCGCGCCGACGCCATGGTACACTCCTATGGTATCAACAGTGTTGCTACCATTTCCCAGTAAACCCGCCGCCATCTTGTCCAATTCCAAACGGGCCGCCACGTGTCGGCCGGGGTGGGGGTGCGTTGTGTCTGGCCAGTCGAGTGCTGAAGCCGATGCAGCTGTTGAAAGCGAAGTGGTACCAGTTGGACCCCGACGTCGCCCAATCAACAAGCTCCTGAGATTCAGTCGGCGTTGTTCGTCGATGAGGCGGGCCAACCGGCGGTGAACAGCGCACCTTTGAAACGTCACCTCGGCCTCCGATCAATATAAGCTGCCCGGCAATGTCCCAGAATGAGTACCTGACTGCAAAGTGTATTTCCACATACGATCCGTCAGGCAGCGGTCCAATGACGATGTACTTGTGAATCCCATTCCATCCGATCCACACGTGTGTGCCAGTAGGATCGACGTGACTTGCCGGATTCCCCGCACAGTACAAATATGGATTCAATCCCCCAGCGACCCCAATCGGATCCCGCTGCACGAACCGCCCAACCCCGGCATCATACCACCGCGCGCCGACATGCTGCAAAACCACCGGCGGCAGATCCCCGTTCGGCCCCTGGAGCACCAAAAGCCCCGCCGCCGCATCAAACCCGCCGGTCTCATACCCCCACCCGCCGGCGTACCCATACCGCCCCAAACCAGCCGGCAAGGGCCCACCAACATCCTCCCCACCCTGACCATCCGATAAAACAGTCTCCCCAAACGCGGTATAAGAAACCCGCTGGTCCACAGCTCCAACCTCATCCGTCGTCATCATCACCGACCGCACCAGATCGCCATGCAGATACGATACCGGCAAACTCTTTCTTCTTCTCGCGTATACATCACAGGTACCCGGCACGCTTCAGCGTGCACAGCGTGCCGAGAGCAAATCCTATTGCAGACGCAAACAACAGCTCAATGATTCTCAGAAACACCACCCATCCGACCGGGATGCTGTCGGCGTGGCCGTACCGCCGCCTGAGTATCCAGCGCATGAAGAGCGGTTGCGTGATAAGGAGACCAACTAGCATGACTGTCGCCAGTGCAAAACCTCCCATGCGCGAGGAAATGAGCGCAAACAAAGCTGTAGTGGTAACCAGCCAGAACACCGCTACCGGCCACACCGGACGGTTGGCCCGCACCGCGGCCCCCTCGTGTTCCTCAGATTCGCCGCGCAGCCCACCGGCCATTTCATCACTCCTCGATTACCTCACGAATGTTCCACCACCTTCACATGCGGCGCACACGCGGTCAGGGTGTCCTTGAACTTACGAATCGTCCACTCCGTCAGCAAGCCACGGCCAATTCGCAGTGCAGCCGAGTCCTGGCCGATCAATCTAGCCGTCACACCACCTGCACCATCATTGAGCTCGATCTGCCGAACATCCTTCCACTCCACCTGCCAGCTTGGTTGCAACCATGCTCGCTGACGTATCGCCCGGCCGTCAAACTCCAACTCTGCGTGACGCATACCTACCAGTGTGTTTTCCCGCGAACTCGGTGGCCGGCGTGCGAGCTTCGCACTTGCACAGTGCCCCTGCGGATGGCTCTCAATGAATGCGTGCGGAGCGTGCACGCGAGACAGCTCGAAGAGCTGCGCAATGGTCCCCACCGACCAATGCTCACTCTTGATCGTAAGCGCCGGCGCACCGGCGCTCACGAAGCGCAGCTGCACGCCAGCTCCTCCGTACTGCCGCAGTTCAAGGCATTGCACTGACTGCCAGGTCACACAGTGCAGTCGACAAGACCACCCTCGCCAGCGTACGCCCTCGCCATCCACCACGAGGATTGCACACGTGTGTGCGATCAGGAGATATACGCTCATCCCGGACACCAGCGCGAACGCTATCCACGTCTCGCCCTCCCCCGGCGGAAAGCCACCGGGATCGCTGATCAGTCGTGGTGTGACCTCGAAGCCCTCCAGCAGCATAATGGCACAGAATCCGAAACCGAGTACCGGAAAGAACAACAGCAACGACGCCGGGCGCCACAAGTCAACTCTCACGGTACCCGATGCCTGAACAGACTCACTCACGGTCGCTTACTCCTGAGAATCTGACCATCCGTCTGCTCCGCATGAATCCCCAGCCCAGCCAGATACCGGCTCTCCTGCATCATGGCCCCCTGGCTCCCGCAATGACGGCTGCCGCCAGCCGATGCGGGCGCCCAACATACCGAAGGCCCACGTCCATGCGTGCCCCATTCCTTGACTCTACACTAAGCGTCCCATGAGAGAAATCACAATGGACACGAGCACCGCTTAGCGAGATTCTGCGTCCGGCACGTAGATAGCGACCGACCAGACCAACATGCTCGATGTATGCTTCGCGATTTGTCACACAGATACGCTGCACAAACAGAACGCCAACAACAACAGGAATTGCCGCACAGACAGCCATCCAGCCCGTTAGTGCCACTGCTGATAGCTCGCTCCCGGTCCAATCGCACCATACCCACACGATAACTGGGGCCACCAGGAAAAGCACAATAGCTCGGGAAGGCCAGTAGAGGAAACACACTTTATCTGCCACTGGCGTATGGTAGCCGGAGAGCCCGGCCAGCTCGATCTTGTGGCCGACTACCGTGATTACCCCGCCAACGTGTCGGTGCTCTCCATTCTCGGGCGCAGATGACTCCATTGGTGGCAGCGATCGTCTGGCCAGGTACGCGCGGATGGGACGGGCGATCAGAAGTACGGTTCCCAGGCCCAGAAAAACAGCACCGATCACCGCACTCCCTGACTTCCCGACGGAAGTCAATTCACCGAGCGCAAGCGTCGCATAGATCCCAACGGCACCTAACACTGGCGACACGATGGCGGTATCCCATATCCACGTCGGGTCAAACACCGGAACAGCGCGATCATCCTCGTGTACGATGACTCGAATGGACTGCCCGCTCTCTGGTCCCTTCATGAGTTGTCCTCACAAATCAAACCGCGGCGACAATAGCGGAAGACCGGAACGATCGTGGTCATTTCTTCTTGAAACCACCGAACAGCCCGTTCTTGACAAAGTCGGATATGGCAGCACCGAGACAGAAACTGTCTATCATCTCGTCTAGCTCGGGCTCGCCCGTCTTACCACCCATATTCAGGCGCTGCCATACGTCCCAGCCGAAGATGACCAAACCGGTGCCAGCTGGTAGAACGCCCCCACCGTATAAGCCTCCTGCCGTCATAATCCCGTTGCGATGCCACCGTACCAGCTCCTCCATTGCCTCCTCGTGTGACATGCCCCCGCGCTTCATGTCACGGATCCACTGCTCCGTCGTTCCTGTGTCCATAGTTCTGAGCCCACTGGGGTCTACGAACAACAGCGGATTCCCCCTGCAGTACAAATACACATTCAACCCACCCGCAACCCCAATCGGATCCCGCTGCAAAAACCGCCCAACCGCCCCATCATACCACCGCGCACCGACATGCTGCAAAACCACCGGCGGCAGGTCCGTATTCGGCCCCTGGAGCACCAATAGCCCCGCAGCCGGGTCAAACCCACCCGTCTCATACCCCCACCCGCCGGCGTACCCATACCGCCCCAAACCAGCCGGCAAAGGCCCACCAACCGACTCCCCACCCTGACCATCCGATAAAACAGGCTCCCCAAACGCGGTATAAGACAGCCGCTGATCCACAGCTCCACCCTCATCGGTCGTCATCATCGTGGATCGCACCAGATCCCCATGCAGATACGACACCGGATCAACACCGCCATCCTCCGTCTGCTCCGCATGCAGCCCCAGCCCAGCCAGATACCGGCTCTCCTGCACCGCAAACGGAGCCTCCGGATCAGACCGATCCAGTTCTCGTACACCTCGAGGCTATTGCTCCTCTCCGTCGCCATGATCCTCGCCCATGCCAGACGGGGAGATCGCCGCGCTCACGCCGCGCAGGGCCGACCAACCTGCCGCGGCCAGCACCACACTCGAACCCGCACCTGAAATGTCTTCTCCGGTTACGGCCCATAGATAGACCACTACGATAGCGAAGACCGTTGCAACGATCACGAATACTTCAAGCGGCAACCTCCAACGATATTTAATCGCAGCCACGCCCACAAGTGAACTGATGCCGGTGATGAACGTCAGCGCGTACAACGCAGCCTGGAGCCAATCCGATTCCCCGAAGCCCATGAATGTCGGGCACGTGTTATTGGTCGCGTACCAAATCACCGCCACGACGCCACCCAGCGTGCAAAGCGCGCCGTAGAAGATCATCAGGGCTTTCTCCAGTCGAAGCGGCTCCTTCCAAAACGCCTCCCGGTTGTCAGGGGAGTCACGCTTGTCACACATACACGGTCTCCACTACCGCACACGCAAACGTCAAGCGCGCGGTCGCCCTACCACCGCGGCCAGCCGTGCCGGCGCGCGGCCTCATTGTACCCTCGCCTGATGCCCTCTCGAAGCCAATCCCACGCGCCTTTCGCGCGCTTCGCTCCCCGCCCGATCTCGCTGGCCGTGTCAAGAACGTGCAAGGCGGCTCCTAACGGAATGCAATCGAAAAGGAACTCGCCAGCGGCATTGCCCATCCAGTATTCTGGCGTGTTCGTGTCAACCCCGCACATGGGTCCCAGCGGCGGAGCGAGAGGCACAAATCCATCAACGACCCCCCAATCAAACGGCCAGAGAGGCGGCCGATTCTTCATGCGTTCAATCAGTCCGTCTCGCGTATCCAATCCCGTCGGATCCACCAGATCAAGCGGATTCCCCCCGCAGTAAACATACACATTCAACCCACCACCAACCCCAATCGGATCCCGCCCCTCACCACGCCCTACGCCCCCACCCGCAACTCGCCCAACAACCCCACCGCCAAACGCTCCCCCACCAACTTCGGCTGCACATTCCGATCCAAAAAACGCTCCGCCTCATGTATCGCCCCCAGACACCCATCCAACCGCTCAAAATCACACGCCCCCGCCAACCGCCGCACCTCCCCCTCAAACCCCGGCAACAACCGCGGCGACGACGCCTCCGCCTGCACGATCAGCGCATCCCGATAAAACCCCGCCAGCAACATCAAAACCAGCTTCAACGCATCCCGCTTCACATCCGTCGGCGTCTCGTCCGCCGGCTCCTCCTCATCCCCCTCCGCTTCCGCCTCCTCCCGCGGCTCCCCCGCCTCGACATCCGCCCACATCCGTTGCCCCAAGTCCTCCGCCACGCCCACCAGCCCCTTACCAAATACCGTCACCTCCCGCCGCTTGAGCACGCCAAACAAATCCACCAGCGCCGCCGCCGTCGCCAGCAAATCCACCCGCGCCCAGTGCAGCGCCACCCCCAGCCGCCCCCCACTCAACACCGCCAGCGCCTTCGCCTGTTCCACCGCCAGCCCCCCCAACTCCACCAGCCGCTCCGCCACAAACTCCCCCGGCAACGCATCAAACGGCACCCGCTGACACCGCGACCGAATCGTCTCCCGCAACCGTGTCCCGTGCGACGTCACCAAGATCAAACACGCACTCCCCGGCGGCTCCTCCAGCGTCTTCAACAGCGAATTCTGCGCCCCCTCATTCATCCGCTCCGCATCCCGCACCACAAACACCCGACAGCGCCCCTGCGCCGGC
Organism: uncultured Planctomycetales bacterium; assembly: GCA_964468185.1. Classification (GTDB taxonomy): domain Bacteria; phylum Planctomycetota; class Phycisphaerae; order UBA1845; family Fen-1342; genus JANQFV01. The sequence continues at coordinate 27,333 of CAYXTR010000007.1, read as the reverse complement.
TTCATCCCCGCCGGCTCAATCAAGAAGTGCCGCACCACATCAACAACCAGGTACAAACCCGTACTCCGCCGCACCGACTGCTCCGGATGCTTGTGATGCAGCCCCCGATGCACCAGGTGATAATCCGGATGCACATCCGCCGCCATCATCCGGCACCCATCACACACCCCACACGGGTCCGCATCCGCCGCCAAATCCCCAGCCTCACACAACAGCTTCGCCCCCAGCGCCCGCCCCGTCATCTCCTTCCCAACACCCGCCGGCCCCTCAAACAAATACGCATGAGGCACCCGCCCGCTTTGCAGCCCCCGCCGCAAAATCGACAGCGCCCGTGCCTGATGCTGAATCTCACTGAAACGCACGTGTCACCGCCTCCCGCACCGCCCCCCACACCGCTTCCTCATCCCCCGCCGCGTCAATTACCACCACCGGCCGCGGATACACCTCACCCAGCCGCAGAAAATTGTCCCGCACCTGCCGATGAAACTCCAGCGGCCGCCGCTCCATCGCGTCCGCCGTCGCCCCGTCAAACATACTGAGCTGCCCCACATCATCCTTCCGCCCGACATGGTGCGGCTTGCGACCCGTCCGCGCAAACCCCACCTCCGGCGGCACATCCAGCACCAGCGTCAAATCCGGCCACGTCTCCCCAATCGCCAGCTTCCCCAGCGCAATCGTCTCATCCACCGGCATCCCCGCCGCTCCCTGATACGCACACGTCGCAGAAATGAAACGATCACACAGCACCGTCTCCCCCCCCGCCAGCGCCGGCCGCACCACCTCCGCCACAAGCTGCGCCCGCGACGCCATAAACAATAACGCCTCGCAATGCGCATCCATCTGCGACAGATCATACCCCAATAGCACGTGCCGAATCCGATCCCCAATCTCCGTCCCGCCCGGATCCCGCGTCCGCCGACACGTCCCGCCCTGCTCCCCAATCCACCCCGCCAGCCGGTCGAGCTGCGTCCCCTTGCCCGACCCGTCCGGCCCGTCAATCACGATGAATTTCCCTGCCAGCTTCATGCCGTCGAAGGTAGTGGAAACCCCCACCCCCAGCAACCGCCACCAATCTCCGCCAAGCGTCGCCCGCAAACACCACGCCGCAACATTCGTCAGGATTTGTAACGACCCGCGGCTCGTCGCCACCGGTTTCGTAGAATCCCCATGATGGACTGGCTCACCTGGATACTCCTCGAATCACCCCTCGCCCTCGCCGGCTTCACCGGCCTCGCCCTCTTCGTCCTCCTCGTCTACTGGCGCCGCACCGGCCGCCCCCAACCCTTGCTCATCGCCCTCGCGCTCACCATCGCGCTATTCGTAATCCAAACCACCATCACCACCCGCGCCGAACACGCCGACCACATCCTCGACGCCATCGCCACCGACCTCATGCGCTCCGAAACCACCGCCCTCCACCAATACCTGGCGCCCAACTTCACCACCCACCCCGACGCCGGCCCCGTCCTCGACCGCACCGCCTTCCTCAACCTCGTCGCAGACCGCCTCGAGTCCATCCGCATCATCTGGGTCGAACGCTGGCAACTCGAGCTCACCGATCACACTGACGAGGCGTTCACCGCCATCACCAGCTACCGCACCGACATCGTCCACCCCCAGGGCCGCTTCGGCCCCCGCTCCGGCTGGGATTTCACCTTCGTAGACACCCCGCAAGGCTGGCGGATCAGCCAGATTCACTGCCGCCACATCGACGGCCTGTCGGACCCCACGTGGCAACGCATCCGAACTCGCTAATGTACCGTCTCGCAAGTACGCCGGCTTATCAAGGGTGGGGCGGGCGTCCCGCCCGCCGTGTCATGAGCCTCAGCGCTGCGTGCGCCATATCAGCCTGTTAGCAAGACAGCACACTAACGCGGGTGCCGCGCCGCAATCGGCATCCGCCGCCCAAACCCGAACGCCCGCGACGTCACCTTCAGCCCCGGCGCCGCCTGCTGCCGCTTGTATTCACTGATCCGTATCTTCCGCAGCACATCCGCCACCACCACCGCATCAAACCCCGCCGCCACAATCTCCTCCTGCGTCTGCAACCGCACCTCATACCGCTCCAGAATCTCATCCAGCACTTCATACGGCGGCAGCGAATCCTGATCCGTCTGGTCCGGCTTCAATTCCGCCGACGGCGGCTTCGTTATGATGTTCTCCGGAATCACCTCCCGCCCCGCCCGCTCGTTCATGTGACGCGCCACCTGATACACCATCGTCTTCGGCACATCACTGATCACCGCCAACCCACCCGCCATGTCGCCATACAATGTGCAATAGCCAACCGCCAACTCACTCTTGTTGCCAGTCGTGAGCAATATGCTGCCAAACTTGTTCGACATCGCCATCAATATCACCCCCCGCGTCCGCGCCTGAATATTCTCCTCCGTCTCATCCGCTGGCCGCCCCTCAAAGTGCGGCGTCAGCGTCCGCTCAAACGCCGCGTGCATCGGCTCAATCTCGACAATCGAAAACGCGATCCCGAGATTCTCCGCCAGTTTGCGCGCATCTCCGACACTATGGTCACTGCTGAATCGGCTCGGCATCGCCAACCCATGCACGTTCTCCGTCCCCAGTGCCTCCACCGCCAACGCCGCCACCACTGCCGAGTCAATCCCACCCGACAACCCGATCACCGCCGACTTGAACCCACACTTCCGCAAGTAGTCGCGCAACCCCATCACCAGCGCCCCGTGCACACTCGCCGCCCCCTCCGGATTCGGAACACGCCGCGTCGCCCCCAGGTCATCCAGATCAACCAGCAACATGTCCTCTGCAAACGGCTGCGCCTGCCCGACCAACTCCCCCTCCGCATTCACCACACAACTCGACCCATCAAACAACAACTCATCATTCCCCCCCACCTGGTTCACGAACAGAAGCGGCACCCCCTTCGCCCGCGCGTGCTCCTGCATCAGCCTCAGCCGAATATCATGCTTCCCCAAAAAGTACGGCGACGCCGAAATGTTCAGGACAAACTGTGCCCCCGCGTCGGCCAGGTCCCCAATCGGATCGCAGTCATACAGCGGCAACCCCAGCATCTCCTCCGATGCCCACATGTCTTCACAAATCGTCGCCCCGAAACGCACCCCCTCGAAATCCACCGGCGCGTCCACACCACCCCGCTCGAAGTAGCGCACCTCGTCAAAGACGTCATACGTCGGCAGCAGCCGCTTGCGCCAGTGCCTCAGGACTTCCCCGTTATGCACCAGCGCCGCGCTGTTATACAGCGGCCGCCCGAACTCCCGCCGCCGCGGCTCTGCATATCCCACCACGGCCGCCACATCATGCGCCGCATCCGCTACCTGCTGCAGTGCATCAACGTTCGGCTCCACCACATCACGGCGCAGCAGAAAGTCCTTCGCCGGATACCCGATGAATGTCTGCTCAGGAAACACGGCCAGCCGCGCTCCCGCATCCGCCGCCCGCCGTAGCCCTGCTACAACGCGACGCACATTCCCCGCCACATCCCCAATCGTCGGATTCGTCTGAACCAGAGCAACTCTCATATCACGTCAATTGTAACGCCCGTCGTCCCTGTCGGCCGTTGATCAACCAACAACTTGGCGATACGCACCTGGAACCCTCGACCCTCGGTCCCTTGGCCCCTCTCTTCAGATCCTCAAATCCTCAGCCCCTCAAGTCCCTACCCTACAAAGTGCATCGCCAATGTCACCGCCAGCGAGATCAGCGCCGCCAGCGCCAGAATCGCCGACACCACGATAATCACCGTAAACCGCCGCGTCTGATCCTGTACGAGCGATGAGAACGCCTCCTGCTGCTCATGCTGCGTCGCATTCAACTTCTGAAGAATCTCCACCTGCGCCGTTCCCGACGAACCCAGCGTATCCACCGCCCGCCCAAACTGCTGCAACGAATGCATGAGCTGTGTATCCGACTCCTGCGATACCTCCAGCTGCCGCGCCACCGTCCGAATCGCCTCCGCCTGCGACAACAGCGATTCCGGCACCCGCCCCACCGCCTCCGTCAATCCCGCCGTATGCTTTCCCACCACCTCAGTACGATCCGCAATCGCTTCCAAATACTCCCCCTGCCGCCGCTGCGTCTCCGCCAGTTGCTCAATCACGCCTCCCACCCGATCCAGCGACTGCGCCATCTCCGCCGCACGCTCATCCTGCTTGCGAAAATGATCCTGCATCGAGTCCGCCAACTCGACTACCCGCAAAGACAGCTCCCGTGATTGCGCCGGCCGCCGCGACCACCACGACCCACCACCCCGTCCCTCCCCGACCACATCAAGCGCGTTGGCCTGCTTCTCAACCACCGGCTGGTCCACCTCCCCGTCCCGCCGCGAGTCACCGGAACGAAATGCCCTGCTCACGCGCTGCCAGATCGTGCCCTGCTCAGACATGCTGCCTCCCTCACCACTACAGTTATCGCTCTCACATCGCAGCCGCGATTATAGACCCCGACCCCACCCCCCGAGAAGCGCGCCCGCCACGTATTCACAACATCAAAACGCTTCCCCCCCACGCCAATTCGTAAACTTCCTCCAGCACCCGACCGATGCCGACACTGCGCTTCCACACGCGTGGACGCCCGGAGTCTGTCGTATGTCACTGGCCAGCATTTTATCGGCGACGATCCCCACCTACGGCGGCGCCAACCTCGCGCCGCAGGCCCGCGCCCCTATTACGCCGATAAAACCGGTCCAGCGACAAACTACGTCCGCGCCCGATCAGCCGCAGACCAATAACACGCGCCCCCCTGACGCCGCTCCACCAGTCGACCGTACCTACCAGGAGCCCGACCGCGTCGAGCTCAGCCCCCGCGCCCGCGCCGGCCAACAGCTCACGGAAGAACAACAGGAACGCGTCACCGAGCTCCAGGAAAAAGACCGCCGCATCCGCGACCACGAAGCCGCCCACCTCGCCGCCGCCGGCCAATACGCCCGCGGCGGCGCCCAGTACGAATACGAAACCGGCCCCGACGGCAAACAGTACGCCGTCGCTGGCGAAGTGCAAATCGACGTCTCGCCCATCGACGGCGACCCCGAAGCCACGATCCGCAAGATGGAAGTCGTCCGCGCCGCCGCCCTGGCACCCGCCGACCCATCACCCCAGGATCAACAGGTCGCCGCCCAAGCCATGCAACAGGCGCAGACCGCCCGCGCCGAACTCGCCCAACAACAGACTGCATCACCACAAGCGAGCCAGTCCACGGAAGCCCCCTCCGCAGACAACCCCACCGCAGCCGCAGCCACGCCAGGCGCCTCAAACGGCAGCACCGCGCAACACACCAGCGGCCTCGCTGTCAAACAAAGTCCCCCCAACGCTACCGAGTACGGCCCCTACCAGCCGACGCACACCCCCGCACCCCGCCAAATCAACCTGCTCGCCTGATCACGGCTTCGCAATCACCTGCTGAGAATCCCGAAACGTCCGCAACAACACCCGCACCGGTTCAGCCGGAACAAACACCTCCGCCCGCAACGCCGCATCCTCCAGATAAAACGTGAAGCCCGCCAACGCCGCCCCCTCCTCTTCCGCCTCCATCTTCGGAATCGGCACCCCCAGCGGCTCCAAAATATCCGAAACGCCCGCCACCGCCGCCGGCACGTCCACCACGACACAACACTGCGGCTCCGGCGAAAACCGCGCAAACAACTCCCGCACGCGCGCCGCGTCGCTCAGCTTCGCTCCCCCATCTGCCAGCAACGCTGCCAAGCACTCCCGCGCCGCCGGCCGGGCACCGAACGCATACGCCAACCCCAGTTCATGTTCGGCCAGATAAAACGCCGGCGCCGTGCCATAAATCGTCCGCATCACCGGCTGCACCGGCGCTTGCTCGGTCGCCAGATCAAATTGATACACATCACATGCCACCCCCGCCACCTGCTCCCGCACGCCCGGTGCCACCGCCGCCGGAAACGTCCCCCAAGTGTTCATCACTTCCGGCGCCATCTCACACAGCTCCCGCAGTTCATGCTGGACCGTCTTACCCTGCGGCGTCAGGTAATACCCCCAATACAACAGCCCCCCTCCCGGCCGCATCGAATACACCAGACTCGATCCCGGCACCTTCCGATTCAGCGCATTGCTCTTCTCAATCACCGACTCAAGCCGGGCCGCCCCTACCCGCTCACGCAGCGTATCCATCCTCAAAAACACTTGACTGAACGCTTCATTGATACCCGGCGTATCCGGCCGCTCCTCCCACTCAAACGCCATCACCAGCGGATGCCGCCCCGCCGGCAGGCCCCGTAGCAGATCACGTCCCGGCTTGCGCACCGAACGCAGATACCGCGCCACCTTGCCATCCGTGTCAAACGTCGCCCGCCCATCAACCAGCACACCTTCGCGGTTCACGCGCAACGTACCCACAAACGTCCGCGCCTCCCCCACCTTCTCACGCATCTGCTCGAGCAGCCAATTCCAGAATTGCATCCCGATTTCGGCATTCGGACTCGTCGCCGCAATCCCCATGTACGCCCGTTGCGCCAGAAACGCGATCTGCGTATCCAACTCACGTGTCCACGCCGGCACGTCAGCAAATATCACCATCTGCCGACCATCCAGCGCCCCCTCCGCTTCCCGATGAAAACGCCGCTCAAACCGCCGCGTCGAGTCGAGCGCCCGCCTGAGCGTCGCCGGCTCCCGCCCGAAAATCGCCACCCGCCCCGTCGCTGCCGCTACATACCGATCCGTATCAAACTCGAACAAGAGTACATCATCCCGAAACCGAATCGGACTACTCTCGTTCAACCACACATCCGCGCTCGCCAGGTTCGCAATCAACAGCGCATCGTCATCATCCGCCGACACCGCCAGCACTACCGCCCCTTCCTGATCCAGTGCGTTCGCATGCGCCCCCAGCGTGTCACGAAACACCCCCTTCGCCGTCATCCCCGCCAACTTCTTCAATCCCGCCCGCTCCCCAAACTCAGCAACCCCCTCCGTCAACCGCGCCAAGTTCGGAATGATCACCACCAGGTGCGCATCATCCGGCACGTACCGCAGCACATAGCCCAGATCACTCGGCAGCGAAGTCGGCACATCCGCCTCAACCCGCGCCGAACCCACCAGCATCACCAAAATCACTACCAACACGCACAATCGCATCGTGCCCGTCCTCAAGCAAACCAACCCCGCTCAGTCAAACGACTTGCCGCAAACCGGCCTCCAACCGGCCACTCACCATGCACGATTAAATCGTCACCAACCCCAATTGTCGATCTGCCGACCACAACTTCCGACAGCGCCTCCGCAACCACCATTATCGGACAACGCCATCCGCGTCACCAGCCTCCCACAATGCAGCCTCACGACACACGTGCCGATGCTAACGATAACGACGACTGCGCGCATCAACCGCCAGCGGACCAGACTATGGACGAAGAACAGAAATCCGCCATCGTCAGCGAAGACGAAATCGAAGCGGCGCTCGCCGAGGCCGAGCAGCACGCCGCCGAAATCCCCAGTCTCGACGACGGACTCGGCAACAATGGCGACGACGACGACAACGCCCAGGTCGTACACGTTCCCGTCGAAGCCGAACCCGTTGCCGAAGTCTCAGCCCCAGAAGACGACAAGCCAACCTCCGAAGAGCATAACGACGCCGACACCCCCGCACCACAGGCCACCGCCCGCAGCACCCTCGACGCCATCCTCGACGCCACTTATCAGACCATCGACCTCTCCCTCTGGATCCTCAACTGGCCCTTCAACCGCCTCCAACCCAGCCACAAAACCCTCCTCGCCCAGATCGCCATCGCGACCATCATCGTATCCATCCTCTGCTACGCGCTCCTACCCGTCATCGCCCCACCCAACGACCCCATTTCCCACCTCCAGCGCCAGGCCGTTACCGCCCTCGAACCCAAGTCACCACCACCGGCGGAAGAAGAGTCCGCCGCGGAAGAATAGACACCAGTTACCCCCCCGCCTTCTGCTCCAACCGCGGCAACTGCTCCCGCAAGACTCCCGCCTGCGGCGAGTCGGGATAACGCGCAATCAACTGCCGCGCAATCGTCAACGCCTCCGTATAGCGGTGCTCCTTGATCAAGTCGCGAATCCGGGTCTCCATCTCCTGCCGCCTCTGAATCTCCGCATTCGCACGCAACGTCGGCAACTGTTGCCGCAAATCATGGGCCTCCAGCGAATTCGGATACCGCGCCATCACCGTCTGCACCAACTCCAACGCACGCGACCAGTCGCGCCGGTTCGTCGCATCCTGCGCCTGCGACATCAAACGTGCCCGCTCCTCCGCCGTCGCCTGCTCCCGCGCCTTCGCCACCCGCCGGGACAGTTCACCCGCCTTCTGCAAGTTCGGATGCCGCCGCTGCAAATTCTGCACGACGTCATTCGCCCGCTCCCAGGCCCCCAACGAAATCAACTCTTCGACCTCACGCGTCGCCGTCTCCAGATCATGGGCCTCAAACTTCGCCCGCGTCTGCTCCACCTTCTCCGCCAGCACATCCCAATTCGGCACCTTGGGAAACCGCGCCCGCGCCCGCTGCAGACGCTCATGCGCCTCCTGCAAACGATGCTCCTGCAACAGCACCGGAATCTCCGCCTCGAGTTGCCGAATCAGCGCACTCGCCTCCGCCTGGAGCCGATGTGCCCGATCCGCCTCACTCAACAGCCCAATATCCCGTACTTCCCGTGTCAGCCGAATCAACTCCGTCAACAGCCGCGTCTGCTCGCCAACCCCCGCCGTCGCCACGCCACCACCACCGGTCAATCCACCCGTCGACGCAGCCAGCGCCGTCTGCTGTGACGCCTCGACCACATCCGCCAGCTTCCGCAGAATCTCCGCCAGCCCCCATAACAATACACAAAACCCCCACCCCGCAAACATCAACGCCGCCGCCCCAACAAACGAAACCAGAAACTCGGTATGACTGATCGGCTCCACCTGGCTCAACTGCCACAGGCGCACCAGCAACCACACGGTCGAGACGACCAGCAACAAAAACCCCCCCACAACCATCGCCGCCGCCGTCACCCGCGCCGCGTTCAATCCCGCCGGTACCGCTCGCTTGCCTTCATCCGCCATAGATACAAACCTCCATTTTCCGCCAATTATGGCGATCGAACGAAGGTCCGGCTACATCGCCCGCCGAATTTCCCCCTCCTCACCACCACTCCGCCTCCGCCGCGGCTGCCAACGCTTGATCCGTCGCTCGTACCGCTTCCCCTCCGACTTCACATGATTCCGCGCCGCAAACCGCGTGTCATTCGGCAACTTCGGCAACGCCCCCGCCGCATGCAGCGCCTCCAACTGCGCCGTTACTGCCTCGACTTCATACGCGTACCCCACCCGCGCACTCAGCGAACCCGCCACCACCCGCATCGCCACCTCGTTCGGCAACAGATTCTCCGCACTCACCTTCGTCTCGCGATAAATCTGCATCAGCATGTCGAGATGCAGTTGCGGCCACGAATCCCCGCTCGGCTTCAGCGCACTCTCATCCTCAACGCCCTCCAGCCGCTTCCGCGTGTGCTTCACATACTCATCCGAAATATCAACCCCCACATACCGCCGCCCCAGCCGCTTCGCCGCCACCACCGTCGTCCCACTCCCCACAAACGGATCCAACACCAACTCGCCCGGCTGACTGCACGCCTGCACAATCCGCATCAACAACGCTTCCGGCATCTGGCAGCCGTGAAACCCCGCCCGCTCCTTGAACGTCCCACACACCCGCGGAAACTCATCCCACACATCGTCCGGCATCCGCCCCTGCGGATTCGCCCGCAAATCCTGATACTCCGTGTGCCGGGCACTCGGAAACCGCACCAGGTGATCGTTAAACGTGAACGCCTTCGCATCCTTCGAGAAGTAGAACAGGTGCGTGTGCGCCCGCGAAAACTTCCGCTTCATGTTCTGCCCGAACGTGTAGTGCCAGATCACCCAGTTCCGCAGGTGCAGCCCCAACTCACGCCCGATCACGCGAATGTCAGCCGCAAACTCATCCCCAATCGCCACCCAGAACGACCCCTCCGCCTTCAACACCCGCCGACAAGCCGCCATCCAGTCCCGCGACCACTGCACATACTCCTCGTTCGGCACATCGTCGCGATACTTGTCGTACACATACCCAATGTTGAACGGCGGATCCGCAAACACGAGATCCACGGATTCCTCAGGCCAGCTCGCGAGCAATTCGATCGAGTCTGCGCAATATATGGTGTTCGCTTGCATGTAATTGTCCTATATGCAGTATTTCCATCCAAATGATAACACACCCCCACCGCGAGCGCAAACGATAAACACCTATCGCATTGGAAGCTTACCGCCATTCAGGCTTGCCAAGTGGCTCCGGAACGCCCCGATTCGCCGCCAGTGCGTCCCCTCCCAGAACACCTGCTCACATTGCTCGCACCGATAGAAATCCCGCACCCACACCAGGCTCCGCGCCGGCACCTCGCCACTCACCTCCTGCCGCGAAACTGCCCGCAACGCCCCATTACAGTTCGTGCACCGCGGAAACCCCGGCTCGACCCGCAACGCCTCCACCACCCGCTCCACCTGCTCAGCCAGCACCAACCCCACCGGCAACCGCAACCCCCGGAGCTCCCCCGTCACAAACACCCGCCGCTCAAACAGCTTCCCATCCGCCGACACCACCACCCGCCCCTCAGCCAGCGCGTGCGCCACCAGCTCCCCATCCTCAATCCCCTGCGTAAACGTCGCATCCACCCCCAACACCCGCAGCCACCGCGCCACCCCCCCGAACATCGCATCACAAGCCACTTTCGGATTGCGCTCCGCCGCCATATTCATCACATTCAAATTGTATCAATCCGCCACCAGCACCAGCCACCCGCCAGCACCCGGGCGCATGAAAGCGGCACCAGGCCAACAAGCCCGGTGCCGCATGGTCGCGCGAACACGTCAATCTCGTCGGCAACGACCAGCGCCGTTACCGGCGAACGCCCCTACCCGCCCAGCAGCGCCACGAACGGGTTGATATCGTCGAAGTCAACCGTACCGTCACCATCCACGTCCGCATTCAGCCACTCACAGTCCGGCCATTCCGCCTCATAAGCCGCCTGCCCGCTGATCGCCAGCACAAACGGATTGATGTCGTCAAAGTCGACGGCGCCGTCACAGTTCATATCGCCCGGCACCTGGCCCTCGCACTCATCCGGAACACCGTTGCCATTCGTATCCTCCGACGTGCCGTTGGCAATGTCACATTCATCCGGCACAGCATTACCGTTGCAATCATCGCTATAGCCCGACGCAATGTCACACGCGTCCGGAACCGAGTTGGCATTACAGTCGCCTTCGCCACCCCCCGGACCTTCACCACGCAACTCAATATCATCAATATTCCAACCGCAATACTGCCACGCCACATCCGTCGTCCCCATGGTCCAGCGGATGTAAACCGTCGGCTGATTGTCAGCAATCGCCGAGATGTCAAACTCCTGATACTGCCACGCGTAATCCGTTACCTCCTCCGTATTCTCCCAGATCGTCTGCCACGACGACCCATTCGTGCTCACCCGCACATACGCATGGTCATAAACCGGCTGCTCCACACCCAGCCACCGATAGAACGACAGCCGCACATCCGTAAGCTGCGAACAGTCGATCGCGTCTGTCGTCAGATGCCGCTCCGGCAGGTTGTTCTCGTAGTCGCCATTGAGGTTGTACCCGTACACATTCGGACCGCTGTAACCACTCGTCGGATCCGGACCGCCATACTCACCACCGCTGCCCGTCGGCGAACCCCACGCCCACATCCCCTGCGTGTCCCAGCCCGGATTACTATCCAACGGGAAGCTGATCACCACCTCCGTCGACCCAATCTCACACTCATCCGGAATACCGTTCGGCTGGCAGTCCTCACTGACACCGGCGCTGATATCGCACTCGTCCGGAATCCCATTGAAGTTGCAATCCTGGCTCGTCCCGTCAATCAAATCACAGAAGTCCGGCGAGCCATTCCCGTTGCAGTCCTCATCCGGCTCACACTCATCCGGAATCCCATTCTCATTGCAATCCTGACTCGTGCCGTTCGCAATATCCTCCCAGTCCGGTACGCCGTTGTCATTGCAATCCGGCGGCTCGGGACTCAACACCGCCATGGCCGTCCCCCAGATATCAACGTCGTGACCGTACTCCTGAATCGTCCAGAACGTCATCTCGTCATCGGGATCCAGCGTCGTATAGCTGTAATCACCCCACCGATTCCGCCCGTAACCGTCGATGTTATTCTGCGCCGCCTCGCCCTCCCGATACAACACCGGCGGTGCCATCTCACCCAACGGATCCGCCGCCAACCGACCGGTGTAATAGCACGACGCGTACATGCCGGAGTTCGACCCCGTGAAGCCCATCGCCGCGTCACCTGCCGCATTCACCATGATCGACGGGAAGTAGTAATACATCCCATCATCCGCCACGGTGCCCGACTGCACCAGATCCAGCGTCTCTGCGTCAATCTCATACCAACGACACCCCGCCCGCCCGCTCACCTCAATCGTGTGCGCCGTCCAGATCGACCCATCCCGATAAACCGACATCATCAACCGATCATCGACCGTATTCAGCGGCGTCGAACTGCCCTGCGCCGGCGCATTCGGCGCCGTCGTGAAATACGGCACCGTCACGTAGCCCAACTCAACCTTCACCGGGTTGCTCATCGGCGGATCAATCCGCCGCACCCGCAACGATGTACTGCTCGCCACCGACACGACATACGCCCCAGCTCCGTCACCATACGAATGCGTCGGCTGCAACGCCCCCTCCCACGGCAGATTGCGGAACGCCGCCACCGTCCCCAACTGCGGCGGAAACTGCACCAGCGGCGCCTTGTCGATCGCAAACAGCGTCATCGTCCCCCCACCAACCATATAAGCCCCGATGTAGATGCCCGTCTCGTTCACACCCAGCGTCGGATAGTCAGGCCAACGCCCCGCGTCACCCCCCTGCGCCGTCAGAAAACTCGTCTTGAACCAGTCCCCCATCGGATCACTGCTCAGCGACACCGCCAGGAAAATCGTCGCCGTCGCGTTGAAGTCCGTCACATGCACAATCCAGCGCCCACTGTACTGGTCATACACCACCCGCGGATCACCATTCGATCCCGGCAAGAACGACCCCAGCAGCACATTCGTTAACTCGTCTCCCGTCTCCTTGTCATACACCGCAAAGTTGCGGTTCACCGTCTCAACATAATGATCCGGACCAATCGCCCCGTCCGTGTCCGGCGGATACGACATCGAACCCGCATCCCCACGAATCACACCCTGATAAACAGCCAGCAGATTCGGGGCCACCGCATTCCGCCCCGACGGCTCCGCCTTCTCACCCTCCGGCACATCATCCCGCGCCGCGCCCATCACCTTCGGCGCCGGCACGCCCTCGTCACCAAATAGCCCGGTCCCAAATTCCCAGGTCAACCCGGCATAACCCGAGCCCGTCAGTTTGTACCGATAAGAAAGATCATCAAACGTGACGACCACCATCTTCGCATCGCCCGTCTTGTCCACCGCTGCATACGTCAAATCATCCAGCGCATACCAGCCCCCACCATCAACCGCCGGCAACGCCTCGATCTCAATCCGATCCACACCCGCAAGATTCATCTCAAACCACGCAGGCTCCGCCCCAATCCGATCAAACCACTCGCTCCGACCAACGACCTCCCCATCACGATAACCATGCACGCGAACGGCCGGCGCCCACACCCCGGAGCCACCCTGCCCCGCGAACCACGCCCCATGCACGTCCACAACCTCATCAAATCCAATCCCCATCCGCGTATCCCCCCACTTGTTCGCCGCATAGTACGATCCCGAATGCGCCGCACCACTCGCCCCCCGACTCGGCACAATCCACACACCCTGCTCACCCGCCTGCCGCACCCGACCACTTAACGGCCGCGGCGCCAGCCGATCACGGTCAATCACCGCCTGCATCGACTCGACGTAAGACGCCCCGTACGCGCTCGGATCGAGAAGCTCTCCCGATACACGTTCCTGCGCAAACGCGACCCCCGCCATACACCACACCAGCGCCGCCAGCGTGGCGACAGCGATCCCGGTCCGTGCCTTCATGATCTTGACCTTCCCTTCAGAATTGCATGCGAATCCAGTGCCCAGCGCTACCAATCCCCCTCGCCAACAGTTTCCAGCATACTTATCGGCCAGCAACAGGTCCAGCAAAAACACCACGCCCGTCACCACCGCCCGCCACACCACCATTTTCCGGACCAAAACGATCAACCAGCGCACCCCACCAAATCGCACATCTCCCCGCAAAAACTGCTCCTCCGCTTGATCCACAACCAGACCGCCGCGCAGCCCACGCGCCCCCGCAATCCACCACACCACAACCTCCTGCACCAACGCCGATACTCACTCCAGACATGAACCGAGCGACCAGGCCCTTCACATTCGCCTTACTCGGCTCGCTGGCCCTCACCAGTGCCACCAGCGCCGCCGAACCCCCGCGCCCCACCTTCATCAACAACCGCGAAGTCATCCTCACCTACCAGACCACCCACAACACCACCATCACCGACGTCAACCTGTGGTCCTCCACCGACGCCGGCCGCACCTGGCAACCCGCCGAGTTCGACCGCCCCCACGAACACGCCCTCAAAATCACGGTCCCCGACGACGGCCGGTACGACTTCTACCTCATCCTTCGCAACGCCGCCGGTGCCACGGGCGATGCCCCCGTCCCAGGGACCCGTCCCACAACCTCCATCATCGTCGACACGACCCCACCACTCATCCAGGTCCACGCCGTCGCCCTCGAATCCATCAACAACAACGAAGCCGTCGTCCTGACCTGCACCCTCGTCGAAGAAAACCTCCGCGACCAGAGCCTCCGTCTCTTCTACTACCACGCCGATACCTGGCACGACGGCGGCCCGGTCACCTACGCCGACCAGCGCGCCATCTGGTTCCCCCCCACCAATGCACCACCCGTCGTCGACCTCCGCCTCATCGCCACCGACCGCGCTGGTAACGCCACCGATAGCATCGTTGAAGACGTCACACTCCCAATCCGCGAACCAGACCCCGCCGACCTCGCCCCCGAAAAAACCGACGTCGCTGCAACGAAACCCAACCCCAACCAGCCGCCGCTCCTCGTCGGCCCCCTCACCCCGCCCAACGTCACCCCCGTCAAAACACCAAGCCTCGCTTCCCTCGCTGCCGAGTCCGCCACCCCCAAAGCCTCGGACGCCACCACCGACCAGAGCGCTCAACTCCGCCACGCCGCCGCCCGCTTCATGAGCCAGGGCCGCTTCTCCCTCGCCGCCGCCCGCTTCCGCGAAGCCCTCACCTACGCCCCGCAAGACCCCAACCTCCTCGTCGACCTGGGCAGCGCCGAGTACCGCCTCCACAACTACCAGCAATCCGCCGCCCGCTTTCACGCCGCCCTCGACGCCAGCCCCAACCACACCGGCGCCCTCGAAGGCCTCGCCCTGGTCGCCGCCACCGAAAAACGATACCCTGACGCCCGGACGCACCTGACCCGGCTCCTCGAACTCCAGCCCGAGTCCGCCGTCCATTGGCTACGCCTCGGCGACATCGAACACCGCCTCGGCGACACCCACCAGGCCCTCGCCGCCTGGCAGAAAACACTGAAACGGACCACCGACGAAGAACTGATCAAGAAAGCCCAACGTCGCCTGAATTACTTCGGCCCCGACCGCTTCGAAGATAACAACGAGCCCGATAACAATGCCCCGCCCAACCCCACCGCCGATCATCGTCTTCCACGGCAACGATGAGCATGCCAAATCCCGGGCCGTCTCCAAGGCCATCGACAAACTCCTCCCCCCCGACGTCGATCGCGGCCTCGCCCTCGCCGACTACGACGGCAGCGAAAACCCCGAACAAGGTGGCCCGTCCATCGCCGGCGTACTCGAAGACCTCAACACCCTCCCCTTCCTCACCGATCGCCGCGTCGTCGTCATCCGCAACGCGGACAAGTTCCTCTCGCGCACCACCGAGCAAAATCACACCTACCGCGCGCTTATCGAGAAATACCTCGACCGCCCCTCTTCCTCATCTACCCTCATCCTCGAATGCCGCAGCTTCCCCGCCAACCAACGCCTCCCCAAAAAGGCCAAAGCCATCGGCGAAATAACAACGTGCGACCAGCCCAAGCCAAAAGAGTTGGCCGGGCTCATTGTTCAAGCCGCCACCGAACGCGGCAAGAAGCTCCGCCCCGAAGCAGCCACCCGGCTTATCGATCTTATCAAACCCGATTCCACCCTCCTCACTAACGAGGTAGATAAGCTCTGCCTCTACGTCGCCGACCGCCCCGAAATCACAGACCAGGACGTCACCGACCTCATCGGCCGCAGCCGCGAAGAAGTCATCTTCGCCGCCATGGACCAGGCCGCCCTCGGCAACGCCCACCAAGCCGTGGCCCTCTGGCATAACACCCTCGCCTCCGACTCCAACGCCATCTACCGCGTCATCGGCGGCATGTGCTACTCCGTCCGAAATTGGCTCGCCGCCCATCAACTCGCCGCCGAAGGCGCCAGCAAACACGCCCTCGCCGGCGCACTCCGCCTTTACGGCCGCCCAGAGGACGCGCAAGCCCTGCTCCGTCGCGTCACCCCCGGCGTCGCTCGCCGCCTCCTCGCCGCCATCGCCCACCTCGACGCACAAGCCAAACATGGCCTCCAGTCGATAGAAACAGGGGTCGAGTCGCTCCTCCTGCGCCTCGCCCGCATGTAGCGGCGACCCGATGTCGCGTCAGGCCTCCGAGCCTGACCAGGCCGCGCAGCGATCCTCTTCTCCGGGTGGGGCGGGCGTCCCCGCCCGCCAGCAACCAGCACCAACGGAGCCCGGCATGCCAGCCAACCGACTCCTGCTGACAATCACCACAACCCTCACCCTCCTCCTCGCCGGCTGCACCTGGAATAATCCCTCCTCCTCAGCCCGCCAGGAAGAGCCACCCGAACCCGAACCAGCCGAACCACCCCAGGTCGTCGACGACAAATCCGAAGAGCCGCCCGAAGAGCCCCCCGAAATCACCGTCAACGGCGTCGTCCAGAGCTACGTCGCCCGCGTCGACGGCGTCAATGAACGCGCCCATCGCCCCCAGACCAACAACTGGCAAGCCGCCCCCCAATACGCCACCGACCTGCGCCCAGATTCCACCCCACCCGACCAATCCATCGTCGTTATCCCCGACGAAGACCCGACCCAACCCGCCAACACCGCCGACCAGCCCACGGCAAGAGACGACGACAGCACCAACCAACAGCCAAAGCTCCAGCCGCCGCGCATCGCCGACGTCTCCGTCCGCGCCGCCCCCAACACCCCCACCTCAACGTCGTCCGACCATGACACGCCCGGCATCAACACCGGCGCCGTAGCCCGCCACACCGCCCCGCGCACCCTCGCGGATTTCCTCGACTCCCTGCCCCCACCCGAAGAAGGCGCCTTCCGCGACCAGCTCGACGCCCGCATCCGCTGGGTCACCGCCGGCGAGTACGAACGCGCCCGCGACCCCCTCCAACTCGTCACCGCCGAACAACAACGCCTCGCCACCAGCTTCATCGAAGCCCTCATCGCCATCCGTGAAGCACACATGGGCGACCTCGCCGGCGCGGCCGACGCCGCCGCCGAGCCCATCGCACAACTCCAGAACTCCCTCCGCCAACTCAGCGACCTCAGCATCCCCAAGCTCGCCATCTGTAGCGTCGTCAGCGGCTACGGCCAGTACACCCCCATCGAACCCGCCCGCTTCCTCACCGGCCACACCAACGAGTTCGTCCTCTATGCCGAAGTCCAGGACTTCGTCAGCGAACTCCGCTCCAACGGCTACTACCACACCGTCTTCGACATGACCACCACCATCCTCAACCGCGCCGGCGACACCGTCCTCAAACTCGAAGACCACAAAATCGTCGACCGCTGCCGCAACCGCCGCCGCGATTGCTTCATCCCCCGCCTCGTCCGCCTCCCCGCCACCCTTTCCCCCGGCCGCTACGTGGCGAAAATTACGATCATTGATAAACTGAAGCGCAGAGTGGCAGAGAATCAGATCCGCTTCGAGATCGTGGCCGGCGGCTGATTCATTCCCGCATCGCGAGTGGAAGCCCGCTTCGGAGTCTAGGCCGGTGAACGTCCCGCGCTTCATCCGCCGCCTGTTCCGCGTCCCGTACGACGGTCTCCAGCACTTCGGCACCGTCGCCGAAGGCATCCTCTATCGTTGTGGACAGCCCACCCCCACCGAACTCGCCAACCTCATCGACCGCTACCAACTCCGCACCGTCGTCAGCCTCCGCGGCACCCGCGACGCCGAAGACCCCGACGCCTGGGAACAGGAGGAACGCGCCCTCTGCAAATCCCGCGGCGTCCAGTTCGTGACCATTCCCTGCAACCACAAGAATCCGCCAACCGCCGCTCAACGCGACCAGTTTCTCGCCCTCTGTCGCAATCCCGACCACCAGCCCGTCCTCGTCCACTGCCGCCTCGGCCAGCAGCGCACCCTCCTCTTCTGCGGCCTCTACCGCGTCCACGAGCTCGGCGAAGACCCGCAAGCAGTCCTCCACGACATCGACTCCCTCGGCTTCGCCTCCCACAAACGCCGCCACCAAAAACTCCTCGAAGCCTTCCACCAACTAACCACCCTCCCTCGCAGGAAAGGGCAAGGGGAGGGTGATCCCCAGAACCCCCCTCCCTCGCAACGAGGCGACCGCAACGGGTGAGGCCACACCAATCTGCATGTGTACAACTCACGCGGTCGAACAGACCCCGGATGCACGCGCAGCAACACGGGCCACCTTCTGACAGCAGAAGGTAGCCCGCATCCGCAATCCCTGTCACAATCTCACGCCGCCGCGACGCCGGCCAGCACACCATGCCGCGCCACACGTCTCGACAGCACAGCAGCTAACGACGCCGCACGAGCGCCACCAGTCCAAGACCAAGAATCAGCCCCGCAGTCGGCTCCGGCACATACTCCATCGTCGTCAGGGCCGTGGCAATCGCCCCGGTATCCGCATGCAGCAACGACGCGACGCCATCCGTCGTGATCGCAATCAGATCATCATTGCCGCCCGCCCGATCATACGCATAGAACATGCCGTCGCCACCGTAGGTCAGACCGTTGACGGCGTTGAAGTCGTGGCCCGACAGCGGAATGTCGGTGATCGAACCCGAGCCCGGATCGATCGCGCGGAAGAACGTGCTGCCACCACCACCGAAACTGTCGTTGTAGAAGTGGTACAACAGCCCATCGTCCGGGTTGTACTCGATCGCCTGCGCACCCGCACCAACCGGAGCAATACCCGAGTCAGTCGCCTCACCCGTGTTCAGGTCGACCGTGAAGATCGCGCCACCGGGCAACGCTTCTCCACCATCCGCACCGACCACGCCCCACATCGTGCCGTTGTCCTGAAACGTAATACCCGACACCCACGTCGCGTCGTTCGAGCCGTCGAAACCGAACGACACGCCACCAGACATCAACTCCGCCACATGCGTCACAACACCCGTCGCCGGGTCCACGGTGGAGACCCAGTTCGCCTCGTTGGTAATCCCGAAGATGGTGTTCGTGCCAGGCTCCGTCGCCAGGCCGTACAACTCCTCGCCATCACCATTCAGATTCTGAATGTTGGACAACAGCCCCGTGTTGGAATCGATCTCGCCAATATCACTGAAATCGCCCCACAACAGATCTTCCGCACTCGCGGACATACCACCGGCGACCAAGACCGCCAGCGCGCATACGAAAAGGCGGTGCATGACTTCACCTCCTCCTGATTGATTCTCCAATAAGCCGTAATCCGGCAACGACGCCGAACACTCCAGCTAAATCCTATCTCCCCACCCAGCCCCATACAACACAAAACCGAGAAACGTACTCGTCTAAGTCCTCATTCCCAACAACCAGACCTTCAAACCCTCAACTCTTCGGCAGGCATCCCCACCCCGGCGCCACCATCATACCCGCCGCCACCCACCCCTAAGCGCTGCAAGCGTAGCGTTCGACGACCTTACCGCCCCTCGTCAACCCTGCCCTCTCTTGGTTACCGATTCGGACACACTATCACGGTGCGAGCTCCTGCACCGCCAGAACGCGCACACCCTGTGGCGACTGATCCGTCGTATCAATCCTCTCCAGCGCCCGCATCACCCTCCGAAGCAGAGCCGCCTCATCAAAGTCGTCCAGCAGTCCCCATTTGTTGAGGCGTTCCCGGAAGTGCACTGCCGGCAGCTCCCACAGGGCAGTCAGTGAGTCCTTGCGGGCGTGCTCGTCAAACATCTGCCACAGCGCCAACGGATGAAGAGCGGATGACGGCTCGAGGTCGGTCACGTCGAGGCCCAAATGCCCCGGCAGTTTCTCTGCGGCCGCGGCATCTGCTCGCGAATCGCACGGCCGAACAGCAAGCACGCCGAATTCGAACCCCGCCTCGCGGAAGCGCCGCTGGAAATCCCGCGCAAGCTCAAGGTCTGGGAAGAAAATATCCCAGTCGCCAAGATCAGGCCAAGGCGCGCGACACCACTCCATGAAGACCTCCGCCGCGGCCGAGCGTTCCCAGTCAGCCGCACAGTAAAACTGGCGACAAATACCGTGGTACGTATGCCCATGCGCATCCACGACCGGTTGGTCAGCCAGTTCGTAATAAGTCGACAAATCGGCCGTGCTACCCATCGCGCACCCCTATCCTGCTTCTTCAATCCAGAGCGCAAACATGACCTCGTAAGTATCCTCCGAAATCTCACTCTTCAATATGACGTCGTCCCTGTACTCCGCCTTGATCCGCTTCGACAGCACATCAATGGCCTCGAGCGCCAACTTCCGCTGCACGTCCAACGAGTCCGAATGGCACCACATGTGAACATGATTGACTTGCCACTGCGCTTCGACAACACCGTGCTTCCTGATCAGTTGATCCACACTAGTGCCCAAAAGTCTCGTGACATCCATGAAGACGCCGCCGTCGCGAAACTCCATCCTGCAATTCAGGACGCTTTCAAACTCCTCGCGGGCTTCGTCGTAGTCATTCTCCATGTTGCATCACCCACCCACAACCAACCAACCCCCCCCCACCACCAAAACCCTCAAATCCTAAGACCCTCAGATCCTCCCCCTTCGCACTCACCCCGCCCGACGCATCGACAGCCACTGCGTATGAAACGTCAAATACGCCACATAAAAATACCCCACAATGAAAATCAGCAAGAACGGTAACGCCATCGACACCCGCTGAAACCAGTTCTCAAAAAACAACAACGCCACCCCACACGCCGTCAAGTAAACCCCCATCGCCAACTCCGTCCACGCCTTCCAGTTCACCCGTACCTTCAACCCCGCCAATCGCTCCCGCCACGCTACCTTGTCTCCCGCCACATCGCCAAACTTCGGCGTCCGCACAAACTCACCCGTCTTCCCGAAAAACCCATCCAGCGCCGCCACCGCATTATTGAACGCAATCCCGATCCCCACCGCCATCAGCGTCGGCACAAACGCCAGCGGCCGCCACCAGCCACGCATCAACTCATGCTGACTCACGATGTAAAAGAACGTCGTCGAGCCAAACCCGATCGTGAACAGCAGCAACTCATACCACAAAATCCACGGCGACTGCGGCTTCGTCAGCGCCAGCTTCGCAATCAACGCCGGCCCTAACAACAACGTCAACAACACCACCAGCACATACACCGCCCCGCTCGTCAAATGAAAAAACGCCTCCAGCTTCACCCACCACGGCAAGTCACTCCGCAACACCTTCGGCAATAGCTTCATGCACGTCTGCGCCCCACCCTTCGTCCACCGATGCTGCTGCGCCTTGAACGCATTCATCTCCGGCGGCAACTCCGCCGGCGACGTGAGCTGCGGCAAAAACACGAACTTCCAGTTCCGTAGCTGCGCCCGATAAGAAAGATCCAGATCCTCCGTCAGCGTGTCATGCTCCCACCCACCCGCATCCTCAATCGCCGCCTTCCGCCAGATCCCCCCCGTCCCGTTGAAGCTCATGAACCGCCCCGTCCGATTCCGGGCCGTGTGCTCCACCACGAAATGCCCATCCAGCAGAATCGCCTGCGCCTCCGTCAGCAGCGACAAATCCCGATTTAGATGATCCCACCGCGACTGCACCATCCCCACCTGCGGATCCGCAAAGTAGTGGATCGTCTCTTGCAGGATGTTGGCTGGCGGCAGAAAGTCCGCATCAAATATCGCAACAAACTCCCCCGTCGCCTGCTTCGTCCCCTCCTCCAGCGCCCCCGCCTTGTACCCCGTCCGATCCTCCCGATGCAGATACATGATGTCATGCCCCGCCGCCCGCATCCGCTCGACCGCCTCCTGCGCAATCTCCTGCGTCCCGTCCGTCGAGTCGTCCAGCACCTGAATCTGCAGCCGTTCCCGCGGATAGGCAATCTCACACGCCCGCTCAATAATCCGCTGAGCCACCCACTGCTCGTTGTACATCGGCAACTGCACCGTCACCCGCGGCAACTCATCAAACCTCGCCGCCGGCTCCCGTAGCCGCCGCTTCACCCCGTAGTACAACACGACGAGGAAATAGCGATGCGCCCCGTAGATGCAGATCAGGGTCAGCACCAGGAGATACGCAATGATGGCCGCTCGTGCCAGTGTTTCGGTCTGCATCGGCAACCGCGCCCGCCAATGTCCAGGGTGGAAACGTTAACTCTTTGCCCGCAAACCACCTATCCTAGATGCGGTCACTACCTCGGTCAATCGCAGACCGCCGATTTCATCCGTCGCGACTTGTGTGCTACAATAGCAGGTTCCCGGTCCCGGCGCGGCCCACCACGGCCAACTTGTCCACGGAGTAACGCCCTTGTCCGATCACACCCAGCAACAGTCCGCCGAAGAACGCCGCCGCCGCCGCGCCGCCGCCATCCGCAGCTTCGCCGACGAATTCCTCGCCGGCGAAAACCAGGACCTCTTCGAAGACATGCTCGTCACCCTCTGCCGCCTCGCCCACGACCAGGCCGAACGCGGTGATGTCAAGCTGATCAACAAGGCCGTCGCCGAGCTCCGCTACGCCCTCAAAGTCTTCGCCCCCTACCAACATATCCGCAAAATCAGCATCTACGGCTCCTCACGTACCCCCGAATACGACCCCGACTACGAACAAGCCTTCGAATTCGCCCGCCGCATGTGCGACTCCGGCTGGATGGTCATCACCGGCGCCGGCGACGGCATCATGAAAGCCGGCCACGGCGGCGCCGGCCGCGAAGCCTCCTTCGGCGTCGCCATCCGCCTCCCCTTCGAGCAACGCACCAACACCGTCATCGCCGACGACGCCAAACTCGTCAACTTCCGCTACTTCTTCACCCGCAAAGTCATGTTCATGAAAGAGGCCTCCGCCATCGCCCTCTTCCCCGGTGGATTCGGCACCCAGGACGAAAACTTCGAAGCCCTCACCCTCGTCCAGACCGGCAAGGCCCCCCTCATCCCCATCCTCATGATCGAGCGCCCCGGCGGTTCCTACTGGACCCAGTGGCGCAACTACGTCGCTGCCGAACTCCTCGGCAAAGGCATGATCAGCGAGGAAGACCTCCACCTCTTCCGCATCACCGACGACCTCGCCGAAGCCACCGCCGAGGTCCTCCGCTTCTATCGCATCTATCACTCCATGCGCTACGTCGGCGACGAACTCGTCCTCCGCCTCCAACAGCCAGTCAGCACCGAAACCCTGGCACGCCTCAACGACGAATTCGCCGATATGCTCGACGCCGGCCACATCGAACAATGCGGTCCCCTCCCCGCCGAGAACGGCGAATACCCCGACTTCCCCCGCCTCAAATTGCAGTTCGACCGCAAAAGCATCGGCCGCCTGCGCCAGTGCATCGACTTGCTGAATCACGATCCCCTCGCAAACGCCGCCTCCGATTCACCAGCAAAATAAGCCATTTCCCGACCCGCGAACCAGAAAATCGCGTAAATAATGCATTTTTCCAGCTCAAGTCCGGCAAAACCCCTTGACGAAACCACAGTTGTGTGCAAGAAATTCCCGCACAAGTAGCGTTTCTTCTGCTTGTTCGTGTATGTGAATGGAGCTTCCCATCACCTGTGCGCGCGCGCCACGGCTTCCATTCACGAGCGTAGACTTACCATTCTTCGTTTGCGAGGTGCCGCCACACCGCGCGGTCGTGCCGCCACCTCGGGAGGCAGAACAGCAATGGCCAAAACCAAGAAGAAGACAGCCAGCAAGAAAAAGGGCACCACCAAGGCCCGCACCAAGTCCGAGGTCTTCGGCCACATCGCCGAAAAAACCGACCTCACCCGCAAGCAGGTCACCCAGGTCTTCGACGAGATGGCCGGCCTGATCAAGAAGGACCTCGGCCGCGGCCCGGGCGTCTTCACCGTCCCCGGCCTCATGAAAATCACCGTCCAGAAGAAGCCCGCCACCAAGGCCCGCAAGGGCGTCAATCCCTTCACCGGCGAGGAAATCATGATCAAGGCCAAGCCGGCCCGTAAGGTCGTCAAGGTCCGCCCCCTCAAGAACCTCAAGGAAATGGTCTGATCAACTCCCCCAGTGCCCCAGTGACGGACCCGCCCTGGGGCACATCACGCGTCCAGGTAGCCAACACCTGAACGCCCGCCCAAAACCAAACGCCGCGCGGCATGCCGGCTCACCAGCCTCAGCATCCCGCGCGGCACTTGCCATCAGACACCCCAGCACACACCCCCGCCCCCCAATCCCTCATTCCTCATCCGCGCCTTCCTCATCTTGTGGCGGCAGCTTGCGCTTCCTCCGTTCCAGTTGGTCGCGTAGTCCTGCCGCCGTTTCGTAGTCCTCATCCTCCAGCGCTTCCTCCAACTGCTCCACCAGCGTGCGCGTGATCCCGTATTCGGTCCGCAGTTGCCGACTCAGCCCCTGCAGATACCGGATCCCCGGATCCTGCTCACGCTGCTCCTCGTCATAGCCCAGTTCCGTCAGCAACGTATCCAATCCCTGCACCCCCTGCTCCGCCTGCTCGACCGCATCCTCAAACTGCCCCTCCACAATCTGAAGCTGCGCCGCCAGCCGCGCCTGGTCGAACACCAGTGTGGGCCGCAACGCCGGATAACCACCCGCCATCGTCGGCTCCCGATCCATTAGCCGCAAATTCGCCAGACAATGCGATATGTCATTGAGCGCATGCTCGATATAACGCCGCGCATCATCCTCACTATCCGCGTGCAACGCCTCATCCGCCACCGCCGAATACGCCATCCGCCGATAGTTGGCCTGCAACAGCTCCCGCTCCAGTTCCTCCCAATCCTCCTCAGATAACTGCTCACCCCCCACACGCAGCTCGTGCTCAATATACTCCCGCGTCGACGGCAACCCCCGATAACGCAAACCGTCCGGCCGACCCTCCAGCTCCATCTGCATCACCCCCAGGTCGACGCGCAATTGCAGCATCTCCTCCCCATCCCGCCCCACAATGACACGCGCCCGCAACTCGCCCGGCGGACATTCCCAACCCGTCGTCAGTTCGTCGAGATCCAGCGTCATCACCTCTCCAACGGCGATTCGCCCGTTTGCGCCGACTCGACCGTACAGCCGTCCCGCGCTGCCACGTCATCCACTCGCCTCTCCAACGGCGAGCTACCGCACAGGCATCGACCACGCCAAACACCTCCTGCAATAACAGTGCATCCCCGATAAACCCCCTCCAGTCAGCACACTACCAGCCCGCTACTCGGACGCGCGAAGCCCGCGCGGTCCAAGTAAAGCCTGCACCAAGAGTTACCGCCCGGCAGCGCGACGCCTCCCCGAATTGCCTGCTCCACCCCACCCCGCAACGCACTCAGCGCAACCCCGCCAGCAACGCCACAAACGAATCAATATCATCAAAGTCCACGTCCCCATCATTGTCACAATCCCCCTTCAGCCAACTGCAATCCGGATACTCCATCCCAAACAGCACATGATCAATCAGCGCCAGCACGAACGGATCAATATCATCAAAATCAACCGCCCCATCACAATTCAAATCCCCCACGTCGTACGGCAAATGACGATCGACAATCAGCGTGTAATCCCCCTCAGACACGGCGTACCCGTCCATCACGATGTAGTACGTGTGCCCACCCACCAGCGACAACCCCTCAAGCGCCGACGCATGATCGTACTCCCCCATACAGAATTCGTCATTGCACGCGAAATACGCGCCGCTGACACACGCATCCTCGTACACAATGATCACCGAATCATAATTCGTGATCCCGGCGCAAAGCGAAATGTCCACCACGACATCGTTCGCCGGCACAAATACGTAAACCGCGTCCGGCGACGCTGCCCCCTGCGGACAAAACTCATTGATGTCATTGTCATACCCCACCGTCGTCCCGTCCGCCGCAAACGGCAAACCGTAAATTACCCGCGCATCCGCACACGTCTCCCCGCCCGGTATCGGCGGCGCCGCAAGCACCAGGCATGCACCGTAGCCAACCAGGCTGACCAGCACGACCGTCGATACGCTCGTCTGCATGACCTACCCTCTCCATGAAGTCCGACCCGCGTCCGCCGCGCCTCAGTCGACACTGCAACTGACTACGCCGCACAGCCAAGCAGCGCCACGAATAGGTCGATATCGTCGAAATCCACGTCCCCATCATTGTCACAATCCCCCTTCAGCCAACTGCAATCCGAATACTCCATCTCAAACAGCACATGATCAATCAGCGCCAGCACGAACGGATCAATATCATCAAAATCAACCGCCCCATCACAATTCACATCCCCCACGTCGTACGGCAAGTGTCGATCCATGATCAGCGTGTAGTTGCCCTCGGCATTCGTGTACCCGTCCATCACGATGTAGTACATGTGGCCCGCCGATAGCGGCAGTTCCTCCAGCGCCGACATGTACAAGTAGTCGCCAAAGCAGTGATCGTCGTTGCAGGCATAAAAACTACCCACGCACTCGTCTTCGTAGACCCAGATCAACGTGTCGTAATCCGTGATGCCGGCGCAAAGGGAGATATCCACCACCAAGTCCGTCAACGACATGAAAGCGTAGACCGCATCAGGAGCCCAAGACCCGTACGGGCACATGCCACTGATGTCGTTGTAATAACCAATCGTCGTACCCTCCGTCACAAACGGCAGCTTGTGGATCATCTGCGCATCCGCACAAGTCTCCCCGCCCGGTATCGGCGGCGCCGCCAAGGCCCCCGCCACGCAAAGCAGCGCAGCCCCCGTCACGACAAGCATCATCCTACGCATGACACACCCTTCCACAGCCGGCCCCACCGGCAATCAGCCCCGCCACATGCGTCTACCGCGCTGACATGACGAACCGCGGCCCGCTTCCGCATGCCAGTCTATCAAGACGCCGCAATATAAAAAAGGTAAGAGTTCAGCCGTCTGCAGGGACTGACGCGGGTAGCGGGGGGAGTTGGTCG
>CAYXTR010000006.1:136284-164984 GCA_964468185.1 uncultured Planctomycetales bacterium | reverse complement strand
ACGGCGACGGGGCCGTGACGTTTGATGATATTCAGCCGTTTGTGGGGCTGTTTGAATGAAGGGACTGAGGGATTGAGGGATTGAGGGATTGAGGGATTGAAGAGGCGGGGGACGTGGCTCGGAGGAGTTGCGTCCCTTGGGATTGGGAGAGATCGAGAGATCGATGGATCGAGACTGGCGCGGCGGGGGTTGTTGGCCGCTGCGCGGGGTGGGGTTACTTGATGGGTTGAGGGAGCACCGCTCAAGAGCGGTGGCACCGGGCGCTGACCGCCGAGAGGTCGGTCCGCCAAGTACGGGGCGAAGGTCCATGCCCCACCCGGAGGAGGCTTACCAGCCGATGGTGCTGTAGCCGCAGTCTACGTAGTGGATTTCGCCGGTGACGCCGGTGGAGAGGTCGCTGAGCAGGTAGAGGCCGGAGGAGCCGACTTCGTGGGGGCGGATATTGCGGTGGAGCGGGGCTTTTGGTGGATAGTGGCGGAGGACCTTGTCGAAGCCGGAGACGCCGGAGGCGGAGAGGGTCTGGACGGGGCCGGCGGAGACGGCGTTGACGCGGATGTTTTTTTCGCGGCCGAGTTCGGCAGCGAGGTAGCGGACGGAGGATTCGAGGGTGGCCTTGCAGACGCCCATGACGTTGTAGCCGGGGATGACGCGCATGGCGCCGAGGTAGGTGAGGGTGAGGATGCTGGCGCCTTCGTTGAGGTAGCGGAGGCCGTGCTGGCAGAGGGCGACGAGGGAGTAGGCGCTGATGTTGATGGCGTGGAGGAAGTCTTCACGGCTGGTTTTGTAGAACGGGTCGCGGAGGGCCTGGCGGCTGGCGAAGGCGATGGAATGGACGATGAAGTCGAGGTGGCCGATCTGGCGGTTGACTTCCTGGAAGGTGGCCTTGATCTGTTCGTCGTCGCTGACGTCGCAGGGGACGATGCAGGTGGAGCCGATGGGCTCGGCGAGGAGGCGGACGCGGCGTTCCATCTTGGGTGGAGGGAGATGCGTGAAGGCGAGTTCGGCGCCTTCGTTCCAGAGGGCTTCGGCGATGTGCCAGGCGAGTGAGCGATCGTTCGCGACGCCGAAGATGAGGCCTTTTTTCCCATCCATCAATCCGAGCGACATATTCTTCACGGCAAGACTCCTCGGCCCTGGAGTATGGAGGACTGGTTGAGCGCGCCAAGTATGGTGAGCTTATGCGGTTGGGCGTTGAAAGCAAGCGGGCGTGGGTGGGATGGCGCAGGTTGCGGCGGAGGTGAATCTTGACGGTTTTGCGGGGGAGGGGTACTGTTGCCGTACTGGTCGCAGCAGGCGTGAGAGTGAGGGAGCTAACACGTGTCGTACCATAGCGTTGTCTGCGTGAAGCAGGTGCCTGATACCGCGAACGTGACCGTTGACGCGATGCGCGAAGACGGGACGGTGAACCGGGCTGCCTTGCCGACGGTTTTCAATCCGGATGACTTGTATGCGCTGGAGGCGGCGCTGGATGTGCGCGAGCGCTTTGGTGGGACGGTCACGGCGCTCACGATGGGGCCGCCGAAAGCTGCGGATGTGCTGCGGGAGTGTTTGTTTCGCGGGGCGGACCGGGCGATTCTGCTGACGGATCGGCGGGCGGCGGCGAGTGACACGCTGGCGACGAGCTACATTCTGAGCCAGGCGATTCGGAAGATCGGGGATTACGATTTTGTGTTTTGCGGGCGGCAGGCGATTGACGGGGACACGGCACAGGTGGGGCCGCAGTGTGCGGAGAAGCTGGGGATTCCGCAGGTGACGTACCTGGAGGAATTCGTCGAGTTGAAGGAGCGCACGGCGCGGATGCGGCGAAATGTGGGGAATGGGTGGGAGATTGTCGAGGCGCGGCTGCCGGTGCTGGTGACGGTGCTGGATTCGGCGGCGGTGCCGCGGCCGCCGGCGGCGAAGCGGGTGATGAAATACAAGCGGGCCCGCGTGATGGCGGAGCTTGTGGCGGAAGCCAAGGGGGCGCGGTCGGAGGCGAGTGCGGAGGAGCTCGAGGCTGAGGCCGAGCGGCTGGCGGAGCCACTGCGGGCGCGTGGGCTGATGATGGACCAGTGGGGGCTGGATGAGATTGAGGCGGATCTGAAGTGGTGCGGGCTGAAGGGCTCGCCGACGAAGGTGCATCGCGTGCAGGCGATTGTGCTGAAGAAGGAAGGGTATACCGAGATTCCGGCGACGGAAGAGGGGGTCCGGCAGCTTATTCGCGAACTCGTCGTGGATCACACGTTGGGGTAGACGCATAGCGACGCGGCTCGTGCGGGCGGTCGGCCCGGTGTGTCGCGAGATTGTATTGACGGAGCACACATGATCGAGCGCAATCCACAAGGCGAGGTCTGGGTCTTTGCCGAGCAGGAAGACGGCAGCATGCACGATGTGTCGCTGGAGTTGTGCGGCAAGGCGCGTGAGCTGGCGGATCGGCTGGGTGTTGAGGTCGGGGTGGTGCTGCCGGGGTGGAATGTGCGGGAGTTGTGTTATCGGCTGTTCCAGCACGGGGCGGACAAGGTCTATCTGGTCGAGAATCGGAAACTGGAGCATTTTCAGACGCTGCCGTATACGCGCGTGGTGACGTCACTGGCCGAGGAGCATCGGCCGCAGATTGTGCTGTTTGGGGCGACGCCGCTGGGGCGTGATCTGGCGCCGCGTTGTGCGTCGGCGATGCGGGCGGGGCTGACGGCGGACTGTACGGATCTGGATATTGCGGACGTGGAGGATCGGCCGGCGAAGACGACGCACAAGAATCTGTTGCTGCAAATCCGGCCGGCGTTTGGGGGGAATATTATCGCCACCATCATCAACCCGGAGCGGTGGCCGCAGATGGCGACCGTGCGGGAGGGCGTCATGCCGCTGCGGACGCCGAACTTGCAGCGCAAGGGCGAGATTGTCGAGTCGAAGGTGGAGTTTGCGGAGGAGGACTTCGCGGTGCGGCTGGTGGAGCGGCATCGTGAGGAGCGGAAGATCAATCTGAAGGGTGCCCGGACGATTGTCGCGGGTGGGGGTGGGGTTGGCAGCAAGGACAACTTCAAGCACATTCATGATCTGGCGGGAGCGATCGGTGGTGCGGTGGGCGCATCGCGGGCCGCGGTGGATGGCGGGCTGATCGGGCAGGAGCACCAGATCGGGCAGACGGGGACGACGGTGCGGCCGGCGCTTTATGTGGCGTGCGGGATCAGCGGGGCGATCCAGCACCGGGCGGGGATGGAAGAGTCGGCGAAGATCGTGGCGATCAACTGGGACAAGGAGGCGCCGATCTTCAGCGTGGCACATTATGGGATCGTGGGGGACCTGAACGAAGTCATTCCGATGATGGTGAAGGCGATCAAGGAGCGGCCGAAAGACTAGCTTCTTTTCGGACGTGAAGGTGGTTGCGCGGCTTGGGGAGGGGGTTGTCCGAGGGGTGGTTATCGGTCGATAGTGAGTTTTGGGTGGTACTAACTGACGGGTAAGCAGGCGCCGATACGTCGGGTATGAGTTACGGCCCGAATGCGTCCCAGGAGTACCTGAAGAATGCGGTGATGACCGCGTCACCGGAGCAGTTGCACCTGATGTTATATGACGGTGCAATTCGCTTCGCGACGCGCGGCCGCGAGGCGATAGAGGCCAAGGACCGCGAAGCCGCGTTTAACAGTCTCGATCGGGCGCAGCGAATCGTGCTGGAGATGACGGCGGGGATCAATCGTGACATCAACCCGGAACTCGCTGACCGGATGGTGAGTCTCTATAACTTCATCTATCGACGTCTGGTTGATGCGAATCTGGAGCAGGATACCGGGGCGGTGGACGATGCGCTGCGGATTCTGCGTTATCAACGCGAGACGTGGGTGATGTTGATGAAGAAGGCGCAGGAGGAAAATCCGCAGCCGTTGCCGCCGCAGCCGCATGGTCACGTGGCTGTGCAGCCGCCGCCAGCGGGGCCGGTACAGCCAGCGCAGAAGGACACTGACGGTGATGAGCCGCCGACGTCCTTTAACGCCGAGGGGTAGGCGAAACGCGCATTGGGAAAGAGGGGCGATGGCGTGCGCGCGGGGGTGTTTCGCGCGCGGGGGTTGTATGGGTTGGATGTGGCTGTTGGCGGTCTTAGCCGGCCTTCTGCTCCTCTTCGACGCATTCCTCGGGCCGCATGTCGCAGAGGCGCGTGGCGGCCGTGGCGTAGCGCTCGTGAAAGTCTGCGGGGGACATGTGGGCGGCGACGGCGAGACGGGCGAGCATGGAGGGGTTTTCCAGATCGCTGCGTTCGAGCCGGATTTGGTAAGCACGACCGACGGAGTATTCGTCGGAGCGGATGTCGACCAGTCGCGTTTGAATGCGGTTGTTGGCGGGGTCGATGATGTCGCCGAACTTCAGGGCTTTCAGGTTTCCGTTGACGAGTGAGACCATCGCGCCGGCGCGGTACTCTTCCTCGGTGAAGAGGCGGATACTGTGGTAGCCGAGTGCGCGGCAGTAGGCCATGTCATGGGGGGTAGGATCGGCGGAGCGGAGCTCATAGCCGATGTTGTGGGTGACCATGGGCATGGATTCGCCGCGGGCTTTGAAGCGGGCCTGGAGCTCTTTCTTGAGGATGTCGAGCAGGGGGAACTCGGCCAGGCGGGGGTGGCCGGCGGCGTCGAGGGGGACTTCGTGGCCGAGGAGGCGCTCGAGCTCGTCGAGGTCGCCGAGACGGTAGGCCAAGCCCTCGGCGATGACGGCGACGCCGTCGGGACGACCGAGGAGGCGACGTTTGAGGATGGCGCCTTCGAGGACGTCGACGATGCCCTGGACGGTGCTATTGGGGGCGAATTCTTCGGGGATGAGGGTGATGGTGGCGCCGGCGGCCTGGCCGATGGACATGGCGAGCCAGCCGGCACTGCGGCCCATGGCGTTGACGAGGTACCAGCGGCCGGTGGTTTGGGAGTCGCGCATCAGGTTTTTGAGCAGTTGCGCGCCGGTGAAGCGGGCCGTGGAGAAGCCGAAGGTGGGCTGGTTCTGGGGCAACGGCAGGTCGTTGTCGATGGTTTTGGGCACGTGCACGACATTGAGGGACATGTTGCTGGCTTCGGAGAGGAAGCGGGCGGAGAGCGCGGTATCGTCGCCGCCGATCGTCAGCAGGTGGTTGATGCCGAGTTCGCGCATGCGTCCGAGGGTGAGGGAGACCTTGCCGGGGTGAGGCTCGACGCGGGGGCTGCGTTTGATGGATTCTTCGTCGAGGAGGTTCGTGCGGGCGGTGCGGAGGATGGAGCCGCCGTCAAAGTGGATGCGGGCGACGCGGGGGATTTCGAGGCGTGTGGTATGGCTGGGTGGGTCGAATTCGTCGGAGGTCAGGTGTCGGAAGCCGTCGTAGAAGCCGACGACCTCGAAGCCGCAGTTGATGGCCTGAATCGTTGCGGCGCCGATGACGGCATTGATGCCGGGGGCGGGGCCGCCGCCGACCACGATACCCATTCTTCGGGTTGCCATAGCACGTCCACCGTTTCTGTATCAGGGTCGCTTTGGGGGCGGCCCGGGTTACGAAGACCAGCACGGATCGACCCGCGTGGGTCGGCTGGCAGAGAGGGCAGGCGCGTGCTGCCCGTCCGGGGCAGGCGCGCATTTTTCGCCGCGCCGGAGCGCGGCGGGTCATGCCGGTCGGCCGGGTGGGGCGTCGACGGCACGAAGACCAGTTAGTATAAGAATCGGGATGATGCGGTTCAATTCTGTCGCCGGCGGGCAAATGATTTTCCGGTCGCAATAGCGGGTGGGATGCTGGGGTTGCGGGCTGGGCTTAGGTTGACTATACTGCGCGGCTCGACTCGAAATAGAGGAATGTGCCATGCGAAAGGCCAAGAGCAAGACGCATACGGGTGTGAGCAAGCGGTTCAAGGTGACGCGGAACGGGAAGGTTCGTTATCGCAAGTCGTTTGCCGGCCACCTGATGAGTGGGAAGTCCGGGCGACGCAAGCAGCGTCTGCGCAAGACGGTGACGTTGACGAACCGGACGGCGGAGAATATTCGCGAGGCGCTTAACGCCTAGCGTCTCGGGCAGCAAGGGCCAAGGAGTTCAGATATGCCGCGCGTTCGACCCGGCCATGCGACGCGTCGTCGACATAAGAAGATCTTGCGGGCTGCGAAGGGGTATCGCGGGTCGCGGAGCAAGCTGTTCAAGACTGCGAAGCAGGCGGTGATCAAGTCTGCGCAGTATGCCACGCGTGATCGTCGTAATCGCAAGCGCGAGTTTCGGGCGCTGTGGATTACGCGTGTGACCGCGGCGGCCAATGCCCGCGGGGTGTCGTACAGCAAGTTCATGGGCGGCTTGAAGAAGGCGGGCGTGTTTCTCAACCGCAAGATGTTGAGCGAGGTCGCCATCGCCGATCCGGCGGGTTTTGACAAGCTCGTTGAATTGGCGCGGCCGCATGTCCCAACGAATGCGTAGCATTGCTTGCGCGACCGACCTGGAGGTCGGTTGTCGGGCGCTCAGGCGAAGCCCTGACGCTACCCATCTGAGATGAAACCGGGGCGGGCTTCTGCTGATGCTGAGGTTGTTCGGATAGCTACCGCTGATGGTGGTAGCGTGGCTATCAAGCGGTGGGCGCGGGCTGGTGCGACGCCGGTGATTCTCCTGCACGGCATTGCGGTGAATGCCGACGTGTGGGATTTGCCGGACGTTGTGACGGATGAATACCACTATCGCAGTCTCGCGACCGTGCTCTACGAGGCGGGGTTTGATATCTGGCTGGTGAATCTGCGCGGGCACGGCGGCCCGAACATGCGGAGCGAGCCGCCGGCGGGGCAGGACGACTGGTGCGTGGATCACTTCATCCACTACGACCTGCCGGCGGTGGTCGACCATGTGACCGCGGGCGGGCGGCGAGCATTTTTGGTGGGGGCCAGCATGGGGGCGATCACTTTGGCAGGTTACTTACAGGGTGCGGTGCTGGGGGAGCGACGCAATGGTGGGATGCAGGTGGTTGTTGATGCTGACGTGGCGATGGAACGGCAGCGGCGGCTGTGTGGAGCGATCTTTGCGGAGTTTCCCGCCGTGCTGCGCTGGCCCGAGTCGCTGTATGACGCGCAGGGGCGGGTGCGGTGGCGTTTTCTGTTGCGTGAGTGGCGGCAGGCGGCAGGTGCGACGAATCTGCCGTTTGAGGTGCTGTCGCACTGGGCGTGGCTGCATGCGCTGCTGGATGTGGCGGGGCAGGTGCCGGTGCAGTGGTTCATGCCGGAGCCGGGGCGGAAGCCGTGGTATCGCAATCTGCCGGAGGGGTGGGGTGGGCGTGTGGCGGAGCTGGAGCGGCAGGTGTGGCAGGCGATGTTGCGCTGCTCGGGGACATTCACGGGGGCGACGCATCATCGGGCGGAGGTGATGTTGCAGGGGCGGCGGTACGTGTTCGATCACATGAAGGCGGGGGTGTTGCGGCAGTTGGCGGAGTGTGTGCGGCGACGGGCGATTGTGAGTGCGCTGGGTGAGCCGGCGCACGTGTACTCGGATCATTACGTGCGCATCGCGCTGCCGACGCTGGTGGTACAGGGTGGGCGCGACCGGATTGCGCATCCGGAGTTCACACGCACGGCGTTCTTCGAGCGGATTGCGGCGCAGGATCGTGAGTTTCTGCTGTTCGAGCCGATTGCGCATGGGGAGATTGAGGCGGCGCCGTACGCGACGGAGCAGATTTATCCGCGGATCCGGGAGTGGATGGGTGGTCGGAAAGGGGATTGAGGGGGAGAGGGATTGAGGCGGGGGCGAGATCGAGAGATCAAGCGTGGGCGCGGCGGATCTTTGTGGCGGGGCACGGTTGGCACGCCGTTGCTTCGTGTCGCCAAATGGGGGGTCGTGGCTTAGAATTGGCGGCTGTGCTTGCGGAGACGTGTGGTCCTGCCCGGCGGGGGCCTGGATGACGGTGATTTGTCGCCGCGGGCGGATTGGCGTGGAGACGTGACATGGCACAGGGCGAAGCAGCGGTGGTCGAGCAGCAGGTGGCGTCGTTTCGGGAGGACTTCGACAAGCTCCGCCGGGAAATCGGCAAGATGATCGTCGGGCACCAGGACATCGTCGACGGCGTCCTGACGGCGATGTTCGCGGGCGGGCACGTGCTGCTGGAAGGTGTGCCCGGGCTGGGTAAGACGCTACTGATCCGCACGCTGTCGCAAGCGCTGAGTCTGCATTTCTCGCGGATTCAGTTTACGCCGGACCTGATGCCGGCGGACATTATCGGAACAAACATCATTACCGAGGACCCGCAGACGGGTCGGCGGTACTTCGAGTTTCAGAAGGGGCCGCTGTTTGCCCAGATGGTGCTGGCGGATGAGATCAACCGGGCGACGCCGAAGACGCAGTCGGCGTTGTTGGAGGCGATGCAGGAGCACGCGGTGACGGCGGGCGGGACGCGTTATGAGCTGGTGGAGCCGTTCTTCGTGATGGCGACGCAGAACCCGATCGAGCAGGAGGGGACGTATCCGTTGCCGGAGGCGCAGCTCGACCGGTTCCTGTTCAAGCTGATCGTGGGGTATTCGGACAAGGATGAACTGAAGACGATCCTGGATCGGACGACGGCGGGGTATAAGCCGGACATTCAGCCGGTGATGACGGGTGAGCGGATTATTGTGATGCAGCAGTTGGTGCCGCAGATTGTGGTGGCGCCGCATGTGCAGGATTATGCGATTCGGGTGGTATTGGCGACGCACCCGAATGGGCCCTACGCGTCGGAGTCGGTGAACAAGTACGTGCGGTGGGGGAGCAGTCCGCGTGGGGCGCAGGCCATTACGCTGGCGTCGAAGATCTATGCGATGCTGGACGGGCGTTACAACGTGAGTTTTCAGGATGTGAAGACGGCGGCGCTGCCGGCGCTACGGCATCGGTTGCTGCTGAACTTCGAGGGTGAGGCGGAGGGACTCAGCACGGATCATGTGCTGGAGGATATTCTGCAGAATCTGGCGACGGCGGAAGAGGCGGCGGCGTAGGGTGGATTCTGCCGATGGGCCGCCGGACGGGAGCTTGCGGGCGCTGTTCGCGTACGACTACCTCGGTCGGCGTGTGTCGAAGGTCGTCGAGATTTATAATGCTGGCACGCAGACGTGGACGCCGAGCAGCCGGACGGTTTATGTGTGGGCCGGCTGGCTGCTGCTGGCGGAACTGGAGCCGGACGTGTTGCCGAACCCGACGACGTGCAACCTGCTGCGGAGCTATACGTGGGGTCTCGACCTCGCGGGCCAGAACGGGCAGGTGAACTCGCTGGAGTCGGCCGGCGGGATTGGCGGGCTGCTGGCGGTTTCTGATGCGAATGGCACGCCGGGGAATCCGAACGACGATCTGGCGTATGCGTACACGTACGACGCCAACGGCAACGTGGCCCAGCTCGTGGCGTGGGAGACCGGCTACGGCGGCGCGACCGGCAACGACTTGCACGAAGACCGCCTCGTCGCCCATTACGAATACGACCCCTACGGCAACGTGACGAATGACCTGAGCGGCTACGCCTACGCCGAGACAAATCGCTGGAGGTTCAGTACGAAGCAGTTCGACGCGGCGACGGGATTGGGGTATTGGGGTTATCGGTACTACGATCCGGTGCTGGGGCGGTGGTTGAATCGGGATCCGATTGGGGAAGCTGGCGGGGTGAATCTGTACGCGTACGTCAATAACTGCCCGTCACTATACGTTGATGCATGGGGGCTAGATGACTACACAGTTGGGAGTGTGCCCCCGCCGGCGCTCAAGCACGATGTTGGATCCGGGAGCTTCGATTCTGATATACCGACGCGCAAGGACGACATTATCAGGCAGAAGTGGTATGCGGCGGCTCGCGCCGCTGCTGCCCTCGGCTACCATGACGCAGCTCGGCACATGAAGCACTTCCTCGACGCGTCTGGCAGGACCCTGACTGTCGACGTGTGCAGGATGGTGGATGAGTCTGCTGATGCGAAAAAGCACTTTTACGATGAGCTGAACAGTGCAATGGCATTCGCGGAAAACGTGCAAGATACGTCATTTGAGATTACGTCACAAAGATGGAGTCGCGGTTACAATCAATCCAAGAGTAGTTGGAATTGGTTCTACGCTGTAGGCGGGTACTCAGCATACGGAAGAGGATTCGTCCGGAGGAATGAGGATTGCACATACAGCATTGCATTCACGTTTGTATTCGAGGACATGTATAATTGGGACGCAAAGAAGAGCACGAAGTTGGGTGGCTATGACATTAAGGACTCCGAACTGGGTCGGTTGCACAAGGTGGGAATGGGGCGCGAGTTCCTAATGAAGGGGCAGTGTACCAGGGAGTTCACCTGGTGCGGTGGACAGCAATTCGATGCTGAGGGGCGATTGTGTGACTCGTTGGAGGAAACGAAGACGCAAACGGCCAAGCCACGAGGGCGATGACATGACCAAACGCCGGCACAACGTTTCTTGGTCCGTGGTTATGGCATGTGGTTACCTACTGTGTTCGGGAGGTTGCGATCGATCCAAGGCCAGTGCGCCGGATTCTGGCCAGTTAAAGCGCTGTGCGCAATTAATGCACATTCAGTTCCCGAAGACAGTGGCGCCATTGGGATGGCATGAGTCTGAGGGAGTGGATGTCGCCGTGTGGCTGAAGATCGGCTTGCCCACTGCGGATCTGGACACGATGTTGGAGGGATCACCATTTGCCGCGGTGGAGTTGCGCGACGATCGTTGGCGTATGCCTGCTGACCTCGACGAAACATGGTGGCGAACACACGAAGTGAGGGACTTTCGGTTTGCCGAGGCTGACCTGCGAGATGGCTCGACTCTGAGCATGCTCATCGACCTGGATGACGAGAACACAGCGGTTGTATACCTGTTCTGGATGGATCCGTCGTAAAGTGTGACACGCGTGTCTGGGAGCAGAGGGAAGGGACACGCATGCGTCACTGTTAGATGCGCAGGCAGAGTTGCTGATTCGTGAGCACCTCTGATGCTGCCCCGCGTCGGTCGGCACGCCACTCGGCAGCAGTGCCGCATGGGTGGAGTACACCTGGAACGCCGAAAACCGCCTTGTCAGCGTCGAGCCGGGTGATTATGCCGACGGGGCGCCGGACGGGAGCTTGCGGGCGCTGTTCGCGTACGACTACCTCGGCCGGCGTGTGTCACAGGTGGTCGAGACGTATAATGCGGCGACGCAGTCGTGGACGCCGAGCAGCCAGACGGTGTATTTGTGGAGCGGCTGGCTGCTGCTGGCGGAACTGGAGCCGGACGTGTTGCCGAACCCGACGACGTGCAACCTGCTGCGGAGCTATACCTGGGGTCTGGACCTGGCGGGGGCAGCGGGGTCGGGGGTTTGGTGCGGCGTGTTCCAAAGGGAGGATTGCGGCGCGGTCCCGTCAGGGTCGGAGGCCGCGGGGTGTGACGAGGTGACGACGTCAGAAGACCGCAGGGGTTTGGCGGGGTGAGCTTAGATTCTGGGGGTGGTGGGGTCTTCGCCTTCGGCGGGTTGGCCGGGTTGCTGGTCGAGGTCGAGCTCGCCTTCGGCGACTTCGGAGGGAAGGCCGAGCTCTTCGGCTTGCAGTTGTTCCTCGGGGGCGGAGGTGTCGACCTCGATGATCTTGACGCCCTGATAACGGAGGTAGGCGGCGACGTAGGAGGCGGCGCTCCAGGCCTGATAGGCTTTGCCCATGGGACGGCCGGTCATGCCATGGGCCCACTCGGTGAATTCCCATTCGTGCTCGATGCCCTGACGGCAGAGTTCGGCGAGGCGGTGGAGGGCCTCGCGGGCGTGGGCGTGCTCATCGAGGCGGTCGAGGAAGCGGACCCACAGGCCGCCGACGAAGGGCCAGATGCCGCCGTTGTGGTAGTGGTCGGGGAGGTTTTGGAGGTTGACGAGGAAGTAGTCGCGCCAGTCGGGCTCGCCGGGGCGGATGGAGGGGTAGAGGACGCGGACGGGGTAGGGGTGGTCGACGGAGATCTGGCGGAGGAATTCGCGGACGCGGTGGGCGCGTTCGTCGTCGATGACGCCGTAGAGGGAGGCGATGATATTGGCGAAGACGTCGCAGCGCCAGCTGTAGCCGAAGGGGGTGATCTGGGCGAGGAGGTAGCGGGTGCGGCCGAGGTTGAACTGGGTATGGGCGAACATGTGAGCGCCCTCGGCGAGGGCTTCGGGGGTGGGCCAGAACCACTCGTTGATGAGGTGGCGGATGCGGGCGGCTCGATTGATGGACTCTTCGGGCGAGTGGCCGAAGACGGACTGGAGTCGGGCGTAGAGGACGTTGGCGCGATACCAGAGGATTTCGTCGTAGAGGACGTTGTAGGAGCGGGGGAAGAGGTCGGTCCAGTCGGCGGCTTCGGGGACTTCGAGGAGGCCGCAGTTGTTGGAGTCGTGGGCTCGCAGCCAGAACATGGTGCGGTCGAGGGCGTCCATGTAGGTGCCGTGGAACTCGGTGTCGCCGGTGACTTTGATGTAGTTGGCGCTGGCGATGATGACCCAGAGGGCGCTGTCGATACCGGCGATGTTTCCGACGCCGCCGAACTCGGGGTGTCCGGTGATGACGTCGACGTAGTTGGGGATGTGGCCGTGGTGGGTCTGATGGGAGAGGATGGTTTCGAGGGAGCGGCGGGCGCAGTGGGTGAGTTCGGGGTCTTCGAGGGGCAGGACCCAGGTGAGGGTCATGGCGGAATCGCGGGCCCAGACGCTCCGATAATTGCTGGTGGGGTCCTCGTCGTGGCCGATGCTGCAGGCGCTGAAGCCGCGCTCGGTGACGTTCATGCGGAGGACTTCCTTGGCCTTTTCGAATGCTTGGTCGATGAGGTGCATACGGGCGATTCCTTGTGGTCGAAAATGGCGCGCGGTTTCCGGAGCGTTGGATTGCGTGCGGGGCGGCGATTTAGCGCAATCTTAACGTTTGGAGGCTTTGGTCCGAATCGGCTGGGCGCGGTGGCAAAATACCACGAAGAACGCGTGATAACAAACTTGCGAAGTGCGGCTGGAGCGTTTACACGTGACAAATGTGTAACGTGGTTTGGGTTGAGTGGGCGTCGCTGGACGCGGCTGGCGCGGATTCCCGATAGGATCATATAGGACGTGGCAGTGAGATGGGCGCCCCGCTGGTAGGGGATGAACCCGTATCGTATCACCGTGAGCGATGAAGGACGCAGCTGATGGCAGACAAGCGGTTCCTGGCGACGGATCTGGACGGCACGTTCATTGGCGACGATGACGCCATGTTCAAGCTGTGGGATTTGCTGGTTGGTCAGGGGATCACGGTAGGGTTTTCGACGGGGCGGCACTTGAAGTCGATTCAGGACTTCTACGCGGAGAAGAATGCTACGCGGCGGGCGGATGTGTGTATTTGCATGGTGGGGACGGACGTGCACTTCTGGAATGGTCAGTCGTACGACTTGGATGAAGAGTGGCACAGGCGGATACAGCCGGGGTGGGACAAGGCGGCTGTTGAAGAAATTCTACACGCGATTCCGGAAGTCACCATGCAGGATGGGCAGTGGCAGTCGCCTTACAAGAGCAGCTATTATCTGGAAGAGAATGCCGAGGCGCGGCTGCGGGAGATTCGCGGCGCGCTCGACAAGCGGGGTCTGGATGCGAAGGTCGTCTATTCGGCGGACAGGTTTCTGGATTTGTTGCCGATTCGGTCGGGTAAGGGGGAGGCGGTTCGTTATGTGGCGGAGAAGCTGGGAGTTGAGCCGGGGCAGGTTGTGACTTGTGGGGACACGGGCAACGATCTGGACATGATGCGTAGTGAGCTGGGATTTCGGGGGATCGCGGTGGGGAATGCCGCGAGTGAATTGAAGGCGTTTCGTGAGCCACACGTGTATCACGCTGAGTCGGATTATGCGGCGGGGATTCTGGAAGGGCTGAGGAAGTACGGCTGGGTTTCGTGAGTGCGTGTGGTGGGGGGGCGCGTGGCCGATAAGTTCCGCGTTTGGCTAATATAGTTCTTTATGTGACGGCGGATTTTGCCGATGCGCCCGAGAGCGGAAGCGCGTTTCAGTGCGGGAGCAGAACATGACTGGTGAAAAGAATCGGTTTTTCCATGATCGTGATCGTCGCCACGTGTTGCAGATCACCAATCACGGCATGCATGAGTGGCAGGTGGTGCCGGGGTTGCCCGATACGGGCGGTCAGAACGTATACGTGAATCAGTTCACGGAAGCGCTGATCAAGCTCGGGTATCGGGTGACGATCGTGAATCGTGGTGGCTATGCGCACCCGGTGACGGGTGAGATGCAGACGGGCGTGCGTTATCACCCGTCGGGCCATGCGCGGATCATGTACCTTGAGGACGGGCGTAACGAGTTTGTCCGCAAGGAGGACATGGACGAGCAGATTCCGGCGTTGGCGGAGGATCTGCGGCGCAAGCTTGAGGCGGAGAGCGACAGCTTTGACGTGATCATCTCGCACTACTGGGATGCGGGCAAGCTGGGCACGCTGGTCAATCGGGGGCCGGACGGCCAGAAGATTGCGCCGCACGTGTGGGTACCGCATTCGCTGGGGGCGATCAAGAAACGGAACATGGACCCGTCGACGTGGGCGAACCTGCGCATTGATGAGCGGATCGATCATGAGAAGAAGATCGTCGGCGAGCTGGATGGTTGTGTGGCGACGTCGACGACGATTCGCGAGTCTTTTGCGGAGGACTACAACACGAACGCCAAGTATTTCCT
Organism: uncultured Planctomycetales bacterium; assembly: GCA_964468185.1. Lineage (GTDB taxonomy): Bacteria > Planctomycetota > Phycisphaerae > UBA1845 > Fen-1342 > JANQFV01. The sequence goes on along the minus strand of CAYXTR010000006.1, from coordinate 150,412 downwards.
GCCGCCGTGCATTGATACGGAGCGGTATCATCCGCTGCAGCCGGAGAAGTTCGAATCGGTTTGGGAGTTTCTGGCACAGCATTCGACGCTGTCGGCGGATGAGATCAAGCAGCGGAGGATCGTGACGGAGATCAGCCGGACGGACAAGACGAAGCGGAAGGATGTGTTGATCAAGGCGTTTGCGGAAGTGCGGCAGGATGTGCCGGAGGCGTTGCTGGCGGTGACGATTGATGAGAAGTCGCCGGCGCTGTACGAGAGCTTGCAGAACTTGATTGATGAGTTGGGCGTTCGTGAGCAGGTGCTGGTGCTGGGCTCGATCTGGGACCAGTTGCCGCTGCTGTACAACGCGACGACGGTGTACTGCACGCCGTCGGTGATGGAAGGCTTCGGCATGAGTGCACAGGAGGCGGCGGCGACGGGCAAGCCGGTGGTGGCGTCGAACCTGGTGCCGTACGTGTGCGAGTACTTGTTGGGTGAGCAGTCGGCGGAGCTGGAGCCGAATTTGAAGGGGGCGGCGGAAGGGTATGTGGAAGGTGAAGGCGGTTTTGTGGTGATGGCTGATTACGTGCCGGGTTTTGCGGCGGCGATTCGGCGGTTGCTGATGGAGGATGCGCTGCGCGAGCGGATGGGGCAGCGTGCGTTCGAGATCACGATTCCGTACTTCACGTGGGAGAATCGTACGAAGGATCTGCTGGATGACCTGGGCATCACGCCCCATCGCAGCGAAGGTGAATTGGAAGTGGCCTGATGCCTGAGCAAGACCTGCAGTCTCTCGCCGACCGTTTGATTGAGACCTGGGCCCAGCAGAATCGTGACGGCTTTCTGCTGTCGGATCCGAACACGGTGGAGATCGAGACGCGCGAGACGCTGGATGCGGCGTGTGGCGTGAAGTTTCGGTTTCGCTGGATGCCGCACCGCGAGATTCGCGGGGACGTGGGTGAATTGGAGCGGCGGGGGATTTTGAATCCGGACCGGGACGAGAGCAAGCTGTTTCGTGATCCGCGGGATCCGAACCAGCGGCACTGTTTTCTGTGTGCGGCGAATATTGCGGAGTGTCACCCGCTGGAGAAGCTGGTGCCGATGACGCTGGCGGGGCGGAATTACTTTGCGGGCGCGAATTTCTCGTGGATCGAGCTGGATCACTTCACGGTGATGACGGCGGAGCATACCGATCAGGCGTATTCGGAGCATGCGCTGGCGGCGATGCTGGATTTGTACGAGCAGACGGCCGGGCGGTTTCGGGTGCTGTTCAACGGTCCGGGGGCCGGGGCGAGCATCCCGTGGCACATGCACTACCAGATCACGACATGTCCGATGCCGATTGAGACGATGGCCGCGGACGGGGCGGCGCATTATCCGACGGCGGTGCGGCGGTTTGCCTTGGGGGCGGGTCGTGATATTTCGGCGGCGCATGCGTTCGCGGAGGAGTGGGTGCGTGGTGACCCGGAGAACCATACGGTGAATGTGCTGATTGGTGGTGCGCTGGATGAGACGGTGCTGTTCATCTTTCCGCGGGATCAGCGGCGCGCGAAGGCGACGAACAAGGGCCTCGTAGGGGGCTTTGAGGTGGCGGGTGACTTTGTGCTGAGTGCGCCGCGTGAGGAAGAGGCGTTTCGGAGTGCGACGCCGGAATTGGCGCGGGACATTCTGTCGCAGGTGAGGCCTGAGGGAGCGTGAGGGGGGGCGGCGCGCAGCGTGGATCAAAGAACAGGGCGAGACGCGTTGGCACGCGGTCTCGCCCGTTGTATGTGAGGACGTCAGGCGCGGAGTCCTGACGCAGTGGTGCGTTATCCGACGGGGATAACGGGGGTTTCTTCGGGGAGTCCGGCAGGCGCTTCCGGGAGCTTGGCGCTCTTGCCGCGGTCGTGCACGCGGATGGCCTGAGCGAGGCCGAGGATCTGCTGGGCGATACCCATCCAGGTGTAGCTAGCGCGCGCGCGGTGGGAGCCGAACTTCGAGAGATTGTCCCGCACGCGTGGGTAGTTGAGTGCGCTATGTAACATGAAGCCGTAGACTTCGGGGTCGAAGGGGTTGGCGTAGAGTGCTTCGAGCCCCCACGTGACACGTTCCCACAGGCCGCCCTCGGTGGTTACGACGGTCGGCGTGCCGCAGGCCATGGCTTCGATGGCGGTCATGCCGAAGGGTTCGTAGCGACTGGAGAGGGCGAACACGTCGGCCATGCGGTAGTAGTCGGGCAGTTCCGCGTCGCTGATGTAGCCGGCGAAGACGACATGGTCGGATATGCCGAGTTCGGCTGCGAGCTTCTTGAGGTCTTCAATCTGTTTCTTCTCGCTCTCGGGCGGGTCGTCGGAGCCGACGGCGAGGAGAAGCTTGACGTTGTCGAGTCGCTTGATGACGGGGGGCATGGCGCGGATGAGCAGGTCGTAGCCTTTGTTGGCGGCCATGCGACCGAGGGCGAGCACGAGCCGGCCGTCGAAGCCCTTGTCCTTCTTGAGAGCTTCGCGCGTGGCGGCGGAGACGGGGTAGAAGCGAGAGTCGTCGTAGCCGGGTGGGATGACGTGGAGTTTCTCGCGTGGGATTTCGTACTCGCTGGCGGCGAGGATCTCACGCTGTTGGGGGGTGGTGGCGACGAGGGCGTCGCATTCGTCGTAGGTGATTTTCTCTTCGCGGATGCGCTTGTTGAAGTTGTATTCGCGTTCGAGCTCTTCCGGGTCGCCGTCCATGTTGTCACGTTTCCAGGCGCCGATGGAGTGCGGCACGTGGACGTGGGGGATGTTGAGGTGGTCGGAGAGGTTGGTGCCGGCGAGGCCGGCGTCCCAGTAGTGGGTGAAGACGGAGTGGTACTTCATCCGCTTGGCCTTGATGAACTTCTTGACGTTTTCGCACCACTCGGGGATGTGCTCCCAGAGGGTCTCCTTGGGGATGAAGTCCTTGCCGCCGCAGGGGAATCGCAGGACGCGGCAGCGGTCGGCGACCTTCTCTTCACGGGGCTGATCTTCAAACTGGCGTGTAAGGATGTCGACGTGGTAGCCCAGGCGAGCCAGCGATTTGCTCAGCTCGAGCACGTAGACGACCTGTCCGCCGGTGTCGGGCTTGCCAAACTCCACTTGCGGGCCGACGTAGCCGTGAGTGGAGATCATCATGATTCGTTTGCGCGCTGCGCTCACCAGATCCTCCTCGGGTTTATATGAGAACTTACTGTCAGGCACGGCCCCACCCCCTTTCGGTGCTGACCGAGCCCCCCTGTTCAAGTCGCCGCCCGTCAGACCGCGTCGGCGTTCGTGCCGGGCGGTCTGAGAGTAGGGTGGCGGTCGGCGCTTGGCACGTTAACCGTCCAATTGACAACATTATAGCACCTCGCTGTGGAGATCAACCCGGGGAGCGCTGGTAGTCCTATAACTAGAAGTGTGCTCTCCGCCGTCCATGGAATGCAGACCTCCGATAGGATATTTTATCGGCAGATTCGCTCAATCCGGGCAGGAGTTTTTTGCCGGGCGTGTGGAACCCCTTACGGTGGTGTAACTTAGGCTCCGCCGCGGAAGCGACGAAAGGGCCTTGATTCCTAGGCGTGCGGGTCGAGGTAGGCGGCGATGCGGTCTCGGATCTGGTCGCGGATGGTGTGGAACGAGGTGCGTTGCTCTGCGTCGGTGCCGGTTGCGAGGGCGGGGTCTTCGAAGGGCCAGTGGAGGGTCTTGGTGGCGTTGGGCCAGATGGGGCAGGCTTCGCGGGCGTGGTCGCAGACGGTGACGACGAGGTCGAAGTGCTGGTCGGCGAATTCCTGCACGGACTGGCTGCGGTGCGTGGAGATGTCGATGCCGGCGTTTCGCATGGCCTCGATGGCGAGGGGGTGGACGTAGCCGCTGGGGTGGGAGCCGGCCGAGAAGGCCTGCCAAGTGTTGCCGGCGAGGTGATTCCACCAGCCTTCAGCCATTTGGGAGCGGCAGGAGTTACCGGTGCAGAGGATAAGAACGCGTTTGGGGTTCATTTATGCAACCTCGGGTGCGGGGGCCTCAGTTGTGCCGAAGTAGCGGCGGCGGAGCCAGAGTGCGACGCTGACGAGGCCGATGAGAACGGGGACTTCGACCAGGGGGCCGATGACGGCGGCGAAGGCCTGGCCGGAGGTGATGCCGAAGACGGCGATAGCGACGGCGATGGCGAGTTCGAAGTTGTTGCTGGCGGCGGTGAAGGCGATGGTGGTGGTGCGGGGGTAGTTTGCGCCGAGGGCTTTGCCCATCCAGAAGGAGACGAGGAACATGACGACGAAGTAGATGCATAGCGGAATGGCGATGCGGAGGACGTCGAAGGGGAGCTGGACGATCTGGTCGCCCTTGAAGCTGAACATGACAACGATGGTGAAGAGCAGGGCGATGAGGGTGAGAGGGGAGATGCGGGGCGCGAACTGCGAGTCGTACCAGTCGCGGCCTTTGCGGCCCACGAGGATGAAGCGCGTCAGCATGCCGGCGAAGAAGGGGATGCCGAGGTAGATGAGGACGCTCCAGGCGATCTGGGCGATAGTGATGTCGACGGCCATGCCTTCCAGGCCGAAGAGGGGGGGCAGGACGGTGATGAACAGCCAGGCGTAGACGGAGAAGAAGAGGATCTGGAAGATCGAGTTGAACGCGACGAGGCCGGCGGCGTATTCGCGGTCACCTTTGGCCAGGTCGTTCCAGACGATGACCATGGCGATGCAGCGGGCGAGGCCGATGAGGATGAGGCCGATCATGTATTCGGGGTAGTCGCGCAGGAAAAGAACGGCGAGCGCGAACATGAGAGCGGGGCCGATGATCCAGTTCTGCACCAGGGAGAGGCCGAGTACTCTGAGGTTGCGGAAGACGTCGCCGAGCTCCTCGTACTTCACCTTCGCGAGCGGCGGGTACATCATGAGGATGAGGCCGGCGGCGATGGGGATGTTGGTGGTGCCGACGGAGAAGCGGTCGATGACCTGCTGGACGGTGGGGAGGAAGTGGCCGAGGGCGACGCCGAGTGCCATGGCGAGGAAGATCCAGAGGGTGAGGAAGCGGTCGAGGAAGCCGAGGCGGCGCGGGCAGGCTTCGGCAGTGGGGTTGGCGGTGCGGGAGCGGGCGAGTTGATCGGCCAAGGGGGCTCCTTCAGGAACAGCGGGGGCTGGTGGCTTGGATCTCTCGAAGCGTGGCGAGGTCGCGCTGGAGCGTGTCGATGTCGCGGAGGCAGTCGCGGACGCAGGCGAGAAGGGTTTGCCGGATGCCCGCGGGGTCGTCGGTGAGGCGATAGTGGATCCACTTGCCGTCGCGACGGGCGTGGACAAGGCCGACGCGGCGGAGGTAGGCGAGGTGGCGGGAGACTTTGGGCTGGAACTCCTTCAGGACGTCGCAGAGGACGCAGACACAGCACTCGCCCTCGAGCAGGAGATTGAGCAGGCGCAGGCGGGTCGGGTCGGCGAAGGCGCGGAAGAGATCGGGTGTGGTGGTCAGGGCAGTCATATATGGATAAGCATATATGTCCGCGCCGGCGATTTCAAGTTGCGTGGGGTGGGATTAGCCGACGCTTGTAGGGACGATCTTGAAGATGAACGCGAGTGAGAAGTAGATGCCGATGAGCAGGAAGATGACGCCGGTGACGCGGCGGGCCCAGCGTTCGAAGGCGGTGATGCTGTTAAAGGCGGTGGCCATGGCGTTGGCACTGATGGCGATGAGGATAGCGAAGATGACGACGGGTAGGGCGGTGCTGATGCCGAAGACGAGCGGGAGGAGAATGCTGGATTCGGCTTTGACGCACATCGGGATCAGGCCGGCGAAGTAGAGCGCTGCTGAGGCGGGGCAAAAGGAAAGGGCGAAGACGACGCCGAGAACGAGGCCGGCCCAGACGCCCCAATCGGCGACGCGCTGGCCGACTTTCTGGCCGAGATCGGAGCCGCGGCTGGGGAGCGTGATGAGTCCGAGGAGAATCATGCCCAGCAGAATGAGCATGGGGCCGAGCAGCTTGTTCATGTATTTCTGGAGGGTGACGGAGACGGTCGGCGCGGAGAGCAGGCTGGCGACGAGGATTGCAGCGATGGCCACGTACACCGCGCTGCGGCCGAGCGTGTAGAGCAGTCCTGTGAGCAGGGCGGCGCGGGGGTTTTCCACGCGGCGGCTGATCCACGAGATTGCCGCAACGTTGGTAGCAAGCGGGCAGGGGCTGATGGCCGTGAGGATACCGAGCCAGGCAGCGCCCGCCAGAGTCGCCCAGAATTCGGTATTCACGCGTCGTGCTCCAGATAGGCCTGGGCCTGCTCGGCGACGTATTGCTTGAAGGCGGCTTCGTCGTCGTGGACGAGTTGCCAGACCTTTTCCATGGTGGTCCAGTCGCGCTGCTCGCCGTCGTGGAAGTCGACGAGGACGAGAGAACTGGTGACGAGCTGGTAGTCTTCGACGAAGTGCTCGTTGGGGGGCATTTCCATGTTCACGGTGCGCCAGACCAACGTGCCGTCGGCCAGGGCCGGGGCGAATTGCTCGCGGAGAGCTTCTTCTGCCAGGCGCTCGATCTTGTTGCAGGTCATGCAGCGCTGCGTGTTGTGGAAGTAGTAGGCGACGACGCGGTGGGCGGGCATGGTGCCCGTGGAGTCGTCTGTTTCGTCGAGCGTATCGAGCTCGGCGAGCAGGCCTTCGCGCGGCATGCTCGGCGCGGCGGCCTCGGCGGGCGCGGCCGCCGTAGCGGGTTGTGCTACCGGTTGCGCTTGTGGCGCGGTCTCAGTCGGCTTGGCAGATTCGGAGACGACGAGATAGACGACGCTGATGGCGACGAAGGCCAACAGGCCGAATGTCAGGACGGTCTTGCCGGTCATGGGAATCTCCTCTCCAGAGAGGCGGTGTTAGCGCTGGAGCAATTGCTCCAGCTCGGCGTCGCTGGGCAACTTGCCGGACACCTTGACTTTGCCGTCGATGACGAGGGCGGGGGTCATCATCACGCCGTAGCCGGTGATCTTTGCGATGTCCTTGACGTGCTCCAGGGTGTAGTCGAGGCCGAGCTTGTCGGCGGTTTTGCGGGTGGCGGCTTCGAGGGCGTCGCATTTGGCGCAGCCGGTGCCGAGGACTTCGATTTTCATGCGGGGGTACCTCCGAGGGGTAGTGAGCCGTAGATGAGGCCGGCGGTCGTGGAAAGTACGACCACGAGCACGACATAGACGAGTGTTTTGCGCGTGCCCATGACCGCGCGGATGACGAGCATGTTGGGCAGAGAGAGGGCCGGGCCGGCGAGCAGCAGGGCGAGGGCCGGGCCTTTGCCCATGCCGGCACCGAGCAGGCCTTCGAGAATGGGGACTTCGGTGAGGGTGGCGAAGTACATGAGGGCGCCGGCGAGGGCGGCGAAGAAGTTGGCGGTGATGCTATTGCCGCCGACGAGGCCGGCGATCCAGCTCTCCGGGATGAGTGCGGGATGACCGGGGCGGCCGAGGAGCAGGCCGGCGGCAAGGACGCCGACGAATAGGAGGGGGAGGATTTGTTGGGCGAAGGTCCATGTGCTGGCGAGCCATTCCTTGAGCTCGGAGTCGCGGAACCAGAAGATGAGCATGAGGGCGAGGGCGACGAGCAGGACTGCGACGAGGATCCACTTGCCGGACGCGATCAGTCCGCCGAAGCCGGTCGTATCGAGGACTTTCCAGTTGGCGAAGACAAGGACGCCGATCATGGCGGCGAAGTAGAGGATCGTCTGCCAGAGGGGGCGTTCCTGGGTGTCGGGGGGCATGACGAAGTCGCCGGCGTTTTGGCGGGCCGCCTCTTCCTTGCGGTAGATCAGGTGCATCGTGAGTCCGATCAGGATGCTGAAGATGATGGCGCCGATGGCGCGGGCGGCTCCAAGTTCCCAGCCGAGGATGCGGGCGGTGAGGATGATGGCGAGGACGTTGATGGCGGGCCCGGAGTAGAGGAAGGCGGTGGCCGGGCCGATGCCGGCGCCGCGCGTGTAGATACCCGCGAAGAGCGGAAGAATGGTGCACGAACAGGCGGCGAGGATCGTGCCGGAGACGGCGGCGACGGTATATGCGACGACCTTGTGGGCCTGGGCGCCGAAGTACTTCATGACGGCCGCTTGGGAGATGAAGCACGCGATCGCACCGGCGATGAACAAGGCGGGGACCAGGCAGAGCAGCACGTGGTGCCGGGCGTAGTCCTGGAGCATGAGCAGGGCTTCGCGGGCGGCGGTGCTGAGCTTGCCGCTGGCGGGCAGGGCCGGGAACGGAAGAAAGTGCGCCAGCAAGAAGATGGCGAGCATGCTTCCGAGCACGGCGATAGTGCGTGCGTGCGGTGCGAAGCGCTGGCGGAGGGGGACGGCGGGGCTGGGCGGCGTGTCGCTCATGATCCGATGGCGGCCTGTTGAGATTTGAGGTTGTCTTTGAGCACGGATTCGATGCATTCCCAGAGGCTGCTCAGGCAACAGATGCGGAGGCGGTAGAAGGTCTTGGTGCGTTCTTTTCGGACGCTGACGATGCCGGCGTTTCGCAGGATGGCGAGGTGTTTGGAGACGGTGGACTGGTCGACTCCGGCGAGATCGGTGAGTTCGCAGACGCAGAGTTCGCCGTGGGTGAGTGCGTCGAGCATCAGGAGGCGGGTGGGGTGGGCGAGTGCTTTGGCGATCTCGGCACGGGCTATGTAGCGGCTGATGGGATGGAGTTGGCTGTTTTTCATGGTTATATGGCAGTGTTGCCATGAATATATCGGGAGGTCAAGTGGGTGGGGAGGATTTGGGGGGCTGAGAATCGGAGGATGAACCGCGCATCGAAACGTGCGCACGAGCGCACAAATGTGCGCACCGCTCGACGTCCATACACTCCCTGACTCCCCCGTCGCCCGCGTTCAGCTTTCGCCGTCGAACTCCGTTCGAAGCGGCATCAAATCCGTCACAAAAAGCCGCGAAATCTGCCCGCGGCAAGCTTACCTATCTTCACACCCAGCGCCCATCCGGACACGGCTCTCCGCTGCGCCACTTGGCCACCAGCACACACGAGCACAGCCCACACCGCAGCACCGTCCAGCGGCTGGTGACGCGCGTCCTGATCACGTGCTCGCAGCGCTCGCACACGGCGCGCTTCTGTTGCTCGCGGTGCGGGTCGTAATTACCTGTGGCCGTGTTGGCGGCGGCCGTGGCCAGCCCCACCGCGCCGCGGATCGCCTTGTGCCCGTTACAGCACATCACGGCACGTATCCATAAGTCAGCCTGCACGCGTCGCACGCCTCATGCTCATCGATCCCGTTCCACTCGTCCGGAGCATCAGAGTCCCAGATGCAGAGATTCGGATACCCACCAGTGCATTGGGTTGCGCCATATTTGGTATACCTGTGCAGAACAGGAGCCTCCCATCGGCCCGGCGAGTCACCGTATGTCAGCTCGCGCAAGAACGTCCCGCCCAGCGGCCCTCCGCTCATATAGCAATAGAAGTCGGCGGCTATAGCTGGGTGTCCGGGGGAAGAGTCGCATGAGCCTCGATGGAACCACTCCCCGCTCGCAGTGCGGGTGAAATCCGTCCATTGCATCGAAATCAACGTAGCCTCACGCGGCGCGTTCGCATTCATGTCGGCGGCGCTGTCGTATGTCCCCGGCACGACCACGCTTACGCTGATGGGCACGTGCTGCTGAAACAGTCGCTCATTGAACCCCGGCGGTGGATCATGGTACCAGTGCATCAGCACGATGTTGTCGGTCTGCCCCCAGCTACCGCCCCAGTACGTGAGATGGAACTCCGGATCTGGATCCTCGACATCAAAACACATGCTCGCAATCAACGAGCGCATAATCTGATCGAAGTTCACGCTGTACGTGTCCCTGACTATCCAGACATTGATGCTGCCACTGCCGACCGTGTTGGCCCCGACACGCCGCCAGCATATCGGCATCCCGCCTGCCAGGCTCATGCGGTCCCAGCTGGATCCCGCGATGCCGCACACTTCTACCTGTGTGCTCGGCTCCCCGTTCAAGAATGCCACCACTTCCCCCCTGGTCACATCCGGTAGCGCCCACACGACGTGACTGTATGGGTGCAGCCATTGAAGCCATGGGGGGTTGTCGCGGTGATAGAACGTTTCCGGATAGAAGATATCTTCTGCGTGGAAGCCCACCTCATGACCGTTTCCGTCGCCGCGCGACCAGCCCCAACTGGCCCGAACATGCGGAAAGGGAGTAGCGATTCCAATCCAGGGCTCCGGGACGCCCCCTTCGCATCGCTGGAGCAGGCCCGGGACCAAACATCGCGCCGCCACACCCGGCGACCCGCAGCGCATCACCAGTCCGGGATCACTCATGCGCCACTCTCACACGTACCGATCAGGCCGTCAACGGCCTCCCACGGCTGGTCATCATATTGCGGCGATGGCTTGGTGACGCGAATGATGTCGCCCTCCTGGTAGTAGGGGACGACCTCCTCCCATGGCATGTCGCTCACGCCAGTCCCGTATGCACGGCACAACACGTCGATGGGGCTGTCGAGGTCCGGCTCCAACGCGCCACTATGCTGCATCAAGTAGCCACTCACCCAGAACTCTCCTCCATCTTTGTAAGCCGATGACACGTAGCAGTACGAAATCTGGCTTACGGGCGATGCTCCCGCCGCACTCACCCCAGATTCCAGAAACTCCCGCGCAACAGGCCTAATGCGGCGTGCCACCACCTGCGCGGCATCCTCGAGTCTCCTCACGCTACGCATAGCCGGGGCTCCCCTCCTGAACGTCTGAATAGATCTCATCATCGATCTGCAGGATCGTCGCGACCTCCGCCGGCGACCGCGAATACCGGTAGTTGATGGCCGTGATGCGTGGCGCACGGCCGACCTGGTCATTCCAGGATCCACCCACCAGGAACGACGTGTCCGCGTCGCCGGTGCGGACGCCCAGGATCTCGTCGCCAATGCGGTAGTTCGGCCAAGGCGCGGTGTCGTCATCACGCAGCAGGAACGGTATCGTGACCTGCCCGGGCGACCTGCGATCTCGCAGTTCCGCCAGCACTCGCCTGGCGATCGCGTCCGCCTCCTGCTGGTCGTCACGTGATCCCGGATAGTGAAAGTTATAGGCAGCCCACAGCGCTGAATCCGCCGACCCGCGCAAGCGGCGTGCGAGCCGCTCCTGGCGATCGAGCAGTTCGGCAAACACCACCGGGGCCCCATCTTCTGGTGGCGGCTCGAAGCCATACATCCGATCGTCGGATTCGACGTTGGCGGTCACGCGCACCCGCAGGTTGCCGCGCAAGTACGCTGTCGCGAACGACTCGCCATCTCCGTCCTCGAACGCGCGGAGGTCGGCCTCCGGGAACGTAATAGCACACCGCGTGGGCTCGTTGGTCACGTTGACGACGTACCGCATCCAAGACGACCCGCCGTCAAAGCTGATCTCGACCATGATGCCGAACTCATCGGCTGCGTCGACACTGTCGGGTGCGTCTGCATTGGTCGCGCGGGTCGGAAGAAACCGGCGGCGACGCACGCTCCAGCCGGCATCGCCGCGGAATGTGAGCTCGTTGACCCCGGCCACGTTGCGGAAATCGTAGGGCTCCCAGGCCTCCGACGATGACCAGGGGCCGTATGTACGCTGGCAGGCGGCGGCCCTGAACGCGCCGTCCTCATTCAGCACCCACAGTCGGCCGACGTGCCGATATTGCATATTGGTGGACGATGGCGTGCTGGTGACGTATCGATTGGCCCACTCGTCCGTGTCCAGCCGCTCAATTGCGGCCTCGACTTCATCGTCGTCGTCGTGGTTAATGTCCCACCATGCGTCCGGCGTCCAGCCGGGCTTGAGCTCGACGGTCATCTCATGCTGGGCCGTCTCACCAAGCACCACGACAGAGCCGCGCACACTGGAGTCATCGAGCATGATGCGGCCCTCGGTCGCACAGCCCTCGGCCAGCAGCTTCGCCTCCGTCGGGAACTCTGCCGGATCCTCCTGCCGACGATCGGCCGGAATGTACAGGTAGACGCCGCGGGTCATACTGCCCGGCGCGTCCGGCGGACCCTCGACATCCTCGTCCGCCCAGCGATGCCCACGCACCGCGAACTTGACCTTCGTGACCGATTGGCCGGCCAAGTCAAACTCACTCCAGGAATCGATGAGCATGCCGGCCCGATCAGCGAGGAACGCAAAGCACTCCGCGACCGAGAACCCCTCCATCGCGATGTCGGGATACGCGCGCAGCAGCGCGGCGATTCCAGCCCCGCCGTCCGCATTGTTCGGGGCCGACTCCAGCAGGGTGACGCTACCCTCCAGGTCGGCAGCCAGGATCTCGTCGAGGTTCGCGTGCTGGAGCCCGTATGAGGTCCACATCACGCCCGGATCCGTCAGGCCGTGGTCCAGCGAGTTGTAGAGCACGTCGTACCGGTCCGCTTGGAGAGAGTATGGCGGCGCCGGTTCCACGGCCGCCCACTGAATGTACCGCAGCATCTTCGCCACCGTCCACGGGACAGCACGCGCATTATCCGGGTCGGTGAAGATGTAGACCTTAGTGCCATCGTCGAACTCGAGCGGATCCGGATCGCAATTCGCCCGCCCACCTGGATTGAACACGAGCGGCACGCCCACCCGGCAACATTCGCGGCCCAGATCTTCGCTGAGGCCCTCCAGGAACGCGGCACGCGTGCGGCGCCACTGCCCCCACATGAACTGTGAGGGCTCCAGGTCTGCCGCTGCATACGTGCCGACCAGGAACGCCGTGGCCCAACGCCCGCTGGCGGTCTGCGATCCGCTCCAACCGAGCTCGAGTTTCTGGGCGAAGCCCTCGAAGAGCAGCCAGTCGTCGAGCGGGTTGCCGCGCAACGTGCGGATGCGAATGCGCTTCGCGCCCATCACGTAGTCATGGGCATTGAGTGCCAGGCCGGCCAGGCCGCGGACCTGCCAATCCTTCAACCGGCTCGTGCCGTCCGGGACGATCTCGTAGTTCTCGGCGACATTCAGCCGGAGCGCCGCCGTCGGCATGACGTCGTTCGCCGTGCGGTTGATCTCGAAGCCGTCAGCGATCAGACCGGGCGCCGGCTCGAACAGATGCGTGAGCGGACCGGTCTCGATCTCCACTACCGGCTGCTCGAGTTGTCCGGCCAGTGCTGTGCCTGGTTCGCCGAGTCGGATCATAGTGACGTCGCCCCCACCTGCGGCCACAGCACGTCAAACGTCAGCGTCCAGCGCTGCAGGACCTTCCCGGATGTCGTCGTGATGCGCCGCCCGTCGCGCCGCGTGCCGTTACGTCTCAGGACCGCATAGCTCGTCGAGCGTCCAAAGCCATCAGTTAGCGCGTAGGCTCGACCATCGTTCAAATAGGCTTCGATGCGGGATTCGACTGTGTTCAGGTTGGCGTCAGACTCCGCCGCCAGTTGAGCGCGCCAGATAACCAGTCGCCCGTCGCGCCCCAGCACCCGCTGGGCCTTCCAGTCCACACCCGGCGGACGAAACATCACCCCGGACACGCCGATCGGCCCGACCAGCTTCTCGAGCGCCTCTTTCATGTCGCTTGGGCTCACGCCTGCCTCCGGTGTTGCAGGGCCTGGTTCACCTTGGCAGTTCACTTGTCGTTCCGGATCCCCAGGCTCACGTTCCCCATGTGGTCCGCCAGGCTGAAGCGCACCCCGTGCCGGCGACGGCAGCAGGCGAGCTCCCGCTGCTGGCGGACGAGGTCGCCTTCCAGCCGCCGGATCGTCTCGCCGGTCTCGCCGTCGGCATGGTTCGCCGCGGCGGCCGCGATCAGCCCCGCCACGAACGCCTCGACCGCCGCCGGCAGCGGCGTCCGGGTGTCCACGTTGTCGCCTGCTGACTGCTGCATTTATGGCTTCCCGTTGAAGTCCCCGAGCTTGAACCAGTCGGTCGCGCTGCCCGGCCGGCTCTTCTCACCGGCGTCCTCGATGGCGATGCCGAGGATGATCGACACGCCGACCGCGACGATGGTCGCGACCAGTTCGGCGTCGAGCGCCCAGCCCGCGTGTCCGCCCCAGGCGACGATGAGCGTCGTCACGGCCACCTGCACCTTGCGGCTCCGCAGCGGCCACAGCCACCAGCGCCACCCGTCGGGTCCGTTACTCTTCATCCGCCGACCTCCACAGCTCGTCGAGCGCCGCGGACTGCCCGTCCGTCAGCACGTCTGGCTCGCGCTCTGCCCCACCGGTTTGCAACCGGTGCGCGTGGTAATGCAGATGCAGTGTGCAGCCCCCCAGCAACGCCAGCAGCGCAGCAACCATTGCCGGCGC
>CAYXTR010000006.1:0-136184 GCA_964468185.1 uncultured Planctomycetales bacterium | reverse complement strand
CCGGCGCTCCTGTGCGTGAGGGTGTTTCCCGTGCACGTCTACTCCAGCCGGGCGACGAACGCCGGCACGTCGTCATAGTCCACATCGCCGTCCTGATCGCAGTCGGCCCGCCACCAGTCGCAGTGCGGCCAGCCGGCCCCGCCGGGGTACCCGAACGCCTGCGCGAACAGCGGCACATCGTCCATGTTCACCGCCCCGTCACAGTTCATGTCGCCGGGTCCAGTCACGGGGTGCGTGACAATCTCGATCGGCACGCCCCAGTAGTCCCACCCGCACACGTCGGCGTCGATCCACGAGCAGCCCCCGCTCGGATGATCCTGCCACACCCACACGAAATTCGGCCCGTACTCGATCCGCGGCCACAGCTCGATCGGCCCCACCTCGTAGCCCGTCGTCCGGAACGTCACCGTCGCCACGTGGATCACGTCGCCGACATCTGCCAGCAGCACGTCACCCGTGCAGCCGTCCGTGTAGTCGTGCCCGTTGCCGAGCGTCCAGTACAGGCGTGTCCGGCAGTCCCAGTCCCACGGCGGCAGGCACCACGGCAGGCCGCTCGTGTCGCCGCACGGCTCGACCACGTCGTAGCCGAACTGGAGACACAGCCCGGCTGCGTCCAGCTCGTCGCCGGCCGCGATGCAGACGGGCTCGATCGCGTAGCTTTCCGACCCGTCGTCCGCGGCGACCCAGCGCCACCCGTAGTTGACGCTCGGGATGCGCAGAGGCGCGGGTATGTACCCGTGCCCGCTCCCCAGGTTGAGTACGATCGCGTACACGTCCACGTCGAACAGTGTCCCGTCGCCGGCGTGCGTCACGGCCGGTGGCGCAACCGTGCACAGCTCGATGTCCGGGAAATCGACGGTCGTGTGATACTGACAGTCGGCCGCCGCCGGCTGCGCCCACAGCAGCAGCAGCACGACGAGCACCAGCACCGTCCCCCACACCACAGACGCCGCGTTCCGCGCCCTGACGTGCCCACGTTCCCACGTTCCCACGTTCCCACGCATGCCTAGCCCTCCACGCCGAACGTCACCAGTTCGGCAATCAGTGAGCAGAATTCGAAGTACCATCCGCACATCCGTGTGCTCCTCTGGTCTTGCCTGTGGCACCGGTTTTCGAGAAGTCGATGTCCCCATCGAACGCCAGCGTGGCCGACGGTGTCCCGAGGTAGAAGTGGTTGCTGGCCCCCACGCCGGGCGGTCCGCCGGCGGTCAGAATGAGGTGTCCGCGGGCCCCGCCGCGTTCGAGCCGGTCGAGCGTGACCTGGGCGCTTTCGGCGTCCGCGCAGCCGAGCGGCAGCAAAACCAGCAGCAATAAGAGAGTGATCCCGACCAGCAGTCGGGCCAGCGGCGTGATGCCATCCATGTGTGCCCGCATCCGACGGCCTCCTTGCCATCAGTACGAGCAATTGCCAATTGCGCCGCGCACATTATCTGACCCGCGCCGCCCCGTCAACCCCCATATCCTGATCTTTTGATCCCTTGAGCGCTGACGCAGCGCCCTGTGGCACCGGTAGTGCGCTCCGCTGCGCCTGGCGGCGCTCAACCGCTGCTTGTCACCGCACGGGCCGGCCCCGCGTCGTCTCGACCCGTTCCAGTCGCCACGCCCAGTTCGCCATGCGCGCCCGCACCGGCCGCGGATTGGGCCCCGACATCCGTGGATCGACGAGTCCCCGCACCCACAGCGTGATCTCATCCGCGAAGCGCGCATCCGCCTGCCTGTCCCAGCCGTCGCGCGCCGCCAGCCGCGTGTCGGGGTCGCCGGACAGGTTGTACGCCAGCTCGCATACGCTCTGCTTGTCGTGTCCCCGCAGATCCGTGTAGCGCAACCCGGCCTTGTGCAGCCGCTCCAGCCGGTCGGCTGGCGGATCCAGCGCCCAGCGCAGTGCAGCGGCCAGCCATTGCTCGCGCCGGGGCGCGTCCAGTTGCTGCGCCAGCTCACGGCTCAGCCCGGCACACGGCTCGCCACACAGCAGCGGCACTCCCGCCGCCAGACCCTTGAGGTACGCGGTTTCTGCCGCGCTGCGCGCTGCGCTAGCGGCCCGCGCCGCCAGTTGCGCAATCGTCGGGCCAGTCACCGACTCAGCCGCAGTGCCGCCCGGCGCAGGCGCGGGTTGTGCTGGTACGCCGGACTCAGCCACGCGCCCCATTGCGGCCTGTAGCGCGCGATCGCGGGCCTGCGTAACGCCGAGCTGCCAGAGGCAGAGCACATTGATCACGGCCGAGCACAGCAGCCCCCCCGCCAGCAACATCCGTTGCATTTTCGCATCCATGCCTCACCTCCCATCAGTCCCACTCCAGCCTACATTCGCAGCCCACGACCGAGCTGGCGCTGGACGGCGTCGTCAACACGCTACCGCGCACCGTCGCGGTGCCGTGGCCCGTGACGACGATGCCGTACTCATAGTCTGTTTCGATCACGAACCCTGCTTCGTCGAGGAGCCAAACCGTGATCTTGCAGGTCTGATCGAACATGCTCGTATTCTGAATCTCAGCCGACCACGATATCCGTCCTAGCATCTGGTTGCCGGCCATGTTCTTACAGCGCAACTCCGTCACCGTGAGGACGTCGAGCGGGGCGGCGCCCGCTGGCGCGTCCAGACTGCCGGGAGCATCGCTCGCGAACGCTTCCGCGTTGGCAGCTTGCAGCAGGATCGCCACGCGGCTCAACACACCATCGAGCTCGCGCACGCGTGCCGCAGCGCGCCAGTACAACGCCCCCAACCCGACGTTTCCGAGTAACGAAATGATCAGCACGGCAACGACCCGCCGGCGGCGGCGCTCCTTCTTGCGCCACGCCTCGAACTTCACCAAGTCAGCATCATCCCCGGTGCGTTTCGCAATTGCACCCATGTGACACGCCACCTCCCGCAGAAAATCCTAACCCAAATTTGAGCCCGCGCCCACGATCTGCGAAGATAGGTGCCGCCGAACGGGGGCGGGGCGGTTCGCCGCGCTCTTGCTCATGCGAGCACGAAAGGACCACATCACGACCACTCGCATTCGGCGAGACGACTTGCTGACCCTGGTCGAGCTGGAACGACGCACCGGGCTGCAGCGCCACGTGCTCATTCGCCGGCTGCTTGCGCTGGGCGCGCAGCGCCTGCAGGAGCTGCTCACCGTCGAGCTTGATCAGGATGGCGGCCGTGCCGCGGGTTAGTTGACGGTTCGCCGGCTGCCCTGGACCCCTTGGTCCCGCGGCCCCTTGGACCCGTCTTATCTACGAGGTGCCTCCGTGCACACGCTAAGTATCCACCGTGAACACCAGTCATGCAACCCGGCAAATGCCGGCCAGTCCGATATTGCGGCCCAGGTGGCGCCGCAGCGTGGCGGGACGCTCTCCCGCGGCGGGCAACCGCCAATTGCCCAAACCACACCTGTGACATCGGCCGCCGGCCGGTGTCGGCGCGGCGCGCGCGGTGGGCTGGCTATCCCCCCTTTACGGCCCGAACACCCCCAGCCCCCCGCTCGCCGCTCCTTGTGGCACCGGTTTGTCACCGGTGTACTGCTGGCCTGCTTCCAGCGTGATACACGTCGGGCCACGGAAGGCCCGAGGAGTCGCCAGGACGGCGACACAAACGGCCAGGACTGGCCGCCTCGGGCTCCGTGGCCCGCAGCATCAATACAGTATGGCCGCGCCCCGGATGGCCGGCCATTAGATTCCCACCCCGACATGATCAGCGCTGCCCCGCCCCTGGTCCTGCTCGGTCCCGGTGGCGCCTACCAGCGCCCCTGGCCACGGAGGGCCGGTGATGACCAACGAGGAGCTGCTCGCAGCGTGCATGGATCTGGACGGCAAGCTCAAGTTTTCCGAGCGGCTCAAGCGTGAGATCGAGACGCTCCAGGCTGCACTGGAGGGCGAGTTTCGTCGCCGCCGCATTGACATCTACGAGTTCCTGCCCGGCGCACGACAGGTGGTCCGCGACGAGCCCGTCACCGAAACCATCGACCCCGCCACGTGGCTGCACCAGGCCGTGGCCGAGCTCGGTCTTACCCCCGACGAAGCGGAGGCGGCCGTCAGCGTCCGGGTCTCGGTCGCCCAAGCCCGCCGCATCGCGCGGCGCAAGCAGGGCAAGCCGCGCATCCGCATCACCGGCGTCCGTGGTCGCCAGTCCAGTTAACGCAGCAGCGGGGTAGAGCAGTGGCAGCTCAGGAGGCTCATAATCTCCAGGTCGCGGGTTCGACTCCCGCCCCCGCTATGCTTCCGTTTCCCGGGGTGCCCCCCACCCCTGCGGACGGGGCCGGTTCCCCGCCCGCCTCGTCCACCTCACTCGTGACTTCTTTCCCCTCCGACTCCGGGGCCCGTGCCCAGGCCAGTGCCCCGGAGCTCTATATTCCGCTGTCCGCCGTGCCGGCGCCGCCGGGCACGACCGACGCCGCCTGGCGGCGCAAGCTCGCCCGCATGGCGGAACGCAGCCGCCGGGCCCGCAAGCTGCGCGGCCGCTGGCACCTCCACCGCGACGACCTTCTCGACGGCGTCCCCGTCCACAAGCACCTCCGCGCCCCGCAGTTCGCGCGCGCGGGCGCTCCAGCTCCCGCGCGCCCCGTGGCCGGCCTCCCCGCCGGCAGCGGCACCTGGTCCTCCGCGGACCATGAGCGTTACCAGCGCACCCGCCTGCTGGTCCGCGGCTTCGACGCCTTCGCCGCGGCCCGTCCGGGGCGCCGCGCCGCGCTCGCCGCCGCATACGCGGCGGCGGCGGCCCGTGACGTGTTCGCCGACCCTGCCATCCCGCCGTCGCTGACGGTGGCCGACTACTGCGCCCAGCACAATCTGTCCTGCACCTACGCCAGTCTCCGCCGCTACGCCCGCCGCCTGCAGACCGACGGCAACGTCGACCGCCGCGGGCGCGGCGGCGCGGGCCCCGCGCCCGCCGGCCCCACCTGCACCCCCGCCGCGTGGGACTACTTCTGCGCGCTGTGGCTCACGCCCCAGCAGCGCACCGTCGCGCTCTGCTGGGAGATCACCCGCGTGGAGTCCGCCCGCCGCGGCTGGGCGTGGCCGGCCCTGCGCACCATCCAGCTGCGCGTGCAGCGGGAGCTGCCCGCGTTCCACGCCGACTACTACCGACTGGGCCCCACCGCCTGGGCGCGCCAGCACAGCCCGCGCATCCAGCGCGACCTGTCGCCGATCCGCCCCAACGAGCGCTGGGTCGGCGATCACGCCCGCTTCGACTTCCTCTGTCTCGACGAGCAGGGCCGGCCTGTGCGCCCCTGGCTCACCGCCTGGCAGGAGCAGCGCAGCCGGCTGCTGGTCGGCTGGCAGATCACCACGCGCCCCGACAGCAACACCATCATCGCCGCCTTTCGTGCCGGCGTCCTGCAATACGGCGCCCCGGCCGAGGTGATCATCGACAACGGCAAGGACTACCGGGCGGCCGGCTTCAGCGGCGGCAAGGCCCGCAAGATCGATCGGACCAAGGCCAAGTGCGCCAGCGTGCTCGGCCGGCTCGACGTGCGGGCCCGCTTCTGCATCCCCTTCGAGCCGGGTTCGAAGGCCATTGAAAGCTGGTTCGGCACCCTCCACGAGCGCTACGACAAACTGCACGACTCGTACTGTGGCCGCGACCCGCAGCACCGCCCCGAGGACCTCTACGCGCGCCTGCGACGCGGCGGCGTCGAGCTGCCCACGCTGCCCACCGTCCGGCAGACCTTTGCCCGCTACGTGGCCGCGTTCCATCAGCGGCCGCACTCCGGCGACGGCATGGCCGGCCAGTGCCCGCAGCACGTCTTCGACCACTGCGACCCGTTGCCGCGCCGCACGCTGCCGCGGGCGCAGCTCGACGAGCTGCTCAAGAAGACCGTCGTGGTCAAGGTCTCCAAGCGCGGCGTGCGCTACCAGGGCGTCTACTACGGCCAGGGCGAGGCCCGGCTGCGCACGCTGCACGGGCAGCAGGTGCAGCTCGCCCTCGACCCCGAGCATGCCGAGTACGTCGACGTCCGCGACCTGCAGGGCCGCCATCTGTTGCGGGCCTACCAGCAGCGGCTCGACGGCCTCACGCAGGAGTCGATCGCCGAGGCCAAGCGGCGCCAGGCCGCGGCCCGCCGCCAGGCCAAGACGGCCGGCCGCGCGTGGCGGGACGCGCACAAGAGCGTCGTCGAGCTGGCCCTGGAGCATCAGGCCGCGCACGCCGCGGAGCTGCGCCAGGCGGCGGGCGCCGAGCACGCCGCCCCGCCGCCCCGCGCCTTTGCGCTGCTGCCGACCGACAGCCACTTCGCCCCGGCGCCGCCGGTGGCGGAGGAGCCGCCGGAGGAGCCGCTCGGCCTGACCGGCCCCGCGGATGAGGTGGACGAGGACTGGCCGGCCATCGGCACGGAGTTCGCGTTCGAGGAGGAGGTGGAGGACGACCCGGGCCTGGACGAGCTGCTGGGCCGGCTGGGGGGCCTGGACGATGACTGACGAGCAACATTTCGAGGCGGCCGCGCAGGACGCGCGGCTCAGGAAGGTGTCACGGATGATACCGGATGGCGATAAACCGCTGACGGCCGCGCAGGTCGACGACCTGCTGGCCTCGGCCACGGCGTACTGCAACGAGTTCGGCATCTCCTACGCGCAGCTCGCGCGCGAGCTGGGCACCAACCCCCCCTACATCAGCGACCTGTTCACGCGCCAGCGCAACCTGCCGGTCGCCACCCGCGACAAGCTGCTGCGCGCCCTGAACAACTGGATGGAGGAGGACTTCCGCCGCCGGCTCAACCAGCGGCCGGAGGGCTTCGTCGAGACCAGCGCCGCCCAGGCCATCATCGCCGCGGCCCGCGACATCCGCGCCATTCGCACCATCGGCGTCGTCGACGGGCCCGCGGGCGTCGGCAAGACCGTCACCGCCCGCTGGCTGGCCGGCGACGGCGACACCCAGCTGCCCGGCACGATGCTGATCACGGTCGACCAGGACGGCCGCACGGCCCGCGGCCTGCTCCAGAAGATCTACGCCGCCTCGCGGCTGCGCCGCAATGCCCGCAAGCACCCGCGGCTGTCCGACGTCACCGACCGCCTCAAGGACTCCGGCCGCCTGCTGATCATCGACCAGGCCCACGACCTGGCCAACGCCGCGGCCTTCCGCCTGCTGCTCGATCTGCACGACGCGGTCGAGCTGCCCATCATGTTGCTGGGCACCAAGGCCATCCACGAGGCCCTGACCGACGATGAGGATCCCCAGTTCGGTCAGCTCAGCTCGCGGATCGGCTACCGCCTGCACCTGCTCGACCTGCTGCTGCGGCGCGGCAAGGGCGGCCGCCGTCTGCAGTGGATCAACCTGGCGACCCTGCGGCGCATCGTCGAGACCGGCAAGCTCAAGTTCCACCCGGACACGCTGCGGGCCCTGCTGGAGATCGCCAATTTCAAATGTGGTCATCTGCGGCGCGTCAAGTGGCTGGTTCGCCTGGCCGAGGCCGCCGCCCGCGTCCAGCGGGCCGACTGCGTCACCATCGCGCACCTGGAGTCGGCCCTCCGCCGCGTCCAGGGCGAGCGCGTCAAGGTCACCCTCCCCGACGCGGCCACCCCCCAGGAGGCCACGGCATGACTGCGCCCTGCGGAATGATAAGGTCAGGTAGGCCAGGGGCGACCCGGTCGTTAGCTGGCCTCCGTCGTTCACAGCGAAGGAGGGTGGGGCGCCCCTGGCCACGCGGATTCTACCCGACGGCCGCCCGCAACTGCAGGCTCAGCTTGGCCAGGCAGAGCTGGTTCAGGCTGACCCCCTCGGCCTCGGACTCGGCGAGTAGGGCGGCATGGACTGACCGCGGCAGACGCAGCAGGATGCGCCCATTGGCGCTGGCCACGTTCTCCGCGATCGCGGGCGGGTCGCCGTGCTCGTCGCGCAGCTCTTCGAGCAGCGCGTGGATGCGTGTCGCCGCGGCGCTCTTGGCGAATGCGGACCGGTCCGCCTCGGTCGGGAACAACTCCAGCAGCTTGCCGCCGATCCCGTACAACGCGTTGTGCAGTGCCACCCAGGACGCACTCTGCGCGGCCAGTCGCTCGGCGAACCGTTGCGACTCCGCGAACCGCTTCTTGAGGGTTACGGTCGTTGCCATTGCCATCACTCCTGTTCTGTGTGCTCCGTTCGCAGCGAAAGGAGCGAGGGGGGCGGTTGCCCCCCCCGCTGGGTTAGTTGGCGGTCTTCAGGAAGGCGACCCCGAAGTCACGCACCTCGAAGTACATCGCCTCTTGTTCCAGCCGCCGGCCGACCGCGATGACCGTTTCCATCGCTTCGGCGATCCGCTCGGGTTCGCACGCGACCGTCACTTTCAGGCTCTCATCCTGATAGTGGCGGCCGTCTCCTGGGTCGACCCAGTGTCCGGTAACGACCCCATCGATCGTGGCCCCGCCGAATCGCTCCCACAGGCCCCGGACGATCTCGTCCAGCTCGGCCTGCCTGACCGGCGTCCCGTCATTCAGACGAGTTGGAATCAGTGTGGTAAACACCATCCTGACACCTCCTTTCGCTGTGAACTTGTCAGAGCGCCAACTAACGACATACATATAATAGCACATATGCTATCATTGTCAAGCAAAAGCGATAGCACGGGCGATATTATTCCACAGAAAACATGCAGGCTGACATGACCCTCATCTACCTCATCCTCATCGTCGCCGGCTTCACCGTCTTCGCCTGCCTCTGCCAGGAGGACGACCTGTGATGTGCAGCACCTGTGGCGCAGGCTGGCAACCTGTGCATCCCAACCTGGACCCCTCGGCCCCTCGGCCCCTCGACCCCTCGGCCCCTCGGCCCCTCGACCCCGCCGCCAGCCGTCCGGCGCTCATGGCCCGCCTCCTCGAACTCGAGCAGCAGGTCGCCGCCCTGCGCGACCAGCTCCGCCGCCACAGCCGGACCATCCCGGAGCAGCAGGCGTTCATCAGTCACCAGTGGGCCCGCCTGGTCGCGATCCGCAGCCAGACCGCCGACGCCCTCGCCCTCCCCGGAGCCGACGCATGACCGCCGCCCCCCACCAGCCCTGGACCGCCAGCCAGCGCAAGGCCATTTGCGCCTGGCTGCGCGCCGCCGGCCTCTGGGACGACCGCCACAACATCTGCGGCATCCATTCGCTCAGCGCCCTCACCAAGGACCAGGCGGCCCGCCTCATCGACCGGCACAACATCCGCGCCCAGCGGCCCGATCGTCCGCGGCCCCGCCCGCGCCTGACCAGCGACGCCACCGACAAGCAGCGCCGCAAGATCGCCGCCCTGCTCCACGAGCTCGGCTGGCACCACGGCCCGCACAGCCTGCGCCACGGCATCCGCGGCCGGCACAAGATCGCGCACCTGTACACCAGCCACATCGACCGCCGCGCCGCCAACGACCTGATCAACGAGCTGCAAAGCGCGCTGGACACGGATGACGCCCGCCGCGCCGCCGCGGCCGACGCTGTCCCCTTTTAACCCGGCAAGGAGGCCGACCATGCCCGCCGAACAACCGCCCCCCAGCATCAAGGATCTGCCCCCCAGCATCAAGGATCTGCTCGTCACGCCCCCCCCCGCGGCGTTGCCGCCCGGCGCCCCCGACGCCTTCGCGCAGTGCGTCGCCATCGAGCTGCACGCCGCCCAGGCCCAGTGGGGCCGGATGAGCGACCTGGCCGACGCCTGTGGCATCCTCGCCGAGGAGCTCGACGAGTTCTGGGAGGAGTGCCGCAAGCCGGCCCCGCAGCGCAGCGCCCAGCGCCTGCTGGTCGAGCTGATCCAGATCGCAGCCATGTGCCAGCGGGCCGTCGACGACCTGGCCCTGCTGCGTGCCGTCCTCGGCGCGCCGCTCACCGTTCGCTTCGGTGCGTACACCGACGAGGCCTATCGCGACTGGCGGCGCCGCGCCCGGCCCATGCGGACCTGCCACGGCGCCCACACGCACCTGCGCGCGGCGCTGGAGCACGTCACCGCCGCGTTGCGGCACACCGGCCGCCCCGCGGAGGTCCTGGCCCTGCTGGCCCTCGCCGAGCTCTACGCCCGCTGCCAGGCCGCCACAGAGGACCTGGACCTGCTCGCCCGCGCCTTCACGCGTCGCGCCAGCCGGCACGTCCCCGCCGCCCTGCCCCCCGTCCCCAGTCCCACGGAGCACCCCGGCACATGAAACCGTCCCTGGCCACCGAACTCCGTTACGGCGCCCCCGGCAGCCGCCTGGTGCGGGCCTGCTTTTTCACGGGCGCGGTGGACGATTTCACGGGCCCCGCCGACGATTTCACGGGCGCGGTGGACGATTTCACGGGGCCCGCGGCCCCTGCCGCCCCCGTGGCACAGGTTTGCAACCTGTGAATCTGCAACCGTCGCGACCCTCAACCCCTGAAGGCCCATGAACCAGCTCGCCCTCATCCCGACCGTCTGCCAGGACCCGCCGCCCGCGGAGCGGCGGATCCGCAAGGTCTGGTTCGCCGAGCGCGACAACCCCTGTGGCCGCCGCAAGCTCACCTACGACTTCCGGCTGCGCCCCCGGGACCTGGCGGAGCGCGACGGCCGGCCGCGCTGGCGGCTCGTCGCCAATCTGCTGGCGGAGTGGTTTGTCCAGATCGGCGGCTTCAACCGCATCGACGACCGCCGCTTCCGCGCCTGGGCCAAGCTGCTGGATGTCTACACGCCCCAGCAGATCCGCTGGGCGCTCGCGGCCAAGGCCCGCAGCCTGCGGGCCGACACCGACGCGGAGCGCCGCCACAAGCGGCAGTTCGTGCCGCGCCCGGAGAACTTCGCCGTCGCGAAGGTGGAGTACTGGCTCCAGCTGAGTCCGGCGTACCAGCAGCACCTCGTTGCGCAGCGCTCCGCCGCCGACAACGCCGCCCTCCGCCGCCGGCTCGACGACTGCGCCACGACCGCCCGCGCCGGGCACGCCGCCGATCACGACCACGACCAGGTCAGCGCCGCCCGCCAGCGCCGCCAGGCGGAGGCGGCCGCCCGCCGGCAGCAGCGCGACGCGGCCGACCAGGCTTACTGGCACGCCCTGAGCGCTGCGCAGCGCCGCACCGCCCGCCGCGCCGTCTGGGACCGCTTTGCCGCCTACGCCGCGCGTTGCGGCCTGCACCCCGACGACGGTCAACTCGACGGCCTGCTGCGCAGCTGGCAGGTCGATTGGGCCCGTCGCCGGTGGCCCACTAGCACCCATCAGTCTGGCATGGAGGCCCCCGATGGAAACCACTGCCCACCAGCTCCTGGAGCCGCTCCAGGCGGCCGTGACTGAGCGCACCCAGGCCGTGCAGGCCGCGCTGCGCGACCTGCAGCACCGCGTGCACCGCGCCGAGTCCCAGCGGGACCAGCGTCGCAGTCTGGACGGCCCGCCGCCCACGCTGCTGCCGTGGTTCGAGCACGGCCACCTGGAGCCGCCCCACCAGGACTACGTCCACAACTGCATGCTCGCCTGCCGGCGGACCATCGACACCTGTATCCTGGTCTCCGCGCCGTGGCGCGACTTCAGCCGTTTCCACGACCACATCCGCCCGGACCGCACCACCCCCTACAACGTGATCCCGGGCTTCAAGATCGGCAACGCCCCCGGCCGCCAGCGCTGCTGGCACGACGAGGAGGGCTGGCGCGTCATTCGCCACCACGTCGCGCGCCTCTGCGAGGCCTGCGGCGGCCCGCTGCCACTGTTCGTGCTGGAGGACGAGTCGGCCCTGAAAGCCTTCTGGACGTCGCGCGGCGACAGCCCGCAATACGTGCGGCCGGAGATGTGGCAACGCCTGGTGGAGCTCGGCGCCGCGTTCCCCGACACGGAGTTCCTCTTCTACCCGGTGCCCACCACGCAATGGATGCCCTACGCCTTCGACACCTGGGGCGTCATCCTGCACAACCTGTTCGAGTTCGTGACGCAGGCGCAGGCGGCCTTGCCCGCGTTGCGCTGGACGGCGACCCCGCCCGGCTTCGCGGCGGGCGCGCTGCAGTCGCACCCGGGCCTGTGGACACTGGGCTATGACGTCCTGCGCCGCATTGCCACCCGTCCGCTGGTCGGCAACCTGTCCTATCAGCCCACGCCGGCCTACCTCTGGCCGCAGGCCGACGCCCGCGCGCTCGCGTACACGCCGCACGAGCTGACGTATGTCTGGACCGCCTGGGGCCACATCGGCAGCCTGCTGCGCCATCTCGACCGGCAGTTGCGGGCCTGGCCCGCCGCGTCCCGGGCGGAGGTGCCCACCCCATGATCTCCGCCGCCGCCACCGCCCTGTTGCAGCTCCTGCGGATGCTGGTCGAGCCCGCGGTCGATCGCGAGCTGGCCGAGCACATCAACGTGTCCCAGCGCGAGGTGATCGACCTGGCCGACGAGCTGCTGGCCCACGGCTACCCCGTCTGCGCCGGCGGCCGGGGCCGCTGGCTGGGCAGCCTGCGCGACCTGGTCGACTACGACCGGGTCCTGCGGCAGCGCGCCCTCCGCATCCTCCGCCGCCGCCGGCACGTCCGCCAGTGCATCGCCCGGCTGCAGCAGGACCGCACCCTGTTCGACTGTGACACCAATCAGTCCTGTGGCGCCGGGTCGCAACCGGCGCATGCCAGGAAGGGAGCCTTTGCATGAATGACCCGCGCATCACGCCGGCGCACGCCCCGCCGGCCCCCAAGTTGCCGCCCGACGTGTACGCGACCCTGACCTACTGGCAGGCCGCGCGGCACGTCCAGCGCCCGACCATCGTCACCGCTGGCGGCGGGCCGGCCCCGGTCAACGTGCACACCATCACCGAGCCGCCGCTGTCGACCGAGGAGCGCAAGGCCCGCGACGCCGCGGCCGACCTCCTCGAAACCTACTTCGCGCGCCGCCCTCGGCTACCAGGAAGACATGCTCGGAGACCCCGACGATGACGACTGAGCACGCCCATCCACCCCATCGCGAGCCGATGACCGACCTGGAGCAATCCCTGCAGGAGGACCAGTCATGACCGAGCTCGGCTCCATCTGGGCCATCTCCTTCGCCATCATGTTCGTCGCGCTCATGATGCTGTTCTGTGTACTCGCCACCGACCGCTGGCCCTGGGAGCGCCGCCGATGACCCGTGTCGCCGAACCCCCGGACATCAGGGTCGGCCTCCAGCCGGCCCTGCGGGCCTGGGCGCCGCACGCGGAGTCAGCCGCGGCCAACTTCAGCGTCCCCGTTGGCGAGCGCCGCCTGCTGGCCGAGCCGCTGCGCGGCGCCTTCCGCGCCGGCTGGAAAGCCGCCCGCCAGAACGCGGACTTGCTCTGCCAGCCGCAGGCCGCTGCGGCCGCTCAGCCGCCCTGCAAGATCTGCGGCTGGATCCTGCGCGACCGCACCTATCCCGCCGGACACCCCGACGGCCGCGCCATCTGCTCGTCGTGCCGCCTCTGGCTGACGCTCCACCCGGAGCACACCCAGTGCGATTCTGCAACATGCGAGGGCGCATGACACGCTTACCCATTTTAGCAGGCCACCACGCCCACCTGCCGTGCCAGAACCGTTTACGGCCGCGCGGCAATTTCGCCGGCTGCGCCTGGCAGGGCTCTCGAACCCCGTTCGAGCCGCGCTCGATGACCGCCTCAGTTGATCGCGACACTCGCACCAGACGCCTGACAGATCTGTCGATCTGTCGAGGCGCGGCTCGACACGTCGCCGCCGCCCACCACGCCCGCAACCGCTGCCCCTATCACAACTTACAGCGGTCGCCCTCCTGCGCACCTGTCGCGCGGTGCGCATTTCATTCGGCCAGTAAACCGCGCACGCTGCGCACAAATATGCACCTATCAATAAGCCCCCAACCCCATCCCCACTAACCACTTAGCAACGCCACCCCCGTGTCGAGCAATTGCGCATTTTTTCCTGCGCTCCTCAGAGGATTTGAGTGTGGGGGAGCGCCGGGGGAAAGGGGGCGAGCGACAGAGGGGCCAAAGGGACCAGGTTCGTGTGGGACCGCTTCGACTGCGCTCAGCGTTGAACGTGGGAAGGTGGGACGGAGGGAACGGCTGAGGCCACGCGGTTGTTGGCCGCTGCGCGGGGGTGGCGGTGTTCGGTGCGTGACGAGCACTGCTCAAGAGCGGTGACACACGGCGGCGGGGTTGGTGGCATACGGTCACCGCGGCGGGCGGCCGGCACCTGTGAGGATTCGAGGGGGTGCGCGGAGGAGGGGGGGGGTGCGCGTAAGGTGCGGCGCGATCGTGAATTGCACTTGGCGCCGAGGGGTTGGGGGTGGAAAATGTTGGCACACTGCGCTATATTTTAGATAGTTCTGAAACTTCATGAGGCTTTTGCCATGACTGATACAGCACTAAAACAGTCCAAAAACCTGCTCGTGCGACGGTGGGGCGAGATGGGTGGCTATTGGGGGATTAATCGCACGATGGCAGAGATTCATGCGCTGCTCTTTGTGAGCGGGGAGCCGTTGTGCACGGATGACGTGATGGAGCAGCTGCACGTGTCGCGGGGGAATGCGAGCATGAACTTGCGGGCGCTGGTGGATTGGGGGCTGGTGCAGCGGCAGCACAAACTTGGTGATCGAAAAGAATATTTTCAGGCTGACACGGATGTGTGGAGCATGTTCGAGACGATCATGCGCGAGCGTCGGCGGCGGGAGGTGGAACCGATCATCGCGACGCTGGAGCGTTCCCGGGAGATGGTGGCGGCAGAGACGCCGGCGGATGATCAGGAGGCGGAGGCCCTAGAGTCGTACCGTGAGCGGTTGGACAAGCTGCAGAGTTTCCTGGTCACGATGAGCACGCTGTTTGATCTGGTGTTGCGATTCGGGTCGGAGCGGGTGGGTCAGCTTGCCCAGGTGCTGACCGAAGCGGCGGAAATGTTTGACGAGCCCGGCGAAGATGGCAATGCTGGTGATATGCACAGGACGCCGCGTGACGGGAACAAGCGCGCGGCGCGAAAAGCCGGTCGAAAGCAGGGCAGGAAAGTATGAATGATGCACAACTCGCTCAGGCGTTGAAGGAGCACGCGTTACTCGAGGGTGACTTCACGTTGCGCTCGGGACGCAAGAGCAAGTATTACCTCGACAAGTATTTGTTCGAAACGGACCCCGTGCTGCTGCGCGAGTTGGCGCGGCGGTTTAGCGCATTCATCGGCCATGACGTGGCGCGCGTGGCTGGGGCGGAACTGGGTGGTATTGCGTTGGCTGCGGCGACTTCGCTCGAGTCGGGCAAGCCGTTTGTGATTGTGCGGAAC
This sequence comes from uncultured Planctomycetales bacterium, assembly GCA_964468185.1. Lineage (GTDB taxonomy): Bacteria > Planctomycetota > Phycisphaerae > UBA1845 > Fen-1342 > JANQFV01. The sequence continues at coordinate 121,118 of CAYXTR010000006.1, read as the reverse complement.
TCGAAGAAGGCGGATTACGGCACGGGGAAGTTGATTGAGGGGAAGCTGGAGGCGGGGGAGAAGGTCATGCTGGTCGAAGATATTGCGACCTCGGGCGGACAGGCGGTTGAGGCGTGCAAGACGCTGACGGAGGCGGGGGCGGTGATTGCCGGGGTTGTTGTGACGGTCGATCGGGAAGAGGGAGCCCGGGAAGCGATTGAGGGCGCGGGTTATCAGTTTGATGCGCTGTTTACCACGACGGACCTCGGGATTCAGATTCCGAAGTAGTCGTAACAGTCGTGCGGGCGGGGCCGCGGGGTGGATTAGTCCGGTAGGGGCTCGATGCGGTCGATCTCAACGCCGGCGCTGGTGAGGGCTTGTTCGCTGGCGGTGCGTTGGTCGGATGGAATGCGCACGGCGGAGCCGCAGTCGCTGCTGAGATGGCGGGGTGTGGGGATCAGCTTGACGGAGAGGTTGGCGCGTTTGAGCACGCGTTCAGCCTGGATGGCGTGGCTGGTGGTGTGGACCAGGATGACGGCGTAGGTGCTCAATCAGGCGGTCTCCGCGATGGTCTGGGTTGCGGCAAGGGTGGTATCGATTTGTTCCGCGGTCGTGAAGAGGCCCGCGGCCAGACGGACGGTGCCGTCCGGCAGTGTGCCGAGGCTGCTGTGAGCGCGTGGAGCGCAGTGCAGGCCGGGGCGGCACAGGATGCCGAATTCCTCGTCGAGGCGTTGTGCGATTTCGGAAGGGGTGCGGTTGGCGAGGGTGAATGAGACGGTAGGAGTCTGCCGCGCGGCGTCGTGCGAGCCGAGGACATTGATGCCGGCGATAGCGCGCAGGCCATCGATCAGGTGTTGGGTGAGATTTGTTTCGTGCTGGCGGATGCTGTCGATACTGCGGTTGAGCACATATTCGACGCCGGCGGCGAGGCCGGCGAGACCGGCGTTGTTGGTGGTGCCGGCCTCGTATTTGTCGGGGAGGAAGTGTGGTTGGTACTCGTGCTCGGAGCGGCTGCCGGTACCGCCGGCGATGAGTGGCGGAAGTTGATCCACGTCGAAATGGGGATGGATGGCGAGACCGCCGGTGCCGGCGGGGCCGAGGAGGCTTTTGTGGCCGGTGAAGGCGAGGAGATCGATCTGCTCGTGTTCGATGTGGATTGGCCAGCAGCCGGCGGTTTGGGCGGCATCGACGAGGAGGGGAATGTTGTGTGCGCGAGTGCGGTTGGCGATGGCGGCGAGATCGAGGACGGTGCCGCAGACATTGGACGCGTGATTGACGACGACGAGACGCGTGCGGGGGCGGATGGCATTTTCGATTTCCTGCGGGTCGACCGTGCCGTCGGGTTGGGCGTGGGCGATGGTCAGCCAGACGCCGGCGCGTTCGAGGGTGCGCAGGGGGCGCATGACGGCGTTGTGTTCCATGCCGGTGGCGACGACGTGGTCGCCCGGGCGGAGCAAGCCGCGGAGGACGAGATTAAGGCCGGTAGTGGCGTTGGGCATGAACAGGATGCGGAGTGGATCGCTGAGGCCAAGCAGTTTTGCGATGTACTCGCGGGCGGTGAAACGTACGCGTTCGGCTTCGTTGGCGAGGCGGTGGCCGCTGCGGCCGGGGTTGGCGCCGATGTCGCGCAGGAAGCGGAGCATGGCGTCGGCGACGCAGTCGGGCTTGGGCCAGCTTGTCGCGGCGTTGTCGAGGTAGATGAGTCTGGCGGATGCGGGATTCACTTGCGCAGCGTGAGTTTGAAGACGTCGGACTGCTCTTCGAAGCTGGCCTGCCAGCCGAGTTTCTCGGCGGCACGGGAGCAGTTATGTACCTGGGTCATCGTGTCAATGAGGACCGTGAGTTCGCCGGCATCCATGGCTTGGAGGGCGCGGCGGGTGAGGAGGACGGGTTGGGGGCAGGAGAGTCCGCGGGCGTCGATTTCTTCGGGCATCGTGTTGATCTCGCTTAGGCCAGTTTCTCGCGGGCGGTGAAGCCGATGAGCAGGACGATGGCCAGGCCGATGACGACGATCCAGGGAGCGGTTGGCTGCGTGGCCACCATCATGAAGTTATGCGCGATCGCCGCTCCCGTCAGCATGCCGAGGACGAAGATGGCGGCGTCGGCGTCGCCTTCGCCGGAGAGGAAGACCTGTCGGCCGGGGCAGCCGCCTGCCAGGGTGAATGATAGTCCGGCGAGGAGCATGCCGGCGAAGTTCAGCCAGTGGACGTTGTGGGCGGCCGGCTGATTTTCGAAGCCGGGGCGGAACTGGTCGTAGGCGAGGAAGTTGAGGAGAAAGGCGGCAACGAGGAAAGCGATGACGCCGCTGAGGAGATGAAAATCGCGCATCAGGATGACGTCGCGGATGCCGCCGACGGTACAGAAGCGGGTGCGTTGGGCGAGGAAGCCGATGATCAGGCCGGCACCGGCGGAGATGGCGACGGCGGCGTGGGCGGAACCGGGCCCTTTTTCGCTGGCGAAGAGGGCGGCCTGGCCGGGGGCGCCGAAGGTGGGGTAGATGAAGGCCAGGAGCAGGAGCATGGCCATGATGATTGGCATGGCCCAGCCGGTGAGTTTGCGGGTGGGATGTGCGCGACCGAGGCTGAAGCCCATTTTGAGGAACTGGACGCCGACGGCGATGCCGGTGGCGAGGCCGAGGAGGCCGAGGATGGCGTTCCAGTCACCGCCGGCGAGTCGGAGGATGGCGCGCCAGGGGCAGCCGAGGAATACGAGGGCGCCGATCATGGCGAAGACACCGAGGATGAAGCGGACGATGGGGGAAGAGCCGGTGCGGGGGCGGAACTCGCCGAATATGAGGGCGGCGCTGAGAGCGCCAAGGCAGAAAGCGGGGATTTCGGGGCGGAGGAACTGGACGATGGCGGCGCGATGGAGGCCGAGGGCGCCGGCGATGTCGCGGGTAAAACAGGCGACGCAGATGCCCATATTGGCGGGGTTGCCGAGGTACGGAAGGGTGCTGGCGATGGCACCGATGGCGAGGCCGACGATGATGATGCCGATGAGGGTGGCGAAGGGATCGCGTGGTTTTGGCATGGGGGCAGCCCCGCAGAAGGAATATTCTTTTGGCTCGGTCGCCGAGGGTAATGTCTGCGGTGCAATGTAGGGGTGCCCGGTGTAGCGGGCAAGGGTGGCGGAGCCGTAATGGGTTTCGAAAAAACTCGTGGTGGTGTGTAAAAGGTTGCTTCAAGGTGTTTTCATTCTCTTAATTGATCGTATGATATCGGACGCGTTTCTGGGAGGTCCGATCGCGCTGGCGCGGTTGCGCGATCGCCAAAGGACTGGTAGGCCTCTCGCACCATTCTTGCTTGACGCTCGGAGAAAACATCATGGACCGACGGGACTTCAGGCTCGTGTTGGGTGTCTGTCTACTCTTGGTTTGCGCTGTACCGGCGCTGGCTGACACCAGGCCAACAGCGACGGATGAGGAAACGCTGGCGCGCATGGAGGCGCTACTCCAGGCCCAGCAGGATCGGATTGAGCGGCTGCAGCAGCAGGTGGCGGCGCAGTCGGATATGGACGACGCGCGGGCGCAGGAGATGCGGCGGCAGATTCGGGAGGTGCTCAGTGAGTCTGAGTTTCGCAATGAGATGATGCCGTCGACGCTGCAGGCGGGCTATGACGACGGTTTCTTCATTCGCAGCAACGATGACAAGTTCAAGATGACGTTCTTCGGGCGGGTGCAGTTTCGCTGGACGCATTACCAGTCGCAGCCGAACAACAACTACCTGCTTGCCGGTGCGCGGCGTAGTGACCGCACGGGCTTCGATGCCAATCGTGTGCGGTTTGGTGTGTTCGGCCACGCATACACGCCTGACCTGACGTACTATCTGGAAATGGAAGCGGATGAGCCGAACACGTACAGCTTTGTGCTGAGCGAAGGCTGGGTTGATTATCGATTCATGGATGAGCTGCACTTTGCGGCCGGTTTGCTGAAGTTTGCGTCGACGCGGGCGCAGATGACGAGTGACGCAAACCTGCAGTTTGTGGATCGTCCGCTGGCGGATGCGGTGTTTGGGCTGGGGTACGGCATCGGCGCCCGGTTCTGGGGTGAGTGCATGGACGGGACCGTTACGTGGTACCTGGACATTGCCAACTCGGTGACCGAGGGTGAAGGCGCCGCGGTTGGGCGGACGATTACGCCGGACGAGACGCGGGAGTTGGACAACAACCCGGCGATCATTTTCCGGACGGTGTACAACGTGCTGGGTGATGGGGACATGTTCGTGAGTCAGGCTGATCATGAGATCAGCAATGAGGCTGGCTTGCAGGTGGGCTTCCACTACATGTTCAACGAGGTGAATGGGGATCAGTTTACGAGTCGCATCTTGTATGAGCGGGACAGTTTTTTCCGTGAAGGCGGCTTTGGGCTGGTGAACTCGAACGGGTTGCAGATCAATCAGTTTGGCTTGGATGCCCTGTTCAAGTGGATGGGGTTCTCGACGTCGGCCGAGTATATTGTCCGGCTAGTTGACGTGCGTGCTTCGGCGAGTGCGCCGTATACGCCGCTGTACCTGGCGACGGGTGATGACTCGACGACGGTACAGCATGGTGGGTACATGCAATGCGGTTACTTCCTGCCGATTCCGGGGCTGGAGAAGCAGCTTGAAGCGGTCGCCCGTTTTGGTGGCGTACTGACGCACGCGGGTGGCTCGGAAGGGACGTGGGAGTACGCGGCCGGTCTGAACTATTACATTGTGGATGATCGTGTGAAGTTGCAGACGGACGTGACGAAGATCTACGAGGTGCCGATCTCGAGCACGCGCTACAGCCTGGCGAATGTGAATGATGATGCGTTGATCTGGCGTGTGCAGTTGCAGGTGGCGTTCTAGCCGCGTCGGCGCGATCACACGGTGACAAAGGAAGAGCGGCTCGATGCACGTGATGCGTGCGTCGGGCCGCTCGCGTATCAGGCATTGGTGGTGAGGCTGCGCTGGCCGTTCAACTGGCGATGACGTCCTCGCGCGATTCTTCTTTGACCTCACCGACCGACACGAGGGCGAGGCGGGCGGCTTTTTGCTCGGCCTCTTTCTTATTGGGCCCCCACGCACTGGGGAACATGCGGCCACGGATACTGACGGCGATTTCGAAGCATTTGGCGTGGTCGGGCCCTTTTTCGTCCAACAGTTCGTAAATGGGTGTGGCGCTGCATTCGCGCTGGGCCCATTGCTGGAGTTGTGACTTGTAGTTGGAGTGGTGCTGGGACCGCGTTGCCTCACCGATCTCGTCGTCCATGTGCGCGAGAATAAAGTGGCGGGCGGCTTCGAGGCCGCCGTCGAGGTAGATGGCGGCGATGACGGCTTCGAGGGTGCCGGCGGCGAGTGAGCTGGGAAGTTGTTCGCCGTTATCCATGCCCTGGCCGAGGACGAGGCCGTCCATGAGTTCGAGCTTCTTGGCGACGCGGGCACAAGCGCGGCGGGATACGACGGCGGACTTGATTTTGGTCATATCGCCTTCGAGGGCGTTGGGGAGCTGCTCGTAGAGAGCCTGGCAGACGACGAGGCCGAGGACGGCGTCGCCGAGGAACTCCATCCGCTCATTGCTGTCGCGACGATGGTTTGCCGAGGAGGCATGCCGCAATGCGAAGCGGAGCAGGTCGAGGTCTTGAAATTGATAGCCGATACGCTGTTCGCACGCCCGAAGGGCCGACTCTGAAGGCATGGCACTCGTCCGTCGTTCAGACGAGCCGCTGACGCAAAGCGTCCCGCCCCAGGACGACTTGCGTTGGCGGCCGGTCCGCCATCGCTTACATGACGGGCCATCAACCGACCACGGCGGTCGGCGATAGCTCAACGTGTGCATTCTACCAAACCGGAACCGGTTATTGCGAGTTCGTGCGCGGTTATAGGACCGATTTGGCTGAAATTTGACACGGCGGATCGCTGCTGGCCGGTTCGGGTTGCGATGTGTGCCGATGTTGGATAAACTTACGGGTCTTTACGTGATTCAGGAGTCAGCTATGTCGATCGACCGTTCTTTGCGCAGCACGAGCACGCTGGAACGCCATCGCAATGTACTCAGTCGGGCGGAGCGCGTCGCCGTCCTGCAAGAGCAGGATCGGTGGGAAGAGAGCAGCAGCCCGCTGCACATGCCCAAGGTTCCGCACCGCAAGGCCAAGGCCGGTGGCAAGCAGAAGAAGAAGAAGGGCCCTGAGACGGAGGAGTAGGGGCGACGAACCGCTCGTGTCGCCGCCGATGTGTGCCCGTTTCGCGGCGGCGCCGTCGGGCTGCGCCCTTTGGGCGGCCGGCGACGGGGGAATATGCCAGATCAACCAGCGTTTGCGCGACTGTGCGGAGCGAGCAGGGGGTGTGTTGTGTGGCGCGCGTTTGTCGCATGGGGGCCGGGAAATGTCGCGAATTCCTGGGAACTGGCGCGAACCCCTCGGCGTTCGCGGCGTAACCGTAGCATTGCAGCTTCGCGCCCGATCTCCGTCCGCGGCGTTGACAGCGGGTCTGAAGCGCGTAGATTCACGCATCCTGCGTTTCCTTAGCTGGGTGTACAGGTCGAGCGGTGCCGCCGTCGCGGCCGCCACTTTGGTGAAATATGGCACACGATCACCTTTCCGTGCAGTCGGAAACGGGGCGGGCGACCGCCAAGCTCATTGCAACCATGGTTGGGGGTGTGCTGGTTGCGACATCCTTCCTCGCCGAGTTAATATTCGGAGCGGGCACCGGCGACGCTGAATCAGCGGCGTTCTATCGGGACGTGCTGGCTCTGGCGGGGGCGTTGTTGCTGGCGATTCCGCTGTGGGCGCATGCGCTGCAGACGCTGGTGCGTGGCGAGATGCACATGGACGAGATGGTCTCGCTGGCCATTCTGGCGGCGATGGTCGCGGGGGATTATCAGACGGCGGGTGTCGTCGCGTTCTTCCTGCTGATCAGCATTTTGATTGAAACGCGGACTGCGCTGGGGGCCCGGGCGGCGATCGAGGGGATTGTCAGGTTGACGCCCACGAAGGCGCGACGGTTGCGGAATGGTCAGGAGGAGGCGGTTGACGCGCATGCGTTGCAGACGGGCGATACGGTGCTCGTGTTGCCGGGCGACAATGTGCCGGCCGACGGGCGGATCATCGAGGGGGAATCGACGATCAACGAGGCGAATATTACGGGTGAGTCGCTGCCGGCGGAGAAGGCGGCTGGGGATGATGTGTACGGGGGTACGAGCAACGTAACGGGCGCGATCAAGATTCAGGTGACCAAGGTGGGGGCGGACACGACGCTGGGACGCGTGCAGGATTTGATCCTGGAGGCGGAGCGGACGAAGATTCCGTTGATGCGACTGATTGATCAGTATGCGGCGTGGTACACGCCGGTGGTGCTGATGGCGGCGGGCGTGGTGTGGTTTTTCACGCGGGACATGGACAAGACGGTTGCGATGCTGGTGATCGCTTGCCCGTGTGCGTTGATTTTGGCTACGCCGACGGCGATCGTGGCGGCGTTGTCGGCGGCGGCGCGGCTGGGGGTGTATATCAAGGATGTGACGAATCTGGAGTGGGCGCGGAAGCTAACCGCGGTGGTTTTCGACAAGACCGGTACGCTGACGACCGGCGAGTTGGCGGTGACGCGGATGAAGCCGGCGCCGGGGGTTGATCCGGCGGAGCTCTTGAAGGCGGCGGCGTCGGTTGAGCGTTTGAGTCGGCACCCGGTGGCGCGGGCGATCGTGGTGGTGGCGGACAAGGCACGCGTACAGCCGGACGAGGCGGAGGGGTTTGAGGAGGTATCGGGCAAAGGCGTACGGGCACGGATTGGTGGCGAGACGGTGCAAGTTGGTCGACGGACGTGGGTGACCGAGTCGGGGGTTGACATGTCGGCGCTGGTGGGGGAGGAGTTTGCCGAGCCGGAAGGTCTGAGCACGCTGTATGTTGCGAGGGGGAATCGCTGCCTGGGGTGGATTGGATTGGAGGATCGGACCCGGCCGGAAGCGCGGATTGCCATGGATGAGCTGCGCGGTTTGGGTTTGCGTGATCTGATCATGGTTACGGGTGATCGGTGGTCGGTGGCGCGGCGTGTGGCGGGGGAGATGGGGTGCTCGGATGTGCAGGCCGAGGTGCTGCCGCAGGACAAGCTTGCGCTGGTGGACGCATTGAAGAAGAAGGGTCACACGGTTGCGGTGATTGGCGATGGCGTGAACGATGCGCCGGCGCTGGCGGCGGGGAACCTGGGTGTGGCGATGGGTGCGGCGGGCAGTGACGTGGCGATGAACAGTGCCAGCGTGGCGTTGATGAGCAACGATCTGCGACGTCTGCCATTCCTGGTGAGTCTGTCGCGGGCGACGACGCGGGTGATTTGGCAGAATCTGATCTTCGGGGTGACGTTCATCCTCGCGGTCGAGGTTGCGATCGTGTTTGGGAACGTGCACCCGATGTTTGCAGCGTTCCTGCACACGGCCTCGTCGGCACTGGTTGTGTTCAATAGTGCACGGATGGTGCGATTTGGCGAGCACATTGCTACGCACGTGCCGCAGCGGCGTGGCGAAGAAGGGCCTGCGGAACAGGGCAGGGTGGCGTTGCAGCCGGTCACATGAGCGGGCGAGTGGAAACCATGCAGAGCCGGCAAGTTCGACGATGCGAGTGCCCGGTCAGGCGCGTGGCCGTGGGGTGTGCGCTGCGAACATTCGACGGCCTGACCCTAGCCGACTTCACGGGTTTCAAAGAGGGCTACGCCAACACCCAGGACGCCGAGCGAGTAGAGCGTGGCATAGGCGGCGACTTGGGCGACCTGGCTGAGGGGGATGATCTGCTCCTGGGTGAGTGCGTCGCCGGCCCAGAAGAACTGGAAGTTGGGGACGATGGCGTAGAGCACGGTGAAGATCCACGCGGCGCCTTCGGCCGCGGGTCGGCCGATGTAGTAGTCGGAGAGCAGGCCGACGAGGTAGACGGTGGCACAGAGCAGGAGGGTAAGGGCCTGATTGAAGCGCGTGGCGAGGGCAACCGCGAAGGCGGCGAGGATGAGCACGCCGCAGAACGTCATGGCGGTAGCGTAGACGGCCTGCATGTCGCCGAAGTCGGTTGTGGGGGATTGAAATTGCCAGTCCTTCGAGATGAGCAGGACGAGGATGAGGGCGATTGTGCCGGCGGGGACGACCCAGGCGGTGAGGGCGGTGGGGAAGTGCCAGCCGTAAATGTAATTGCCGAAGCCGGCGGCGATCAGGCTGATGAGTATGGCGAGGCTGGAGAAGAGGATGACGGGCTGATCGAGGTGATCGGCGGCGGTCATCATGACGCCATGCCGGATGGTCATGAAGAATACGAGGGTGAGGAGGTAGTAGCCGACGAGTACGGCGGCGCAGACGCCGAGGTATTTGCCGACGAGGAAAAGGGGGCGGCTGACGGGTTTGGACACGACCGTCATGACGGTGAAGGATTCGATTTCGCGCGTGATGACGTTGGTGGCGCTGAAGGCGCTGGCCAGGAGACCGTAGAGCAGGAGGGTGGCCAGGCCGACGTCGAGGAGGATTTTGTTGTCGCCTTCGCTCTCGAGGGAGAAGGCGGCCAGCGAGGGGTTGAAGATGAGCAGGCCGGCGGCAACCCACATGAGGACGCCGAAGATGGGCTGACGGATCGTCTCGATAAAGGTTGTCCTGGCGATGGCGATCAGTTTGCCGAACATGGGCTGGGTCGTTCCTCGCTGGGGCCGGGCTGTATTGGGGGGCGCCGACGCGGGGTGCAATTATGTCGCGGGCGCGGCAGGCACACAAGGAATCATACGCAGGAGTTGCGGGCCGGTTCAGTTCGTAGGCGGTCCGGGTTCTGGTCGAGAGGTGCGCAGTGACCGAAACGTCCCATTCCCGCAGTCGCCGCGCCAGCCTGGGTGGGCTGGTGGTGCAGGTGGTGGCCTTCCTCGGCGTGCTGTTTCTGGCGCAGTACACGCAGTCATACGCCATGGTCAACGTGGCGTGGTATCTGCTGGGTGGGGTGCCGATCTGGTTCATCGCGCTGCTGGTCTTTCGTCAGCGCGAGCTGGCCGCGCTGGAGGCGATGGACCTGGAGGAGCTACGCCGGGAGAAGCAGACGGCCGGTGGGGCGGCGCTGTTTGAAGAGGCCGAGGGCGCCGGACCGGGATTTCGGGTGGCGGAGGCCCGGCTGGGTTGGATGGAAAAGTGGCTGGTTCCGACGTTCAGCCTGTTGACGGCGGTCTATCTGGCGGCGATCGGGGCGTGGTTATGGAGCGGGCTGGCGACGAGCGATTTGACGATCAGTGGGCCGGGTTGGCCCACGTTGCGGGGCGTGCCGGTCGCGATGGTGATCATCTTCATCCTGGCGGCGGGTACGTACTTGTTGTCGCGGTTTACGTCGGGGATGGGGCGACGTGCCGAGTGGCAACTGCTGCGGGGCTGTGGCGCGTATCTCTTGGGCAACTCGATCACGCTGGTGGCGCTGTTGGTGTGCCTGGGGGTATACCAGTATGCGGAGGCGACGAGTTGGCTGCATGGGCTGGCGTACGTTGTGCCGATCGTCATGCTGGTCCTGGCGGTTGAGATTGGCATCAACTTCGTGCTGGACGTTTATCGGCCGCGGACTGCGGGGGTGGAGCCGCGGGCGGCTTTTGACAGTCGGCTGCTGGGTCTGTTTGCCGAGCCGGGTGGCATTGCGTCGTCGATTGCGGACGCGATCAACTATCAGTTTGGCTTTCAGGTTTCGCAAACGTGGTTTTATCAGTTGTTGCAGCGGGCGTTTGCGCCGCTGGTGTTGACGGGCGCGGTGGCGCTGTGGCTGTTGACGTGCATTGTCATCGTGCAGCCGTACGAGCATGTCATCATCGAGAGGTGGGGGCGGCAACTCAATCCGGGTGGTGAGACGCCGATGGGCGAACCGCGGCCGGAGCCATACGGGCCTGGCTGGCATTTTAAGATGCCGTGGCCGATGGACGTGGCACGGGTCTACAACACGGGTCAGTTGCATCAGTTGTATGTGGGGTTTGAGCGGTTTGACGCGCAGCCGGACATCAATGCGCATGGCGGTGAGCGTGACCAGGTGCTGCTGTGGACCGACACGCAGCATTTTGGTCTGGAGCATTTTGATTTTGTGGTGCACCCGACGGAGGAGTCGGACGCGAGAGGGGAGGGACTGGGTCCGGATGGTCCCGTGCTGGAGGAGCGTGATGATGCCGCGGTGCACATGATTCGGATGGAAGTGGTGGTGCAGTATCGGATTCGGCCGGGTGGGCTGCATCGGTTTACGCGTGTGATGGAGAATCCGCACCAGACGGTCGTGGACATCTCGTGGGAGGAAGTGACGTCATACAGTGCGTCGCGGACCGTCGATTATCTCATGAGTACGGGGCTGGAGCGGTCCGGCGAGGTATTGCGGCGGCAGATTCAGCGCCGGGTGGATGCACTGGGGCTCGAGATCGTGTACGTCGGTATTGCGAATATTCACCCGGAGAAGTCGGTGGCGGAGGCGTTTCGCAATGTGATCAAGGCGGAGCAGGAGAAGACGGCGGCGATTCGCGAAGCGCGGGTGACGGAGAATCAGACGCTGTCGCGGGTGGCGGGTGACGCGGAGCTGGCGCGGGGGCTGGCTTTGGCGATCAACAAGATTCGGAATGCGAGTGGACGGCAGAACGAAGTGCAGCGGCGGCTGGAAGCGCGCGACGGGGCGGCGATTCAGGAGCTTCGCGGCAAGGTTGCCGCGCTGGCAGCGCTGTTTCGTGACGTTGTCGCTGCGGAGGCGCAGCTCGAAAAGCGGCGAACGCGATTGCGGGTGCTGCGGCAGGATTTCGAGTTGGGGCTCGGCAGCACGTTGCGACAGCAGGAGCAGGCGGAGGTGGCCGTCGCGGAGGCGGAGTTGGCGCTGGAGCGGGCGCGGGCTGCGCTGGAGCGGGCGCTGACGCCGATTGAGGCGGAGCTCGAGACGGAGTTGGGTGGTGATCTGGCGCAGGTGGTTGTGGATGATGTGCGGACGCAGGTGACCTACGACTGGTGGCAGGGTTACCTGGAAGAGAACTTCACGGTTGGCAAGCTGGAGGGTGAGGCGGCGACGAAGTTGGCGGCGGCGCTGGCCGAGCGGTGGCAGATTGAGATGGACGCGGCCCGCGAGCTGGTGCGGACCGAGAATGAGCGTGAGGCATATCAGGCGGCGCCCAGTGTGTACAAGGTCCGGCGGTTGATGGAGGTGCTGGTCGAGGGCACGCGGGATGCGCGGAAGTTCTTCCTGGCGTTTCATCCAGAAGGTCGGACGGTGCGGACGCGTTTTGTGGTGGAAGACGAGCCGCAGACGGACATTATCGAGTTATCACCTGATCGACCCATGGAGTAATGGCCGCAGGAGCCGGTGGCACGCCGCTGGTTCGGTTTCGACAGCTTAGGAGCTCACATGAGCAGGATATCCATTTCGTTTCTGGTGCTGGTACTGCTGGTCATCCTGATTCTGTTGGCCTATGCCTCGACGTATCAGGTCTCGTTCCATGAGGTGGCGGTCAAGGTGCGGCTGGGCAAGGCGGATGAGGATAGTGTCGTGCGCGAGCCGGGCCTGAAGTTCCGCTGGATCAAGCCGATCGAGACGATTCAGAAGTATGACATTCGGCTGCGAACGCTCGATACGCCGGAGACGGAAATCAAGACGTTGGACGCCAAGAACGTCATCATCGGTTCGTATGCGGTGTGGCGGATTCGGGAGCCGTTGCAGTTCTTCCGGCGCGCGCGTTCGGTGGACGAGGCGGAACGTCACTTGTGGTCGCGGATCGCACAGATTCAGGCGACGGTGGTGGGGCAGCATACACTGGTGGACTTTGTGAATCTCGATGCGGATGAGCTGGAGCAAAGCTACGAGGAAATGCTGACGGCGATGCGTGGGAAGATCAGCGAGACCGAGGACGGCGGGCTCGCGTACGAGGGTGGGATCGGACAGGGCTTGCTGGATGATTATGGAATCGAGCTGCGTGAGATCGGCATTCGGCGGATTTCCTTGCCGCAGGACGTGACGCAGGAAGTGTTCAAGAGCATGCAGCAGGAGCGGAATCGGATTGCGGCCCGCTATCGTGAGGAGGGGAAATCGCGGGCGGAGGCGATCAAGGCGCGGGCGCAGTCGGAGGCGGACGCCATCCTGTCATTTGCGGATACGAAGGCGCAGCAGATCAAGTCGGCGGGGTATCGGGCGGCGACGAGTATTCTGGCACGGATTGCGGAGGAGGATCGCGAGTTTTTTGAATGGCTGCGGTGGCTGGATGCGTTGAAGGCTGCGCTGAGTCAGAAGACGACGATCTTCCTGGACCAGGACTGGCCGTTTTTCGGGCCGTTCGTGGATCCGCCGGTGAGGATTGAGGGGGCAGGCACGCGGCCCGCTGCTGACGAACTCGCCGATGGGCTCGAGCCTGCCGGAGGTGACAGCGATGGCTAATGATCCCAACCTGAGCTATCCGCCGCGGCCGGAGGACGGGGCCGGTCCGTTGCCGGACGATCCGGCGCAGCAATCGCTGGTCAGTGCGCTGCGTGGCAGCTTCAATATTCTGCGGCTGCTAATGGTGGTGCTGGTGGGGCTGTATCTGTTCAGCGGAGTATTTCGCGTGGAGTCGGGTGAGCAGGGGGTGGTGTCGCGTTTTGGCAAGCTGCGGCAGATTGAGGTGGACGGCCGCCGGACGCCGGTGTTTCCCGAGGGTTGGCATTGGTCGTTGCCGGACCCGTTTGACACGAAGTACATTCTGACGGGTCGGATTCAGGAACTGAAGGTCACGACGTTCATGTTCCAGCATGGTGAGGCAGCGACCTCGCGTGACCTGGCAGCGATTGTGCCACGGTCGGCGGATCTGAAGCCGGGCCTGGATGGGGCGATGCTGACGGGTGACAAGAACCTCTCGCATGGCCGGTGGGAAGTACAGTATCGAATTGAGAATGCGGCGGACTTTGTCCGCAATGTGGGTGGGGATGTGGACGAGTTCCGTCCACTGCTCGGGCGGTTGACGGAGACGGCGGTGATTCGGGAAGTTGCCGGCCGGACGGTGGAAGAGGTTACGCGTGAGGCGCTGGATCGGGTGCGGCGGGGTGTGCAACGGCGGTTGCAGGCTTCACTGGACGAGTTGCACACCGGTGTGACAGTGGTCGAGGTGGTGGCGTACACGATCGAGCCGGGGCGTGTGCGGCAGGCGTTTCTGGATGTGATTCGGGCGGAGAACGAGCGGCAGCGGCTGGAGTATGAGGCGAACGAGCGGGCGACGGAGATTTTGAGTCGCGCGGCTGGTCCGTACTATCCGGAGCTGGTGAAGCTGATTCGGGCTTACGGTGACGCGCAACTGGCGGGTGCGGAGCAGGCAGCGCTGGATGAGCTGGTTTTCGCCATTAACGATGCGCTGATGGAAACACGTGAGATGGGTGGGGGGCAGGTGGCCGTGCGGATCAGTCAGGCGGAAGCCGAGGCGGCGGCGATCAGTGAGGGCTTGCAGCGCGAGTATGAGGAGTTTCAGAAGTACCTCGAACAGCGGGCGGCCCGGCCGCGTATTACGCTATTGGGTTTGTGGAACAATATGCGCGAGCAAATTCTCTCGAATCGGCTGAACGAAGTATTCTTCGTGCCGGAGGGTGATGAGATCGAGATTCTGGTCAATCGCGATCCGCAGCGGTTGATTGAGTTGGAGCAGGAGCGTCAGTTGCGGCGGCAGCGTGGCGAGCAGTAATAGAATGTAGCGCGGCCCGCGTCGGATTGGCAAAGGAGTCCCGTGAGCGCTCAACCGGTTATCAAGGCGGTCGGTCTGACGAAGGTGTTTCGTGACTTCTGGCGTCGGGCGCGTGTGCGGGCGGTCAACGATCTGGACTTCGAGGTCGAAGCGGGCGAGGTGTACGGCCTGTTGGGGCCGAACGGGTCGGGCAAGAGTACGGCAATCAAGATGATTCTGGGGCTGCTGCATCCGACGCGCGGGCGTGTATCGGTGTTTGGGCAGCCGCCGGGGGATGTACAGGTCAAGGCGCGGATTGGCTACCTGCCGGAAGAGTCGTACCTGTACCGGTTTCTCAATGCCCGAGAGACGCTGGACTACTACGGGACGCTGTTTCGATTGCCGCGCGGAGAGCGGAAGCGGCGGACGGAAGAGTTGCTGGAGATGGTGGGTCTCCGATCGGCGGCGCGGCGGCCGGTGGGGGAGTATTCGAAGGGCATGGCGCGGCGAATCGGTTTGGCGCAGGCACTGATCAATGACCCGGAGCTGTTGATCCTGGATGAGCCGACCAGCGGCCTGGACCCGATCGGCGCGAAGCTGGTCAAGGACATCATCATTCGGCTGGGGAAGGTTTATAAGAAGACGATTTTGCTATCGAGCCACCTGCTGGCGGATGTGGAAGAGGTATGCAATCGGGTGACGATTCTGTACGGCGGCCGGGTGCAGGAGTCCGGCCCACTGACCGAGGTGCTTAGCCGGGAGGATCAGCATCAGATTACGACGGAGCGGCTGTCTGAGCCGCTGCTGAACGAGATTCTGCGGCTGATTGAGCGGGATGGGAAGTCGGCGACGGTGACGGTGCCGCACGACCGGCTGGAGGCGCTGTTTCTGCGAATTGTCGAGCAGGCGCGCGAGCGGCGGTTGGAGACGGCGGGGAGCGCACCGGCTGGTGATATCGCGCACTTTCTGGGCGGGACGGAAGAGGGGCGGGCGGTGTTGGAATCGCTGGTGGGTACCGAACCGGCGCGGCCTGCACCGGCAGGGGCCGAAGCGATTCCGGAGCCGCAGACCGGTGAGGTCGTGGACGAATCTCTACTGGGCAAACTGGCCGGGGAGCCTGATTCTGAGCCAGGCGATGAGCCGCCCGTGGCTGAGGAACCGGGGGCCGACCAGGCCCATGGGCCGACGTTGCCGAAGCGTCCGGCGCCGCCGCCGGCGGCTGAGGTGGATGAGGATGTGCTCAACGAGCTTACGGGTGAGCGGCGTGAGCGAGAGCAGGAATGAGACGTGTCTGGTCGATTGCATTGCTGACGTTCTCGGAAGGCGTGCGCATGAAGGTTGTGCTCGTCTTCCTGATTCTGCTGGGGCTGATCGAGGTTTGTTTATTGAAGTGGGCGCGGGGGGATGGAACGCTGGCGGGGCGGCTGCAGACGTTTCTGTTCTACGCGCTGATGTCGCTGGGGTTCTTTCTGAGCCTGGCGACGGTTTTCTTCTCGTGTGCGACGCTGGCGAATGAGTTTACGCGGCGGACGCTGCACCTGGTGACGACAAAGCCGGTAGCGCGGTTTCAGATTCTGTTTGGCAAGTGGCTCGGCATCAACCTGCTCAACGTGTTGATCATTGTGATTGCGGGCGTGGGGATCTATGGAGGGGCGTACCTGATACAGTCGCAGGAGGAGGAGTTTCTGCGCGATCGGTACAAGGTGCGGGACGTGGTGTGGTCGGCGCGTAATTCGGCGCAGCCGACGCCTCCGTTGGAGCAGATTAACGAGGCGGCGCAGGCGGAAGTCGAGCAGCGGCTGGAGACTGGCGAGATTGAGCCGGTGCAGCGGCGGCGGGCGTTGCAGGAGATTCGGCGTGAGTTGGCCAAGGGGTGGATGACATTGGCACCGCGCAGTCAGCGCGTGTACGAGTTTGAGGATCTTACGCCGCCGGAGCGGGAGGATACGGTCATCCAGGTGCGGTACAAGGCGGTGGGGCGGCCGATGCCGGAGGATGAGCGGATTCCGATCGCGTGGACGTTCTTGGATCCGGAGCGGAATGCGCCGCTGCACGAGCCGATGATCACCCGGGAGCGTTCGGGGCAGACGCATCAGTTTCTGGTGCGGGCGGCGCGGGTGATCAAGGATGGGCGGGCCAAGCTGCTGGTCACGAATCCGAGCACGTATGGGGCGGTGATTTTTGAGGATGATGGCAGTCTGGAAGTGCTCTACAAGGTGAGCAGTTTTGAGTTGAACTTTGTGCGGGCGCTGACGATTGTGCTGTTGCGGGTGATGCTATTGAGCGGGGTCGGGCTGTTTTTTGCCACATGGGCCTCGTTTCCGGTGGCGGCGCTCGGTACGAGTGTGATGTATTTCTTCTGCGCGTGGCTCCAGGCGTTTCTGGAGGGCATTGGTGCGAACGATGAGATGTTGATGCCGCAGCACGACCCGTACGGTGTCTTGGGACCGTCGGTGCGGGCGGTGTTGGTTCCGCTGTTGAAGGTGATGTTCCCGGACTTCAGCTATTATGATGGTGTACCGTTTGTGGTGGATGGGGAGTTCGTACCGAATCCGGTGCTGGCGTGGGCACTGGTGCGCATCCTGTTGACCGGCGTGGCGGCGGTGTTGTTGGGGTGGCTGGTATTCAGTGCTCGTGAGGTGGCCAGTGTCAGTGAGTGATGTTGGTCTGCGGCAGTGCGCGGCGAGCGAGTCGGCAGTCGAGGGGGTGGGTGGCGGCTGATGGTTGGTGCACGACTGAGGCAGGTTATCGCGCTGGTGTGTTGCGTCGTGCTGGTTGGTGCGGCGGGCACACGGATTGCGCCGATCAACACAGGACGGCAGGAACTGAATATCTACGGCCATGAGTCGCCCATGGAGAATGCGCCGCCGGAGTATGCGTTCGCCATCCAGGCTTTTGGCGCGTTTCGCGGGCTGATCACGGATATTGCGTTCATTCGGCTGGAGAAATTGAAGGAGGAGGGAAAGTTTTACGACGCGATGCAGCTTGGGAAGTGGATCTGCACGTTGCAGCCGCATTTCCCGACGGTGTGGGAGTTCATGGCGTGGAATATGTCGTGGAACATTTCGGTCACCACATTTACGCCGGAAGAACGTTGGAAGTGGGTGTACAACGGGGTGAAGTTGCTGCGGGATCAGGGGATCCAGTTCAATCCGCGGGCGCTGAATTTGTACAAGCAGCTTTCCTGGACGTTCAACAACAAGATGGGGGACACGCTGGATGACGAGCACTATGCGTACAAGGCGTACTGGGCGTGGCGGATGCATCTGGTGCTGGGCGAGCCGCCGGATCCGATGGCGGATTTGAATACGGCGCAGATTGCGGACGAGATGAAGTCGTTTGAGGATGTTGATCTGCTGGAGGAGGCGGGTCGCGCGACATTTCAGCAGACGCAGGAGAAGCTGCGGCGGCAGGCGGAGTTGCTGGGGGAGGCATTTGTCGAGCGGGAGGCGCCGGATGTTGCGGGCGGGGTGACGCCGGGCTGGACGCCGTTCGAGATGGCTCAGGCGGCGGAGCTGGTGCGGCTGCTACCGCTGACGAAGGTGCCGGAGACGCTGGACGAGCTGTACGTACAGTATCCGCAGGCGCGGGAGATGGTGCGGGCGCTGCGTACGATGCGGGACGACGCGGGTCGGGACATCGGCGTGCCGATTTCGGATGACGAGTTGACGGAGGAAGAGTACTGGCGGGACACGGGGCTGGCCTTTCGGTTTTTTGATCCGTATCGGCGGTTGCTGGAGCCGCAGACGTTGCAGCGCAGTGTGCGGGGGGCGGATGATGAGAGCGACACCCGCCCGGCGGCGGTACGGCGGCTTGACGCGCTGCTGGGCGTCTCGGAGGAGAATGTGGCCGGGCAGGCGCTGGTTCATTTTCTGCAAGCGAAGGTGTTGCGGGACGTATACAAGCTGGATCCGGAGTTCATGGTCGAGTTGGTGCAGACCTTTGGCCCGATGGACTGGCGGTCGGTTGATGCCCAGGCATTGTATTGGGCGGCGCGCGGGCTTGTTCTGGGAGGGACCCAACTGCACGATTTCAAGAATGACAAGACCAACACTGCGCGGATTCTGCTGTTCAGCTTGCGGAATCTGTTTCAGCGGGGGGACGTCACGTTCGAGCCGAATCGTGAGCAGGTGCACTTGTCATATCTGAGTCTGGGGCGCGATTTGAACATGATCGAGCCGATGCACCGGGCGTATATGGAGTACGCTCCCTTATTCGATCCGAATCCGGGTGAGCAGGGGGGGGCGGGTGAGACGTATCGCGTTGGGCATATCAACTTCTTGAGTGAGGCGATTCGACTGCTCTATCTGGCGGGGCGTGAGCGCGAAGCGACGCGGTACTACCAGATTCTGCGGGAGACGTACCCGCTGACACGTGGGGGGCAGCCGAACGAGACGTTCCAGAAGCCGCTGCATGATTTTGTGGTGGACAGTTTTCTGGAGAGTGTCGAAGTGCCGGGAATGCGTGACATTCGGCTGGTGCTGGATGGGTTGCTTTACAACGCCTACACGGAACTGGCCAAGGGGAATGTGACCCGCTATGCGCGGGTGGCCCGGACGGCGCAGCAGTATCACACACGTTACATGCAGAAGAAGGGGAATCTGCCGACGGGGCGGCTGGACATACCGCCGTTCCGGGAGGTGACCGTGGATGCGTTTGGGCGCTGGCTCGCGCAGGGGCCGCCGATGGCGCCCGCGGACACGCTCCACAAGGTACGGTTATGGCGGCGCGCACCGCTTTACCTGCGGCAGGTGGTTTATGATGACCTGTTGCCGATGTTCGAGCGGGAGTGTGAGCTGTGGGAGTTCGAGCTGGAGCAGGCGTTCCCGGAGCCGCCCGGGATGGAGGAATACCGTGAGGCGCATCCGGAGCGTCGGAGGGATCCGGCGGCCGATGAGGCCGGACGTGATGAGGATGTGCGGACACTGCCGCGCGGGCCCGGCGGATAGGTGTGGTTTTTGGGAGCGTTTTCACTGGCACGATTCCGGCGGGGATGGTAGACGCTATGTTTACTCTGCGTGCGCAGTGGGCGTGGATTTCATGTGAACAGCCGCCTCATGATCATGCGGCCATCTGAAATAGTGAATAGGAAACGACATTATGATCGCCGACCAGAGCACGAGTCGCGAGTTTCCCCGGCAGTACGTGGCGCCGGATGCGGATTTTGGCAAGTGGGAGACTGCGGAGCCGTACTTCAAGGAACTGGCTGAGCGGGAGATCGGGTCGGTCGCGGACTTCGAGAAGTGGCTGGTCGACTATAGCGAATTGGTGGCGTGCCTGAGTGAGGAGGGCACGCGGCGAGAGATCGACCGGACGCTGCAGACGGACGACCCGGAGCGGATGCAACGGTACCTGGACTTCATAGAGAACGTGGCGCCCAAAACGCAGCCGTGGCACAACAAGCTGAATCTGAAGTATGCGCAGCATGCGGAGGAACTGGAGTTGCCCGCGAAGCGTTATGAGGTGATGACGCGGAGTGTGGAGAATACGATTGAGCTATATCGGGATGAGAACATCCCGCTGCAAGTCGAGAACGAGAAGCTGGCGGCGGAGTACCAGGAGATTACGGGGGCGCTGACGTGCGAATACGAGGGCGAGGAGCGCACGATCCAGCAAATGACGTTGTATCTGGAGGAGCCGGAGCGGAGGGTGCGGGAGGATGCCTGGCGGCTGATCAGTGATCGTTACCTGAAGGATGCGGAGCGGCTCGACAAGCTGTACGAGCAGATGGTGGCGGTGCGGCACAAGATCGCGCAGAACGCGGGGTTTGACGATTGTCGGGCGTACGCCTTCCGCGCCATGGAGCGCTTCGACTATACGCCGGAGGGCTGTCTGGCGTTTCATGATGCGATCGAGGCGGTGTGTGTGCCAGCGGCGCGGAAGCTGGCGGCGGAGCGGAAGGCGAAACTGGGGCTGGCGTCGCTGCGTCCGTGGGACATGGCGGTCGATCCGGACAAGCGTCCGCCGCTGCGGCCGTTCCAGACGGCTGAGGAGCTGAAGGCGGGATGCAGCCGGATCTTTCACCAGGTGGATGATGAACTGGGGCGGGTTTTTGACACGTTGCGTGAGCGGGATGTATTGGAGCTGGAGAGTCGGAAGGGGAAGGCGCCGGGTGGCTATCAGGCGACGCTGGCGGAGCAGCGAATGCCATTCATCTTCATGAATGCGGTGGGGCTGGAGACGGATGTGCGGACGCTGCTGCACGAGGGCGGGCATGCGTTTCATACGTGGGCCTGTCGGAACGAGCCGTTGATTGCGTATCGGCATGCGCCGATCGAGTTTTGCGAAGTGGCGTCGATGGGGATGGAGTGTCTGGCGCTGCCGTATACGCGGGAGTTCTTCGGCGATGAGACGCCGCGGGCCAACAAGCGGTTCTTTGAGAAGATCGTGACGTTTTTCCCGTACATGGCGTGTGTGGATGCGTTTCAGCATTATGTGTACACGCACCACGACGCGGGGATCGAGGCGTGGAAGGACTACTGGCAGGAGTTGACGCGGCGGTTTTCGCCGGAAATCGACATGGAGGGGCTGGAGGCGTACGACCGGCAGAGCTGGCAGAAGAAGCTGCACATCTATCAGGTGCCATTTTACTATGTGGAGTATGGGATCGCGCAACTGGGGGCGTTGCAGGTGTGGACGAATGCCCTGGCGGATCAGGATCAGGCCGTGGCGCAGTATCGGGCCGCACTGGCCCTGGGCGGATCGCGGCCGTTGCCCGAGTTGTTTGCAGCGGCGGGGGGCAAGTTCGACTTTACGGAGCAGACGTTGCGGCCGCTGATTGAGCAGGTGATGGCGCGGATCGAGCGGCTCTGACGAGGGCTCGGATGGGTGTGGAGCGGTGTGGACCGGGTAGGGGCGCGCGTGAAACTCGTTTGCTGTTACCGCGGTCTGTTGCATAATGAGGCGTACGTGGGCGGCAAGGTGCGGCACGGTTCCGCGGACGGACTCCTCATATGCTCAAGCAGCATAGTCAACTGATTATCAGTTTGCTGGTGCTGGCGGATGCGCTGGCGATTGTGGCGGCGTGGCTGGCGAGCTACTGGCTGCGGTTTACGTATTTGCCGGTGGACCCGGCAAAGGGGGTGCCGGAACTCACGGACAAGTTCCTGCCCATGCTACCGTGGGTCGTGGTGGGGCATCTGATTATCTTCTACCGGCTGAGGCTGTATCGGCCGCGACGTCTGGAGAGTGTGTGGCGCGAGATGCGTGACATTCTCAAGGCGTTCGTCGTGGCGGTCGTGGTCGTGGTGCTGATCGACTACGCGCAGCCGCAGTCCAACAAGATCTCGCGTCAGTTCATCGTGACGTACGCAGTGATCGGGACGGGGTTCTTCGCACTGTTTCGTTTTTGTGTGCGGAAGGTGCTACGGGCCTTGCGGCGGCGCGGATGGAATCGGCGGACGGCGGCGATCATTGGCAGCGGGCGGTCAGCGCAGCGGCTGCTGCACGTGCTGAGGAAGAACAGTTGGCTGGGGCTGGAGGTGGCGTATTTCATAGATGATGCGCATGCAGGTGGCCACGTGCATGGTGTTCGGGTGCACGGGCCGTTATCGGCCGTGGAGGAGATTCTGGAACGGCAGCCGGTGGATTCGATCTTCGTCGCGTTGTCAAACCAACAGGCGGACCGGACAAATGCCGTGCTGGAGGCGCTGGCGACATCGATGGCGGATGTGCGGGTGATTCCGGATACGAATCCGGCGTATGCGATGCGGCCGAATGTCAGTCAACTCGATGATGTGCCGATTCTGTCGTTGCGGCAGACGCCGCTGTACGGGTGGAACGCGATCCTGAAGCGGGGGTTTGATATTGTGGTTGGCAGCATCTGCTTGTTGGTGGCGCTGGTGCCCATGGTCGTGATCGCGGTATTGATCAAGGTCACGAGTCGGGGACCGGTCCTGTATCGGCAGCGACGGATGGGGCTGGACGGGCGTGAATTCACGATGCTGAAGTTTCGCACCATGCGGGAGGATGCGGAGAAGGATGGGCCCGTATGGTCACAGGCGGTAGATGCGCGGCGAACACGGGTGGGGGCGTTCCTGCGGCGGACCAGCCTGGATGAACTGCCGAATCTGTTCAATGTGTTGGCGGGGCACATGTCGCTGGTGGGGCCGCGGCCGGAGCGGCCGGAGTTCATTGCGCAGTTCAAGCACGAGATTCCGAATTACATGTTGCGTCACAAGATGAAGGCGGGGCTGACGGGGTATGCGCAGGTGCGGGGCTGGCGCGGTGAGACGTCGCTGCGGAAACGCATCCAGCATGACGTCTATTACATTCGACACTGGAGTCTATGGCTGGACGTTCGCATCATGCTGCAGACGGTGCTGGGGGCGTGGTTCAGTCAGCATGAGCGGAATGGGGGTGGAGGCGTCGTGGCTGGCGCGACGAAGGACGCTCACGTGGTGCGGGGAGACACGAAGGCGTTTGGGCCGGGGATGGAGTTGGAGCAGGGGGGGCCGAAGAGTCGAAGCCGCGATCGTCAGGTATGCGGTCGTAGCCGCGAATCGTGATGCTACGCTGGCGGCGACGGGGGGCCATTGCCGTTGGAGCCGGGCTCAGCCGGACGTACGCCGAGGGCGGAGAAGACCTCGCGTGTGTCCTGTAGGTCGCCAATGACCTTGCGGATGGGTGGCGGGGCGACCTTGACGAGGAGGGGCGTAGCCAGGACGCGGTCGCGCTCGGCGGAGGAGGGATCTTCAAAGACGTCTACGATTTCGGAAGAGATGTCGTCGTTGGGCCAGGCCCGCAGGAGCCGCTTGAAGTTGTGAATCGCGGTTTGCGCCAAGGCGCTCTCGCCGGCGATGTAGAGCTTCAGCACATAGTGGTCCGCACTGCTCATTGTGACCCGATATCCACGCCTAGAGGAGACCTGCTCCAGTCAGGAGATATGCTGATATGGGGATTCGCAAACGTCAATGAGCAGCCTGGGCCAATTTTCCTTCCGCAACGGTTTTTGGGGGCCGTGCGACGGGCCGACGTTATTCGTCTTCGGGCGGCGGGTCCCACGTCACCGTCAGGAGCCGGGTAATGACGCCAAGCAGGGGCTGGTCGGTGCTATTCGGGCACTGACTGCTGGCCAGCCCGTGCACGCGTGCATGTCCCTTGTCGGTCTGGAGGAACTGGACGAGAAAGTGACCACCCTCGTAACTCAGACGGCGTTCGTCCCACTTCGTGAGGCAATACTCCATGCCGGAGAAGGCGACCTCGTTGGCGTTGAAGATCTGAAATTGTGCCTTTGTCGTGGCCGGGTTACCGCCGTCGGTACAGAAGTCCATGTTGACGGGGAGCAGGATCAGGTCAGAGTCGTGGGTGACTTCGCTGATGGAGGTGCTCATTGCATTGGAGTAGGAGGCGAAGAAGTCGAAGTTGAGCACATCGTAGGCGTGGTCGTACTGCTCACCGTCGAGCTGGATGTCGCCGGCCGTTCCGACGGTGTCGCCGTGCTCGACATCGTCATCGACGACCTGGAAGGCGTAGGCGTTGTATTCCCAGGCGTCGCGGTCGCGGTAGTTAACGATGGTCGCGCCGCCGTAAAGGTGATTCCAGCGGAGCTGATGGTAGTCGTTGGTGACGGCCCAGAGGACGATGTAGCCGCGCATGATCGTGTCACCGGTTCCCTCGGGGTCGGGGTAGCGATTGCCGAGAACGGTCCAAGGTGAGAGGTCCTTGGGGGCGCCAAAGGCGGCGGACCAGTGGGCGGTTTCATTATGGGTCATCAGGAAGAACACGTCGCGATAGTCGTAAGCTTCGCAGACAAAATAGGCCTGGATGTGGACGTCGCCATTCCAGTCGTTGTTGAGCGTTATGAAGGTGTCCTGGACGATCTCGTTCTGGTCGTTGAAGCGGATTTCGACCTTGGGGTAGACGAGCAGGCTGCCTTTCTCCGTGCCGGTGACGCGGGGCGGCTTGACCGGCACGGGCATGGCCGGCGGTCCGTCGAGGTTGCCGCCGAGCGCGCGGGGTATGCCCGGCGGGCCGAATTCGGGCTGCTCCGGAGGGGGCTCGGGAAACTCGTAGCAGATGGCCGCGTCGGCGGTCCCGGCGCCGCGGAGGTTGGTGCCGGCGGCGGCGTAAGGTGAGCGGGGATCAATAACCGTGATCAGTTGCTCGCCATGTGTTTCATTCCCGCAATCGTCACTGGCGATCCAGGTGCGTGTGATGGTGCCATGCCACCAGCCGGGGGGCGGGTTGACGTTGTCCTGGAACAAGACCTGGGGCGCAGGATCACAGCCGTCGGTTGCGGTGGCCCAGCCGGTCGTGTTCGGACTCCAGTAATCGGTGCAGGTGACGGTGATATCGGGTGGCACGGTCATGTCGGGGGATTGCTGATCGATGAAGGCGATGGTGGCGGTGTGGTACGTCTCGTTGCCGCAGGCGTCCGAAGCGAACCAGTTGACAGTGGCGTTACCCGACTCGCCGCATCCGTTGGAGAGTCCGCTGAAGTCGTTGGTGATTTCGACGGGGCCGTTGGCGTCTTCGGCGGCGATGTCGGAGAGCCACGCTTGTACGCGGTCGGCCTTGTTGGTCGTGTCGCAGGGGAGGATAAGGTCGGTTGGTACGGCGGTGAAGGTTGGGGCGGTGACATCCGTGGCGTGGACGGTGGCCTGGCACTCGCTCGCGGCGCCGTCAGGGTCGGTGACGCGCAAATGGACGAGGCAGGTGGTGTCGCAGTCAGGCGTTAGAGTAAGTACCGGAGCGGGCGAGGCCGGATCGTCGAAAACGGCTTCGGGGCAATCGCTCCACCAGAAGAAGGTGAGCTCGTCGTCGACGTCGGGGTCGTGGGATCCGCTGCCGTCGAGTTGGATCGTGGTGTCGCCGGGCGTGTCGAGGTTTTCGTAGGGGCCGCCCGCGTCACAGAGGGGAGCGGTATTGTCGCAGATGGTCGTGGTTGTTGAGGCACTGACCGGCGGCATGGCGAAAGCCGTGAGCGCGGCCTCGAGCGTCAGTTCGTTTTCGAGCAGAACAGTCTGGCTCAGGCGAACGTGCAGTTCGACGACTTGTTCCGGAGTGCCTGCGGGAATCGTGCCGAGTTCCCAGTTGACCGTGTGATCGGACGGCTCGTACTTGCCCCCGCCGGTGGCGGACTCGAAAGCCAGGTCGACGGGCAGGCGGATACGCAGCACGACGTTATAGGTGTCGCGTGGCTGGTCGGCGCTGCCGATACTGATGTCGTAGCTCAGGGGTTGGCCCGGGGTGATGCAGCCGTCGGCGGGCAAGGTATCCGCGATGGACAAGTTCAGCGGGCTGCACTGTGTCGGCACGGTGGTCAGGGCGACGGGCAGCGCGTCCAGAGTCTGGGTGCGCAGGCAGCGGGGCGCGCGGGCGGTGAAGTCCCAGGACGCGACCGTATACGCAGCGCGTCCGGTCACGACGTTGACGATGCCGGTGAGGGCGTCAACGCCGAGGTCCAGCACGCCCACGTCATGGCCGAGGTCGACGGACTGTTCGCGATTGGTGGCGATGTCGTACTGTGAGAGTGTCCAGTTGCCGACGCGGTAGCCGCCGTAGTAGAGCTGGTTTCTGGCGCCGTCGACGGCGAACCGGTCGGCGGGTTGCTGCAACTGGTAGTGGTCCAGCAGCGTGAGGCTGTTGAGATCGTAGGCTCGGACGATCTGGTCGGTGCCGAGGACGAACAGGCGGCTGGCCAGGACATCCAGCGCGAGGTCTACGCCGGGGGGGTCAGCGGGCAGGGTGATGTAGCCCTTTTCTTCGTCGACGGCGCTGATCAGTTCGTAGGTGTCGGGCAGCCAGCGGAAGATGTAGAGATGGCTGGTATGGGCGTCGATCGTGTAGAGCAGCCGGCGGCGCGCGTCGTAGACGAGGCTGGTGAGGCTGCTGGCCTCCGGCGCGATGACCAGCGTGTCCAATGCGACCAAGTCGGTCGTTACGATCTGGATCGCGTTGGTGCTGGCGAACGAGAGGAACCAGACGCTCTGGTTCGGCTCATAGGCGAGGCCGCGCGGATCGGCGTCGCTGTTGGTGATGCCGAAGCACCGGGGTAAGGCGGCGTTTTCATTCCCGCTGAAATCGGGGTATGCACAGAGCTCGCTTTGCGTGCCATGCGCGTCGAGTAGGACATGCGGCGTTTCGGCGTCGGCCGTCGCGGAGATGAGCAGTAGCGAGCATGCGGTCAGGGTTATGGTGATGCGGGAGGCGCCCCACGGAATTGACTTGGACATCGGTGGCTCCTTTCGTCCTTCGCGAAACGACGTGCAGCCTGTGTTGTGCTGGAGTCTGTCTGGCGCGAACCCCACCCGCGGAGGCGCGCGGCGCGCTCAAGGTGACGCAAGCTCGACGCCCGTTTGCGTAAACCCAGGTGCAAAGGGGTTGCTGGTCGAGTTGCGTGTCGCACTACCCCAACGTCCGAAAACTACCATTTGTGCCGATAAAAGTCAACGTGAACGTGACCGACTGGCGTTGACGGCGCGATTACTTGCGGGCGGCTTCCAACTTCTGATTGACCGCGTCCCAGTTCACGAGGTTCCACCAGGCGTCGATCCAGTCGGGGCGGCGATTCTGGTATTTGAGGTAGTAGGCGTGCTCCCAGACGTCGATGGTGAGCAGGGGGCTGTGGCCCAGGGAGAGAGGCGAGTCCTGGTTCAAGGTGTCCCCGACGTGCAGGGTGCCCTCGTGCCAGCAGAGCCACGCCCAGCCGGAGCCAAAACGCCCGGCGGCCGCCTTTGAGAACTCGTCTTTGAAGGCGGCGAAGCTGCCGAAGACTTTTTTGATTTCGTCGGCGACGGGCCCCTTGGGGTCGCCACCGGCCTTGGGTCCCATAATTTCCCAGAAGAACGAGTGGTGGAAGTGGCCGCCGCCGTGATTGATGACGGCGGGGCGGATGTCTTCGGGGACGTCGTTGATATTGCGAAGGACACCCTCGATGGGTTTGGCGGCCAGGTTGGGGTATTTTTCGATGGCGGCATTGAGTTTGTTGGTATACGCGACGTGATGCTTGTCATGGTGGATTTCGAGGGTGCGGGCATCGAGGTGTGGTTCGAGTGCATCATATGCGTACGGTAGGGGCGGTGTGTCATAAGCCATCTTGATCTCCTTCGTCCTGCGTGTCCGGTAAGCGCAGGCGGCCCGCGTCGGCAACGGACCGCAACGTCCGAATATTGTAACGTCGTTTGCGAGGGATCAATCTCAGGAAATGCGATTTTGCGTGGTCGATGGGGGCCGCGGTGCTCATATGGTCGATGCAGCCGGCGCGATGAATCAGTTCTCGCCGGCGCGTCGTTGGCGATAGAGCTGGGGTTCGACCGTGGCAGCCATGGCAGTGGTGTCGAGTTGGCCGCCGAGGAAGTTGTTTACGGTTTCGACGGCCGGTTTGGGGTCGTTGAGGACGTCGTTGTAGTTGACGTGGACGATACTGAAATTGGGTTGATCAGCTATCCAGCGGTCGAAATCGGCCAGTTGCTGGCGAAAGAGATCGAGGAGTTTCTCCTCGGAGATTTCGCCGCCGTCGCGGCCGCGGCGTTGGAGCATGACGTCCTGGGAGGCGATGACCTCGCGCAGGTCGCGCTGCATGAAGACGACGCGGTAAGTACGATCTGGAGGGAGATCGTAGAGCAGGCGGTAGACCATCTTGACGACTTTGCCACCCGCGTTGTGTAGCCAGGAAGGGTCTTCTTTCGTTTTCTTGACGGGCTCGAATTCGTAGTAGCCGCGGGGGTTATCGTCGTCGGCGGCGCGGATGTTGTCGGTGAGGGCCGGGATGCCGCCGGCGTCGATCATGCGCATCATCATGGATGTGCCGGAGCGTGGCAGGCCGGAGACGATGTTGACGATATCAGGCGGTGTGTTGGTCATCTGATTGCCTTCGCGGTCGTAGTGTGGCGGTTGTTGGAGGGGTGGATTCTACGGGAAGCGGCGTGGGCGGCAAGTCAGTGGCGGCGGCGTTGCTGGGAAGTGGGTGGCGGGGGGCGTGGGGAACGGGCATAATGGGCGCTTTCGCATACACGGACGCGGCGAGGTGTGGGTGGGCGCCGACGCTACATGTCGCTGGCGGAGCGAGCCTGTTTCGCGGCCGAGCATACCGAGCAGAGAGGAGTAAGGGACACATGATCGATCCACGCATTACCAAGCTGGCGGATACGCTGGTGAACTACTCGTGTGCGGTGAAGTCGGGCGATAAGCTGCTGCTGGAGGCCATTGATGTGCCGGTGGCGTTCGCGACGGAGATTGTGCGGCTGACGGCGGAGGCTGGCGGGCATCCGCTGGTGATGTTGAAGAGCAATCAGATTGACCGCGCGTTGCGGCGGGTGGCGACGGAGGAGCAGTTTGATCTGATTGCGGATGTCGAGCGCTTGCAGATGGAGAATGTGCAGTGCTACATCGGGGCGCGGGGTAATCACAATGTGGCGGAGCTGTCGGACGTGCCGCTGGAGCGGCAGAAGGTGTGGGAGCGAACGGTCTGGCGGCGGGTGCATAGTGAGATTCGGGTGCCGAAGACGCGTTGGGTGGTAATGCGCTGGCCGACGCCGAGCATGTCGCAGCTTGCGGACATGTCGACGGAGGCGTTCGAGGACTTCTACTTTGATGTGTGCACCATGAACTATGCGAAGATGGGGGAGGGGATGCAGGTGTTGAAGAAGATCATGGAGGCGACGGATCAGGTGCGGATCAAGGGGCCGCAGGACACGGATCTGAGCTTTTCGATCAAGGGGATTCCGGCGATTCCGTGTGCCGGGAAGCTGAACATCCCGGACGGAGAGGTGTTCACGGCGCCGGTGCGTGACAGTGTGAATGGTGTGATGCACTACAACACGCCAAGTCTCTATCGTGGGGTGACACACGAGAATGTGCGGCTGGAGTTCCGGGATGGGAAGATCACCGGAGCGACAAGCAGCAATACGAAAGCGCTGAACGAGGTGTTTGATACGGACGAGGGGGCGCGGTACGTGGGCGAGTTCGCGATTGGCGTGAATCCGTTCATCACGAAGCCGATGAAGGACACGCTGTTTGATGAGAAGATCTCGGGGAGCATCCACTTCACGCCCGGGAAGGCTTACGACGAGGCGCCGAATGGGAATGACAGTGAGATCCACTGGGATATGGTTCTGATTCAGACGCCGGAGTATGGCGGGGGTGAGATCTACTTTGATGGCGAGTTGATTCGCAAAGATGGCTTGTTTGTGCCGGAGGCCTTGCACTGCCTGAACCCGGATGCGTTGAAGAATGCGTGAGTGAGTTGTTAAGGCGAATGGCAGCGCTGGCGTGGCGAGTTGGCGCGATTGGACAGCGGGACGGAATATGATTTCACGGCGTATCTTAGCGATACGCCGTGTTGCTTGGGGCCGTGTCTGGAAACCGGTTTCGGATGCGCGATGGGGGTGAACTTGCGGCGCGATTCTGCAACGTGTCCTAGCGCATTTTTATCTTCTTCTTAGCTTCCCTGCGACGTGAACTTAGCGCGCTGCTCACAGAGTGTTGGCATGATGCGACGCGCCGAAAATGTGATCCTGGAATTGGCGCGTGGGTAAGCCGCGCGATGCGGAGGGATCACTGACGTTGCGATGTGTGTGGATCGGTCTCGGCTAGCGGCTCTGGTGGCGGAGTGCTGGTCGGCTGTCGTTGTTGTAGACGATCCTGCTGCGGTACGCAGGCGGTTGATTGCGTACCGGTGGGAGGTGGGGCGGTCGCCGACCGTGGGGGTCATCAGAACCCCGTATGGCGCAGCCACATCTTGAGGAGTTGTGCTCCTGCAGCAGGTCAAGCCTAGCGGCGCGTTGCGTACCCGAGTGAGGATTCCGAGTAGGGCGCGGCTTGCTCCTATTCGTAACACGATTTTAGTCTCGGCTGGACCAGAATCTTAACGGACGGCGTACAGGATTACTCTTGCAGCCTGTCAATGGCTTTGGAGGTACAGGATGAATCGGTCGCGACAACGTGACACAGGGCGCGGGCGCTATGGGCGTGGTTTCACTCTGATTGAGCTTCTGGTAGTCGTCGCGATTATCGCGATTTTGATGTCTGTGCTCTTGCCGGCGCTCGGCGCTGCGCGCAAGCAGGCCAAGGCGATCAAGTGTGCAGCGCATCAACGCAGCGTGGGGCAGGCTGTTGGTATCTATCTGGCAGAGAATCGGGCGGTGTACCCCCCGTCGTACATCTATCCTTTTGATGCGTCAGGCAATTATGATCTGCGGGAGCAGCCGCCGGATCATCCGCACGGCTACATTCACTGGTCCTGGTTTCTGTTTGGCAATGGCCAGGTGAAATGGGAGGCGTTCACGTGTCCTGAGTTCCCCAACGGCGGCATTCCGCGGACGAACCCGGGGCCCAACCCGGGGGACTGGGAGGGCAGCCAGGTTGACCAGAATGGCGCGACGATGGAGTCGAACGCTTCGCTGACGGATCGGCAGGCGCCACGCATTGCATTCACCGCGAACGCGGCGGTCATTCCGAGAAACAAGCTGTCGCAGGGGATGGTGCCCGGTAATCGGCGTAACCAACTCGTTCAGGAGGGCTGGGTGGTCGAGCCGCGCGGCGTAATTCTGGCGGCCGAGTTCCATCGCAACTGGAAGACGGCGTCGATTAGTTCCGGTGGAAATCTGCTGTGTAAGAGTCACCGGCCGGTGTCGGCGTTCTACAACGTGTCGTCCGGCACGGATGAGTATTCGGCCCCCCTGAGTTCGCCGGGTTTCCGGTACGGAATTCCGGATCATCCGACGTATGGGCTGCGGCCGGCAAATGAGATCGACGAGATGGTTGGCGTAATCGACGGTGACGCCGGAATCGAAATCAACGTGGTTGGCCGTCACCACCCGGGCGAGGATGAACTGGGCGGTTCCACGAACTTCCTGTTCACGGATGGACACGTGGAGCGCATGAACGTTCTGGAGACCATGCGGAAGCGCTATTGGGGTGGGAAGTACTACAGCCTGACGGGTCCGCACACAGAGATTCTCGGAGACGACTAAGCTTCAACGTGCCTGTTGCTGGTCGGCGAGCCACCACGCCGACCAGCCGGGCACACCGTGAAGCGGAAAGGAGCGGTTGGGAGAAGCGAACCACGGGGATTCCAGTCGGCACGGCTGATCGAAAATAGATGGCTAGTGGTTTTGTCTGTCTTGCTTACGGTGCGTCTTCTACCTGGAGGAAAACACATGAAGAAGCTCGCTTGTTTGGGGATGATGGCCCTGGCGCTCGTGATGGCGCCGGTGGCGATCGCAGATGTCTCGTATGACTGTTCGCAGGATTGCCCGGATCCGGGCATGGAGAAGTGCGGCGGTCAGATCAATGTGAGTGGCGCGACGCTGTTCCTGGCGTTCTTCGAGGCCCCGGCGGCCACGAACGATTACCTGGATGTCAACTGCAACGGCTTGCCCGATCCGAACGACCCGATTTCCTTTGAGCAGCTTGCTCCGGAGTTCAACGGTGCGAACTGGTCCGGCTGGTGGCTGTTCCAGTATCGTGGTGTGGGCTCGGGTAACGGTCTGGCCGAGTTTGTCACCTCGCAGTGCGACGGCCTGGTGCCGATCGAGCCGCCGAGTGATAAGGGCATCATCAATCGCTTCGCATACTCGGTTGGTGGCAACATTCAGAACCCATACGGCTGCCAGCCCGACCCGGAGTCGGATTGCTGCGACGCCGGCACCCCCGTCTGCCCCGACTACATCGACCTGGCGGTCATGGACGTCCCGACGGGTTGGTTTGTGACGAACGGTGACCAGGGCAACGCCGCCTGGACGAAGAATCCGGGTGAGGATGGTTACGGTCTGAATCCCATGACCTCGTGGAATGACGATCAGGGGAACCTGCTGAAGAACCTGGGCTGCCTCAACACGAACTACGGCGACCCGAACGACCTGACCGTGTACGACACCACGATCGCGTGGGTGCCGATCGCCATCATCGCCAACCGCGGTACGGGTCTGGAAAATGTGACCAAGACCGAGCTCCAGTACCACTGGCTGACCGGTCGTTTCCCGAGCGGCGAGAACTTCGTCGCCGCCACGCGTGACTCGGGTTCGGGTACGCGTAACGGCGCCATGAGCACGCTCGACATCGATCCGAGCTGGGGCCGTGGCGACAACCTCGATGCGAAGAGCAAGGTCTCCGACAATGACCCGCTGGGCCCGATCCACACCGTGACCAACAAGGGTGGCTCGAGCCGTATGGAAGCTGGCGTCCAGAATCGTCGTCTGGCGATCGGTTACACCGGTCTGATCGGTGGCAGCCGTGCCGCCGCCGACGCCTTTGCCGGCAAGTATGAGCTGCTGAACGTCGACTTTGACGGTGACGGCACCTACACCCGCCCGAGTCTGGACGGCGTGCTGGACAATGGTAATGAGAGTGACAACGCCTGGCAGATCGGTGGTCCTGAGACCTTCGCGAGCCTGGGTGATCCGAACAGCGACACGACCGGCAACCCGGCCATGGCCAACCAGACGGCGGCCGACTTCCTGCGTAACCTGACCGCGAGCATTGCGGACTTCGAGGAAGTGCCCGGTGGCGAAGAGACCTTCTTCTCGCCCGGCGAGTGGCTGGCAGAGAACTTCATTCTGACCGCGGCCGTTGATGCCCTTCCGTCGGCGGATCCGGGTGTCTTTGTTGCCAATGACATGCTCAATCCGACGCTGCAGACCTGGACCCGCAACTTCAACCAGTTGACCGTTCCGGGCTACGGCATCACCGCTGCCAACAAGGTTCCCGTGCGTGCGTCGAATCCGGACTGGCCCGATGGCAGCCCGTTCACCGATGGTGAGTACACCGACGGCAGCACCAACGGCAACTACTACAACCGTCACACCGACGATCTCAACAATCCGGTCGGCGGCAGCATCCAGGGTGGCGACAACCTGAACGCCCGCAACGCGATTGCCGGCGACTTTGACGGTGACGGCGTCCGCTCGAACGGCGACATCGACGACATGCTCGATGCCTACGCCGATCCGACCGCCTACACGCTGGCGAACTCGACTGCCGGTGACCCGGTTGTGGTCGAGATCATCGGTGACTTTGATGGTGACGGCAACTTCACCATGGAAGACATCCGCTACTTCGCGGACGGTCTCGTGATCAACCCGGCGACGGGCAACCTCGACCGTCAGCTCGGTTTCTGCACGATCGACGCTGCGTTCGACGGCAACTTCTTCGGGACTGAGGTTTACGACGAAGATGGCAACCCGGTGCCGTACGTCCAGGGCGCTTCCTCGGCCGACGTGGCCGGTGACGTCGCCTGGCCGGGCGCCGCGCCGAACGGTGCGGACGGTGTCGTCGATGCGACTGACATCGCGTACATCCAGGCCAACTTCGGTAACTGGAACGACATCAATGTCGCCATCACGATCGACCTGAGCTGCGACCTCAACGGCGACCTGATGGTCAACGAGGCCGACGTCTGGGTGGCTCGTTACTACATGGGTATGCCGCTGGCCGGCGACATGGACTGCGACGGCGATGTTGACTTTGACGACATTGGCCCGTTCGTGAACGCCATCGGCGGTGCATCGGAGCCTTGCTGCAACTACCTGAATGGTGACATGGACGAGGACGGTGACGTCGATTTTGACGACATCGCGCCGTTTGTCGCCGCGATTGGTGGCTAAGGTCGCCTGATATGCGGACCTGAGTAATCGGGTCTGACGGCAGTACACAAGCCGGCGTGGTGCCAGATGGCGTCACGCCGGCTTGCTTCTTGAGGGGGGACGCCGGAGCGTAGCCCGATAACTTGGGAGATTGGCGCGCAACGTGTGCGGGTTTGGACCAGCGGCTACTTGCGTCCGATTTTCATTGCAACGGCGCGGTTGGGCGGGTTAGACTGGGAGGCTGGCATGGCGCAATTGCGGTTCCGTGTAGCAAACCCTCGGGGCTGACGCTGGGATACGCGAAGCCCGCTGCGGTTGGACTCTCGAAACTGCGATTTGATAAGGACTTGTGCGCTGGGAATACTGCGCGGATGAGCTCTGATTGGTGTGAACAGCGCGGGGGGTCCTTGGGATGGTCGCGGTTACACTACGATGGCAGATCACATCCGTCTGCAAGGCGCTTGGTGATGGAAGGGTCGGACGGAACGCCCGGGCGGCGATTCCTCGCGACTCAGTTGACGCGAACGCGGTAACAGGAAGAAGGAGTCGATGATGCCGACCGGTCGTTTCGTTTCGCGGGTGTTGTTGTGTGTGGGAATCGGCTTCGTGGTGTCGGCGGCCGCGGCTCAAATGTCCGAAGCGGATATTGCAGCGCTTCGGGCGCAGGGGGAAGCGGAGGGATGGACGTTTGAGGTGGGATTGAACGAGGCGACGGAGTATGGGCTGGACGAGTTGTGTGGCGCGGTGGAGGCGCCCGGCTGGCGTGAGACGGCACGGTTCGATCCCTGTTTGCCGCAGCGGGATCTGCCGACTTACTGGGACTGGACGTGGGGGGGCTGCACGGCGATTCGGAATCAGGGTGGCTGTGGGAGTTGCTGGGCGTTCGGGGCACTCGGGGCGGTTGAGTCGTTTATTCGGATTACGCAGCTCGAGACGACGGACCTGTCGGAGCAGTGGCTGGTGAGCTGCACAGATGCGGGGAGTTGTGGGGGGGGTTGGCATACGCTGTCGTTTGATTACTTGAGTTGTGGTGGCGCGCAGGATCCGTGCGGGGATGCGGGTGCCGTGTGGGAAGCTGATTTTCCGTATGTTGCCTACGATGCCGAGTGCGCGTGTCCGTATGACGAGCGGGAGTACTGCCTGGATGGCTGGGCGGCGGTTGGCTATGTGTGGGACATTCCGAGTGTGGCGCAGATCAAGCAGGCGATTGTGAATCATGGGCCGGTGGCGACGTGCGTGTATGTGAATGACGCGTTTCAGGCGTACAGTGGCGGGGTTTTCAACGCTTGTGAGGACGAGTGGATCAACCACGTGGTTGTATTGGTCGGGTGGGACGATAATCGCGGAGAGAATGGTGCGTGGCGCATGCGCAACTCGTGGGGACCCGGCTGGGGCGAAGCGGGGTATATGTGGATCGAGTATGAGTGCTGCCGAATCGGCTATGCGACGTGCTACGTCAGCGTGGACATGGAGGATTGTGACGGGAACGGCGTGCACGACGCGATCGACCTGCGGGTGGGCAACGCCGAGGACTGCAACGACAACGACGTGCCCGACTCGTGTGATATTGCGAGTGGGTACAGTGAGGACGTTGACGGTAACGGTGTACCGGACGAGTGCGAAGCGCAGGGGCTGGTCGGCGATTTGAATTGCGACGGGGTGGTGAGCTTCGATGACATCGCCGCATTCGTGCGGGCGCTGGGTGGTCAGGAGGTGTATGAGGGGGCGTACCCGGCGTGTCGCTGGCTGAATGCGGACTGTGATGGAGACGGGGATGTGGATTTTGACGACGTAGCGCCATTTGTAGCGCTGTTCTGATGAGAGCACGTCGTGGCGCGCATCAGGGCGCGGCGGACCGGAGTTGTTCTGAGTAAGTCGGCGTGCCTCGCTGATTGGCGTACTGACGAACCGGAGGTTTGGTGTGATGCAGTTTGGCAAGCTGGGATGGATGTTGGCGGGGATCGTCTTCGTGATCGCGATTGGGGGGCCGGCGTCTGTCGCGCAGGAGCCTGTGCGTCACGACGGTTACGTGGTCGCCCGCGTGACCATTGAATCAGAAGGACAGATCAAGTTGCTGGACCAGGCTGGGGCGGACCTGTTGAGCGAAGGGGCGGGACTTGGTGAGGTCGATTATGTGCTCTCGCCGGACGCCTTGGCCGCCGTTGAGGAGTTCGGGCTCACCTATCGCGTGTTGATTGACGATTTGCAGAAGCGGGTCGAGGAGGAGCGGGCCCGGCTGGCCGCAGCACCGCAGGTCGACGTGCGCGATGACGACTGGTTCCTCGATTACAAGCCGCATGATCAGATTCTGGCATTCCTTGATGCGTGGGTGGCTGATTATCCGGAGTTCGTGGAGAAGTACCAGATCGGGACGAGTGTGGAGGGGAAGGCCCTGTTTGGGCTGACGATTGCCGGGCCGAATGGACCACCGACCGACGCCCGGCCGGCGCTGTGCTTTGACAGCATGCTGCACGCGCGCGAGTGGGTGGGGCCGATGACGCTGCTCTACATCATGGACCGGCTCTTAGAGGAATACGGGACAGATGCACTCAGCACGCGCTTACTGGACGAGATGACGTTCTACGTAGCTCCGTATATGAACCCGGACGGCTACATCCACTCGTGGGAAGTAGAGCGGCTGTGGCGCAAGAACCGGCGGCACAACGGCGGCGGCGTGTATGGTGTCGATTTGAATCGCAACTTCGCGACGGGTTGGGGTGGGTATGGTTCGAGCGGGGATCCGGAATCCATGACATATCGCGGGCCGTCGGCGTTCAGCGAGCCGGAGTCCGCGGCGCTGCGCGACTACGTGCTGGCGCATCCGAACATTGAGGCGCACATCGATTTTCACAGCTATTCGCAGCTTGTGTTGCGGCCATGGGGCTATGTGTACGAGGA
This sequence comes from uncultured Planctomycetales bacterium, assembly GCA_964468185.1. Taxonomy (GTDB): domain Bacteria; phylum Planctomycetota; class Phycisphaerae; order UBA1845; family Fen-1342; genus JANQFV01. The sequence continues at coordinate 84,136 of CAYXTR010000006.1, read as the reverse complement.
TCCGCCTGAGCCGGACGCCAGCGAGATGGCCATGCTGGGCGACGGGATGGCGCAGGAAATATTCGATACACACGGGAAGACGTACTGGTCACAGCCGTCTTACCAGCTCTATCTGGCCGCGGGCACGTGTGCGGATTGGGTCTATGACGGTGCCGGGGCGTTCTCGTGGACCGTCGAGCTGCGCGATACCGGCGAGTATGGATTCCTCCTGCCGCCGGAGCAGATCCTGCCGACGGCTGAGGAGAATTACCACGCGGTGCGCTACCTGGCGGATTACTACTCGGAGGCATTGCGGATTCGGCTGCCCGCCGGTGCGCCCGCTGCGATTCCGGCGAATGAGCCGTATGCGTTGCCGGTGCGGATCGAAGCCCGGCATGCGGAGATCGAGCCCGGCACACCGCGGTTGTACGCGCGGGTGGGTGACAGCGGCGCGTTTGAGGTGAGTCCACTGACGCTGGTGGGCGATGAGTTCTACGAGGCGACGCTGCCGCCGACGGTTTGTGGCCAGTCGTTGGAGTATTACTTCGCGGCGGACGCGACGGATGGGCGTGTGTTTTATCACCCGTATGATCCGGAGGCGGAGCGATACGGGTCGGTCGCGGAGCCGATCGTGGTCGTGTTGGACGAGCGGATGGATGCGGATCCCGGTTGGCCGAAACAGAGCCAGTGGCAATTCGGGCAGCCGCTGGGGCAGGGAGGTTCGAACGGGTATCCGGACCCGACGAGCGGGTTCACCGGGGCGCATGTTTACGGGTACAACCTGGCCGGTGACTATGCCAATGGCATTTCCGAGCGGCACCTGACGACGCCCGCGCTGGATTGCTCGAATCTGGTGGATGTGAAGCTTGGATTCTATCGGTGGCTGGGAGTGGATGACCCGAGCGAAGACCGGGCGTGGGTCCGTGTCAGTGATGACGGTTCGGATTTCTTCCGAATCTGGCGCAACAGCATCGCGGTGACGGATAGTGATTGGACGTATCAGGAGTTCGATCTGTCGTATGAAGCGGACGGTGAGCCCGAGTTCTACGTGCGGTGGGTGATGGGGAGCACGAGCCCGGGTGACAGTTTCTGCGGCTGGAATATCGATGACGTGCGGATCTGGGGGACGGATGTCAACGGCTGTCCGGCGTTGTTGGGCGATCTGAATTGCGACGACCAGGTCAACTTCGACGATATTGGACCGTTCGTGCTGGCATTATCGGGGCAGGCTGCCTACGAGGCGGAGCATCCGGGTTGCGATTGGATGCTGGCGGACTGCAACGGCGATGATCAGGTTGATTTCGATGACGTCAGTCCGTTTGTCGGGCTACTAACGCAGTAATAGTGGCTGTGGCTGCCCGATAAAAGCGGCGAGCGATTGAGATTTTGTGCTGTGTGCCGAGCCGATTCCGTTATGATGGAAGCGGACACGCAGGTCCCAATGCGCTGGTGCAGTTAATCACATTTCATCGGAGGTAGTCAGTAATGAAGCTGAGGCAAGTCTTGGCCTGGTCGGCGATTGTCCTGTTTGTTGTCACGCTGCCGACGCTCGCAGTGGGTGAGCAGGTGCGGTACGACGACTGGAAAATTGTGCGGGCCGTCCCTGAGTCACAAGAGCAGATTGATCAGATTCACGAGTTGGGCATTCGGCTGTTCAGCGACTATGAAGGTGTTGGGCCGGTCGACTACCTGGTCCCGCCCGAGGCGCTCGAAGGTCTGGAGGCGTTGGGCGTGCAGTACGACGTGCGCAACGACAACGTGCAGAAGACGATCGACGCCGAACGGGCGTGGATCGAGGCGGAAGGCCGGGTCGATCCACGCGATCCGAGCTGGTATCTGGCCTACAAGGATTTTGATCAGATCGTTGCGAAGCTGAATACGTTGGTGGCGGATTACCCGGATCTGTGCACGCTGATGGATATTGGCGACACGCTACAGGGGCGGGACATCTGGTGCCTGCGGATCAGTGGTCCGGGCGCGGACAAGCCGGCGGTGCTGTTCAACGGCACCCAGCATGCCCGCGAGTGGATCAGCCCCATGACGGTCATGTGGATCGCAGAGAATCTCTGTGATCAGTATGCGACGGATCCGCAGATTCAGGCGCTGGTGAACGGTGTCGAGTTCTTCATCGTGCCCGTCGTCAATGCGGATGGGTACGAATATAGCTGGGACTATGACCGCATGTGGCGCAAGACCCGCCGCAATGTCGGCAGTGGCTGCTACGGCGTCGACCCGAACCGCAACTGGGCTGAAGGCTGGGGCGGCAATGGCTCGAGTGGCTATCCGTGCGACGAAACGTATCGGGGCCCCAGCCCGTTCTCCGAGCCGTGCACGGCGGCCCTGCGTGACTTCTTCATCGCGAATCCGCAGATCGTGTCGAATATCGACTATCACAGCTATTCGCAGCTTATTCTCTCACCGTACGGCTACACGCCTGATTATCCACCGGACCACGACACGTTCATGTTCCTGAATGAGCAGATGCACGACGAGATCCTGGCGGTGCACGGCGAGACGTACGCCTACGGGCCGATCTATCACAGCATCTATCCGGCGTCGGGTGGCAGCGTGGACTGGTGCTATGGCGACCAGGGCGTCTTCTCGTTCACGATCGAACTGCGGCCCGAGAGTGCGTGGGAGGGCGGCTTCGAGCTGCCGCCCGAACAGATCATCCCGACATGCGAGGAGAACTGGCCGGCGGCGTTGTTCCTGTCGCAGTGGTCGATGTCCGATCTGATGCTGGATTTCCCGAACGGATTGCCGGCGCGGCTGATTCCGGACACGCCGGAAGCCGTGTTGTTGGAAGTGCTGGAAGTGGGGGCCGAACTGGATCCGGCGTCACCCCGGGTCTATGCCCGCGTGGGTGAGAGCGGGACGTTTGCGGAGTACCCGTTGACGTCCATCGGCAACAACCAGTTTGCAGGTGACCTGCCGGGCACGCCGTGCGGCCGGACGTTGCAGTACTACTTCGCCGTCGACACGATGGACGGAGCGGTTGTCACGGAGCCGGCTGATGCGCCGGCGACGCTCTTCGACGTGACGGCAGCTCCGATTGTGCTGATGGTCGATGAAGACATGAGCGCGAATCCCGGCTGGACGACGCAGTCGCAGTGGGCCTGGGGGCAGCCCACGGGTGGCGGTGGCCAGTATGGCAATCCGGACCCGACCAGCGGTTTCACCGGGTCGAACGTGTACGGGTATAACCTCTACGGCGACTATGCCAACAACATGCCGGAGTATCACCTGACGAGCACGCCGATGGATTGCACGGGTGTGACCGGCGTGACGCTGTCGTTCTATCGCTATCTGAACGTCGAGCAGCCGGCGTACGACCACGCTTATGTGCGGGTGTCGAACAATGGGACGAGTTGGACGACCGTGTGGCAGAACGACTCAACGATCACCGATAGTGCATGGTCGCTGCAGGAGCTGGATATCTCGGCGGTTGCGGATGATCAGCCGACCGTCTACCTGCGTTGGACAATGGGCACGACGGATGTCGGCTGGCGTTACAGCGGCTGGAACATTGACGATGTGCAGGTTTGGGCGGCCGATCCGAATGGGTGTCCCAACATGCTCGGTGACCTGAACTGCGACGGCGCCGTTGATTTTGATGACATCAACGCGTTCGTGCTGGCGTTGAGCGGACAGGCCGGCTACGAGGCGGCCTACCCGGATTGCGACTGGTATCTGGCTGATTGCGATGAGGATGGTGACGTTGATTTTGACGACATCAATCCGTTTGTATCTCTGATCGGCAGTTAGCGGGTCGCAGAGCCATACGAATGAGGTTTGCAGGACCGGCGGGCGTCAGTGCTTGCCGGCCCTGTTCTATTCCGGATTCGGGGTTTCTGCGGCGGTAGCAGTATGATGCGAGCATCAGTCGAGGCGGATGCCGCGCTGTTCAAGCCACTCCTTGAGGTCGCCCATCTGGGTATCGAAGACATCATTGTCGTAGTCTTCTTCGAGGCGGTGGATGTGCTCGTTGAGGTCCTCGTTGTCGTCGCCGGTGAGGACTTCGTTGAGTTTTTCCTCCCAGGCGACGGAGAGCTCGCGCAGTTCCGTCAGATCGGCCTGGAAGCCGGCGATGGCCATGAGCTTGCGCGAGACGAGCTCGATGGATTTGGGGTTCATGCCCTGGACGTAGGGCGGAATCTCGGCGACGAGGTTGGCCATGAGGACGCCACGTTTGGTCGCCTCGACGTTCAGTAGCGTGGAGAAGCTGGCGGGCCCTTCATAGTCGGCGAAGCGCACGCCGGACTGTTCCATGAGCGGCTTGAGCTGTGGGTCGGAGACGCTGCACATCATGCGCGGGTCGCGGGTGTGCGGGACGGCGCCGGCGACGCTGCCGATGAAGTAGATCATGGTTATGCCACAGCGGTGGGCCATTTCGAAGAGGCACGCGGCGAAGGCGGACCAGGCGAGATTGGGCTCTTTGCCGGTGAAGAGGAGGAGGCCGGCGTCGTCGGCGACGTAAAAATTGTTCTGCGGGGGTTCGAGGGCGCGGATGAGGCCTTCCTCGATGCGCGTCTTGGGGCGAAACAGGGCGGCGATTTCCATGGAGCCGGGGAAGTTGTAGATGAAGAAACGCTCAGGCTGGATGCGCGCGACGGGGCGGGCATGCAGGGAGCGTCGGAGCCAGTCGATGGTGCCGGTGGAGACGTCGCCGCCGTCCATCCAGCCGCTCAGCCCAATGATCATGGTTTGGCAGCGGGGCGGCGTTTCGATGAGCGTGACGAGTTCTTCCGCCGGCATGGATGCCCTCATTTCGCGGGACCAGGGGCGATGCGCACGATCGCCGATCACGTGATAGGGTAGTGGGGTGGCGGCATCGTCGCCACGGTTGCGCGTCGAAAACGTGGCGACAAGTGTTAGGGTCTGGGGCGCTTGACCGCGCGGGCGGGGTCCGATGAGATACACGGGAGGAAGCGGCGTGAGCGAGACTGGGCAGGGACGGAACGCGCATGGCTGACACGGAACAAGCGGTATCCATGGTCATTCCCGGTCGTAACGTGAGCGGGACGATCCGGGCCTGCCTGGAGGCGGCGGTGCCGCTACTGGAGAAGCCGGGTCTGGCGGAGATCATCTTCGTCGACGATGGATCGACGGATGACACAATCGAGATTGTGGAGCAGTTTCCGGTGCGGCTTGTGCGGGGCGCGGCGCGTGGCCCGGGCGCGGCGCGGAATCTCGGGTGGCGTGTCGCGGAGAATCCGCTGATCTGGTTCGTGGATTCGGACTGTGTGTGCGAGCCGGACGCGCTGGAGCATCTCCTGCCGCATATGCAGTCGCCGGAGGTCGGGGCGGTCAGTGGCAGCTATGGGAACATGCGGCCGGATTCGCTGCTGGCTTGTTTGATTCACGAGGAGATTATCGATCGGCACCGGCGGATGCCGACCAGAGTCGATTTTCTGGCCACGTTCAATGTCGTCTATCGGCGGGAGGCGCTGGAGCGGGTGGGTGGCTTTGACGAGCGGTTTCTGAAGGGGCAGGATGCGGAGCTGTCGTGGCGCGTGATGGAAGCGGGGTATGGCCTGCACTTCGAGATTGCGTCGCGGGTGAGGCACTTTCATGCTACGCGCTGGCTGCGGTACTTTCGGACGCAGCGGTTGCAGGGCTATTGGCGGCTGTTTCTGCATCTGGCGCATCGTGGGCACAGTGCGGGGGATAGCTACAGCAGTTTGCTGGACCACGTGCAGCCGCCGCTGGCGATGCTGATTCTGGCGTCGCTGCCGCTGGTGGCATTCTCGATGACGTGGTGGGTGCCGCTGGTTTTGGCGGGGCTGCTGGCGCTGGCACAGTTGCCGCTGACGCTGCGGATTGTGCGACGGACGGGGCAGATGAAATATTTCGGGTTCGTCTGGATGGGATTCTGGCGGGCGTTCTGGCGTGGGATCGGATTGACGCAAGGCGCGGTCGCGGCTTTGACGCGGGGGACACAGGTTACACGTCGCGTGCCGGCGTCCGGTGAATCGCCGTCCAAGCCGCCGGCTTGAGCGACGCGGTTCATGTATCAGCGGCTACTCGACGTCGTCCCATGATAGCGCTGCGTCTTCTTCGACGGCGCGGCGGAGTTTCTTGCCCAGGAGCTGGGGGAGTTCCGTCGGGGAAAGCCCGGTGCCGGGGCGCTTCATGATAAGCATGTCTTCGGTCAGGACCTCGCCGGCACTGAGGGCGCGGGCGGCGATGATGCTGCGCCGTGCATACTGGCGGCTGCTTTTCTCGCACGGAAGGATGCCCTCGTATTCCTGGCCGAGGATCTTCTCGGCGGTTCGGACGGTCTCAACCATGCGAGCCAGCATGAGTGGATCGGCGGAGTGATAGTGGTCGTCGCCGGGCCAGGAGCGGTCCAGTGTGAAGTGTTTTTCGATGACGCGGGCCCCCAGGGTGACGGCGGCGGTGGCGACTTCGTTGCAGACTGTGGCGTCGGTGTGGTCGCTGTAGCCGATGAGCACGTCGGGGAAGCGGCGCTTCAGGAGCGCAATGCGCCGCAGATTGGCGTCGGATGTCGCCGTGGGGTAGCAAAGGACGCAATGGAGCAGGCAGAGATCGCGGACGCCGACCGAACGGGCGGTTTCGATCCAGTTGTGCGCTTCTTCGACGGTGGCCGCGCCGGCCGACTGAATAACCGGTTTCCCGGTTTCGGCTACCTGTCTGAGCAGGGACACGTTGGTCAGGTCGGCGGAGGCGAGTTTGAAGACCGGCACGCCGAGTTGATCGAGAAGTTTGACCGCGGTGTCGTCGAAGGGCGTGGAGAGGAAGGCGATGTTCTGCTGCTGGCAGTACTCGGCCATCCGCCGGTATTCATCGGGTCCGAAGTGGTCGGACTGACGGAAGATGGCGTGCTGCGTGCCGGATTCTTCGGCGTCTTCCCAGTAGCGTGGGGCCCAGCGGGTGACGAGGGTGTCGGCCTTGTAGGTCTGGAATTTGATGGCGTCAGCCCCGGCCCGGCGGGCTTCGCGGATGAGCTCGAGGGCAAATTCGAGCCGGCAGCGGTGATTGACGCCGGCTTCGGCGATGATGTAAGTGGGGTGCTTCTCGCCGACGGTTCGCTGGCCGAATTGAATGTCTTGAATCTCGTTCATGATATGCACTCACACGCATGCTACGCTGGGGTGGATTTGCCGCGGGGTGCTCATGCATCGCGGCAGCGATGATTGAAGATATCAGATGGAGAGACGTAACGCTACCACCGGTGTTGCCCCACCGTCACCGCGGCAAGCGGCATTGTGATATACTGACAGTTTCCCGCGTTTGGATTTCGGCGTCTCTAGCCACCGTCCGCTTCGTGTTTTCCAGGCCATTAGGGGGCCGGCAGGGCGCGGCGGAGCATGAGTGTCGTAGCGATCGGGGGGTAGCGCATGTGGAGCCGGTGCAGTTCGAAGTCGCGTGCTTCCCAGCTCATCTGCTCGAGTGCATAGCGCAACATCTCCGAGTAGCGCGGGATTTCGGACAGCGCGGCCACGTCTACCCCGTAACCCAGACACGCGACCTGTTCGTGAAGTGGCAGGCGGTCGCTCGGCTCATAGCGAACAGTCGGGCCACCTCCGAAGAGGTCGCTGTACAACTCAGCCCGCATCGGCTCGACGTCACGAAACAGGTTGCGGTGGATAAACACGTCAAACACCGCATTCTCGGCCGGCGTGTGGAGGTTGAACGTGGCACTGAACTCGTCGTAGGCGTCCGTTTGGTAGCAGGGCTCTACCGCCGGCAGGACTTCGCCGACCACGCACGCCATTCGCGAGGCGTTCCCGACGGTGTCGTCTGAGAACTCGAACTCGGGCGCACCACAGGGGCTGACTACCGGGCGAAAGTCGGGAATCGGCTTCGTGCAGAAGTCGAGCAACAAGGGGGCATCGTGCTCGTCCACACGGGGGTCGAGCGGGCGGCCGGTAACTTCGGTATGGACCCGGTGTTCTCGGTCAACGGATACGGAGGAGTGTAGCCGCCACAAGACACCGGGGCGCGTTCGCCGGAAGTCGATGAAACCGCGCATGGTGACGGCGTCCAGATGGCAGGGGTCACAGCCGGGGTGCATGATGATGGTGCGGAAGGTGGTACGCGCGAGCAGGCCCCAGACATAGGTGCTGCCTTCGAACAATAGACGCCGGTGTTCGATTTCGGCGCGTGTGTGGTCGATCTGCATGTAGGGTGCAAGCAGCAGATTGAAGTGCTTGCGAGAGCCGGCATGCTGGCGGACCAGGCGGTTGAAGTTCTCAAAGGCGCGCTGGGCGTTTTTGAGGAGAATTGGCGCAACGCCGGCACGCTTCGCCGCTCGGAGGAACGTACGCACGCCGGTGGGGCCGGGAACGAAGTGAGCGGCGGCGAAGAGGTCGGTGCTTTCCGTGCAGCGTCCGACGTTCCACGCCAGTTTCGGGTCGAGCGCGAGTCGGACTGCGAGATCGTTTGGCTTGCGGTACACGAGGTCGGGGACGTGGGCAATAACTTCACTGAGGCTTCGGCGGACGTCGTGGGCGCAGCGCTCGACCTGGGCGGGAAAGTCGTGACTGGCAGATGTTGAATCCAGGCTGCGCATGTGAACAGTATGCGTGTCTCGCCAATAAAAAGCAAAAGAAATATAAGGTATTGCTGTTGAGGTATTTATACGTTGCTTTTCAATTGATATTGCAAATGTATATCGGTCCTGTTAGCATTGTGCTAGGCCGGTGCGCATTAACGGGCGCATTCGGTTGTGCAGCGAAGTTCGCGTTGATGGAGGAAGCATGATGCGGTTCACAACATTGCTGGTGGCGGTCGTAGCGATGGCGGGGCTGGTTTACGGGCAGCCTAACGAGGATGGCGCTAACACGGGAGCCTGTTGTTTCAACACGGGTGGATGTTTGGAGGTGACGGAGTCCTTCTGTCTGAGCAACGGCGGCACGTATCTCGGCGACGGCACCCGCTGCTGGCCGAATCCATGCGGTGATCCTGGAGGGCCGGGTTGGGATGATGATTTTGACGACTATGCCGATGGCACCATCCTGTACAACGTCGGCGGATGGAGTGGCTGGGACGATCTCGAGTCTGCCGCCGGGCAGGTAAGTTCGGCTCAGTCTCACTCGGCTCCACATTCGATTGCGGTGAAAGCGCCGGCGGACGCGGTGCATCCGTTCACGAATGTTCAGGGCGGCGAGTGGGTGCTGACAGCGTGGCAGTACATTCCCGCAGGTCTGTCGGGTATCAGCTATTTCGTCGTCAACAGCTACTACGAACATGGCGGCCCGTACTACTGGGCGGTCGAGATTCACTTCGATCCGGCGACGGGAATGGTCCATGACCAGTTGCGCGATCCGGACGCGACGACGACGCTGCCGATCATCTATGACGAGTGGGTGGAGATCCGGATCGAAGCCGACCTCACCGGTGGGCTCGGTTACGTCGAGCAGTACTATGGCGGCGAGCTGTTGTACGCGGGTGACTGGATTACAGGTTCGGTTGGACAGTTGGCGATCGGAGCGGTCGATCTCTATGCACCGCATCCGGAGACGGTCTATTACGACGATTTGAGCCTCGCTCCGGAGGGTGAGCCGCCGGTCGCCGTGCGGCCGTTGTTTGCCGGCGTGGAATATGGCGATTTGCCCACGCGGACAACGGACCTGAGTGGTTTTCCGGAGGTGACCTGGCATGATGGATTCATGCTGCCTGTGAGCGGTGCGGCGGCGCGTCCCGATGGTGCGCTCTACCTATGCAACGGGGCGTTCACATCGGACCTCTACATTGCTCCGATCGAGGGTCCCCCCATCTACCTGGCTGAGCTCTCGGAGGACTGCTCCGGCCTGGCTTATGGCGGCGGTGAGCTGTATGGCTACTCCAACTATGCCAGTCCGAAGGGCATTTATCGCATTGACCCCGAGACGGGCGCTATGACGCTCGTTGTGGATACAGGCTCGATGCGGTTTTTCGCGCTGGACTACAATGCTGCGGACGGCTTGCTGTATGGTTATACGGAGTACGGCTCACCCACCGGCCTGTACTCGATCGATGTGGACTCCGGGACCATGACGCACGTGGCGAACCCGATCCCCTCGTCGAATTCCGCCGCACGCGGTATGGCCTGTGGGTATAACCAGGTCTACGTGCAGTCCGTTTACGGAAACGATGGCCTGCCGATGTATGTGTATGACCTCGATCAGGGGCCTTTCGGCGAGTGGACGCCACTGACGCACCCATATCCGGAGAGCCAGTCCACCAGCGGCATGGCCTTCGCGCCTGGTCAGGTGCTGGGCGACCTGAACTGTGACGGCGTCGTCGATTTCGACGATATCTCGCCGTTCGTCGCCGCGCTGAATGGTGAGGCCGCGTATGAAACCATGTTCCCGGACTGCCTCTGGCTCAACGGCGACTGCAACCAGGACGGCACTGTGGATTTTGATGATATTTCGCCGTTCATTCCGCTGATTGGTGGTGCGTAGGCGTCTATTCCGCGAAGCAGACCAACGCCAGCCGCCCGGAGCCAATGGGGTCCCGGGCGGTTTTTTCTTATTTGGTTTGTGCGTTGTTGCGTTGCCACCTGCTGCGGCTATGGCCCGGCGTGTTCGGAGCGTTCCCCTATGATCAGCCGCATGACGCGTTCGATGCCGCCGCGGCCGTCCCATTCCCACATGCGGTACTGCAATTCGCGACGGAGGGCGTGGTCATCGATCAGACGCTTCAATTCAGCTTTGAGCTGGTCGTCAGGGACGGCGCTGCCCAAGCCGAGGTTGATGAAGCCGTGCTGATGCGCGGCGAAGACATGCTTCAATTCGCGCTGGTTCTGGCAGAGTACGAGGGCCGGGACTCCGACCGTGGCGCACTCGTAGAGCGTGCGGCCGGCGGAGGTGACGATCAGGTCCGCCTGCTCCATGTAGTGGCTGATCACACGCGTGTCGCGAATGAGCTCCCACGGTTGCGGATTGCGGCTGAGGGCCGCCTCGAGCTCGGCGTCGTCCTTGTAGCCGGGGCCGAGAACCACCAGCACGCGCAGGTCGGCTCGGAGGCTGTGCAGCGCTTGAACGGTTTTGACGGTCAGGCCGCTGGGGTCGGTCCCGCCGAAACAGACCAGCAGGGTTTGAACACGTGGCGGGGTTTCGCGGCGAGTGACGCTGTAAAACTCTTCGCGGAGGCAGTAGAAGTCGGGGCCGGTATGGACGTTCGGCGGCGGGTCGGGGTCGTGATACAGGGCATTGATGACGGCGTCGGCGTGGGCGGCCCCCGAACCATGATCCTCGAAGTTGACGACCCGCCAGCCGCGCTTCTTCATGGTGCGGATCAGGTCGGCGTCAGTGTCGAGGACGTCGTTGACCATGATCTCGGGAGCGAGGGACTCGAGGAGCGGCAGAGGGCTCTCCAGATACGTGTGAACCGGCAGGTGATTGTCCACCAGCAGGCGCTGCGCGAGGTCCTCGCCCTCGGAAGTCACGCAGATCAGTTCGTGGTCACTGAGGCGGCGGGAGAGCGTCAGCACGCGATGCACGTGGCCAAGTCCGGTTTCGCGACTGCCAACAACATGGAAGACGATTCGGCGGCGGGCAAAGATCTTCTCGGCGAGCCACCAGTCGTGGTAGGTATCGATATCGATGGCCTCTTCGCGGTCGAGCTCGACGAGGCGGACGCTGGTGCCGATGCGTTCGCTCGGCGTGATGACCGAGCGGCGCGAGGCGATCAGGCCGCCGCTCTCGGTGAGCACGCGGGGTAGCCGCTGGCGATTGACGCGTTTGGTGAAGAGCGGCTCAGGCTGTCCATCGGGTTTGACGGTCCAGCTCAGGTGCGTGTTGTCGTAGACGCTGAGAACGGTGTCGACGGCGGGATCGGCAAACAGCGCCAGGCCGCGATCGAGCGAACTGGGGCGAATGAGCGGGCTCGTGGGCTGTACCGTTGCGACCACGTCGAATGTCTGATCATCCTGCTCCAGCGTCTCGACGACATTGTGCACGACCGGGGCGAGGGGGATTTCGTCGCCGGCGAGTTCTGCGGGACGGAGCAGCACTTCGGCGCCGAAACGCCGCGCCAGCACGGCGAGCTCTTCATCCTCAGTCGAGACAACGGTGCGCGTGATGCGCTCACTGGCGAGGCAGGCGCGAATGGCGTGCGCGATCAGCGGCAGGCCGCCGAGCAGGCGGATGTTCTTGCGCGGGATGCCTTTGGAGCCGCCGCGGGCTGGAATGATGGCCAGTACATTCATAAACCGTATCAGCCGAACCACGGGTTCATCGCGACTCCCGAGCGAGCCGCGGCACGCGGTCATCGTACCGGTGAGCCAGACGAACGAAAAGCGGTGGGGCCGCTACGGGCGGGCTGATGGTCCGTATACGCTGGCAGCGCGCTGGCTCGCAAGCTAAGATCCGATCAGACCTGCGACGCCGGACGTGGTGCGGATCCCGGGGATGGCTGGCGTCGCGTGGGTCCCTGTGGTGCGGCTACAGCCATGTACGTATTGCTAACGGGTACGCGCAAGAATGCGGGCGATTTTCTGATCGCGCATGCCGCCAAGCGGCTGTTCGAGCGGTTTGCGCCCACGCCTGAGTTTGTGGAACTACCATCGTTCCGGCCGCTGACGCCGCATCTGGAGCGGGTCAACGCGGCACGGGCGCTGATCCTGTGTGGCGGGCCGGCGTACCAGCGCGGGCTTGGGCAGCATTTCTACCAGTTTCTGGACGAGCTGGATCAGATTCGTGTACCGATTATCTCGTTCGGACTGGGTTGGAAGAGCAGCCCGGGGGATGATTACGACTTGCGGCATTTTCGCTTCCCCGACCGGGCGCGGCCGCTGCTGGAGCGCATCGCGACGGATTTTCAGTATGCCGGCTGTCGGGATTATCTGACCTGGCGCGTGCTGAATCAGGCGGGCGCGAAGAACGCCTGGATGACCGGCTGCCCGGTGTGGCACGACCCGGATTACTTTGATCAGCCATTGGTTGTGCCGGAGGTCGTGCGGAACGTGGTCTTTACGCCGGCGGAGCATCCGGTGTTTCGGGAGCAGAGCATTGAGCTGTTCGGCGTCGTGCGCGCCATGTTTCCCGAGGCGCGGATCGTTTGCTCCTTTCATCGCGGCTGGACGGCGGACGAGTTTACGCCGGCGGCGCGGGCTGAGAACGCGCAGGCGATCCGGCGGAAGGTCGCGGCCCGCGGCGCGGAAACCTGGGATGCCAGCGGCTCGGCGGACAAGCTGTTGCGGTACGTGGAGTTTGACTTGCACGTGGGCTATCGGGTGCACGCGCATCTGAAAATGCTGTCGGCTCGGCGGCCGTCGATTCTCGTGGCCGAGGACGGGCGTGGTCGGGCAGCGCTGGCGGCGTTGGGCACGCCGGGCGTGTCGGGTTGGCGTGGGGAGTTGCCGTTGCGCAGTCTCGAGGGCATTCTGCCGCCGGTGGTGCTATCGCGGGCACGCGTCGCCCTGGGAGGTCTGGGGCGCGAGCCGAATGCGGCCTGGCAGCTCCGCAGTGTGCTCGAGGAGGAGTGCAGCACGGGATTCGCGCGGTTTCACGGTGCGCTGGCGACGATGGATGCGACGCGTGAGCGGATGTTGCGACTGTTGCGTGCGCTGCCCTGATAACCCGTGACGAGTCGACGATAGGACCATTGAAGTAGCCCGATGGAGGTCCCGCAGCCATTCGCTACGACGTACTGAGAACGCCGTTGATCTGGAACACTGGTCTGTATGCCACAGCCGGCGTGGCGGCGCAGGCGATTCCATTCCTGCTGTTGCCGGTGCTGACGCGGGTCTTGACGCGCGCGGAGTTGGGGGTGTTATCGTCTATCGAGGCGCTGGTGTACGTGTTCGTCATTGTGCTGGGGCTGAACACGCACGTAGCGATTGGGCGGAGCTTCTTTGATCACAAGCAGGAAACGCTGCGGGATTACGTAGGCACGGTGCTGCTGCTGATCAGTTTGGTGTCGTTGCCGCTACTGGTACTGCTCGCCGTACTTCGGGAGCCGCTGGGACGCGCAGTCGAGGTGCCGCCCAATTGGCTGCTGGTCGCTCCACTGATCGCGTTGGCACAGATAGCCGTGCTTGTGAACCTGACACTGTGGCGCATGCGTCAGCAGGCAATTCGGTTCGGCGTGTTCCAGATCTCGCTCGCCACAATGGACATCGGGCTTTCGCTCTGGTTCGTGTTGGGACTGGACGGTTCCTGGGAGGGGCGCGTGCTGGCGATCCTGGTGGCACGCGTTGTCTTTGGTGGTGTGGCGCTGGTTCATCTGGTTCGGCGCGGTGATCTACGGTTGCGCTGGGTGGGAGAATATGCGGGGGAGGCATTGCGCTTTGGTGTGCCGCTGATTCCGCACCACGTCGGCATGTGGGTGATTACGGTAGCCGATCGGCTATTGCTCAGCGCCCTGGTCGGCGTGGACGCAACGGGCGTGTATGCGTCGGGGTTTTACGTGGCCGCGGTGATCATGGTGGTGCAGGATGCGTTCGCAAAGGCCTGGACACCGTGGCTGTACGAACGCCTGAAGATTGGAACGCCGGCGGTGAAGCGGCGGGTCGTGCTGGCGACGTACGCGTATTGCGCTGCACTGCTGGTGCTTGCGCTGGGGCTGGTGCTCGTGGCCCCTTGGTTCGTGAGTGTGTTCCTCGGCGAGGATTTCCAGGGTGCGAGCGGCTATGTCACCTGGCTGGCGTTCGCGTTCGCGATCAACGGCATGTACAAGTGTGTCGCCGGTTACATCTTCTATGAGCGGAAGACAGCCTCGTTGGCGTGGATCACATCGGCAGCCGCGGTGGTGAAGGTGGCGCTGGCGTACGGGCTCATTATGTGGGCGGGACCGCTGGGGGCGGCCCAATCTACATTCGCCGCCTATCTGGTGAGCTTCCTGCTGACGTGGATTGTAGCACAGCGCATGCATCCCATGCCGTGGCGGCTCTCCCGTCCGGCGGAGGCAGATGCTGTTGGCGAACCGTCAAACTCCTATACTGACGATCCGAGGTCGCCGCGGACATGACGGGCACGATCGACATGGTGCAGAAGGGCATCGGTAACGAGATCCTCATTGCCGCCGAGGCCGGCGGCGAGCTGTTTGCGCCGCAGGTTGCGGGGTACGCGATCTGGCCGCTGATGCGCTATCGGGCCTGGCAACTCGTCTCAGGAGTCGAGCCATTCGCCGTGGGCAATAGCCTGTGGCAGCAGGTTCGTCGGCGGCCGCGCGATGTCACGCGCGTGATGTATGCACTCTGGGCGGGCTGGCAGAGGTGGCGAGCCGGGCGTCGTCGTCGTGCGTTTGTTGTGTTGTCTCTTGAGGCGCATCGTTCAGTGCGGCGACATGACGGCTGGTGGGATGTATACCTGGATGACATTGCGAACGATCCGGCGCTGGCCGGCGAGGTTCTGCGGTGCGAATTGCGGGAGTTCATGATCAGTCCGTGGCGCAGCGCGGCGCCGCGACATCTGTTTACCGACGCATTGCTGTTCAGGCAGTTGTGGGCCGGACTGCGCGATCGCGATCCGGAGGCCACAGCGGCTGGCGCGCAGCTTGCGAAGACGTTCTTCGCACGACTGGATCAGCAGGGCGTGACGCTGGATCCGGAGCAACGGCGAGGGTTTGCCACGTATTGCCAGCAGCGGGCGCGCATGTTCCGTGTGGCGTTCGATTGGTGGTCACGGTTGTTTGCTGACGTTCAGCCGCGGGTGCTGGCGCTGACGGATGCATACGATCAGCACGCACCGGTTGCGGCGGCGCGGGCGCGCGGCATGCCGGTCGTCGAGTTCCAACATGGCGTGATTCACCGCGACCATCCGGGCTATATCTGGGACGCGGGCACGCGACAGCACTTAGGTCAGTTGCCGGTGCCGACGGATATTGCGACGTATGGCGAGTTCTGGTCAGAGTTGTTGGTTGCTCGCGGCTTTTGGCAGCCGGAGATGGTGCACGCGGTCGGATCAGTGCGGATGGACTGGCTGCGGCGCGAATCCGGGACGGCGGCGGCAGGCGGTTCACCACTGAATATCGTTTACACGACGCAGCATCCGACGCGCGCGCACGCGTTGCGGTGGCTGCCCGAGTTGGTGGGTCTGCTGCGGCGAGGGGGCATGGACTTTCGCCTGACGATCAAGGTCCACCGGATGGAGACGCCGGCGATTGCGGAGTACCGCGCGCTGGAGCGGCTGGGGGATCAGATTCGTGTGTTGTCCGCGTATGAGGGTGACACGCTCGCGCTGATCGCCTCTGCGGACGTGCACGTGAGCGGCTGGTCGACGTGTCACTATGAGGCGGTCGGGCTGCGCACGCCTACTATTGTATTGCGATATCCCGGGCCGGATCGCACGGCTGACATGGCGGGGTTGCCGGGTGTGCGTGTCGCTGATTCCGTAGACTCGCTGTTCGAGTGTCTGCGTGCAATCCGCAGATTCGGACGTGAAGATGAATCACTGGAACATGCTGCGACGCGACTGTTTCGGCCCGGGGCCGTAGATCGGGCAGTTGCACTGCTCGAACAACGCGGCGGCGCCGGGCGCGGCGCGCTGTAGGATGCGGGCTGCGTGAGCGGGCGCAGTCATGGTGTGCGCGGAGAGAGACTGTGTGGCCGATGGAACGGGCGAGTGGCGGCTCAGGGGGCGCACGCAGCCGTGTGCTGTTCAGCGGCGTGCTGGGGGCACTGTTCTTGTGGTCACCGCTGGCACGGGTGGGTGACCTCGTGCGCTTGCCATTGGTTGCAATGCTGCCGGCATTGATCGTGACGACTGCAGTGGCGGCATTCTTCGTGCACACGCTGCTGGCGCGCCTGGTGTGGCGTCCGAGTTTCGAGTGGTCCGCGAGGCAGCGCTGGCTGCTGTTGACGGGTGCGTTGGTGTGCGGGGTCTTGTTGGCCAGCGCCGTCCCGATTCCGACGCCGCTGTCGCCGTGGGTTCCGATGCACGAGCTCGAGATTGTCGCAACGGGCGAGAAGAACCCACAGTCACAGGACACGGAGGTGTGGGTTCGCGGCATCTACTTCGACAATCGCACCCGTGTAGCGGTCGATGAATACGAGCTCGAGGGCGACTGGGAGATTCGGGGGCAGGTGCCCATTTCCTATCGGCGGCAGCCGGCGACCTTGCGCTGGTCGGGCCGCCCGCCGTCGGATGCGCGACTCGTGCTGGTCACACATCCCTGGTCGGGCGTCGTGGAGCTGACATGGAATGGCGAGCAGCGGCAGATCGACTTGTACGATCCGGCCGAGAAGATCGGGACGTTTGTACTGCCGCGGCAGGTTGGCTCGGACGCGGCGCAGTTCGCATATAGCGCTATCACGCGATGCGCTGATGAGGCGCTCATCGCGATCGCGTTGCTTGCGATCGCGGTGCCGTTGATGCGGCATCAACCGACGCGGGCCACAGGCGCGCCTGGTCGGTTGATGTGGTTGGCCTACACGCTGCCGTGCCTGATCGTCTGGGGTCTGACCCTGGTCACCTGTTGGCCGGGGCTGATGAGTCCGGATTCACTGGCGCAATGGCATCAGGCCGCGGAATGGCGCTTATCGGACCGTCACCCGGCGCTACACACCATGACGTTGTGGTTGGGCACGCGCATTGCGAATACGCCGGCCGTGGTCGCCGGTCTTCAGATCCTCGTGTTGAGCCTGGTTGTTGGCGTTGGTCTGGCACACTTGCGCCGCCGTGGCCTGCCCGCCTGGCTGGCCTGGGTAACGTGTACTGTATTCGCCTTGTCGCCGGTGAATCAGACGATGTCGATTTCGATCTGGAAGGACATCCCATTCAGCGTTTGTCTGCTGATTTTCAACCTGCTCGTGCTGGAGACTGTGGTAACGCATGGACGGGCGTGGCACGGCTGGTTCTACTGGCTCGGGCTGGGGGTGGTGGGGGCATTGGCGGCGCTGTATCGCCACAACGGCCTGCCCGTAATCGTGGGTACGTTACTTGTGCTGGCCGTCGTGTATTGGCGGTTCTGGAGGGGGATTGTGCCGACGATTGCGTGTGTGGTGCTGGTCTTGTTCCTGGTGCGTGGGCCGGTGTTTCAGTCTGCGCAGGTCCGTCAGGTGACCCATGTCAGTGGCGGGGCGGGGTGGCTGTCTTTGGTGGTACACGTATTGGCCGCACACGTTTCACATGAAACGCCGTTGGAGCCGGATGAGCGTGCGTTTCTGCTGGGTTATCGGCCGCCGGGGCCGTGGCCGGACAGTCCTTACTATGCGCCGTCGCCTGGGGCGGATCAGCGGCATGACGCGGGATACTTGCGTGAACATCGCTATGCAGCGGCGGCGCTGGCCTGGGAGCTGACGAAGCGTCGTCCTGGCGTGACCTGGCAGCGTTTACTGGACCGGGCCGACTTCGTGTGGCGTGTGCGCCAGCCTGCGCATCCGCAGAGTTATCTGTATTGCACGCCGCTGCCGGGGCAGTCGACGGGTTCGGTGCAGCGACTGGCACATCGGGTGGGT
The DNA here is from genome assembly GCA_964468185.1 of uncultured Planctomycetales bacterium. Lineage (GTDB taxonomy): Bacteria > Planctomycetota > Phycisphaerae > UBA1845 > Fen-1342 > JANQFV01. The sequence continues at coordinate 65,805 of CAYXTR010000006.1, read as the reverse complement.
GTGGCCTTTGCGTCGCCGTGGCCGCGCGTCCATGAGATGTACCGCCGGTTTGTGCTCTATACGGAGGGTGCGTGGCGCGAGTGGGTCTGGCGGCCGGCACCGTATTTCTATCTGCTGCTGCTCGGCGTTCACATCGGGGCGTTACGGGCGGGTCAATGGCGGTATCTGCTGGTCGGGTTGCCGATGGTGCTGCACGCGGGTGTGGTGGGTGTCTTCGCGCCGGGGCAGGATTTTCGATACATGTATCCGGTGTATATCGTCGCGCTACTTATCGGTCCTTACCTGTTCTGGAGCACTCCGGCGTCTGAGCAGGCGAAATGACCGACTCGGGGGCGGGCCCTATCGCGTCGGTCCGGAGGGAGGTGGGGCACCGGTCGCATCAGCATTGACGCGGCTCAGGGTTTGCTCGATCGCGAGGTGTCGAACCAGCAGGGTGATGTCGCGTCGGAGTTGGCGCAGTCGCAGGTAGACCATCCAGAATCCGACGAACATCGCCACCACGGCGAGATACAGCACCAGATCGGCACCACGACCGATGCCCAGGAAACGGGCGACGTGCGATGTCACGCCGGGCCACAGGATGGCCGTCGCGCCCGCCGCCAGAATCGCGCACCAAAGCAGCGCTTCGCGCCGGCGGAGCTTGCCTTGCCAGACGGCGACGAGCACCGCACCGAGGGCGGCGAGGATACCGATGGTCATGGCCAGTTGGAATGCGGTCAGATCGAGGAAGGTCATGATGTCACCCGGCCGACGAAGTAGTCGAAGAGGATGCGAACGGCACCGCGCAGCGACTGTCCCTTGGCCAGCGAATACTCGGTGTAGCGAATGTGCACCGGTATTTCCCGAAAGGGCATGTCGAGGTCGTGGATGATATCGATCAACTCGCTGGCATGGGCCATACGGTCATTGGTGATGTGGATCTGCTCGGCGGCGCGTCGCGAGAAGGCGCGCAAGCCGTTATGGGTGTCGGTAATGCGGACCTGGCTCACGGTGCGTGTGAACAAGACGCCGGCGCGCAATGTCAGCCGGCGGAGTAAGGGCATCCGCTCGGCATGCCCCAGAAAACGTGAGCCGAGTGTGATTTCGCACTCTCCGGCGGCGATGGGTGTAAGCAGGGCGTGCAGGTCTTTGAGGCTGTGCTGGCCGTCGGCGTCGAATGTCACGACGTACCGGGCATTGCGGCGCAAGGCGTATTCGATACCGGTTTGCAGCGCGGCGCCCTGTCCGCGGTTGATCATGTGTCGCAAGACGTGTGGCGTGTGCCGGCGTGCGATGGTGGCGGTGTCGTCGCGCGAACCGTCGTCGACCACGATGACCTGGGCGTCGACCTGCGACAGGTCGCGCAGCACGTCGCCAATGCAACGGGCTTCGTTGTACGCGGGCACGACGATGTATGTTTCTGCGGGCAACGCCCCCATGGTGTCAGCCTCCTGGCCTCGGGATTTCTGGATCGCGTCTGTCACACTCAGGGCCCACGCCGCCAATGTGTGCATGTTAGTCCGGGTGAGCGGGTTGGCAAGCGGAATCCGCGGCCTTGGCGAGGCGGGCGTCGCGTCGCTGGAGGCAGGTGCGGAAGAAGTCGGCGAAGCCGCGCGCCCGGACGGACCAGTCCCAGGTGCGGATTTGCTCGAGGTTTTCAGTCGATAGTCTGCGGAACTGTTGCGGGTGGGCGAGCAGCGTGCGGATTGCCTCTTTGAGGCAGGGCACCGAGCGCTCAGCGAGGATGTACTGACGCTGTTGTGGGCCGAAGGCTTCGGGGACGATGCCGACGTCGGTCGTGATGATGGGGACCCCGCAAGCCATGGACTCGAGCACCGGATTGGGGGTGCCCTCGATCTTGGACGTGCAGACGTACAGGTCGATTTGGCTGTAGTAGTTGACCATGTCCTGGTGCGCGATGACCGTGCCGGCAGCGCGGTCGGCGAAGTGCTCACGCACCGGTAGGCCTTCTGCTCTGAGTTGCGCGATGGCGGGTCGCAGAATTGTGCGAACGCCTTTGAAGTCGTCGATTTCGAGGTTCCATTCACTGTTGCCGACCCAGCCGATGACGAGCTCGCGATGGGGCACATCCGCGAGCCGATCCAGATTCTGTGGGTAGAACAGGCCGAGGTCGACGCCGTCCTGAAGCACGGCGGCGGGTGGGGGATAGTCGGGGATCTGTTCGTAAATGCGTCGCAAGCGCTCGGAGCCGACGTAGTAGCCGTCGAGCAGTTCGGCGTAGATGGGTTGGCGTTCTGCGAGTGCTGCCGGCGTCAGGTGCAGGTGGTCGTAGATGGATACCGACAGGGCCTTGGAGCGCACATAGCGCTGCATGAATCTCTCGTAGTTGCCGCCGCGGGCTGCGATGCTGTGGCGCATCCAGTCGGAGAGGATGAGCTGGGGCAGCTCGCGCCAGAACAGATGGACCAGGTCGCAATGCTGTGTCAGCAGGAGCACCTGGAGCATACTGTCGACGATCGCGACCGGGATGGTCTCGAAGTCGAACTGGTCGCCGACGTAGCGGCGCACCTGGCGGGCGATGTTGGCGAAGGCCCAGTTCTCGCGGTCGATAATCAGGGCGATGCGGGGCCGGTCTCGTGTTGGACTGGCGGCGATGCGCGGGTGTGGCTGGGTCGGCACGAATTCGGACGGTGGCGGTGTGGTGGGCGGTTGCCTTTCCGAGTCAGTGAGTTTGAGGGCGTGCTTCTGCTCGAAGTGTAGTGTGGCCCGCCGTAGGATTTCGGGCGGGATGTTCTCGTCGGCCGGGGAGATGTCCGGCTGCCAGCGTAGTGGTTGTCCGGCGACTTGTCCGATTTTCAGGCCACTCCGGAAAATACGGATTGAAAGGTCGAGATCGGCGAGGTCGGGCGTCAGTTCCTCGTCATACAGGCCCACGTGTTCCAACGTCGGTCGGAACAGGCACGCGGCCCGCCCGTCCATGTGCGTGCAGAGCCAACCAGGCGGTTGGCTGCTGGGCGGGACGCTGACGGGCACGTGCTCGGCGGAGACGCAGGTTTGCCCGTGTGTGAGGCGGATGCGCAAATGGCCCGCGCGGGGGGGGGCGGTTTCCAGCGGAGCGGGGGCGAGTGCGGCGAAGTGGCATCCGAGGGTAGTGATGCAGCGGCGCAAGCCATGGAATGGGTTTTCCTGGCAGATGAGGCGGTCGTCGAGCAGCAGGATCCAGTCGGTGGTGGCTGCGCGGATTAGCTCGTTCCGGGCGCTGACCGTCGTTTGCTTTTCCGAAAACTCCAGGACGCGCACCGTACGGGCATGCGGCAGTGTTGGCAGGTGGGGTGGTCGTGAATCGAAGAAGCCGGCCAGGATTAAAGCTCCCTTGAGGAAGCCGCAGTGGCGATGCAATGAACTCAGCAGGGTCTTGGTGGCGGAGAGGTCGTGGCTGAGCATCGCGACGGTTACGCCGGTGCCGTCGAGTTGCATGCTTGGCAGGTGAGGTTGGCTTGGATCGGCGAGCAGCAGACGCTGGAAAGCGTCGCAGGTGTAGGTGGTATGGAGCAGTTCCGCCGTGCGCGTGGTGCCGGGTTGTTGTGATGCCCGATCCGAAGAGGTCATGACTTATCGTCGCTGGTGTGGGCGGAATCGGCGGGGTGTCGTCCGAGCAGGCGTTTCAGTCGGGTGCCGAGTGATCGTGCTTCCAGGGCGCGTAATCGGGTGTGGGCAGCGTTGATGCGCGTTTCCAGGCTATGGATGTAGGCGTCGCGTTCATCGACGAGGTGGGCCTGATCGTCGATCGTCCGGCGGAGTTCGGCGATGTGGTTCTCCAGTTCGGTGACGCGGGCGCGAGCCGGGAGGAGCTGCGCGATTTGCTCGGAGAGATACTCGACTTCGGCCTGGGCGGCGCGCGCGCGGAGCTCAGCGTGACGTTCGCGCTGCTGCTGGTCGCTGATCGTCTGGCGGAGTTCCTCTTCCGTGTGTTTCCGTGTCGTATTCTCATCGCCAATCGCCTGAACCTGCCGGCACAGCGCTTGCAGGCGGGGCGCGCGTGGTTGCTGCTCCGGGCGCGGCGCCCGTCCGGCGTGCAGAGCGCTGATGGTCTCTGCGAGGGCCCAGTGGTCGTGTGCGATGGCTATGGGACTGGCGTCCATGGATGCGGGATAGGTGCATACGGATGGGCTGACGCGGGGCGCCGCCTTACTCCAGATGCCAACGAAGTAGCTGCAGTTCCGCGCATCAACGACGTCTTGCGTGGGTGTCAGCAGCGCATCGAGCCCGTTCTCGGCGCGGACCATTTCGACGGGGCCGCGATCGGCTGCGTCGGTCAGGCCTGACGCCACGGGGATATTCACGAATCCCAGGGCCACCGAGCCCAACATGAAACCGGCGGCGGGGCCGAGGATGCGTTCGCAGAGGGCGCGAAACTCCTCGAACGTGTACTTGCGTTGATGGTGGGGGTTGTGCTGCGATGCGTCCGGGTAATACCACCAGTCATTGGGACACGAGATGACGGCAATGCCGTCAGGTCGCAGTACGTGCCGGAAGCCACGCAACAGGGCTTCCGGGTCGGGGACGTGCTCGATGGTCTCGAACGAGACGATTACGTCGAAGGTGTTTTCGTCGAACGCACTGGGTAGATCCTGGGCATCGTGCTGCCGGTAGGTGATCTGTGGCGCCGCGAAGGTCTGCTGGGCGCGGGCCAACGCCGCCGCGCTGTTATCAACCGCCGTGACTTCGGCGGCGCCCCAGCGCTTGACCATGAGATAGGCCCCGTAGCCCTCGCCACAGGCGATGTCGAGTACACGCTTGGAAGCGCAATGTGGCTTGGCCAGCAGGTAGCGATTCAGGTGAATCGCCGCCTCGATGGCGATGTAGGGTTGGTCTTCGCTGAACTCGAGCCGTTCCATCAGCGCTTTGCTTCCGTAGTTTCAGGTTGCTGGGACGCCTGAGTCTTGTCCAGGTCGCGAACATACCACTCCCGCGGGAGGTCGACGAGCCCCACGGAGCGAAAATCGTCGCGCACACGGAAGGGGCACACGGGCCTGGCCTCGGCGAAGATAATGAGGCCGCGGTTGTCGTTGATCGCGACGCGCCACTTGTATTCGCCGGCAAGCAGTTGGAAACGTGGGAACCGAATCAGCACCTCGCCGTTTCTGGCCGGCTTGAATGGCGCGAGCCCTTCCATGAGCGTGGTCGTGCCGCAGATGTAGAAGTCGTCGTGGCGATAGAGATTCACCACATAGCTCACCAACGCCGGGAGGCGTTCGACTAGCGCGCGATATTGCATCCGAATCTGAATGTCATTGCCCGTGCCGATCTCGTCGGTCTCTTCTCCGGCGCCGTTCTCCAGCCGGACGTCGGTGATACGGAAGAGCGCTTCGGCGTTTTCGTACGGCGTAGCGGCGCTCGTGCGATCAACAGGCTTGGCGGTCTTGGGAACAGATTCTGGTGCGGGTTTCTCTTCCGGCGGCTCCTCGTCCGCGTTGGCCGTCTCGGCCGGGGCTGGTTCCGGCTCGGGAGCTGGGGGCGGTGTCGCCGGCTTGTTGGCGGCTTCCATATCGACGGTGTAGCGGTCGATCACTTCGGCGGCCGGTCCGTAGGCGACCGGCTGGCCGTGTGAAAGGTAGATTGCCCGCTGGCAGACCGTCTTGACCATGTAGGGGTCGTGGGAGACGAAGAGGATTGTGCAGCCGGAGTCACGAATCTGATAGAAGCGTTCGATGCACTTGCGCTGGAAGGCGACGTCGCCGACGGCGAGGATCTCGTCGACGATGAGGACTTCGGGATCGACGTGGATGGCGACTGCGAATGCGAGGCGGGCGTGCATGCCGCTGGAGTATGTCTTTACCGGCTGGTCGATGAAATCGCCGATGTCGGCAAAGGCCTCGATCGCACCGAACTTGGCGTCGATCTCGTCCTGCTTCAGGCCGAGGACGGCGGCGTTCAAGTACACGTTTTCGCGGCCGGTAAACTCAGGGTTAAAGCCGGTGCCGAGTTCGAGCAGGGCGGCGACGCGACCGTCAATGCGGCACGTGCCCTCGGTGGGGGTGAGTGTGCCGCAGAGGAGTTGAAGCAGTGTGGATTTGCCGGCGCCGTTGCGTCCGATCACGCCGACGGTCTCGCCGCGGTAAATGTCCAGGTCGATATTTCGCAGCGCCCAGAACTCGTCGAAGAACTGGCGGCGACCGCGAAAGAGCATTTGGAGCAGCCGATCCTGCGGCCGCTTGTAGATGTGGTAGGCCTTACCGAGCCCACGTGCGGAGAGGATGAGGTCAGACGACATCGGCAAACCCCTTCCGCGTCTTGGTGAACCACCACAAGCCCAACCACGCCACCAGCCACGCGAGGACGAGGTTGCCCGCCAGCAGCCAGGCGTTTGGCAGGTCGCCCGCGAACAACACGGCCCGGGCGGCCTCGATGGATGTGGCCAGCGGACTGATGTTGAGCAGGGGCTGGAACGGAGCGGGTACCGCTTCACGGGGGTAGAAGATCGGGCTCATGAACAGCAGGATGGTTGTCAGTACCGGGATGAACTGCCGCAAGTCGCGCAGAAACACGCCTAATGACGCCAGCAGCCAGGATGCGCCGAGGCTCAGAACGGCGAGCGGCACGAGCATGAGCGGGAACAGCAGCGCCGTCAGCGGCGGCAGGCCGAGGAAGATGAGGTAGCCGACGAGGAGGACGCCGGTGCTGACGGCGGCGTTGAATAGCGCGCCGAGCAGCATGACCCAGGGGAGCGCTTCGAGGGGGAAGACGATCTTCTTGATGTAGCTGACGTTCTCCAGCATGAGGCTGGGAGCTCGGTTGAGGCATTCGGCGAGGAGGTTGAAGACGATCAGTCCGGAGAAGAGCATGAGGGCGAATTCGCCGCGTCCGCCGCTCAGTTCGCCGAATTTCATGCGGAAGACGAATGAGAACACGAAGGTGTAGACGCCGAGCATCATGAGTGGGATCAGGACGGACCAGAGGGTGCCGAGGGCTGAACCGCGGTAGCGGGCGGCAACTTCGCGCTTGGCGAGTCGCATAATGAGTTCGCGTTGTCGCCAGCCGGTACGGAAGACGTCGAGTGGGCCGCAGTCCTGGAGTGACCAGGGATGGGTGCGGGCGGTGAGTTCACGGGCCATGAGCTAATCCTATAGCGCGGTTCCACGCGTGGCGACGCGTCCACGTCGCGAGTGAGCGAGCGAGCGAGGTTACGCGAGCGTCGCCGAAGCGGGTGTGATTGTAACGGGAGTTGTTGTGGCTGATTAGGGGATTTGTCGGTGAGCAAGGGGGCGTGGCCGAATCAGCGGGGCCCGCGACCGAAAGGCCGCGGGCCCTGCAACATGCGGGAATCAGTTTGCGGCGGCTGGTTGCTCATGGCCACGCCACCGCTGTTGATCGGCTGCTATTGGCACGAGGTGCCGATCAGGGCGACGAAGATGGCGATGTCGTCGAAGTCGACGTCGCCGTCCTCATCGGTGTCGCCGTTGAGCCAGGGGCAATCGGGGTAGGTGGCTTCCCAGCCCGACTGGTTGCCGATGGCGAAGACGAAGAGCGAGATGTCGTCGAAGTTGATCTCGCCGTTGCAGTCCATGTCGCCGAGGCAGAGCTCGGGGCCCTCTGCGACGATGATCTCGTTGGGGATGTAGGCGAACGAGAAGGCGACCTGCCCCGGGGTCTGGGTGGCCAGATCGATACCGGCGACCTCAAAGACGCTGGCTTCCGCTTCCCAGGACATGGCGTAGGCACCGCCCTGGGCGGTGGCGATCAACACGCCGTCGGTCTGGGGGTCGACGCCAGGGATGGTGATGGTCGTGACCGGGAAGCCCCATTCGCCGTCACTGCCGGTGCCGGTGGTGAAGTCGCCAGTGCCGCTGACGATGTTGCCGCTGGCATCGACCTGGCCGGCGACGATGTCCGGGTGCCAGTTGTACGGCAGATAGACGTAGCCGTAGTCCCAGTCCTCGGCGGGATCGCCGACGACGTACGTGTCGCCGCTTTCGCCACGCCAGGCTTCGATGAGGTATTCGCTGCCGTTGGGGGTGGCGGTGACGACGTTGGAATTGTTGTCCCAGTTGATGGCCAGGCAGACGCCGTCGTTTACGGCGTCGCCGTCGATGGTAACGACGTCGGAGGCGCCGGTGTAGATCTGGACGTCGGCGTCCTGCTGGAGGCCGGCTGCGGCGGGGAAGAAGGCCAAGGCGAAGTCGGCGTTGATCTCGCCACCCTCAGGCGCGTTAACGTGCGTACGGGCTTCGCCGTTGTCAAAGCCCAGCAGCGGCCAGCCGCTGACGCCGCCGGTCTCGGAGTTATCGCGGATGAACTCGGTGGGGTTACCGAGCCAGACGCCCTCGAAGGCGTCGAGCCCATAGTCCAGGCGTGAGGCGGGACGGGCGTCGAGCCAGGAGATACCGAAGTCGCCCTTGTTTTCGCCGGCGATGCGCAGGCCGTCGGAGCCGAGTGCGCGTTCGGCGACGACTTCACCATTGCTGTTGCCCGGCGAGATTTCGGTGATGTCGAAGCGGGCGGCCAGGACGTCATTGAGGCGCGGCAGGTAATTCTGCGGGGGGACGGCCGGCGTGATCGTGACGTCGTTCTTGAAGAACGCGAAGTGGAAGGCGACATCGAACGCGCCAATATCCTGGAGACCCATGCCGGTAATGTCGCGCGACGTGACGAGCCAGCTATTCTCCTCAGGCACCACGAAAACCGGGTTGTCAATGGTGTTGCCACCGAACTCCTGGTAGGGCGATACCAGCAGCGTGCCGGTGCTGGGCGACTCACCATCGATGGTGATGCGCCAGGTGCCATTCGTCTCGGTCTGACCGACCATCTCCACGGTGAAATCGCCCTGGCTGAACAGGACGTTGCCGCTGCCGGTAACGCGGCCCATGGTCACGCCGGTGGTGCCTTCCGGAATGAACACAAACGCGACCGGATCCTGCTCGGACGTATTGCCGTTGGAGCCGTTATCGTGGTTGTTGATCACGGCGTTGCCGTCCCAATTGACGAATACCTCTGCGTAGTTGTCCTCGTTCTTGGCACCACAGGCGAGCAGGACACCGTCGCGACGCATGTCAATGCCCTCGAGGCGCAGACCAAAGTTGCCCGAGGCGGTGTCGACAAACGCGTCGCCTTCATCCGGGACGTTGAATTCGTTGTAGAAGGGCACCGTACCGACGCCCTCGGTGATGATGCCGCCGTTCGTGGAGTTGTAGTAGGCGCCGGCGTACCAACCGTCGGCGATGGGGAAGTAGGCCAGGGCGGGGTTGTAGTTGACTTCGTAGCCATCCGGCGAGTGATGGACGGCAATCCAGTAGCGATTGGAATCGGAGATGTCGCGGGCGTGCGAGAGCGTCGCGAAATAGGGATCGGCGACGCTGGGCTCGGTGCGCTCATCCTCCGCGGGGCCGACCATCAGGATGCCTTCGTAGCAGTCGTTGCCGGTGCCGAAGTCGACGACGTAGTCGCCGCGATTGCTGTCGCCGAATTCGTCGCTGCTGATGATGACCCACGGACCGTAGCCTCCGACGCGGGTGAGCGTAACGGACGTCGGATTGTTGTTGCCGTCGTTTTCGACGACGTCGATCACCCCGTGCTGCACCTGCGCGGTGGCACTGACCACCAGCGCCAGTGCGCCGACTAAACTGACCAAACCATGCTTGCAGTTGAACATACGTTCCACCTCCGAAAATGCGTTTACGTTGAGAAACTGTGACCAAAGCTCAGTAAGCGACTCGCCCCTCGCGAATCACATCGGGTCAAAACGGAGTCGAATACCAAGGCAACCGGGCATAGTGATCGTCGCCATACTCGGCGATGATCTGCTCCTGCTTGGCCTTGGCTTCGGCGGGTGAGATGATGGACACGTGTCCATCTGTCCAAGCGACGACGCAGCCGCCGGGGTGCCGCCAGTATTCTTGAATCCACTGTTGGTTCTCTTCCCCCTCGAGCGCGCCGGTCCACTGATCCAGTTGGAGCAGCGTGTCGCCATTGCCGTCCATCATGACCTCGGACCCATCGTGGAACATGATGATGTCGGCGGGATGCATGATGCCGGTGAGGCGGCGCGGCTTGCGATCACCTCCGCCGCGGCGTTCGAAGAAGACCTTCTTTCCGGTTTCGGGGATGCCGTCGTAGCCAGGTGTTACGCCGTTGAAACAGTAGGTTGAGTAGAGCGTGTACGGATCGTGCGGGACACCGCCGCCGTTACGGAAAGCGGGCAACGTGTACTGTGCCTCGGGGCAGCGGGTGTTCTCCCAGCCTGGGAGTGACGTTTGGGCGCCGATGCCGGGGTTGGGTTTGAAGAATTGGCCGTCGACATACACGCCGAGCAGTTCGTCGTATAGCTGTGCCCAGTAGGCCTGAGTGCGAACCGCCGTGCCGCTCGCGTCGATTACATATGGTCGGATGAGGTAATTTCGGCCGCCGAAGGCCTGGCGGAACCGGAGTGCGTCGTTGTCCCAGACGGCGTGATGGTAGCCGCGGTTTTCGTCAGCATAGATGCGGACCGCCAATGCGATATTGCGCTCGTTGGTGCTGCACTTTGTCTGGCGGGCAGCCGCACGAGCATGGCCAAGCGCGGGCAATAAAATGCTGATGAGAACGGCGATGATTGCCACGACGACAAGCAACTCGATTAGCGTGAAAGCTCTTCGCACGATGCAACGCTCCCGAACACTGAATGAAGACCGGAAGAATACAGTTGTGCGTTTAGCGTCGCGCGCACGTCGTGTTAGCAAGATGTGAGATAATGCAGTTGATACGTGGAATTGGCGCGAGGCTAACGCTTTCGCTTCAAGTGCGGAACATGATGCCTGGCAATGTTGCCATTGGGTGACCCGTGTTTTCGTTCGCCAGCGCGCGGTGATGAGACCGGAGTCCCGGTCTCGGCGCACGCCCAGCTCTTGGGCGGCTGAAGTACCAGTTGTGGGCGCGCACTGCCCAAACGGCGGGGCTATCGGGCTGCGTATGTGATCACGGCCGTCTCAGTGTATGTCAGAACCTGTCGATACCAGCACACGCGGACATGTTTCGGCTTGTGGCGGCGGGGGCTAATCGATAAGGTGAACTTAGTATTATCTGGCTGTTGAAGGGCGCCGCCGGGCGTCCGTTTGCGCTTGGGAATGGTTGAACGTCATGTCGCTTTTTGGCGCGCCGGGATTGGAGTCGCAGGACACTGCCGCCTATGTGTTGGCGGGTCACTTTTTCTGCGCGTCGTAACCGGACATTCATGTGAGGAGGTGCGGTAATGTTGTTGCGGAGTCGAATCGCCGGGGCGCTGGTTTGTTGCGTGCTGTTGACTCCTGCGCTGGCTGCAGGTGGTGAGCTTGTCGTCGAGTACGAGTTCGCACCGCCGACGGTGACGCAGGTGCGCGTCGGGGACGCGGTTTATGACCGCGTGACGATGCCTGGGCTGACCAATGGCGGGAATCCGGGTGAACCGGCCCTGCCGGCGTGCGGGGCCAGCATCCTGGTTCCCATGGGCGCGGAAGTCGTGGACGTCCAAGTCGTTTCAGGCGCGTCCGCTTCGCTGGGCGACGGTTTTCTGGTGGAGCCGGTCGGCGTGCCCTATCGACTGTCCGATGCCGCCCCGACGTTGCCGATGCCGAACGCGGAGATCTATGGTTCGGCCGAGGCGTTTCCTGCGACACGTGGCGAGACGATCGGCACGTTCGGATTCCGTGGGTATCAGATCCTGACGGTGAAGTTGCAGCCAGTGGCGTACAGGCCCGCCGCGGGCACGCTGACTTACCACGAGAGGTTGACGGTCGTTGTCCAGACGGCCGAGACTGGCCGCACGCCCAGCCTGTACCGTGGCTATGCGGCGGATGCGCGGGAAGTGCTCGATCGCGTTGATAATCCGGAAGTGATTGATACGTACCCGATTGTTCGCGGCGATGCCGAGCGCAACTTCGAGATGCTCATTCTGACGACGCCGACGTTGGCGAGCGGGTTTGAGCCGCTGCGGGATTATCACAATGCGCACGGTACGATCACGGAGATCCATACAACGAATGATGTTGGCAGCACGAACCCGATTGATGTTCGCGATTACATTCGCGACCGCTATCTGAACGACGGGATCGAATACGTCATCATCGGTGGTGACGATGACGTGATTCCTGCCCGGGACTTGTACGTGCAGGCCTACTCCGGCGGTGAGACCGAGACCTCGATGCCGGGCGACGTGTTCTTCTCCTGCCTGGACGGGACGTGGAACTCCGATAATGACGGGTACTTCGGCGAGCCGAACGACGGTCCGGGCGGTAGTGATGTTGACCTGGTGGCCGACGTTTTTGTCGGCCGTGCGTCGGCGGGGAACAGCACCGAGGTGAATCGCTTCGTCACGAAGACGTTGTGGTATCTCAACGGCGGCCATGCGTATCCTGAGAAGGTGCAGATGGTCGGTGAGCATTTGGGCTTCGGGGGTGAGTCCGAGTACGCCAACTTCATGATGGATCAGTTGGTGGATGGGTCCAGTGCGGACGGCTACACGACCGTCGGCATTCCGTCGGATGTGTACACCGTTGACACGCTTTACGACTACAACGGTACGTGGCCGGCGTCGGCGTTGATCACCCGCATCAATAACGGCGTGCATTTCCTGAATCACCTGGGGCACGGCAGTCCTGATTACGCGATGAAGCTGTACAACAGTGATGTGATGGCGGATCTGGACAATACAGATCTGTGTTTCGTGTATTCGCAGACGTGCCTGGCCGGTCATCTGGATGGGACGGATTGCTGGGCTGAAACCGCTCATATCAAGACGGACCACGGGGCGTTCGCCGTCATCATGAATGCGCGCTATGGCTGGGGGACGTACAACAGCACCGATGGTCCGTCACAGCGCTTCAACCGCGAATTCTGGGACGCCGTCTTCAGTGATGCGGAGAACAAGCCGGAACTCGGCCGTGCGAACTCGGATTCGAAAGAGGACAACATCTATCGCATCAACGAGTCCTGCATGCGGTGGTGCTTCTATGAGTTGAATCTGTTTGGCGATCCGACGCTGGCGATCAGTGACATGAGCGGGCTGCGGGTCACGCCGGGGGGTGGCATGGTATCGGAAGGCCCGAATGGCGGTCCGTTTGCGCCGAGCGGGATCACGTACGAGGTTGAGAATGTCGGCGACTATGACGTTGAATATGAGGTCACCGTCGATGTTGACTGGCTAACGCTGACCAATGCGGTCGGGACGCTGTCGCCGGAGCAGGTTGTCCAAGTGGACGTGGACATTAACGCGGCCGCGGCCGACTTGCCGGATGGCAGTTATGAAGGCACCGTGACGTTCGTCAATCTGACGGACGGAACGGGTGGCGGCACGCGGACGATCACGCTCAACGTGGGTATCCCGCAGGTGATCTACGAGTGGACGTTCGATAACAACCCGGGCTGGACGACGGAAGGTCAGTGGGCCTTTGGCCAGCCGACCGGCAATGGTGGCGCATATGGCGGTCCGGACCCGAGCAGCGGCTACACCGGCAACAACGTCTACGGCTATAACCTCAATGGTGACTACACGAACAACATGCCGGAGTATGACCTGACGACCGATGCCATCGATTGCTCCGGTTTGTTCAACGTGCAGCTCATGTTCCGTCGTTGGCTTGGGGTCGAGCAACCCCTGTATGACCATGCCTACGTCCGTGTCAGCAATGACGGCTTGAACTGGACGACGGTGTGGGAGAATACGGCGGAGGTGGCGGATTCGAGCTGGACGCCGGTGACGATTGACATCTCGGACGTGGCCGACAACGAGCCGACGGTCTATATCCGCTGGACGATGGGCGTGACGGATGGTGGTTGGACGTACTGCGGCTGGAATATCGACGATGTGCAGATCGAGGCGCTCGGCGGTGAGCCGCCGGCGTTGACGCTGCTGATGGGCGAGTTGCCGGACATGGTCGAGCCCGGCGTGGCGACGACGATTGATGTGCAGATTGTCGATGGCGAGGAGAGCTATGTGCCCGGCAGCGGTCAGTTGTATTATCGGTTTGACGGTGGTGCGTACCAGAGCGTGCCGTTGACGCACGTTGACGCCAATTTCCATGAGGCGATGCTGCCGCCGGCGCTGTGTGGTACTACGCCGGAGTTCTACTTGAGTGTCGAAGGTGACGGCGGGTCGGTTGTAACTGCGCCGGCTGATGCACCGAACACGGTGTACGACGCCGAGGTCGGCACGATGGTTGTTCTGATGGACGACGATTTCCAGACGGATCAGGGCTGGTCGGTGTATGCCGGTGCTGATACGGGTGACTGGGAGCGGGCGGACCCGCAGGCCACCAGCAGTGGTGACTGGAACCCGGTGCAGCCGGGCGATGATCATTCGCCGGACGGTACGCTTTGCTACGTGACCGGTGCGGCGGCCGGCTCGTCGGCAGGCACGTACGACCTGGACGGTGGTCCGTCGCGTCTGATGACGCCGGTGCTGGACCTGGCGGCGTATCCGGAGGCGACCGTCAGCTACTGGCGTTGGTATCACATCAGCACGGAGTGGAACGATGAACTGCTCGTGCAGGTGTCGAACAACAACGGCGGCAGCTGGACCACGGTGGAGTCGATCAATGACCGTGCAACGTGGACGCGGGCAAGCTGGCGGGTAGCGGACTACGTGCCGGTCACGTCGCAGGTGCGTGTACGGTTTGTGGTGGATGACAGTCCGAACGACTCACTCGTGGAAGCGCTGGTCGATGACTTTGTCGTGCAGGCGTTCGAGTGTGTCGACGTGTTTGTGGCGGGTGATCTGAACTGTGACGGTGTTGTTGATTTTGACGACATCAATCCGTTCGTCATCGCGCTGAGCGGTGAAGCCGCCTATTACGCGGCGTATCCGGACTGCAATTGGTACAACGCCGACTGCAACGAGGATGGTGCCGTCGACTTTGACGATATCAATCCGTTCGTCAACATGATCGGCTCGGCGGCGCGTTAGTTTGACGCGACTTTCATCCGGTAGCTACTGTGCACCCCGGTGCGTCTGCGGTGACGTGCCGGGGTGTTCTTCGTCGTGGGCAGCTCAAGGAACTGGAACCAGATTGGGGCCCGGACGCACCAGCAGGACGCGCATGTAGGCGACCTGAAACCCCAGCCGGAGGGCGTTGCGACCGGTCGCGACCGTGGGCCGGGAGGAGACCGTCACGTAGCGGCAGCCGGCTGCCTGGGCGTGCTGCATCCGGACGTACATCAGGGCCAGTTGATATCCGCGCCCGCGGTAGGGTGCCAGCGTGGCGGCACCGATCAGTGCAGCCATGGGGGGCATCATCTCGACGCTTGCCGCGGCCACGGGGACATCGTCGTGCCAGGCCAGGAAAGATGTGCACTGTGGTGCGGCGACGATTCTCCGCTCCATTTCCTGGTCACGCACCTGGTCGGTGCAGCCGAAGCCGGCGACCTTGATCTCGGCGTACGCCGCGACGTCCGTCGGGTTCGCAGGATCGATGACGGATATTGGCAGTGCTGATGGCGGAGGGGTTGGGGTCTGCCGTGCGAGATCGTACGCGAGGAGTGTCTCGAACTCGCGAACGACGAACTGCCGGCGGGCGAGGCCGGCGACGAGCGATTGGTGGGCGTAGGCGCAGAGATTGACGGTGGGCTCCGAGCTGCGCGACGTATAGAAATCCACGAGTTCATTGAGTTCAGCGTCGCTGACCGGGCCGTGCATGCCGAGGCCGAGTGCCTGATTGGCCCACGAGCCGGCGCCGGCGAAGCAGAGCTTGCCACCGGCAACAGGGTGAGCCTCATCCGCAACACTGGCGACTCCCGTGGCGATGCGCGTCTCTTCCAGGCGGGCGATTTCGGCAATGTCGAGTGGCATGTCCAGCGACACGGCTTTTGGGGGCTCAGTTTGATCGGGCTGCATGGTTGCGCCTCCGCATGCCAGGGTCTGGCCTATAGGGCACTTTCCGCCCGACGGCTGGCGCGCTTGCGTTCGATCTCGCTGAGGTAGCGTTTGCGCAGCCGGATGGCGCTTGGCGTGACCTCGATCAGTTCATCGGATTCGATGAACTCGAGGGCGATTTCGAGGGTCAACTCACGCGGTGGTTTCAGTACGACGGTCTTGTCGGCCGAGGCGGCACGGATGTTGGTCAGCTTCTTGCCGCGGCAGACGTTCACCGGGATGTCCTTGTCCCGGCAATGCTCGCCGACGATCTGGCCGGCGTAGACCTGCTCGCCGGCGGCGACGAAGAAGTCACCACGATCTGCGAGCTGGTCGAGCGCGTAGGCGGTGACCTGTCCTGGCTCGCTGGCGATCATGACGCCGGCGGCCCGGCCGGGGATTGGCCCGCGGACGAACTCGTACTCGTAGAAGTTGTGATGCATGATGATCGTGCCATTGGTCGCGTTGAGCAGACGCGTGCGCAGCCCGATCAAGCCGCGCGAGGGGATGAGGAATTCGAGGTAGCTGCGTTCGCCGCGCGATTCCATTTTGCGACACGTTCCCCGCCGGAAGCCCATCTGCTCCATGACCGGGCCGACGTGTTCGGTGGGCACGTCGACGATACACAGCTCGATCGGCTCGGTCTTCCTGCCATCCAGTTCGTGGAAGATCACGCGCGGCTTGCCGACGGAGAGCTCGTAGCCTTCGCGCCGCATGGTCTCGATCAGGACGGAGAGGTGCAGCAGGCCGCGGCCGGCGACGTGGAACTCCTCCGGCGAGTGTCCCGGCTCCACCCGCAGGGCGACATTGTGCTGTTTCTCGCGCACCAGTCGGTCCCAGATGTGCCGGCTGGTGAGGAACTTCCCGCGGCGGCCCGCGAACGGTGAGTCGTTTACGCGAAACGTCATGTGCAGCGTCGGTTCGTCGATGGCGACGAGCGGCAGGGGTTCGGCCTGCTCCACATCCGCGAGTGTGTTGCCAATATCGAGCGAGGAGAGCCCGATGACCGCGCAGATGTCTCCAGCGGTTACCGCGTCGACCTTGCGGCGACCGAGGCCGTCGAAGGTGTGCAACTCGCCGATGCGCTCATCCTGGCGCGAGCCGTCGCGATGCAGCACGGCGACGGTTTGCGATGCATGGAGTTTGCCGCGGAACACGCGTCCGATGCCGATGCGCCCGACGTAATCGTTGTAGTCGAGGGCGGCGATGAGCATCTGGAGCGGCCCGTCCGGATCGACGTTCGGGGCCGGCACGTGCGTGACAATTGCTTCGAACAGGGCCCGTACGTCGGCAGTTCGCTGCTCGGGGGCATGGGTGGCGTAGCCTTCGATCGCGGATGCGTAGATGGTCGGGAACTCGAGCTGCTGCTCATCGACACCCAACTCGATGAACAGGTCGAGCACTTCGTCGTGCACTTCGCGGGGCTGCGCGCCGGGGCGATCGATCTTGTTGATGACCACGATGGGCTTGAGGCCATGCGCGAGTGCTTTCCGCAGCACGAATGTGGTTTGCGGCATGGGGCCTTCGAAGGCGTCGACCAGCAGGAGACAGCCGTCGGCCATTTTGAGGACGCGCTCGACTTCGCCGCCGAAGTCGGCGTGGCCGGGGGTATCGATGAGGTTGATCTTGATGCCGTGGTAGGTCAGTGCGATGTTCTTGGCGAGGATGGTAATGCCACGCTCGCGTTCCTGATCGTTGGAGTCGAGGATGCGCTCGCCCTTGAGCTGGCCGGCACGGAACTGGCCGCTTTGGCGCAGCAACTGATCGACCAGTGTCGTCTTGCCGTGATCGACGTGGGCGATGATGGCGACGTTACGGATGGCGGGCTGTTCAGCAGGCATCAGAAAAGAGGTCCTCATCGCAGGAGAATCCAACGGTGCCGAGTCACGCGACGCGCGCCGGCAGAATCGCATATTGTCGCCAGATCTCCCCGACTTGGCCAGCGAGGGCTTCGTGTATGTGCAGTAACAACCAGATTCCGGTGGTTGCTAACGCGGCATGGCATCGTGGGGTGTATCTGCCAGGCGGTGCAGTATTTCGGGCTTGCGGGGATGGTTCGGACGGACCCGCAACAGGCGGCGGTAGGCTGCGCCGGCTTGTGCGTGTTTGTCCGCTTCCCAGGCAGCGTCACCCAGGCGGGCGAGTACTGCGGGATCATCCGGCCGCAGGTCGGCGGCCCGGTGCAGCCACTGGAGACGTAGCACGTTGTCGCCCCGGAGCGCGAAGCGCTCGGCGACCATCAGGTAGGCCCCGACGAGAATTTCCTGCCGCGTGGTCGGATCGCGTTGTCCGCGTAACTGTTCGTATCGGACGTAGTCACGCAAGGCGTCGGCAGCCAAGGCTACCTCGGAGAACGCCAGCAGCACGTCCGGATCGGGGTTTGCAAGGAGTACCGCGGCCCGGTTCTTGAGAACACTGTGGGCGACGGTTGGGCGATCCAGCTTGCACCAGATGCGGGCGTGCAGGACGTGAGCCGCGGGTTCGTCGAAGCCGCCGTCGAGAGCCTGTCGTAGCATGAACAGGGCTGAGGCGGGTGGGCAGCAGAGGAAGCGATCCGCTCCCGGGCGCGGCTCGACGAGCAGGTATCCGCCGACGAACTGGCCGGGTCGTCCGTCGGGCACGGTGCGAATCTGGGCATCGCCGATGACGCGATCCAGCGCGTAGTAGCACCTTGCGAGCCGGAAGCAGACGGCTGGTGTCTCACGTTCACGCGGGGGCAGCTCCTGTAGGCGTCGCAGTGCACAGGCGGGCCGGTCCTGGGCCAGGGCCGCGTCGGCCCACCAGAGCCGCAGCGTGCTCTCGGCGGGCATGCGTTGCAACGAACGGGCGAGGAGGGCGTCGGCGGCGTCGAAGCGTTCGGTGCGCAGGTAGGCTTCGAGGAGATTGCGGATGGCGGTCAGATCCCCGGGCTGTGCCTGGACGGCTTGCGCGAGCGACTCCAGTTGCTCGGTCTGGCACGTTGGATGGCTGCTGACGGCCGGCAGCGTCGTCGCGGGGCGCGTTTGCTGGGCCGGCAGGGGGATTACCGCCCACAGTGCGAGCAGAAGGCTTGTACTGACCGATGGATTTCGCATACCCTACGCTACTCCGAAAACGCGTGCCGCGGGTCGGCTGGCACGAGCAACACGGCATTGTGGCGGACCAGCCGCCGCGCATCAATTACAAAAACATGGACGATCATTCGCTGCACTGCCTCGATTTTGCGCGGATTCGCGAACTGCTGGCGTCTTATGCGCTAACCGGTCTCGGCCGGTCATTGGCCGAGAATATCCACCCGGTTGCGCGCGAGACGCTGGTCAAGCGCTGGCTGGACCAGGTTCAGGAATTGCAGCGGCTGGTTGAGGAGCGTGGGATGCCGCCGTTCGGGGGGATTACCGATGTCCGCGAGATTCTTCGCCGCACCGGGCCGCCGCTGCGGGTGACGGTGGAGGAGATGGCCCGGGTGGGGCTGACGCTTGAGGGGACGCATGCCATGGCCCGCTGGATGGCCGAGATCCCGGACACGTACCCGGAGTTTCGGCACCTGGCGGGACGGGTCGGAGATTTCCATACGATTGCTCAGCGCATTCGCAGCGTCATCGACGAGCGCGGGAATGTCCGCGACGATGCCAGCCCGAAGCTGCGCGGCATACGGCGGGACATCGAGCACGCCAGCGGACAGATCAAGGTTTCTATTGACAAACTGCTGCGGGATGCCGGCGTACGCCGTTTTCTGCAATATCCCAACTACACGTTCCATGGCGATCGCCTGGTCCTGCCGGTGCGGAGTGAGAATCGTGGCCGGGTGCAGGGCATCGTGCACCGGACGTCCGATAGTGGGGCGACGCTGTACGTTGAGCCGGCAGCGGTAGTGGAACTCAACAACCAGATATCCAACCTGCGCAGTGAGGAGCAGGAGGAGATAGGTCGGATTCTATGGGAGTTGACGCACGAGGTGCATCTCAACGAGGCGTCGATTCGCAAGACGCTCGACACGCTGGCCGTGATCGACCTGGTGGTGGCCAAGATCCGGTTTGCGAAGGCGTTCGAACTGCGGTGTCCCGCGCTCGCCGCTGAAGGTACGCTGAACGTGCGCAACGCTCGGCATCCGCTGCTGGTCGACATCAATCAACAGAAGCGCGCCGCAGGTCAGACGCCGGATCCGGTGGTGCCGATCGATTACCGGATTGGCCATGATTTTCACCTGGTGATCGTGACGGGGCCGAACACGGGAGGGAAGACGGTTACGCTGAAGACGATCGGGTTGTTGTCCCTGATGGTGCAGGCGGGTGTGCCGATCCCGGTGGATCGCCACTCGGAGATCGGTGTTTTCAGCAATATTCTGATTGATGTGGGCGACGAGCAGAGTATGCAGCAGTCGCTGAGTACGTTCAGTGCCCATTTGACACGGATCCTGGACATGCTGCGGCATGCGGGCCCACGGGCGTTGCTGCTGATTGATGAACTCGGAGCCGGGACGGATCCGGATGAAGGTGCGGCACTGGGGCGGGCGATTCTGGATGAGATGCTGCGGCTGAAGTGTCGGGGGGTGGTGACGACGCACCTGGGGGCGCTGAAAGGATTTGCGTTGACGCGCAAAGGCGCGGAGAACGCGTGTGTCGACTTCGACCCTGAGACCTTGCGGCCGACCTATCACCTGTTGATGGGCGAACCGGGACATAGCAATGCGATTGACGTGGCGCAGCGGCTGGGCATGTCAAAGCGGATGGTGGCGGCCGCGCGGCGGAACGTGTCGCACAAAGCGAAGGCGCTGCATCAGGCCCTCGAAAGCACCCGCGTGGTCAAACGGGAGGCGGAGCGAGCCCGAAAGCAGGCGGAGGAGGCGCAGGTTAACGCGTCGAAGGCGGAGAGTGCCGCTCAGGCGGCGCGGACCGAATACGAGCGGCGGCGCGAGGATTTTCAGCAGTGGGTGCAACGGGTGGTGCATCTCCAGCCGGGCGACGCGGTACGCGTGCGCAACTTCGATCGGGATGGGAAGATTGTGCGGCTACGGATCGAGCAGCATCGTGCAGAAGTGGATGTCGGAGCGTTCTCCGTGGAAGTGCCGTTGGGGGATGTGCTGCCGCCACAGGCCCCGCCTCCGCCACCGCGCGCCGCCAAGCCGGAGCCGCCCGCGTCCGCGAAGGGCAAGCCGGCGGGGCGCGGGCGCACGCAACGACCGCGTGCGAAGACGCCGACGCATGGCAATCATGGGGGTGGTGGGGCGTCAAAGCCGCGACCGGCACACACCCCGCGTTCTCTCAGTGATCAGGAAGTGGAGGCGTTGCAGCCCGGCGATTCCGTATATGTCAAGCGTTTTCGCCGTGCGGGGCGCGTCGTGCGTGTGCTTGCGGCCAAGAAACACGTGATCGTAAACGCGGGCTTGTTGGAGGTTGAAGTGCCGTACGACGGATTGGGGCCCGTTCATGATCATCAGCCGGCTTCTGGCAAATCTGGGCCGGCGACGAAGCAGCCCAGCGACCAACCGGAGCACCAGGCTGTGCAGCAGGACGGCAGCAGTGCCAAGGGAGTGGCGGACAGGTTGTCCGGCGGCGAATCGGCACGTTGACGGTTGGTGATAGAGTCGGGGATCACAGTTCGATATACGGGTCTGGCAGGTAATCGAGTGTGTCGGGGTGTTCTGCCGTAATGATGACACGATCGGGATCGTCGGGGTGCGGTGCCATGGCCTGGACGGGGCGATTGTCAATGAGGCGCGGTTCGACGTCGGGATCGCGGGCGGCGGCGGGAGCGGCGTAGACGCCGTCGACGTCGCAGGGCTCGATTGGCATGCAGGTGCGTTGCATCGTCTCGGACACGGGGGTGGTCTCCTACGTGAATTGGAGTGGACTGGAGTAGTAAACCCGGCCATGACGACTGACGGCCCAACGCCAGGTTGCGGTACCGCTTTGGGTGACTTTGGCGGAGACGACGCCGCTCGTCGGCGTGATGACGCGGTACCGCTTTTTGGCGACGACGGTTTCGAGCAGGGTGCCGGAAAGCCAGTCGACGGCATAGGGTGCGGTGGTGGTGAGTCCCGCGCCGACGGTGTCGCAGAGCCAGCAGTCGAGCAGCCCGTAGGTGCCGATGGCGGCGCGGATGGAGGTGACGACCTCGTTGCCGCTTTCTTCGCCGACGTCGAGGGCGACCTGGGCGGCCCAGTCCGGTGCCAGGCGATCGGCGAGTTCACGAATGAAGTCGGCATGGTTGCGCAGGTCGTCGGCGCTGCGGCCGAGTGGGGCGCGTAACTGCGCGAGCGTGGTGGCGATCTGGACGGCGGCGGTTTCGATGCGGTAGCTGGAGACCGGGCCGCGGGAGAGGTCGGGTCCGAAAAAGGTGGTCTGGCCGTTGCTCATGGCATGCTCCTGGCGGCTGGTCGGATTATGGGCGAGGCGGTCATCGTGCAATGAACCATAGCATACGTAGGTGTGCTAGGGAGCGGGCGGGTCAGAGAATGGTGGCCACGGCTGCCGTCTGCGTCGGCTTGGCACCCCTCGCATCGGTCCCGACAACTGGGTACAATTCTCGTTTTCCCGTTTCGGGTCGACGACACTGAGGCAGGTCGGCCGGCCCGGACGGCGTGCAGCGATCGTGCGGTACCTCGCCTCGGAGCAACACCCCCATGGATCTCAGAGAAGAAGCCCTCCTGTATCATTCGAAGCCCACTCCTGGCAAGATCGAAGTGAATCCCACCAAGCCCTGTGTTACGCAGCGTGATCTGTCGCTGGCCTATACGCCGGGCGTTGCGCAGCCTTGTCTGGACATCCAGCGCGACCCGGACCTGGCGTATCAGTACACGTCGCGTGGCAACCTGGTCGCCGTGGTTTCCAACGGGACCGCGGTGCTCGGGCTGGGCAATATCGGCGCGCTGGCGGGTAAGCCGGTGATGGAGGGCAAGGGCGTTCTGTTCAAGCGGTTTGCGCATATCGATGTCTTCGACATCGAGGTCAACACGACCGATCCGGAAGAGCTGATCCAGATTGTGAAGAAGCTCGAGCCGACTTTCGGCGGGATCAATCTGGAGGACATCAAGGCGCCCGAGTGCTTCATGATCGAGCAGCGGCTCCAGGAGATGATGGACATTCCCGTGTTCCATGATGATCAGCATGGCACCGCGATCATCTCGGGGGCGGCGCTGCTGAACGCGTGTATCCTGCAGGGCAAGGACATCCGCAAGATCCGCATCGTCATCAGTGGGGCTGGTGCAGCGGGCGTGGCCTGTGCGAAGTTCTATATGTCGCTGGGCGTGCAGCCTGAGAATGTCCTGATGGTGGATTCGAAGGGTGTCATCTACAAGGGCCGCGAGGAGGGGATGAACCCGATCAAGGAGGAGTTCGCGGTCGATACGTCGGCGCGCACGCTGGCGGATGCCATGAAGGGGGCGGACTGCTTCTCCGGTCTGTCGATCAAGGACATCGTGACGCCGGAGATGGTGAAGTCGATGGCGGACAAGCCGATCATCTTTGCGATGGCGAACCCGGACCCGGAGATTCGGCCGGAAATCGTGCAGGAGATTCGGCCGGATGCGATCATGGCGACGGGCCGCAGTGACTTTCCCAACCAGGTTAACAATGTGCTGGGGTTCCCGTTCATCTTCCGTGGTGCCCTCGATGTGCATGCCCGCAAGATCAATGAGGAGATGAAGCTGGCCGCGTGTCATGCGCTGGCGAGTCTCGCGCGCGAGGATGTGCCGGAACGCGTGCTGCGCGCCTACGGGTTGAAGAAGCTCGTGTTCGGTCCGGAGTACATCATTCCCAAGCCATTTGATCCGCGCGTGTATGTGTGGGAGTCTTCGGCGGTGGCCGAGGCGGCCGTCAAGTCGGGTGTGGCGCGCAAGGAGATGCAGGACTTCGACGCCTACCGCGATCAGTTGCACGCTTCGCTCTCGCGCTCGCAGACGTTCATGCGTTCCATCCGGGCCCGCAGCCGACAGAGCGGCAAGCGGATCATCTTCTCCGATGGCGAGCATCCCACCATCTTGCGAGCTGTTCGCGTGATTCGCGAGGAGGAGATGGCCAGGCCGGTGCTGGTCGGGCGGGCGGACCTGATTCGGCAGCGCGCCAAGGAACTCGCCGTGGATCTCGGAGATACCGAGATCCTCGACCCACATGTTGAAGCTGAAAAGGAAGGTCTGATTCAGCACTTTTACGACAAGATCAAGCGTCGGGGCGCCAGTTGGCTCGACACACGCTTCTATGTCTGGCGTCCCGATACGTTCGCGGCCTGCATGCTCGACCTGGGTCGCGTAGACGGCATGGTATGCGGGATTGGTCGCACGTACCCTGGCGTACTGCGCAAGCTGCTACAGGTGTTGCCGCTGCGGGATGGCGTGGAGCGTGTCATTGGCATGTACATCATGCTGACCAAGAATGACGTGCTGTTCTTCGCGGACTGCACTGCCCAGATCGACCCGACTGCTGAGGAACTGGCGGATACGGCCCAGCTGGCGGCGGATGTTGTCCGCTACTTCGACATTGATCCGAAGGTTGCCATGCTCTCGTGCAGTAACTTCGGCACGGTGCGACATCCAGCGGCAGCGAAGGTACGTGACGCGGTCAAGCTGCTCAAGCAGCGTGAGCCCGACCTGCACGTGGATGGTGAGATGCAGGCGGATATTGCCCTTTCAAAGGATCTCCAACAGGATCTCTACCCCTTCTGTGAGCTCAAGGGACCGGCAAACGTGTTCATCTTTCCCAACCTGGCGGCGGGTCTGATTTCGGCCAAGTTGCTCACGCAACTGACGTCGATCGAATCGATCGGCCCGCTCACGTTCGGCTTCGCGAAGCCGGTCAACGCGCTGCAACTTTCGTGCGAGGTCGAGGACGTCGTGAATGCGACCGCGATGACGGTGCTCGAGTGCATTGACCCGCCGGTATAAAGGGCTGCTTGTCTGACGAGTCTGGCCCGGCGTCCCTGGCGACCGCCGCGTTCGGTCGCGGCTGCACCGCGGCTCCGGTAGAATCTTGCGTATGGCCGCGAGTATCTTTGAGGAGATGGGGGCATACGTCGGCTTTACAGAGGAAGATGCCGCCAATCTGCGTGCGCTGGGCGAGCCGATTGACGGCTGCCTGCCCGCGCTCGTGGAGCGATTCTACGCCGAGGCACGCAAGGACGTGCGGGCGCGACAATTGCTGGGTGGGTCGCCGGAGGAGTTTGAGCGGCTCCGTTCGACGATGATGCAGTGGCTGCGGGGCTTGTTCTGTGGGAAGTACGACGCGGGTTACGTGCGTGAGCGCGAGTTGATCGGGCGCGTGCACGTTCGCATTGGGTTGCCGCAGCACTTCATGATTGTGGCGCTGGAAGTCATTTGGCAGGAGTTACAGGAGTGCATCAAGCACCTGCCGGTGCGCCGGAAGCAGGCGAAGCTGGCGTCGTTGCACAAGCTGTTGATGCTCGAACTCGGGATCATGCTGCAAAGCTACCGCGACAGTCACGATGAGCATATTCGGACGGTCGAGCGGGATGCGATGCGGGCGCGGCTGAACGAGGCCGAGCAGCTTGCGCATGTGGGGCAGCTTGCCGCGTCGCTGGCGCATGAGATCAAGAATCCGCTGGCGGGGATCAGCGGGGCGATTCAGATCATCCGCGGGAGTATGAAGCCGGATCAGGCGCATTGGTCGGTGCTGGGCGAGGTGCAACGGCAGATCCAGCGGTTGGACCGTACGGTCAAGGACCTGCTGGTCTATGCCAGGCCGAAGCCGCCGCGGAGCCAGCATTGTGAACTGCCGCGGTTGGTGGAGCGGGTGCTATCGCTGTTGAAGAACGAGCCGACGTTTGAGCGGGTGCGGGTTGACGTGAACATGGACGGCGACTTGCCGGAGTTGCACGCGGATGAGAATCTGCTGGAGCAGTTGCTCATGAATCTGCTATTGAATGCGGCACAGGCGTCACCGGCGGGTGGGGCAGTTCGGTTTTCGGCCAGTCCGCAGAATGGTGGTGTGCGGCTGATCGTGGCTGATCGGGGCGGCGGGATGAGTCCGGATGTGGCCCGGCGGGCCATGGAGCCGTTTTTCACGACGAAGGCCCGTGGCACGGGGTTGGGCCTGCCGATTTGCCGGAAAATTGCCGAAGCACACGGAGGGACAATTACGATTCAATCCCAGCCGGGCGTGGGTACGGAGGTGGTGGTCGACCTGTTGCAGCAGGGGGCGTCTGCGGGTACAGGATTGAGGCATGAGCGTACGGGTCCTGATCGTTGAGGATGAAAGCCTGATTCGCTGGTCGCTCCGGCAGAAGTTCGAGGAGCGTGGCTACGAGGTGACTGAGGCGGAAGACGGGCACTCGGCGTTGAACATGTTCGCGGAGGACATGTTCGACCTCGTCATGCTTGATTACAAGCTGCCCGACATTACGGGGCTCGATGTCCTGCATGGCATTCGCAAGCTGGACCAGGACGCGGTCGTCATCATCATGACGGCTTACAGCACGATCGAGACGGCGGTCGAGGCGATCAAGCTGGGGGCGTACAACTACATCGCCAAGCCGTTTCAGATGGATGAGCTGCTCGTCACGGTGGACAAGGCGCTCGAGACGACGCAGCTCAGGCGGGAAGTGGGGGAGTTGCGCCGGCATCTCGAGGCGGAATTCGGGATCAATGCGATCATTGGGCAGCATCCGTCGATGATGCGCATGTTCGACATGATCAAGCAGGTGTCCCGGGCGGGTGTATCGACGGTATTTCTGCGCGGCGAGACGGGGACGGGCAAGGACCTGGTGGCCCGCGTGATCCATCACAACTCGGATCGCACCGCGAACCCGTTCATCAACATCACATGCACGGCGTTGTCCGAATCGTTGCTCGAGAGTGAGCTTTTCGGCCATGAGCGTGGCGCATTTACCGATGCCAAGGCGCAGAAGAAGGGGCTGCTCGAGATGGCGGAGGGGGGCACGGTGTTTCTGGATGAGGTGGGGGATATGCCGCCGGCGCTGCAGGCGAAGCTCTTGCGCTTTCTGGAGGAGCGTCGTTTTCGGCGTGTGGGTGGCACCAAGGAGATTGAAGTTGATGTGCGGGTGATTGGCGCGACGAATCGTGACCTGGAGAAGGCCATTGAGCAAGGGCATTTTCGGCGGGATCTGATGTATCGGCTGAACGTGGTGACGATTCAGATGCCGCCGCTGCGGGCACGGGGCGATGATGTGCGGCTGCTGGCACAACATTTCATTGCGCGGTTTTCGAAGGAGTTCAAGAAGCCGATTGAGCGCGTGACGGATGAGGCACATGAGCGACTGAAAGGCTATAGCTGGCCGGGCAACGTGCGCGAGCTGCGGAATGTGATCGAGCGGGCGGTGCTGCTATGCCAGGACAATGAGATCACGGCCGACGACATTGTGCTGGGGCGCACGGAGCACCAGCCGTGGGAATGGGACATCGAGAATATGGAGCTGCCGCCGGAGGGGTTCGATTTTGAAAAACTGCGCAAGCTGGAGTATCACCTGTTGCAGCAGGCGCTCGAACGCACAAGCAACAACCAGACGCAGGCGGCCCGATTGTTGAACCTGTCGCGCGACCGGCTGCGTTATCGGCTGCAGAAGCATGGGCTCTTGTAGGAGGGGGCGGGCCCCACTGGTCGACGGGTGAGGTTGTAGAAGAGCGTTCAGTGGGAATACCTGATCGCGTGGGGCTGCGCGCGATCATGCATCCCTCGTGCGGCGACGACGGACGTGCATGCGGAAGGGGCGCCGTGAGGGCGGGTTTGACATCCATCCGGGGGGTTCATAGACTGACTTGTTGCGATTTGGAGGGCCCGTGGGGTGGCCTCAGTGCCCGCGCGGACCGTCGCCGGTGTAGCTCAGTTGGCGAGAGCGCTTGACTGTGGATCAAGAGGTCTTGGGTTCGAATCCCAACGCCGGCAATCCTCTCCTTTTTTGTTTCCGGTTTTCTTGTCAGCGCGTGTTGGGGCCGTGTTGCGCGCGGATAAACGGGGGATTCCGGCGTTCGTAAGCAAGTTGCAACACGAGTGAAGAAAGGGCCTCGCCCGTGGTTGCGGCGCGCAACGCACGGGCGAGAAAGCAGGAAGACCTGCTGGAGGAAATGTCGTCCACGCCGCCGCCCGAGACGCTTTCCCCAGCCCCGGGTTGCGTAGCCCGCTACCCCTCAGGTGCAAGCGGGCACTCGTGCACTAGCCGTATATCGACGTCTGCGTGCGGACGGCGCGTACGTGTCGTGTATCCGCTAGCGGCGGCGGATGGCGAACAGGCCGAGCGACAGCAATAGCAAACTGGCCGGCTCGGGCACGACGGTGATCTCAGGCAGACCACTGGCCTTCAGCAGGAAGTAGTCGACCTCGAACGTCGTGCTGACGTTGGTGGCGGTGCCGGCGGCGATGCCTGCGAAGCCGGCGCGGCCGGTATCATGGCCCCAGTTGAGCCAGTCGGTGGGCTCTTCGGTGCCGGCGGCCCAGAACTTGCCGGAGAGTGTGCCGGCGCCGTCGTTCTTGAAGCGGATCCAGTACCAGCTCTCACTGGTCCAGTCTTCGCCCCAGTTCGGCCCCCAGGCGCGGCCATCGTCCAGCATGCGGACATTCTCACTCTTGCGGCGCATGAGGAAATTGTAGGCCTGGCTGTCCTCGGTGGTGCCATTCACCGCGACGCCGCCGCGGACGCCGTCCGGACCATCATCCCATTCGCCGATGGGGCGGACGAGTGCGAGCACTTCCTGGGTAAGATCGTTGTACGTGGCGCCTGTGTAGAAGAGGTGGCTCTCGCCGTCGCCGGGCTCGACGGTCAGGATGCCGGGCGTGTTGACGGTGTAGGAGCCGTTGGCGGCGGTCCAGTCCATTGAGAGCGTGTCGAACGAGTCCTGGTAGCCGTTCAGCGTGCTGCCGGCCTCGGGCGGTGCAAACATGTCGGCGTTTGCCGAGGTGACCACCAGTAACAGGGCGACCACTGCGAGCGTTCCGTTCCTGAGCATTAGGTTTCTCCTCCTTTGGAACAAGTTGTTTGTGACGTGCGACATGCCGGTGATCGTTTTCGTCCGTGGCGGACACAAAACGATCGTGCCGGGCATCAAATGCCCACTGAGTCATTCTTATGGCCGTGATTATAGCGGAATTTTCAGCATTATGCGATAGATTTCTTTCGTTAATGACAGATTTCGGTCATGCTCGGTGGGGTCGGGATTTCGATTAGGGATTTGTTGGGTGTCCTCGGTGGGCAGTCGGATTGCGGTGGTCGAAATCGTTCATTATCATGTGTAGATGGGGTCGCCGCAGTACCGCGTGGCCGTCGGGCGATCCGCTGATGTAAGTGGATAAAATGTAGATGTTTACGCACGAGAGGCACCAGCAGCTGAACGATTATCTCGCCGAGCGCGGCTATGCTTCGCTCGGTGAACTGGTCTCGCAGTTTGGCGTTTCCGTCTCGACCGTACGCCGGGATCTGGAGGCGATGCAGCGGCTGGGGACGGTTCGGCGTACGCACGGTGGGGCGGTTTACCTCGGAACGCGTGAGCATCCGATCGATTACGGTCAGCGGGAGACGCAGAACCGTGTCGAGAAGGAGGCCATCGGCGCGATTGCCGCGTCGTTTGTACGTGACGGCGACACGGTGTTGCTTGATGGTGGCACGACGACGTTTCAGGTTGCACGGCACCTGACTGGGCGCGCGCTGCAGGTCGTCACGAATTCGGTGCCGATTGCGAGCCTGCTGGGCACGAGCTCGAACCCGGATGTGTACTTGCTGGGCGGTTACGTGATGCCGCAGACCGGGGTGTCGGTGGGGACCCACGCGGAGAAGATGCTGAGTTCACTGCATCTGCGGCTGGCGATCATGGGTGCGGCGGGCATTACTGAAGATGGCTTGTTCAATGCGCATCTGCTGATGGTGGAGATCGAGCGTTTGATGATGCAGTGTGCCGAGGAAGTGATGATCGTGGCCGATCACACCAAGTTCGGGCGTCGCTCTCTGGCGAGGATCTGTGAGCTTGGGCGGGTGACGCACGTGATTTCGGATGCGGGGCTGGAGGAGTGCTGGGAGACGCAACTCCGGGACGCCGGTATCAATGTCCAGCGGGTGGAAATCTGAGCAATAGAACGTCGGTGGGGGGCAAGAGAGCGAAGATTCAGCGCCTTTCACACGAGACGCGCCACAAAGCCATAGCACTCGCCGAGAAGCTGAGGGCCGCGACCAGGGGGCCGACCCACGGGTGTGGATCGCCGCGCTCTTGGGCTGTGAAGGTCATGAGCAAATACGCGATACCGACGGTCATCATGATTACAGCGACGACGAAGTAGGCGGCGGTACGCTGTTGGGTGCTCACGTGGCGGGCTCCGTTCGCAGCAATTATGGTCGTGTGTTGACCGTACTCGGCGGTCCCGAGGGGTGCAAGTCAGGTTCAGCCTGCGCCCTCACGCTCGGCGCGTATATCGACAGGGCCGGAAGAGCCCTTACAATCGGGGTTTATGGCGCGAGGTCGCGTCGATGGCGGAATGGTATTGCCCATTGTGCGGGAGTGATGATGAAGTCGATTGGAGCACGGCGGCGGAGGGGGTTGGCGGGGCTGTGTGGGCTGCTCATGTTGGTTGTGGGGTGTGAGCAGCAGGGCGACACGGGGCGGCAGGGCGCTGCGGCCGAGCAGAAGGGGGCTGTCGCCGCCCAGCATGATGAGAACGGCGCAACGCGACCGACCCTTACGATCGGCTTCTCACAGATCGGGGCTGAGAGCAGTTGGCGGACGGCGGAGACGCAGTCGATTCGTGAGGAGGCGAAGCGACGGGGCCACGAACTGAAGTTCTCCGATGCACAGCAGAAGCAGGACAACCAGATCAAGGCGTTGCGGGCGTTCATTGCTCAGCGGGTGGACGCGATCATCCTGGCGCCGGTCGTGGAGACGGGTTTCGAGCCCGTCTTGAAGGAGGCGAAACGGGCGGGGATACCGGTGGTACTGGTCGATCGCGGCGTCGACGTTGAGGATGAAGCGCTTTATGCGACCCTGATCGCGTCTGACTTCGTCGAGGAAGGACGGATGGCGGCCCGGTGGCTCGTCGAGACGCTCGGGCAGGGGAATATCGTGGAGTTGCAAGGCACGCCGGGCTCGGCGCCTGCGATTGACCGCAAGAAGGGCTTCCACGAAGTCATCGCTAAACACGCGGAACTTGAGATCATCAAATCGCAGTCGGGCGACTTCACGCGCGCGAAAGGCAAGGAGGTCATGGAGGCTTTCCTGAAGGCTGAGGGGGAGGGAATCGATGCCGTGTACGCGCACAATGATGAAATGGCTTTGGGTGCGATCCAGGCGATCGAGCAGGCGGGTTACGATGCCGGCGAGGATATCCTGGTTGTGTCGATTGACGCCGTCCGGGCGGCGTTTGAGGCGATGGTCGCCGGGGATTTGAATGCCACGGTGGAGTGCAATCCGCTGTTGGGGCCGGCGGTGTTCGATGCGGTGGAGCGTGCTGTGGCCGGTGAAGACCTGCCCAAGTGGATCAAGGTTGAGGATCGCCTGTTCACCCGCGAGCAGGCTGCGGAAGTGATTGACGAGCGGAAGTACTAGGGTGGGATTGGTTGGCGGTAATGAGGGGTGGCTGGCGCGTGCGCCACAATCGCTGCATGCCGAGGAGTGTCCGATGAAGGTCCGTTTCGTGATGGGGGTCGTTGTGATGTTACTGCTGGTCATGTCCGGTGCTCGGGCGACCGAGGTTGTGGTGGTCGAGACGCCGCCGAGGGAGGGGGGCAGCGAGTTCTATGTTGGCAATCGCCCCCCGCTGCGACCTCAGCCGCTGGTCAAGCTGCCAATTGGTGCGATCGAACCGCGGAGCTGGCTGCGCACACAACTGGAGCGCATGGCCGACGGCTTCGTTGGCCGTCTGACGGAGATCAGCCGCTTTCTCGAGAAGGAAGACAACGCCTGGCTGAGCCCGACCGGTGCAGGGGAGCATGGGTGGGAAGAGGTGCCCTACTGGCTGAAGGGCTTCGGCGATCTGGGTTACGTGCTGGATGATGAGCGGATCGAGCAGGAGACGCAGGTCTGGATCGAGGGCGTGCTGGGCAGCCAGCAGGAGAACGGCTACTTCGGCCCGCGCGATAATCTGACGCGGATCGATGGCACGCCCGATTTGTGGCCGAACATGATCATGCTTAACGTCCTGCAGAGCTACTATGAGCACACTACGGATTCGCGTGTGCTGAAGCTGATGGAGGACTACTTTCGCTGGGAGATGCAGGTTCCGGAAGGTGACTTCCTGCGTCCGTTCTGGCAACAGCAGCGGGCGGCGGACAACCTTGCGAGTGTTTACTGGCTGTACAACCGCACGGGCGAGGCGTGGCTGTTGGAACTGGCGGAGAAGATCCATCGCAATACGGCCAATTGGACAGACGGTGTGGCGAACTGGCATGGTGTGAACATCGCCCAGGCCTTCCGTGGCCCGGCGAACTACTACGTGCAATCGCGGGACCCGGGCCATCTGGACGCGACGGAGCGAAACTACCGCCAGGTTATGGAGCTGTACGGCCAGGTGCCGGGTGGGATGTTCGGCGCGGATGAGGTGTGCCGACCCGGTTACACGGGGCCACGGCAGGCCGCCGAGACCTGCACGATGGTCGAGTTCATGCTGTCGTTCGAGATGCTTCTGAAGATCACGGGCGACACCGTTTGGGCGGATCGGTGTGAGGAGGTTGCGTACAACTCACTGCCGGCGGCCCTGACGGCCGATTTCAAGGCGCTGCGTTATCTGACCGCTCCCAACATGCCGCTGTCCGACGCCGAGAGCAAAGCGCCGGGCATCATGAACTCCGGGCCGATGTACCTGATGGATCCGCACCGGCATCGTTGTTGCCAGCACAATGTGGCGCATGGCTGGCCGTACTTCGCGGAACATCTGTGGATGGCGACGCGCGACGGTGGTTTGGCCGCCGTGCTGTATGCGCCCAGTGCGGTGCAGGCCAAGGTTGGCGACGGCACGCACGTGACCATCGAAGTGGATACCGATTATCCGTTTCGCGAGACACTGACTTTCAAGGTGTCGACGCCGAAGGAAGTGACGTTTCCACTGTACCTGCGTGTCCCGGGGTGGTGTGATGTGCCTGAGGTGACGGTTAACGGGGAGTCTGCGGCGCTGACAAGCCGGTCTGGACGGTATGTGCGGATTCGGCGGGCGTGGCAAGCGGGTGATCGCGTCACGCTACGGCTGCCGATGAAGGTCGACGTGCGCCGCTGGACTTGCAGCCAAGATAGCGTGTCCATCCAGCGTGGGCCGCTGTGGTACGCGTTGAAGATTGACGAGGAGTATCGACGGGCCGGCGGGACCGACGAATGGCCGGCGTGGGAGATTCACCCGATATCGCCCTGGAACTACGGGCTGGTGCTGGACGAGGACCAGCCGGCGGATGAAATCGAAGTTGTCGAATCATCCAAGTCGTTGCCCGACCAGCCGTTTGCGGCGGACGTCGAGACGGTCCAGTTGCGCATGCGGGGCCGGCGAATTCCCGAGTGGCGACTGGATCACAATGGCCTGATCAGCAAGTTGCAGCCGAGTCCGGCATATACCGAAGAGCCGGTCGAGCGGCTGACACTGATTCCGATGGGAGCGGCGCGCATTCGGCTGGCAGCGTTTCCGACGGTGAGCGACGCACCGACGGCACATCATTGGGTCGCGCCGCAGCCGCCGGCGCCGGCCGAAGCGTCGCACTGTTTCAGCGGTGACACGTTGGCGGCCTTGAGTGATGGCCTGGTGCCGGAGCACTCGAATGACCAGAGTATCCCGCGTTTCACGTGGTGGGATCGACGCAGTACGACGGAGTGGGTTTCCTATCGGTTCGAGTCGCCAAGGGAAGTCGGTCGGGTGGCGGTGTACTGGTTTGACGACGGTCCGCAGGGTGGGTGCCGCGTGCCGGCGTCATGGCGGCTCTTGTACCGCGCTGGCGACATATGGCGTCCTGTGGCGGGTGCGACGGAGTACGCGACCCGGGAAGATCAGTTCAACGTCGTTACGTTCGAGCCGGTGACGACGACGGGATTGCGCATTGAGGTTGTATTGCAGGATGGCTATTCGAGTGGGATTCTGGAATGGCAGGTGTCGGGTGTCGAGTCGGAGAGCCGTGAGATGATGCACGCGTTCAACGCATCGCATGAGTATCCGATCAGGCCCGTACCGTTTACCGAAGTGGAGGTGGATGACGCGTTCTGGACGCCGCGTTTGGAAACGAACCGCAAGGTGACGGTGCGTCACGTCTTCGCGCAATGTGAAGAAACGGGAAGGATTGACAACTTTGCCAAGGCCGCCGGCATGCTGGAGGGCGACTACGAGGGATACTCGTTCAACGACTCGGACGTTTTCAAGGCGGTCGAGGGGGCGGCG
This sequence comes from uncultured Planctomycetales bacterium, assembly GCA_964468185.1. Taxonomy (GTDB): domain Bacteria; phylum Planctomycetota; class Phycisphaerae; order UBA1845; family Fen-1342; genus JANQFV01. Next base: position 31,737 of record CAYXTR010000006.1, on the reverse strand, counting down.
TATGCGTTAGCGCTCGATGATGATCCGGAGTTGAAGCGATACCTGGACGGTGTGATCGAGAAGATCGCCGCGGCGCAGGAGGATGACGGATATCTGTACGCCGAACGCACGGTGCATGCGGACAACCCGTCGGAACGGGCAGGGCCGACGCGCTGGTCGCATCTGGCGCACAGCCACGAGCTGTATAACCTGGGGCATCTGTTCGAGGCGGCCGTGGCGCACTATCGCGCGACTGGGGAACGCAGCCTGTTCGACGTCGCGCTCGAGGCGGCCGACCTGGTGGTCGACGTGTTCGGTCCGGATGGACTACGGGATGTGCCGGGCCACCAGGAGATTGAAATCGGTCTGGCCCGGCTGTATCGCGTTACAGGGAATCGACGCTACCTGGAGCTGGCGAAGTTCTTCCTCGACGAGCGCGGCCACGCGCATGGGCGTGAGTTGTATGGTCAGTATGCGCAGGACCACAAGCCCGTACTGGAGCAGGATCATCCGGTCGGACACGCGGTGCGGGCGGTGTATATGTACTGCGGCATGGCGGATGTCGCGGCGCTGACCGGCGATCCGGGGTATGTGCGGGCGATTGATCGCATCTGGCAGAACATGGTCGGCAAGCGCCTTTACGTGACCGGTGGAATCGGTGCACGACATGGCGGTGAGTCGTTTGGCGATGATTACGAGTTGCCGAACGCCGAGGCCTATTGCGAGTCGTGCGCGTCGATTGCCAACGTATTCTGGAACCAGCGAATGTTCCTCATGCACGGCGATGCGAAGTACGTCGATGTGCTGGAGCGCGCGTTGTACAACGGGCTGCTCGCGGGGATCGGCATGTCGGGGGACCGGTTCTTCTACGTAAACCCGCTGGAATCGCACGGGCAGCATGAGCGCAAACCCTGGTTCAATTGTGCGTGCTGCCCGACGAACGCGGTACGGTTCATGCCGTCGCTGCCGGGGTACATCTACGCGCAGCGCGAGGACGCCGTTTATGTGAACCTGTTCATCGGCAGTCAGGCGAAGCTTGACGTTGGCGGGCAGCCGGTGACGCTGCGACAGCAGACCAAGTATCCGTGGGAGGGGGATGTACGGATTGAAGTACAGCCGCAGCAGCCGGCGGCGTTCGCCCTGCGGGTGCGCGTCCCGGGCTGGGCACGCGGCGTACCGGTGCCGGGTTCGCTGTATCGATTTGCCGACGATGTCGACGTGCAGCCGAGTGTGACCGTCAACGGCGATCCGGTGCTACTCGACTTGAAGGATGGGTACGTCGAATTGCGGCGCACGTGGCAAGCCGGCGATCACGTCACCTTAGCGTGGCCCATGGCGATTCGACGGATTCATGCGCATCCCGCGGTCGAAGCCGATCGCAATCGCGTGGCGCTACAGCGCGGTCCGCTGGTGTATTGTGTCGAGGGTATCGACCACCAGGGTTTTGCGCGCGACCTGTTCGTACCAACGGATGTGGAGTTGACGGCCGAGCAGCGGGACAACCTCCTGGGCGGCGTAGTCGTGTTGACGGGGACGGCCCGGCAGGTGCAGTTCAACGACGGACGACCGGCCGGAGGCCAGGCCGCGCAGATCACGGCGATTCCGTACTATGCCTGGAACCACCGCGCATCCGGCGACATGTTTGTTTGGCTGCCACGTACAGCGGCGGCGGCGCAACCGCGGCCGGAGTCCACTCCGGCATCATTGGCCGAGCCGAGCGCGTCACACGTCAATGATCAACTGCGGGCCCTGCACGATCAGCTCTTGCCGGAACACTCGCGTGACGGGTCAATTCCCCGTTTCACATGGTGGAATCACGTGGGCACCGGCGAGTGGGTGCAGTACGACTTCGCAGAGCGGACCACGGTGTCGCAGTCGGGCGTGTACTGGTTTGATGATCGGCCACATGGGGATTGCCGTGTGCCGGCCTCGTGGCGGCTGCTGTATCGGGACGGCGAGGATTGGCGGCCGGTGCGGCACGTTGGCACTTACCCGACGCGACGTGATGAGATGAACGAGGTGTCGTTCGAGCCCGTACGGACTACGGGGCTGCGGCTGGAAGTCAAGCTGCAAGACGAGTGCTCCGGCGGGATCCTGGAATGGAGTGTGCGGTAGCGTGACGTCGGGGCATGCACCCACTGGCTCTTCGAGCGACGTGCCGCTGCTGGCGATGCGCGGGATCACGAAGGTGTTTCCCGGCGTACGTGCGCTGGATGAAGTGGATTTCACACTTCGAACGGGCGAGATTCATGCGCTGCTGGGTGAGAACGGGGCAGGAAAATCAACACTGATCAAGGTGCTTACCGGCGTACATGCACGAGACGCCGGCAAAATCTACCTGCGTTGTGAAACGGCACCACAAAGCGACGACGTCACGCTAGCGGACCCCGCAGCATATCGAGCGATCGCGCCGCGATCACCGCTGGAGGCCCAGGCGCTCGGTATCAGCACGGTTTACCAGGAGATCAACCTGGTTCCGTACCTCTCGGTCGCGGAGAACATGTTTCTGGGGCGTGAGCCCCGGCGTTGGGGATGCATTCGCTGGCGGGAGATTCGACGTCGAGCTGCGGAACGACTCCGGGGGTTAGGCGTTGAGTTGGAGGTAGCGCAGCCGCTGAACAGCTACTCGGTCGCGATTCAACAGATGGTGGCCATCGCGCGGGCGGTGGACATCGACGCGCGGGTGCTGATTCTCGATGAGCCGACGTCGAGTCTCGACGCGCGGGAGACGGCCGAGTTGTTTGGCGTGATGCGGCGGTTGCGGGCGCAGGGCATCGGCATTGTGTTTATCACGCACTTTCTTGAACAGGTGTATGAGATCAGCGACCGTATCACGGTGTTACGTAACGGCCGATTGGTGGGCGCGTACCCGACGCAGGCGCTGCCGCGGCTGGAGCTCGTTGCACGAATGATCGGCAAGGACGTTGACCACGTGAAGCAGATGGAGACGCGTGAGCGTCCGGCGGTGGTGAGTGAAACGGGCGAAACGCCTGCGCTGCGCGCGCGAGGCGTGGGGCGTACGGGCGTGGTGGAGCCAATCGACCTCGACTTGCATGCGGGGCAGACGGTGGGGCTGGCAGGCTTGCTGGGATCGGGGCGGACCGAAACGGCACGACTGCTGTTCGGCATCGATCGGGCGGACTGCGGCACACTCGAGTTGGCCGGTTGTCCGGTGACACTGCGGAACCCACGTCAGGCTAGCGCGCACCGCATCGGCTTCTGTCCGGAGGATCGGAAGAGCGACGGGATTGTTCCGGACCTCTCGGTGCGTGAAAATGTCATCCTGGCGCTCCAGGCCCGACGCGGCTGGCTGCGCCCGCTCGGTGCGCGTCGCAGCCGGCAACTCGCGGAGCACTTCATCCGCACCCTGCGCATCGCCACGCCCGATGCGGACAAGCCGGTCGGCCAGCTCAGCGGCGGAAACCAACAGAAGGTAATCCTGGCGCGCTGGCTGGCGTCCGAGCCGGTGATTCTGATCGTGGACGAACCAACGCGCGGCATCGATGTCGGCGCGAAGGCTGAGATTGAGAAGCTCATTCAGTCGCTCTGCGAGGCCGGCACGGCGGTTCTGTTCATTTCGTCCGAGCTGGAGGAAGTGGTTCGTAACTGTCACCGCGTGGCGGTGCTGCGCGATCGGAAGAAGGTGGGTGAATTGGTCGGTCAACAGATTGAGCTGCACGTGATCATGCAGCGGATCGCCGCGGAGCCCGCTGATGACTGAATTGCACCGCGGCCTCATGAGCGAGCGCACGGCGCGGCTGATCTGGCCGACGCTGGCGCTGCTGGCGCTGCTGCTGTTCAACCTGCTGTTCACGCCCGGGTTCTTCGAGATCGAGGTCCGTCAGGGGCATTACTACGGGACGTTGATTGACATTCTCAATCGGGGTGCGCCGATCCTGCTTGCGTCACTGGGGATGACCCTCGTCATTGCGACGGCGGGGGTTGACCTCTCGGTTGGCGCCGTGCTGGCCATTGCGGGCACGCTGGCGGTTTGGCTGCTGGACACGACTGACCTGTCGATGATCCCGATCGTCCTCGTCACGCTCGGCGTATGCGTCGCCGCGGGAACATGGAACGGACTGCTGGTGTCCGTTTTCGGGGTGCAGCCGATCGTAGCGACGCTGATTCTGATGGTTGCCGGACGCGGCATCGCGCAGCTCATCAGTGCGGGGCAAATTCTGACATTTGAGGACCCGACCTTCGCCGCACTCGGCAGTGGTCACATGATGGGCTTGCCGGTGCCCGTGCTGATCGTGAGCGGCGCGTTTCTGGTGACGGGGCTGGTGGTGCGGTTGACGGCATTGGGCTTGTTCGTAGAGTCCGTCGGCGACAACGAGGCCGCGAGCCGCTATGCGGGCGTGAACGTTGGCGTGATCAAGACACTGGTGTACGCCGTCTCGGGTGTGTGCGCCGGTTTGGCGGGGATTATCGTGGCCGCCGACATCAAGGCAGCGGATGCGAACAATGCCGGGCTCTATCTGGAGCTGGACGCGATCCTGGCCGTGGTCATTGGCGGGACGGCGTTGACCGGCGGCCGTTTCTCGCTTGTGGGAACGGTTATTGGGGCGCTGATTATTCAGACGTTGACCACGACGATTCTGACGCGTGGCGTGCCGGTGGAGTACACGCTGGCGGTGAAAGCGGTGGTCGTGCTGCTTGTGTGCCTGCTCCAGTCGGACGCACTGCGTGAGCTGATTCTGCGCCGGAGGATGGCGTCGTGACCTGGCGACCGTCACGGAACAGCGTGCCAATCGTGGCGACGACCGCCGTGTGTGTGCTGCTATACGTGGTGGCGGGCCTGCGGTTTGACGGGTTCTTCAGCTATGGTGTTTTCGAGAATCTGTTGCGTGACAACGCCTTTCTTGGCCTGACCGCGTTGGGGATGACGTTCGTGATCCTCTCGGGGGGCATCGACCTGTCGGTCGGCGCGCTGGTCGGCCTCAGTAGCATCACCATGGCCATGATGATCGAACAGCATGGTGTGCATCCGGCGTGGGCGATTCCGGCCGTCTTGCTCATCGGCACCGTGTTTGGCGCAGCACAGGGTGGGCTGATTCAGTATTTCCGCCTGCCCCCATTCCTCGTGACGCTCGGCGGCATGTTCCTGGCGCGCGGGCTGGCGTTCATCGTCAGTCTCGAATCGGTAACAATCAATCATGAGTTGTACGACCGCATTGCCGACTGGAGTTATGCGGTGTTTCCCGTGCCGGCGCTGATCTTCCTTGCTGCGCTTGCGGTCGCGATCTATGTGGCGCATTGGACGCGCTTTGGGCGTACCGTGTACGCCATTGGCGGCAGTGAATCATCGGCGCTACTAATGGGCCTGCCCGTCGCACGGACCAAAGTGCTGATTTACGCATTGAGCGGCTTCTGCTCGGCGGCCGCGGGCGTCGTGTATACCTTCTACACCGCGTCGGGCAACGCGACCGCCGGAACGATGCTAGAGCTGGACGCCATCGCGGCGGTCGTGATCGGCGGGACGCTGCTTTCGGGTGGCGTCGGCTACGTGGCCGGTACGCTGATCGGCGTGCTGATCTACGGGATTATCCAGACGAGTATTATCTTCGAGGGGACACTCAGCTCGTGGTGGACGCGGATTGCGGTAGGTGTGTTGCTGCTGGTCTTTATACTATTGCAGAGACTCGTGCAATCGCGCGTGGGACGTGCCACTTGAGCTGGTCGTCAGGCAGCACAGGCGAGGTCAGGTCTGCCGCGAATCGGTGTCGTCCTCGAGCGGCTCGCCGAAGAACTTTGCGTCCGCTGCTGCACACACGCGGCCGTCCTGGGTAACCTCGGCGCTAAGTTCGAAGAGCTGCTGATGGCACCGATTGATCCAGGCGCGGACGCGTGCTTCCTTTTCGACTTCGACTGGATGCCGATAGCGGATATTCAGCCGGGCCGTGTAGCCGCGGATGTGGCGGGCGAACAGGCTGTGTGTCATGGCAGCATCGAGCAGCGTCGCAATAATGCCGCCATGCAAGCGGCCGGGATGCCCGCAGTACTGCGCATGACAAGCGAAGGTAGCCACGACACTGCCGTCTTCCTCGGCGTGGAAGCGCAGCCCGAGTCCACCTTCACTTGGGGCGCGGCAGGCGATACAGCCGGCATGACACGTTGCGCAGACGGGCGTCATGCTAGTGACAGCCTCCACGTCCGTGATCGCAGGCATTGCCGGATGCGGCGAGGGTCCCCTTGGCGTACGCTTGTGCGGCAGCACGCGGGTCTGCTTCGGTCACGCCCGTGACGACGTCGATTCCGCTTTGATTCAGCAGTTGCTGTGCCCGCCCGCCCATGCCGCCGGAGAGAACCACAGTAGCGCCCTGCTCGGCGATCCACCTGGGCAGGACGCCGGGCTCGTGGGGCGGGGCATCACGGAATTCCGGCTCGCTGATGCCGCTGCCGTCTGGGTCAATGTTGAAGAAGGCGAACTGCGGGGCGTGACCAAAATGCGGACAAACCTGGTTGTTTTCACAGGGAATCGCGATACGCGGCACGTATGTTCCTCCTGTCAGGGGGCTAGCTGGTTCGGGCTATGACAAGGCCGCAGCGGGCCGCAGGTGCGGTTGCAGCGCTTCCCATAGCGCACGCAAGGCATCAGCGGCCGGGCCGTCGCCGTGCTCGATGGCGGAGCGACCGCGGATCTGTGCGTCGATCATGCTCTTGTCATATGGTATTCGGCCCAGTACCGCAACATTGGCACCAGCCGCGAAGTCTTCGATTTGCTGCGTCAGGTCCGGTGCGACGTTCCATTTGTTGATACACAGGACGGCTGGCACGTTGAAATGGCGGGCCAGTTCCAGGATCCGCTTCAGGTCGTGGAGCGCGGAGACGCCCGGCTCAGCGACGAGCAAGGCGAGGTCGGCTCCGCCGATGGACGCAATGACGGGGCAGCCGACCCCCGGAACGCCGTCGCAGATGAGCAGGTCACGCCGATGCGCTTCGGCGTGCTCGCGGGCCAGCTTACGAAGCAGGCTGACGAGTTTGCCCGAGTTGCCGGCCCCGGGCCGCAGGCGGGCATGTACGAATGGGCCGCGCAAGGTGTGAGAGCGGTGCCATTGCCCGACGACATGTGGCTCCATGGTGATGGCCTGACTCGGGCAGACCTCAGCGCACGCACGGCAGCCCTCGCAGGCGTTGGTGTCAATCGTGTAGCTCTTGTCGCTATACCGCGTCGGGAGATCGAAGACTCGGACGGCGTCGTAGCGGCAGACGGCGGCACAGCGTCCACAGCCTGTGCAGAGATCCGTGTGCAAACGCGCTACTTCGCCGCCGACAAAGTCCTCCGTGTGCTGCAATTGGGGGTCGAGCAGGAGATTCAAGTCGGGGGCTTCAACGTCGCAGTCGACGATGACGGGTCGCTCTGCCAGGGTGGCGAGCGCCGCGGTCACGCTGGTCTTGCCCGTGCCGCCTTTCCCGCTGACGATGGTCACTTCATGCACGTGGAACCTGCCCTTTCCAGAATCAGTCTACCAGCCGGTTTCAGTCGCTCCGGTTGCAACTGGCGGATCACCCACGTGAACAATGCGTGCACACAGTGTCGCAAAGCTCTGATGCACGTCCGCGAGTGTTTCCAGGATAAGTTCGCCGTGAGCCAGCGCCTGGCCAACGATACGCGAGTCGCGCAGCTCCGCGAGGATTGGGATGTCTTCGCGATCGGCGTATTCGTGCAGGCGCGCATCGCCGATGCCGACCCGGTTGATCACGAGTCCGTGCGGCAGTTCGAGGGTACGGACCACCTCGACGGCCAGTTCCAGGTCGTTCAGTCCGAACGGCGTTGCCTCGGCGACGAGCATGACGTAGTCGACGCCCTTGAGCGCCTCGACGACCGGGCAACTTGTACCCGGCGGGACGTCGAGGATGACGAGACGATCATCCTGCGCCCGTTCGCGAAGCGCCTTGATCACGGGCACGGCGCGGGGTTGACCGATGGTCAGCTCGCCGGTTGCAAACTGGATGCCGCCGGCGTGACCCAGCTCGACGTGCCCGACCTCGCGCGGCACTTCGGTGATAGCGTCTTCGGGGCAGACAAGCGCGCAGCCGCCGCACGCGTGGCACAGATCATCGAATACGGCGACGCTATCCTTGAGCTGGACGATCGCACCGAAGGCACACAGCGCGGCGCAGCGTCCACAGAGATTGCACTTATCGGGGTCCACGCGAGGTACTGGTTCGGTGACGCTGTAGCGCTCGGTGATGTCCGGATGCAGGAAAAGGTGGGCGTTGGGCGCCTCCACATCGCAATCGATGAGCTGGACCAGGTGGCCGCTCTGATGCAGGGCGACCGCGAGGTTGGTTGCGACGGCGGTTTTGCCGGTCCCACCTTTGCCGCTGGCGACGGCGATGATCATGCGAGGACTCCTTGTCGCCTGGCCTTCTGCTGCGACGCTGCCCTCCACCGGTAGCATAGCCGCGCTGCTGCCGGAGGACAGTGAATTCGCGTCAGGTGATCAGGCGAGATTCAACTCGCGCATGGCATCGCGGGCGATTCCGGCAACCTGTACGCTACGGACGCCGGCCGTATCTAGCGCCTGCTGCGCCTTGGGGCCGAACTCACCCGCGAGGATGACCTCGGCCCCCTGTTGCACGATGGCCTGTACCGCGGCCGGTCCTGCGCCGCCGGGCATGCTTTGTCCAGGATTGGGTATGACTTCGTGCGCGCCGGAGTCGGCGTCGACGATGAGAAAGTAGGGGCAGCGGCCGAAGCGGTCGGAGACCGGGTCGTCGAGTGATTGTCCGGTTGAAGCGATGGCGATTTTCATGTGAGGCGGGTCCTTTCGCTGGGTTCGCGCGGCCGGGTGGGCACTTCGCCTTGGCCTGGGCAAACTGCTATTCCCGGGGGTGCGGTCTGCTTAGTCCTGATCCGCTGGGTCGGTGTTGTCGAGTTCCGGCTGCTGACCTTTGGCAGCGGCGAGTTCAGCGCGTAGGGCGGCGACTTCGTCGGAGAGGGCACGGATTTCGCCTTGCAGCGCCTGCGGATCGGCGTCGAGGTTGCCCGAGGCAGGTTCCCAGGCGCCACGAGCCGCGTAGCCGCGCACGCCGCCGAATCCGCGTCCGCCGCCGAAGCAGCGTCCTCGTCCCCCGCCGCGTGGTCGTCCACCTCGACCAACGCCGAGGAGTTGCTCCGGGTCGGCGTTGGGGTTGTTGCAGAGGCCGAGTCCGCGGCCGGAGCGTGGTCCTTGTCCAATGGGTCCGGTTCGATCGAGTCCAGGCATTTGTGTTCTCCTTGCCATTTATTAGTGATGCGTGTGCAATATCAATTGTGGCGACGTAGATGCTGTTGAGTGCTCGTACGTCGTGGTTTCCAGGTGGGTTACTCCGACCTTGATTCTGGGTTGCCGGGCGGCATCTTCGGCGGTAAGCCGTCGGACGACCGAGCGCGGCGGCCGCCGCGGCCGCGTCCACCGCCTCCTCCTCCGGGTGCGCGACCCTGACCGCGCCCGCGTCCACCCCCGCCGCCTTGGCCGCGTCCGCGACCTCGGTTGCCGCCGGCGCCCATGCCTGGGGCGATCTCGGCGTCAGGGGCTGTAGGATCGGGCGTCGCGGGCCCGGGGGTGCCTGGTGAGTTCTGCCAGGGGGCACCGCGGCGTCTGCGGCCGCGTCCGGCGAGTTCGTCGACTCGGAAGATGTTTGCTGAATTGCAGTTACGGCAGGCCGGCGGACGGCCGGTGCCAAAGGGCTCCTCAAACTGCTGTCCGCAATCCTGGCATTGGAACGTTCGCATGGGTGCAGTCACGGCGGCACCTCCCTTGACGATCAGACTCTTGCCGTGCAGCAGAGCGTCGGCAACCTTGTGTCGGGCGGCCTGAAGCAGACGCGTGAACGTCGGACGCGACACGCCCATGTGCCCGGCGGCATCTTCCTGATAGAGCCCAGCCACATCGGCGAGCCGAAGGGCTTCGAGCTCGTCGAGCCCCAGCTCGGTGACGCCCAGTTCGCTGCCGGCGGCGCCGACGGGTTTATAGACGGTGACTGCGGGCTGGTGGCCGACACGACGTGCTTTGCAGGGACGCGGCATGGTCCAATAATGCTCATATTCACACTTCCACAGCGGCCGGCCAAGCCAACGCCGACCATACTCGCCGCTGCTATTATGAACATATGTTCATATCGGCGATTTGTCAAGGGGAACATGAACCGCAGTCGCGATTGTGCGTGCGTGCGGATAATCTTCAGACGCGGTTTGTCGATGCGAGCCACGGTGTCGCGCGGTCGTACACCGCTTGTGAACGTCGGCATGCATGCTGAAGCGTGGGAAGGAGCGAATGATGGTTGTCCGGCTGGCTGTGCTGAATGCGGTCCTTTTCATTGCAACCCTCGCAGGCGCCGACGAGCCGGGTGTTGGGAAGGTCCACGGCCGACTCAGCACGCACGAGAATCTGACTGTGTTGGAGGTCTCTGGCACACCCGCCGAGGCGGGGTTTGCGCATGGGTATCTGCTCGCCGAGCGACTGGTGCGGATGTTTGACGAGGTTATCCTCGACCCACGCGTCGGCGTGCCGCCGGAGGCATATGAGGCGCTGGTCCGACCCGCCGTCGTGCGGCACTTCACATGGTCGGAAGCAGCGGAGGCCGAACTGGACGGAATCACGCGCGGCGTGGCGGCTCGGCTGGGGCCGAAGCAGGCGCGTTCGCAGAAACTCGGCCGACCACTGGATGTACTCGATCTGAAGGTGGGGAACACGCTCGCCGATTGGCGGGCCATGTTCTGCTCGACCTTCTCGGCATGGGGCGCGCTGACCGAGGATGGCGAGACGATCACGGCGCGGAATCTGGATTACCCCGGCACCGCAGCACTGCGCACCGGACAGATTCTCATCGTCCACCGCGTACACGAGAAACGGCCATGGGTCGGCGTCGGCTGGCCGGGGCTGATCGGTTCTTACACGGCGATGAATGCCGACGGCGTGACCATTGCCATGCATGATGCGGAGGGGTTGCGGGCGACGTTGGCCGGCCCGGCGACGGCACGGTCGCTGGCGTTGCGATTCGCGTTGGAGAACGCTCCGGCCGACGGTTGGCTGACGGCCGTAGAAACCGTGTTTCGGCAGCACAGGATGATCGTGGGGAACAATATCCACGTTAGCGCGACGTGCCGCGCCGGGCAGCCGCCCGCGGCGATCTTCGAGTACGACGGCAATGAGCGGTCGCAGGGCGTCACAGTCCGCCGACCAGCGGAGTCAGAGTTCGTCGATGCCGTGGTGTGTACGAATCACATGCGCGTGCGCAAAACGCCGGAGACTTGCGGACGCTATCGAAAGCTGGCGGAGCTGATCGGCACGTGGCAGGCAGAAGACCGTCGGCTGGGCGCCGAAGAAGCCCTGCGAGCGATCCGCGCGGTGGCCAACGACACGACGCTGCACAGTGTGATATTTCTACCCGCCCAGCGGCAGATGCTGGTCTACATCCCCGAGATCAACCCGTCTCCGATCGAGATCGATGTAAAGGCCCTCCTGTCGTCGCCGACCACTCAACCAGCAGAGCCGTTGGGTTTGTCATCGCGCATGCGGTGTCCGCTGGGGGACTGAGCGGAGCGGCCATGATCAGGATGCTGCCCTACGCGCCGGGGGCCACTGCTCTCGAGCCCTGCAGAATCCACTGCCTGACATACCAGCAGCATAGCGTGCCGCCCAAGGTTGCGTGCTCAGCCGCCACAATTGCCGTCGCCGAAGGCCTTTGCGGCCGCTTCGGCGACCTCCTCCGGCGTCAGGTCCTTCACGTGCGTCGCGATCTCCCACTTGTGCCCGAATGGATCCGTGACCATGCCGAACCGGTCGCCCCAGAACATGTCCTGGACCGGCATCAGAGGCGTCGCGCCGGCTTTGACCGCCCGGTTGTATAACGCGTCTGCATCGGTCGTGTAGAGATTGATTGACGCGGTTGCGCCGCCCAGACTCTCCGGCGTACCCATGCCCTGCATCTGCGGGTTGTGCGTGGCGATCATGATGGTCGAATCGCCAATGCGCACCTCGCCGTGCATCAGCATGCCGCCCGGACCGGGGATGCGGCAGACTTCCTCCGCACCGAAGGCCTGCTTGTAGAAGTCGATGGCGGCGTTGCCGTCGGGGACGATGAGGTGGACGTTGACGTTGTGAAAGCCATCCGGGATGGGCTTGACGTTACTGCTCATACGACTGCTCCTTGTCCGATCGCAGGTAAAGATATGCCACGGCTTCGGCCACCTGTGACTCGGCTAATGATAGTCAGTTAATCAGTGTTCGGCCACGCAGAGCACGCAATTTGTCCCAGTTGGCTAGTGTGATGGCGGTGAGGATCAGGCTGCCGCCGAGCAATAGCCACGCGGTGAGCGGGTCGTGATGCCAATAGTGCGCCGCGACGACCGCGACGAGCGGGGCGGCGTTCGTGACGACCGACAGGCGGTTGATATCGATGCGGGTCAGCGCCGTAAACCACAGCATGTAATTGAGATAGCTCGTGATCAGCGTGATGAACGCAAAGCCGGTGAGCGCCCGCCATGAGTAGCTGCCGGTGAGGAGCTGGTAGCCGTCGATCCACGCGGCGGGGAGGTACATCAACGAGCCGACCGTGGCGACAATGCTTAGTGAGCGGATGGCGCCATAGCGTTCGGCGAGCGGGGCAGCGACGACCGTGTAGCCGGCCCAGCTCGCGACAGCGCCAAACAGCAGCACGTCGCCATAGAAGAACAATCGGCTGCTGCCGAGTTGGAGGCCTTCCCAGCCGATGGTTGCGGCACCGACGAACGCGAGCACCGCGGCAACGCCCATACGCATGGAAAGGCGTGCCCGACCGAGCATCAACGTCAGTAGATACACAAGCACCGGGTTGAGGGCATAGAACAGGCCGGCGTGCGTAGCACTCGCGAGCTTCACACCCCCGAGGAAGCAGATCTGGTTGATGGGTACGCACAGGGCGGCGGCGAGGAGGAAGCGCGGCCAATCGCCACGACGGATTGGCGTGCGCGACTTGGCATCATTCGGCCGCCAGATCAGACGCGTCAGCAGGAGCACGATCGCTGCAGTACCAAAACGAGCGAGACCCGTACTCAGCGGCGGCATCTCCTGCATCGCGTCGCGGGCGGCGACCGGCGTCAGGCCGGCAAAGCAGACGATGAGCAGCATGAGGCCGGCGTTAACGGCGGCAGTCGTTGTGCGTTGGCGGGCGACGGTACGCTGGTATTCCCGGTCTTCATGCGCGAGAACCGCTGGATCTTCAACGACCGGCTCGGCCCAGTCGGAGAGCTCGGATTGGCTGTCAGGACGCGGCGCCATGGGCGTACTGCGTCTTGACCAGGTTGACGTAGAACGGACAACTCTCGCGTAGCTCATCGTGCGTCCCAAGGCCGACCATGCGGCCGTTGTCGAGCACCACGATGCGATTCGCCCGCGCGATTGTGCTATAGCGGTGGGCGATGATGAAGGTCGTGCGGTCGCGCGTGACGTCGTCCAGTGCCTGCTGAATCTTCACTTCCGATTCGGTGTCCACCTGGCTCGTCGCTTCGTCGAGGATCAGAATAGGCGGATCACGCAGGATCGCGCGCGCCAGAACGATGCGCTGACGCTGACCGCCGGAAAGGGTGCGAAAACTCACGCGGGCATCATAGCCGGTGGTCGTGTGGCCATTGTGGTCAACGCGCAAGGTCGAAATGAAATCGTCGACGTGGGCAAGTTGCGCCGCCCGGCGTATGTCGGCATCAGCCACGCCGTTAGCACCGTAGGCGATGTTTCCGCGCACCGTGTCGGAGAAGATGATCGCCTCCTGCGTCACGAGGCCGAGTTGTCGGCGAAGTGACGCGAGCGATACGCCGGCGATGTCCTGGCCGTCGATGAGGATCTGCCCGCGATCGGGCTCGAAGAAGCGCAAGAGAAGCGACATGAGCGTGGTCTTGCCCGAGCCGTTGCCGCCGACCAGCGCGATGACCTCTCCTTTATCCACGGTGAAGCTGATGTCGCTGAGTACTGGGCGCTGCGGGTTGGAGGGGTAGGCAAAGGTGACGCCACGGAACTCGATCTGCCGCCGGAAGGGCGGCAGCTCGATCGTAGGGGCCGTCGGCGCTTGCGGCTCCTCGGTGGGAATAGACATGACTTCGAAGATGCGGCGAGCGGACGCCTCGGCAGCCTGCAGCCGATTGTTCACGTTGCTCATCTTCCGCAGTGGGTCGAAGACGCCCCCGAGGCAAATGACCGCTCCGAAGAACAGGTGCGGTTCGAGGTGGCCGTGAAAGACGCGATAGCCCCCGTAGAGGATGAATGCGGAGATCGCCAGCGTGGCGAGGACTTCGAGCACGGGTTTGCTGCCGGCATCGACGAGCGCGATGTGCGTTTGCGCGCGGGTCAATTCCTGATCTTCCTGCGCGAAGTTCTGACTCTCGCGCTGTTCCATGCTGGCGGCTTTGACCACCCGAATGCCAGTGAGGCGTTCACCCAGATGGTCGAGCAAACGACCCCATGATTGCGACGCGCGTTTCTGGGCCCGCTTGACCAGGCGACCGAACGTGCGGATGGCGATGACGCCAAGCGGGAGGCCGACGATCGCAATGAGCAGCATGCGCCAGTCGAGTGCGATCGTCAGGGCCAGCACGCCGACCGCCTTCAGCGGTTCGCGGACCACCTTCCCGAACAGAGTCTCGATGCCCACCTGCACTTTCGCGATATCGTTTGAGAAGCGCGCGAGCGTATCTCCAGCGGGCTGGCTGCTGTGCCAATTCAGCGGCAACTGCATGGCATGGCGTGCTAGATCGGTGCGGACGTCGTGCATTGCCCGCTGCACCGCCGTTGCGACCAGCCCCTCATTGAGAAACCGGCAAATGCCGCCCAGCACACCCGCCACAACAACCGCAATCATGACGACCAGCAGTGTCCGATAGCGACCCGCGGGAGATGGATCGCGTGGCATCACGGCGGCCAGCGAGCGTCCGATCGGCCACCACCAGGCATGCGGACGCAGCGTGAGGTCGACCGTTTGAACTTGTCCTTCACGCTGTACGTATACCCTAGAGAGTGCGAGATCGTCATGACGAGCGATGGTGCGTTCAACCTCGTACGAGCTGAGTTGATCGCTATCAATCGACATGATCCGATCGCCGGCCTCCAGCGTGTCGGTCACCGGCGACGTATCGCGCACGCTGACGATCAGGAGACCATCCGGATCGTCCGGCATGTCGGGCCGCAGTGTGACCCCGAGACGACGCTCGGTCTCCACGCGATGCAGCCAATCGACGAAAGTCTCATGTTCGGCGAAGATGATCTTGAGCGTCGGAATGATCGATGAGACGCTGAAGGTATAAAAGACACTGACGCCGATGGCGGCGACCAGTCCGATAAGTAGGGTGCGGCGGTGCGGTCCGAGGTGCCGCATCGCTTGTCGAAAGTAGGGCAGCCAGCGCTGACGTTTTTCGTTGACCATTGCTCGGCGTTATGATAGCGACCTCGCCGCGGGCGCATAGCGCTGATCGCCCGGTCGGCCACCCCACGTGCCGTCCACGGTGTGCTGGCCGGTTACCATCGCTCATCCAGGAGTTTCGCAGTGACCTCTCCCATCAGTTTGTCCGCTCAGGATATTACGCAGGCCGAAATTGACGCCGTTCTCGCAGTGCTGAATTCCGATCGTCTCAGCCTCGGGCCGAAGCTGGGTGAGTTCGAGGAGGAGTTCCGCCGGCAGCTTGGCGTGAAGCACGCAATCAGCTGCAGCAGCGGCACGGCGGGCCTGCACCTGTGCTGGCACGCGATGGGCATTGGTCCCGGCGACGAAGTGATCACGACGCCGTTCTCGTTCATCGCATCGAGCAATAGCATCATGTTCGACGGCGGACGCCCCGTATTCGTCGACATCGATCCGCAGACCTGGCAGATCGACGTGGCGAAGATCGAAGGGGCCATCACCGAGCGGACGAAGGCGATCCTGCCGGTGGATGTGTTCGGCTCAATGCCGGATATGGACGGCGTCTGGGAAGTCGCTCGCAAGCACGGCCTGCGTGTGTTGGAGGACTCCTGCGAGGCGCTGGGGGCACGCTATCACGGTCGGCCGGCCGGCACGATCGGCGAGGCGGGGATCTTCGCATTTTACCCGAACAAGCAGATCACGACCGGCGAAGGTGGCATGATCGTCACCAATGATGATGAAATCGCATTCATCGCACGCTCGTGCTGCAATCAGGGCCGCGACCCGGACGCCGGCTGGCTGGCCCACGCCCGGCTCGGCTTCAACTACCGGCTGACGGACATCCAGGCGGCGATCGGCGCCGTGCAAATGCAGCGGCTGGAGGAGATTCTCGCCAAGCGGACGCGCGTGGCGCAGATGTACTGCGAGCGGCTGGCGGACGAACCGCGCCTGACGATGCAGCACGTGCCGGACGACGTCGATATCAGTTGGTTCGTGTTCGTCGTGCGGCTAAGTGACGAGTACTCGCAGGCGCAGCGCGACGCCATCCTGGCTGGACTGCGCGCGCAGCACATCGGCTGCAACAACTACTTCACGCCGATTCACTTGCAGCCCTTCTATGTCGAGCAGTTTGGATTCAAGGAAGGGGACTTCCCGGTCACCGAGGCGCTCGCCCAGCGGACGATCGCGCTGCCGTTCCACAATCATCTGACCGAAACGGGAATCGACCGCGTGGTGTCGTCGCTGCGAGCCCTGCTGTAGGCGCAGCCGACCGCGGTCAACCAGGCTTCGTCGCCAGGTAGCGTTCCAGGAGGATGCCGTAACGTTGCGTGACCTCCGGCATGAGGGTGCTGCGATCGGTCCACACGGCGAGATCCAACCCACAGTGCACCGCGGTCTGCGGCAGTGGTTTGTCGGCAAACGCCTCGATGGCCGCGCGGATCAGGCTGAGGGCGTTCTGCGTGGCGGCCTGCAAGTGCCCGATGATCTCGCCCAGCAGCGCCTCGCGCGTGAGCCCCGGATCGTGTGGCCGCCAGCAGTCATAGTCCGTGGCGAGTGCTACGAGGGCGTATGCCATCTCCGCCTCACGGGCCAGCTTGGCCTCCGGCATGGCCGTCATGCCGATCAGGTCGCCACCCCACGCCCGATGCATGTTGGATTCGGCGACGGTACTGAAGGCGGGACCTTCCATGCAGACGTACGTGCCCTTGTCGTGCACCTGCGTATCGACGCGGTCGGCAACAGAAAGCAGCAATTTGCGCAATTCGGGACAGAATGGCTCGGCAAACTCGACGTGGACCGCGATATCGTCGTCAAAGAATGTCGGGTTTCGACGCCAGGTCTTGTCGATGATCTGATCGGGTACGACGAGTTGCCGCGGTTCGATGTGCTCGCGAAGTGATCCCACGGCACCGCTGGCGAGAATATGCGTTGCTCCCAGCGATTTCAGCGCATAGATGTTCGCCCGGTAGGGCACCTGTGCCGGATTATGAATGTGCCCAACACCATGGCGGCCCAGCAGGGCGACATCGAGACCGTGCCAGTTCACGACGCGTATCGGACCGCTGGGGCGGCCGAACGGCGTTTCGATCTCATGCAGCTTGCCCCCGGATTCGCCGAAAAGTGCTTCGCCCAGTCCTGTGCCACCAATCACTGCGAGCATGTTGTCCTCGTCGCGCCTGTCGTAGAACCGTGTACTCTACGTTGTTTCAAATGAAGTCGATCGCGCCGATCTGCGGGACCAAGCCGGCCGAGGCACCATCGCTGAGCAGCCGCTGGACGGCTTCCCGTCCACGTGAGCCGTAGTCGAGCGTCCATTGGTTAACGTACATGCCCACGAAGCGGTCCGCCAGACCCATATCGAGACCACGGCCGTATTGCAGCGCGTACTCGACCGCCTGCTCGCGATGATCAAGGCTGTATTGAATGCTCGCACGAATCAGTTGCGTGACCTCGCGAATGTGATCGTCCCCGAGGTCTCGCCGGATCACATTGCCGCCGAGTGGCAGGGGCAGGCCCGTCCGGTTCTGCCACCAGACGCCGAGATCGACGACCAGGTGCAGGCCATATTGTGAGTAGGTGAGTTGGCCCTCGTGAATCAACAGGCCCGCGTCGACATCGCGGTTCACGACGGCGTCGGGGATCTCGTCGAACATGACGACCTTCGATGCGAAATTGTCTTTGCCCAGGGCCAGTTGCAGAACGAGAAACGCCGTCGTCATTCGCCCCGGAATCGCAATCGTCGTACCGGCCAGGTCGGTAAGCTGCATCTTCTGACGCGTAACGACCATCGGGCCGTATCCATCCCCCATGCTCGACCCGCACGAGGTCAGCGCATACTTGTCAGCGACGTACGGATAGGCATGAATGCTGATTGCGGTAACTTCATATTCACCTTCCATGGCCCGGTCATTGAGCGTTTGAATATCATCCAGGACGTGTTCAAACTCATAAGGTCCGGTGTCGATCGCTCCGCTGCTGAGCCCATAGAACATGAAGGCATCGTCCGGGTCCGGGCTGTGTGCGAGTCGTATACGCATATTGAGTTCCTGTTACACTCCCTGCCTGACCTCCACCTCGGGCCGACGATTTTACACGGTTTCCGCGTTGCGGCGAGGCGCCCGGCCGCGTAAGCATTCAAACAAGATGAAAGTCACCAGCAAGGGGATGGATATGTTCGGTAAGCTGTTCGGATCTGAAGCGCTGTGCCGGCGGGCAATGATCGGCGTGGCGGTCCTGCTGCTGACCCAGGTTGCGGTGACGCTCACCGCCGGACCAGAATTCGAAATCAACTTCACGCGGTCGGTAAGCAGCACTCCATACACCGGGCGCGTTTACGTCGTATTGACGCGCGATACGGCGCAGGAACCACTTGAAGCCGTCAATTGGTTTCAGCGTGAGCCACTAATTGCGCGCGATGTCACGGCATGGAGGCCCGGCGACAAGTTGCAGGTCAAGGCAGATGACTGTCTGGCGTATCCCGATCCGCTGGCGGAGCTGCCGGCTGGTCGTTATCGGGCCCGGGCGGTGCTGAATCTGAACAACCGCTCGCACGACGTGATCTCAGCGCCAGGCAATGGCATCAGCCGCGCGATCACCTTCACACATGAGCCGGAGGCTCCGGAAACCATCCGGTTCGTGATCAACGACACGATCGAGCGACCGCGTCTGGCAGACTCGAAGCATGTGAAGTACGTGCGCCTGAAGAGTGAGCGCCTGAGTGAATTTCACGATCGCTTCGTACACCTGCGCGCCGCTGCGCTGCTACCGGATGCGTATCACGAGGAAAAGGGCGAGCGGTTTCCGACGGTGTATGTGATTTCGGGTTTCGGCGACACGATCTACGATGCCGAGCAGTATCATTTCATGTGGGGCCATCTGCTGGGCTCGGTTGGGTTTGACGCGGTTGTGATGTTCATTGATGCCGACTGGGTCACCGGTCACCACGTCTGGGCGGATTCGGACAACAACGGCCCGTGGGGTGCGGCGCTCGTGCATGAGTTGATCCCCTATCTCGAAAAGCGCTTCCGACTGATCCCGGATGTCGAAGCCCGCTATCTCACGGGCATTTCGTCCGGCGGGTGGAGCAGCCTCTGGCTGCAGATTACCTATCCGGACACGTTCGGGGCGGTCTGGTCGATGTCGCCGGATCCGGTAGATTTTCGCGCCTTTCAGCACGTGAACATCTACGAACCGGACGCGAACATGCTGTTCGGCGAAGACGGTGAGCCGCGGATGTTCTCACGGAAGGGTCTCTTCGGACCGCCGATCGAGCTGAAGGACTTCGTTCACAAGGAGGATGTCCTGGGAAGAGGTGGTCAGATGCAGTCGTTCGATGCCGTCTTCAGCCCGCGCGGAAAAGATGGCGCGCCCGGGCGATTGTTCGATCATGAAACGGGGCGGATGGACCCTGCGGTGGCCGAAGCCTGGCGGCGCTACGATATCACGCACATCCTGAAGACGAATTGGGAGTTGCTAGGGCCGAAACTGACGGGCAAGCTGTACCTCTACTGCGGCGACCGGGATGACTTCTTTCTGGAAAGGGCATTCTACCTGCTCCGTGATACGCTGAAGGAACTGAAGAGCGATGCGTTTATCAGGGTCGTCCCCGGCGGCGGCCACATGCTCCCGCCGATGACACTGCTCAAGGCGGCCCGGCAGATGAAGGAGCGTTTCCGCATCCACTATCTTCGCGAGGTCCCCGACCCGCAGGAGCAACGCGACGAGAAGACCGAGCGCGGCGTGGCGTGGCAGATGTCCGCTATGGCGGGTGCTTGTCGCGCACGGCACTTCGCGCCTATGCTTGATACATGCAATCTCAGACGCGAACGACTCAGCTGCAACCGGACGGCGGCGTAATGCACCCACCGGCACGTCGGTTGCTGCCCATGGCGATATTGCTCGGCCTGACAGGTTGTCTGGGTAGTGGGACATTTCCCAGCGACGCCGAGCGCGAGCATCCACTCGGCGCGTTACCCACAGCGACCATTACGGTGAATGATCACGTGATCCGAGTCTGGCTTGCACAGGAAGCCGCTCCTCAGGAGCCGGGCACCCGTCGCACGGTCGTGGAAGAGGGACTGATGTTCGTTACGCCCGAGGAGATTGCCGACGATCAGGGCATGCTGTTTGTCTTCGAGGATGAGCGGCCCCGCGGATTCTGGATGCGAAACACGGTGACGCCACTGGATATCGCGTTTGCCCGCGCCAACGGAACGATCGTGAAGATCTGGCAGATGCCACCCCTGACCTGGCGATCATTCAGCTCGATCGAGCCGGCGATGTTCGCGTTGGAGGTCAAGCAGGGTACCCTGGACGAACTGGGGGTATCCGAAGGCGACGTGTTGAACATCCCACCAGACGTCTTCGCGATCGAGTAGGGGGGGCGTCACGGCGGCGCGGCGGAAGGATGATCAGGTTGTCTGTAACAGCTCCTTCACCGCCTGGATCAACTCACTGGGACGGAACGGCTTGGTCAGAATTCGCGTAGCACCGAGCCCCGCGGCGCTCTCGAGGAACAGGCGGTTTTCGCCACCACTGATCGCAATGACCTTCGTGCCGGGTTGCTCCTTTCGCAGGTACATGATGGTTTCAAAGCCATCTTTTTCCGGCATCAGAATATCGGTCACGACCAGATTGAAGTTCGTAGCGCGCAGCGCACGGATCGCTTCATCCCCATTGGCGGCTTCGCAGACGTCGTAGCCGGCCTGTTCGAGGCTGCGGCACATCAGCGATCGGATGTTTTCGTCGTCCTCGGCAACCAGGACGCTATAGCTGTTCAACGGCTACCCCAATTAAAACGGTACCAATTCGTACGACTCCTTAGCACCGCGCCGAGAGACTTCAGCACCTCGACGGACACAATGGCAGGGCCGCCATACGGAATCACCAGTCATGGACGTCCGGTGGCTACTGGGTACAGCATCCACGCATACTCGGAGGGCGTCAAGCGGAAGATGAAAGGCTGATATCAATCTTGCTCCTGTGCCTGGGACGATCAGTCGAACAGGCTTGGCTGTCGGGGATCATCGGCTATACCGCGGAACTCGCCATCAGCAAGTTCGATAGTGATCCTCATTTTATCATGAATGTCCTGAAGTGAGCGCAGTACGCTCCGCGAGCGCACGTCACGTGCAATGCTGAAGCCTCGCCGGAGGATGTTCCGCGGGTCGCACGCCATCGCAGCTTGCATGGATGCTTTCAACGACCGTGCCCGGTCACGAAGCAGATGATGCGCGGCGGTGTCCAGCCGCAGGCCGGCTTGGCGGAGGTGCTCATGCAACCGCTGTAGCGAGCGATCCGGCCCTAACTGCGTCAGGTGCCGCTGCGAAGCGGCGAGACTGCGTTCGCGTCTGAAACGCAGACTCCCGAGCGAGTGGTTTAGTCGTTCCAGCCGCCGATCGAGCGCGCGTCCCAACCGCTCGAAGCGGGCACCGGCTGCGACGCGGAGCAAGTCGAGTTCGGCATTACTCAGGCTACGATTGGCGCCGCGCAGTAGCTGGCTGACAGCGAGCTGAAGATGTTGCTGGCGGTCGTCGATGGTCTGGTAATGTTGGCGGAGTCGGTTGATTGGACGAGCCAGCACATCACAAGCGAGCGCCGCCGAGAACTCCGCCTCAGCGAGTCGAAGCACATGCCTCGTATGACTTTGGACGCGCATGATTTGGCGACCCAGGCTTTCCAGCAGTTCGTCGAGCGTGGGGGTGACCAACTCGGCCGCTGCCGTCGGCGTCGGTGCACGCAGATCCGCGACGAGATCGCTGATGCTGACGTCAACTTCGTGACCGACCGCACTGACCACCGGAATCCGGCTGGCAGAGATGGCCCGCGCGACGACCTCCTCATTGAAGGCCCACAGGTCCTCGAGCGATCCGCCGCCGCGGCCGACAATCAGCAAGTCGATCCCGCCCAGCGCGTTGGCCTGGCGGTTGAGTGTGCGGATGGCGGTCGCGATTTCGTTTGCCGCGCCCTTGCCCTGCACACGCACCGGAAACACGAGGATATCGACGACCGGGAAGCGTCGCGCGAACGTGTGCAACATGTCCCGAATTGCCGCACCCGTAGGACTTGTCACGAGTGCAACACGCTGAGGAATACGGGGCAGTGGCTTTTTGCGGGATGACTCGAACAGCCCATCGCGTTCCAAGCGTTCCTTGAGTTGGCGGAAGGCGACTTCCAGGGCCCCGACGCCGCGGGGTTCGAGCTTGCGGGCGATGAGCTGGTAGCTGCCACGCTGCGCGTAGACTTCCAACCCCCCGGTGGCGATGACTTCCATGCCGATTTCGGGCTCGAATCGGAGACGCGCCGCCGTACTGCGCCAGACCACGCACCGCAGCTCCGCGGAAGCGTCCTTCAGCGTGAGGTAGATGTGGCCGCTGCCGGGGCGTGAGAGATTGCCGATTTCGCCGACGACGTGCAGTGTCGCGGGAACATGCGTTGCGATGGCACCGCGCACGAGTTCATTGACCTGCCAGACGGAGAGCGTGGCTGGCGTTCGGGCTGTGCTCGCCTTGGTGGGGCGGCGCCGGCGACGAGCGGGATCAAATGGGGGGCGTTCTGGCACGTCAGTATCGTCGGCGCCGGTGGATTTGCGTCAAGAGTCAGGGGGCGAAGCAGCGCAGAAAACGAGCCCCGCCGTCGACTCGGACAAACGGGGCTCGGGGTTGGCGAATATGTCCGCCGGGGATAGTCGGTTAACGCTTCGAGAACTGGAAGCGGCGACGCGCCTTGCGCTGACCGGGCTTCTTGCGCTCCACACGGCGGGCGTCCCGGGTGAGGTAGCCGGCATCGCGGAGGGTCGGCTCGAACTGCTCGTACGCCTTGACCATGGCACGCGCGAGACCGAGTTTGATCGCGCCGGCCTGACCGGTGTGGCCGCCGCCATGAACGTTGACGAAGACGTCCCAGTTCTTGCGAACACCCGTCAGCTCAAGCGGGGCGACGATGTCGGCCCGATCCTGAGGCTCGGTAAAGTAGTGCTCGATGGCCCGCTTGTTGACGGTGAAGTTGCCGCTACCCGGCATCAGGCGGACGCGAGCGATGGCGCTCTTGCGACGACCGGTGCCCCAGTGCAGGCCCTTGGCCTGCTGAGGGGGTTGTTCGACCGGTTGGGTTGCGGTTTGCGTGGGGGGCGCCACCGGCGTTTCCGCCGTCGAAGGCATTGCAGCCGGCGCGGGTTGAGGCGTTTCGGCCGCGGCCTCGGGCGGCGGTGCGGGCACGGACGGACCGCTGGGCTCGGGCTGCTGCGTCTGATTCTCAGGCGTCGGCGTCGGTTCAGTCGGTTTCGGTTCCGAGTCGGTCACAGGCGTCGCTCCTCAAACGATCACAGCGGCAGCGGCTCAGGCTGCTGCGCCTGATGCGGATGCTCGTCTCCGGTGTACGTCTTCAGCTTCGTCAACATGTGGCGGGCCAGCGCGTTCTTCGGCAGCATGCGGCGCACCGACTCGTGGACGATACGCTCAGGATGACGATCACGCATGGTGGCGGCGTCCACCACCTTGCGACCGCCCGGATAGCCGCTGTAACGCTCGTAGATCATCTCCTGCGGCTTGCGCCAGCCCGTTAGTTTCACCTTGTCGGCATTCAGGACGATGACGAAATCGCCCGTGTCGACATTGGGTGTGTATTCCGGCTTGTGCTTGCCCATCAGGACCGTGGCGATCCGCACGGCAAGTCGGCCGAGGACCTGATCGGTCGCGTCGACGACGTACCACTTGCGCTCCACCTGTCCGGGACGGGCCAGAAACGTCCTGCTTGCGGTTTTCATGATCTTCAACTTCCTGGCTGACCGGAGACCACTCCCCGGGGGTCAAAGTCGGAACCCAGCAGTATACGGATTTCCCGGGGGCCGTCAACAGGCGGTCACAGCGTTCGACGAGGCTGAGCGCCGCCGTGCGCGGACCCGGGTCAGGATCCGATCCAAAGAAAACGGGCGACCCGCCGGTGGTCAGGGGTCGCCCGCACGAGACCACCCGCGCGAGCGCGGGCGGTTCTCAGCCGCCAATCAACCCGATGAACGAGTTGATATCGTCAAAATCAACTGCGCCGTCGCCGTTGCAGTCCGCATTCCAGTAGTTGCAGTCCGGGTATGCGACCTCGTAGCCGGCCTGGCCACCCAGAGCGAGCACGAATGGGCTGATATCGTCGAAGTCGACGCTTCCGTCGCAATTCAGGTCGCCCGGGACGATCTCCGGGCCGCTGCCGTCGCCAGCCATGAAGTTCTGGTGCACCTGATCCGGCGACAGGGCAAAACCGTAGATCGCAACCAGATGGAACGTGCCCAGCCAAGGCGTGTCGTTGCTGAGCTCGTTGCCGAGCACGATCTTATAGCCGGTGTTCCAGTTATCGAACGTGCCGTCGACCCCGCCAGCACCGCTCAGCACATCCACATCATTGACGTAGATGCGGAGTTCGCCGGTTGCTTCACGGACCGCAATCACGTGCAGGGGGTCCGTCGTCACCGTGCCGGTCGGCGTCGTGGTAGAGGGCAAGCCATTGATGTCCGTATCACTGGTCCGCAGGCGCAGGTCAAACGCATCGGCAGCCGTGCCGTCGGAAAGACCCTGGCCGAGGGTGAAGTTGCGGGCCCAGATCGAATTTGAGTAGGTCACGATACGGGCCGGGCCGCCCTGTGTGGCACTGGCCGGCGTGATCCACGCTTCGATTGAGACCTCACCGCTGGCCACACAGGCGTCGCCGACGCGGTTGGCCGGATTCGTCGTGTACAGATGGGTGGCACTGTTCAGCGTCAGGCCGTCGTCGCTCCAGGTTGCGGCACCAAGATCATCAATGCTCAGGTCGAGCGGCTCGTCGCGCCCGGAAACATCCAGCACCGTATCGCCCGCTCCTGCCGTGAAGTCATACTGCACCAGCGGCTGAGCGAGGATCCGCTGCCACGTACCGAACGTGAAGCTGATCTGCGAATCAGTCGGAATCGTATTGGGCGGTTCGGCGATGTCGGTGACGTTGTTGACCGTCAGCGTGTAGGTCACGTCGAGCGTCATGGACGTCGTCGTGAGCACAACCGTTTGCTGGTCGGCTTCCAGCGCCGCCGCAAGCACAGCCACGCCGCCGGAGAGTGCGTAGTTGCTGGCGGTCTCGGCAGACGTTTCCTCAACCGGCTCGGAGAACGTCAGTCGCACTTCTTCCGGGTAAAGCGGCGAGGTGTACGTGTCCGCCAAGGCGGGCGGCGTCAGGTCGAGTTCCGGCGGAATCGAGAAGATTTCGGTCGTCCGGCCCGCAGTGCCGGGGTCGGCCTCGCCGTGCCAGACGACGTAGCGCTCGCCGCCGATGTGGGGCCAGCGGTCGTGATAGTCGTTGTCCGAATACTGGTAGATGGCGCCGTCCACGTAGGCGTAGATCTCCCAGTCTTCGCCGTCGAAGCCCTGCCACACGATCCGGCCGTCGTTGTCGATTTGCGGATATTGATCGTGCTGGAGATTGTCGGTGATCTGGGTGAACTCGGAGCCGTCCGCGTTAATGCGACAGACTTCCCAGCCGGTCGAGTGCCGCGACATCCATACAACCTGATCGAGGTCGTTGACCTGCGGCCACCAATCCTTGTTGAACGCACTGCTGGTAAGCTGCACGACGCCGCCGCCATTCGCATTTGCCGCGTAAACTTCAGTATTTTCGTTCGAGTGCCAGCAGTGCCAGACCACGGTACCGCTGTTGCTGATCTGCGGAAACTCGTCCTTGAGACTGTTGTTGCTCAACTGAACGAGGTCGGTGCCGTCGGCGTTGGCGCTGTAGATCTCGAAGTCGACGCCTTCATAGCCGAACCATACCACGCGATTACTCGCGTTGATTCGCGGCCAGCAATCGTCGAAGCGTTGATCGACACCACCGCCGTGGGAGTTGTTCGTGATCTGCACCAGATCGCTGCCGTCGGCGTTGGCACTCCGCACCTCATAGTCTTCACCGTCCCAGAAATCCCACACGATGCGGCCGGTATCACTGATGTCGGGATGCCAGTCGTTTTCGATATTGTCGGTAACCTGCGTGAGGTTCGACCCGTCAGCGTTGGCGGTGAAGATCTCGAAGTCCTGGCCGTCGAATGACTGCCAGACGAGTTGGCCGTTTGCATTGATCTCGACTGCCTCGTCCTCGTAATCATTGTCCGTGATCTGAACGAGGTCGCTGCCATCCACATTGGCAGAGAAGATCTCAAAGTCCTGGCCATCCCAGCCGTACCACACCACGCGATCGTTGGCGTTGGCGATAGGGCACCATTCGTCGACCGTGTTTTCGGTGAGGCGCGTCGGGGCCCAGTCGTACGGCGCAGCATCAGGGGCCGGCCCACCCAAGTCATGCTCACCGCCACTCTCGGGATACTCATTGAAGTTCCAGAGATACTCCCACCAGTTGTTCAGCCGGTTGTAGCCGTCGAGCTGGTTGCGACCGTCGACGTGGGGCATGTGCTGATACCACCAGATGAAATAGGCCATCTCGAACGAGTTGGGCTGGCTGCCCCAGGTGGTTCGGCTGACCATCATGGTGTCGCCGGCCGGGTCCGGAAACAGGCCGGTTTCGTTACCGGTGAAGTTCGCCCACTGTGGCGCGTAGCTTTCAACCCACTGTGGATTGGCATAGTCGTAGTGATCGTCGCCGTTGGCCGGCAGGTGGGCTGAACCAACGCCATAGACGTCGCTGATGGTAGTCTGCCCGATATTCCAGCCGAACCGATCCCAGATCGTCCGGTCGCCGTTGACGTCCCAGCCGTTGTAGACATGGGACATGATGGACTCGACGCGGTGGCCGGTGGCGTGCAGGGAGACCTGCCGCTCGTAGTTCCAGCCCATGACGATAAAGATCTTGGAGCAGGCGACCTTTTGCTGCGGACTCGAGTTGCACCAGTAGCCGCCGTGGCCGGCCATATTGGATTCCCAGTAGCCGAAATACGGTGCGCCCTGGATCGCGACTTCGTCGAGCTCACCCCGGTCGCACTTTCGAGCGAGGTTGTAGTCGCGGAGGATGATCTGGTAGTCGACGCCATCGGGTTGGTGCCACTCTTGGGCGAGGTACTGCTCCTCCGTGTACTGGAAGCCGTCGATCTTGACCGGCCAGAAGTCCATCTCAAGGTAGTACGTCAGCCGCTCATTCATGAGGCCGTTCGAGCCGACGCTCATGCCGTCGAGGTATTCGTCGATCTGCTCCCGCGGATCGAACCAGTCGCGTACCTCGTGAAGCCGAAGCCCCCAGATCGACTCGATCTTCGGGTTGAAGCTGATCTCGGTCAGGCGGGGGTAGCGCGGGACGGCTTCCTGAGCGACGGCCAGGCTGCCGCAGAATGAAGCGAGCAGAAGGGTGGAGATGAGAAAGCCGGTGGTGCGAGGCATCGGGGTCTCCTGAATCCAAAGCTTGGCGGTCATGAGGCGAGATACGCCAGTTCTGTCGTCACGGCGGGCGTCGGGGGGCACGCGATTGCCAACCCCCGTGACATATCCCAGCGCGTTCAAGGCCACAAATGTAGCGGATGAACGCTTTCATTAGTCTCTTGCTCGCCGACCGCGAAGTCAAGCAAAACCGCTGCGATTCTGCGCCCGGCCAACTCCCGCGATTGATTGTCGGAACCGATTACGTCACATTGTCGAGAGGAGGATATCAGTATCGGATGTGGATTGAGTGAGCCAGTTATTGGGATCCTCAGAGTGTTCACCCCTTGACCGGGAGATCCTGCGCGGGCCCCGACCCTGTAACGCGTCCGCTGTCGGCACCTCAGTGACATGATTCCCGGAAGTAGTGGATCCCAGAGATCGCCCGCGCTTCGTCGTGGGTGCAAATCAGCAACGCAGCCGGTTTCGCCGAAACAAAGGGATACTACGCAGCATACGCCGGCTTGGTAGTGGTCAAAGCAGCCGACGGGGTGCGGTGTAGTCCGGGCAGCGCAGCTTGACGAGGACGTAAGGACCCGTGGAGAGTGGCATGCTTACACGTTACCTGGACCGTCGACGACATATCCGGATACCGGCGTCGGGGCCGGCGCAATGGTCGTCCGATATCCAGCAGGGGCATTGCGAAGTGTGCGACATCTCGCCGACCGGGGCCGGCCTGCGGATGTCGGCGCGAAAGGCGGCGGCACTCGGCACCCATATCGACGTTGATGTCGAAATCGATCGAGACTGCCTCTGGCGTCTGGCGCAGCGGGCCCGTGTGGTGCGCCGTGTGCTGCAAAGTGACGGACAGTGCATCGTGGGCGTGGAGTTCGATCCGCAACCGTGGGATTAGTCAGACTGTCCAGGCGTCGACACTCCCGCCGAAGGCCGGACTTCTGCGTAGCACACGCCTAGCGCAACTTCACATCCACATGCCGTTGGGCTTCGAAAAGGCGGAGCGTCTTCCCGCTTTGCTCCGGCGTGAGTTGGAACAAGACGCCCAATTCCTCCCACCGCTTCAGGTCCAACCCGGCGTCCTTCGTCTGCGGGATCGCGATCTCGAGGTGAAACTCGTTTGCAACGCGTGACCACTGCGCCTGAATGTCCTGCGGACTCGGCAGGATGTTGTCGCGCCAGCGCGGCTTCATGCGAAATACCGTGTCATTGTGCTTCGTGCGCACCTGAACCGAGCCGTCCGCCTGCGGTTCCAGCCACATCTCGATATTGTCCGCCCCGACGGTCATACCGTCGTTGTTTGCATCCAATTCCATGTAGATCTTTGCCGGACGCGTGTCGTCGAGTTGCATTTCCTGCCGTAACCCGATGTACAGGTGCTCCCAATCCCACGCCAGTCGTACGTCGCCCCGCAGTTCGCGATCTTCCATCACACGCTGGAAGCCGCGCCACGGCCACTCAGCGTTTTCAAACACACCATCGACCGTCACGTTCGCAAAGTGCACTTCCGGCTCGACCGGATACGCCGGATACGGGTCCTCGCGATCGCGCACGCCATCCTGGTCAGCGTCATCATCCGTAGGGTCAGGTTCAAAAACCGGTTCGACCTGGCGCATTTCGAATGCGCGGTCATAGCCTTGCAACCCCTGCGTCACCATGAGCTCCTCGAGATCCGTCAAACCGTCGCCGTCGGTGTCGGCCTGCTGCGGATCACTCCCGAAGCCGCGTTCGTCAATTGCACAATTCGGGTCCCGGTCCGGCAACCCGTCGCTGTCGCGGTCATCAACGACCACCACACGTCCATACTTGTTGGCCCAGTAGGCGATGTCCTTGAACTCGCGGCACATCGCCGCCATACCGTCATAGTGGGCGCCGTAGTCCGTCGGCAGGAAGTTCCAGTGGAAGTGGTTGAAGTGGTAGATCTGACCGCTGTATTCGTAGTTGATGCCCATCGAATGGCCATACTCGTGGACGAATAGCCAGCATGTGTCGCCCCCGGCATTGATCGCGTTGATCGCGCTGCCGTCGTGTACCGAACCCCAGGTATTCCCGCCGCTGCCGCTCAATACCCAGCGTTCCTGGGTATCGTCCCAATGGCGATAGCCGTAGATTACGCACAGACCCGCGACGTCGGCATGCTCGGTGCCATGCCTGGCGAGGATCTCATCGATCCTGCGATGGTCGTCGTGGGGCCAGTAGCCCCAGTTATGGACCGGAGCCGGGTTGTAGCGTTCGTCATCAATCACATAAGTGAACCGCACGTTGAACTTGCCGCGCGAATTGACCCAGTAAAATCGCCGGGCCCATTCCATCCGTTCCTTCACGCCGGCGATCTCCTCCTCCGTCATGGGACCCGGGTCAGCCGGCACGGGCTCGACCTGGGCCTTGTCCGCCGGCCGCACCAGGTTGGTGAATAGCAAAACCAGCACCTCGGCGTCGAGGTACTGCGTCTTGCCGGCTGGCGGTTGCGTGGTTGCCAACAGCGGCTCGGAGAACAGCGGTCCCGGGTACGCCCGCTCCGACACTTTGTACTGGAAGACGTATCGCTGCCCCGGTTCCAGTCCGGCCAGTTCGACGCGGTGAAAGCGGCCGGGCGCGCCTAGCGCCAGCGGCTGCATCCGTGCATCGCGTGCCGGTACGACGACTTCCCGCTGCTCGCCCGCGGGCATCGCGTGCGGGTAGTCGTACCAGTCCCCAGCCTGCGGCGCAATCCGCACTTCACTCACGACCGGCTCGTGTGTCTGATACTCCAGGACGACGCGGTTTCGCTCACACACCGGCATGCGCAGCAGCTTGGGCCAGTGCAGTGGATTCGGCTCGTCCGGCTCAGCCGCGAACAACTCCTGCGGTAGCGTGAAGACGATGCCCTTGTCCGCCTCGGCGACGATCACATCACCGTCGTGCGACAGGGCGATACCACGCGGGTGCGTCAGGAACCGCACGGGAAAGTAATTCGTGCCGATGCGCGGCGCTTCATCCACGCTATGGCGCATGCGGACGAAGTCGTGGTCGGTCAGCGGAAAATCTGCCTCAGCCGTATAGATCTCGCCGGTAGCATCATCAACGCATACGTCGCCGGCCTTGTAGTCGGGGAAGGGTTCAGGCGGCAGAAAGCGCTCAAACGTCGCCTGCTTCGCGGCCACATCGACTTTCCACACACTGAAACGTCCGCCCCGCCGGTTCAACTCAGGATCGAGGATGGGACCATCATAATCCGCGATGATCAGCCGTCCGTCGGGCAGAAAATCGCCGCGGCAGGGTCGGTGCAATGTATCCTGCACCTCTTCTTCAACATGGCCACCACGCTCCTTGCTGTGATATCGCCGCAGCCACGTATAGTCGCCAAACTCGAACAGTTTGTCGCCGCGTGCGCTCAGGACATGCACTTTGCCTGCCCCGGCGTCGAAGAGGAACAGATTGCCCGCCGGTCCCCACGCCACGCCCCACAGATCGTTAAACAGGACGACCTCAGTGCCGCCCACGCGCCACAACTCCTCACCCTGTGGGTCCACGACAACCAGGTAGCCATCCTCACTGCCGCTGACGGCGGCGACGCGGCCATCCTGCGCGACGTCCACTCCGGTCACGCCCGGCAATGCCAGTGACCAATCCGTCGGCTGGAAGTCGCGATTCAGACGCACGATCTCACTTTCTGCCGTACGTGCAATGTAGATATGCCCGTCAACAGGCGAGACGGCAACATCCAGTGGACTGGCGTGTTCGTACGGTTCGTGCCCCCAGGTATCGGGTTGAGCGGGCAGGCTCAGCAGCAGTCCGATCATCAGGCTGTAAACGAGCACGGTCTGGCACCTCCTGGCAGGTTGTGCATGGCCACCCGGGCTGCGCCCCGGGCGACAGTTGTCGGAAAACGTGGCGTTGCCAACCGCCCGGTGCCACCCGTGTCCAGCGGGGCAGCTACCGCGTCGGCGGCGGTCCGAATATAGTAATGGAATGTGGGTCGGGTCGCGCGGGCGACCTCGGCATTCCTCGACGCGATCGCGGATCACGGCGATACGGGTGCGAAAGACCAGCTATAGGCAGTCAAGGGTGAAGTAGAAGAATTCGGTTTGTTTGA